>CBDDLJ010000016.1:0-384088 GCA_965230635.1 Gammaproteobacteria bacterium
TAATAAAGCACCAATCAATCGCATAGCGGCTTGATCATTAAGAAATATACGAATGACACGCTGTCGTCGCCGTATTTCTTCATTCATGCACTCAGGCAAATTCGTCGTGCGTAATTTTTGTCGATATCGCTCAGGAAATATCAGCACGGTCAAGGCTTGCTCAAACCCTTCTTCGAATATCTCTACCGCTTTTTGTGCTTTAGTATCAAATTGAACCATAAAATCAGCAGCCGATTTTTTAGCTGTTGCTTTATCAGCGGCATGAAAAATTAATTTCAGTTGATTGGCCATATCAGCCCGGCAATGACGCGGGGCATGTGCTAATATATTGCGGATAAAATGATACTGACAACGCTGCCAAAGGGCTCCTTAGAAATGACGCTTAATGGCATTAACTAACCCTGAGTAATGGTTCGATACCACAATGTCTACCCCCGTCAGACCTCACTCGTCTAATGACCGAAACAATGTTTCCCAACTTGCTTCATTTTCACTATCTGCTATCAAACAGTCTAGGGGCTCTCGTTGGCCATCGGCGTTAACACTATAGGCCATACAAACTGCTGTCGGTCGTATCGCCTCATCTCGGCGTACATCCACCACCAGGGCATCAACTAACAAAAATGGGTAGGCGTTTATCAGATAATGGCCGTTGACGCCAAGCCGCCACTTTTGCATCTAAAGCAACACACAAATCACTGACCGTTGATTTATAAAAACTCACGCCGCACAGTGCTTCAGTAATTTTTGCTACTTTGCGAGAGGATACACCATTTAAATACATTTCCATTAACGTTAACACAAACGCTTGCTCATGGCGTTGATAGCGTGAAAATAACTGGGTACAAAAACTACTATCTCGTGTTTGAGGTACCCGCAAATTCAGTGTCCCCACTCGCGTGTGTAACGTCCGTGTACGGTAGCCATTACGGTAACCTTGACGTGAATCAGTGTGTTTGTAACGTTCAGCCGATACATGTTCTGTCATCTGTGCTTCAAGCACTTGGTTGATTATTGCTTCGACAAATTTGGCCATCGTATCATTTCGCCACTTCGTGGCTCCGTCCCTCATTGACAAATAATTAACCTTCCATTTCATTTATTTACATGCCAGCCATTCCGAATTTACAGCATTATAGGGACACAACTGTCGCATTAGTCGAGAACATGCCGCTGAAAATCTAGCCGTTATGAGACGATTTGCATTGAATATGGCGCGTCTGCATCCTGAGAAAAACAGTATGAAAGGTAAACTAAAAAAAGCTATGTGGAATGATCACTTTAGAAGCGAATTAGTTGAAGGACAAAAAATAGTCAAAGTATGGTTTTGCCCTACATTGGAAAAGCAGCAATTTTAAATTTGCCCAGCTAAAGGATCACACAAATTTTGGACACATAAAAAATGTAGAAAAGATCAAAGACTTACGGTAACAGGCTATGTATTATGGTCTAATGCAAAAAAGAGATAAGCCAACACAGTCTAAGAACGTGCCTCTATCAAAGCCAGTGATAGACTTAACGAGTTTAGTCCAATTATTACGTAATACGGTAGAACTATTGCCTGATAAGCGTCGAGGAAGGAACATACAATATCGACAATCAGATGCGGCTTTATCCGCATTTTCAGTCTTTTTCATGCAAAGTCCCTTGTACTTTGAGCAACTGTAGTAATTTTTAACGTTATTGCTACAATCCCAAGCAGGCTTGGGAGGGCGGAATTGAAGCGGTAAATTCCCTTAGGACTTGATCCTGTAAATGAGATCCAGCTCTTTTCCACCCATTTTGTTTGTAAAGACCGAACGGTATCTGAGGCCTAGAACCTGCGTGTGCAAGGTTGGTCCAAAACAAAATTCCTAAGCTAAGGAAATAAAGAGTATACACAGATAGTGGAGACTAAACAAATGGAAAAACGCAAAGGCAAAGATAATGTGCAAAGTTTATTTCAAGCAAATAAAATCCCCAGCGATAATCAAATCAGAAATTTGCTTGACCCCATCACACCGAATACAATGACACCTGTGTTTGAAAGCATATTTGATCGGTTGCACAGTCAGGATTACCTTGAGCGTTATCGCTCAATCATACGCTATTGGTTGCTCTCGATGACACGCAATTTTTTAGTTCATCAGCCATCCATTGTGAAAAATACTGTCAAAAGGTACGTCATCATTCGGATAATTCAATCAGTATCACCTATTTTCACTCAGCGGCTACTGCAGCGGTCGTTGCACCGAATCAACCTCACGTGATTTGTTTGCCTCCTGAGTTTATTCATCAGCAAGCCCATGAGATAAAACAGGATTGTGAAAATAATGCGGCAAAGCGCTGGTTACAAACACATGGCGAACATTACAGCTCGCTAGGTATAACGTTGTTAGCGGATGACCTCTATTGTCATCAACCGATGATACAAGACCTTCTTGATAAGGGGTTTCATTATATTTTCACCTGCAAGCCAGATTCACATCATACGCTATATCAAGAAATTGATGGGTTAAGTCAATTAGGGAAAGTGATAACGTTTTCAGTAAAAAGACATCAAGGAAAAAAGATTCACTGACACCTACCGGTTTGTTAATCACATGCTGTTACGCGGCGATGAAGAGAGTATTGACATTAACTGGTGTGAAATAACCATCCGTAACGAACAGAGTGAAGTGATTTATATCAATGCGTTTGTAACCGACCATCTCATTACTGAAGAAAATTGTGTTGACATAGTAACTGCAGGGCGCACTCGATGGAAAATGGAGAATGAGCATAATAATACATTGAAAACAAAAGGATATCATCTTGAACACAGAAAAGAAAACTTGTCAGAATTTCTTTTCACACTCAATATCATAGCCTTTTTATTTCATTCCGTACTTCATCTGCATGACCGACATTACCAAGCGATTCGTAATGAACTCGGTTCAAGAAAAACATTCTTTTAATACATTCGAACGTTGACTTATTATCAATACTTTAAAAGTTGAACTGAGCTGATGGAATTTGTGGTCATTGGGTTAGAAATTGAATTAATGCCTGATACAAGCTAGCGTCGTGCGATGGACTCATGACTCTACGTTCATCATTGCTTACAGTGACTGTTTAGTAGTCTTTAAATTATCGCAACAGCTTCAGGTTTGAACTCAAAATAACCAAATTGATTCCATAAATAAACAAAAACCAGGGAAAGATATTTAAATTCCCTTCATTTTCAATCCGATGGAAATCTATTTTCCCCGAAAAAACTGATATGACTGATATTTATACTCCATATTTAAAATTGCTGTTGGAAAAGACTTCGAGTTGCATGAAATTGATTTCAATTGTACAATCTAGTATATCGAATTGAGCAATATAAATGAGACAACGGTTGTTGCCTCTAGCAGGCTAGTAAAGATGCAACTATTTAACACCTAAAACTAGGAAACATCATCATGAATAAAAACACAGCAAATTCTGAACTATTCTTAGCAGTTAAAAAAGGGAGCACCTCTAGGATCAAAAGAAAAGTTAAGCAAGGTGTCTCGCTTTCAGCACAGGACAAACAAGGTAATACGGTATTACACTTAGCTGTGCAATCTAGTAATTTAAAGGTAGTCGAGTGTCTGCTTTCCCAAGGTGCCTCACTTTCAGCACAGAATAAACAAGGTAGTACGGCATTGCACTTAGCTGTGCAATCTCAAAACTTAAAAATAATTCGGTGTTTATTGCAAGGTATTTCTATAAATATGCCTAGCCATAAGGCTCTCATACTTTTCCGTGTGACACTACTAGCACAAGATGAACAAGGTAACACAGCACTGCACTTGGCCGTGGAATCTGAAAACCTAGAAATAGTTCGGTATCTATTGTCGCAGGGTAGTTCCATTGATACGCTTAACAATATTTCTCTTACCCCTCTCCAGTTGGCTATGGTTAATGAATCAGCATCAAAAATATTAGACTTATTACTGAGTTTTCAAAAGACCAGTAGTGGATATCGAAGTCATTTGCTATGGGCAGCCTATAATGGCTGTTGCAATGCAGTAGAGTATTTTCTTAAGAATAAGCTGGTTAAGTCATCTTTTGCTCTAGACGATAATGGTAATACATGTTTACATTTAGCTGCATTTAACGGCAAAGCAACGGTTAATAAACTTCTAGAGATTGCTCCTTCGCTCATCGACCAAAGAAACTATCAAGGGAGTACAGCGTTGCATTTAGCTGCTTTGGGAGGTTATGTTTCTACTGTACGCGTGTTAATAGATGCTGGTAGCCTAATTAATGCTAAAAATAAAGGTATGTCTACTCCTCTACATTATGCTGTTCAGCAAGGAAATACCGGTGTTGCTCAGTTACTGATAAAAGGAAATGCTAATACCCTAGCTGAAGACTGTAATGGCCAAACTCCCCTGCAACTTGCTCAAAATCAGTTAACACTTTTGAATGAATCTAACTCTAGGCATCTAAATAATAGTTTTGAAAAATTAATTAAAATGCTCAGAGGCGCTGCTCAATACGATGTGTCAGATTCGAAAAATTCTGAGCCATTACTTCTGCGTAATAACTGGAAAGAACTACTTAACAAACGTAAAGCCAGATTGCAAAATATCCCTAGTGCGAAAAAAATTGCATTGCTAGAATTTTCTCAATTAAATTCAGCTTTAACTAGTTTTTCAACCAGACCCTCACGATCTCAAACCGTTGCTGAGTCTCCTTGCTGTTACTCAACACCTGCGCTCCCTACAATGCTAGATGATTCCAGCTCAACTTTATCTACTGCGGAAGTTATTGCTTCAGATGACAAGACATCAAAGAAAAAAGTAACGTGTTTAACTAGTTTTTCAACCAAGCCCTCACGATCTCAAACCGTTGCTGAGTCTCCTTGCTGTTACTCAACACCTGCACTCCCTACAATATTAGATGATTCCAGCTCAACTTTATCTACTGCGGAAGTTATTACTTCGGGTGACAAGACATCAAAGAAAAAAGTAACCTGGTTTAAAAATCCTCGAGTAACTGGACAAAATATAGTTGCTAGTAATATAGCCCCTTTTCAACAAATGCATGTTGATTTTCCTCAGAAGTTTACTCAGATAAGTGATGATTTCATGGTAGTCTCACAGCGTCCATTGACAAAGCGATCTATCAAGGCCTACCAAAATACTTTCTGTCCGCTAGTTGAGACATCTGAATCATTAGATGATAAATCATCACTAAGCCGATCTTTAAGACATTCCTTCATTTCTGAAGAAAGTTCCTCAATGTATAATAGTCAGTCACTCACTCGCTCTTTGTCTCGAGAAAGTATTCCTTTGTTGCCAGAATTGGTGAATGAATTTAATACAGATGATAGTACTAGTGAAAAAGAAAAGATTGATCTTGATAAATTGCTTGGATTAACACCTCGTTAGAGATATTTAATCATGAAAAGTATTATCCACAACATATAGAATTTCAAATTGTGAGTGTTGGATCTGTCGCATTTCTAAGTAGAATTTACTATTAGAAATAGCAGGAAAATTTGTAAGAATTATTTTTTTAAATAAAACGTCTCTTGGCATATGCTCAAGCTCGTTCGTCTTGCCATCTCGCTCCTCAGAGCGACAATGCGATGCAACACGCTGATTCTGATGCAGTACTTCAATTGTATTTTGTGCTATCCGATATAACACTTTCTCTCCAGCAAGCGTATAAGGAACACTGTAATAGTGCTTATTCAATCAAACATGGTAATCCAGTGGTACCGTTTGATACTTAACAGCCTATCGCGCGGCTTAGCTGGCCTCGCCGGAATAATCGCCGTATTATAATGGGCTGCCATATCTGCATAGGTCGGATTTGCTTCTGGTTCAAATTGACAACTATCTGAAATCCCTGATTTTAAATTATCAGGAACGAGTTGTTGAGAAACACCGCCAAAGTAATCGAAGGCCTGCATATGCGCATCTATCCAATCCGCTAAGGCTTGTGTCCGTGTTGCGTAAGCAAATGTATAGTGAGAATAACCCAGCACCATTAAAAATACCTCCGCTTGAAAAATAATCTCATGACGCTTTCGACAGTAAATCGGGATAGTTGTCCCTGCATAATCAATAAACGCTTGTTGCCCCGGATTATGTTGGTGTCGTAGTGTTACCTCGTGCTGCTTCTTCCAGCGCTTATAGTAACGTGTATACTCATCACCCGTCAATGTGCATGATTTAATTTTTGGAAGTTATCGTTAATTCTTTCTTTTAAAGAATCGCCAATTTCGAGCAATGTTTTTTCGAAAAAATTCGATATACTGGACCTAAAATCTTTTGCTGAGTTAAAAAACTTATTATCTCTAACATGCTTCATTCATTACTTTCCACCGTCGTTCTATCGGGTTTAAATTTGGACTGTAGGGAGGCAAATAATGTAAATGTATGTTCAGTTTTTTGGCAGCTTTTTTAAATGATGTGAACGATGATAACCAGATTGATCTAAAATCAGGTGTAATTTTAACTCGATAGGATATTGTTTACGAAGTTTTTGAAAAAAAGTACTGACTGCTTCAGTATTAGTGGTTTCATAGGTATCGGTAACCGTTTTGCTAATATTTTTAAGCTCAATTGCACCGATTAAATTTATTCTTGTTCTGCTTGCAGTGGTCAAGACCTCCACTGTTTGCCCTTTTCTTATCCATCTATAGCTCAATTTGGTTGCTTGTGATGGGTGAACAGCATCGATAAAAATATTTTTTCACTATTATTTAGTGAGGCTTTTAATGTTTTATATTTTTTCATAAAGGCAGCCTGCTTAGCGAGATTTGCTTTATAAGGGCGGCCTTTTGGTTTCTTGTAAGTAAAACCCTGGTGATGTAATAATTTATTTAAACCAGAAACACTATACTCAATAGACCATCTTTCCTGGATATAGGCCACAATATCACGTGTATGGTGATAGAGCGTTTCTGTTCAGTGTGCCGTTAACGCTTCTGTTTGTTCATTAGATAAAAAACTATCAGAACCACCTTTACTAACCGTTAACTTTGCTTCTTCAAGATAATCTTTAATGTGTCGAGAAATGGTGCTTTCATGTGCTCTGAGTGCCTGAGCTATAGCGGCGATCGACTAACCTTCAGAGCGAAGCAGAACCGCTTTAATCCGATCCAGTTCGCATACATCCCGTGTTTTTCGGTGACGACGCTCCAGAAAGGCTTTTTCTTTAACTGTTAGGCTAACTTTGTTCATCCCAATAGTATGATCCCATTTTTTTTAAAATCAAGCACTTTCAATGATCACGGGTATAGTTTACGTGTGCTACCACTGTCAATGTAGAATATTTTTTTTTCAAAAATAATTTCTTCTAAATTAGCAGGGAGATTTGCAAATAAAGCAAGGTGAGATGGCTCACAATTTAACTTAGAAAAAGCAGAATAAAACCTCTCAATATATTCTTCTGAATCACCACTGACTGTTGAAATGAAATAGACTTTGGGTTTATCAATATAAGAGGGTGATAAGATATAATTTTCCATTGCTAGATTTTCAGTGCTTTCTGAAAATCCACTACCTCCGACTGTAATAATTTGTCTCATTATTTCAATCCTTTCAAAAAATAAAAAGTGCTGCTGCAGTACTTACCACTAACAATAACCTTGAAATTTGAAGCGTGTTAAAAATATTACATTGATTCAAGTGTATTTCTAATGAGCATAGGTTGTTTAGCGATACACGTTAAATAGGCTAAGCTCATTATATCGGGAGTCCTCTTATTCTGTTCCCAGTTTCTTAATGTTTGCAATTTGGTATGGTAGATCATAGAAAATTCTTTTTGTGTTAACTTTAACTGCTGCATATTATCCTGATGTCGATCGCCAATTATTGTCATGTCGATCACTACCATTTCTCCTCTTTCTCCCAAAATTAAGATGTTACTAGGTGATCGACATGGGTCAAGCTTTTTGCTTTTCTCATAGACTCCCCGGTAATGGTTATTTTGTAAGCTTTGTTCACTAAACGGTCACAAATAGCATCGGCAATTGTGTGGTGATAATGGTAGCACTTTTTTCAGACCGGTCTTCCAATACTTCGAGTAAATCACGACGCGCTTGACGATCCAATTGATCGATCCCCCAGCCATCTAATATCAGTAGTTGAAAGCGAGCCAGTTGCTCAAGGTTTTTTTGATAACTGCCATCGGCATGAGAAAGTCGTAACATTTCGATAAGCCGGGCTACTCGAAAATATCTCACTGTCGCCATCTGTTGACACGCCTGATGTCCCAGAGCACAAGCGAAATAACTTTTACCGACACCCGTAGGGCCAACAAAGATAATATTATGCACCTTCTTGACCTATTCGCAATGTGTCAACGCACGAAGTTGTTGTTGGTTAAAGTCACGGGATTGTTTATAATCAATTTGTTGAACGCAGGCTTGTGGATAATGAAGTTTGGCTGTTTTGAGTAATCGTTTCAATCGACGATTTTCTCTAGCTAAAATTTCACGGTCAACCATTAGTGATAGTGCCTCAGCAAGGGGTAGATTTTGAATGTCAGATTGATTAATTTCCTCACACACATCGATAAATGCATTTAGCTTAAGTAATTGCAGTTTTTCTTTAGTTGTTGGTGGTAACATTGTTTTTCTCCTTAACAGTGGTTGAGTAATACTGTGCACCACGCACATGTTGATGCGAATGAAAAGGTGCAGTATGCGCCTGTTCATTTGATGCGATTGTCGGTAATTGGTCGATGCTAGTTTTTAATATAGAGCGTAAATGCGAATAACTAATCATTAAATGCTCAATAGCGTAACGACTGGCGTCGATAAAACGATTTTGCCCATATTGTTTATATAATTTTTTTAAACTAAGATGAATTCGGTAACAGCATTCAGGATGGGGCTGTGTCTTAATAATATGCTCCGCAATTTTAGTTACTGCACTGTCAATATTTTTTGCCCAGGATATAAAATATTGGGAGGATCATTGTTGATGTTCCCAATGTACTTTTGGCATATGCTCATCTACCGTGGTGAATTTACCTTGCTCGTTTGAACGTAGATGACTTGCGGTGGAAGCACCTTGATAGAAGATATCAACCGTATTTTCACCTAAATAATAATAGACCGCCTTACCAATTAAATGATGTGGTACGCTGTAGTAATGCCCCTTTACTTCAACATGATAATCTAGCCTGACATTGACTTTTTTTATTTCCTGGTAAGAATAAGGAACCACCGGAAGTGGTTTTAGATGCTTTCTTTCGTGGTCTTCAAAATGAGAACGTCTTGAACCAGGCAGCTTCTGGAAAGGTTTGTCATTTAATTCAATAAGTAATTTCTCAATAACCTGGTTCAACGTATCTAACGTAAAAAATGTGTAATGGCGTATGCGTGCCAATATCCACCGTTCAACCACCAAAACCGCATTTTCAACTTTTGCTTTATCTTTTGTCTTGCACGGTCGAGTTGGCAATACGACTGTATCATAGTGAGCCGCCAATGCAGCATACTATATATTAACCTCAGGCTCGTAATAACATGCTTCATTAACACCCGATTTTTCGTTATCTGGAATAATGAGCTCTGTTACACCACCAAAATAGTTAAACATTCGAACATGTGACCGCAATCAATCCGGGAGACTGCGAGTAAATGTGGCTTCAGCATACGTAAAATTACTAGCACCTAATACACCTATGAATAACTTGGCATCTCGTCTTTCCCCAGTCTGTTTGTTAATAATAGGAACCGTCGGGCCAGCATAATCAATAAATATTTTTTTACCCAATTGATGTCGTTGACGCATGCTGGGCTTTAACGTTTTTTTAAATACTCGATATTGGCGACAAAATTCTGTATAACTGATCGGTGCCAAGACGTTGTCTTTATATTCTTTCCATAGCAGTTCACGTGTCACTCCTTTATGCTGAAGCTCTCTGTGTACTGTTGCAAAATCAACACGACTTTTATTTTTACGCGTTACGCTTAATTGTTGGCAATATGGAGCAAGTTGCTGTTCGATCCTATCATCACTCATCATTTGGATCTCCGCCCATGTCAGTGAGGCAGCATTGGCAGCTTTCACATAAAGGCTGACCGTACTCGCCGATATATTCAACGCGAGCGCTATCTTTCTATGACTGAGTTGCGCATTAAACTTTAATCGCAAAAGTTCTTTCAAGTTTCTCATTCCTAACCTCTTTTGACTCATGTTTGAACTCCTTCAGCGTGGTGTTAAAGAAGTTCTAATGACACCATAAAGAAAAGAAAAAAAATCTTATTTATCAATGGACTAAAATATCTCGATCACGCATTGCTGAAAAACAGTCAAAAGTGATCGACATGACAATAATTGTTTAATAAATAACATCTTCTTAGTAGCGATCGGCATCAGGGTAATACGCAAAATTTGAAGCGTGTTAAAAATATTACATTGATTCAAGTGTATTTCTAATGAGCATAGGTTGTTTAGCGATACACGTTAAATAGGCTAAGCTTATTATACCGGGAGTCCTCTTATTCTGTTTCCAGTTTCTTAATGTTTACAATTTGATATGGTAGATCGTAGAAAATTCTTTTTGTGTCAATTTTATAGTATTTCCCTATATTGTTGACCTATCCTAAGACATCATCTAGCGCCTGCTTGCTTGGTTATTCAAAAGCTTAAATAAGTAAACGTCGCTTTTGAAACCTCGCAAGCAAACACTATACTCGCTTAGGATAGGTCAACAATATAGGGAAACGCTATAATTTGATCATTTGTGAGCACTGTAGATGCTACACCAGCATAGGATATGTCACTTTTTAACAAACGTGCTATGCAAGTAGCACTTTAGAGGATGGCATAAATTCGAACAATATTATTTCAATTACTAGATGGTGGAATGAGATTTGAGTAATATGAATTTACAGTAAAATTTGGATTTGATCTCTTTACCCGCGATGTATTAGGTCTCCTAGCAAGCTAAGCTTATTAACCTAAGTGCTGTGTCTTGAGTTTTTTGTTTTTATTGCTAGAAATATAGAAGCAGTTGCCAGACATTTGAGTATTTAATACTAGCTCAAGATTCTCGTTTTTGAAATGTAGCGCTGCATTATCACAAACAGCATACCCTGGCAGAAGACTCCCTGCAGTAATCTCGCGTTGAAATATAGCTTGTCGTTTTTTCTCACTATCGTAATGTGGGCAAAAACTGCCTTTTAAGAAACCCAAGCAATTTAGTTTGGTGAATTCTGCTCCAGCTGAATCGCTTATAGCAGTTTTCAATATTACTAAGCCATTATAAGCGAGTATAACGCGTGCTTGCGCGGTTTCAAAAGTGAGGTTTACTTACTGTAAATAAGCTTTTGAAGACCAAAGCAAGCGCGTGTTAGACGAAGTTTATAATGGCTTAGTAATATTGAAAACTGCTATAAACCTTGTTCAAACCAGCACATGCCACCAGCACTGATTCCAGAGAGTATGGCGCCACGCCTGTATGCTGCGTATAAGAGTTTCTCTAGCGACCATTCTTGCCATAAAATCAGTAGGTTACGTGTGCTACCACCGCCAATGTAGAATATGTTTTTTTCAAAAATAATTTCCTCTAAATTAGCAGGGGGATTTGCAAATAAAGCAAGGTGAGATGGTTCACAATTTAACTTAGAAAAAGCAGAATAAAACCTCTCAATATATTCTTCTGAATCACCACTGGCTGTTGAAACGAAACAGACCTTGGGTTTATCAATATAGGAGGATGATAAGATATAATTTTCCATTGCTAGATTTTCAGTGTTTTCTGAAAATCCACCGCCTCCGATTGCAATAATTTGTCTCATTATTTCAATTCTCTCAAAGAATGACTTAGATTAATAGTATGGTACACTAGACGTGTTATGGAAGCTATTAGTAGTCTTTTCCAAAATTGATCGCCTAAATAATAAACACAAGAAATTTTCTTAAAAGCCCCCTGTTTTTAAATAACTCCGTTACTTTTAGTGGCGTTTACCGCATTGTTCTATAAAGTGATATGGCAACACTTTTCCGAACAAAAAATTATTAAATTTTCATACATATTTCAAATTGTAACTATTCACCAAGTTTTGCTTTAGTAACAAACTCAGGAAGTTCAGCTTACTGACATTGAGGGCGCAAAAATTTTTAATTTTGTAATACCATTCAATTATAGCGGTTCCCTCTATTGTTGATCTATCCTAAGACTTCATCTAGAGCCTGCTTGCTTCGCTATTCAAAACTTTATTTACATAAGTAAACGTCACTTTTAAAGCCTCGCAAGCAAACACTATACTCGCTTAGAATAGGTCAACAATAGAGGGAACCGCTATAATAGCAGCTTTGTTTGAGTGTTGTTTTCATAATAATCACGCAATTTTCTTTTTGAAATAATATGCAACGCTATTATCCTATCTTTGCTCACCTCTTAAATGAAAGTATATGTCAAGTTGATATATCATTTGGTGATTCATTTCTGACATGCGTGATAAAATAAATTAAAATGCCTTTATTTTGAATAGTTGGGTGAAGGCTCAGTGGATCCGGCAAATAGCTTAGATCATGCGTGCAATATGAAGTTACCAGCAGGGTTGCTCTACTAGAAGGCATTTACATGATACTATAATTAAAAAATCTCTAGTTCATTCCAAATGCTATTAATTTTTTCTTTTATCGCAGAATTCATTGTGATAGCTTTCCCCCATTCACGAGTGGTTTCACCAGGCCATTTGTTGGTTGCATCGATTCCCATTTTTGAGCCGAGGCTTGTTACAGGTGAGGCAAAATCTAAGTAATCAATGGGTGTATTATCGATTAATACAGTATCCCTAGCAGGATCAACTCGTGTTGTCATTGCCCAGATGACATCTTTCCAGTTACGTGCATTGATATCATCATCGACAACGATAATGAATTTAGTATACATGAATTGCCGTAAATAAGACCACACACCACACATAACTCGCTTGGCATGCCCTGGGTATTGTTTTTTTATTGTGACAATTGCTAGGCGATAAGAACACCCTTCTGGAGGTAAGTAAAAATCAATGATTTCAGGAAATTGTTTTTGCAAAATGGGAATGAATACTTCATTTAACGCTTCGGCTAATACAGCAGGTTCATCTGGAGGACGGCCGGTGTAAGTGCTGTGATATATGGGGTTATCACGCATAGTCATGTGCGTAATAGTGAAGACAGGAAAACATTCAACTTCATTATAATACCCGGTATGATCGCCAAAGGGACCTTCATCAGCTGTTTCTTCTGGTTTGATATAGCCTTCTAGAATAATCTCTGCACTGGCAGGAACGTGTAAATTATTACTGATACACTTTACTAGTTCCGTTTTGTAACTGCGTAGTAAACCAGCAAATGAATATTCAGATAAATTGTCTGGAATAGGCGTTACAGCAGCTAATATTGTTGCTGGATCAGCACCTAAGGTGACAGCAATCGGAAAATTTTTACCTGGATGTTTTCTACACCACTCTTGAAAATCTAATGCACCTCCACGATGACTCAGCCAGCGCATGATGACTTTATTTTTTGCAATAACTTGCTGGCGATAAATTCCCAGATTCTGTCGTTTTTGCTCTGGTCCTTGTGTGACGACCAATCCCCAGGTTATTAATGGTGAAATATCACCAGGCCAGCATGTTTGAATGGGTAGTTTGCTTAAATCAACTTCATTACCACTGAAAATATTTTCTTGGCAAGGTGCTTTTTTGCTAACCTTAGGTGACATAGTCAATATTTGTTTAAAAATCGGTAATTTTTGCCAGGCATCTTTTAATGACTGAGGTGGATCGGGTTGTTTTAAAAAAGCGAGTAATTCACCTATTTCACGTAAGGCAGTTGTATCTTCAGCCCCCATACCAAGCGCTACGCGTTTTTTTGTGCCAAATAAATTACCTAATAAAGGAATATCACTGTTTTTGACATGATTGAATAAAAGTGCAGGGCCATTGCCTTGTAAAGTACGGTCACAGATTTCTGTGATTTCTAAGCGGCTGTCAAGAGGGTATGCAATGCTTTTTAATTCGCCCTGCTTTTCCAATTGATTCATAAAATCGCGTAAGTCACGGTATTTCATCTGTACCTAGTCAGCATAAAGTGTTAAGTGATTACTGTCATTTTTCAGTATCTTTACCGCCTTTCATCGAGTCAAAGAATTCTGCATTTGTTTTGGTTATTTTCAGCCGGTCTAATAAAAACTCCATTGCCCCTAATTCATCCATTGGGTGAAGAATTTTTCGTAATATCCAAATTTTTTGTAGCTCGATTTGTTTCATAAGCAGTTCTTCGCGGCGTGTGCCGGAACGGTTAATATTGATTGATGGATAAATTCGTTTTTCTGCAATGCGCCTATCAAGATGAATTTCCATGTTACCGGTACCTTTAAATTCCTCATAGATAACTTCATCCATTTTTGAGCCAGTATCAACAAGTGCCGTAGCAATAATCGTTAAACTACCACCTTCTTCTATATTACGTGCAGCACCAAAAAAACGTTTTGGTCGGTGTAGAGCATGTGCATCAACACCACCGGTTAACACTTTTCCAGAGGAAGGAATTACCGTGTTGTACGCACGTGCGAGTCGGGTAATTGAATCTAGTAAAATCACGACATCATGCTTATGCTCAACCAGACGCTTTGCTTTTTCTATGACCATTTCAGCAACTTGAACATGGCGCGTTGCGGGCTCATCAAAAGTACTTGCGATAACCTCTCCTTTCACTAAGCGAGCCATCTCTGTTACTTCTTCTGGACGTTCATCAATAAGCAGAACAATTAAGTGACAGCTAGGATGGTTGGCTGCTATTGATTGGGCAATGCTTTGCAGCATCATGGTTTTACCTGCTTTTGGTGGTGAAACGATCAAACCACGTTGTCCTTTTCCAATCGGAGCAACCAAGTCAATCACACGCGGCGTAAGATCTTCAGTGGTGCCATTACCAAGCTCTAATTGCAGACGCTGCGAGCTAAATAGTGGAGTTAAGTTTTCAAATAATATTTTATTGCGAGATTTTTCTGGTGAGTCAAAGTTAATTTGACTTACTTTCAATAAAGCAAAGTAGCGTTCACCTTCTTTAGGGGGACGAATCTTACCTTGAACAGTGTCACCTGTGCGTAAGTTAAAGCGTCTTATTTGGCTAGGTGATACATAGATATCGCCGGGCCCATTTAGATAGGAGCATGCAGCAGCACGCAAAAAGCCAAAATTATCAGGTAGAATTTCTAAAGTACCATCGCCGAAAATATCATCGCCATTTGCAGCAGTTGCTTTTAGAATATTATAAACAATGTCTTGTTTACGCATGCGCGCAACATTTTCAACACCAAGCCCTAGCGCAATTTCAGTCAATTCCGCAACATTTTTCTGGTTTAGATCTGTTTGATTCATAGGTTAGAAATCACTTTAAAATTAGTTAAACACAAAGATAGCCATTTCTTCAATAATTCGAGAACACCTGTGTGATGATTACTTCGAAGGATTGCAGTTAACTACTGCGATGGCCTTTAAATTTAGCACGGTTTTTTAATCGTGTCCAGTGTTTGTTATAACTGAAGAATTGAAAGTTTTCAAGTAAAAATAAGGCAATTATTAGTATGCCTTATTTTCGCTTAATTATTTCAACAGCAATAAAATATTTATTATAAAACAATAAGTTATAATAAAATAACTAACAGGATTAATCGTCAATAAATGTTTCAAGGAAAGACATTAGCTGACTTTTTGATTTTTGTCCTTGTGTTTTATCTTTAATTTCACCGCTTTTGAACAACAATAACGTAGGGATTGATCGTATCCCATATTTATGTGCGATATTGATATTGTCATCAATATTGATTTTAACGAATTTTATTTTATCGCCGAGTTCATCCGCAACTTCTTCTAGGACAGGGGTTAATGCACGGCAGGGACCACACCACTCTGCCCAAAAGTCAACCAAAACAGGCATGTCTTGTACGTTTAATACATCTTCTTCAAATGAATCATCAGTAACTATTGCCAATTTATCACTCATTACTACAGTCTCCACAATTATTTTAGCAAGCTATATTGACACAAAAAACTTGTACAGGGAAGTATTTATGTCATTTTCAGTCTGAACGCATTTGTTGTAACAACTCTGATTGTGCTTTTATTTTTCTATTTTTGCCGGGTGTGCGCTTTTTATATTGGCCATTAGCTTGTAATTCCCATGCTGAATTATTGTCCAGTAAATACACATCTAAATCATGCAAGATGGTTTTAACGATTTCTTTACTCTTTATAGGAAAACACAGTTCTACCCGATGATAAAAATTACGCTCCATCCAATCTGCACTGCTTAAGTATAGTAATTCTTTGCCATTGTGGTGAAAGTAAGAGACTCGTGAATGTTCTAAAAAACGTCCAACAATCGATATGACACGAATATTTTTTGAAAGGTTTTTTAGTTTTGGCCGTAAGCAACAAATACCTCGGACGATCAAATCAATTTTTACTCCTGCATTAGATGCATCGTATAAGGCTTGAATAATTGTTGCATCGGTTAGCGCATTCATTTTGGCAATAATTCTAGCAGGCTTGCCTTTTTTGGCATTTTCTTTTTCTTGATTAATTAAATGCAATAATTGCTTATGTAATGTGAAGGGAGAGTAAAATAATTTTTTGGTTTTTGTTTCTTTGCAAATGCCAGTTAATTGTTGGAAAATTTGATGCACATCGCTACCAATGTCTTGATCATACGTTAATAATCCATAATCTGTGTATTCTTTAGTAGTTCTAGCATGGTAGTTTCCTGTTCCCAAATGGACATAGCGTTTTAACTTGCCATTTTCACGTCGGACAATTAAACACATTTTTGCATGTGTTTTGTAGTCAACGATACCGTAAACAACCAAGACACCTGCTGCTTGCAAGGAATTGGCTAATTTTAAATTTGAAGCTTCATCAAAACGTGCACGTAATTCAATGATAGCGGTTACTTCTATTCCTGCTCTGGCAGCATCGATTAATGCTGCTACAAATTTTGATTCCACACCAGTTCGATAAAGTGTTTGTTTGATAGCAACCACTTGAGGGTCATCTTTTGCCTGTCTAATCAGTTCTAAAACAGGCTCAAATGATTGGTAAGGATGATGCAGTAAAATATCTTGCTTTCGAATTGCTGCGAACAGATCCGATTTTTTTTGTAAGACTTTTGGAACTCCAGGGCTGAAAGATTTTGCTTTTAAATCAGGTCGATGGATTAAGTCTAATATCATCATGTGTCGACTGAGATTGACGGGCCCTTTGATATGATAGAGTTCTTCGGATTGTAAATCATGCTTCACCAACAAGTATTCAGCAATTTCATCAGGACAGTCATGAGAAATTTCTAATCGAACAGCACTGCCAAAATGACGAAAAAGCAAACTTGAGCGCAAAGCAATTGCTAAATCTTCACTTTCTTCTTTTTCTAGTGCTAAATCACTATTGCGCGTGACACGAAATTGATAACAACCTTTGACTTTCATGCCTGGAAATAATGTGTCTGCAAAAGCATTAATAATCGATATTAACAAGCAATAAGATTGTTTATGATGATCACTGCTAGGTATTTGAATAACACGAGGGATTGAGCGTGGTACATGAATAATTGCTAATTTTCCTTTGCGCCCGAAAGCATCTTTTCCTTCTAATTTGACGATAAAATTTAAGCTTTTGTTTGCCAAATTAGGAAATGGATGAGCTATGTCAATGGCGATAGGGCTAATAATGGGTAATACTTCGTGGTCAAAATAATGTTTTGCCCATGTGCATTCTTTTTTTGTCCAGTTTTTGTTTGTGACAAGCAAAATATTTTCCTTGGTCAGTGAGGGAATCAATTCTTTATGAAGAATGTTGTATATTTTGTCAACAAGCATGTGTGTTTTTTCATAGATTTGCTGCAAGGCTTCCTTGGCGGATAAACCATCTAAACCTTTAATATGTGCATTAAATGCCATACGTTGCTTGACGACACTGACACGTACTTCGAAGAATTCATCTAGGCTGCTGCTGGTAATAAACAACAGACGCAAGCGATCAAGCAGGGGAATTTCTGGATTTTGCGATAGTTGTAAAACACGTTCATGAAATTCAATTAAACTGAGTTCTCGATTAAATAAAATATGCATTGATGATTTGAGATATTTCACGTACGTCATCCCTTAAAGGTTATTATCCACTTTTCTGACTTACCGTATATAATTAATGTTATATAATTAATTTTAGTAGAAGTTTTGGTTTTATGCGATGGATAGAAAAGCTGTCATAAAATTGTTAGTCTTTATTTCTTTTGTTTCTGCAGCAGTGATCAGCCTATGGTATTTTCAAGGAAACTTTGATTTACATTCTGTTTATCTTTATATCAATCAATTTGGTGTCTGGGCGCCTATTATTTTCATCAGTATTTATATTCTTGCAACCGTATTATTTTTACCTGGCTCTGTGCTGACTTTAGCGGGTGGTTTATTATTTGGTCCTTTCTTGGGAACGCTGTATAATTTGATGGGTGCTGTGATTGGCTCATCATTAGCATTTCTCATTGCACGCTATATTGCATCAGATTGGGTAGCGAAAAAAGCGGGTGGTAAATTAAAACAAATATTAGATGGCGTTGCTGACAGTGGTTGGAAGTTTATTGCTGTTATACGTATTGTGCCATTATTTCCTTTTAATTTATCCAATTATGCGCTAGGATTAACCAAAATTTCATTTTGGCAATATGTCGTTGCATCAACCGTTTTTATGATGCCAGGAACATCAGCCTATACTTACTTAGGATCATTAGGTGAAGCCGCAATAGCAGGTGAAAAATCTGATTTAGTAAAGAAAGTATTAATTACAATCAGTTTATTTGTATTATTGGCACTATTACCCAGTTTATTAAAGCAATTGGGCATTTGGAAAAAGAAAGGCGCTTAAATAAGGATCATTATGACTGGAGAGAAAAAAGATATTGTTATTATTGGTGGTGGTGCCGGTGGATTAACTATGGCCAGTGTAGCAAGTCAATTAGGTTTGAAAACAGTACTTATTGAAAAAAGTCACGCTTTGGGTGGTGACTGCTTGCATTATGGTTGTGTGCCAAGTAAAACGTTAATTCATTCAGCAAAAGTAGCACATACAATGCGAACTGCTAGCACAATTGGCTTAACATCTGTTGATCTGACAGTTGATATAGCCAAAGTCAACAAGCATGTGCAGGAAGTGATATCCGATATTCAAGTGCATGATGATCCTGAGCGATTTCGTAGTTATGGTTGTGAAATTCTGTTTGGTGAAGCTGGTTTTTACGATAAGCAAACAGTAAAAATTAATGATAAATTGATTAAAGCAAAAAAAATCATTGTGGCAACTGGATCTCAACCGATGGTGCCACCGATTCCTGGATTGCAAGATGTTACATATTATACTAATGAAACTATTTTTTCTATGAAAACTTTACCAAAGCATTTTGTCATTATTGGTGGAGGAGTTATTAGTTTAGAGCTTGCACAAGCATACCAACGATTTGGCAGTAAAGTAACTATTATAGAAATGTTAGAGACATTGGTTGCTCCACTTGGAGAAGAAGTAGGCCACCAATTAGCAGAAATTCTACATGACGAAAATATCAATGTATGTTTATCCATACAAGTCATTCGCGTAGAGAAAATGGATGAAGAAACAGCTGTGATCTGCCAAACTAAAGAAGGTAAAGAAATTAGATTTTACTGTGATGCTATTTTAGTAGCTGCTGGACGTACACCTAATATTAAAAATTTGCAATTGGAAAAAGCAGGCATTCAATTCAACCGAAATGGCATTATAGTGAATGAGCAAATGAGATCATCGAATAAGCGAGTTTATGCTGTAGGTGATGTTGTTGATAGTCCTTATAAATTCACACATGCAGCTGAATATCATGCGAGTATTGTTATCAGTAATGCAATTTTTCACTATCCAGAAAAAATAAAACTGCACATGATTCCAGCTGTTATTTTTACTGATCCAGAAATAGCCTGGGTTGGTTATGGGGAACAAACACTACGCAAGCAAGGCATTGATCCAGAGATTATTAGATTTGATTATAACGATAATGATCGTGCATTGACTGAAAATGCAAAAAGTGGCTATATTAAGCTTGTTATTCACAAACAAAACATAGTTGGCGCATTCATTGTAGGAGAAAAAGCCAGTGAAATTATTTCAGAGGTTGCATTAGCGATACAAGCAAAAATAAATGTGAGACAGATTGCAAAAACAGTTTATCCTTACCCCAATATATCACAAGTGATCAAACGAGCAATAGGAAAATATTACGCGCCACGTTTGTTTGGATCTAGGACAAAGAAAGTAGTTGCCTGGTTGAATAAATGGTTTAATTAGCAATATATTTTTTTACAAGAAACACAGATAAATAGAATAATCATTTGCTACTGAATTTCTACCTGCTAGTGTATCGTTTCATTGATAATGAGCTTATTCGAAATTAACATAAAGTGTGGGCCTGATGCAATAATATAAGCTTTATTACCAGTCATTTTAACAATTTGTTTATAATGAGCTTTGCGTGTGTAGAGAAATATACGTTGATCTTGTTGCCATTTTTGCCACAAAAGATGCGGTGTGATTAATCGGTTTTTTAATTCTGGTTGATGCTGTAAAGCATAAGAAAATAGTCGACGCCAATTGTCCTTCTTGTTAATTTTTGGGCTATTCCATTCTTCAACTAATACAACTGTATTTTGGCTATAGATAGGAACATCATAAAAATAATGTTTATAATTAACAATTAAGTCGCCTGGCTGATAGTAACGTTGCATGGCTTGTACTAAAGGTTTGTTGGTAGGGATACCAATATATGGAGTGATCAACATTAAAGTCATCAATGAACTGACTGCAACAAAGGTTGTCGCGACAAAAGCAATAAAAAACTTCTTGCGTATACTTAGGAATAAAATAATGCTTGATATAAATAAAACACTTGCCATAATCAGTGAAGGTGTCTTGCTGGTTAGATAGTTTTTATATTGCGGTAAATAAGGGGTTGCTAAACAAATCAATGCTGTGAGAAATATAGCTAAGCTAATAAAAAGCATGGTGATATTATTTTGCTTGAGGTTGCTGATTAACTGGCTAATATAATGGCTAGTCAATAAAATGATAGGCGGCAACACGGGTATAATATAGCCAATGAGTTTTGATGTCGGAATAGAGAAAAAAATAAATATTAATATAGCCCACAGCAGTAAAAATAATTCAGTTTGCACACCTTTTCTATTTTTCCATAATGCTTTTATTGTTTTTGCTAAGGCAGAGAAAAAGAAAAACGTCCAAGGAAATATCCCTAGCAAGATAACTGGCAGATAAAACCAAAGAGATGATTTGCTATTAAAATTTTCAGAAATAAAACGTTGAAAGTGTTGAATATAAAAGAAGAAATGAAAAAAATCTGGGTTATGCTGCTGCACTAGTATGAACCATGGTGCAGTGATAGCGAGAATGATCAACAAGCCAGTAAAAATTGACATGTTTTTTATAATATGCCACTGATTAGTCAGCAAAATCCATGTACCAATAATCATTAAAGGAAACATAAGGCCAATTAAGCCTTTTGTTAATATCGCCAATCCCGCGAAGATATATGATAAATACAGCCATTTTTGTCGGTTTAATTGATTTTTTGGTTGTACTGCTACCAGAAAAGCAAGCAGAGAACAAGAAATTAGAACAGCGACCTCTAAATCCATATTAGCATAATGTGCAGCAAGATAATAAAGTGGTGAGCAAGCAAGTGTTATTGCGGCTATTAATCCAGTACGACGATCATATAAATTTCGCCCGGCAATATAAATGAATAAACAGCCTAAAATCCCGAATAAGCTAGGCCACAAACGAATAGCTGTTTCATTAACGCCAAATAACTCGATGCTGCTAGCTTGTAACCAGTAGTATAAAATAGGTTTGTCAAAAAAAACAGCCCCGTTAACTTTAGGCGTAATAAAGTCACCAGAAGTTAACATTTCTCTCGCTACTTCAGAATAGCGTGATTCATCTGGATTGACTAAGCTGTGTCCGCCAAGAAAAGCGAGGTAAAATATTGCCAAACCTAATAATAAGAAAGTAATATCTTTGCGCCATGTGTATTTTATATTATTACTCATACAATATCCTGAAATCGAGTTAATTGGATGTTAAATTTTTTACAATCTTCAATAAAAAGAGAGCTGCTTAAATAAGAAAATTCATGCATTCTGCTATCAGCAATTGCATCGAATGCTTGATTGTCTTGCTGGCCTGGATGACACATTATTAGTGTTTTATCTGCACAATTTTTTAAAATTTGCTGGAATATATTCGGATAATTTTTTGCCTGCTGAAAATTATACACGCCCGCAAAGTGAGGATTATAGAGAATCCCCGCTTTTTTCAATTCCTTTTGCAATGCAGTAGCACCAGTCAAATGTATGATGCTTCGTTTTAATAAATAGCCTTGTTTGAACGATTGCTTCCAGTTATTTATTGCAACTGAACGAATATAGACGGTTTTTTTTCCTAAGTTTTTTTTCTGGTATAATGCAAGCAGTGCCTCACGAACTTGAGGTAAGTGATGAATGTGTTGGTGACCATCGATAAAATCAGGCTCTCTACCCATTTCAAGAGTGAATTGTTCAAATTGCGCTGTTAATTCTTCTTCTAATCTAGTTGCTGTATATTTTTTTGTGAAAGTGTTTAATAGTAATTTTTTTAATGAAAGTAACTCTTTTTTTTCAGTATCAAAATGACTGAGGGCTTTGCCTTCTGTTAAATTAAGGTGTAAGCCAATGTCTATGTTATCCTGCAATGATAATAATTTTTTAGCCTCATTTGGCCAAAAATAGCTATTGGTCATACAAGAAATGGCTGTAATCCGTCTTTTCTCAGCAAGTTCACGTATGACACTAGATATAGTTGGGTTTTGACCGTAATCATCTGCACAAACAACCATTTTTTTCATATGATTTCTTCTTGCTTAAATACCCAAAATTTACTAACAAAAAATGTAATAATTGCTAAAGTAGATAAGTTGATGACTAAGGCAATCAAGTAATGTAAATGTAAAATATTTAACAAAATATAATAGCAGTACTCATTTGCAATAAAATTAAAACTTGCCAATAGAAATAAGCGGCGTAATGCGCAAGAAATGATTGCTCTGTTGCCAGCAAAGGTAAGAAAGTAATGACCGAAAAAACTGATATTGAATGAAAGTAGAAAACCAAAAATATTTGCGGTTAGGGGTGAAAGTATATCTTGGTTAACTAAAATATATACTGTTAATAAATGAATAATAAAAGCACTTCCACCAACAAACATAAAAATAAATAATTGCCGCATAATAGTCAGTGATTCGATGTTATTCATCATCGAACCCTAAGATTTCAGAAATAATATAAGAAGGGCGTGATTTAACTTCATTAAAAATTCGTGCAATGTACTCTCCTAAGATTCCAACTGATAGCAATTGTACGCCACCAAAAAACATAATAGCTGCAACAATAGTGGCATAGCCTGGGACGTCTACACCAAATACCATCGTATCAAGCACAATAATTAATCCGTAAATAAAGGCAATGAATGAAACGACAAATCCTAGAAAGCTCCAAAAACGTAAAGGAATATTAGAAAAAGAAGTTATTCCCACTAAAGCAAGTTCAATAAGGTTACGATATCGCCAAGAACTTTTTCCACTTTGTCGTACTTGAACAGTAAAAGGAACAGCACTGCTGGAAAATCCAACCCAGGCATATAAGCCTTTCATAAAGCGTTCACGCTCAGGCAGTTGGTTCATGGCATTCACTACTTTTCTATCCATTAAGCGGAAATCACCCGCATGAGGTGGAATTTTTACTTTTGTGATGAGTGACATTAAACGATAAAATATGCGGCTAGTAAAACGTTTCACAGCAGTTTCATCTTCGCGACTAATGCGTACTCCATAAACCATGTCAAAGCCTTCAGCCCATTTTTTTATAAATTCATCAATCACATCAAGCGGATGTTGAAAGTCAGCATCAATTAATACGACAACATCGCCTGTTGCGTGTATTAAACCTGCTGTCAGAGCAGCTTCTTTACCAAAATTGCGAGAAAAGCTAATGATTTTGATATGATGGGTTGCTTGCTTTAATTGTTGTAGAGTTGCATCTTGACTACCGTCATCAACAACGATGATGTCACCTTGCTGAGTTAAGCCATTTAATTTTTTTCTTAGTTGGCGTAAAAATTGGTCAATGCTTTCTTCTTCATCGTGAACAGGTACAATACAAGTTATTTTAATCGTTTTATTGTTTACGCATTGCTGGCGTTGATTTTCAATCATATCCTATTCACCTTTAGTAAAATCCGCTATAAGCTATTACTTATGAAGGTTGATATATTATCACAATTTGCTGTGACAGCAGACAGTCCAAATGAACTTAGCGCAGCTCAAAATTGAGCGATAGATTGGCAATTCCTCTTGTTGGGGATAATTGCCACAATTATCGCTATATTTTGCAACAATTGGCAACTTATTTGGCATTATATCAAGTCAACAGCTCATTATCGCCATTTTACATTGATTTCTTTCAGGGTAAATCGCATCAACGTGTTCATTTTAGTCAAGGTCGTAAGCATCCATTAGCGCGGGCAGTTGGCTTAAAGGGACAAAATACCCCACAGATTATTGATACAACCGCTGGCATGGGCACAGATGCGTATTTTTTAAGCAGCTTAGGCTGTCCTGTTTTGATGATAGAGCGTCATCCGATTATTGCTGCGCTATTGGAAGATGGGTTGCAGCGTTTGTATGAAGTTCAGCCAAAAACAACCTTGTCGCTACTCAATGCTGATGCGAGGGATTATTTAGTAACATTACCTGCTGAACAATATCCTGAAGTAATTTATCTTGATCCCATGTTTCCAGAGCGCCCGAAAAGCGCTTTAGTGAAAAAAGACATGCAAATTTTAAAGGATATAATGGGCGAAGATGTTGATGCTGACGATTTATTATTAGTTGCTTTACAGCATTGTACGCAACGTATTGTTGTGAAGCGGCCGCAATATGCCCCCAGTTTGGGAGTTCAACAACCTGATTTTTCCATTAAAACCCGTCGACATCGTTATGATGTTTATCTGATAAAACCGCTAAAAAACCAATGATAGTTATTGCTAGTGTATCAACCTTGTTACGTTATGCCAAATAGCATCAATCTAATATTTTTGAAAATGATTGATTATAAGATGCATTAATGACAAAATGTAAATAGTTAGAGTAATCATGGCAGATAAGCAAGATGGCAGATAGACAGAACAATATAACACAGACTGGTTTTATAGCAAACAAAAAACTTACTTCAAGTTTTGAGTCAAAATCTAATGCAGAACCCATATCGCTTTGTTCTCAATAAGAAAAATACTTAAGACAGTATTAGATATTGTTAGCAGTAAAAAAGGTCAATATGAAAAAGAAAAAGCATTATTAGCGAAAGTTACTATAATGCAGGTGCGCGACAAATCAATTACTGATGAAGATCTTCCTGCGATTAGCGAGATAGTAAGATTAGGTGAGTTTACAGAATTAGATTTGAAAGGATGTGATATCAGCGATGCATCAGCATTAGGAGCTGTTCATACACTAAATCTTAGCAGAACTAGAGTCACTGATGTATCGATGCTGGGTGATGTCCATACGTTTAAAGCTTAGTTATACCGACGTCAGAGACGTATCAATGCTGGGAAAAGTCCATGCACTGAAACTTATGTATACTAGAGTTATCAGTGTATCGGGACTGACAGCTGTGCACACACTGGATCTTAGAGGGACCAAAGTCAGTAATGTATCGGCACTGAGCAAAGTCCATATGCTGTATCTTAACTTTACTAATGTTATCGATGTGTCAGCGCTAGGGAAAGTTGATATATTGCATCTTAGAAGGACTGGCATCAGTGATGTGTCAGCGCTAAGCAATGTCCATGAGTTGGATCTTAGTTTTACCAACATTGCTGATGTGTCAATGCTGGGTGCTGTCCATAGGCTGGATCTTAGTTTTACCAATGTTACCGATGTGTCAGCGTTGGCTAGCGTTCACAAGCTAACTATTGTCAAGGCAACTGTAGTTTCTGCGCTGATGCATTTAGCTAACCGTTTAAACCAGCCCTATTTTGAAATCACTGAAGGTGAAGCTAAAAATCTTCAAGCTTTAAGCCGTGTCCGTAAGTTGATTATAAGGAACAAGAGCGTTGAAGAAATGATTAAAAGATATAAACTGAAACAAGCCTCAAAAAACAGTGGTACAATAAGCTACTCCCGAAAGCATTTCAAAAGTCCACTGCATGCTAGTGCTATTTCACGATTTTCATCACTTTCTTTTGATTTGCTCCGAGGCAATCTTGCCACGGTGAAGCCATTGGCTATAGCGGATTATGCTGCAGTGACAGAAGAAAAAAAGAGGATGCTAGCTGATGAGATCAAAGCGGCCGTTGAGAAAACATTAAAGCATTATAATGCGCTATGGCAGACTTCTAGTGAGCATGAGACAACCCGTTCATCCTACGTTGCATTAGCAGGATGGCGGATAAATGGTTTGCTAGAAGATGTTGTTAAATCAATTATTCAGTTTTTCAATACATCTCGTGGTCACTGGCATGCAGGGAAGCGGACTGTGTCAGGAAGAGGCTATGAGAAAGGTAAGGGACCGTCGATTAAAACACTTTTAATGAAATACTTACTCACAGTAGACTCTTTCCAGCGAGAGGTGGTGGGAGATAAACTACACCTTATTACAGCTGAGTTAGCCCATGGTCTTGCTTATGATTTAGATTTAACAAAAGATTTTTTTGGTGGGTGTAATATCAAAGGCCTAATCTGTTTTTTTGAAAATGAGTGCAAGCGTGAGGGTGGGCTGGGCAAGCCAACAGCTCCCACATTAGCAATGAAGTTAAGTACGTGATTATTCTGCATTATGCAAACAGAGGTTTTTAATTCTTTATATTTTTTCATAAAGGCAGCCTGCTTAGCGAGATTTACTTTATAAGGGCGGCCTTTTGGTTTCTTGTAAGTAAAACCCTGGCGATGCAATAATTTATTTACACCAGAAACACTCTATTCAATAGACCATCTTTCCCGGATGTAGGCTACAGTATCACGTGTATGGTGATAGAGCGTTTTTGTTAAGTGTGCCGTTAATGTTTCTGTTTGTTCATTGAATAAAAACTATCAGAACCATCTTTACTAACCGTTAACTTTGCTTCTTCAAGGTAACCTTTAATGTGTCGAGAAGTAGTGCTTTCATATGCTCTGAGTGCCTGAGCTATAGCGGCGATCGACCAACCTTCAGAACGAAGCAGAACCGCTTTAACCCGATCCAGTTCACATACATCTCGTGTCTTTCAGTGACGACGCTCCAGAACTGCTTTTTCTTTAACTGTTAGGCTGACTTTGTTCATCCTAACAGTATGATCCCAAGAAGTTAAAAAGCATGTATGCATTTTTAAATTTGCATGACGATGTGAGTTTGGGTTTAAGATTCTCGGCTTCAAACTTTATGGAAGAGGAGTGTATTCATAGTTACCCACTATATGCAGTAGCAAGTATATTAATGAATCGAGAATATTTAGATGGATTAGCCTAACAAAGTGCTAGCTTAAATAGAAGCAATTCATTTCATTCTTATTGCTTAGTGCTGTCATCATTGCCATGAAAATCATCTGATTACTCTATAGTGAACTGTCTTTCAGCAAGTGTATGCCAAACATTTTCATTTTTATCTTTTAATTCATAACGCACATGCCAGAGACCGGTATGTGAAAAGCGGATTGAATCTGTAATAGGAAATCCGGCGTAAGCAAACCATTCTTTGTAATCTTTGGATATTTCACTGACAACCGGTTTCATATAGATTTGTCCATCTGGGCGTATAAAAATAAACTGCTGTGAATCACCGGCTTTAACACCAAACACACGAGTCCAGGCAATGAAGGAGGTATCGTATGGTGAAAAATTATTAAGTTCTTGGCGGTTATTCACAACATCTGCTAACTTTAATGGTTTTTCACTCATACCCATGTCGATAAGTCCGGTGCCAACATAATTAATTTTTTTTGCCCATAATTGTGAAGCAAAAGGATCAACAACTTGGCTATTTTTCCGAATGGCAAAGTGCAAGTGTGGGAAATTTGCATGACCTGATGCACCTACTTGGGCGATAACTTGTCCTTTTTGAACTTTCTCGCCAGGTTTAACTCGAATAGAATCTAGACGTAAGTGACAATATTGAGTTTGCCAATTATAGCTATGTTGAATAATAATGCCGTTTCCACAAGGTTTTTTACTGTCAAATTCGTTATCACGATCACTATTATCTTGCTCACCATCGCGAATACGTAAGACACGGCCTTTTTCAGCTGCAACGACATTAATGCCTTTTTTAATATCATCATATGTAGGTATTGCGATGTCAGTGCCACTATGATTATTGTTAGTTAAGTCGCCACCACCAACATCACGTTTTGAGTTAGACGGATCCATATCAACGTAGTGTTGTATATAACAAGTTTTGCCTAATTTACACTCAACAGGAAATACTAATTTGGGTGTTTGTTGTACCGCTATGGCATTGCTGATGTTATTAAGCAGAAAGAGCAAAAAAATGTGACGGAGCATGTTCATAAATCAAGCAACCTGTTGTTTTTATACTGCTTTTTAGTATAGACCACTTTCCTTCTTCGTTGTGGGTAAAGAAGGTAAATCCAGTGTATTGAAAATGAGCGTCTTACCTGACTTGCTTGCAAAGTATGTTCAAATAGCTAAATTTATCAATGCGTTGTAATCTTTATCTGTCCAGGTGAAAAAAGTTGGCTATAGGCTAAGTACTGCGTTAAATTAACCTATTTATTGTGATTTTCTGCTATATTTTGGGTAGAAATTATTGAAAAACAATGGTAAAATGGCTGAAAATAGAGCATATCATTAACGTTTTGAAGGATTTGACTACATTATGACCAATGACTTGCAACTTTTTCGGACTACTGCATCTATCGGTAGTTTAGAATCTTATATCTATCAAGTTAATCAAGTGCCTATGCTGTCCAAAGAAGAGGAGCAAGAGCTAGCGACGCGTTTTCGTGAGCACGCTGATTTGGATGCTGCACGACGATTAGTGATGGCGCACTTGCGCTTTGTCATCCGTGTAGCCAGGGGATATTCTGGCTACGGTCTGGCGCAAGCTGATTTAATTCAAGAAGGTAGTGTTGGTTTGATGAAAGCAGTTAAGCGTTTTGATCCTAGCGTTGGTGTACGTTTAGTCTCATTTGCTGTGCATTGGATCAAAGCAGAAATTCATGAGTTTGTTATTCGTAACTGGCGTATTGTTAAGATTGCGACAACAAAAGCGCAACGTAAATTATTTTTTAATTTACGTAGTGCTAAAAAGCGACTAGGTTGGTTTACTCAAGATGAAATTAAAGACGTTGCTAATGAATTAAATGTTTCAACTGAAGAAGTAGAGCGGATGGAAGCACGGTTGAATTCCTATGATATGGCATTTGATGCAGAACCAGATGATGATGAAAGCAGTGCAGCAGAAGTAGCACCCGCACATTATTTAGAGTGTCATAGTCTTAGTCCTGCCAAACAATTGGAACTTGACGATTCAAGTGAACAGGGGCGTGATAATTTACACGCGGCTTTAACCATGTTGGATAAACGTAGCCAAACAATTATTCATTCTCGTTGGCTAACAGACAAAAAAGAGACTTTGCAGACATTGGCCAAACAATTTAATATTTCGTTGGAACGTATTCGCCAATTAGAAAAGTCAGCGATGCAAAAATTAAAAAACTTATTGCAAGAGATTTAATGTAATGAAGTTAGCGCTAGGATTGAAAGGATTAATCCTTGCTCCATTACTTTCTAGTCAGGTATGTTTTGCGTATTATTGTTCTACCTCGAAGGGAAATGGATTTATAAACCAAGGTGATAGCATGGAGCAAGTTAGACAAGCTTGTGGCGCACCGACATCAACGTTAGAAAAAAAGGTACCAGCAGGTGCTTTTCAAACCACGCAATTTTTAATGTATAGCAACATTGAAATGAAACAGGCGCAACCCTTTCAGCCTAATCGAACTTATACCGATGTTCAGAGTAAAGGACCTAGTATCGTTGTTGAAATAACAGATGGTAAAGTAACTCGTATTAGTCAAGATGGCAGCATGGTGCAATCAACCTCTGCTTGTTCAAAACCGTTAGCTGTTGGGGCAACGTATGATACTGTATTAAGTGCTTGTGGAACACCCGCGACAACTAATATGCAGAATAAGCCTAGCGATGAAGAAAAAACAATTACCATATGGCAATATGACCAGGGTCAATTCAGTAACCCATTGGTTTTACAATTTGATCAGGGCAAGTTAGTCGCTATCTCTGGTTGATAAATTGAACGCTTATTGCCGCCAAATGCGTTCGTTGTCTGGAAAAATTAAAAAGTTTGATCTAAATGGGTTGAGATCAATACCTCCTCGGCGTGTATAACGTGCATATACCGAAAGTTTTTCAGGTTGGCAGTGTTGCCAAAGATCGTGATAGATCCTCTCTACGCAGTGTTCTCCAAAATAACTATGTTGTCGAAATGAAATAATATAATGCAGCAAATTTTGGTGATTGATTTTTTTTCCTTTATAATAAATTATTATTGTTCCCCAATCAGGTTGACCTGTGATTAAGCAATTAGATCTTAGTAATTCAGAAAAAACTGTTTCTTCAATAATTTCTTCGCCAACACTTAATAAGTCTGTATTAAGTTGGTAATTATTTACAGTAATATCCAAGTTATCCAAACAAATTCCGGTTGTGCTCATAAACACAGGCGTGTGCTTATTGAGTAGCTTGATTTTAACTGGCTTACCTACTGCTACAGTCAAATCATTTTTTATGATTTGTTCAACTTCAAGTTGGCTAGAGAATTTTGTTTGATTAAACCTATTGAAGTACAGCTTTAATGATTTGGATTCAATAATATTTTCTGATTCACAAGGAACAATAATTTCTGCAGAAGCAACGTTAGGTTTGCCGTTTTCATTTAACCAAGATAATTCATATGCATTCCATATATCAATACCAGTAAATGGCAGCGGTTGTTCAATGCCAATTTCTTTTCTTTTTGTTTTTCTAGGCAAGGACAGCAATTCAGAATTATATGGCTTTTGATATTCTACAGATTTCCCCAGAGGTGTTTGTAAATTTTTAAATGAAATATCAATAGTTGTTAAGAGATCAGAGTATTCTGCTGTCTTATTAATTAAGTCTACTTTGTTGAGTTTAAAATTATTCCAAAGTTGCTGGTAAGTTTGACCTAGCAGAGGATGATTTTCTAGTGGTGCAATATCAGCTAGTGCTTTCAACACAAAAGGATATTGTAAAATATCTTTGCGAGGTATTTCTATATCAGTATTGTAAAGAATAACATCATCAAAAAGTAGCAAGTCAAGATCAAGCGTTCTATCTGTGAAGCTGTCGGCATCGATATCACGGCCATATTGTATTTCTTTGGCGAGTAGCCATTCACATAATTCAGGTAAATTTATATCGGCATTAAATTTAACTGTTAAATTTTGAAATGAATTTCCTTCAAAACCTAGGGCAGAGCTTTCATAAATAGGAGAAGAAATTAATGTGCCAAAGCGGTTATGTAATTCGGTTAATATGGCGCAAATATTTTTTTTGCATTCAATATTACTGCCAATACTTAAATAAACATCTGCCATAACTAACGTTTCCTTTCTCGTTCAAGATCAATAGCAACATATTTTGCGCCTTTAATAGCAGCAATTTTTTTTATAGTTAACTGTATCCATGCAAGATCAAATTGTTGCAATAAAGTATCTGCTAATTTTTCAGCTAAGGTTTCAAGCAGTTGAAAACGGTTTTCTTGTGTAAATTGTTTGATAGTATGACTGATTGCAGCATAGTCTATTGCTTGATTAATATCATCTTCTTGTGCAATATATCTTGCATCACAGCGGTAAGTTAAGTCAATTTCTAACGGTTGCTCAATTTGTTTTTCCCAAGAGAAGATACCGATTTTACTGTTAACTAATAATCCTTGAATAGATATTTTATCCATTTCAATATATCCTAACTAATTGATTTCATTTAAATTTTTATGTTTACCTTGTATTTATTTGTGATTCTCAATGTCGCTTAACGTGCGCTTGCTTCAGTATGCAAGCGTTGACAGCTAAATCACTTTTGACATTTTATCAGCAGATGCTATACCTGCTCAGCAATATTGAAAATGGCTATTCATTGCTAATTTATCCTGTATTTGTTAGCATGCTACCAGTTTTGGCAAATTTTTGCTTAGTATGGCTATTCAGAACGCTATTATGACAGTTCGACAAACCATCAGCAACCGTTGGGCTACATTTATCGGTGCGCTTGCTTTGCTAATGTGGTCATTATCAGCAACGTTTGTTACATCGATTAATAATATTCCAACCTTTGAAGTGATCGCTATCGCATTTTCTATTAGCTTTTTGATTACAGCAATAATACTAACAGTTAAACACCAATGGTATAAAATACTTGGGCAGCCATTGATTTTATGGATAGTTGGTTTACTAGGTGTTTATGGGAATGATGTGACATTTATTGCTGCTTTCAAGTATGCACCAGCACTGCATGCTGATTTAATTAATTATCTCTGGCCGATATTTGTTATTTTATTTTCATCATTATTACCCTCAGAAAAATTTAGTGGGTACCATTTCGTTGCTTGTTTATTTGGATTTGCTGGCGTTTATTGCATCATTACTAACAAGTCAGGATTAGGAGGATTTAATAAAAATTATATTTTGGGTTATGCCTTTGCATTTGCCGATGCGATGATTTGGGCTGCCTATACGGTTGTAGCACGCCATTATAAAAAGACACCGATAGAGATGATTGGAATGTACTGTGGTATCGGTGCAGTTTGTTCTATATTTACACATTTTTATTATGAGTCCACAGTAATTCCTACTGTCAATCAATTGGGTGTTATCATACTGATGGGATTAACGACACAAGGACTAGCGTATTTTTTTTGGGATATTGGTGTAAAACGTGGAAATTTTCGTTTGCTGAGTGTGTTATCTTATACTTGCCCCGTGTTATCCGTTATTTTTTTAATTGCATCTGGCTATGCGCACTTAGATAGTGCCATTGTATTGGGGTGTTTTTTCATCAGCTTAGCAACAATCTTTGCAGGTCATGTTGATCGTAAAGAAAAATATTCTCGTGAAGCAATGCCAGGGGTGACTACTTAATTTTTCCTTCTTTAAACCAAACGTGTTTACCAAATTTTTTGCCACTGGTGCCTTCTTCACCTTCATCGACAGGTGCTTTTGGATCATATTTTTTGAAGCGCAACTTATCCGTTGTTGTTTTAGGGTTTTTAGTGGTTGTATAATAATAACCCGTTCCAGCTTCTGAATTTAATTTAACTTTAATGCGCATAATTAGCTCCGCTTAAATTTTTTCCCCACGCTCACGCAAATTGCTTAAAACTTTATCAATTCCAAGTTTGTCAATTAAGCGCAATCCTTTTGAACTGACACGTAATTTAACATAGCGTTTTTCTGATTCTACCCAGATTCTTTTCTGATGTAGATTAACTTTAAAACGTCGTTTTGTTTTATTGTTGGCATGAGATACGTTATTACCACTCATTTGACGAATACCGGTTACTTGACACACTCTTAACATAATTTTCTCCATCTTACTGCCATTGCTTTTTCATCAGCAAGCCGTGCTTTATAGCAAAATATTGCTCATAAGGCAATAAGAAACAGGTTAATTTTGTAGAAATTATTTGGATGGGCATTAGAAGCTGAATAAATCCCCTATTTGTTCAATTTACTCCCATCTTTTTCTGTGTTAGTTTAACTGTTTTATGGAGGTATACTGTATGGATTATCGCCGCTTAGGACAATCTGGCTTAAAAATAAGTGAACTTTCTTTTGGCTCCTGGGTTACTTTTGGTCGCCAAGTGGACAAAAAATTGGCTATTAACATGTTAGCCATGGCCTATGAACATGGTGTTAATTTTTTTGATAACGCTGAGGCGTATGAGAGTGGTCAATCAGAAGTCATCATGGGAGCGGCACTGAAAGAATTAAACTGGGGGCGAGATACTTATTGCCTTTCAAGTAAAGTGTTTTGGGGTGGTGATAAACCAACACAGCGCGGTTTAAGTAAAAAGCATATTCACGATGCTTGTCATGCAGCATTAAAACGCTTACAAGTTGATTATTTGGATTTGTACTTTTGTCATCGGCCTGATGTTGATACACCCATTGAGGAAACAGTAGCCGCAATGCATACCTTAGTACAACAAGGCAAAGTGTTGTATTGGGGTACGTCAGAATGGAGCGCACAACAAATTATGGTGGCGCATAGTGTTGCACGTCAACTTCATTTAACACCACCGACAATGGAACAGCCGCAGTATAATATGTTTGAGCGTTATAAAGTTGAAGCTGATTATATTCATTTATATCGCGAGGTAGGTTTAGGCACAACCATTTGGTCACCGTTGGCATCTGGATTATTAACGGGTAAATATAATCAAGGTATTCCAGCAGAGTCTCGTGCTAACCTGCCTAAGTATGCCTGGTTACGTGAGCAGATTGAGTCAGTACAAGGCCAAGAAAAAATAAAAAAAGTGATAGCATTAGCTAACTTGGCAGAGCAAATTAATGTGCCTTTAGCACAAATGGCAATAGTGTGGTGTTTGCAAAATCCGAATGTCAGTACGGTATTACTTGGTGCATCTCAACTCAAGCAACTTGAGCAAAACCTTACTGTATTAAGCTATCAGAATAGCTTAACTCCCGATGTGCTTGATAAGATTGAATCGATATTAGCAAATAAGCCGGTACTACCATCAAAATATTGAGATTAATATAGTCATATGGAAAGAAACTAAATGAAAAAATTATCAGACAATAACTCGATATTAACAGCTATACAGACGGGAAAAGACATGGTTGAAAATTGTAAAAAGATGCTGCTGCACTTTCAGTCAACCAATAAAGAAGAAATATTTAAAGTAATAGGGCTATATGATCAAGCCGAAACAGAAGCGCTCCCTTTTTTTAGAGATAAAGTTAAATTATTAAAGGGAAGTAAAGAGCAGATATCCTATTTATTTAAATTGCGGCAAGATTTCTATGTATTTATGTGTGAATTTCTACAGTCATATAGCCAGCATTTTAGTGAAAACATTGAATTATATCCCAATCGGCCAAAAACTTATTTTGATCTGGTAAAAAAGTGCAAACAAATAGACGGATTGATAATGGAGGATCAGTTTGGTTTAACAAAAGAATTGCAACAAGTAATGATAGCCATATTTCAACGGTTGTTGGAGCATAAGTGCGAGGATTTAGATCTTCCAGTGCTTTTGTTTAACAAGAATAAAAACGATATTTACAATATGATATTGCGTTTGTTAAATAGCTATTGCCTTGAACAAGTAGACATAATTTTTTCAAGGAAAAATAAAAAACAACAAACCGATACCTTAACAGATGTTTTAAAAAAGATTAGCATGACTCTCGATGCGTTTGAGTTTTCAGATCAAAATATCAGTTTGTTATCGACATTTCCAAATGATAGATATCTTTTTTATTTTTTGGCATCAGTCTGTTTGCTTAATCTTAATATATTAGCACTTTGCCCCAATAAATTTTTGATTGAGGATAGTGGTAGTATTTCATTGTGGATTTCTCAGATTAATAGTTTCTGTGACAAGGTTAATGAGCATATAGAAAATTTGCTCAAGATTTACTTTAAGCTTCAAAAAGAAATAAAAGCAGCTGATACAGAAATAATGCTTACTCTGTCTCAACAGTTAAACTTGACTATTGAAAAAATATATAAAAATTTACAAATAGTGATTAAAAATGCAGTGAAATATTCAAAAACAGTGGGTGATGTTGCATTTCACCAAAATTTACAGGAAAAAATAGAAAGATGGTTAGAGCTGTGTTTAAGCAACAGAGTTAAGTTTGGTACTTTTGTTCTCGATGGGAACAAGCTAGGTTCTTCAAAAAATGATTTTTCATCACAAAAAGCGCTTTATGATGAGGACAGTCAGTACCGAAAAAAAATTCTTCCAGCAGTGTATTGTGTGCTGAAGGCTGCTGCTGAATTTTCAGGGCAAGAAGAGTTTAATACATTTTCAAAGCAGCAAGAATTATTTGCTAAATTAAAGGATGTGAAAGAAATATTAATTGATAAAAAACTTAATCAGTATTTTTATCAGATAAATAATAATTTTTTTTAAAGGTTTTTTAATATATTTTAAAAATTTAGAAGATGCTTTAGATAATTTGGCGTCGATGATCACTGACGATTTGATACGAAGAGAGTTATTCAAAAAGAATGATTACTCTACAATTTTATTGTGCAAAGAAGTATCGCAGCAAAAGATGATGAAGTTGAATTTATGTTTTGCAAATAATGTATGTGCTGTTGTAAATGACATTCATCAAGCAATACTTCAGCATAAGAATTTTCATTTAGCATGTAAATCACACCAGATTCATTTAAATAAACATTCTCCTGTGAGACAAGAAAATATTATAAAAGAAATGCTAAGAAAAGTAGATGATGCCATATATTTTCGTAGATTTCCAGTAAAAAACAAACGTAAAAAAACAAAAAAGACAAAAACTAAAAGAAAGCAATCTACTGCTACTACAATGAAACGAAAATTACAATTGCCTAAGACAGTTTCATCAGGTAAGCAAAAGCCAGAATCCGTAATATCGCCACAAGTAAAAAAAGCAGAAGCTATATCAACGCCTAGTTACGCTGACATAGTGCGTAGAGCAAATGTTAATAAACCTCATAGTAAGCCGTGTTCTGAAAAAGAAAATATAGCAAAAGGGCTTAAAATGTAGTGATCTAAAATTTTAATATCAAATAATGAAAAGTTTTTATGTAGTATTGATGTCAATTCACAATCTGCTTCGCTGGGTTGTACATTACCTGAGGGGTGATTATGAGCGAGGATCAATGCTGATGCATTATGATGCAGTGCACGGGCAATGATTTTTCTAGGATAAATGTGTGCAGCATTGACTGTACCAAAGAATAATTTTTCAAATGCCAGTAATTCATTACTCGTGTTTAAAAATAAGCAAGCAAAAACTTCTTGTTGCTGTTGCATAAATTCGCGTTGTAAATAATGTTTTGTCAATGTCACATTAGAGAATATTTGTTTTTTTTGTACATTCTGTCTAAAGTAACGTTTACTTAACTCTAGTGCCGTTTGTAGTAATATGTACTTATTTTTTCCTATCCCTTTAAAGGAACATAATTCATCAAGTGATGTATTTAATAAATCGTGTATTGAGCCAAAATGTTGCAAGCAGTGGCGTGCTACATCTAGAGCTGTTTTGCCATGACAACCCGTTTGCAATAATATTGCTAAAATTTCTGCGTCGCTTAGCGCATCTGCACCTAGACAGTAAAATTTTTCACGAGGCCTTTCCATTTTTGGCCAATCAGAGATAGCCATAAGATCCTTAACAATGTTAACATTCAGTATTATCGGGTTTCGTAAATGAATTATAAAATAATAATTTAGCACATTAGCAGTGGAATGCAATGAATCGATTAAGTAACAAGCGTATTGTATTAGGGGTGACCGGCGGTATAGCCGCCTATAAAAGCGCGGATTTAATACGGCGTTTGCGTGAAGCAGGGGCCGATATCCGTGTTGTCATGACTAAAGCTGCGCAGGAATTTATCACCACACTGACAATGCAGGCATTATCAGGTAATTCTGTACATACCGATTTGCTTGATGCAAGCATGGAAGCGGCTATGGGCCATATTGAATTAGCACGTTGGGCTGATGCCATTATTGTTGCACCAGCATCTGCTGATTTTATGGCAAATTTAGCCTATGGTCATGCCAATGATTTATTGACAACTGTGTGTTTAGCGAGCAATGCACTCACTGCAATTGCACCGGCAATGAATCAAGAAATGTGGATTGATCCAGTCACACAAGAAAATTATCGAATATTGAAACAGCGCGATATTGCTGTATTTGGTCCAGCATCCGGATCACAAGCTTGTGGAGACATAGGTCCTGGACGTATGTTAGAGCCTATTGCATTAGTGGAAAGCTTGGCTAACATTTTTACAAATGGAGTATTATCTGGTGTGCATGTGATAGTAACGGCAGGTCCCACGCACGAAAATATTGATCCGGTACGCTATTTAACAAACTATAGTTCGGGTAAAATGGGCTATGCTATTGCTGATGCGGCTATTGAAGCCAATGCAAAAGTGACATTAATTAGTGGGCCGACTCGACTAAAAGCACCAGAACGTGTTAAATTAAAAACAGTGACATCGGCACAAGAAATGTATGAGGCGGTATTTGCTGATATTGCTGACTGCGATATTTTAATATCTAATGCGGCCGTGGCAGATTATCGTTGTAAAAACATTTCTCCTCTAAAAATTGTCAAATCATCTGATGAAATTCAATTACACTTGATACGTAATCCCGATATTATTTCAGATGTAGTAAAATTGTCAGGTAAGCCTTTTGTTGTTGGTTTTGCTGCCGAGACCGATAATGTGATGGAAAAAGCGATGAATAAGATGAAAACAAAGGGAATGGATATGATCGCTGCGAATCAAGTGGGTCTTGCTGATCGCGGTTTTGATTCAGACAATAATGCAATGACAGTTTTTTGGGATAACGGTAAAGAAGAGTTGCCATTAGCAGCTAAAAGTCAAATTGCTAGACAGCTCATTAACATTATTGTGCAGAGGTATGCGTTATATGAAAAAGGTTCAATTAAAAATTCTTGATAGTCGTATTGGTGATGAGTTTCCATTACCAGAATATGCCACAGCGGGTTCTGCCGGACTAGACTTGCGGGCTTGCTTGCAAAAACCATTGCAGCTAGCGCCCAATCAATGTGAATTAATATCATCAGGTATATCGGTTTATATTGCTGATGAAAATATTGCTGCGACTATTTTGCCTCGTTCTGGCTTGGGGCATAAACATGGCATTGTGCTAGGGAACTTAGTGGGGTTGCTTGATTCAGATTACCAGGGCCCACTGAAAATTTCTTGCTGGAATCGCAGTTGTGATCATTATACCATTATGCCGGGAGAACGTATTGCTCAAATAGTATTTGTCCCTATTATGAAAGTAGCATTTGACGTTGTTGATGAATTTGTAGCGAGTGAGCGCGGTGATGGTGGCTTTGGAAGCTCTGGAAAAATTTAAATTTATTTTGAGGTAGAATTATGTATCAAATTCCTAAAGAGCCAGCACGTGAAATTTTTAGAGCTTATGATATTCGTGGAATAGCTGGGAAAGAACTAGATAAGCATACTGTTTTTGCACTAGGACGTGCAATAGGATCAGAGGTTTGTGATAAAGGTTATAGCGAGGTTGTTGTTGCCAGAGATGCACGTTTAAGCAGCTCTGAGCTAATGGCAGCTTTGCAGCAAGGTTTGCTAGATTGTGGTTTAACTGTTACTGATATAGGTCAAGTGCCAACGCCTGTTTTATATTTTTCGACGTTTCACTTATCCATTCCATGTGGGATTATGTTAACAGCTAGTCATAATCCTGCTGAATACAATGGATTGAAAATTAATATTGGTGGCGCATCATTAACTCAAGATCATATAATGAATTTGTATGCTCGCATAAGGAATCAAGATTTTGTCGCAGAAAAAAAAGGCAACCTGCGTAGTCAAAATGTTTTATCAAGTTATATAGATAGAGTTTGTAGTGATGTGGCATTGGCTCGACCATTAAAAATAGTTATGGATTGTGGTAATGGCGTAGCTGGAATGATTGCTCCTCAGTTATTTAATCGCTTAGGCTGTGAAGTAATTGAATTATACTGTGATGTGGATGGCGCGTTTCCCAATCATGAAGCAGATCCTAGTGTTGCTGAAAATTTAACAGATTTGCAAACGAAAGTACTTGCAGAGCAAGCGGACATTGGATTAGCTTTTGATGGTGATGTTGATCGTATCGGTGTTGTATCTAATGATGGAGAAATTATTTGGCCAGATCGTCAGTTATTATTATTTTCACGTGATGTGTTAAAACGAACAGGTCAAGGCAAAATCATCTTTGATATTAAATGTACATCGCATTTATCACAAATGATTGAGCAATGGGGTGGTCAAGCCATCATGTCAAAAACAGGTCATTCTTTCTTAAAAAATAAACTGCGTGAAGAAAAAGGTTTATTGGCTGGTGAAATGAGTGGTCATATATTTTTTAAAGAACGTTGGTATGGGTTTGATGATGGCATGTATGCAGCAGCAAGACTGTTAGAAATCATTTCTCATTGTGATGATACTGTTGCAGAAATTTTTGCTCAATTACCACATAGTGTTAGCACCCCTGAGTTGAAGTTGCCTGTGCCAGAAGAAGAAAAATTTGCCTTTTTAGAAAATTTTTGTAGGCAAGCTGATTTCCCTGGCGCTGAACTTATTACAATTGATGGTTTACGTGTGGAATTTCCATTTGGTTGGGGCTTAATTCGGGTTTCTAATACATCGCCGTGTTTGACACTGCGGTTTGAAGCGGATAGTGAAAATAATTTAAATAAAATACAGAATTTATTTCGATCTGAACTAGGGAAAATGGATTGTAACGAGCTACCATTTTAACTGGGCTAGCTGGATCTTATAATTTCATTCGCTTAAAAATAAACTCAGGAATGTATTTAATTATCAACATAATAAACCACCAAAATCTAGGTACATATAGTGTATTTTTTCTTTTGCTTATCGCATTTATAATTTTGGGAGCAATAGCTTCAGGGTTTGACCAAAGAAGATTTTTTTTAAAATCAGTAGTCATCGGCGTATCAATAAACCCTGGTTTTATCAACAATAAATGTATGCCACTTTTATATAAGCGAATACGTAAGCCGCTAGCAAATGTACTTACAGCTGCTTTGCTGGCAGCATATAAATAGTTTCCTTGCCTACCACGGTCACCTGAAACTGAGCTAATAACAGCAATGATTCCTTGTTTTTTCTCTTGCATGAGTTGGGCTACATTTTCCATTAATAGAAAGGTACTTGCTATATTAATGGTTAACGTTTTTTGTATTGATTTTAACGATTTATTATCTGTAGGTAGTACACCATGTGCTATCAATGCGATATCAATGTAAGAAAACAGCTTTTTTATTTTAACAACACAGTCGTCAATATTTTCTAATTTTTCAAAATCACACGTAATCAGATCAACTTTTTTAGCACTTCGGGCTATTAAATCATCAGATATGCTTTTTAGTTTATCACTGTTGCGTGCAACTAAGATAAAATAAGCACCTTGACTTGCATAAACTCTGGCAACTGCCTGTGCAATAGCGGACGTTGCACCAAAAATAATAATATTGGCCATGTTAAATTTCTCCTGTGATCACGCGCTGCCAAAAATCTGATGAGAACTTTATATCAGTATATTCAGTAAACTCTTTCCAACTAGGATAGTTTGTCTGAAACGCTGTTGTAGACATTCTGGCATCTTTTGCCGGATATATCTTACCCTGATAAGATAGAACGAGTTCATCAAGATCGTTTAGCAATGCAAGTGTTTTATTACCTTGGAACGGTAAGTCAAATGCCATACTATAACCTTCTTTGGGGAATGATAATAAGCCACGTGGTTTAATTTTTCCTAGTTTTTTTATTGTTGTTAAAAAAATACTCGGTTTTGACTGTTTTATTTTATTTAGCACTTCAATGCAAGCGTTGCTTGGTGCAACGAATTGATATTGTAAGAAGCCACGACGCCCATATATTTTGTTCCAATTAAGGATATGATCTAGTGGGAAAAAGAACTTTTGATAATGAATTTTTTTGTTAATGTTTTTATGTCTGTGCCAATAGACTTGATTAAAAAATGAAACGGTATATCGATTTAATGTAACGTTTGGCAAGAAGTAAGGAATATTTAATTTCATTTTTTTTTCTAGTACATTTTGCATGTCGGAAGGTGAGGCTTGACTAAATATCCCTTTGGAAAAATTTCTCCTGCTTGAGCAAAGATTTATCCAGGCAACCATATAATTTGCATTGTTAATATTTTCTTCAAATAATTCAAAACATTCCTGGATAGAATTAAATGGACTATTTTCAAGATGAACAGAAGCCGTTGTTTTATCGCATTGTATTTTTGCGGAAACAATTAATCCGGTGAGGCCTAGCCCACCTATTGTCGCAAAAAATAATTTTTCATTTTGCCTTGTTGAGCAGACTTGCAATCTTCCATCTGAGCGTAGCAAGGTAAGCTCAGTAACATGGTTGCCAAAACTGCCTTTTAGCCAGTGATCTTTTCCGTGCACATCATTAGCAATAGCGCCTCCAACAGTAACATATTGTGTGCCAGGTAAAGCAGATAAAAACCACCCTTTAGGAATAATTAACTGTAAAATATCACCTAGCATCACGCCACATTCACAATGTATAATACCTGTATTAGGATTAAAATTAATAAAGCGATTCAAATGATGCGTGCTTAGCAAGATCCCATTTTGATTTAAGCAGCTATCGCCATAACTTAAACCATTTCCATAAGGAAGCAATGTCAGACCATTCGTTGGCCAGGGATCCGATGTCCACCATAGTGGATGTATTTTTTGTTTTTTAACGTTGGGATAATTTCCCCAAGAGTATGATGTGGTCATATTAGTTTGCCAGTATTATGCTAATTAAACAAATGATACCTGTTATGTAGCTTATTGGGTCGGCTAATGCAAAAATAACTGGGTCGTCATTAACCTTACCTCGATAAGTTAATAACCAAATACGTGTTAGCCATAGACTGAGGGAGGCAATTCCCAAAAACAACCAGGCTGAATTTTGATAGAGTATTTGTTTGTAAGGCAAATAAATATAGCAAAGCAATATAAATATTGATAATGCGCTAGTGGTTATACCTATTTGGTAGAGTAAGGGCAAATGTTTGCTTTTATATTTCCGACCATTGTTTTTTTTAAGGTTAGAGTCGATAAAAGTAAATTCTGAAACACGCTTTAATAATGCAAGGCTCGAAAAAAATAGCAGAGAAAACAGTAGTAGCCATTTTGAAATAGCAATGTTTGCAGCCATGCCGCCAGCATAAATGCGAAGAGTATAAAGTATGGCGAGCATAAGAATATCAACAAAAATAAGTTTTTTTCCTATGAAAGAATAAATGAGAGTGAAACTGAAATAGAATAAAAGTAAGCAAAATAACGGAGTTGAAATAAACTTGGAAAGTATGCATGCCAAAACCAATAGAAAGCTTGCAATCATTAATGCCGATTTAACCGATATATCATTATTGGTTATGGGACGGTTTTTTTTACGGGGATGGTTTTTATCAAACTTTTGGTCAATGATATCGTTACAAATATATCCTGATGATGCAAATAATGAAAAACAAAATATAGCTATCAATGTGTTTAAAATAAGATAAGGTTGACGTAATTGTTGAGCTGCTAGTAAGGGAATAAATAATAATAAATTTTTACTCCAATGATGTATGCGTAACAATTGGTAAAGTTTTAGTTTTTTATATGGCCATAATTGTTTGAAATTATTCATTGAGATGCTCTTACAGATTAAATCTGTATCCAAGAAAAGCGTTGAGTATTTGATGCAAAAAGAGATATTATATCGTTTTACTGGCTTATTGTGAACAAAGCATTGCAAAAACAAAATTCTATTAGTCACAGAAAGCAGCCAGTATAGCGTGACATAGATAGTGCTACAAAACATTCATTTATTTTTATAAAGATAAAAAAAAAATGTTTTTATAAATTATTTTAGCTTTTTTCTTTGTTGTTCATAAGCGGCTTGGGCAACAGCGGTATTTTGTTTCGCTATATTATGGCTTTCTTGCAAATTTGCCAGGTAATCTTGATTAATAAATTGATCGCCTCCTACCGTATATGTGCCATCTTCCATCGATTTTTTTGCTTTTTGCAGATTTTCCAGTGATTGTTGTTCCATTGCTTGGGCTTGTTCCCATTGCTGTTTCAGCTTTTGTAATTTTGTACGATCTTGATCAGCTTGTTGTCCTACAGTGTGATTGTTTTGCCCAAAATTTTCCACATTGGGTATTTGGTTAACTGGCTGTGCGGGTACTTGTTCTATCTGTTCTGTTGGTGTTTGAGCAGTTGATTCTACTACAGGGACTTGGGCAATTGGCTGTGGATCTTGTGTTTCAATAATGATCTTTTTGGCTTGTGATTTATCCGGTGTTGGTACATTAGAAAATGTTGGTACGCCTTGAGCATTTTTAGTTTCATAAATAGCTGTTTTATCGGCATAAGCTGTCACAGCAATACAATAACAAATGGACAATATGAGTGTTTTTTTCACCATGGTGCCTCCTTTTCTACCAGTATAGCATTAAAAACAAGTACAATTTTTTATAATTAATGCTATTTTATTGGTTATTTGAACATTTTTCCAAATATTTTATTTATTGTCAGGTCACTTGCTAGGAATTGGACAGTATGTTTTTTAGTCGATTATACCGATTGAAATTAAATAAAACGTCATTGATACTCTTTATTGCGGGTGTATTATTTCTAATGGGTATTTATCGAGGTATTCGATTCCCAAGATACTGGGGTGCAACGCATTATTTTTTATCTTACGATCTTGGTTTTATAAAAAGGGGCTTAATTGGTTCTATTATATCATTGTCAAATATTACATTTTTATACAGCTATCAATTTGTTTTTCTGTTTAGTTTCGCCCTTTTTTTAATTAATTGTTTATTATTGTTTTCTTTAATAAGAGAATTAATTAAAACAAACAATCTTTTAGTAAGATACTGTGCGCTTATATATTGTTCTAGTTATGCAATAATAATGTTCACCTACTGCATAGGGTTTTTTGATCATATATTATTGTTATTCACTTTATGTTTAATCAAAGTAAATAATTTTACGTACCGTTACTGGCTATTTTTGATTTTAATGCCTATTGTGTTATGCATTCATGAAGCGGCATTCTTAATATTTTTTCCTGTTATATTTTTAACATTTTGGTTAGGGTATTTAGATAAACCTTCAACTGACCGATTGGTTTTGATTTTTATTGCCGGATTGATAAGTATTTCTATTGTTTGCTTTCTTAGTGCTCAGACCTTGCCTGCAGAACAAATATTTGTTCTTTATCAACAGTTACAAAACAAAGTAGATTTTACAGTACATCCAGGTGTGTTGACTTTGCTTGGCAGGAGTGGCACTGATAATATTTTTTATGTTTATCAATCGATGAGTATGCCTGGTTATCAATTTAATGGGTTAAACTCGCTTGTTATTACCTTGCCATCACTTTGTTTTCTCATTGTTTCTGTTCGTCGCCATATAGTGATATATAAAAAACATTCTTTATTGAATTGTTTTTTTGTTTTTTTTGCGTGTCTTTCGCCATTGCTATTACATTTATGGGGAACAGATGTTAATCGCTGGCACACTTTAACCATAACAACGACGTTTTTAGTATTGTATTTGCTTGTCCGATATAGGAAAAAAAAGAATATTGATTATGCAAAAATCATTAAAAAAGAATGGTTTTTTATATTATTTATGATGATTGTTTCATTTAACTTATATGCTAATTTTTTTGGAATGCAGGCAATAAATAACTCACCATTTCGAAAGCACTTTGAGCAAGTTGTTAAAGACTTTATTAAGAAAAGAGCATTTTCTTCTATTCTTATTCAAGAAAAAGAATTGACTTATAAACGGCAGCGGTAGCAAATTTTTATTTGTGCTATAAAGTGTCAAAAACATTTTTTTCATTAAAATAGTATATTGTTTAGTCTTATTACCATAAAAATTTGCATTATTTCTCAGACAAAGAGATAATAGCAATGATTTTACTGCTTAGGAGAAATATTTGTCAACACTGGTTAAACGAAAACATCATTATTTTTGGGCTACTATAATTTGTTCCCTCGCAGCATTTTTTTATCTTTATGAGTTTATTCTACAAGTTTCACCTCAAGTGATCACGAATGAATTGATGCGAGATTTTGGCATCAAATCAGCAGGGTTAGGTTTATTAGCTGCGTGTTATTTTTATGCTTATATGCCTATGCAATTACCTGCAGGTATTCTCTATGATCGCTTTGGGCCGCGTGTTTTACTCACCTTGATGACAATGATATGCGCATTAGGCGCACTATTATTTAGTAATAGCGATCAATTATATATTGTTGCATTGGGACGAGCGATGATGGGGTTTGGATCATCTTTCGCTTTTATTGGAACTTTAGTACTAGTCAGTCGATGGTTTCCCTCCAGCTTTTTTCCTGTGATAACCGGCATTGTGCAAACACTCAGTTCAGTCGGCGCAATCATTGGATCGGCACCATTAGCTGCTGCGGTTACTCAATATGGTTGGCAACATGCTATCTCGGTATTATCTTTGGTTGGTTTTGTTTTAGCAGTATTGATTTGGTTAGTCGTGCGTGATAATCCGAGGAAAAAGACTTCTGCAAAACACTATACTCGATACAATAATGAGTGGCGTCGACTAAAACAAGTTTGTAAAAAACGACAAACTTGGATAGTGGGTATTTATGCATTTTCCATGTGGGCACCGATAGCAGTATTTGCTATTTTGTGGGGCGCTCCTTATTTGCGAGAAGTGTATAGTATTTCTATTGTCAGAGCTTCTTCATTCATTATTTTTGTCTGGGTTGGTATTGCGGTAGGCTCGCCGCTATTAGGATTATTTTCACAAATGCTAGGGCGCCGTTGCTTATTACTGACAGGGATGGCAGTGATGGGTTTGATTACATCCATGTTGTTTATTGTTATTCCGGAAAAAATCACTTATGTGCAAATGTATATACTGATGTTTTTATTCGGTTTTAGTGCATCAGGTTGTATTTTGACCTTCACGCTTATTAAGGAAATCAATGTACCGGCTACCGTGGGTACAGCAATAGGGTTAAATAACATGTTTGTAGTGGGTGGCGGGGCCTTGTTGCAACCACTGGTAGGTGTGCTATTGGAACTACGCTGGGATGGTCAAATAGCTAACAGTGTTCCGGTATACAGTTTGCATGCATATCAAGTTGGTATGACAGTCATACCACTTTGTTATGTGGTAGCATTACTATTGAGTGTTTTTGCTATTCGTGAGAGTTACTGTCAGCAACAGGTGAAGTAAAATTTTGAGCATAATTAAGAAAAATTTATTCATAGCAATTGCATTTATTTTTTTAGCAAGTTGCAGCGGCTCCTTTCGGAGGCCTTCTCCCGTTCCTATTGTGGGTGATGTGATCACCAGGCAAGCTAATTTATTGCCATTTGATTCCGTTGCTATACACGGTCCTTTTGATGTCAATATTCGCTTTATTCCACAGCAGTACTATATTAATTACTCAGGTATCTCAACACTTGTTGATTTAGTCACATTCAGTGTTGAGGATGGTGTTTTACATGTATTAGCGGATCAAAGTGTAAAATATAGCCCAGGTTTAACAATGATGTTAACCATTGAAATGCCAAGTGTCCGTCGATTTCATTATCATGGCCCAGGAAAAGTCAATTTAGTCAATTTGCAAGAAGATCATTTAACTGTAAATTTTGAAGGTAGCGGTTATGCCTTTTTACAAGGAAAGGCAACCCGATTTGATGCAACGGTGACCGATACTAGCCGTTTAAATGCAAAACAACTAACAACGCGTACTATTTTTATCAATGCCAGCGATTTGGCTCAGGCTGAAGTAGCAAGCAATGCAAATATTAGTGCTTTAGCCGCAGTGAGCAGTGATATTTATTATTATAAAAAGCCAGATATGATCGCACCATATGAAAATAGTTCTGGTTCGGTATTGCGTATGTTTGGTATTGTGTCTCCTTATACACCTTATACTTATCCAATAGAAACACCAATGCCGGCGCTGACACCAGCGCTAATGGATAGACCTATTGCATTGATGCAGCCTCAGTAATATTGAAAATTACTTTCAGCATATGAGGATTGAATAAGGGCCAATAAAATGAATAAAAATTAACCCCCTTAGCTATTAACAATATTTCATATATTTGAAAAAATAGGTAATACAGAAGTTGTTCCGTTAAATAATAGTAAATTATTGGAAAATTTAGATGAGGCATTAAACGTCGTGGCTTGAATCTTATGGCAATTTTGTTTTTGAATTAAAAAAACACACTCTAGAATTAAACTGAAAATTTCAAGAGATGAAGAACTTTTATTTGAGCCAATTGAAAAAGAAATAGTTCGTGACTATGGTCAAGACTTAAGCAACCATAAGATACCAACATATGTTTTAGAAGAGAGCGTTTGTGAAAAATTTCGTGGGGTATTACAAAACCAAGAAAAACTAATTAAAAAAGGCTGGGCACGCTAGTAAGAGGTTACTATGATTTATGGAAACTATTATCTAATTATAAAAATAAATGTAGCAAAAATAAGAAAAGTGTTTTCCCGGAAATGCTTAGTAAAAGAAATTTTTTAAAAATCTAATTCAATTTTTTCCGGAGTGATGCATGATGAGAGCGCCTGTACCCTATAGTTAATAAGCCGTTTTACATTACCATCATTTAAGTGATTATGTCAGTGCGTATAACCGCAAGCAGGCAAAAGGTTTTGTAGAAGTTTGATTACCTGTGCTATTGAATCTAGTACCCAGAAAAACATTAGTTATTGAGCTGAAGGGTTGTTGCTACTATTATATTTTTTCATTATTGATATTGGATTGATAGTGGTATGGTAATCTTATCTTCAATAACGTGTGTTTATTTAGTTAGAGATGTAGCAGATATGCGTAAAAGCATTGACGGATTGACGACTGTGATCAACCAAGTGTTAACATTTTTGGTAAAGGAGTCAGTGTTATTTTTCTTTTTAATTCGCATTCCCCATAAAGGTTTGCAAGGGCTTTATCTTGTGATATAAGAAATTGTTTAGAGAGTGTTACCGATTATCGTAGATAGACAGATTGGTTAGAATATTAAGCGTTAGCGATTTAACCTGCATGCTGTAGAAGCTAGACCTGCTTGATAGGCAGTGGAATTAGGTTATATAGTGAAAAAATCACAGAAACCATGGTCAATGGATTACAGACAAGCTTGATAGAGAAGTGTGTGCTATCCTCATAGATAAAGATACACTGATTGTTAATTTACAGCAAACGATTGTGCGGTAAAAAGTCTGAGAAACGAACGTTACTGAGGGATAATAAAGATGATGGCAAAGACAAAGAGAAAGGCATGTCATTCTTCAGGGGGCAAATCAGAAAAAGACAAGTTTACATGTAATTAGAAAATTGATCTGTCAACATATAAGGATTGAATAATGGCCAATAAAATAAATAAAAACCAACCGCATGATACTTTTTTTAAAGGCGTCATGCAGCACGAAGAGGTAGCACGCGCCTTTATTGAGACGCACTTACCTGCTGAAGTTGTCGTTAAAATGGATTTGTCGGCGTTGGTGCTAGAGTCAACAGAATTTATTCAGTCTAATCTAGGCGGAAAACGTTACGTTGATACACTCTACTGTATTCCATATGGCGATCAATCCAGTTATGTTTATTTTGTCGCGGAACATTTAAGCCGGGGAGATTGGTTGATGCCTTTGCGAATTTGGGAATATATGTTGGCTATCATGCGTCGCTCTGTAGAGAAAAAGGGTAGTAAGACATTGCCTTTGGTGTTTGCAGTGGTGATCCATAATGGTAAAAAACCATACAGTGCGCCCACTAATTTCTTTCATTTATTTCATGAAGCGGATAGGGCCACAGCGATGCAATCGTTTAACGGTATGATGCCCTTAATAGATGTCACGCAGTTATCTGATGAGCAATTGAGTGAAAATCCCTTGTTAACACCGTTATTACTGACGTTGAAGCATGTGCGGGTGAGTAATTTTGAAGAATGCATTGATATCCTTGGAGAGTACGTCTCTCCAAAGGTTCTCGCTGCAGTGGAATTTTATGTGCAGAGTATGGTACACTATTTATTAAGTCAGTATCCAAATCTGCCGGATGAGGAATTATCACGAATTACCGGTAGATTACCGATAGAGGAGAATGAGATGAGAACAATAGCCGATCGATTAAGAGAAGAGGGAGTTGAAAAAGGGCTGCAGCAGGGGCTGCAGTTAGGCAGACAGAAAGGCAGACAGGAAGGCAGACAGGAAGGCAGACAGGAAGGTAGACAGGAAGGTAGACAGGAAGGTATTGAGGAAGGTCTTGAGAAGGGCATGAAACAAACGCAGCAACGCCTGATCAGAATGGCTAGATTGATGCTTGAGCAAGGCATGAGTGATCAGCAAATTTTACTTTTTACAGAATTAACGCCTGAGGAGTTAGATAAAATTAAGGCGCCAGATTAATTGAGCGCGATTATTTAGCACAATCATTGATAAGTTCTACCGATAAAAAGGGCCTGTATATTTCATAACTCGTCTGATATTATTGCGGCTTGTTTGACCATTGCTCTTTTCAGTTTTAGAAAATAAATTCAACTTAGAAATGGTACACTATTTATTAAGTCAGTATCCAAATCTGCCGGATGAGGAATTATCACGAATTACCGGTAGATTACCGATAGAGGAGAATGAGATGAAAACAATAGCCGATCGATTAAGAGAAGAGGGAGTTGAAAAAGGGCTGCAGTTAGGTAGACAGGAAGGTAGACAGGAAGGTATTGAGGAAGGTCTTGAGAAGGGCATGAAACAAACGCAGCAACGCCTGATCAGAATGGCTAGATTGATGCTTGAGCAAGGCATGAGTGATCAGCAAATTTTACTTTTTACAGAATTAACGCCTGAGGAGTTAGATAAAATTAAGGCGCTAGATTAATTAAATGTAAAGGTCGCGATTATTTAGTGCCGCGAGAATTGATAACAAGTGCTCCTGCCAAGATGGCTTAATTATTACGAGAGTGACTATAACAACTCGATGGATTATCTGATTTCCAGCAGTCAATAGGCTCCACATTATTCTGCCTATAAATATGAATTGGGCTAGGGGCATTTGTGTAATCTTTTCGCCATAAGCTAATTTGAATACGACGGTTGAAGCCGGCACCACGGGCTGTGTCGAAACTGGCAACATCCTCCCTATCGGCTAAACCATAAAAGCGCATACGTTGTAAGTTGATACCGTGCGACCAAAGATAGGTTGTCACACTTTGTGCTTGTTTTTCTGATAAGGCTAATTTCTGGAAAAGATTACCAACATTATCTGTGTGTGCAGAGACAGTAATATTGCTTGCTCCAAATTGTTTTAATAACTTTACGACATTATTCATAGTTGATTGAGCAGATACTTTCATATTGTCTTCACCGCCATCAAAAAGATAATCAGTAGGAATAACGACTTCGAGAGTATCTCCTAACTGTATGATGGTGACGCCTTGTGCATTGAGGTTTCTGATTAAACCTTGATAATCTTCGTAGCTGGCGATTGCAGCACCTAGTGCAGCACCACCCAATAAGCCGGACCATACAGTGGATACTTTATTAACTATGCCTTGGTTTGCTGCACCGGCAACGGCATTTGAGGTTGCGCCTCCCACGAAGTGAGGTTGACTACCAGGGATAGCGCCGGGAACATTATTATTTCTAATACATCCAGAAAAACATAAAGAAATTATTACTAAAAGCAATATTATTGGGTTAGCAATATGTTTCATTATGTATCCTGAGTTGAAAATAATGGGTTGATTTTACTTGTAAATGTGCAGGAAAGCCAAATTAACGTAAAAAATATTTTAACTTCGCTTTATAGAAGATGAAAAATGATTTAAGCTACGGTTCAATTTCAATCAAATCAAATGGGAGATACAATGAATTGGCAAATATCAGCAATGCTCATGGGTTTGGTGCTAGGCGGAATGGCTGTTAATTCTTTTGCTGTCGCTACTTCTGAAATTAATTTGTCAGAAACCGTTTTAGATCAATTAGTTATCAAAGATACAACCTATAGACATATTGACTTTCTGCAAGCTGCACAGGGCAAGCTATCTGTTCAAAATTACAACAGATAATGGCTACATAAGGCGCTAATTGCTTACTTAAATACTGATTTGAGAATTTTTTGTTTTTCTCTTAATAATTTTTTCTAAGTCTTTTTTTTTCAATTTAATGGCAGTAGTCGTCTGACAATCATCTCCTTGATGATACCGTTTTGTTTTACTCATTGCGTATGCTGGGAGATTTTTTTGATCAATATCATCTAGCCTTGAATTGTTTATTTTATCAACAGAAAGTATATTAGTAGCAAACACAGCTGTACTGGTCATCATCATCGCAGTTAATATCATATTGTTAATTTTAACCATATTGCGCCTCTTTTTTTTAAGCGATTAACATTACCGTATTGCTACGATACTGTGGATCATTTGAATCGTAGTAGCAATAATAAGTATAAGTACCATCATGGTTATCGATCGCTTGTGCGATAGTATTTTGTTGAAATGCGACTGATGCAATGGTTGCTTGTGCATCCATTAATGCGAATTTTTGTCTTGCGTTGCTGCCAATAATAACACTGACAGTCCAATATTTTTGGTTATGATAAAGAGCGGAATTACTAATAGCAATCAATTGACCTTTAAACGTGGTTGTATAACCCATTACTGCGCCGCGTATGGAAGATAACGCAGGACATTCAATCTCTTGGTTTTCAGCAAAGACGATCGAACTTGCAGCTAAAATGATGATTAACAGAAAGCTTTTTATTTTATACATGAAACACTCCTAATTAGCTTATCAACTACTATATCCAGTTTCTCCAATAGAAATCAAGCAATAAAACAATTGGTATGGCAATGATTAGGGAACAAGTTATATGGCTCACTACAGTTAGTGTGCTCCTGTTTGAGTGAGTGTTTAATGGTTTACCTGGATAATTAATCAATCCTGCCTTTTTATAAGCTTTTCTTCAAGAGGTGTAGAAAGTATACTTGCACTTTCATCATCTCACAGAGAGGCAGTTTTGTTCAAAGAAAAAACAGGCGTGCATACTTTTCAAGCTATAATCCAGAAATTACAAGAATTTTGGATGCAACAGGGGTGTGTTATTTTGCAACCCATTGATATTGAGGTGGGAGCGGGTACCTTTCATCCAGCAACATTCTTGCGTTCAATCGGGCCTGAACCTTGGCGTACAGCTTACGTTCAAGCATCAAGAAGACCAACAGATGGCCGTTATGGTGAAAATCCTAATCGTTTGCAGCATTTCTTTCAATTTCAAGTGTTATTGAAGCCTTCACCTGATGATATTCAAGAACGTTATCTTGATTCATTGCGAGCACTGGGTATTGATCCATTAACGGATGATATTCGCTTTGTTGAAGATAACTGGGATTCACCGACGTTAGGTGCTTGGGGGTTAGGTTGGGAAGTTTGGCAAAATGGCATGGAAATTACACAATTCACTTATTTTCAACAAGTCGGTGGTTTAGAATGTAAGCCAGTGTCAGGGGAGTTAGCCTATGGTCTAGAGCGTATCGCCATGTATATACAAAATGTAGAAAATGTTTATGATTTGATTTGGACAGCAGGACCACAAGGTGTTGTTACTTACGGCGATATTTTTCAACAAAATGAAGTAGAAATGTCTACCTATAATTTTGAGCATGCTGATGTTGAATTCCTGTTGAAGCAATTTGAACATTGTGAGACAGAGAGTATGCAATTAATTAATCTAAAATTACCGTTACCTGCTTACGAACTGGTGTTAAAAGCGTCTCATACATTTAATTTGCTTGAAGCAAGACATGCTATTTCTGTGACTGAGCGACAACGTTATATATTACGCGTTAGAACCTTAGCGCGCGCAGTTGCACAAGCTTATTATGATATGCGTGCAGCGTTAGGGTTTCCTTTATTGAAAACACAAGGTTAATGACATAATGAGAAAAGATTTTTTGCTCGAAATTGGTTGCTGTGAATTGCCAGCGAAACAATTATCCCATTTACAAGAACAGTTAGAGAGCCAATTTGCACAGGCATTAAAAGCGTTAGAATTAACGTATAGTAATATGACAGTTTATGCAGCACCACGACGTTTAGCATTGCTAATTACAAACTTGGTTTCTGATCAACCAGCGCACAATATTGAACGACGTGGGCCAGCAAAGCAAGCAGCTTTTGATGCGAGTGGCCAAGCAACAAAAGCTGTTATTGGGTTTGCTAAGTCTTGCGGTTGTGCTGTTGAGGATTTGCAAGAGCGTGATACCGATAAAGGTGTTTGGTTATTTTATGTCGCAAAACAAGCGGGTAAAAAAATAGAAAAATTACTACCTGAGCTAATTAAAAAAGTAATCAATGCTATTCCATTAGCAAAACGTATGCGTTGGGGAGACAGCGATTATGCATTTTTACGACAAATTCGTTGGATTACATTACTCTGTGGTAATAAGAAAGTGTCAGCAGAAATATACGGCGTCACATCAGGCAATACAAGCTATGGTCATCGTTTTCACTATCCTAATAAAATTTTACTTTCTCAACCAAGTGATTATGAAAGTGTACTTTATGAGCAGGGCAAAGTCATTGTTTCATTGGATAAGCGGCGTGACATGATCCGACAGCAAGCAGAGAAAATAGCAGAGCACCATGGTGGATCAGTATTAATTGATGAAGACTTGTTAACTGAAGTTGCTGGTTTAGTTGAATGGCCAGAAGTGTTATTTGCTAGATTTGAAAAAAAGTTTTTAGCAGTACCACAAGAAGCATTAATTTCTGCGATGCAAGACCATCAAAAATGTTTTCCAGTTGTAGATAATACAGGTAAAATGCTAGCGAGCTTCATTACTGTTAGCAATATTAAAAGTAAGGAACCAAAACAAGTCATTATTGGTAATGAACGCGTCATGCGAGCACGTTTGGCTGATGCTGAATTTTTCTATCAATTGGATTGTAAACAGTGTTTGTCTGATCGTATAGAAAAGATGAAAAACATCATATTTCAAGCAAAATTAGGCTCGCTTTATGAGAAAGTGGAACGAGTTGAAAAGTTAGCAATACATATTGCAAGCCTATTGAATATTGATAAACAGCAAGCAAGTCGAGCAGCTTGGTTGTGCAAAGCTGATTTATTATCGGATATGGTCGAAGAATTTCCTGATTTGCAAGGCATTATGGGTTATTATTATGCGCTAAATGATGGAGAGGATAAAGAAATTGCAGAAGCAATTAGGGCTCACTATTTGCCGCGTTTTGCTAAAGATTCATTGCCAGAGTCAAAACTGGGTATAGTGTTAGCATTAGCTGATAGATTAGATACCTTGGTAGGAATTTTTGGCATTCATCAAGCACCAACTGGAGAAAAAGATCCTTTTGGATTGCGACGTGCGAGTTTGGCGGTATTGCGTATTTTAATTGAAAAGAAACTGCCGCTGGATTTAATTAAGTTGTTAACCACAGCAGCACAAGAATATAAAGTTAACTTGCCAAACAACAATATGGTTAATGATTGTTTAAACTATATGTTAGAACGATTACGATCGTATTTTTTAGCACAAGGTATTACGCCAGACACATTTGCTGCAGTTATGGCGAAAAAACCAACGAGTCCTTTTAATTTCTACCAGCGAATTAATGCAGTAAAGCAATTTCGTTTATTGCCAGAAGCCAGTGCGTTAGCTGTAGCAAATAAGCGTGTGAGTAAATTACTGGAAAAAGTAGATAATGAATTCATTTCAACAAGTATTGTGGCAAGCTTGTTTGAAAGTAATGTTGAACAAGAATTAGCTGTTTTATTGCAGCGCAAAAGAGAAGAAATCACACCATTGATTGAAAAAGCAGACTATGCAGCGGTATTGTTCAGTTTGGCCAGTTTGCGAGAGACGGTTGATAATTTTTTTGATAATGTTATGGTAATGACGGAGGATGAAAGTTTACGTAAAAACAGACTGGCTATTTTAGCTAATCTGCGTGAGTTATTTGTTAAAGTTGCAGACATTGCCTTGTTGGCAGAAGAAAAAGCCTTATAGGTTAAGAGTAATGAAGAGTTACCAACTAATATTACTTGATAGAGATGGCGTGATTAACTATGAGTCGGCTGACTATATTCGTTGTGTTAGTGATTGGGTAGCTATTCCTGGTAGTTTGGCAGCAATTGCGAAGTTAAATAAGCAAGGTTTTAAAGTGGCAGTTGTAACCAATCAATCGGGGATAGCTCGCGGGTTTTATGATGAAGATGACTTATTTTCCATTCATGAAAAAATGAAATTAGCTTTAGCCAAAGAGAGAGGAAAGGTTGATGCTATTTTTTACTGTCCTCATCACCCGGATGAGCAATGTGAGTGTCGAAAACCTAAGCCTGGTTTATTATTACAAGCGTTGCAGCATTTTCAAGTGCAACCACAAGAAGCAATTTTAATAGGTGATTCAAAACGTGATATCATGGCAGCTAATCAAATTGGTTGTGATGTTATTTTAGTAGAAACAGGTAATGGTAAATCTGAAAAGAAAAACTTAGATGATGTTGATATACCTGTTTTAGCTAATTTACGTGCGGCTGTAAAATATATTATTCAACAACAGGAAACTAATTAAATGGCAATCAAGACATTTCCTTTAACATTAAAGTGGGCGCATATGTTGGCGCCAGGGGTACGACATTTGGCTTTTGTCAAAGAGCACGGTGAAGTGCTTGATTATACTCCTGGACAATTTATTAGCATTCATTTTATGTCATCTGATGAAAAACCATTAAGACGTAGTTATAGTATTGCAACGATTCCTGGACAAAGTAATTATATTGAAATGTCATTATCGTTTTTGAAAGGTGGGGAAGCTTCTAACTACTTATTCGGGTTGGAGCCAGGTGATACTGTTCAAGCAAGTGGGCCTTATGGTCGTTTAGTTTTACGTGATGATCAGCCAGGACGTTACATACTGGTTGCAACAGGGACTGGTGTCACGCCATACCGTAGCATGTTGCCAGAACTAGCTAAGCGCATGCAAGCAAATTCAGGGTTAAAAGTTGTATTGTTGTTAGGTGTGCGTACGCATAGTGATCAATTGTACACAAAAGATTTTATAGAGTTTTCTAAACAAAATCCTAACTTTGATTTTCGTTTGTATTATAGTCGAGAAATTCCTAAAGACCCACAATTCTACGAATACAGTGGTTATGTACAGACAGCTTTTTCAGATTTATCCTTGGATACTGAAAAAGATATATTTTATCTCTGTGGTAATCCACATATGGTTGATAATGCGGTTGATTTGCTCAAAGAAAAAGGATTTGTTCTTCAGCAAATAAGGCGTGAAAAGTATATTTCATAGTCATAAAATATAGTATTTAAAAATATTCCATTTTATCTACTGATAGTGCATGTGTATTTTTCCAACTATATTTAATGCTGTAAATAGCGCAATAAAATAGTTGTCAGTTTTTTGTCAGAAATGGGCTTGCTGATAAAGTCTTTCATTCCTGCTGAAATACAAAGGCTACGATCATTTTCAGATGCATGGGCAGTTAGTGCAATAACGGGTGTTTTTTTGATTATATTTTCCTTGAGTAGTCTTGCGGTAACGTCAATACCGCTGATGTCAGGTAAGCCTATATCCATAAAAATGATATTATAATTATCGCTAGCTAATTGTAATGCTTTTTCTCCACAATTGGCAATGTCTACTTTACAGCCGTGTTTTTTTAACATGATATTAATAATTTTTTGGTTAATAGGATTATCTTCAACAAGAAGAATAGATGGTTCTGGTATTCTTTCTAATTTGATGGCTTTAGCTTTATTGCTGGTTTGCTCTTGCATATGTTGGCAGGCTTTAGTTAGTATGCCAATAATTTCAGGAGATTTTAAATGGGTATTAAGAAAATCAAAAATTTCATTGTGACTGTCAAATAAAACTTTATTGTTAGGTTCTCCGTAAACTATTATACAAGGTGTTATAGCATTCGAGAGGGAAAGCAGCTGTTTAGTGAAATTTTTATTATCGACTAATGCTTGGTCATTTATTAATATGACTTGGTAAGGTTTTTCTTTATTTTGATTTTGTATTAATGACAAAGCTAAGCTATTATTAGCATGAACAATATTATGCGCAGAAATCTTGTTTACCATAAATTTTGCTCTTTTGATGTCATTATCAATAACTAAGAAATTAAATTTGTCAGAAAAGTTTAACCATTCAACTAATTGAACATTTTCTTTTTGCTGCTTTAATGTTAGTTTGCAGAAAAATATGGATCCTTTTCCTTTTTGACTATTAACAGAAATTTCACCATGCATCTTTTTAACTAAATATTTAACAATAGCTAGTCCTAACCCACTACCTTGCATTTTTTCAGTATAATTTGGTTTTATTTGGTAAAACCTAGTAAAAATATTATGGATTTTTTCTTTTGCTATCCCTATGCCTGTATCTTCTACAGAAATTTGCAGGGTTACTTTTTCGCTATCATGTTCAATCGCGTCAATGGCAAGTAGTACGTGACCTTGTGCAGTAAATTTTATTGCATTACCAATCAAGTTAATTAATATTTGCTTGATCCGACGAAAATCACCTAATAAAAATCGAGGAACTGATTCGTTATAAGTTAGTATTAATTTTAAACTTTTCTGCTCTGCTAAAAATTTCAATTGAGAAATGGTGTCGTCAACTAAAGTGCGCAAATCAAAAGGCTCTTCAGAAAACTCTATCTGATCTGCTTCAATCTTGGCCAAGTCAAGTATGTCGTCAATTAATGATTTTAGAATTTCACCCGAAGATAAAATATCATTAATGAATTCTTGGTGGGTAGGTAATAAATCTTGGGTACGAAGGATTTGCGCTAAGCCGATAATAGCAGTTAACGGTGTTCGCAAGTCATGACTCATGCAAGCTAAAAATTTTGATTTTGCTTGCGCTGCTGCCAACGCTTTTTCGCAGGTGGTTTCCAACGCTATTTGTTTTTTATAGAGTTCCGTCACATCAGTTCCTGTGGCGATAATACCAATAATTTTATTGTCTTGATCATAGCGAGGCTTTTTAGCAAACAGAATATGCTTTATATTACCATTTTTGTGTTGAAAAGATTCTTTATGTTGACAACTGTAATTTAATGTAAGGATTTCGCTATCATTTTGTTGAATTTTTTTCTGATTTTTTTCATCAGTTAAATCCGATAGTGTTAGCTCAAGAATGTCTTTTGGTGAAGAGTAGCCTAATAAATTAGCAAATGCGTCATTGCATCCCTGTAAACATAAAGAGGTATCTTTCCAATAGATAATGCCTGGTAACTCATTTAAATGCTTATTGTCAATCATGTCAATTAACTGTCCTGGACAAAATTTGTTCTATTCATTTAGTACGAGTATATAAAAAAAATTATAAACCTATTTTGATATGAAGCTAGCTTTTATTACGTTTCAATGCAAAAATAGTTGTAATTTAATACAGCCATATAAAATTTAGCCATTGTATCGTAGCAATTAAACGAAAATGATAAAGATTGCGACAATAGGCATTAACTATCGAATGTAAAATAATATGTTGGTTATTATTTCACAGATGAAAATTGATAATGAATGTTTCATTTGAGTGAAGGTTGATGTAAATATGAGTGAAAAAAGTGTCGTGTACATGATGAAAAACACTTTTTGACGGTGTATTTTTTTACAAGATAACGTTAACGCATAGACATTCGGATAAAAATGCTGAATGCGCTATTGTAAAAAATCATTACAGGGGGGAGAGATGATACAATTAGTACAATTATCTGATGAGTTGCAGGCAATGTCGGATCCAGCAAAAGCAAAGGTATCACGTTCATTTTTTAAAACAGGGCCTGGAGAGTATGCTGAGGGTGAGCAATTCTTAGGTATTGCTATGTCACAATTAAGAGATGTTGCTAAAAGTTATCAAAATTTGCCTTTGACAAAGGTTAAAACATTATTACAAAGTAAATGGCATGAAGGAAAAATTGTTGCCGTATTGATATTATTAGCAAAGTATTCTTGCAGTGATCATTTGAAGAAAAAGCAAAGTATCGTTAATTTTTACAGTAAATATAGAAGAAAAATAAATAATTGGGATTTAGTTGATATGAGCGCGCCACATATTATTGGCCATTTTCATTATATATCGAAACAACCCTTGCCCCACCAATGGCTGCAAGAAGCTAATCTTTGGTCGCGTCGAATTGTCATTGTAGCAACGCATTATTTCATTAAACGTCATGATTTTACCAATATTTTATCCTATGCAAGCCAATTACTTGAAGAACCAGAAGATTTAATTCATAAAGCGACAGGTTGGATGCTGCGAGAAGTTGGCAAATGTGATGAAAATACATTGACTTGCTTTTTAGATGAATACGCAACAAGAATGCCCAGGACAATGTTGCGCTATGCTATTGAAAAATTAACAAGAAAACAACGCATGTATTACATGCGAAAAATTTAGGCTGAACTTAACATTCTATACATACATTAGCGAGAGTAGAGGTGACATCATATGTTGCTGATTGCATTGCTAGTAAACGTTCCTACCTGGGTTAATGTGACTCCGAATTCTGGTGTGCTATATAGATGACAGAATGGATATTTTTAAGTCAGATTTTGTTGTTGAATTGGCCAATGATAAATGTTCTAAGAAAAATGCTGAATAGTGATAACTATGTCTTTTTAACTGGTATAACAGGTGTTATAGTAATAACGGGTGAACAAAAACTTGGCAGAAAAATGAATAGTCCAAACTATGATATTGTTATTGTTGGAGGGGGGATTGTTGGCTTGACGTTGGCAGCAGCTCTAGCTAAATACCCATTAAAAATCAGTGTGTTAGAAAAATCAATGCAGCAACAGCCTAGCTGTTTAGCGACTTGCTACGCACAACGAGTGAGTGCTATCACACTGGCATCAGAAAGTGCTTTTCGTCAATTAGGTGTTTGGCAAGCAATGGCTGATAGGCGGGTCAATTCGTTTCAACGTATGTTTGTATGGGATAGTATCGGTCAGGGAAGTATCGCATTTGATGCGGGTAAAATAGGTCAACAATATCTTGGTCATATTATTGAAAATCAAGTAATCACTGATGCGTTAACTGCACTATTGCAACAACAGCAAAATGTCAATTTGTACTATGGTGTAAGCTGCGAAGATTATACTTCTTATGAAAATCATGCTGAAATCAGCACAGAAAAACATGGAAGTATTTCTGCCACTCTTTTTATTGCTGCTGATGGTGTTTTTTCTTGGTTGCGTCAACAAGCAGGAATAGAGCAACACATTAAACCTTATCAGCAAACAGCTATTGTCGCAACAGTGGCTTGTGAAAAATCGCACCAAGATACCGCGTGGCAAAGTTTTTTACCGAGTGGGCCTTTAGCTTTTTTACCATTACAATCGTTAAAAGATCAGAAAAATATCTGCTCAATTGTTTGGTCAGTAGAGACAACAGAAGCTGAACGCTTATTGCAATTGCCTACAGATGTATTTAATCAAACATTAGCTGAAGCATTTACATTCAAGTTGGGAAAAGTCAATGTTCTCGATCAGCGACTAAGTTTTCCGCTAATTATGCGTCATGCAAAAAACTACTTCCAGGATCATGTTGTTTTAATGGGAGATGCTGCTCATACTATTCATCCATTAGCTGGACAGGGATTAAATTTAGGGATTTTAGATGCGCTGGCATTCAGCGACTGTGTTAGTCAAGCATTGATGAAAAATAAATCGCTTACCAGTACAACGCTATTGCGCCGTTATGAACGTTGGCGTAAAACAGACAATCAAATTATGCTCAAAGCAATGTCAGGATTTAAACAGCTTTTTAGTAATGATATACAATGGTTAGCAGCTTTACGTAGTTATGGCTTAACAATAACAAATCACATCTCGCCAATGAAACAATTTTTCATGCGATATGCCATGGGGTTGTCTGGCAATTTGCCGTCGTTAGCTCGTTACCAATCTTCTTTATTTCTAGATTAGCTTTGTATAAAATAATTTGCACTCAATGCCATAGATAAAATAGTATGTCTAAACTAGACACTATAAATGGAGTATAAGAATGTCAACAACAGACAGGATACAAACATTATTAATTGTTGATGATGATCATGATATCCGTGAATTATTAGCAGAAACGTTAATTAAATACCATTATAATGTATTATGTGCCTGTGATGGCAAAGAAATGTTTTCTCAATTAGAAAAAAACAAAGTAGATTTGATCATTTTAGACATTATGCTTCCTGGAGACGATGGCTTTGCTTTGTGCCGGAAAATTCGAATGCATTCATTAATTCCTATTATCATGTTAACAGCAATTGGTGAAGAAACAGATCGCATTGTTGGTTTAGAAGTGGGAGCTGATGATTATTTGGCAAAGCCATTTAGTCCACGTGAGTTGGTTGCTCGAATTAAAGCCGTGTTGCGCCGTTCAGGAGAAGGTTTAGCAAACGCTGGCAACACTGTCCAAATTAACAATGCAGCAGAAAAATTGCATTTTGCTAATTGGGTTTTAAATTTAGGCACACGCCGTTTGGTATCGCCTGATGGCTTGGAAATTTCCATGAGTGCTGGCGAATTTAATTTATTAGCTACCTTTTTGCAATATCCAATGCGAGTTCTTAGTCGTGATCATTTATTGGAGTTGACACGTAATAGAACTGCAGGCCCTTATGATCGTAGTATTGATATTCAAGTTAGCCGTATTCGACAAAAAATTGAAAAAAATCATAAAGATCCTCAAATTATTATTACTGTTAGAGGCGGGGGTTATATGTTAAATGCTCATGTAAAAACTGAAAGGGAAATTCGAAGTGCCTAGCAAGAAGAACTCTTCTTTAACACTACAGTGGATGCGAGGAAAATTTTTATTTTTAGTGTTTTGCTTGATGATAATGGTGCATTTTATCATTTTTGTTATTTATTCGAAACAATATAATAGTGCTGAGTTTAAAGTAAATCGAGATATTATTGCGCGTCAGGTCATTAATTTTATTCAAACGATACATAATACTCCAGCAGCTGAGCAGGCCAAATTGGTTAAAGCGGTAGATATACCTCATCTCAAAGTCAGTATTGATACTGAGCCAAAAACAGAAACGCAGTTTGAGCAAGTTAGTCTTTGGCATATATTAAAAAATATCAGTACACAATCACCAACCATCCAGTTATCCTACCAATTAACAAAAAATCGTTGGTTAAATATTTATGCTGAAATTATACATTCTACTTGGGGTTTACAAGGCGTTTTACTCAGCCTTGAATTGATTCTTATTATTGCCATATTAGGAACATATTGGATTGTTCACCGGTTTACTGTACCTCTGAAGAATTTTGCAGAAGCAGCAGATCGCTTAGGTGTCGATTTAAATACAGAGCCATTACCTATTGCTGGACCAAAAGTGGCTCGTATGGCTGCAAAAGCAATAAATAACATGCAAGCGCGGATCCAAGACTTGATTCAGGCACGCACACAAATGTTAGCTGCTATTTCGCATGATTTGCGTACACCGATTACTCGCTTGAAATTACGTATGCAATTTATTGACGATAATAAACAATTTGAAAAAATTAGCCATGATCTTGATGAAATGGAAACAATGATTGCAGAAACATTAGCCTTTGTGCGAGAAGATGATAAAACAGAGAAACGTGTTAATTTAGATCTGGCTTCATTATTATCTGTCCTGTGTGAAAATTATGTGGAAACCGGCCACAATGTGAAATGCATTATTCCTGAGCAGCCTATTCCTGTGAATGCGGGTGCTGTTTCTTTACAACGATTATTTGGTAATTTAATCGGAAATGCACTGAAGTATGCTGGTTCGGCGACGATGAAATTAGTAACAGATAAGCAAGACATTACAGTTACTGTCCGTGATGATGGTCCAGGTATTGCGGAAAATCAATTGAACAAAGTATTTTTGCCATTTTATCGTGGTGAGCACTCACGCTCTCGTGAAACCGGCGGCACTGGCTTAGGTTTGGCTGTTGCGCAAGATATTGTAATGGCTCACGGTGGTAGTATTGAATTAACAAACCATCCTGATGGTGGTTTATTAGTGACAGTGATTTTACCTTTTTTTAATTAATTTAAGATTGGCTTTTCTTAAGCAAATAATGCTTTTTTAAAATTAAAAAATTTTGTGTCAGGCGGAACATTAGTAAATTTTTATATAAAAAGTATAAAGTATCGTTAACATTTGAGATTTTCTGGGTAGAGTTTTTTAAATTAGTCTATTTTTATACTTTATTTCAAGTTGTCGTTGCCAGCAATAAAACGTTTCTCGAAAAATGCCAAAATAGCAGTATGCTTTACTTGTATTGTTAGTTTCTTGACTATGCTGCAGGATGTGTATTTTTTCTCGTATATTAATTCTTATTTGATTTTTCTTATATAAAACTTCCAGATTAAAAAATATTTATTTTAGCAAAAATGTCAATTTAAGTCCAATTTTCAAAAAATGTAGCATTTGGATTTCGCTTTCGAATTTTCATCCATTAACAAGGAATACTCATTCACAGAAGTATTAACTGAAAAGGGCTGGTTTTTTGCATGTGTTTCGGCACTTACAATGTCTATTCCTTCTTCATCAGTCTGATCATGGTCTACATATACTTCTTCTAAACGTTCTTGATCTGTATTATTAACTTGATCTGTGTTATTAAATTTATTACTAAATTCCTCTGAAGATAGCCAAATAGTTATTTGATGGGGGCAATCATGATCTTTCATAATAACCTCATCATAATGAAATTTTAAATTTCTATTTAAATTCCCATTGTTTAATTTGCTTTTACATTGGTTATATGCATCTTCTTCTCTTTCTGAGATGGGAACTAGCTCCTGGTAATATTTTTTATATTTATAAAATAAATATAAAGGCTCATTTTCTGATTCTTTTGCTTTTTTATTAAAAATAAAAACTGGTTTAGATGATTCCTCTGGAATAATTATAATAGTTCGTTCTAATATAGTTGCTAGTGCGTAAATTTCTAGTGCATCTGCCCATGTGTCATTTTTATTTGCTTCTGTTATGTAATTATTAAAGCTTTGTTCAGTTCCTCCCCAAAAATTCTCTAATAAAATTTCTCTATGCTCTTTCAAATAATTTATAGTCTTATTATGGTAAGTCGTATTATCAGTTGTATTTACTGCCCGGTATAAGCACTTTCCAAACACTCTGTTATCATGCAGTTTAAGGTATCTAGAAAGACTTTTTCCTTCTAAACTCAATATACATTGATGCTCATTTCTGGCCATAGCAATATTACACCCTCCTATGAGGTTTTCTTGACCCTGAATAATTTTCTTTGCTGCTTCAATAACCCAAGGGCCACAATTATAACTATCATTCTGTACAGGTTCTCCAGATCCGATAGGAGTCGGTGTGATCTCAGGATAGAGATTTTCGTCAGACAATGCATTTGTAATATCTTCTGGTATATCGTTACCTAGGGGATCAAAGTAAGAAACTTCTGGCAATTGATCTGTATTTCCTTGATAAATAATATAAAGCAAAGTCCAATGATTATTATTTAAGTTTACAGGTATTAGCACTTTATTTTTATTAGTGTGGCTTTGTGTTATTTCTTGATAACGTTTTTTATGGAATTCAATAAGCTTTGTTCTTAAAAAATTATTATTTTCGTAATTTGTTCCTAGTACTGCATCAAGAATTGTTACTTCTTGGTTTTTACTTATATAATATTGCAGCAGCAAGTTCATTTCTTCATCCTCATACCAATGATTGTCATTGCTTGAATTTGCATTACATCTTACATTCTCTGCGGAGTTGGTTTCATTAGCGGTTAAACTGTTTCTAGTGCTGGTTTCTTTAGATTGAGCATTTTTATAATTTTTAAAAAAATTTTCTGGGGGCTCTCCTTTGTATATGCTTTTGTTATTATTCCAAAATTCCCTTATTTTTATTGCGTGAACTTTACGACCAATTATTTTCTTTTGGTTTTCTTCACCTTTGTCTAACAAAGGCCATGTTGCATGTTCGTATAGTGATTCCAATAGGTCAATAGAGTCTTCATGGATTGTTGCTTTTTCTCTTAATAATTTACGTCCCTTACTAAAAGTTTCTGTCGCTTCCTTAAATTTTTTACTTTTATATAATAGTACTCCAAATCGATCAGTTTGCTTTGCTAAATCAATGTAAATGCCTCTGGTATCTTTTAAGATGCTTTTTACGAAATTAGGTAAAGTAATTATGTTTGCAATAAAAAATCCCAAAAGGGTTGAGAGACATAAAAACAGAATATTTTTTAGGATGTGACTGGGAAATTTCTTGTATGCGAAAATACCAAAGAAAAATATGGCAAGGATAGGAATTAAGAAAGTAGAATATGGACGAAAGTCAAAGTGGCCATTATAATCCAAAGACACATCATGGCAACAAAACCTACAGTAATCATTTTTAGCACAACGACTGGCTAAAAATATCTGCAATCCTCCTCCTAGTAGTAGGCAGCCATTAAGGATTAGCATCCATGTGAAAAACCATATAAGATTTTCAGAATTCATATCTACTTCCTCTTCTAGGAAAACAACAGTACCTGAAAATGCAACAAGAAGAATCATAATAATAATAGTAGATAAGCATATTTTGACTTTTTTATTATCACTTAGTATCATGCTAAGTGTTTCCTCACCAACAAAAAGCCCATCTTTGTTTGTTAAACTGATGGCTTGAATGCCATGGCTAAGTAATTTATTAAGTTCAGTTATGTTTTTTGGTTCATCTTTATTTTTATCAGGGGCTATTTTTTGAATGACAATCTTAACAATTTTTCTAATAATTTTTATTTTCTTTCTGTAGTAACGATCAATTGTATTTTTGTCTGAGCTATTTGTTTTTACAATAAAATCTCGTATGAACATCTGCAACAATGGGTGCATGCTTATTGCATAATTATCATTTGAGCTATTGTTTCTTGATAAAAAAGAGCAGCTATGAAGAAGTGCAAGTGCATTAGTGATTTTATTTCTTTTGTTTTCCTTATTTATATTCATACATTCAAGCAAAAAATTTTTTTCAATACAGCTTGGCTCAAGATAAGAACAATACCCTAAAATACGTTTTGCATATTTTTTATCAACCAAGCTTTCTAGCGAGAGCTGCCAGGCTGCAAATATATGTTTATGTTCTTCTGAAACATCTCTTTTCATCTCGTTAAATTGCTTTAGAAATTCCTCCTCATTGCTTTGGAGTCTATTTATATAATCTTTTATTGTTGTTTCACGGTCATTGTTGCACAAATAATGTATTGCGTGTATAATGGCTTCATGGAGCCCCCCCAGCGCAGAAATTAATTTTTTAATATGTTCATTTGATATCTTATTTTCTCTTCTTTCAGGAACATTCAATTTATTTTTTATGTGTTTGATGATTTCTTCTGATTCCGAAGATTCCTCTATGTTGATCGAAGTTAACTCTATACTGACTATCTTGTTGACATTCCTATAATTAGGATTACTTATAGTAGGGTTGTGACAAGTTGTAATAATATAATGTATATATCTTTCTTTGTCAGATGGGAATTTTGATATTGAGAATTCTTTTAATTGTTCAGGAGTTGCGTCATCAATAACTAGTAATACTCGTTCTTTTTTAATAAGTTCATCATTAACAGCCCTTATCTTATCATGTTCATCTGATTGCTTTTTATCCTCTATTTTAAAATCGTCAAGCAAGTGTTCATAACTTTTCATTTTTGTCTTTGCATTTATCCATGCAATATAATCGTAAGTCAATCTTTCTTCACCATCGGGAAATAATCTTTTTTCTCTATTGTTTCTATGGATGAATGTTTTAATTAAAGTTGTTTTACCAATCCCACTTAATCCATTAATTTCTATAAGAGGAGGTGATGAATTTCCAAAAACAGACTCTTGCCAGGCCTTATTCATATTATCAATAAGTTTATTCATATCGTCCTTTCGACCAAAAAACATATTGCGATTCATCTCTTCCGGTATGAAGCCTCCTAAGTTATCTTTACTATTATCAGCATTAGCCTCTTTTCCTAATGCTTTAGGTCTCCAGTATTTTAATGCATCTAATAAGCGAATCTCTCTTGTATTCGTATGCCTAGACATTGCTTCTTGCAGAAAATAATACCAATCTATTTCTGAAAATTGAGGCGATTGTTTTCTTTTTCTCTCTTTACAATATTCTTTCCAGAAAACTTTTAACAAATATGCATGAATGGGTATGCGCGTTATTTCCCATAGATCTTTGTTCTGTTGTAACTCTTTAATAAAATCATTGGTTTTATCGGAATTGCCCAGGATTTTTTTAAAAAACTTTGGCACATCGTCATCTGAAAATCCTTTGATCTCTATTAAACCATCATACTGTATCCGCACTAACTTACCTGCCTCAAGAGGTCGTGTTAATACCAATTTTTTAAATGGTAACTGAAACAGTTGTTTTAGCAAATCACACCAATACTTTTTCTTGGAGATTGGTAGCTCATCTAGTCCATCTAATAGGAGTAAGCATTTTGTAGAGGAACGTTCAAGATTTTGTAATAGTAATTTCACTTCGTCATGCTGTATTCTTAAAGAGCCAAAGCAGTAACGGTGTAATAAATTTATGATAGCATCAAGGCCAGACCCTAACTTCTCCATAGAGCTCAAATCACAACACCGTACAATTAATACTGCGTTAAAAGTTGACCATAATCCCGTTTCACTTTTCTGCTGTTTAGAAGATGCCCATTGATATGCTAAATATTCAGCCAGTGTGGTTTTTCCGACACCTGCAACCCCGGATACCACGATGGTATCCACCGATTGTAAAGGTTCTCCATTGCTGTTTTGATACATTGAGGGTTGAAACAAATCATCTAGTTTAATCTTTTGATGAGATGGAGAGGTAGTCTCTTGTCTGTAGGTATTCATTATCATTTGAAGATTCATAAAATGATCTGCAAGTGAAAAGTACTCTTCACTAAATAGCTGCCTTTTTACAAATTTTTCTTTGGTATAATGCGATACCATCTCAGTCTGCCAATCATGCCATAATCGTTTTAGCTTTGTACAATCGAGGGCTTTCTTAAATTGCTCGTATAATGCTTCATTCTTCGAGGCGATATCATCTGCTGTTTCTTCATTGCTATCTTTATGCATGAGTTCAGCTCCCGGCACTAATAACGCATTGAATACAGCGGCATAATCAGCTAATGTACTTCCCTCGTTCAGCTGCGGAGCCGCTGCTGCACAATGTAATGGGGTGCGTTTATCATTATTTAATGCATTTACACTAACCTCCTCTTGTTTTAGTAATAGCTTAACAACTTCTGTATTAGCGCACTCTGCTGCTAAGTGTAATAATGTATTTCTTTTACTATCTGTTCGCACCCATTCTTTTTTTGTTTCTTCAAATAAATATTCAAACACGTCTTTATCAGCAAAACACGCCGCTTTATGCAGGGGCAAGTGGAAGTTCGGTGTCCGAGCCCTAAGTGCCTGTGGCCATTTTTTAATAAACTGCTGATATAGTGATAGATCTGTAATCCCTGAGCAACACAATAGGTGTAGCACGGTATCACGCTCAATCTCAATAATGTCGTCATTGGCTTCTTTATTTATTTGTCGTGTAATGTAAGCTTGGTGCGATTCACTACAACGGATTAAATAATGCATTAATAATTTTTGTTTGTAGTGTAATGCTACATCGATCCACGTATCATCCTCCTTTAACTCTAATGGCTGATTAAATTTACCTTGCGTTGACTGAAAAAAAATTTTTTTGCTATTGCAAGGAGCCTGATTTAGGAGTTCTATTAAGTTTTTTTGATAAAATCGCAGTGTATGATGAGTATCTCGCTTGGAATACTTCTTTTTGTAACTATAGAGCAGTACATAAGTAAATACTGCATGAATAACATGTTTTTTCTCTTTGCAAGTTTTAGCAATAGAAACAAGGATATTTACATCATCTTGCAATAAATACGTATTTTCTAAAGTATCTAAAAACGTTATCAATACAGATAATTCAGGTAGCTTAAAGGACATGTCTTTTGTAGAATCGTTTGTAGAAAATTTAAAAGAGTCTCTTATTTTGAAATTAATTTCGATTTGCCCATGCTGATGAGCTTCTACAGTATTAGGTAGTGAAAAAGTAATCGGTAAATTTGATGTTTCCCCACGATTATCGATACTTTCATGGTTAAAGGTTGTTGTTTGAGGTTTTTTTTGAGGCCCTACCGTTTCCTTTGGTAGGGCAGTTACTTTTTTCCAGGCGATGAGAAAACAGGTAACGCATGCGCTGATGCGCTATCAGCACTTTCGTCTGGCATCGTTGTATTATGGATTTGACGGTTCAACACATTTGTCGAGGCTTTTGCAGGCAATGCGTTTTTCTCCTTCGCCAATTTCTGATGGATTTTGCTGGTACTGTCGATTAATTTAATATCTTCTATGACGTTTCCTTTTTCTGCAGTGTTTGGCATGACCTCAATCCTCCCTATCTTAATATATTCTAGTCAATAAAAATACTATTCTAAAGCCAATAGTACTCGGTTCTCGTATTGATAACGAAATGACGATTCTATAGTAACATAGAATAAAATACTTTTGTCAAGTAGAGTCTTCCAATACAGGGCAACCGCATCTAAATTGTAAAACTGTGATTACCGAGGGAAACTGTCGGACTAATTACCAAGCGATTTTGTCGTAATACGATACCAGCATTACTTACAACAATCAAGGGTTTTAAGTGACTAACTTACAGTCAGTTCTAGATTTTGACACCCTAAGGGCGCTGGTATTCATGTTTTCTCTAAGCCATATTCCGCTTACGTTTAACGCTTGCTTTGACGGATTCATCTTTTCGAATAATATTCAATGCAATACGTCGAAAGATGGCATAGTTTTCAGGTGAGGCTTCTTTACGTATTCTAGATTCATCTTCTCTAAAAGTGACATCAAGCGTCCAATGGAGAGAATTTTCTATCGCCCAATGTTTTCGTGAAGCATCTAATAGTTGCTGAGCAGAGGCTTCAGCGGAACTGATATAAAAGCGAGTGTCTTGAGTTTTCAATTTCGTTCCTTCTCGTATGGATTCAACCATCACAATACGGGAAAGTTTTTTCCAATCACTGGCGGTTAAAAAATGTTTTTTATAATGTTTTAGCTCAATCGCATAAGCTCGTCGTGTTTCGACTCTGCTATGTCCGGTATCAATGTCTTCGTGGAAATCATATTCAATATGTTTAAAGTTTTCATCTTTTGCAATCTGGAAAAAATTACTCACATCACTGTGTAAACGGCCTTGATTACCTTTTAATGCAAGCAGATAATCACCTTTTTTCTTAGTAATTAACTGAGCAATTTTTTTTTGACAGCCCATGGCATCGATACTGACAAGACAGCCCTGAATGGCTAAGCTATTTAACAATTCAGGAATAGCCGTTATTTCATTACTTTTTTCAGCGGTTTTTTCTTGCCCTAAAACAACACCATTCGCACTACTCCAAGCACTCACCATATGAATAGCAGATTTATCTGTGCCGTTATCGTAACTTCGGCGAAGGGTTTTACCATCAACGGCGATAATGTCTCCATCGGTATGAGTGTTTATGGCTTTCATCCAATCAATAAAGCACGACTCAAATTGCTTGGTATTGAGCTTTCGCATAACGCGAGCGAGAGTATCATCGACGGGGATACCATTTTCATAAGGCAGAAATTGCTGTAACCAGGACAATTTCATCGCGCCGAAATCACGAATGGATTTCCATCCCTCACAGCCTGATATCTTTGCACTGATGATTAAAAAGACTATTTCGATAAGCGGATAGCGCTTCGTTCTATCCACTCGAGGATCATCTAGACTCTCAAAATGGCTTAATAAGTCAGAAGACATGGCGATAAACTCCATTATTTACTCAAATTAGACGTTTATTTGATCATGCTTTAAGGGAATTGTCGATCTTTTGTGTAAATATTGTTAAAATTGAGCAATATTTAGATGATCTTGCCCTGTCTTCCAATATGAAATGAGTCTAAAGGAGATAGCGTAATTCTAATATGAAATGAGTCTGGACAAATAACCAACAGTCTTTATGATCAAAGGATGAACATGATCATGAAACTAGATAATATAAGGACCATCGAACAGATGGAGGCCTTTCTTCAGGGTAGCCAGGCGATAGCATTCGCTGTGGTCTCGAGCAAAGATGAACGTTATCATTGCGTGGAAAAGATACTCAACAGGATGGGCTATGACCATCTCAAACGTCGAGATAAGGGAATATTAATCAAATTTTTAAGAACCGTTAGTGGCTATTCACGTCAACAACTGACCCGGATGATACAACGCTATCGGGAGCAAGGTGCTTTGACACGCTACCAGAAAACAACGAATGGATTTGAGTCATTTTATACGCCTAAGGATATACAATTATTGGCGGAGCTTGATCAACGTCATGATACGCCAAATGGGCTCAGGGTAAAAAAATTATGTTAACGTGCTTACCAGGTATTTGGCGAACAGGACTACGAACGGTTATCCTCGATATCCGTATCTCATATTTACAATTTAAGAAAGTCCTCAGGCTATAAAAAATATCGCAGTCACTTTGAAAAAACTAAAAGTCCCAAAGGGATTTATATTGGTGAACAGCGTAAACCCCAGGCAAACGGTCAGCCAGGCTACATACGTATTGACACAGTGCATCAAGGGGATTTAGACGGAAATAAAGGTGTTTACCATATCAATGCGGTTGATGAGGTGACGCAATTTGAAGTCGTTGTTAGCGTAGAAAAAATTTCAGAGCGTCACTTGATACCTGCGTTAGAATTATTACTGGCGACATTTCCATTTAAAATTATTAATTTTCATTCAGATAATGGAAGTGAATATGTCAATAAAACAGTTGCGCTGTTACTTAAAAAACTGTTGATTGAGTTCACCAAATCTCGTCCGAGACAATCCAATGATAATGCATTAGCTGAAGGAAAAAATGCAGCTGTCGTTCGTAAGATCTTCGGCTATGCTCATATTCCTCAGCACTACGCACAACCATTAAATTTATTTAATCAAACAGTTCTTAATCCTTATGTTAATTATCATCGACCCTGTCTATACCGATCGATTATTGATGATGAGAAAGGCAAAAAAAAGAAAATTTACCGCTATCAGGATATGATGACACCTTATGAGAAGTTAAAAACGCTTCCTGAGGCTAAGCAATATTTAAAAAAGGGATATCTTTTGAAAAACTGGATGACATTGCAAACGCAATGACTGATAATGAAGCGGCTGAACTTTTGCAAAAACAGCGAAAGTTATTGTTTAAACATATTCGTGAGGACTACAAGGTTAGAGCATAATTTGACCAGCCCTTTAGACTCATTTTGATATTGGAAAAGACTAAGTAGTCGTCCCTGAAAAACTGCCTAATCATCAAAAAATCGCGGAAAAAAATACTGAATATCAAGTAAATTAGAGGTATAATATTGCAAGTTTTGTCAAAAAGGACGAGGAAAACTTGCAAAATGATGAAAGGAAAAGTCCCCCCAGAAGTAAATAGAGGCAAAGAATTAGAGAGTTTTTTGGATAAGAATCATGGCCTTTACCAGCTAACCAATATAATTAATTGGGATTGGCTGATTGAGCACCATGGCATGTACTATTGCGAAAATAATGGACGACCATCAATTCCTATCCGCGTGATTGTTGGTTTGCATTACATCAAATATCTTGAAGGTGAAAGTGATGAATCAATGGTAGAAAGATTTTGTGAAAACCCGTATTGGCAATATTTTTGTGGTTTTAAAACATTTCAACATGAATTGCCGTGCCACCCAACAACGTTATCGAAATGGCGAAAAAAGGTAGGTGAAAGAGCGATTGAGCAAATGTTAGAGGAAACGCTTAACGTTGCAAAACGAGAAGTGTTGTTAACGGAAAAGCAATGTAAGCGGTTGAATGTGGATACCACTGTGCAAGAAAAAGCGATAACGTTTCCGACAGATTCAAAATTGTATCATATTGCACGAGTAAAATTAGTCGCTTCAGCAAAAAAGCGAGGTGTCAGTTTGCGTCAAAGTTATGCGCGTGTTGGAAAAAAAGCGTTTATTAAGCACAGCAGATACCTGCATGCCAGACAAATGAAGCGAGCAAAAAAAGAATGCCTCTCGAGAAATACAAAAATAGCGACATGTTTGACTCATGTTGCCAGATTCTTGAGTATGTTACAGAACGTGTATCTTTCTTCGTATATCACTGCGGGCTTGATTATTCATATATGAAATGCCTAGGTTGATAAATATTTACTTTGACAACAATGTCAAGCTAAGTCATGACTTCCATAGCTTAGTTATTCTTGTAGCACCACGTGAGCTTTTATTATCGCAGAGATGACTCTGCTATAGGTGGAGTTGGTATAGATATTGCGCGTTGACACTCATTTTCAAAAAAACGGATCAATCCTGTGATATTACAGCCACCAAAATAATTTTTGGTTAAATTTAATTTGTATTCAAGACCATGTGTTAACTCACTTGTAGTCAAATAAAGTGTATCTTCATTTATATTTTTTACTTGAAAAGATTTCATGGTAAGTAAATATTTCATTAGCAGTGGTTTTATTGATGGAGCTTGGCCTTTTTTATAGTTACCTCCACTAACCACTTTTTTTCCTGCACACCAATTTCCAGGTGATGTGTTAAAAAAATGAGTAATCGCATTAATAATGTCTTCTAAAGAACCTTCTTGTTTTAAATTTTTTAAAGCGATATAGGATGAGCGCGTCGTTTCCATTTCTTCGGGAGATCGCCATAGTTCATTATAATTTTCTAGTGTCTTGTTAATTGCCTGTTTAATTTCTTTGAGCAGAATTGTCTTTTTTTCTTCTGTTGCAGTCTGATACTGTGTTGCTTTTAACGGTTTAACATTAGCCAGCTTACCTGCCCAGAGTAAATGAAAACCAAGCTCTGAAAATACTGAAATGGCGCTAGCTTTTGATGGTTGGTAGAAATATTTACGGAAATTGTTAATTGCTTGTTTAATTTTCTCGTTTGCAATTAATTCAGGAATACCACTTAATATTTTAAGGTTTTTATCATTAATTATAATATCAGTATTATCAATATTCAATTTTTTAACTTTTTTCAGCGTTGATACATCAGTGACGTAGGTATAGCTAATGTCCAGCTCCTGAACACCTATCAACTTGGACACATCGCTGATTTCAGTATTACTAAGGTTGAGTTTTCGGACTTTTCCCAACGATGATACATCGGCTACTTGAGTATAGCTAAGATCCAGTGTGTCAACATTTCCTAGCTTTGACACATCTCTGACGCTGGTATTACTAAGATTGAGTTTTCGGACATTTTCTAGCTTTGATACATCGGTTACTTTAGTGTTGCTAAGATCCAGTGTGTCAACATCTCCCAGCATGGATACATCGTTGACATTGGTATTACTAAGTTCCAGTGCGTGCACCCCTCCTAGTGCTGATACATCCGTGATATTTCCTAGCTTCGATTTCTCCTTATGATTTTCTTTCACTTCTTTATTCCAGAAGCCTACCGTATGATTATTATTGTTAAGCTTCAGCGTGTGGACCTTTCCTAGTGCTGATACATCGGTGACGTTAGTACTGCTAAGATCCAGTACGCGGACATTTTTCAATGCTGATACATCGGCTACTTTAGTGTGGCTAAGATCCAGTGTGTCAATATTTCCCAATTCTGATACGTCTGTAATATTAGTCCAACTCAAATCCAGTGTATCGACATCTTTCAGTGCTGATACATCGGTGATATATTTACATGAACGCAAATTTAATTTAAGAGGTTGGTTTGATTTTCTAATCTTTACAATGGTGGGGAGGTGCTCATTGAAAATGTTTGTTTCTTTGGATATTTTTACCTCAGTAACCATTGCTAATAATTTTTTTTCATTTTTATATGCGTTTTCACCGCTGTTAAAGATTGCCGATATTCTATCAAGTATTGCTCTGTTGAGAATAAGACAGTATGAACCAGTCAGTTTATTTGCATTTCGACTTAGATGATTAAACTGTTTTAACGTGTTTATTGTGCAGATAGATTGCCCTTCAATTACTGTAGATGCAGTCTGTATTACGTTACCCTGTTCGTTATTTGTCATATTATCTTTTCGCCTTCATTACCCTTATTGTTTATATTCTGCCATTCCTGTCTTTTGTTATCAATAGTTTTCTTCAGATATATGAGTAATGAAAATAGCAATAATGGATAGTTTAAATGTTCTTGAAACAGTATCAGAGTGCTGAACTTTTTTTATCCTATGCTAGTATTTATACGATACTGACTAGTTTAGCAAAATTGATTCTAAGCCATAGAGCAGTGAATCCAATTGTGTTACTTTTTTACAAGCTAGCAGTAATCCAGGCATAAAGGAACGCCGGTGAATAGAGTTATGTTCTATCATTAGTGTTTCACTATCACTACCAAAAATAACTTGCTGTTTAGCAACAATGCCAGGCAGTCTGACTGAATGAATATGAATATTATGTTGTTCTGCGCCGCGGGCACCAATGAGTAATTCTTGCTCTTCTTTTGTTGTCGGTGGTTCACATCTTGCCTGCATTATCATTTCGGCTGTTTTTATCGCGGTGCCAGAAGGCGCATCGCGTTTTCCATCATGATGTTGTTCAATAACTTCCACATGTGGGAGGTATTGTGCTGCAATACTGGAAAAATGCATCATTAGCACAGCACCGATGGAAAAATTAGGCACGATAATTCCGCCTAATTTTTTTTGTAAACACTGTTCTGTTAATTGCTGAACTTGTTCTGGTAGCAATCCGCTAGTACCAATGATGGGGTGGGCATTATTTTCAATAATTATTTTTGTATTAGTAAAGACGGTGTCAGCAATGGTTAAGTCAATAACAATGTTTGCCTGGCTCATTCTAATGGTTTCTGCCAGGTTGTCTTGCCTGCCACACGTTGCGACCAGTTCCAATTCAGCGTCACTGGTAATAGCTTTGACTGCTTCTTGTCCCATTTTACCATTTGCACCATTAACAAGTACCTTTGCTACCACTTTTTAACCTCCTTATCAGCACTTTTCCTTAATTATCTCTCTTTGTTTCAACTTTAGCAAAACCTTGTACATAGTAGTGAAAATTGTATTCAGTATGAAAACTAATATTCTGAATGTAAAAGAATTTTTAATTATTTTGTATTTTATTATGAACAATTTCGTAAGCAGGCGTAAGAGATATCTTAACTTATTGTAAGACATTGACCATATGATGATAGAGGGAAGGTATATGCATGGTTGTAACTATTTGAAAAAAAATAACTTTATTTGTTTTAACGAGTCAAAAATCTGGCATAACAATCAATATTGCAAAGTTGTTTTCCAAAATTTGTTTGATAAACTGGCTGCAACTGACTCGGGAAGAGTCAAATGGAAGCACAAGGAAAAATGGGAGAATTGTTTGACAAGCAATGAAATAAAGCTTGTTTTTTCTCCCTAGGTGCAAACACCTAGGGAATTAGTAGTAAATTATTTTTGCAGGTATTTTGAGCTCCTAAACCGTGAATTACCCAACGGTTAGGGTTATTACCCTGAAGCCGCCTTGGTTTCAGGGTTTTTTTTGTGTTTTTGTTGGCTTCTTAATTAATTTTTTGCTGTGTCTTATCTCATCGCCTTTCGTGTTACAATCCATTTCATAAGATAAAATAGTGTAAAGTTGGTTCAGAGTTTGTGCAAGATAAAATAAGTTGATGAGGTAACATGGCATCTATTATCGATGAACAAGGATTACGACAAGGAGTCGGAATAATTTTGTTCAATCGAAGACACCAGTTGTTATTAGCGAAACGTCGTAACCAAAGTGCATGGCAGTTTCCGTAAGGTGGTGTATATGCTGACGAGAGCATAACGGAGACATTGTGGCATGAGTTATGGGAAGGAGTTAGTTTAAAAAAATGATGTTGTTATTAGAACAAAAACGAAAGATTGGTTAATATATTATTTGCTTAAGCATTTAATACGTTATAATCATTTTCCTTTATGTGTTGGGCAGAGTGTTGGGCAGAAACAAAGATGGTATTTATTGAAAATGCAAACAGATGATGCACACATTCAATTAGACAGCAGTGAAAGTCCAGAATTTGATCAGTGGCGTTGGGTAGATTATTGGTATCCTTATGAGGCAAGTTATTCTTTTCAAGAAAAAAGTGTACAAAAAAGCACTGATAGAATTTGCGCCATATATTTTTACCAATTATCGCTCAAATAAATAGGGAGAGTTTATAGTAATTATCGTGCATTTCTGTGAGCCCAAGTTTTCAACAGCTTGGATTAGTATATGTATTATAGTGGCTATAAATGAAGGGTGAAGAGAAAGAATATAAATGCTTGAGACACTGCGACATATCGTACAACAAGTTAATTTAGCCAAAGATTTGGATGAAGCACTGCTTATTGTCGTGACTGAAGTCAAATCTGCCGTTGCGACGCAAGCATGTACTATCTATCTTCTCGATAGTCACACACAAGAATATGTCATGATGGCGACGGATGGTTTAAACACAGATGCTGTTAAAAAAATCAGGATTGGTTTTAGTGAAGGATTAATTGGTTTAGTTGGTACTCGAGAAGAGCCGATTAATTTAAAAGATGCACCATCACACCCTAAGTTTTTGTATAGTCCTATAGCAGGTGAAGAGCGTTTTCGTGCTTTTTTAGGTGTCCCAATTATTCATCAGCGCCGTTTATTAGGTGTTCTCGTTATTCAACAAGAAATGCAGAGACGATTTGATAGTATAGAAGAAGCTTTTCTAATTACATTATCAGCACAATTATCGGGTGTTATTGCTCATGCTAAAGCAGCAGGCGCTGCCGAATATTTTTCAACGGATGGCGCAATTTTAACTGAAAATGAAGTATTAACTTTTGCTGGAGCACCATGTGTTCTTGGTGTTGGCATTGGTCAAGCGCTTGTTGTTTATCCTAAAGCTGACTTGTTTGCTGTACCTGATCGAGAAATCGAAGACATAGAGTCTGAAATTGTTTTGTTTGAAAAAGCATTAATGGCAACGCAGCAACAAATTCAGAGCTTAAGACAACGTTTAACAGGACTCCCTTCCGAGGAACAAGCATTATTTGAAGTATATTTAGCGATTTTAGACCGAGCAAGCTTAGGTGAAGAAGTCATTCATTGTATTCGCCAAGGGAATTGGGCGCAAGGCGCATTACGTCAAGTAATCGCTAAGCATGTAAAGAATTTTGCTGATATGAAAGATGCTTATTTGCGGGAGCGAGCAACAGATATTAAAGATTTAGGTCGTCGAATCTTATCTTATTTACAGCAACAGTCGCCGGCCTATATTAAATACCCAAGACGCACGGTGCTGGTTGGTGATGAAATTACAGCAGCTGATTTAGCTGAGGTGCCAGAAGGGCACTTAGTCGCATTGGTGTCGGTAAAAGGTTCTGTTAATTCGCATGTTGCAATATTAGCACGCGCGCTAGGCATTCCAACAGTTATGGGAGTATCGGGTTACCCTATAAGTAAATTAGAAGGTAAGAAAGTTATTGTTGATGGTTATTATGGACACATTTATGTTGAACCACCACAGGAGTTATTCGAAGAGTATCATACATTAGCAGAAGAAGAACAGGAACTAGATGCTAATTTAGCAACCTTGCGTGATTTACCATCAATGACTCCTGATGGACATAAAGTTGATTTGTATGTTAATACAGGTTTGTTAACAGATGCGGGTTTGATTTTCAGCGTTGGTGCTGCTGGAGTTGGTTTATTTCGTACAGAAATTTCATTTATGAGTCGAGAAAATTTTCCGACGGAGGATCAGCAGCAAGCTATTTACCGCCAATTGTTAAGTGCATTTTCTCCTAGACCTGTTATTATGCGAACATTAGATATTGGCGGTGATAAAGTTCTGCCTTATTTCCCCATTGAGGAAATGAATCCATTTCTGGGTTGGCGAGGTATTCGTGTAACCTTGGATCATCCAGAAGTATTTCTTGTGCAAATTCGTGCAATGTTACGTGCTAGCAAAAATTTAAATAATTTAAAAATCATGCTGCCCATGATTACTTCAGTTAATGAATTAGACGATGCACTGCATTTAATTGATCGAGCATATAATGAATTACGTGAAGAAGGTTTGGATATTATTAAACCACCTATTGGTATTATGATTGAAGTACCGTCTGCAATATATCAAGCCCCTGAGCTAGCACGTCGTATTGACTTTATGTCAGTTGGTAGTAATGACTTAATACAGTATTTATTAGCAGTCGATCGTAATAACCCTCGTGTTTCTGATATATATGAAGCGTTACATCCAGCAGTTTTACGTGCGTTACAACAAGTTATTTGTGCAGCGAAAGCGGCTGATGTTCCAGTAAGTATTTGTGGTGAAATGGCAAGTGATCCCGTTGCCGTTATTTTACTACTTGCTTTAGGTTTTGACTCACTTAGCATGAATGCAAACAGCTTGTTGCGGGTAAAGTGGGTAATCAATAGTTTTAGGTATGATTCTGCTAAAAAATTGTTAGAAGAAGTCTTGGCATTAGAAAATCCTGCCATTATTCGTTTGCGGCTTGAGCAGGCATTAGATGAAACCGGCTTAGGTGGATTGATAAGAGCAGGAAAAAAATAGCGGTGAAAAATTGCAATAATAGTAAAAGAGAAAAAAATAATGTATGAATTCATTCTTTTATATATTTTTGGTGGCATTGCAGCAGGTTTTTGTGCTGGTTTATTAGGTCTTGGTGGCGGACTTATCGTTGTTCCTTTTTTAGCAGTGGTTTTGTCTAAAGCAGGATTTCCTAAAGAGTCTATTATGCATGTTGCCATTGCAACTTCATTAATGATCGTTGTTTTTACTTCTTTGTCATCAGCTATAGCGCATAGTCGCAAAGGGGGTATTTCTTTTTCTATTTTTTGGTGGTTGCTCCCAGGGTTGTTGTTAGGAGCTATTGTTGGTGCAAATTTTTCTAACTTACTACCAAGCAGCGCTTTGCGAATTATTTTCGGAACTTTTGTGCTGATAATGTCATATAATATGCTACTTGATAAACCATTAGTCAAGGTTAAACAACGAAAATTACCGCCGAATTGGAAGTTATCTATTGCCGGTATTTTTATTTCAGGTGCGAGTAACATGCTCGGTGTAGGTGGAGGAAGTTTATTAGTTCCTTTTTTGAATTATTATAATCTTTCGATGAAAAATGCTGTTGCAACATCTGCATTGTGTGGTTTCCCTGTTGCTTTAACAGGTGTTATCAGCTTAGCCTATTTAGGTTCAGGTGAAGAAGTTGATGTAATTTATGGGGCAACGGGATACTTATATTGGCCGGCATTTTTAGCAATGGTTATCCCTAGCGTAATTATGGCACCTTGTGGTGTGAAAGTTGCACATGCATTAAAAGCAAATATATTAAAAAGAATTTTTGCTATTTTCCTCTTTCTTATTGGGTTAGATATGTTTTCCACAGCAATCAAAAATTTATTTTTATTTTTAGAAAAGCAACCAGCACATTTATTTTTTCCTCATATAGACCCTATTTTGTTTCAAATTGGACCTATATCTATTCATTGGTACGGTATTATGTATTTAGTAGGCATTGGTATAGCATGGATTTTTTCCTGGTACCGCATTCATAAGCAACCATGGCGAAAATGGAACAGTGCTATGCTGACAGATTTAGTTTTTTATATAGCACTTGGAGTTATCATTGGTGGCCGTTTAGGCTATATGCTTTTTTATAGTTGGCAACAATGGTTGCAGGAACCATTGCAAATATTTCGTGTTTGGCAAGGTGGTATGTCTTTCCATGGTGGCTTAATAGGCGTTATTATTGCTACCTGGATATTTGCGCGTCGTCATAAGTTAGCGTTTATCAAAACGATAGATTTTGTTGTACCAGTCGTTCCTATAGGTTTGTTTTTTGGGCGAATTGGTAATTTTATCAATGGTGAGTTATGGGGCAAAGTGACTGAGCAATCTTGGGGAGTCGTGTTTCCCAATGCAGGATTATTAGCAAGACATCCAACACAATTATATGAGAGTTTATTAGAAGGGCTTGTTTTATTTATTATTTTGTGGTGCTATTCGTACAAACAACGGCCGAATTATGCGGTTTCTGCTTTGTTTTTAATTCTATACAGTGTGTTCCGTATTAGTATTGAATTTATACGTGAGCCTGATGCTCATATTGGTTATATTGCGGAAGGGTGGTTAACCATGGGTCAGTTACTCTCTTTGCCAATGTTAGTTTTAGGTGTTGTTCTATTGATTTACGCATATCGATCTGAGAGAATAGTTCAGGGGTAACAAATGCAGCAATATTTAACTTTTTTACAACATATTCTTGACTATGGTACTGAAAAAAAAGATCGTACAGAGACAGGGATTATTAGCACTTTTGCCTATCAAATGCGATTTGACTTGCAAAAAGGATTTCCACTTATCACAACGAAAAAAATACATTTAAAAAGTATTTTATATGAGTTATTATGGTTTCTACAGGGTGATACTAATATTAGTTATTTGCAGGCAAATGGTGTTCGCATATGGAATGAATGGGCAGATGAGCAAGGCAATTTAGGACCTGTTTATGGCAAACAATGGCGTGCTTGGCCCACAGCTGACGGACGCAATATTGATCAGATTAGTGATGTGATTGCACAAATCAAGCGTGAGCCAAACTCACGTCGTCATCTGATTAATGCGTGGAATGTTGGTGAATTAGATAAAATGGCATTACCGCCCTGTCATTTATTATTTCAATTTTACGTAGCAAACAATCGATTATCCTGTCAATTATATCAACGATCAGCAGATGCTTTTCTAGGGGTTCCATTTAATATTGCCTCTTATGCGTTTTTGACTCATATGGTTGCACAGCAGTGTGATTTAGATGTTGGAGAATTTATTTGGACGGGTGGGGATTGTCATATCTATAAAAATCATTTAGATCAAGTGACATTACAATTGTCACGCAAGCCATATCCATTGCCACAATTACAAATAATAACAAAGCCAGAATCAATTTTTGATTATAAATTTTCAGATTTTGAGATTATCAATTATCAAGCACATCCTCATATTAAAGGAGTAGTTGCTGTTTAAGAATATAAAGGAGTATATCATGTTATTTAAAGTTATTATTTTTAGTTTGATGTTAGTGATACTTTTCAGCTTGGCAAGTGGATTGTTTTACTTATTGAAAATGAATAAAGATCCAAAGCGTGTTGTTAAAGCATTAACCTGGCGCGTGGTATTGTCATTAGTGTTAGTTATATTCTTGCTTATTGCACATAGCTTTGGATGGATACAGACTAGCGATATTATTACAACGACACCATAAGTCGTAGTTGATTAAATACGTCTACTAATTTTTCTTCTCGATTGCTTGGTGCTGTTATACATCGCCAGGCAATATGTCCATCAGGACGAGTAAGCACCGCACCATTTTGTTCTATTTGATAAAGAGCAAGAAAGTTCACAGTAGATGTTAAAATATTTTCACTGTTTGGAATACCTTCTGGTAAAATCTGGTAAATAGACAGAGGAAAAGCTGTTTTTATGTTTTTTATTGCCGCTTGCCATTTATTTTCTTTTTCAGCCGTGAGTAAAACAAAGTGGCTTTGTAGGATATCTAAGATAGAATATGTTTTATTTTGATAATTTACTTCAAAGTGTGGTGCACGACATCCCGTATATGGTTGCTGTTGATAGTTGGCAGAATTGTCGTTAGGATCAATGGTTGGTTTTACATCGTGGACAATACCTGTTTGGTATTGAAAACCCAAATCTAAATTATGACTATTGATATGACTTGTTTGTTGTTCTACTTCATGTTGAAATTGTTGCAAATTGCCGCTATAGATAGCTTCATAAAGTCGAATAAAGCGTTCAGCATTTTTCATGCTCCAATGTATATTCTGTTCTGCTACTGGTATACGTTCTCTAGTATAACTATCTAATATATCTTTTTTCGCAAAGCCTTTTAGCACATAGGCAATTTTCCATGCTAAATTATGAGCATCTTGGATGCCAGTATTCATACCTAAACCACCAGTTGGCGGTAAGCGATGCGCAGCATCACCTACTAAGAACATATTATTATATTGATAATTTTCCGCGATTGTTGCGGCCATTGTCCAAAATCCAGTACTGATGATATCAATTTTATCAATTGTTAGATCTTTGCTAAAGCATTCACGCACCATTTGCATACAGAAATCTTTGGTAAAATCTGCTTTTGTTTGTCCTTGCTCTGTAAGAACTTTCATACCAAAAAGCCATTCATCTCTACCATTAACAGACAAGAAAAATCGACCAACTAATGAGGGTTCAGTAAAAAAATAACCAGCGCTAATATGATTTTTTAGCGCCTCACTCAGATTGATTCGGCAGTAGATATTACAATATTCTCCTAGGTTATCTTTGCCAACCATGTTGATATCAAGTAATTCACGCAAGCTACTATTAGCGCCATCTGCGGCAATAAGGAAGCGGCAGGAAAGTGCTTCTTGTTGTTGTTCAGTATTTTTAACAAAAACGACATTTTTCTCATTTTGCTTTGCAATATCAACACAGGTTTGATTAAAGCGTATATCAATAAGAGGATCTTTTTCACAGGCTCGCAGTAATTCACGTTCCACTTTGTCTTGAGAAATCAAGGCAGCGCAAGTGGGACTGTGATCATGTTGAGTAGGATGGCTAGTGACATCTTGAATAATGTCACCACCTAATTGTGTACACCAAGTAAAACGCCTGGCCTCTTTTGGTAATTCATACTGTCTTAGCGCATTTTCAATGCTGAGCAATCTCATTAATTCCATTGTACGAACATTGATGCCTCGAGATTTGGGATGCTGGCTGATACCGGGACGTCTTTCAATAATGATGCTAGGAATTTGGTATTTAGACAAAAATAAAGCCGTGACCATTCCAACAGGCCCAGCACCAATAATAACAATAGGGAAAATATGTTCCATTGATATAGCTCCTGTATAAGGTATAACCATTTTTGGTTTGTATGTATTCAAATGGTTACACTATACTTTCTATTTTAGGCTAATTTAGATGGATGCTGGTGTAATATTGCAAATACATTATCACGTAGCTAAAAAAATTTACTATTTTTTGATGAATTAGCCTACATCTTTTCGACAATAAGTGATAAAACTATATTCATAATGATTTTTTTCATCCGAGAGATGTTTGCATTGAGCAACTATCATCCATTTTGAAGGATCCCACTTAGGGAAGTAAGTATTTCCTTCAAAATGTCCATTTATTTGTGTGAAATATAATTGCGTTGCTATGGGTAATGTTTGTTCATAAATTGTTCTGCCACCGATAATCATAATTTCTGGGGCTTGATTTGCCAATTCAATCGCATGAGTAACAGAATGAGCTGTTAGGCAATTTTCATGCGACCAGTTTTTATCATGTGTGACGATGATATTTAAGCGGTTTACTAAAGGTTTCCCTATTGAGTCAAATGTTTTTCGTCCCATAATGATAGGTTTGTTTAATGTTAATTGTTTAAAATGTTTTAAGTCGGCCGGTAAATGCCAGGGTAATTGATTATTGTTACCTATAAGGCGATTTTTATCCATAGCAGCGACGATACTGATTTTCATTTACACTCACTTTTCCATTTATGCGGCTAATATTTTCCCGTGCTAACTGCAAAAAATAAAGTTTAGCTTGCAGCTTATGTGGCCAGCCGTTAAACTACGCGCGGGTTTTAAAGCGTAACATAAGTTTTTGTTGATTTTAAATAAGAGATTTTTAATTTTTTATGTGTTGAAGCTGAGTAACAATAGTACATATGCAATGGGGGAATGGAGTAAGGATATGCGAATAGCACGAAATACATACAGATGGAGCGTGACGCTGTTTTCTCTTATGGCCAGTTCATTCGTTTTTGCTGGGCATACTTATAATATGACTCAGGGTGTTACACCCATCAGCCATGCAGTTTATAATTTGCACATGTTGGCGTTTTGGGTTTGCGTATGTATTGGTGTTGTTGTGTTTGGGGTGATGTTTTATGCCATTATTCGCCACCGCAAATCCCGCGGTGTTAAGCCTGCTGAGTTTCATGAAAATATCAAAATTGAATTGGTTTGGGCTGCTATTCCCTTTTTAATATTAATTGCGTTGGCCATTCCTGCCACTAAGGCATTGATTATTATGGCAGATGAAAGTGATCCGGACATTAATATCATGGTAACGGCTTCGCAATGGAAGTGGCAGTATGATTATTTGGATGATGGCATTAGTTTTATCAGTAATTTGTCAACACCAGATGAACAAATAAAAAACAAAGCACCGAAAGGGGAACATTATTTACTCGAAGTGGATAATCCTTTAATTCTGCCCATTAATAAGAAAATTCGTTTTATTATTACCTCTTCCGATGTTATCCATTCTTGGTGGGTGCCGGCTTTTGGTATGAAGCGGGATGCTGTTCCAGGTTATGCACATGAAATCTGGGCTAAGATTGAAGAGCCAGGAACCTATCGTGGTCAATGTGCCGAGTTGTGCGGTATTAACCATGCCTTTATGCCCATCGTTGTAGAGGCAAAAACAGAAAAAGATTATCAACAGTGGTTGGATAGTAAAAAGGCAACATTGCAAGATTCTGCGAAGGCTGAGGCAAAAGAAGCGTTACGCACATGGTCAAAAGATGAATTAATGACAAAAGGCGAAGGAACATACATGATGTATTGCGCTGCTTGTCACCAAGCGAATGGTAAGGGTATCCCACCTACTTTCCCCGCCATGAAGGATAGTCCAATAGCAACAGGGCCTGTTGATGAACATATTGATATCGTACTACATGGGAAATCTGGTACTGCGATGCAAGCTTTTGAAAAACAGTTAAGCGATTCAGAAATTGCTGCTGTGATAACATATGAACGTAATGCTTGGGGTAATGATACGGGTGATGTCATTCAGCCGGTTGATATTGTTAAGGCAAAAGGTGGCGAAGTACCTGCTCTGGATAAAAATGTTTCAGACGCCGCAATCGATCAAACTGATAACAGTGAACAGTAGATAACCTCATCAGATACTAATGGAAATGAGACAGAAAATTCGTCAATAGCGGTTGCCAAAACAGAGCAACAATAGTTAGGAGACAATGTGTATGACTGAAGTAGCAATAGGGCATCACGAACATAAGCAATCGTTTTTTGCTCGTTGGTTTATGAGTACGAATCATAAAGATATTGGTACTTTGTATCTTTGGTTTAGTCTTATTATGTTTTTTATCGGTGGCTTAATGGCTATGGGTATTCGTATTGAGCTTATTCAGCCAGGACGAGTACTACTCGATCCGAATCAATATAATGAAGCATTGACCTTACACGGCTTAATAATGGTCTTTGGTGCTATTATGCCTGCATTTGTAGGATTTGCTAACTGGCAAGTGCCGCTTATGGTTGGTGCCCCGGATATGGCGTTTCCGAGAATGAATAACTGGAGTTTCTGGTTATTAATGAGTGGATTTTTATTAATGATATCGACATTATTAATGCCAGGCTCAGCTCCAAATTATGGTTGGACTTTCTATGCGCCACTATCAACAACCTATGGTCCCAAGAGCACCGACTTTATGATTTTATCGATTCATATTCTTGGTTTGTCATCAATTATGGGAGCTATCAATGTGATAGCAACCATATTAAATATGCGTGCGCCGGGCATGCATTTAATGCGTATGCCAATGTTTTGTTGGGGCTTATTAATTACTTCTTTCTTATTAATCGCTGTTATGCCAGTACTAGCAGGTTGTGTCACTATGATGTTAATGGATAGACACTTTGCCACTAGCTTTTTTAATGCTGCAGGTGGTGGCGATCCACTATTATTTCAACATGTATTTTGGTTCTTTGGACATCCAGAAGTGTATATTATGATTTTGCCTGCGTTTGGAATTGTGTCAGAAATTATTCCTACTTTTAGTCGTAAGAAGCTATTTGGTTACCATTTTATGGTCTATGCAACAGCATGTATTGCCATTTTGTCATTTATCGTTTGGGCGCATCACATGTTTGCTGCAGGAATTAGTTTGGGCGCTGAATTATTTTTCATGTATGCGACACTGATCATTGCTGTGCCCACAGGTGTTAAAGTATTTAATTGGGTTAGTACAATGTTCCGTGGTGCGATGACGTTTGAAACACCTATGTTATTTGCTATTGGTTTTATTATCATGTTTACTATTGGTGGTTTTTCTGGGGTTATGTTGTCGCTAGCCCCCTCGGATCAACAATACCATGATACTTATTTTGTTGTAGGACATTTCCATTATGTATTAGTTTCGGGTGCTTTGCTGTCTATATTTGCAGCGACTTATTATTGGCTGCCAAAATGGACTGGCCATATGTATAGTGAGACATTAGGTAAGTTACACTTTTGGTTAACGTTAATATCGCTTAATTTTACTTTCTTTCCTATGCATTTTTTAGGGCTAGCAGGCATGCCGCGCCGTATACCAGATTACGCATTACAGTTTGCTGATTTTAATAAAGTAACGTCGATTAGTGCCTTTGTTTTTGGTATTTCTCAGTTATTGTTTGTATATATTATTATTAAAACAATCAGAGGAGGGAAGCCAGCAACGGCACAAGTGTGGGAAGGTGCACATGGTTTAGAATGGACTGTCCCATCACCAGCACCACATCATACTTTTGCAACACCACCTCATATAGATAGTGATGAATGAAAGCGCGCGCAAAAATAAACGGATATTAATAACATTTATATTAGTGGGTGTGGGCATGTTTGGTTTTGCTTTTGCAATGATTCCTATGTATCGCATGCTTTGCCAAGTAACAGGACTTAATGGTAAGAATTACCAAATTAGCGATCTGCAAAAATCAGTGCCGATTGATAAAAATAGGACAATAACTGTGCGATTTGTAGCAACAACTAATGAGACTTTACCCTGGGTGTTTCGCCCTAACAATAAAGTTGTAAAAATTCATCCAGGTGAGATTTCTCGAATTTCATTTTATGCTAAGAATAAAACAATTCATCCTATGACGGTACAAGCAATTCCAAGTGTTGTTCCAGGAATTGCAGCAAAGTATATTCATAAGACAGAGTGCTTTTGTTTCAAGCAGCAAGTGTTTGCAGCAGGTGAAGACATGGATATGCCAATTTTATTTCATATTGATAGAGATTTGCCAAAAAATATACGCAATATTACTATATCTTATACTTTATTTGCCAGTGAAATGGCAGCAGCCAGTTCACTGGCAAAAGTAGGTAGAATTCATTGATGGTGCACGAATAGAAAGGAGTTAAAATGGCTGGAACATATTACGTACCGGAAAAAAGTCATTGGCCAATAGTGGGCGCAGTAGGATTATTTTTAGTCGCATTTGGTGCTACTAATCTTTTCCATGAGAATACAACGCTTGGAATCCCCCTTTTTTTAATAGGAACATTAATTGTTGTTGTGATGATGTTTGGGTGGTTTAAAGATGTCATTTATGAAAATCGACAGGGTTTACACAGTGCACAAATGGATCGTTCTTATCGATGGGGAATGTTTTGGTTTATTTTCTCTGAAGTGATGTTTTTTGCTGCCTTTTTTGGTGTTTTGCTTTATGTAAGAATTTACGCACTTCCTGCTTTATCTGGTTCCCTAGGTCATGCAGCAACTCACGAATTACTATGGCCTAATTTTCAAGCCGCTTGGCCTTTATTTGTAAACCCTGATAATACCAAGTTTATTGGACCAGAATCGATTCTTTCACCTTGGGGTATCCCTTTATTGAATACAACATTATTATTATCTAGTGCTGTAACATTAACGTGGGCACACTGGGGGATGTTAAAAAATCGACGTGTACAAATTATTCTAGGGTTAGCAGCAACCATTATTTTAGGTGCAATATTCCTAGGGTTTCAAGCATTTGAATATTATGTAGCCTATGTTCATGATGGATTAACATTAGGTTCGGGAATTTTCGGTAGCACATTTTTTATGTTAACTGGCTTTCATGGCATGCATGTTACCGTAGGTGCCATTATGCTGGCGGTTATCTTATTTCGTTGTATTAAAGGGGATTTTTCAACTGAACACCACTTTGGTTTTGAAGCCGTTGCTTGGTATTGGCACTTTGTGGATGTCGTCTGGCTATTCTTGTTTATTTTTGTTTATTGGATGTAATGTTGCTAGAGGGTATGGTTTTATAGCTTTTGGCTGTTTAGAGGGAACAGAAAATAATTTTCCATCTTCTAAGCGCATAGTTGTTAATAAGCCGCCCCAGACACAGCCAGTGTCTAAGGCAAATGCATTGGGCTCACCCGTCTCTCCTGCTAGTGCAGCCCAGTGGCCGAATATGATGTTGATATCTTTATTACGTCTATTTGGGACTTTAAACCAAGGTAAATAATTTTCTGGTGCGTCAGATGGTGGTCCTTTTTTCTTTAAATTCAATTTATCACCAGGGCCACATAAACGCATGCGAGTAAAGGCATTTAAGATAAATCGAAGGCGATCATGATCTTTTAAATTTTCATCCCAATGATCAGGATAATTGCCATACATGTTTTGAAAAAATGGAATATGATCTGGACCGCGCAGTAATGTTTCTAATTCATTAGCGTAGTGTTGAGCTTGAGTTAAATCCCACTCTGGAAAAATACCTGCATGTACTAATGTATACCCTAATTTGTTATCATGATGTAACAAAGGTTGTTGCCGTAACCATTCGATTAATTCATTTTTCTCCGGCGCTGCTAAGATATCATCAAGTGTGTCATAAGGTTTTTTTGCTGCTGAACCATACACAATAGCCAGTAAATGTAATTCATGGTTGCCAAGAACCATAATCGCATTTTTTTTTAAGCCTTTGATAAAGCGTAGACAGTGCAGCGATTTTGGTCCGCGATTAATGATATCGCCAACAAACCATAAGGTATCCTCAGGAGGATTAAAATGAATTTTTTCTAATAAATTAATAAATTCATCAAAACACCCTTGGAGATCACCTATTGCATAAGTTGCCATGATTTCACCTTATGAAAACATTGTAATTTTTGTATAATATAGCATAACGGATTTTTATGCATTAAGAGGCTTAAAATTGCGCATTATTTACACTGTTTTTTATTATTTAGCATTACCTTTTGTCTTGTTACGGCTTGTTTGCAAGGCACGTCGGGCGCCAGCTTATTTACAGCGGATTTCTGAACGTTTTGGCGTGTTTGAGCGACCTTTAAAGCAAGGGGGGATATGGATACATTCGGTTTCTGTTGGGGAAACTATTGCTGCGGCACCGTTGATTAAGCGTTTGCAAAAAGAGTATCCGCATATGCCGATGACAGTAACCACGATGACACCAACTGGTTCCGAGCGAGTTAGAGCGATATTTGATCAGTCTGTATTTCATGTTTATGTGCCTTATGATATACCGGGGGCAATAAAACGATTTTTACAACGTATTAAGCCACAAATAGTGATTATTATCGAGACGGAACTTTGGCCAAACTTAATCCATTTTTGTTGGAAGCATCGTCTACCAGTATTATTAGCCAATGCACGCATGTCAATGAAGTCAGCAAAGGGTTATATGCGTTTCAGTCAGGTTGTGCATCAAATGTTGCGTAAAATCACACTGATTGCAGCCCAATCAAAATGCGATGCACAGCGTTTTGTTGAGTTAGGTGCTGATGCCGAACGAGTAATCATGACAGGAAATATAAAGTTTGACCAACACATTCCTGCTAGCACGTATGAAACAGCAGCTGGCTTCCGTCGCTTGTGGGGAGAGCGTATAGTCTGGGTTACGGCAAGTACACATGAAGGAGAAGATGAATTAATTTTACATGCTTATAAACAAGTTCAGCAAAAAATTCCTAATGTGTTGTTGGTGTTAGTGCCACGTCATCCAGAGCGATTTTCAAAAGTGATCGCACTGTGTTGTAAACAAGGTTTTACAGTACAATGTCGCAGCGAGAATAGTATGGAGTGTCCTGCAAATGTTAACATTTTTATAGGCGATTCCATGGGGGAATTATCTGCATTTTATGCTGCGAGTGATGTTGCTTTTGTAGGTGGAAGTTTAGTGCCTACTGGAGGACATAATCTGTTAGAACCTGCTGCGTTGGGTATTGCCGCAGTGACAGGACCGCATGTTTTTAACTTTGCAGAAATTACCCAGATGTTAATAGCAGCTGGTGCAGTACAACAAGTTTCAGATGAGCAAGAGTTGGCACAGACTATTATCAATTTATTAAAAGATAATACGCTGCGAATCCAAGCAGGCAGTAAAGGGCAACGCGTGGTAGAAGACAATCGTGGATCTGTAGATGCACATGTCAAGTTATGTCATAAATTAATCACGATGCAGGCATCGTCATAAAAGGATGAAAACATATGATGGAAATGATTATTAATTTTATATTTAGTATAGGCTTATTTATCAATGCAGCTTTATTTATTCCACAATTGGTATTGCTGCTTCAGAAAAAAAACTCTGATGATGTTTCACTAACAACATTTTTGGGTTTTTGCGTGATACAATTACTTACCGTGTGGCATGGTTATTATGCAAAAGATATTATTCTCATGTTAGGTTTTAGCATCACTTTCTTAATTTGTGGTGCCGTGACAGCTTTAATTATTTATTATCGACTTATAGCATTTTTCAATATGACTAAGCCATTATAAACTTCCTCTAACTCGCGCTTGCTTTGTTCTTCAAAAGCTTATTTACAGTAAGCAAACCTCACTTTTGAAACCGCGCAAGCACGGGTTATACTCGCTTAGTCATATTGAAAACTGCTATAAGCCAACACAAGCCTAGTTAGGATCAATTAGGCTTGTATTGGTGTTTTGGTGGTTAAACTTAAGGATCTGTGTGTCCCTAAAGGTGACTCGGCAATAATTAATGTTTTCGAATCACTTATATCCAATTCTAGGTAAAAAATTATCGTATGTCAATAAAAAATTTCATTTTCGTTCATAATAATTACGTATTTTATTCTAGTACGCTTCTTTTGTTTGCTTTTTTATCAGCAGACAGAGAATTTGTTGAGAAAGATAAATGTTGTTTTTTTAACCAAATATGGCTGTTATAAGGTGTGATATTTCAATATAGGTAACCGCTATAAGAAAAGAGGCTGGGTTGACACAGAAGAAATTAGCCAAAATAGTAAAGTAAAAAAAGTCGGCCATATCTTGCATGGAAAATCATGCTAAAGACATAAAGCTATCCAGCTTGTCACATATCGCTGCTGCACTAGGCAAAAAGCTTCATTTCATTAAAAATCAAGCATGGAGTGAAGATGCCTTATGTTTAGGCACTGGTAATATTATCAACCCGCTGATAACCTCGGGGCAATTTTAATCCGCGCAAGCCACGATGACCAAAATAATGTTGTAAGTCTTTGTTTTTAATGGTTAATTGTCTTTTTCCTGCATAGACTTTTAATGCATCATTCTGCGCTAAAATGGCGATATTGGCAACATACTCTTCATTTTTTTGAAATTTTGTTGTCGGGATATTAATGATTTTATTTCCTTTACCTTTATTCATAGCAGGTAATTCCTGTACAGGAAATATTAATAAATGCCCAGTATTCGTTGCTACGGCAATTAAATCTGATCCTGGATCATTAATGATTTGCGCCGGCAACATCATCGCAGCTTTAGGCACAGAAACAATTGCTTTACCGCTACGATTTTTTGTCATGCATTCGCCTAGTGTGCCAATGAAACCATAACCTGCATTAGAAGCAAATAATAGAGGTAAATCTTCATTACCCATGATGACTGAAATGAATTGGCTACCTGCTGGTGGTTTAATGCGCCCAGTTAATGGTTCTCCCTGACCACGCGCAGACGGCAAGCTATGAGAGGGGATCGCATAGCTGCGACCGGATGTATCAAAAAACACTGCAGGTTGATTGGTTTTACCCAGAGCATAAGCGCGAAAATTATCTCCGGCTTTGTAGTTTAATTTGTTTATATCAATATCGTGCCCTTTGGCAGCACGTACCCAACCTTTTTCTGATAAAATGACCGTGGTAGGCTCAGCTGTTATCATATCTGTTTCTTTAATTGCTTGAGCTTCAGCTCTAGTGACAATAGGTGAGTGTCGCTTATCGCCATAGGTGTTAGCATCTTCTTTTATTTCTTTTTGTATTAATTTTTCCAAACGTTTTTTTGAGCTTAAGGTTTTTTCTATCGTGTCTCGCTCTTTAGCTAATGCACCTTGCTCACTTTTGATTTTCATTTCTTCTAGTTTAGCTAAATGCCGTAATTTTAATTCTAGTATAGCTTCTGCTTGTATATCAGACAGATTGAATTTTTTCATCAATATGAGTTTTGGTTTATCTTCATGTCGAATAATAGCAATAACTTCATCAATATTTAAAAAAGCGATTAATAATCCTTCTAATATATGCAAGCGCGCCAGGACTTTATCTAAGCGGTATTGTAATCGACGTTTTACCGTGGTCAGACGATAGTTTAACCATTCTGTTAAAATTTCTTTTAAATTTTTAACTTTCGGACGATGGTCTATACCAATCATGTTTAAATTAATCCGGTAGCTGCGTTCTAAATCGGTGGTAGCAAATAAATGCTTCATTAATGCATCTATATCAACTCGGTTAGAACGAGGAACAATAATCAAACGAGTTGGATTTTCATGATCAGACTCATCACGCAAGTCAGCTACCATGGGAAGTTTTTTTGCTGTCATTTGCGATGCTATTTGCTCTAACACCTTTGCACCAGAGACTTGATGCGGCAAAGCTGTAATAATAATATCATTATCATCTTTACTGTAAGTTGCACGCATGCGAATGGAACCATTGCCACGTTGATATATCGCATGAATGTCCTCTTTGGAAGTAATGATCTCTGCTGTGGTTGGGTAGTCTGGTGCCTGAATATGTTGACAAATTTCTTTAAGCGTTGCATTAGGATTGTCTAGCAAGTGTATGCAAGCATTGGCGACTTCACACAAGTTATGTGGTGGAATATCTGTTGCCATGCCAACGGCAATGCCGGTGGTGCCATTTAATAAAATATTAGGCAAACGAGCAGGGAGTACTGCTGGCTCATCCAGTGTGCCATCAAAGTTAGGTACCCAATCAACAGTGCCGTGCCCAAGCTCTTTTAGTAATACTTGTGAATAAGGTGATAAGCGTGCTTCAGTATAACGCATAGCAGCGAAGGATTTTGGATCATCCGGCGCCCCCCAGTTGCCTTGGCCATCAACTAGTGGATAGCGATAAGAAAATGATTGAGCCATTAATACCATTGCTTCATAACAAGCACTGTCTCCATGGGGGTGAAATTTACCTAGCACATCACCGATGGTACGTGCTGATTTTTTGAACTTTGCACTAGCATTTAATCCCAGTTCTGACATGGCATAGACAATTCGACGTTGTACTGGTTTTAAACCATCAGCAATATTGGGTAGTGCTCTGTCCATGATAACATACATGGAGTAATCCAAATAGGCTTGTTCTGTAAATGATTTTAGTGATTGTGTTTCAATGTTTTCAAGATTTCTCATCAGTCTTTCCTAATTCAGTAGTGATTAGATTACCTTTAGTTTCTAACCACGATCGTCGATCGGCGGTGCGTTTTTTTGCTAGCATCATATCCATTATTTTTTGAGTATTATCTCCTTTTTCTACTGTTAATTGCACTAAACGACGTGTGTCTAATGCCATCGTTGTCTCGCGCAGCTGCATAGGGTTCATTTCACCTAAACCTTTGAAGCGTTGTACGTTAACTTTTCCTTTTTTCTTTTCTGCAGCAATACGATCTAATACTCCTTGTCTTTCACTGTCATCAAGGGCATAGAAAACTTCCTTGCCAATATCGATACGATATAAAGGGGGCATAGCAACGAATACATGGCCAGCTTCGACTAGCGGTCGAAAGTGTTTGACAAATAAAGCACACAATAGCGTTGCAATGTGTTGGCCATCAGAATCGGCATCTGCCAATATGCATAATTTACCATAGCGTAATGAAGACAAATCTGCGCTGCCTGGATCAATACCTAGTGCAACAGCAATATCATGTACTTCTTGTGATGCAAGTACTTCGCTGGGATCCACTTCCCAGGTATTAAGAATCTTCCCGCGTAATGGCATAATTGCCTGAAATTCACGGTCACGTGCTTGCTTTGCTGAACCACCCGCTGAGTCACCTTCAACTAAAAATAACTCAGTGATATTGAGGTCTTGTGAGCTGCAATCAGCTAATTTTCCAGGCAAAGCAGGTCCACCAGTAATACGTTTGCGTGCGACTTTTTTACTTTTGCGCATGCGTTTTTGTGCATTGTTAATAACTAGCTCGGCGATTTGCTCACCGATGCTAACGTGTTCATTTAACCATAAGCTAAAAGCATCTTTTACTGCTCCTGAGACAAAAGCAGCACACTCACGTGATGATAATCGTTCTTTAGTTTGCCCAGAAAATTGCGGATCTTGTAATTTGACTGCAAGAACATAACTACACTGTTCCCAAATATCCTCTGGAGAAAGTTTTAAACCTCGTGGGATTAAATTACGCAACTCACAAAATTCGCGTAAAGGCTCAAGCAAACCTGTACGTAATCCGTTAACATGCGTTCCTCCTTGTGGTGTTGGGATTAAATTCACATAGCTCTCTGCAATAATCTCGCCACCTTCTGGTAGCCAAGCAACTGCCCAATCAGCTGTTTCAATATCTCCTGATAGCTTACCAACAAAGGGTTCATCAGGAACAGTAAATGAGTTTTTCAAACAGATTTGCAAGTAGGCAGACAATCCTTCTTCATAAAACCATTCTTGTTTTTCAGCAGTGGTTTTATCTTCGAATATAATGCGCAGTCCAGGACAAAGCACTGCTTTGGCACGTAGCATATGTTTTAAACGATTAATAGAAAATTTGGTTGTGTCAAAATATTTTTTATTAGGCCAAAAGTGAATACTAGTGCCAGTATCTCGTTTGGCTACTTCCTCAATGATTGTTAAATCAGATGTTTTATCTCCATTAGCAAAACTAATACGGTGTAACTTACCTTCGCGTTTAATCTCAACAATAACTTTCTTAGATAAAGCATTTAATACTGAAATACCAACGCCATGTAAACCGCCTGAAAACTGGTAATTTTTTTGTGAAAATTTACCGCCAGCGTGTAACTTTGACATGATTAATTCTACGCCGGTCATTCCTTCTTCTGGATGAATATCCACCGGCATGCCGCGACCATTGTCGCTAACCAATAGAGAGTTATCTTTAAAATGAGTGATGGTAATGAGATTGCAATGACCAGCAATAGCTTCATCAACACTATTATCAATGGCTTCACAACCGATATGATTGGGATTACGTGTATCAGTATACATACCGGGGCGTTTTCGCACCGGATCTAAGCCACTTAATACTTCAATATTTCCTGCGGTGTAAGAATTACTCATTTGTTTGTGTCCATTGTTGTTGTATCCACGTTTTGTTTAATGCTAACTATTGTAGTGAAATAATGCTTGCAGCATTACACATGCGACTTTGATCGATTAACGCTATTGCTTGCACTGTTGGCAAGATGACACTTTTTATGTCTTGATGTTCTTCATCTAAATCAAAAACGCCTCCCGCTAATTGTGCATCAATTTTGGCACAGAATAAATACATTTTTTCTGATGTGCCGCCAGGGCTTACCCAATACTGACATATAGGAATAATCTCTTGAATTGTCAAATTGGCCGCTTCAAGTGCTTCTTTTTTTGCCATCTGTGTGGCTTCTTCGTCAGTTTGTATAATGCCCGCAACAATTTCTAATAGCCATGAGCTAGTTTGGTCATGGAGAGTGTCAATTCGGAATTGTTCAATTAAGACAACACAGTCTTGAATAGGATCAAATAATAGCATGCCTGCGATGGTATTGTGTTCAAGGACTTCTCGAAAGAATGTTTTACTCCATCCTCCAGCAAATAATTTATGACGTATTTTGTCGTGAATCATATTAAAAAAACCTGAACAAACAGTTTTTTTAGCGATAACCTTGACATCTTTATTTGTGAAGCTTGGTATTGGTGATTTTATTATCACAATCAATTCCTTTTTTTTACAGCCTATTGTCCCATTGATAGTGGCTGGCAGTATATACTGATTGTACCTAGAAATGCCAACTGACTATTTTAGCAATGTAAGTATAAATTTTAATCATATAAGATGATACAAACCGATTGAGGCTTGCGATTTATATATAAACACCGTAATCTATTGCAGAACTAAGTAACGATTCAGTGGCATTGGTTGCGCTAAAAATACAGTATGAATATGGATATAAATATTGCACATCAAAATATGCTCATGCAACAAATTAGAGCGTGTGACGTATTGAATAAAGACGTATTGAGTTTATTTTATTCAGTTCCTCGAGAGGCCTTTGTACCTAGTCAATATCATGACTTAGCATTTGCTGATGAAAAGATACCACTAGCAAATAACCAAACAATGATGACGCCATTGGTTGAAGCAAAGGTTATTCAATCTCTAGAGATTGTCTCGCAGGACAAGATCCTAGAGGTGGGTACAGGTAGCGGATATATGACAGCTTTGTTAGCCATGTCTGGGCAGCATGTATATAGTCTAGATATTTTTTCTGATCTGTTACAAAAAGCTGCCAGTCAATTACAAAAATTGGGCATTCATAATGTGACGTTACAAGAAGGCAATGGTGCTTTTGGTTGGGATAAACAGCAACCGTATGATGTTATCTGTATTACTGGCTCTTTAGCTTTTTTGCCAAAAACGTTTCAACAACAATTAACAGTTGGTGGTCGTTTGTTCGCCATTATTGGTGTTGAATACCCGATGCGAGCAGTCTTAGTCACACGCGTTGCGGAAGATGAATGGCGGCAAGAATGCTTATTTGAAACAGAGATTTCAGCATTATTAAATGCATCCGTAGGGAAAAGATTTGTATTTTAGGGATAATTGAAATGATGTTAAAACAATGCAAAATAATAGGTATAATAGGAATTGTTTTTATCGTAGTGCAATGTGCCAGTGCTGAAAGCTTAACGGAAGTTTTTCAGCAAGCGTTAGAAAGTGATCCGACGTTTGCTGCGGCTAGAGAAGCATGGCAAGTAGAGCGTGAAAAGTTGCCTATTGCGCGATCCTATTTGTTACCGCAAATTATTTTATCTAATGCACAATCAGTTTACAATGTGGAAGATCAACAGTCTGTACCAAGAAATAAAGTTTTAGCGATAAGGCCACCGGGTCCAAACTACTCTGTGGGGTCATTTAAATATAATTCAAATGGTTATACTATTGATTTTAATCAACAAATATTTAATGTTGCCGCTTGGACATCATTTTTACAAGCTAAGTCTGTAATCAAAGCAGCTGATGCAAGTTATGCTGCGGCAGCACAAGATTTAATTTCACGTGTTTCACAAGCCTATTTTAATGTATTGTTAGCTGAAGATGAATTACTTTACACCATCGCTGAAAAAAAAGCTGTTTATCGTCAACTGGATCAAGTGCTACAGCAATATAAAGTAGGGTTACTTGCTATTACAGGTGTTTATCAAGCTCAGGCGCAATATGATCGTATTGTATCAGATGAAATTGCAGCAAAAAATAACATTATTAATGCTAAAGAAAATTTACGTGCAATTACTGGTCGATTTTATAAAAAGTTAAATGGATTAAAGGCAAATTTTCCGTTAATAACACCAGCTCCTAACAATGTGAATTTGTGGGCAAAAACAGCGCTACAACAGAATTGGACATTGCAATCTGCAGTATATAATGCAGAGGCAGCTAGACAAAATATTAATGTGCAACGTTCCGGACATTTTCCTGTCGTTAATGCTGTTGCACAGCAAAATTGGAATCGAACAGGAACTTCTTCAGGAGGAAAAACAAATGATAAAGTTTCTTATGGTGGTATTTCAGTGTATATGCCAGTTTTTCAAGGTTGGTTAGTTACTTCAAATACTCAACAAGCTAAATATGCTTATCAACAGTCTTTAGATGAAAAAGAAGCAACAAAACGGTCAATTGTAAATGCAACTCATCAAAATTTTAATAATATTATTAACGGCATTAGCAAGATAAAAGCTGATAAGCGCGCTATTGTTTCAGGAGAAAGTTCATTACGCAGTACAGTTGAGGCGTATCATGTTGGCACGCAAACGATGCTGGATGTTTTACAATCACAAAAAGATTTATTCGATACTTTTAGAAATTTTGCTCGTGATGAGTACGATTATATTAATGCAACAATTGCATTAAAAAATGCTGCCGGCACATTAAATTTTACTGATTTAATTGAAATTGATAAGTGGATGACCTCAAAAGATCAGAGTTATAGTACCTTAAAAGCGAATGCGTTAATGAAGAACCCATTAGATACAAGTAACTTTTCTAAACAAGATCCTATTGGAGGGGATAGGTTTGATATCAATAATCCTGTGACTGATGATGATATGCTATCATTTGATTATAGTGAAAAAGACAATTTTTCAGACTTTGACACAGCTAATAGCAAAGATGCAGGCGATGAAATTATTACTGATGACGCAGTTAGTGATAAAGACAGTGATGCTAACCAAAACCATGATAATACCACTAATGCTAAAAACACACATGATAAACAAATAAGTAATGTTTCAGAAAGTAATAATAAAAAATAAAATATTGATGATTAATTAAATGATCAAACAACAAATATAAATATGAAAAAAATAGAAAAGAAAGTGTCAGTATTGAGAATTATATTACAAGCGTAGCAATGGATATAGTCAAATCTAAGGAGAGAATATATGACAGCAAAAAAAATAGTATTTTGCGACATTAATGCTTTGTTTAACCAGGATGAAGTTTGCAATAATAATTTAATTGAAGCTATACGTAGTTTTTCATCTCTGATTGATATTGACGTGTATTTATTTGCAAATATTTCTATGACAGAAATTCATGATCGGGTAATAGAAGCATCCAATAGAGGGAAATTATTGCTTGGAGAAAAAATTAAAAGATTAGAAGATAATGGTGTTAGCATTAAAGCAGTCGTTACCTATGCCGATATGTATTACTTTGATGAAAATGGAGAGATTAAAGCACCTGGAAGTATTTATAGTGATTTGTATAAACCAAATTTTTTACGGTTTCAACAAAACACATTTGAGGCATTTCAGTTTAAGGGAAAAGCTATTATTCCATTTGATGATGAATTTTTTCAAGATTTAGCGATTTATGAAAGAGCAATCAACATTTTCAAAGAAAGTGCTCAAAATGTAGAGCCTGGCCAGGTATTTAGCCAGCTCTGTATGAAAAGCTATCAAGTTTATGATATAATGAGAAGGACACCTATTTCCAGTCCTGTGTTAACCAAACCTGTACGTGATCTTCCTGAAGATGAGAGAGAACAGTGTTTATCTCGGTATAAAATCAGCAAGTGTGATATAGAAGTTACCTTGCGAAGAGAAGTGTCAGGCCATAAAGGTCGTTATAAGAAGCTAAAAAGTTTGGTTATGGAACATTGCATTGAATTTTTTGCAGGCGCTGAGAAAATAACACTATTTTGCATAGACTCGACTCGAGAAGAAGTAGAAGAGAAACAAGAAGTAATTTCCTCATCAGCGTATAGAAGAGACATTTATTTTAATAAACTCTATATTGAAGGTAATAATAAGAAAGAAATAACAGATTATTTTTATTTTTTCATGAAAGATATCCCAGCAATAAAAAGAAATAAAAATAATGTTAGTGAAACGTGTCAGCTATTTTCCCCATTAGAAGGAGGAGAAAAAATAAAGCAGTTTGATCATATTGCTAGAAAAATAAAAAAAATTTTTAATGAATTTAATCAATTCTACTTGTCTAAGCAAGATGCCGATCATTTAAAAAATATACTTTATCATATGGCAGAACAAGGGCATATAGAAAGCTTGTTATTATTAGCAAAATTCATTATAGAAGGTATTTCTCCTTTTAGCTACAGAGTAGATGAGGCTAATGCTTATTGTGTGTTAAGAATTGCTTTGTTTGCTGCAGCAACACCAAAAGACAAATTTGCCATTTTGTCATCATTAGAATTGATGTTGCTGGATTATAATATAACTGAGTTACTTGATCAGGCTAATCAATCAATTATTAATGATGATATTGATTTTTTTGGTAAGAAAGAATTTTATGGTCTGTATGAAAGTCTAGAGAAAAGTGCTAATCATGATGTTAAATATTTAATGCATGTTTTAAAAACACGTGAAATTAGTTATCTGCAAACTAAAATTAACTTGGGGCATGGTACAGATGAGAATGCAGAAAAAAGTTATCAAAAAACTCGTGAGCAGCTAAGCATACGATTAGCGCAAAAGAATAATGACACAAATACAGCCTTGGACTCTGATAAAGCATTTACCAATAATTTTCTTGTTAATACTGCCACTAGTCACCAAAAAACAGCTGTTTTAGTTAATTTAGATGCATGTTTAGTAAACGTTGGTGATAGAATACAAATTTGCGAAAAATTAATTCATGATTTAAAAGTGCAAGAAATTGATTTAATTTATTTATTTGCAGATTTAAGTTTAAAGAATATTGATAATAAAGTAAAATGTAGTATCCAAATTTCTTGTTTAGACTTAATACGTATGCTAGATGAGTATTTCCAAATAAGCGTTGCAGAGGTTATTACGTTAAATGACAAAGAAAAGCAACCTGGTGAGTGGTTTAGAAATACTTACTGTCCTTACTATCGTCGCTCTATTCTAGGCAATAAAAACTTTAGTGAAAATATAGAAGAAATTAACTTAGATGCTGTAGATGAACGGTTTGAAGACACTGCTGAATTATTACATTTTGCCTGTGAAAAACTTGCAGTGGGAAAATATAAAATCATTGAAGTTGAAAGAGAACACCTTGATTTAAGCTCGCTCGTTGATGACAATGTTGAAATAATAATAGCACCATCTTGCTCAAGTAAAGCGCAATGTTTTGATCATATAAATCAAGAAGAGCATCGCTTCTTTCCTTTCCTAGGTGCTTTTAACAATAAGGAAGAAGACATAATTCAAGAAATGGTAAAAAATACTGTAAAACTTTTATCAAATCTTTTCTTAACAGCAAAGATAAAAAAGGAAATAAAAGAACATATAAATGATATTGTTGATTATAGCCAAAAGAGCGTAGAAGCGTTATTGTTTTTGGCTGATTATGCTAAGAAAGGAGATAAAGTGCTAGGGTTTGCTTTTGGGTTATATAAAAAACCTAATATTGCTGAATCTTATTTTCTACTCAAGTTGGCTTTGCTCGCATCAGGCACGAATAAAAAAAGGCATGATAAAGTTTTAGCAAAACTAATAGAAATTGAGAATCAATATTGGTATGTTGACACAGATAATCCTCAGGATTTCTGGCACAATGTTCAATTATATGAAAATGGCCCATCATTTGTATTACCAAAAACGTTTTTATATCGAGGCAGAGGTGATGATTACTGCCTTGAAAGCAGTAATTTAAGAATACATGGATATTCTGTATTTGAGTTGTTTTTTGTATGGGAAAATTCACTAAAACTTTCTTACCCTACAGAAAAAATAAGTTGCTATATACGGAACGGACAACTATCAAATTTATTTTATTATTATGAAAGAATGATTGGAAAAAATTTATTAAAATTACGTTTGTTTGAGAAAGATCAATCTATAATATACCCATTTTTTCAGCATGTGGATCAGTTAGCAAATATTCTGAAAGAAAAACAACCACAGGCAGCACGATTTGCTCAATATATTAGCAAAGAAGTAATGAATATTATGCAACAGAGTTATATTCTAGATCATTTTGGTAGTGAAAAAGAAGCTAGCGTAAGATTATTACAAAGAGAACCTCACGATTTTATAGATCATCCGATGGTTACTGTTAGTGATAATAAAGAAGAAAATTTATCAGCAACATCAGATGGTGCAACAGTGTTACAAATACAAAGAGAACCCCACGATTTTATAGATCATGCGACGACTGTTGTTATTGATGAGGAAGAAGAAAATTTAATAGTATCAGATTATAGTAAATTATTTAACTTAGTAACAAGCGCAGAAAAACTTGCAGCAAAATATAAGCATGATGAAAAGCAACAGCTATTCCATGAGAATTTGTCTAAGGGGTATTTATTACTAATTAAAGCCTATTTAGTTTCTTCCTCTGAACAATTAGCAATTATTGCCTGGGATAAGCTCACTAAATTTCAAGAGAAGAATCCTACGGTTGTATATCACGTATTTTCAAATATTCATTTTAATTCACCTTCACCAAACTCAATGACAAAGAATGCGAAAAAGAATCTTAGTATTTTTGCAAATTTAACTGCGGGATTGTATCAGGTATATAAAGAACAAGAAAAAATTGATAATAACTTAGCGGTAAAAGCGGTAAGATTAGAATGTTTTTATCGTATGTTAGTAACTAAATTTCGTGAAAAATTAGAAGCAATATCGCCTATTACGGCCCGCAACAAGAGATTAATAGAAATATATACATTTCTTGCTAAACGGTATAGAGATCTTTATTTAGGATTATCTGAACGAAGACCTCTGATTTCAATACCAGTTTGTCAACAGAGTGAAGAAGATAAGTCTCAGGAAAATTCTTATGATGCGATAGATATAAGTGATTTCTTGAGCCAAGTTGAACAGTCTCAAGAAAGTAAGATAGGCCATGTTGAAGAAGATGATTTAAACCGATGTAGTTTAAGAATGTAGGCTAATAAATTAGTGCAAAGAAGCTTGATTTAGACAGGTTTTGTTTTCACTATATTTCTGCTGTGTTTCTGCTCTGATTTTTTAGATCAATCAGCGAGTATAAATATGAAAAAAATAGAAAAGAAAGTGTCAGTATTGAGAATTATATTGCAAGCGTAGCAATGGATATAATCAAATCTAAGGAGAGAATATATGACAGCAAAAAAAATAGTATTTTGCGACATTAATGCTTTGTTTAACCAGGATGAAGTTTGCAATAATAATTTAATTGAAGCTATACGTAGTTTTTCATCTCTGATTGATATTGACGTGTATTTATTTGCAAATATTTCTATGACAGAAATTCATGATCGGGTAATAGAAGCATCCAATAGAGGGAAATTATTGCTTGGAGAAAAAATTAAAAGATTAGAAGATAATGGTGTTAGCATTAAAGCAGTCGTTACCTATGCCGATATGTATTACTTTGATGAAAATGGAGAGATTAAAGCACCTGGAAGTATTTATATTGACTTGTATAAACCAAATTTTTTACGGTTTCAACAAAACACATTTGAGGCATTTCAGTTTAAGGGAAAAGCTATTATTCCATTTGATGATGAATTTTTTCAAGATTTAGCGATTTATGAAAGAGCAATCAACATTTTCAAAGAAAGTGCTCAAAATGTAGAGCCTGGCCAGGTATTTAGCCAGCTCTGTATGAAAAGCTATCAAGCTTATGATATAATGAGAAGGACACCTATTTCCAGTCCTGTGTTAACCAAACCTGTACGTGATCTTCCTGAAGATGAGAGAGAACAGTGTTTATCTCGGTATAAAATCAGCAAGTGTGATATAGAAGTTACCTTGCGAAGAGAAGTGCCAGGCCATAAAGGTCGTTATAAGAAGCTAAAAAGTTTGGTTATGGAACATTGCATTGAATTTTTTGCAGGCGCTGAGAAAATAACACTATTTTGCATAGACTCGACTCGAGAAGAAGTAGAAGAGAAACAAGAAGTAATTTCCTCATCAGCGTATAGGAGAGACATTTATTTTAATAAACTCTATATTGAAGGTAATAATAAGAAAGAAATAACAGATTATTTTTATTTTTTCATGAAAAACATCCCGGTAATAAAAAGAAATAAAAATAATGCTGGTGAAACGTGTCAGCTATTTTCCCCATTAGGAGGAGGAGAAAAAATAAAGCAGTTTGATCATATTGCTAGAAAAATAAAAAAAATTTTTAATGAATTTAATCAATTTTACTTGTCTAAGCAAGATGCCGATCATTTAAAAAATATACTTTATCATATGGCAGAACAAGGGCATATAGAAAGCTTGTTATTATTAGCAAAATTCATTATAGAGGGTATTTCTCCTTTTAGCTACAGAGTAGATGAGGCTAATGCTTATTGTGTGTTAAGAATTGCTTTGTTTGCTGCAGCAACACCAAAAGACAAATTTGCCATTTTGTCATCATTAGAATTGATGTTGCTGAATTATAATATAACTGAGTTACTTGATCAGGCTAATCAATCAATTATTAATGAGGATATTGATTTTTTTGCCAAGAAAGAATTTTATAGCCTGTATGAAATTCTAGAGAAAAGTGCTAATCATGATGTTAAATATTTAATGTATATTTTAAAAACACGTGAGATTAATTATCTAAGAAATAAAATTAAATTAGGGCGCGGCACTGATGAGAATGCAAAAAAAAGCTATCAAAAAACTTGTGAGCAGCTAAGCATACGGTTAGTACAAAAGAATAATGACACAAATACAGCCTTAGATTTTGATAAAGCATTTACTAATAATTTCCTTGTTAATACTGCCACTAGTCATCAAAAAATAGCCTTGGATTCTGATAAAGCATTTATAGATAATTTCCTTATTGATACTACCACTAGCCATCAAAAAACAGTTGTTTTAGTTAATTTAGATGCATGTTTGATAAAAGTTGGTAATAGAAAAAAAATTTGTAGAAAATTAATTCATGATTTAAAAGTGCAGGGAATTGATTTGATCTATTTATTTGCAGATTTAAGTTTAAAGAATATTGATCGCAAAATAAACTCTAGCATCGAAACGTCTTGCTTAGATTTAATACGCATGCTGGATGAACGTTTCCAAATAAGGGTTGCAGAGGTTATTACGTTAAATGACAAAGAAAAACAACCTGGCGAGTGGTTTAGAAATACTTACTGTCCTTACTATCGTCGCTTTATTCTAGGCAATAAAAATTCTAATGGATATGTAGCAGAAATTAATTTGGACGACTTAGATGCTGTGAATGAACCGTTTAAAGACACTACCGAATTGTTGCATTTTGTCTGTGAAAAAATTGTGGCGAAAAAATATAAAATTATTGAAGTTGAGAGTGACTATCTTTATTTGGATTCGCTTGCTAGAGATGATATTGAAATAATAATAGCGCCAGGATCAAATGAGAAGAAAAATTTTGACCATATAAATCAAGAACATAATCGCTTTTTCCCTTTCTTAGAGACTGTTAACAATAAGCAGGAAGATAAAATTCAAAAAATCGTAAAAAACACGATAAAACTTTTATCGCAAGTATTATCAACAGCTAGGGAAAAAAAGAAAATAAAAGAACATATAAATGATATTGTTAATTATAGTGAAGAAAGTGTAGAAGCGTTATTATTCTTGGCTGATTATGCTAAGAAAGGAGATAAAGCATTAGGATTTGCTTTTGGGTTATATAAAAAACCTAATATTGCTGAATCTTATTTTCTACTCAAGTTGGCTTTGCTCGCATCAGGCACGAATAAAAAAAGGCATGATAAAGTTTTAGCAAAACTAATAGAAATTGAGAATCAATATTGGTATGTTGACACAGATAATCCTCAGGATTTCTGGCACAATGTTCAATTATATGAAAATGGCCCATCATTTGTATTACCAAAAACGTTTTTATATCGAGGCAGAGGTGATGATTACTGCCTTGAAAGCAGTAATTTAAGAATACATGGATATTCTGTATTTGAGTTGTTTTTTGTATGGGAAAATTCACTAAAACTTTCTTACCCTACAGAAAAAATAAGTTGCTATATACGGAACGGACAACTATCAAATTTATTTTATTATTATGAAAGAATGATTGGAAAAAATTTATTAAAATTACGTTTGTTTGAGAAAGATCAATCTATAATATACCCATTTTTTCAGCATGTGGATCAGTTAGCAAATATTCTGAAAGAAAAACAACCACAGGCAGCACGATTTGCTCAATATATTAGCAAAGAAGTAATGAATATTATGCAACAGAGTTATATTCTAGATCATTTTGGTAGTGAAAAAGAAGCTAGCGTAAGATTATTACAAAGAGAACCTCACGATTTTATAGATCATCCGATGGTTACTGTTAGTGATAATAAAGAAGAAAATTTATCAGCAACATCAGATGGTGCAACAGTGTTACAAATACAAAGAGAACCCCACGATTTTATAGATCATGCGACGACTGTTGTTATTGATGAGGAAGAAGAAAATTTAATAGTATCAGATTATAGTAAATTATTTAACTTAGTAACAAGCGCAGAAAAACTTGCAGCAAAATATAAGCATGATGGAAAGCAACAGCTATTCCATGAGAATTTGTCTAAGGGGTATTTATTACTAATTAAAGCCTATTTAGTTTCTTCCTCTGAACAATTAGCAATTATTGCCTGGGATAAGCTCACTAAATTTCAAGAGAAGAATCCCACGGTTGTATATCACGTATTTTCAAATATTCATTTTAATTCACCTTCACCAAACTCAATGACAAAGAATGCGAAAAAGAATCTTAGTATTTTTGCAAATTTAACTGCGGGATTGTATCAGGTATATAAAGAACAAGAAAAAATTGATAATAACTTAGCGGTAAAAGCGGTAAGATTAGAATGTTTTTATCGTATGTTAGTAACTAAATTTCGTGAAAAATTAGAAGCAATATCGCCTATTACGACCCGCAACAAGAGATTAATAGAAATATATACATTTCTTGCTAAACGGTATAGAAATCTTTATTTAGGATTATCTGAACGAAGACCTTTGATTTCAATACCAGTTTATCAACAGAGTGAAGAAGATAAGTCTCAGGAAAATTCTTATGATGCGATAGATATAAGTGATTTCTTGGACCAAGTTGAACAGTCTCGATGTCAAGAAGATGGTGCAAACTGTTTTGAAGAAACTGAACAGTCTCAAAATCAAGAAGGTGATGTAAGCTATGTTGAAGAAGTTGAACGATATCGAAATGAAGAAGATACTTCAAATCAATGTAGTTTAGAAATGTAGATTGATAAATCAGCGTAGAAGGGAGAAGCTGATGATAGCCATTTTTTTGTCAAAATAATTCGTAGCTATAGAATTAGTTTCCCATTATTATTTATTAATATCAATAAGTAATATTGTTGTTTAGAATAAGTAAAATACAAATATAAAACAGTTTGTTACTAATATGCACCCACACACTAGCTTGTTAGTAACACTAAATTATTACACAAGAGAAATGGATTTGATAATAACTAGGCTAGAAATATAGAAGACTTTTTTGTAAATATGGCAATATCTGAGAAAATAACCGTACTTTGTCAGGCTATAATAGATAATAATGTTGGTTTAGTGAATGATCTTTTGTATGAAGCAAGTTCTTATGATAGTTAAAATTCAGATGATGAAGAAGCGTTCATTGAAGAAAAAACAGGATTGCCCTATTAGGCTTGCTGTTTCATTCAGCTGTAAAAGGTGCAATTTGATCTGATATTCACACTAAATTAGAGTGAAGCTGATTTAGGTTAGTACATTAACGTTTGGATCTTTGCTATAAGCTTTTAAAATTTCTAATGCTAGCTCATCAACAATACTTAATGAGCTGACATCGCCAATTAAGCCTTCTTGCTCTTTAGCTGTTACTAATCGTTCTTCAATTAATTTTGTGGCACTACCTGATGGAAATAATCGAGCAAGTAAATTACGTGCTTTAACCGGACCAATTTTTTTGTAAAGGATGTTTCGTAGTTTGGCATCTTCAGCTGTTGTACTAAAGGCCCATAGTTCAATGGGTCCAATGGTGCTTGTGAGTAATTGTGTATTTAAGCCTTGCTTAGTAGCAAACTGTGCCAGGAAAGTTGCTCCGCCTTCACGTGGTCCGTGCACACGGGTGCTTAATGCTTTTATCGCTGTATCAGATAAGCCAAATATTTTGGCTGTTTTTTTAATGGCTTGGGTGGGTCCAGCATCCATGATATAGATTCCTGTAGCAAACTCAATCATCACCTCATCAAAATCTTCAACAGACTGTGAAAGCAAAGCAACTTGCACCTTCCATTTTCGTCCTTCTCGCATATCGACAATCACTTGATCACGTACTGCTTTTGCTTTAGATGTTCTATGAAACTCATCATATACAATACGTTTGGAGTCTTCGCGTAACTCAATAATGCGTTGGGTATGATATTCACGATATTGCTCAGGCATATCGGTGGCATTTTCTTCTGTGAGATAATAATTTTTTGCTAAGGCATAGCGACCTAGCATATACATGACAGCCGTTTGTCGATCAGCGGCGTCACCTCCTGTTTTTGCAACTTCATCCAAATCAAGTGAGACAATACGTGATTCACCTAAATCAAAACAGGTGACGCGCGATAAAATCGGATATTCACGAACAGCGCTAGATATCATTCGAGCAAAAGCATCAATAATTGTTTCACCAGTAGGAGCAATAATCTCACCAAATAAATCCTCTACTGATTTGCTACGTACAACAGATGCAGCATCTGCTAACAACGGTACGGCGTAACGTTGTGATAATATTGCTTCATGAGTGAATCCTGAAATAAATAAGATATCAACAACTTCCCACCATGTAGTATGTTGGTCGCGTACAAATCCTATTTCCTCTAGTATTTCATCAATAAGTGGTTCTAATCCATCAGTGTAAGTGTAAGGATTGCCATCATCAGCAAGATTTTTGAAAAGCTCATCAACAACCATGCCACTTAAATCTGGAATAGCATCATAGGGTCGTTCAGCTCCTAATGGGGTTGCTAATAAGGTAATGAAGTTGACAAGAAAACTGCGTTCTAGCGGTGTTGGATAACGTGAACCTAATTGCGTGTCAAAGGGATTTATTGAGTAATCTGGCGTCATACGTAATCGATGGTAAGCTGCTAAATGACGTTTATTTGGAGGTAATGCTTCTTTGATAAGTGATATTAAGCCACTACTTGATGGGCCAATGTCAATAATGGCAATATGTGGTAAGCGTTTTATACCACCTTGTAAACATAAACCTAAATTTAATGCATTAGATAATACTGATTTACCAGAGCCTGGTCTGGCATAAAGTAAATCGATCCACGTTGTTTGCAGTGTTGATCCAGGCTGGTATGGCCATGGCTTGCCTATAGGCTCTGGCGAGCGAAATAAAATAGCACCGTGTTTCCAAGGTGAAGCAGGTCGATTAAAAGGTAACATATAGGTAACGTCATATAATGGTGCAGCGGAGCCAGTTGCTTCACTAGAGCCGGATACAGCTAACATACTAGACACAACGCCGCCAAAAGGATCGCCAGAGATTTCGCCAATTTCACAATTTCCCCAGCCTTGTAATGCTTTGGATAATAAAGCAGTACGTGTGCGCAGTAAGCGAATGTCATCTTCTGGGGCCCATGTAGCAACGGCAACGCGAAGACGGACAACCGCATCGTTTGCATTTAATTCAATATCACGTAATTTTTCAATAGCATCGCTAAGCAGACGATTTTGTGAGGATGAGAAACTTAAAATAGCGGATATTGTTGAGCGTAATTTTAATGATTCCAACCCATGACTATCTATTAGAAAAGAAATACGCCAAGGTACTTCTGTCGGTAAAATCCGATGGAATAAAAAGGCAAAGGATTTAATATCTCTTGGGAACAAGTCAATAAATAAAGATGTGTAGATTCTATCGCCAATACGAACTGTGCGCAAGTCAATTTGCTGAGCATCACGCGCCATTAATTGCTGTGGCAGGGAAGGATACAGTAAGTTGGACGCATCCTCATAAAATTTTTCCGATGTTTTTTTAGGAATTTTGTCACCAGGTAGGAATGGTTTCCAGTTAGTATCAGTGAATTCAGGATCTATCGTCATGCGCACGTCATGTAATGCTTGGTGTACATCTAATACAGATGTGAGCAATTCCAGGCTGTTTAAATCATTGACAGTTGCGCGGACAAAAGATTCATGGGCATTTCGTAAATCTTTGAAGCCTGCGATCAAATTTTGTGTGTTTTTGAATGGTGGAAGTTTATTCTCACGCATCATTTTTTGTTTTTCTTTCAATATGCGTTGATTTTGCTCTTTTGTTAAATTACCTGGGCGTGTCCATAATACTAAATGCAAGCTTTCGGTTGCGCAGTACTTAGCAAGAAAATTAGTCCGCTCTTGAAATAAATCATCTAAATTTAAATCAAGTGTTGCAGCAGTTTGTCTAGAAGGGCGAAAAATATCCTCTATTTCTGTTTTTATCGCATCTTTATCATAATTGAACAAAACTTGAATAGAGTGGCCGCGACGGGTAAACGCTGATAGCCAACTTGCCGTGATGCCTTCGTGGATTTTTTCAAATTCTTCGGCACCAATTAAGCGAGTTGATCCTAACACTTTTAAGATGGTTACTAGTGAACCATCTCGTGCAACCAGAGTATAGCGGTTTTCTGCCGTTTCTAAATCACAATATGTTTCACTAGTTTGTTTTAAGCCGGCACTGATCCAAGCAAGTACCGTATCGACACTGTCAACAATGCTATCCATTATAGCCATTTAGTCAATTCCATTGGTTCAACTCTGTATTACATTAAATTGTAGCTGGAATTTATATAAAAAGATATGCATACCAAGCTGCAAATGGTGTCATGCAGCTTGGTAGAATGAAATATAGCTTTATTGCCCAGGAAGAGAGTCGGTACCGTGTGCTGTTAGTCCAGAAGTATCGGCATCTGAACCGAAAATAGTCGTAATACCAACACCAAGTAATAACGGCATCGCAACCAGTGCTGCGCCAACAAAAATCAGTGCAAATCCTGTACTAATAGGGATTTGCGTTGGGTTATCTTTATGGGCTTTTAGTTTCATGATGCCTACCATGGTCAGCGCAAATCCAGCAATATAAGCACCACCTGAAATCATTTTTGCTACGCTACTGAAGCTATCCGTGATACCACTTGCGATGTCACCTAAGTTTTTCGATTCAGCGAAAGCAGGATTTGTAATACTTAGAATAAAGGCTGCAATAGCAAGATGTACTTTTATTGTTCTTGCTTTAATTATTTCCAATACCATGTTTGACTCCTAAAACTATAAAAACTTTAACAATTCTTTTTATTCTATCAGCTTCTATCGTCATTTCCAATACAACTGTCACTAACACCAGGGCAAGATCTTACCACTTTGCGCAATTAATTGCTTTTTACGTATAAATCTGATCAAATTTCCTTCTGAACATAAAGCAGCGACGATGCCTTTAAAATCAATTTGTTATGAAATTTTGCGTCAAAGTCGGGAGAAATCGCATTGTTAAAAGCTAGCAAATTGACTATGTATTAGTCAGGCGATGGACTTTAAAATACCTAATATTTTGTCTAGCTAATGGAGTCCACTATAGCCTCGGTTGCTGATTTGTTCATTTTTCTCCTGTTCTCGTCTTTGGTCAACTATTTGTTGAACATGTGAATTACCTAATGCTAAATGACTAATATGGGATAATGCGGCAAGATTTTTATTATTATTAATTTTATCTGGGGGTAGTTCAGACAATTTTTTAATAACAGAGGCATTGTAAAGGTACAGCGTGTGGACCTGCGTCAGTGCTGACACATCGGTGGCTGGGGTACCGCTAAGGTTCAGCGTGTGGACCTGCCCCAGTGCCGACACATCGGTGACCTCGGTATTGGTAAGGTCCAGCGTGTGGACCTGTCCCAGTGCCGACACATCGGTGACCTGGGTATTGCCAAGGCACAGTGTGTGGACTTGTCCCAGTGCCGACACATCGGTGACCTGGGTACTGCGCAGGTCCAGTGTGTGGACCTGCGTCATTGCTGACGCATCAGTGACCCGAGTACAATAGCTAAGGTCCAGCGTGTGGACCTGCGTCAGTGCCGACACATCGGTGACCTGGGTATTGGTAAGGTTCAGCGTGTGGACCTGCGTCAGTGCCGAGACATCGGTGACCTGGGTATTGGTAAGGTCTAGCGTGTGGACCTGCGTCAGTGCCGACACATCGGTGACCGGAGTACGGTAAAGGTCCAGCTTGTGGGCCTGTCTCAGTGCTGACACATCAGTGACCGGGGTTTCGCAAAGGTTCAGCGTGTGGACCTGCGTCAGTGTCGACACATCGGTGACCGGGGTACCTAAAAGGTATAGCGTGTGGGCCTGCGCCAGTGTCGATACATCGGTGACCTGGGTACGGCAAAGGTTCAGCGTGTGGACCTGTGCCAGTGCCGAGACATCGGTGACCGGGGTACCTAAGAGGTATAGCGTGTGGACCTGCGCCAGTGCCGACACATCGGTGACTTTGGTACCGTTAAGATTCAGCATGTGGACCTGTGTCAGTGCCGACACATCGGTGACTGGGGTATCGCTAAGGTTCAGCGTGTGGACCTGCGTCAGTGCCGAGACATCGGTGACCTTGGTATCGCTAAGGTCCAGCGTGTGGACCTGTCCCAGTGCCGACACATCGGTGACCGGGGTACGGCAAAGGCCCAGCGTGTGGATTTTACTCAGTACCGACACATCGGTGACCTTGGTATCGCTAAGGTTCAGCGTGCGGACCTGCGTCAGTGCCGACACATCGGTGACCGGGATATTGTAAAGATCCAGCTTGTGGACATTCCCATATTGTACTATCTTATTGATAGCGAACATATCGTTATTGGTCATTGATGTATATTGTACTTTTATATAAACAACCTTAGCTAATAAAGCTTTCTCTTGTTTTTGTTCACTCTTATTGTTTTCCATAATAGAGGATATAACGTCAAGCATTTTTTTATCGAGAATAAGCATATAGGGGAAATCATCTCCCAGAGTTAGGCTTCCAATGACCCCATCAAATTGCGCCTCGGTCGCTATACGAAGGAAAAGCGCTTTCGAAGAAGAAATATACTTATTAGCTCGCGCATTAATAGCCCGGTTAAGCAAGCGTAAATTTTTGAGGGCAGGTATTTTCAAGTGAGGAAAAATGTTAGTATAAAGTAGTTCTGGCGGTAATAATTCAAGAAAATTGACCAACTTTTTGCAAGTAATCGAGGAATTATTTGTTACACTATTTTCTGTCTTACCCATATGTGTTATATTCTATCATCACTTCTCATTTTTCTCTATTGTAGAGTAAGATAAATTTGATGTAAACAGCTTTGTTCCTAGCTTACAAGATAAGGTCTTACCACGCTCCACATAGCCTGTTTCAGTTTTCCTTTCATACTATTTTTCTGAGGATGCAAGCGAGCAAGTTTGAGTGCAAAACGTCTCATGATGGCCAAGTTCTCTGCTGCATTGTTTCGTCGTATTCGACAGTCATCCTCTTTGAATGTTACATCCAAAACCCATTGCGCCTTATTTTCAACTTCCCAGTGGCCGCGAACGGTTTTTGCAATGGCTTCAGCGTTCAAAGGCAGTGAACTTATATAATATTGTGTTTTAGATTTAACATCATCGTTTATATGGCGCTCTCGTTCAACCTCAATCGGTGTACGCAAACCCGACCACTGGGTCGCATCTGTTATCCATTCATTAACTAAGCATTGGCGGCAACGCCGCACGTCAATACGGCCATGGCCTGAATTTGTTTATTCATAATAGTTTTTTGCGAGTTGCTCAGGAAAATCGTTCCTCATTTTATCGAAATAACGCTGTATTTCCGGGTGTAAATGTTTATGATTATCTTTCACAGGTAATAAATAATCTCCACCATACCTTTGTATCTTCTCAACTATCTTCTTCTCCGTATTCATCGCATCCATCGTGATAACAGCGCCGTTAAGCTCTAGCAAATCTAATAATTCAAGTGCTGACATATTTTCATTCTTTTTATTCTTCGATTTCATTTGAGCAAGCACTAAACCATGCGTTTTACTCCACGCAGTGATACTATGTAAAGCGGTAGAACGTTCCCCTTGAAAACTATGTCTGAGTGTTTTTCCATCAATAGCAATTTGTCGACAACCTTTGCTTGAACGCAGTTCATTGACCCAAGCGATAAAACAGCGAGTAAATTGCCCTGAATCCAACGCACTAATGATACGTGCAATCGTATCATCCACAGGAATGCCTGATTCAAAGCAACGGTATTGTCTTAACCAATCGAGTTTGGCCTTTCCAAATTCTTGAATATCTTTCCAACCTTCAGCGCCTGACATGACCGCTGTCGCTGTTAAAAACAACACGTCCAGCAAATTATGTTTCTTATTGATATCATAGCGTGAGTCTTCTATGATTGAAAAATGTTCTAAAAATGACATCACAGCTCCTTCTGGCTAAATACAGAAGGAAATTTGATCAGATTTTTTCGCGAAAAGCAATTATTTGTTCAAACTAGTATGATCTTGCCCTGGCTCCCCAGGAACTCTTGATTGATACATTGAGTAAAAGATTATATACTGATTTAATTTTTAAATTTTTGTACTAAAAATAAACAATGGAAGTGCGAATGGGATATGCTCAAATGTCAAAAAATGAGAATTCTTGGACGTTGAGAATAGCAGTAAATTTATAGCGTTTCCCTATATTGTTGACCTATACTAAGCGAGTATAGTGTTTGCTTGCGAGGTTTCAAAAGCGACATTTACTTATTGTAAATAAGGTTTTGAATAACGAAGCAAGCAGGCGCTAGATGAAGTCTTAGTATAGGTCAACAATATAGGGAAACGCTATAATAAAAGCAGGTATTGAAAAGGAAGTAAATGCTTGCATTTTTAGCCAAAAAGAGGAATTTCTATGAAAAAACTTATCAACGGTGTTATCGAATTTAGAAAAAATCTTCTTAATGATTATCGCGATAAATTTTCCCATCTTGCAGAAGGCCAATCACCGGATACTTTATTAATAACTTGTTGTGACAGTCGCGTGGTGCCAAGTGCTTTTGCATCAACTGATCCCGGCGATGTATTTATTTTGCGTAATATTGGTAATTTAGTGCCTCCTTATAAAGCAGTGGCCCAAGATAATTCGGATACTTCCGTTGAAGCTGCTATTGAATTTTCATTATTTTCATTAAAAATATCTAATATTATTGTTTGCGGTCATTCTGAGTGTGGAGCGATGTCAGCAGTGCTTCATAAACAACTTTCCTCGGAATATAAGGCATTAAAAACATGGTTAAGATACGCTGAACCAACCTATGAAAAATTCCAGCAAGGACATTTAGATTCTCATTTAGAGCCACATAATGAGCTTTCCCAAATGAATGTGATCCAGCAGCTTGAGCATCTTCAAACGTATCCTTATGTAGCGGAGCGTTTAGCAGCTGGCTTGTTAAAAATACATGGTTGGTGGTTCGATTTGGCAACTGCCAATATGTATTATTATGAATCAAGAGCTAAAAAATTCATTGTAATTGATGCGAAAGAAGCAGAAAAAATGTGATAGCATTGATTGATCTATTACGTTTCTAATTCTTCCTCTTCATCTACTTCCGACGCTGCTGACAAAGCCCAACGTTCAATTTGCTTTTTGAATCGGCTTCGTGATGGCAGTAACCGTAGATTTTCTAGCATACTAGAAGCATCTTGTTGATGGTTTGTTTGATAATCAATATACATTTGGGCAAATGCAGCAGGATTGCTTGTGCCATCACCAAGTTTATCTTCAATGATTTGTGATCGCATTCGTAAACTGCGATAAATCGATTGTGCACTTTCTTTATAATTGGTTTCATTAATCATGGCACAAAATAAGACGTGGCACAAACTGTTAATTTCCATTTGTGTCATTTCAGGGAGATAGATTAGTACGCCACCGCCGTAACCACCTTCACCGACAGATTCTAAAAAGAAGCATTGGGTGCAAAAGCAACAGGCTGTTGCTAAATTCGCGGGTTTGTTTAACTGGTAATTTTGATCAACGTTGACAATTTCCTGATACTCTCGTGCTTGAAATCCACAGTATTGACAGGTGTATTGATCACGTTCAAAAATTTTTTTTGCCAATCTGCGAAAAGTTGGATTGCTTTTTCGAGAGACGAATTGTGAGTAATTCGTTAAACTAGCGTGTAATTTTATGGTTTTACTCATGCTATATCATCCTATTATCATGGTATAAACATCAAGAAGACATTCCTAATGTCGTAAATAATATTTGTGTTGCTCCGTAAGCGTTTAAGCAGATAGTACCGCCAATGATGTGAATTAACCCTTTGGTAAAAGTACCAGGCTGTGCTTGTCCTCCCCCTAGGCGATGAAAGTGAAATAATCCTCGCATAATCGCGACAACACCAACAAATGCAACGATATTCAGTAGTGTCGTTGCAGCTTGATCCCAGTCTGTTCCTGAACTGGGATATTGAAGAATTGAATCACTGCCAAATAGGGTGGTTAAGCTGATTTTCATTAAGCCAGGTAAATAGATTAGACTAGCACCGACAATCATTGTGATCATTGGGCCTTTTAATTCCGCATTAGATGCCATCATCGTACGCATTTCGCCATAGCGCCGTAGTTGAATTAAGGCACTGTATGTAAGAAGAAAGCCGGCAACATAGCCAATGGCAGTGACTAATTGATAAAGAGGCATGAGAGAACTTTCGAAGCCTTTGAGCATCGTTAAGACGTCAACAGCATAAGCACCAGTTGGCATTAGCAAAAAAGATAGAAAAAACAAGATAATAAGCGATGGTTTATTTGCTAGGTAATCCATCGCTCTATAGGGTTGGGTTATTGTTGATTTTAATACTCTAGCGGTCACATTATTCTCTCATTAACCCTTGTTTACACGTATAATATTATTATTGCATATAAATCGGTCAATATCCACTGATTGTCAGCATAGTAACGATGTTGATATCGCTATGAAAGAAAATACTAATATTGATCGATGCCATACTCAATTTTGACGCCGCTACTTGTCATAACTGCTCCAGAACGTTGCTCAATTTTTGTTACAGTGCCATATCCTGTAATTTGATCACCAATACCGACCGAGACAATACGACCTTCATTATCTTTTAACCAGGCGCGACCTGGTATCACGGCTTGCACATGGTAGCTAGGCAAGGCCGGTTTATAATTATTCACCATACTTTCATATGGCCCTTGCTTAGTTAGCAGTGCTTGTTGTTGTGTTGAAGGTTTGTTTTCTGTTACTGCAGCATGATGGTGTGCTTTTTCTGTTTCTTCATGTTTTTTAACGATATCAATAATTTTTGTCAATGTTTCATTCACAGTGAGTACTTTTTCTTCAATATTATTGAGACTATTCGCCAGCTTATCAATGGTTTGTGTATTTTGTGCATATTGGTTTTCTAATATTTTTATCTCATCTTGCATGTTTTCTAAGACGCTCTTCGTTTGGTTAAAACGAAGTTTGACATGTTCTTGGAAACCTTTGTTATAGCTATCGCTGTGCTCTGTTAGCATCGTTGTTTTTGTTTCGCTAGGTGCTGTCAATGGATTAATCGCTAGGGTTGCTGTTTGTGTTGCCATGTTGCTTGGTGTTTGTGCTTGTTGTATTGCTGTCGTGTCCACTGTTCGTGCTTGTTGTATTGTTGCGCTCGGTGTTTGTTTCTGTGGTATTACTGGTGAGTTGTGTGTTTTACTGTCACTTTTTTGTCCCATTGTGGTTAATGTGCTGTTTTTTTGTTGGTCATTTCCAACAACTTTTATGATGACGGTTATGATCAAGATAAATACAAAAATACCCACTCCTGCAAATAGAACTAATTTTTTGGGGTCTTGATTTTTCATTTTTTGCAAGTGTTGTTGTATAAAATTAGGCGCTTTAGAAGATAATGTATCGTAATCGTCGGCATCTTCTTCATCGGTAAATTGAAAGTTTTCATCTTCAAAAGCTAAATCTTGACCAGACTCTTCAAATTGGTACTCTTCTTTGTCATCATCACTTTGGTTAATTTCATCTTCTTCGTCGAATAGATCGGTGCCTGAGAAATCATCGTTAGCGAAGTCTCCCGAAAAGTCTTCATGCTCGTCAATATTACCTTCAAATTCGTTTTCATCATCTGCCATGCAGAGTTTTCCTTAGCTTGTTACTTAATTATAACGTCATTTAGAAATAAAATCCCTAATGTTGTCCCTGAATTAACGATAATCGTGTTGGGCCGGTTAATGGCTCCGTTTAATTGACTACCTAACTGAGTGCCAACATTGCCCAATCCTGCCAGAAATTGCTCTTTTGGGCTCAATTGCTGTGCTATCGTCGTTGAGCCGCCTGATGCATCATTAAATGTTGTTGTTCCAGAAGACGTAATGGCACTGCCATACCCCGATAAAAAGGCAGAAGCAAAAACTGTTCCATATCGGTACAAATAATGGTGATCAACCTCACTGGATAATGCAGTACGTGCAGTGTCTGCATCAATAGCGACGGCACTGACATTCAGACTAGTGGGTAATTCCGGTGAACTCATTGTTTTAAAAGTTAAAATGACATTTTCTGGGCCATTGGTTCCTTGTATTTGCTGTGCTTGTTCTATAGCGCCGATCAGTTTAGCACCACGTAATGGCCCACTCACAATGGTTGCTAAAATTGGGCCGGGTTGATCACTATTCACTTCAGTATTTAATATAGCAAAAGAAACTTCACCGGCTTTTACCGTGGCAACTTCTTTTGCTTTTGTTTGATTTTGAGCTTGATTTTGGCCTTGATTCTGATTCTGTTGTGCTATTTGTCTATTGGATGGTGAAGAGCCAGCTTGAGTTAGCTTACCTTGTCCAGCATCTTCAGTATCGAGTTTGCCGGAAATGTATTGTTGTCTGGGGGTTCCTTGGGCACCAGCCCAAGAAGCCATGATGGCTTTCGCTTGGGTTTGCATATCTTCAGTGAGTACTTGTTGTTTTTGTTTCGCCTCACTTAATGCTTGTTGCAACGCTTGTTGACGAGCGGTAGCTTCTGCATTGGCCGCTGCTTGGTCAGCTGCAAATTTTTGTTGCTGTTGCTGTTGTTGTGCCTCTAAAGCAGCAACTTGTTCTGCCGTGAGTTCAGCTGTTGTCTTGTTTTTATTTGCTGAGTTAGCGGCATCATTGCTTGAATCTATGCTCATATTGTCTGATGATTGACCGGATAATAAGCTGAGATCTGGTTTAGTGTCTGTTTGCTCAGGTATAAAGGTGTCTATCGCACTATCACCTGTCTGCTGGGCTTGTTGTTGCCGTTGTTCATTAGTGATATTGACATTTTCATATTCTCGCGAGGATAATTTTTTTTTGCCTGGGATGGAGGTAATATTGGGTGCCTTTGATGCGGAGGAAGGTGCTTGATTACTTTGGTTTTCACGTAAACGAGCGATTCCCCAAACTATCATCGCAAGCAAAATGATTCCAGTAAGGATAATGACCGTACGTGTTTTTACATCTGCAAATAAATTCATAATATTTTGCATGCGGCTAGCCATATTTATAATCCTGTGAATTTCATTTGTACGGTTTTTCCATGTCTTGCTAATAACGCTAGCGGTGTTTTAGGTAATTCATAAGCATTCATGCCATCAGCACTGGATAATGTTGAAAACCAAGCTGGAGACATCAGTTTGTAAGGTGTGCGTAAATATAATTTGTTATTGTAAAGCCAGGCATCGGTATTGTTGCCTTGGACTTGTAGGCGTTTTGCTCCTTTGGGAGCGATACCATCGAGAATATTTAATAACAGTGGGCTGGTTGTTGCTGGCATACCACTTCCAGAATAGGTTTGTTTGGCATTTGGGCCGATACCGGCTACACGCAAGTCAACACGATAATCAACGGCTTTCTGGCCGGGGACTAAGGTTAACATCACCGGTGTATTGAGATTTTGTAATTTAACGGCTAAGTTACCGTAAGTATAACTCGTGCGAGCTTGTACCATTAATGTATTATCTTTCGTGTTCCATTGAATATCAAATGCATTCGGATTTCCCAAGTCATAAGCGGCAATTGGCCAAGGCCCACCAGTTGAATCGACAAAGACAAGGGAACTGACAAATCCACGATAAAGGCGTATCACTGGCGGGGTTGAGCCTGGTGAGAGATTGACAACTAATGAGGAAGATGTCGGTTGAGGTGATTGATCCAGAGGTCCAGCGGCTGTTGCTCGTTGCGTTTCATCCAATTGAGCGTGCAAATCTTTAATTTGTTCCGTTGAGAGAGGAAATGCCTTTTGGCTAACCGCTTCATACGCATTTTTGTTCATTTCTTCATGTGTGGGTATTTGTGCTTCTAATTGCTCAGCTGTTGGTGTGGTATCGGTATTTTTTGTTGTGCGTTGTTGTTTTGCTTGAAATTGTTTATATAAGTCTTGCTGATTTTTAGTCATGCCTGTTTTATCATCAGAAAAGTCCAATGGTGGTATTTTTTCAGGTGTTTTTGCTTGGCTGTCCTGAATCGCTGAAGTACCTAGTGCTTTGGCAAGCGACTGAGATAGTTCTGGGTTATTATTAAGCATCTGGCTGATTTGTGCCATACTTTGGCTATCAAGTTGTGTATTTTGAGACCCAGCCTGAGTTTGAGCGAGGCTTGATAGTGAAAAATAGCTCAATATGACAGTAATACTTACGAGTAAAAATTTCATTATGTCCAACCAATCAGAGTACGGTAACTAAAATCTGTGCCAAGTCCACGCTGTATGCTTGTTGCTTAGCCATTATAGAATTTTTGCAAAAATAATTCCGATTTTTTTTCAAGTTTACCTTTTTTTATAGAAAATTACATTTTTGTCGCGTTATATTGGCTAATTCCTAAACCATTTGGATTAATATAGGAAGGTAAAACAGTAATCGTTAATGTTATCAGTTGAGGAGAAACTTTAATTTCACTCAAACTGGAGTAAGTTATCAATATCGGTATTTGAACTTTCCATGTATACCTGCCTAGCAACACACCTTGCTGCAGTATAACGGGTGGTTTTTGTACAACAGAGGTAATGGTCAATAATTTAGTAACAACATCATTAACAGTCCCTTTCATTTTTAAGGAAGCCAGATAGGATTTAGCCCCGGCATTGGTAAAGTACTTTTCTACTGCATGACTAATTTGTGTTTCAATGGTGCTGGATTGAAAGGTGTTCAAGCTGATCGTTGCAAGCTGAGCCCAATTAAGCAATGACTCAGAAGTGATGATAGGGTTTCGCAGTGATGATAAGGCATAGGTTTTGTTGTCTTTTTGATCAAGCATGAAGTACTTACGTGGAAAAAAGTCAATATAAAAAGTAGATAATATAAAGCATAGAGAAATGAGCAAAATAAAACCCGCTGCAAAAAGATAAAAAAACAGGTTTCGTTGCCTTTTATGATCCTTCGTGTGATCCATTATGTTGTTTTTCCATTATTGTTCGGTTGCAGTAATTCTCTTCTGCTCTTTATGCCTTGTATTAATATTTGATTAATAGCGATCCCTCGTGTGGCATCTATGTTTTTTGCTGATTTATCAACGAGATAGGTAGAGCGGATGATGGTTAATCGAATCTTTGCGTACGTCGGTTGCAGAGAAACACCGTCTTTCCAAAAGTCCAGGACTATTGGCAAATCAATGACCCACGTGTAGCGACCTTTATAATTGCCCGATTCGACAATCTCAGGCGCTGCGGCAGGAGATGCGATTTGAATCAGATGATTTTCAAGCAATGTACTTAAATTTAATGATACTTTCAATGCTTTGAGAAAGTTTTGTGAACCTGTATCAGTGAAATAAGTGCCAAGCGCTTTAGAAAGTTGCGTTCTGTATTGTACATAATCGAAGCTTAGTGTCGCTTGAGCTGCTCTAACTGCCCAAAGGTTGATTTCTTCTTCTGTTAGACTGGGCTGGTTCAATGGAATGAGAGGGACAATACCACCGCTGATATTGGTGGCAAAGTATTTTGGTGCCGGCTTGTGTGAATACATGTAATAGATAATAAACGCAGCAACGGCAAAAGTAGTCAGCGTCAGTAGTAATAATAAGATAAGGCGGCGATAATTATCACGGTAAAAGTAATTTCGTAAACGAACCAGATCAAAGGCATCCATTGCCGGTTCTTTTTCAGCAACGTTTTCTTTTTTTTGGCTTGATGTTACTTTTTTCTTTTGTATTGTGCGCCTCTTGTTTTCTACCATGGTTTTCTCCTAAAGGTCTACAGGCTGTAGGCGAACAATACCGCCTCGAATATGAGTCGCATAGTATTGCGGCTCAGGTCTATGTGAATACATGTAATAGATAATGAGCATAAAAATGCATAATAAACTGATCGTGAGCAGTAATAATAAAATGAGGCGGCGATAATTATCACGGTAGAAGCAACTTCGTAAGCGATTCCGCTCAAACGCCTCTGCTTGTTGTTTTTTTAATGCGATATCTTCCTTGTTTTTACTGGTTTTTACTTTTTTCGCTCTTACTGTAATTGTCTTTTTGCTAGCCATGATAGATCCTAGACGTCTTCAGTCGGTATCAATTGAAAGGTTATTTGAACTCGACGGTTAGCGGAACGTCCTTCCAAATAATCATTGTTAGCAATGGGAAATTGTTCTCCATAACCGACGCTATACATCATGCGTGCATCCAAACCTTGATTCCATAGGTAATCTAGAATATTTTGTGCTTGCTGTCGCGATAACGCAACATTGCGTGTTTGGTTCCCTACATTATCTGTAAAGCCTGCTACTTTAATGACTTCAGTTTCACATTGACGCAAAAATTCAGCAATACGGTCTAGTGCTGGATAAAATGCTTCGTTAAGATGGGAGGAATCAGCATAAAAATAAGCATCTGCTGGTAAAACAAACATATAATTTTGGCCGATTTTAAATAATTGCAAATGAGCACGATCCAAATCGGAAAATAGTGTACTATTTCCTGCTAACAGTTTACCAACGACACCACTATAAATACCACCCATGACAACAGCAGCAGGTACGGTAACTGACGTAAATGGACTGACTGCGGCGCCGATTGCCATTCCACCAACAAGTCCGACAATGGGTTTGCTATTGTCTGGTATTGGCGGCGCGGGTGGGCGTGAGCAATGGGTTAAAGAAAAAATAATGCTTATACTCAATACGAGCACTTTAAGGTTTTTATAGAATGGTTGAGTCATTGCAATCCATTTCCCGCGGTTCCTTTAGTATGAAATTTTCCCATTAATCCTTAGCTCTTGCAACATACTCGCCAGTTCGCGTGTCGACCTTAATTAACTCACTTTCCTGTACAAATAATGGCACACGTACGATAGCTCCTGTTTCTAATGTTGCTGGTTTATTACCACCACTGGAGGTATCGCCACGGACACCAGGATCGGTTTCTGTGATTTGTAGCGTCACAAAATTGGGTGGAGTGATATTAATTGGCTGCTCATTCCAAAGCGTGACAATACAAACATCTTGATCTTTCAGCCATAATTTAGCATCTATCATGGCGGGTTCATCGACAGTAATTTGCTCAAAGCTATCGGTTAGCATAAAATACCATGATTCCCCGTCATTGTACAAATATTGTGCTTCTGTTTCTAATACATCAGCCGCTTCTACCGACTCACCGGATTTAAAGGTTTTATCAATAACTCGGCCATTTAACAAATTACGCACTTTGACGCGATTGAATGCCTGTCCTTTACCGGGCTTAACAAATTCATTTTCAACAATATTATAAGGGTTTCCATCTAATATAATTTTTAAACCACTTTTGAATTCATTTGTACTATATTTTGACATTATGGCTCCTTTGTCTCTTTACATTTTGTATTATCAATGAGGATGGAGAAAAAGACAACAGAAATTAGCAGTCAGTAGAGTAATTGCATCTCAATTATAATGCATTGATTAAAATAAGTGTTGTCTGTTTACCTTGCTATTTGCTGCTGAAAAAATACGATGCACATTATTTTACGGAATAATGTTTTTCTCTAGAAAATAGCCATTTTTAGGTATTATAAGAATATATGTTATTATTGTTAAAAATATAGGTTATCGGTATGCAAAAGCAACAAACTAGATTTTCTGACTTATCTTCAACGACGTGGCAAGAACAATTACAGCAAGTGATCACTTGCCCAAAAGAATTATTTTCATTACTACAATTGGATGACAAGCATTTACCTGCAGCAATTGCTGCTACACGCCAGTTCCCACTGCGTGCACCGAAAGCATTTATCCATCGTATCAAGAAAGGTCATTGGCAGGATCCATTGCTAAAGCAAGTCTTACCATTAGGCTTAGAAATGGTAGCCGCGCCAGGATATAGTCAACAACCTTTACAGGAGTATCAGTTTAATCCATTGCCAGGATTGTTACATAAATATAAATCGCGTGTGCTACTGTTAGTGACCGGCGCTTGTGCTATTAATTGTCGTTATTGTTTTCGACGAGACTTTGCTTATACAGAAAATCGATTAGGTCGACGACAGTGGTCAGATATTATTGCCTATTTATCCGCGCACCCTGAAATTAATGAAGTCATTTTAAGTGGTGGTGATCCATTAATCGCACCAGACAATTTATTAGCTGAGTTGGTTGAACACTTAAGTCAAATAAAACATTTATGTTACTTGCGTATTCATACACGCTTGCCTATTGTTATTCCTGCTCGAATCAATACAGAGTTACTCTCGTGGTTAACCGCTACACGCTTAAAGCCGATAGTTGTTCTGCACTGTAATCATGTACAAGAAGTTGATAAAACTGTTTGCCAAGCATTAGCGAGACTCAGCAAACATGGAATTACCTTATTAAATCAAACAGTTTTACTAAAGCAAATTAATGATTCTGCTACGGCACTCGCAGCGTTAAGTCATGAATTATTTGCTAATGATGTTATGCCTTATTATTTACATATGTTAGATAAAGTTCAAGGAGCTGCTCATTTTGAAGTGTCCTTGAAGCAAGCTAAAATATTGCATCAGCAATTGCTGACTGAATTACCGGGTTATTTGGTACCAAGGTTAGTACGAGAAGTACCAGGGAATCTTTATAAAACGCCAATTTTGTCATGTTGAAACGGTGATTGTAAGGTGTGCTACTTTCGCAAGAGCACACGGTGAGTTTTTATAATGATTTGGTTGCTTAACTGATTTCAGTTAGTTTTAAATTAGGCAGTAGTGCTAGAGAAAACGGATTGATAGCGTAATCCGATTCTATTTCACATTTAGCACCATAGCCATCAAGATCAAATGTTGCAATGATATTATTCCCTTCTTTCTCTTCTAAGTTAGCAAGACCTAATAATTTAAACCAACTCCAAGTCCCAGTTTCTGTTTTTTTCAATTGTTTGCCATCCATATTTGTTAACGTGATGCTGGCTATGTGTAACGGCTGTTTGCCTGGCCAGTTTAGTGATATTGCTGTGTTAGAATTTTTTGAAAAGGTGATATGTTGGTTATCTAAATCAAACTGTAATGATTTGACCATCGGTTGTAATACAAGCGGGTTAATTGCAAATTGTATTTGTAGTGATCGTGGATCATTTGGGAAAAAAACATTTTTAATGTTAATGCTACGTGCAATTTGGTTAAGAAAATTATCGCTCACGGGCAGGTGTTCACCATTGCGTCGGTGCCAGTGTAATCCTTGCTGACTTTTATCAATAAATGGTGCTAGGTAGCTTAGGTAAAAACTGTCTATTTTCCCTGCAGGCCCAAAGAACTCTGCAAAATCATTCGGACGGATTTCTGATTTTGCGGTAGGTTCTAATGGATAACGATCTTTAATGCGAGTGATATAATAAGGTAACACCTTTTGTTGCCATGCCTGATGAACATGGATTTTAGCGTTACTAAGAATCAACTTCCAACTGTTTTGATTGATTTGCATTAACCAGCTGCGTAATGGCTCAGGCATGGTAATAGCTTGGGTTTCAATGATGTCAAAAATGTCGTATTGTTTACTGTCTTGCATGCGCTGCCGTGCAATTTGATAAGCAGCGGCTTGATTATTTGGTGTATTGGTGATATGTGCCAGTAAGTCTTGAAGCTTTAGTAAATTGGTATTAACAGCAGTGATGCTTTTTTCTTGCGTTTGTTCAAATAGCTTTTGTAAGCTTTGAAATTTTATGCTAATAGGGGTATTAATACTATTATATGTTACATTGGTTTGATAATAGATGGTTTTAAGTAGCTTCTGTAGACTAGAGTCAGGTTTGGCAATATTGTCTAGTACTTGTATGGCATGTTTAAAAGAAGAAAACGATTCTATTTGTAATTGGTTTAAAACATCTTCCCACATTTTGATATATTCACTAAAATATAAGTCATTAGTTTGCTTAATCAATTCTTGGTAACTCATATTATTACTTTGGTACTCTCCTGTTACCCAATTTCCTTGCATGGTTATAGACACAGCCATAGGAATCATTTTTTCGTAAGCATGCAAGAAGGAGTCGTGGGTATATATAGAAGGTATTACTATGCTAGCTGTCGGATCTTTGACAGTTGCTACTGTTTTGTTAATGTTAGCCAAAGAAAATACTTGATCTGGATTGGCTGTTGTTAATTCATTTTTTAGTATAATGATAGCTAATTCCGCTTTAGGAATATTGCTTAAAGCATTGCGGGCAGCGTAAATAAGAGAAGGATTGATGTCAACTGCGGGGTAATTTTGTGTTTCAAGCAATTGCAAATGTTCTTTGAGCTGCTGAATGGTTTTATTTTCATTTTTATTGTATTTTTGCAACCATGTTGTGAGTGAATTTATGTTAAGTCGTTTTCTTTGGTTGAAAGACAAATAAATTTTCAGAGTTTCGTAGAGATGCTCAGAGTTGGTGGTTGCTTTTTTGTTAATTTCTGTCAGTAATGATTCAGTAATTTGTTGATGTAAAAAAATAACAATTGCTTTTTGATAAGTTTCTTTAACAAGTTGTTGCAGATTATCTTTCTTTATAAAAAATTTCTGTTTTAGCAGCCAGGGGAATTTTTCATGTTGCAAAAAGTCTTGCGCTTGTTTTAATGAAGATAATGCTTGCACAGAACTGTTTAAATCACTGGATAGTGACGCATGTTGATTTAAATAGTAATTGCTAATGGTTTGTTCGACTTTACTTAATGATTGAATATTGCTAGAAAATTCATGAGACCAGATGAAAGTACAGGCTATAATTAAGCCTACAGCTGTTGAGGTGCTTAATATGTTTCGGGTGTTCGCTGAAATATATGGAGTGCCGGGTAATAGATAGTTTTTCCAAATTTGAGGAAAGATAACCTCATTGTAAAGACCTTTAACAAAATAGGTAGCATGCTCGCTTTGTAGTTGCTGTCTTTGCAGTAGCGCCAGCTCAAAACTATTAGACATAGGTGTCAACAGTCGGTCTATAGCTACTTTTTTCTGTCCACAGGCAGTGAAAAAGATTCCTTGTATACGAGTTGATTCTTCTCCTGTTGTCAAATTCCCAAGGTACTGTAATAAGCGAGCAATGGGTTTTTTAAAGGTTTCTAGCTGTAATGGAAATTCTTCTATTAAACATCGTATGTCGTGGTTAGGCTCATGGTGTAGTTTCTCAATAATTTGATCATGCAAATGTAATAACATTGTTTCAAATTCAGCATCAAAACTTTCTAACAGCTTTTGGCGGCAACTAATATGTTTTTTAGCAAACTGTATACCCCATGGTTTTTCTAATTGTTCTGTGTTGGTTTGACGAAAATACTCATAAAACCCATTGAGGCAATCAGTTTGTGTAAAGATAATATAAAAAGGAATCGGTTTAGATAAAATGTGTTGTATTTCAATTAAGCGTTTTTTAAATGTACTAAATAATTGATTTTGTTCAACTTGAGAAAGAGATGATAATTGTTTAATGCTTAAGTAGAACACGATACTATTAAAAGCTGGGCGTCGTTTTATTTGCAGTAAGCGAAGAAACTCATCCCAAACATTTAAATCATTACTTTCACTATCTTCTGAAAAAACATGAGAGCCTGCCATATCAATGATAACGGCTTCGCGTGTTGCCCACCAATCATAATATTGTGTCGATGTAATTTTCTTACTGGTTTGGTGTATTTTTTTTGTTAAAAGGAAAGATAAGCCTGATTGTGCTAGTAGCGTGGTTTTTCCTGTTTTTGCTGGACCAATGGTTAAGATCCAGGGTAAATCATATAAACGTATTTTTTTATCAATCACATCTGCATAAAGCGGTGAAGCCTTTTTTTCCGTTTTTAATTTTTTTAACAGTAAGATAATACTATTAAAACGGTTAAATAATTCAGGATGGAAATCTTTATACTTGTTACGAGAGATAGCTGAAGTAATTTGTTCATAGATAAACCATATGATGGCAGAAAGAGCCACAATAAATAATAAGCGATTGATAGGGTGAGTAAAGAGAGATAGTTTTTCACTAGGCAGATTGGATAAAAAAAACCAAATCATTAAGGTGATAATGATATATCCAATAAAAAGAACATTTTTTTTCTTTAAGTTAACGGTAAGTTTCATCTGCGTTATCAATAATGTGTTCGAGTTTGGTATATACCGGTTGTGTCGTTGTCCCTAACAAATAGTTAAATCCTGTGTAAATACTTGCTAATAATAAGATGACGATCACGCTGATTAGCCATAGAGGAATCACGTTGCTTTTGTTCTTGCTGCTAGGCATTGCCGTTGTTTTTTTCTTTGCGTTTGACTTAGTTACTTTATTTCTTTTTTTACGCTTATTCACCGTTTGGTAGAGACTATCCGACAAGCGATTAATTTTAGCAAATTCAGAGGCATCTATTCGGTAAGTACCAACATAGGCTAAATTTAAGCATATATAAAATAATTCTAATAAATCTGTTGGCGTATCAGGGTTAGTCAATGATTTCTCAATCATGATTAAAAAAGAAAGATTCGGTGTATTGCCACGATAAAAATAAGCAGTAAGTGAGTAATTTTGCCAAGATTTTGCTCTTCCCCAAATGGTGTTAGCAATAGTTTCATCCAAGGCTGCACACAGGGCAAAGCGAGCGGCAGTAATGACGTGTGGTGAATAATCATAGGCTAATGAATTGCATTCAAAGGCACGAATTTCATAAATTAAATCACGTTGCAGTTGAGAGAGGTTATCGTACTTTCCTGTTTTCCCTAACTTGGTCATAATGATGATGACCGCAGAGGCTGCAGTTAATAGTGGATTGACACCTGTTGACGCAATAAATGTTTTTGAATGGTGATACGTTGTTAAATTCGATATCGGTTCATAATAGGTCAGCTCTGACAGTGCCCAGCTTTTTGGTTTGGTTACATACTCTTGCTGCTGGAGGTTGTGCGCCACTGTCTTCCCTACTTTGTTACTCTTGCAATGTCTTTCTGGCCAATATCTGTACGAAAAAAGCAATTTGGCCAAGAGATCTGCTTTGTTACATCATACGCAGCCTGTTGAGCGCAGGCAATGTTTGCTCCAATAGCTGTAATCCCTAGTACACGGCCACCATTTGACATAATATTACCATCTTTTGCTATTGTACCTGCATGAAAAATTTTCGTATCGGTCATTTGCTGCGTTAAGCCGGTAATAATATTACCTTTTTTATAAGCGCCTGGATAGCCTCCAGAGCACATAACAACTGTTAAAGCTGGGCGGGGATCCCATTCTAAGGTGGCAGAATCCAGTTTTTGTTGCATGGTGGATAAAATTAATTCAACCAAATCCGATTTTAACCGAAACAAGATGGGTTGCGTTTCTGGATCGCCTAAGCGACAGTTGAATTCTAATACCTTAGGTTCACCCGCTGGCGTGATCATTAATCCAGCGTAAAGAAAGCCGCAATAATGGATTCCTTCTTGTTGCAAACCGTGAACAGTAGGGTATATGACATTGGACATAATTTTATCAGCCATGGCATCTGTTACAATACGAGCAGGCGAGTAAGCTCCCATACCGCCGGTATTGGGTCCTTTGTCATGATTATCTCGCGTTTTATGATCTTGAGAGGAAGCGAGTGCCAAGACTTGTTCGCCATTAACCACAACAATAAAACTGGCTTCTTCTCCTAATAAAAATTCTTCAATGACAACATGTTGACCTGCATCACCAAATATTTTTGTAGTGAGCATTTGCTCTAATGCTTGTTCTGCCTGTGCTAGATTTTCAGCAATGACAACGCCTTTCCCTGCGGCTAAACCATCCGCTTTTATAACCAGCGGAAATGTTTGTTGCGCTGCGTGGTTTTTTGCCGCATGTAAGTCAGTAAATGTTGCATATTTAGCCGTAGGTATTTGATATTTGTTCATGAAGTTTTTGCAAAAAGCTTTTGATGATTCTAGTTGCGTTGCTTGTTGGTTGGGACCAAAACAATGTAATTGATTGAGTATGAATTTATCGACAATACCGGCAGCAAGTGGGATTTCTGGGCCAACAATGGTTAATTCAATTTGCTTTTCCTTGGCAAAATGAATAAGTCCGTCAATATCTGTTGCTGCGATGTTAACGTTTTCAACCTTTGGTTCTGTTGCAGTACCGGCATTACCTGGTGCAATGTAAATCTGTGTTACATGAGAAGATTGAGCTAGTTTCCATGCTAAAGCATGCTCACGTCCACCATTACCAATGACTAATAATCTCATGAGTACCTCTATTAGTTAGGAATTAACAAGTCCCATGGGTTTTATGCCCATGATATCTAATGTCGAAAGTGGCGCATGCCTGTAAAGACCATGGCGATATTTGCACCATTTGCTGTTTTAATAACTTCGTCATCACGTATTGAGCCACCCGGCTGAATGATTGCAGTGATTCCTGCCTCGATAGCTGCTTCAACACCATCAGAAAATGGAAAAAATGCATCGGAAGCCATGACAGAACCGTTGCTATTCCTTGCATTTTTGTTGGCTTGTTCACTGGCAATGCGTACACTTTTAAGACGGTTCATTTGTCCAGCACCGATACCAAGCGTTGCACTATCTTTGGCGAAGACGATAGCATTTGATTTAACAAATTTAGCGACTTTCCAAGAGAAAACAAGATCATTCATTTCATCATCTGTTGGCACGCGCTTGCTAACGATACGCAGACTTTTAATATTAATTTTACCTACATCACGTTGTTGCACTAATAAACCGGAATGAATGGATTTGTATTCCCATGATGAGTTAGGTTTAAGTGGCCAACTTCCACAGGTAAGCATTCTGATATTTGGTTTACCGGTTAAAATAGGGACAGCATCTTGATGGATAGCAGGAGCAATAATCACTTCAGCAAATTGGTTGGTGATGATCGCATTGGCCGTTGTTGCATCTAACATTTGGTTAATGGCGATAATTCCACCGAAAGCAGAGACTGGATCGGCGTTAAAAGCCATATGATATGCACTATCTAATCTATTGCTACAGGCAACACCACAAGGATTCGCATGTTTTACAATCACGCAACTTGGTATTTGCGGATCAAATTCTTTTATACACTCCAAGGCTGTATCCGCATCCGCTATATTATTGTAGGATAGCGGTTTGCCCTGCACAATGGTGCTGCCAGCGATTGTTCCTGCTTCAGGCTGTGATTGCTGATAAAAAGCAGCTTGTTGATGAGGGTTTTCACCATAACGAAGCGTCTTTTTGTTACTAAAAGTCGCTTGCAGTGTGCTAGGCAAAGGGGATTCTTCAGAGCTATCGTTAGACACATTTGAAAAGAAGTTGGCAATGGCGGTATCATAATTTGCTGTGTGTTGAAAAACTTTTTGCGCTAACTGTAAGCGTGTCTCATCGGAGACAGCTCCTGAGTTGTTGATTTCAGCAATAATATTTGGATAGTCTTGATGATCGGTTACCACGGTGACCACTTGATAGTTTTTAGCAGCCGCTCGTAGCATACTTGGACCACCAATATCGATGTTTTCAATCGCCATATCGTGAAAATTTTCACTGTCATAGTGGTTGTTAATAACGTGTTGGAAAGGGTACAAATTAACAACAACCAAATCAATACAGGCGATATCATGCTGTTGTAAGATATCATCATCTATTCCAGGTCGATGTAAAATACCACCATATATTTTCGGGTGTAGTGTTTTTACACGACCATCCATTACTTCTGGGAAACCAGTATAAGATGAGACATCGGTCACAGCAATATTGTGCTGTTTGAGTAATGCTGCGGTACCGCCTGTTGAAAGAATTTGAGTGTTTTTTTTCTTGCAGTGTCCTAGCCAGGTCGAGAATACCTGTTTTGTCAGAAACACTTAGTAATGCAGTTTTAATAGCTGTCATGGTTTTCAAAATTAAAAACAGCAGTTAGTTAATAATTATTAACGTAACTGCTGTTTTTGAGTCGATATAGAATTATAGTAAACCGTAAAGTTTTAATTTTTTACGTAGGGTCCCACGACTAATATTTAACAATTTCGCCGCACGCGATTGATTATTGCGTGTGTATTTCATAATGCCGACTAACATAGGAAGTTCAATTAGCTTTAACATATTTTTATAGATATTATTAGGCATTTCTGTGCCAAGTTCATTAAAGTAATTTTCTAAGTATTTTTTCAGTGTTTCTCGCAATGGTGTTTCAGTTTGTGCTGCTACTTCTTGTGTCGCTTGCGGATGTGCTTGCGTAGACTGCAGGTGCTCTTGCGCAGATTGTTGTTGGCGTTCTTGCGTAGATTGCTGGTGCTCTTGCGTGGTTGTCGCTTCTCGAATGTAATCAACAACGTTATCCATAGTGTACCTCTCTTAAAAAGTTGACTTGTTTACTTCATACCCTTATGTCGCGAATTAACAAAAAGCGACGCTGCTGCCGGCTCTGAGCTAATCATGACCAGTTCAGTGCTAATTATATTCAAATTGCTTCAAAAATATCAAGTGCTATTTTGACAAAAACACATTTATTTAAACTAAGCCATGAATATATCTATGCTTTTTCCCACTAATATTCTTATTTATAAGGCTTGGTTGTTTAATAATAGTTTTTTTTGTTTTTATATTATACTCAAAAGATACACTGTTTGTAAACTATTTAAACATTTTATTGTTATCAGTCTCTTTGCTTCACTATTCTATGCACATCAATCAGGTTGCATAGCGAGCCAAACCAGAATTTAGTGCATTATTTTACCACAGCAGATACAATCAGCAAATTTAGCATGATGAAGTTAGAAATAAATAAAAATTGTGTTTATTTGCTGCTAGACAAATCGCTATGTTGAGTTATTATCCGCAAACAATGAGATGTTGGGTGGTAGGCACCGAATTATTTTTTATAGGTTAGTCGCTGGGTAAGGAAATTTATGCAAAATGCCCATATTTTATTAATTCTTTCTTGTATATTTGGGTTTTTTATGGCCTGGGGCATCGGTGCAAACGATGTTGCTAACGCGATTGGAACATCTGTTGGCTCTAAAGCGATATCAATTCGTAAAGCGCTCATTATCGCTGCTATTTTTGAAAGTGCGGGTGCTATTTTGGCTGGTGGTCAAGTTGCACAAACAATTCGCAGTGGCATTATCGATCCAAGTATGTTTATTGCTGAACCAGAATTGCTTGTTTATGGCATGTTAGCTTCTTTGCTGGCAGCAGGCAGTTGGTTACTGTTAGCATCGTATTGCGGATGGCCTGTATCGACAACGCACAGTATTGTCGGTGCAATCATTGGTTTTGGCTTATTAGAATTAGGCGCAAAAGCGGTTGATTGGTATGTTGTCTCTAGTATTGCACTGAGCTGGGTTGTAACACCATTACTGGCAGGTATTATTGGGTATATGATTTATGTCAGTATTGTTAAGTTTATACTGTCTGCTACTGATCCCATGGCCAGTGCTAAGAAATATTTGCCTATTTATATTTTTTTTCTCGCCTTAATTATGTCTTTTGTAACCATCATGAGAGGATTAGTGCATTTACATATTGATTTAAACTGGTCTTCTAGCTTGTCAATTGCTATGGTTATTAGCTTCGTGGTTATGTCGATTGGTTATATCTCGCTGCGAGGCATTGATGCACATATTATAAAAAATGGCAGAAAAAAATTGAAAATAGAAAGAATATTTGCCGTACTGCTGGTTTTTACAGCGTGTGCTTTAGCATTTGCACATGGTTCGAATGATATTGCCAATGCGATTGGGCCATTAGCTGCTGTGGTTAATATTGTGGCATCAGGTGGGGATGTGTTGTCTAGTAATCCTTTGCCTGTTTGGATATTATTTTTTGGTGCTGTTGGTGTATTGACCGGATTGGCAATGTATGGTTATAAGGTTATTGCTACAATTGGATCGGGTATTACTGAATTAACGCCTAGTCGAGGTTTTTCTGCATCATTAGCAACGGCGACAACGGTTGTTGTTGCTTCGGGTACAGGACTGCCTATTTCAACAACGCATACCTTAGTTGGTGCAATTCTTGGCGTTGGTTTTGCTCGTGGTATTTACGCAATAAATATGAGTGTCATTGGCAAAATATTTGCTTCATGGGTGATCACAATACCAGCAGGTGCTATTTTTTGCATCATCTATTTCAAGATTATTTTTATTTGTTTTAATTAGCGTTTTGCCATGCATGACAATTTTTTTTGATTCAGCGGGTAAAATGCAATAAGACCCAATCTTGTATTGAACGTTCTTTTTCTAAATTAAAGGACTTTGCATAATGGTTTTTTATCCGTTTTGCATCTTCTTTTAAAATACCCGATAAGATGACGTCGGCATTTGTTTGCAGCAATGTAAGAAAATGACTTGCTAATTCAATTAACGGATTTGCTAGAATATTGGCGAGCAGCATATCTGCATACATTGCTGATAAATGTTGTGGGGAATTAACCCAAAGTCTTTCTGATGAGATATGGTTGATGCTGGCATTTTCTTTTGTTGCGCTAATTGCTTGTTCGCTGATGTCAACAGCATATACTTTTTTTGCCCCAAGTTTAATAGCGGCTAACGCTAGAATACCTGAGCCGCAACCGTAATCAATCACTATTTTGTCTTTGGGTGGATGCGTTGCTAACCAATGAAGACACAGTGCTGTTGTTGCATGAGAGCCGCTACCAAATGCTAAGCCAGGATCGAGTTTAAGAACGAGAGCATGCGGAGCATCGATACGTGTGTAACTAGGACAAATCCAAAAGTTATCACCAAATTTCATCGGTTTAAAGTCTTGCATCCATGTTGTTTCCCACACTTGATCCGCTAACGTACTGATAGTGCACGGAGGTAATGGTTTATTTACTAATAACGATTGTAATTGTGTTTGAATAGTGTGTAAATTTACCTGTTCAGGGAATAACCCTGTTACTTGAGTGGCTGACCAAAGTGGTAATGAGGTTAATTCAGGTTCATAGATCGGGTTATCCAATGCATCTTGTAGCGTAACCGCCTCTGCCCCTAAAATAGTGAGTAAATCGCTTAATTCATCTGCACTGGCTGCATCGGTGGTAAAAACTAATTGTTGCCAAGGCATAATTGTTCCAATAAACTTAGTCAGGATCAAATGTAATGAGTAGATTATACTCGATTTTAAGAAAAGTGGAACGGTACGGATGAATCAATATATTGAATTTGCAAGTAACCACTGGATTTTAGTGGGGTTATTTTTTATACTGTTGTTAGTTTTTATTGGCGTAGAAGTGGCTGAACGAATTGTTGGCGTGCCACGGATACGATCTAAACAATTGACAGATATGGTCAATCATAATGATGCCGTAGTGGTGGATTTACGTACAGTTGACGAATATAAGCGTGGACATATAGCGAATGCATTGAATATTCCGAAAAGTGAATTACCACAGCGTTTAGAAAAATTGTCTGATTATAAGGAAAAGTCGGTTATTTTGATCTGTGGAACGGGTCAACATGCTTCTCTTGCCGGTAGCTTGCTGCGTAAGCAAGGGTTTAGCAACATTTATTTATTGGCCGGGGGAATAGCGACTTGGCAGGCAGATAATTTACCTTTAGTAAAGTGAAACGAAATTAATGATAGGAGTTAATATGACAGAGCAATCAAAAACTAATGGTGCAGATAACAGTGCATCGAATCCTGATTTTGTTATTCATCGGTTATATTTAAAAGATTTTTCTTTTGAATCACCCATGGTGCCACAAGTTTTCCAAAAAGAATGGAAACCAAAAATTGATTTTAATTTGAATTCCAAATCTCAAAAAGTTTCTGAGGATACTTATGAAGTGGTCTTGTATGCGACTTTGTCGGCAAAGATAGAGGATAAAACGGCTTATTTGGCTGAAGCAGAATATGGCGGTCTTTTTACTATTAAAAATTTTCCACAAGAGCAGCTTGACCCATTGTTAAAAAGCTATTGTCCTACAATTATTTATCCTTTTTTACGTGAAGTATTTTTTGATGCAGTTAATAAAGGTAGCTTCCCTCAAATTCACTTGGCGCCTATTAACTTTGATGCAGTTTATGCCAGTCAGCTAGAACAACAAAAGCAAGAACAACCAGTCGCACCGGCAAAGCAGAATGAAGCTATCGACTCATAAGCGCTAATGGGGGAAGTATGAAAAAAAGACCTATTACGATATTTGGGTCTGGTTCATGGGGAACAGCCTTAGCAATTGTGCTTGCTCGTAATGGGCATTCTATTCTTATGTGGGGACATGCGCCTAATGAAATTGAAGCAATTGCTTCAACCAGCCGTAATGAGCAATACCTTCCTGGTATCGATTTACCAGATAATATTAATGTTACATTGTCGTTGTCAGAGGCAGCTGAAAATAGTGAGTGGTTAGTTGCTGTGCCTAGCCATGCCTTCCATAAAGTATTAAAAACAGCTTACTCCAGTGTTAACCATCCTATACGGGTAACGTGGGCTAGTAAAGGGTTTGATCCGGCTACTCAGCGAGTGTTATCTGAAACAGCCCGAAGCATTTTTCCTAGCGATATTCCATTAGCTGTTGTTTCAGGGCCTTCTTTTGCACGTGAAGTTGCTTTGGGGTTGCCAACAGCAGTAACGGTTGCCTCGAATAATCACGAGTTGGCTTCCTTTTGGGTTAATGCGCTTTCCAGCGATCGTTTTCGGGTATACACCAGTGATGATATGATTGGTGTTCAGGTGGGTGGTGCAATAAAAAATGTTATGGCAATTGCGGCCGGCATAAGCGATGGCTTAGGTTTTGGTGCCAATGCAAAATGTGCATTAATTAGTCGCGGCATGGTTGAAATGACACGATTAGCAGTGGCTTTGGGTGCAAAATCTGAAACCATGATGGGATTAGCCGGCTTGGGTGATTTAGTGTTGACGTGTACCGATAATCAATCACGCAATCGGCGTTTTGGTTTAGCGTTAGGAGAAGGGCAGTCTGCTGAAGAAGCGAAACAGAGCATCGGGCAAGTTATCGAAGGTATTTCAGCAGCAGAACAAATCTTTAGTTTGTCACAGGAATTGAATGTTGGCATGCCGCTTTCCCGCAGTATATATCAGATATTGAATGGTGAATTGAGTGCGCATGATGCAGTCGCTTACTTATTTTCTAGGCCCCATAAGCAGGAAGCGTGTCAATTTTAGCTCTCATGTTGATTCAAGGGGCTGTTTTCGGGAAAATTTATGTTTAAAAACATTACCTTAATGTTTTTAAACACATTTAGGTTATTTTTTTTGCAAAATCCTTGCCTTGTATAGCCATATTCGAGTAATATTCCAAGTTAATGATCACTATCGTATCGTTAGAATTGATAATGAGAGTTCCTATATGAGTCAATTTTACCAACTGAGAAAAGTTATTAACAGCCAAGGTAAAATTGAGATGAGGAGAAAATAACAGCGTTTTCGCTATGAACATCAAGGCGCGCTTATAAAAAATATATCGTGTAGGAGAAGATGTACAGGCTGTATCATGCTATCATTTGGCTATCTGTATAACGATCAAATATAGATTATTAATGTTTTGTTAACATCTCTGTGCTAAAGTAGTTTTGATATACTGTCATTATAGAAAAAAAGAGAGATTTATTCATGATCGAAGCAGATGCAAATTTAATTAAAAATACATTAGAACAATACGGTAATGAATTAGTAACAGCATTGCAAGAAAACTCTCAGCAGCAGCCTGCTAGTGATGGTGCGGACACAGTCGTTTCTGTAGATAATATTAATCAGTTGGTAAACAATTATCTTGCTGCAATTGTGGGCCAAATTGCAGAAATACCTCATTCTCAGACGACTGTAGGCCAAATTGCGCGGTCCTCAACAATCAATTTAGCAGATATTCAAACAGCTAATAGTTCTGATGCTATTTTCACACCAGAATTATTAAATGAATATGATGTAATAAAAGAAATGATTCAACGTATACCATTGTTAGAAAAGCAAAGTACAGAGAGTAACGCTTATAAAGAATATAGCGTTAATTATGTGGAACATTTAAGAAAAACTTATAACTGCATTATTCAATTCCATCTTGATGCAGAAGCTAATGATTGCATAAAAAAAATTCAAAATAAAAGAAAGGCATTGTTACAACAAATAGATATGTTTCATCAGTATTTAAAAGAATATAATCATATTTTAGAGATGATAGAAACAATTAATACTTATTATGCCCGGAACAAGCATATAATAAAACTTAAGCAAACCTATTTTAAAGAGTTTAATATAGAAGAAAATTCATCGGTAGCTGATACAATTAAAAAGATTGAAGAGGAAGCAATAGCGTCTAACAATCGTATGATAAAAAAAAATATCGACATGTTGGAAACACAAGAAACTCAGCTTGCTGACTTAAAAAAGAAAACCCTAGCACAACGAGCAGACGTTGAAGAGAAAAACAAAGCAGCTCTGGATGAAATGAATAGCGATACCATGTCAGCTTGGGCAGATTTCCTTCATAACGCAGAAAAAATGTTTCAATTGGCTCAGGAACTAAAAAGAGCAAATAACATTAAGGATGAATTAGAAAAACAAGCAAAAAAAGTAAAATTAGAAAAGAACATCCTCAATGTTTTTCAGCAATTACAGCAAGATTATTCAGTTGGGTATACATCTGTTGCTACTGTTTTCTCTGATCAAAGCATGCCTTGCGATAAGCAGAATGAGGAAAACGAAGCAGAAATTTTACAAGAGTTAAATAATCAATTTATTAGCGCAAGTTATAAACTTGAAAACGCTGATATGGCACGTGAGCTCTATAAAAAAAACTTTATGTTGATTTCCATGAGTGTTTCAGTTGCACTTACCCTAACTAGCCTAGTTTTAACAGGAATGCTTGCTTTTTTCTTTTTTCCACCAGCCTGGGTTGCAGTACTTCCTTTGACTGTTACAGCAGTTGCTTCTAGTTTAATTGTTGCAGGAATTGCGGCCATTACCAGTGTGTTTTTATTTAAAACTAAGATTAGAAACAAAGATGAAAATATAAATAGACTAGGGCAAGATAAGCTTAACAAAATGGTTCTACTTAACCGTTTTAAAGAAAGCAAGCAATCATCAGGAGTAAAGCATAACCAACAAAATCAGTCATTTAATTCCATAGAAGCAAGACTAAAGTCTCAACAAAAACCAAGAGACAAGAAAAAAGTGAATATCAGATATTGGTATACAGATAATGATGTGAATGCAGTGATTAATGCAGCTTGTTCACAAGTTGGAGGTGGTCGAGCGGATGGAAATGAATTTAATTATTTACTGCGTGGTAAAGCAGTTGAACAAGATAAAGATGGCAAGCCTATTGATTATCAAGGAACATTGCCTGAGTTAGCATGTGGTGCATGCATTAAAGAATCTGAATCACATGAAAACACAGGCTTGTATGATAATGTTGTGCAAGGAACACGTTATGTGGTTGCAGTAACACCGGCTGCTTACGAAACTGTTTATTGTAACCAATTATCAAACGGAGTTATGACAAGTGCTCCTGCGGCATTTTTGGATGCTAGAATACGTACGCAAAAAGAAAGCATGCCAGCTTACGTGGGATACAAATTAATCACCTCTAGTCAAAATGGCTTGAAAGAGGCAGTCAGCAGGTTAAGAACGCCATTAATTGACTTTTTAGATAATAACTTAGTCGAGCTTAAGCAAGGACAAGCTAATGTGCCTGACAGAAGAATGAGCCTTTTAAAAATCTGCATGTATTATAAACGCATGGCGGTTCGTTTGACAAACATATTTTTTAGAAAGAAAAAAGGATCAATTGATCAGCAAATTGAAGGACTACTAACGTTGTTAATAAAAATTGAATTTTATGCTAACAAGGAACAAGCAATAGGCATAGATCAGACTATTGAAAAAATCGAACATGAGAATTATAAAGAAAATATTAAGAAAATGTATAAAGCGAAATATAAAAGTGGACAGAAATGCATAAAAGAATTACAAGAATACGCTGTCTCTCTTCGTTCACTTCTCTCAGAAATATACGGTAAAAATGCATTAAATAATACAGAACTTCTAGCAACTATTGTTGATTTTTTATCAACTTTATTCAAAAAATATAATGAGTTTATTGCGAAATCGCCAAATTTTGCAGCGGAAAAAAATAAGCTTGTTAAAGAGTTTTCAAAATACAATCAAGATTTTGGTGCCACAGTATATCAAACGTGTATGACACTACTATCTAATGATATCCTAAAAGATTTTAAAAAGGCATTAAAGGCGGCCAGTTTAGACTATCAGGATGCAATTGTCGAAGTAATATCTAAAATTTTATCAATTAAAAGCTCATCTGATAAAGACTCATTATTTCGAGATGGAAAATTGTATAAGCATGGGAAGATACTGATACCTGTTGCAACGGGAAAGATAGCTCATAGCATTGCTGCCGGACATTGGAAATATTTAGAGATTAGATTGCATTACGAAGATAGTACAAATAACTCATTTATGTATGTTAGCATCAATTATTCAGATCCATTAGGATCTTCTTCTGGCAACGTCCAGAGCCCTCGCTTTAAAGAAGAGCTTCGTCATATAGTCATGAATCGTTGTGTTGAAGAATTGTTTTACCACAATTTACGACAATACCGTGTTGCAGATAATGCAGTGTTTAATGACCAAGATATTTTAATGTTAAGACTGTTTTATGATGAGATATTTAATGAAAATTTAGAGAATAGTTATCAAGGCTTAGGAAACTGGATAGGGTTTGTGCATCGACTATTAGCAGTTGATCCAACATATTATCAACAAGGTGTAAATATTCTAATGAATTGTTTTCCTGAAGAAGATAGTGAACTTAAAAAATACTCCAATACTGATCAGTTAATAACATTAGATAATCTAAAATCGATATGTGACTATTTTCTTAGTCAGGAAATAACATTAGATGATCTAAAAAAGATATGTTACTATTTTCTTAGGAAAAAACTAGAAACACTTTTTATCATGTCACATATAACGTTAGAAAAATCAATGCTTAACAATATCATTGATTATCTTCTCTACCACATTCCTCGCGTGGGTTGCAAACAGGATTTTTCAACTTATGATAGTATAGCACCAAAGATACAACAAGATGCTTCTGCATGTGGCGTATGTTCGACAGAAGCTATTATCGCACGAATAGCAGGCAAGCCACTACCAGAAGAACAACCACCTGGTGCTTTAGTTTTGCGCGAAAAGCAAATAGATAGGGTGTTTTGTTATTTTAAAGAGCAGTATAAGGGTAAGAAAGCATTTAAGACTAATTTTCGTCACTTTTTATCTGAAGACTCTGATGGAGCGAAAAAAGTAAATAGCGTCACGGAGTACTATAAAAATAAAATGAAAAAAACAACACAAAAAAATGAAGTTGCCATGACTATAAAGGATCAGCAGAAAAAAACGCTTTCGCCCAATATTGAAACAGATTCAGCGCCGTTAACGCCTGCTTCTACTGGTGATCGCAGAGTATCATCAACACTCAGAAAAATGGTGAGTTGTGCATGATTAAGAAGGATAATGGCTAGAAGATTTTGTTGATTTGCAAATAGCAGATGATAGTTTGTATTAAGTCAGTGCGCGGGTGTTAGGGTAATATGAATGTGTAAGAAGTATAATGATATAGAGGGGAATTACTGTGTTGCCTAAAGAGAAATTACAACGCTGGCAAGCGGGATTACTTGCTGAGTATAAAATTGACAAAGTGTTTGGCCATGTTGAGATTATTAATAATATTAATCAGCAAGTGAATAAATTCCTTCAAGCGATTAATAAGATTCATAAGAATATAATAGAAGTGCCTATAAAAAGAAATCCCCATTCTGTCAATGATGTTGAATTGCAAACTGTCCTAAATACTATGCTTACAAAAGAATGGCAGCTTGAGTTTGATGAAATAAAAACAATGCTTCAGCATGAACATTTTTTGCAAATTAAAGAAAATAACGATCTTAGTTATATTGAATATACCGGTGCTAGCAAAGCCCACCTGGTAAAATTTTATGAGAAAATGATTGAATTTTCTTTAGCAGTGAACGATAGCGAAGATACCTGTTTAAAAAATATTTCAAATAAAAAGTTTGCTTTAGAAAAATATAAAGTGAAAACGCTTTTACCACAGTTAGGGCAACTTAATAATATTTTAATATTGGTGAATTGTAATGAAAATATTAAGTTATTACGAAGACAATATAGTGAAGACAGACTTAAAGCAGCAGTAGATTTCTCTGCAGATAAATATGCTGATCAAATTGAGCAAGAAATCATAGCGCATAATAATGCTTTGATTGATAGAATTATGAAAAATTTAGGTTTGAGTCAAAATGATCCCAACGCTGTAGAAAAACGATTAGATGAAATTAAAAAGCAAGTAACCGATGTTGATGGGGTCTTGCGTGAAATTACACTGCTAGCAGTGTGTATTGATAAAGCAAAACAGTTGTATGAATTAGAGAAAAAAAACCAAGAAGCAGAAAAAAAAGCAAATGATGAAGAACAGAAGCAATTAGCAGATGCTAAAGCGCTTAAGATCATTCAAATTTTCACTGTATTGAAACAACAATCTTCACTAGAACAATTAATAAGCAGTAACCAGCCTACTTTTGACGTGTTGTTATCTTTACACCAAAAGACTTTTCCTGATAGTAGAAAAACACAGAAAAAAAATAGTCAGCAAGTAACTCACGATATAAAATATAATCTTAAAAAGGCAAAGTTGAGTCGTAAAAAATACCAACGATTGTTTGCATTTAGAGCAAGCTTTTCAATTGCGGCTGCTTTTTTTGCTAGTCTAGTATTAACAGCAGTTGGATTATTGCTATTTCCCCTGTGGGGATTGCTATGATTCCTTTAGCTATTACGGCAGCCGCTAGTAGTTTAATTGTCTCAGTAATCACCGCAGGTATTAGCAGACTAATATATAAGCAAAAAGCACAAATTTATAACAAAAAAGTGAGTGATGAAAGAGAAAAGTTAAAAAATCATGCGCTTCGGCTAACAAGCATGCCAGCTAAACAAAAAAAGCAAGAATTAATATCTTCAGTCAGTGGTGAAAATGGGAATTATTGGTATACAGAAAAAGATATGAAGATGGTTATTGAAGCGGGTTGTCAACAAGACGGTGGTGGTCGTGATGAGAAACGTTTCAATAATTTGCTTTGTGGTGATAAAAGACATGAAGGCACATTGCCAGAAAGTAAAATTGATCAACGCATTAAGAAAGTGGGATCTGAAAATTTTTACGATAATGTTAAAAAAGGAACACGTTATGTTGTTGCTGTTCCACCGATTATAACACGACAAGTTATTTATAAAGACAGTTTAAGCTCAGAAGAAAAAAATAATGCTGCGGTGCAAGTCTTAGATGCCAGGAAGATAATCTCGCTAGCTGATTTTTCTGCGTATCAGGTATATGAAGTACTAAGAAAAAATCATGATTTAAAAGATAAAATTAGTAAAAATATAACAAGTCCATTGATTGCATTTTTGGATGAGCAGTTAAGATTGCTGTTCTCGGATGCTAAAGGGGAGCAGACAGAGAAAAGAGATACTCTCTTAAGAGTATGTATGTATTACAAGCAACTAATAGATTATTTAAAAAATAGAGTTTTGCTTTCCCGAAGAAGTAAAAACAATATGACAGATAAGCAAGCGATGGTAATTGTCGGCTTGTTTATCAAGATTGAACTTGAACATATGTTAACAATAATTGACAGAAACAAAGAGTTGGATCGACGCGCGGATAAAAAACATGGCTGCGAAAAATTTATTAAAGTAATTAAAAAGAAAGGCAATGAAAAGCTACTTAAAACATTACAGCAATATGCTGTTTTTATTTGCCATGGAGCAAATAGTTTAAATAAAGTAGAAAATCCTGATGTGGTTATGAAAAATTTATCAACCTTAGCAAAAGGTTATGATAATATAGTTACAGAGCACGAAGAATTCACGTTACTCAAAAATGCATTGTTAAAGATGAACCCCGATCAAGTTATCGACAGAATATTTGCTCAAATGCGAATAGCGCTTTTGTCTGAGAATGTTTTTGAAAACATGAAAAAAGCATTAAATAGATATGGTAAAAAATACCAAGATGCAATTGCTGAAATTGTGCCAAGACTTTTGTCAAGAAAAAATCCATTGCATCAACATGGAAAAATACTCATGCCTATACTCAAAGGTGGTGCAGTATTTAATAATACTGCAAAAGGACATTGGAAATACTTAGAAATTAGATTTCACTATGAAGCGGGAGTTTCGAATGGTAAACGTAAAGATGATTATGTATTTGTTACAATCAATTATTCTGATCCATATGGTTCTTCCGGGTTAGCAGATGACAAAGAGTTTAAGGAACATATTTGTCAGGCCGTAATGAATCGTTGCATGGAAGAAATTTTTTATCACGGGCTACAGCAACTTAAGGTGAATAATAACGATATTTTTAATAATGAAGATATTTTAAGGTTAAGGCTTTATTATGACAAAATATTTCACATTGGCTCTGCAGATTCAGCTAATTGGATAGCAACTGCGCGTATAGCGTTAGTTGGAGATCAAAAAAATTATAAAATAATTTCAAATTCTTTACTTAAGAATTTTGGAAAAGTTTATCCTGAGCTAGCTGAAGCAATGACATTGAAGGAAAAATTTGAACATATTATTGCTGAAAAATTGAAGATCCTCTTTACTATTGCGAATATAGAAATTAAGCATGACAGTGATGTATTTAAAACTATTTTAGCATTTGTTTTGGAAAATATACCCATTGCTTACTATAGAGATGAATTTTCACATTATGATAATTATGCGCCAAAAATACAAAGTGGGGATGCTTCGACATGTGGGGTGTGTACTGCTGAGGCGATTAAAGCCCGAATAGTAGGAAAGCCATTGCCAATAGAGCAAGAAGCGAAAGCAATCCACTTACGCAAACAGCAAATAAGCTCGGTTTATTCTTATCTACAAAAAAGCCTTGCTGAAGAAGAGCTAGCTGAAAATTTTTCTGATTTTTTATCAAAACAATCTGTCAACGAGCAGAAAAAAGTATATGATGTGAAAGCATATCAAGCCGCTATGAACATATTATCAGAAAAAAACAAATCAACTGCTGCCGTATCCGAAAATACGCAATCAACACCATTATTGTTGAGACCTTTCACAGAAGGTACTAAGAAAGAAGAAGATGTTAAATTTTCCGAGCAGGATAATGGTCAGAATCCAAGCGATACAAGGATTGAGTGTAGAGTTCGATAAAATAGATCAAACCATTATCGCGGTGGATAAATAGCGAATATCTCCTGAACGGTTCTTCTTTGATCAATTTTACAGTTGATACTACGAAAAACTGGCACGAAGTGTAATTTAGCATTTGCATAAACTTTTCGAGTAAAGGGTGTATCGTGGTTAGATAGCATGACAAAGACCCCGCGCTTTTGTGTTTTTTCAGCTAATTCGGCTAATTCTATCTGATCCTCTTCAGTAAATGACTTATGATGGTAGTTAAAATGAGAGTTATGGTTTGATACATAGGGTGGATCGCAATAAACAATATCACCAGCCTGTGCTTGTGCTAACACTTTTTTATAATCCATATTATAAAAGCTTATTTTTTCTGCTAGTTGATAGAAATTAATCAGAGCGTTTTCTGGAAACATTGGTGAACGATAACGGCCAAAAGGTACGTTAAAATCACCGCTGCTATTGTAACGACATAGACCATTATAGCCATGTCGATTGAGATAAAGAAATAACAACGATTTTTCATAATTGTTATCGCAATGGTTAAAATAGTTACGTGTATGATAATAGTATTCTGCAGAATTATTTTCTTTTTTAAAAAGCATTTTTGCATCTGAGATAAATTTTTTCTTGTGGCGTTTAATATTTTTAAACAAATTAATTAAGTCATTATTGGCATCATTCAGTATGTATTGTGAGTAATCTGAATTAATGGATACTGCTGCACTACCAGCAAAAGGTTCAATTAGACGATTTCCCTTTTTAGGCAATAGTTTTTTTATAGTGGGTAATAAGCGAAATTTACTTCCTGCCCACTTTAAAAAAGGTCTTTTGTGTTCGCTGGTCATGATATGTCCTTGCTTTATTCTGAGTAGATGCTAATGATATTAGCATCTACCAACTGTTTTATTATATCTAACCCGTTTGCTAGTATTTTATCTGGCTCAGCGTATGCTAATTCAGTCGCTATTTTAACTAAAGCCACTTTGCCTTCACATGGCGAACTGAATATTTCCAGCAATTTAGCTGTCACTGTATTAAGCAGCATAAATTCCACCTTGTCGTCACTATTGCGATAAACCACGATATGTGTAGCTGTTGTTTCTTTTGCAATAGGAATATAGTCGAGTCCAATTTTATGCACTGAAAAGTTATAACGTAATGACCAAGCTAATGGTGAAATTTGATAGTGTGTGTGTAGGAAAGCTTGCTCAGCAGAAAAATTTAAAGAAGAAATATCGTCATTTGACAAGTCTAGCGCTAACTCCACCCATTCATAATGGGCTAATTCCATTAAGAACGGTGGAGCCGTTAGTGTTATGGGCCATTCTTGCTGTAAAAAGTCAATAAATTCCTCTGGAATTTTGTGAAAATAAGGTGTTAGTGCTCGATGCCTTTGCAAAAAGGCATAAATTATCTCTGTCCAATAATCATCATCAACAAGGCTGGTTAAGATAGGGAAACAAGCTGAAACCAAACTTTTAATATTATTAAATAATAGTTTTTGATAAACTTCCATGCGATATGGTGCTTTATTTGATGGATAAAATTGACCTGTTGGTTGACGAATACTTGCTGTGAAAGCGTATTGTTCTTTTTGAAAACGGGGCAAAGTATGGTTAGCTTCTTTAAGCATTGTTTTTTTCCTGAGTGGTTTTTTGTAAACAATGAATACGATCAATTTCTGCTAGCAGTTTTTCAAAAGGTGGGAAGTTGAAGTCGCGCTCAAGTAATGTTGGCATGATACCAAAATGTTGGTAAGCTGTTTTTAAAAGTTGCCAAACAGGCTCGATAATCGCATTACCATGCGTATCTATCATTAAGCCTTCTTTTTCTTGATGATGCCCTGCGATATGAACATATGCTATGTGTTTTGCTTTCAAATTAATTAGAAAGTTTTCCGCATCATAATAATGGTTGATACTATTGACATAAATATTATTAACATCAAGCAATAAATGACAATTCGTTTCAGCCAGTACTGCATTAATGAATTCCAATTCTGTTAATTCCTGGCCTGGTGTAGCATAATAAGAAATATTTTCCATAATGATTGGTTGTTCTAAGATATCTTGCACTTGTTTTATTCGATTTGCAACATAATGGATCGCTTCTTCCGTAAATGGAATAGGTAAGAGATCGTAAAGTTGACCCCCATCTGTACAGTAACTTAAGTGCTCACTGTAAAGTACACAGTAGTGTTGAGCCATAAAATGTTTGATGTCTTCTAATAAAGAGACATTTAATGGATCCGGTCCACCAATCGATAAAGATAATCCATGACAAATAATAGGATATTTTTCTGCGATAGCCTGTAACATTTTTCCACGACGGCCACCAACATGAATCCAATTTTCTGGCGCTATTTCTATAAAATCAATATTGGATGGAAATTGTGCGTGAAATTCTCTTTGAAATTCATGCCTATAACCAAGACCAACACCGGAAACAGTCGTCATAGGTTTTGCATCTTATTTGTTATATAAGCGACCACTATCATTTTGTTAAAGTACTTTATTTGACCTTTCGGCACAACATGCTCCTTGTTTAAAATTTTACCATGCCAACAAAGCAGTATAACGTATTGAGAAGCATAGCTAAAATATTATTATATCGGTAAAATAACTTTATGGAAAATTTTTGCATAGTTAATACAAAGCTCGCTCATTTATGGTGGTTTCCTCTCAAGACAGAGCCAGATCTGGTGTCGCATTATTATGCATTGCTGGATCCGCAAGAACAAGCGCGAGCAGACCGTTTCGTCTTTCCCCAGCATAGACAGAATTTTATTATTGCTCATGCAGGTTTACGTATGATTTTAGCTGATTACTTGAAAATAAAAGCACGGGCAGTGAGTTTCCACCATAATGAATACCAAAAGCCATTTTTATCTAATACTCATTCTACGCAGTTAACATTTAATTTATCGCATTCTGATCATTATGCCTTAGTTGGTGTTTTTATGGATGCTCTGATAGGGGTAGATATTGAAAAAATAGACTTGACGGTAGAATGCTTAGATATAGCAAAGCGTTTTTTCCATAAAGAAGAAAGTCAACGGATTGCTGCACTGGATGCAAATGATCGCCCTCATTATTTTTATCAATATTGGACGGGCAAAGAAGCATTGCTAAAGGCTATTGGACATGGTTTTGCTTTTGGTATGGATAAATGTGTATTAACATTCAATGATAATCAAAAGCCAACGGTAAAATTACTCGCTGATACCCAGACACCACATTTAACATGGTCTTTGCTAATATCTCATGCTATAAAGCAGCATACTGTTGCGGTTGCTGTTGCTAAGTCTGAAGTAAATTGGCAACTGCGACAATACCAGTTTATTAATGACGGTAGTTAGCGACATAAGATTTAGATTGGCATTATTGCACCGATAGAATGCCATTCAGAGAACAAAGAAGTATTAGGCATTGTTCCAGATGGCACAGGATCACAGCTTTTATTTAGAATAAATAGTAATTATTTTCTTACCAGAGGATCATGTAAGTCGAGTGTTAACTGCAAATGGCGACTGAATTGAAAATCCAGAAAAAATTTTCCTCAGTCAAGCTTCAGTAAGAAGTAGATGAAGAAACTTTTGGTGTGATAAGTATTATTGAGTAATCTGGCAGAGTCTTTCTTTAGAGAGTGTTTTTAAACCTTTTTTATGGCGTTAGAAATGAGTGAATGGATTCACCAGCTTATCCAGATAGCTTAATTGATGCAGAATGGATGTTTATCAAGCCCAGTTATGGCTCGCTGTAATAAACTAAAATTTAACGGTCAAGCTAATTTAGCTGTTGACATTGACTGTAAAGGCTGATAGTAATAATTCGATGACGAGAAGAGGAGGTTGTTTAAAATAACAACGACTTTTCCTGTTATTTTCTGGTGACAGTGAAGCAGAAAAGTGTAGCTTGACGGTATATCTATATGGCCAGAGTAAGCGTATCGCTAGGATATGCGCGTAGAATTGCACTCTGTTCACATCTTGATGGCAAAGGGTAAATGATGCAGGCGGATTATTGTTAGTAGTAATGTCTATAGCAGGGTTACTGCATCTAAAACCATGTCTTATTGGTTTTTTAGATTAGTGTTTTTATTAATTAGAAAGCATAAGACAGTAGAGGAAGGTGAGGCATGACAAACACTGCAAGGAGAGAAAACGTCGCGGAAGATGCAGGGTTAACCGACAGTAAGAGCAAAATCCATCAGGAATTAGCAAAAAAACAAAGTACATTGCCTGCAAAAGCCTCGGCAAAGGAAGTGCCGCCTTTTATCACGGTTAAACATTTATTAGCCGAATACAATCAGTACGATGAACAAATAGCTGAAAAGTTTCCTCACTATAAAACCAAACTGGTGGCAGTGATGTGTGAAGCAAGCACACAACTATCACATGATAATGAAGAAAACGCGAAAGCGTTATTGGATTTAATAGACAGTGGTAATAGCAAAGTCATCAAGAAGTTGGCCGAGCAACTGTGTGTTAACTTGGCGGATACATCGCACAACAATTGGGAGACGATGTATTTGTCGATAGCAACATTTGCGCATCATGTGCCAAATCACTTGCTCGGGTATGATGATGCCTATCAGTTATTAGCGGCCTTATCTTCTCGGATAAAAGCGATGTTAGCATCGGAGCCGACCTTGTTGTTACCTGCGGTCTATGCGATGCATTTGCTGATTTTAAAGATGCTTGCTGCTGGAGTGATGCATATAACAGAAGAAAAACGAACGACTATTAAAGAGTGGTTATCTGCAGTGAAAGAGACCGTGAATGAGCTAGTTAAGATCACAGAAGAAAGTAAGCCACACTACCGTTTTTACCAGAAACTGGGCTGTATATTGTCCTCAGAGATAGCAAATACGGTGGCTTTATCACACTATGATAAAGCGATGTTAACGGCTATTAAAACATTTTTTTCAACCAGTGAGCGATTATTTGATGAAGGTATTTTAAAAACCGAGAGCAAACGAGCTAAGCGAATAAAACGAATGAAAGCAAGTGGATTATTCGTTTTTCAATTAGCCCGTTGTGCCACATCCTGGTACGGAACAGTGCAGAGCGCTCGGCTATTGGTAACCTCATCCATCGCATCGACATGGCAATGTTTGAACGCAGGACGGCAATTGATGTCACCGTTGATAAAGCAAACGAAAACGCATCTCATTGATTCTAGGGAAGAAGCGTGTTTAATTGATTTTTTGAAAGGTTGGTACCAGGCAGAAGATGGTTTAGCCCGGTTAGAGTTGCTGGAAGGCGACAAGACAGAAGTGAGCGAAGACTATGGTTACTTGTATGGTATGGTAACGTTGCTGGGATGGATTTATGATGAAAGCGATGACGATTTGTCATCTGCGATACAGGAGCGCATGGTTGCCTATTTCAACGATATAAACGATAAAACAGTGCCTGAACAACAGCAATTATATGATACTATTTTGGATTGGATGATGCCTATTGTGAAAGATAAAGCCTTTTATGAATGGCCTACTGTATTTATGTGTGGTGCCATCCCACAAGCGATAAATGATTATCAGCCCATTGAAAATGCGACAGCGCCTAGCCAGTGTCTCGATTGTTTAGCCACGGCGTGGTATCAACAGTTTCCGCATGATGAGACTATTCAAGAAGCAAGTCATAAAGAGACAGTGACGTTGAGGTGGTTGAATTTATTCAAAAAACGCATTGAAAAGTCACCGGAGAAACAATCGCCTTGGGGCGCATCTTGCTTAGAACAGCTGCATGCCGCTATGCCAGAGGAAAACGCTGGCAGCTTATCAACAAAGGAAACGGTAGGACGCCAACAAGAATCTCAAATAAGAACAATTGATAATGATGCGCGCATCACACATCGTGAGTCAACATTAAATTTGCCAATTACGTTACCGTTACCTTCAGTAGCAGCTTCTGATCATGCGCGAGTGAACATTAAAGTAACCATAAAAGACGCTTTTAATGTTTCTAGCAGCGGTACGAGCTTTGTACTACCTGAATTATCGGTGTTAATAGCACATCTAGAAATACTAAGAGAAACGCATTTATCGCAAGACGATGTGGATATCTTTATTAATATTGCTAAGACGTGCCAACAGAATAGTTATATTGTTCATGCGGTATGTATTTATGCGCTGTTTTATAAGCGCAAGGAGAAAGACATTTATAGAGATACACACACGCTGCTGTTTTATCAAGAACAATTAGCACCCTTGTTAAGCCAGAAGCCTTGCGAAGGTAAGCAGATCGTTTTTCAGTCTACGCAAGGTACATTTCATCAACCCGTAGAGATAAAGGATTCGGACATGTGGATTGATGTGGCATTACGCTTTAAGCAAAGTTGGTTAATGCATTATTTGCTCAGTCACGGTGATTCGTGCCAAGATTTTAATATGCAGTCGACGGGCAAAGCAATCGGTGACGGCATAATTGAGGTTGAGTATGAAACTGTGTTTCATCGACTGTGCCGTTCGGGCATTGCCGACTTATCACTCTATCGGCGATTTATAAAGATGTGGCCACAGGCGCTGGGTGCTCGGACGCCAGATTTTCATTTGCCCTTGCATAAAGCGGCATGTTTCGCTGATCAAAATGTATTTCATTATTTAGCTGAAAAGACAGTAAAAACCTGGGTGCAAGCCGATAGTCAAGGTAATACGTTGCTGCATTTGGCTGCAATGTATGCTAATACTGAGGCGGTTGATCTATTGTTGCAACAAGGTGTTGACGTAAATGCACGCAATAAGGATAAGCGCACACCATTACACTGTGCCGCAGCAGGCCCGCAGTTGGATCAAGGCAGTACACTGGTGGGTTATGCCGTGGTATTCAATAGTTTATTAGCGCAAGGGGCTGACCACGCGTGTGTAGATAGTTACCAAAAAACAGCTAGAGATATAGCAATATCCTCAGGGAATGATGCGTTATTGGATATATTTGATAAGGCGCTCAATCGTATAGCGCCAAAACGATTATGGCAATATTGGCAGACTGCGATGATGTCTTACTATACGAAAGGGACGTTTGTGAAAAAACGACTATTTAATGACGATTATTTTTCATTGGCAGATTACTTTGTAAATCTTCAGGTGATAAAAAAACGAGATAACACAGTGGATAGGCAACAACTCCTTGACGACAAGCTGGACTATCAACCATTACGAGAGCGTGATAGGTTAATGGGTAAAAAAGAAACGATTGAATTGGCTCATTTGTTTCAATCCTCAACCTATCAAGATAGCGATAGGCAAGCCTTGCCACCGGTAAATACCGTTGTAGCCTCCGGCGCTGCGGGTGTTGGTAAGACAACATTGATGGATTATTTGGCTTATCAGTGGGCGCTTTCTAGACAAGGAGAAGGTGAAGCGGGGTTGTGGTCAGCGTTTGATGCGGTATTAATGGTTCGGTGTCGCGACTTGCATCCTGAGCAAATAGGCTCTGATGTTCGAACTATCACGCAGCTGTTACATCGCGCCTGCTGGGGTTCATTAAGGTTATCAGCTGATGATACGCAGTCACTGCTCGCCAGGCTTGAACAATCTCCTGCTAGGTGCTTGCTGCTGCTAGATGGATTAGATGAACTGCCAGAGCCCAAGCAAGCGTATTGGCGTGATTTGTTGGTACAATTATTTGAGCTACCATTTAAGAAATTAGTAACGACTCGGCCGTATGCGATAGACAGATTACAGCAATGGATAAACTATGACGGGCTAGTTGAAATCAGTGGTTTTACAGATAGCAATGTGGCAGTGTATTTTGAAAAAGTGCTGGGCCAATCGAATGAAACCGAGATTTTTATTCAGGAAGTGAAAAAGAACCAGGACCTTTGGGCCATCACACATATCCCCATTCATGCGTATTTATTAAAAAACTGGTGGGTAACCACCTGTTCACAAGTAAGGCGTGCTCAGCTGGCAACATTATCGATGACTGATTTGTATCGTTCACTGATAGTAGATGTGTGTCGGCGTTATCTATCGAAAACAGGCAAATTAAATGGCAGTGAGTTGTTAGATGATGATGTAGTGCTGGATGACTCACGCGTTCATTGTCTGTTAGAAACATTGGGGTATTGGGCTTTTGAAGGGTTACGGCAGGATACCGCACAATTATCTATCCGCTGGTTAAGCGGCATTCAAGGGAATGATGAAGAGCCGACGCTATTATCGGTGAATCAATTCAAGCAACTCAATGTAGATTATTTGAAAGTGCTAGGTTTATTGAAGCAAGTCGGCAATAACATAAGAGGGCAACAACGTTTTGAATTTCTCCACTTATCATTTCAAGAATTTTTAGCCGCTAGTGCGATAGCGGTAACGTTGAGAACAGGTACCGAGAAAGAAAAAATACATATCATTCACGTCATTCATGCGTACAAATACCATCTGAATTTTACTTTGGTTTGGCCTATGGTATCTGGTTTGCTGAAAGGATACCCTAGAGTATTAAATGATTTTTTCTCACATCTAGTCGCAGGACCTCGAGACTGGATTGGGTTTATCGAATTTGAGTTGCTGATGCGCTGTTTTGAATCAAGTTTGACATTAAATGCAGACACAAGCACCTTAGGCTCACAACAGCAAAGCTTGCTGCAGATCATTCGACGACACATTCAGCAGTTTGCCACACTGCTAGTAATTTGGCAGCAATCTACTTTAGATATTTTGTCCACGTGTCCTAAACTTACTCGATTGAATGCGGGTGCGGTATTCACGTTCCTTCAGGATCAGTCTGTGAATGGAATGTATCGCTGTAAACTGGCGAGAAGCACCGTTGCCTCGTTGTCGGAAAGTCCTGATTTTTTGGAGGTGATACTGACACTTCTTCAAGAGCAGCGTATGGATGAATGGGTTCGTAGCGATCTGGCGGGCAGCGTTGTTGCCTCGTTGTCGGAAACGCCCGGCTTTGCAGAGGCGGTATTGAGACTTCTTCGGGACTCGTGTGTGGCTGGAAGAGTTCGTTGCAAATTGGCGGCAATCACCGTTGCCTTGTTGTCGGAAAATCCTAGTTTTGTGGATGCGGTATTAACACTTCTTCGGGATTCGTGTGTGTATGGTAAGGTCCGCTGCGATCTGGTGGTAAGCGCTATTGACTCACTGTCGGCAAATCCCGGTTTTGTGGATGCGGTATTGACGCTCTTTGGGGATTCACGCGTGGATGGAGGGGATCGCTGTAAACTGGCGGTGAGCGCTATTACCTCATTGCCAGAAAATCCTGATGTTGATGAGATAATATTGGCGCTTCTTCAGGACTCGTGTGTGGATGGAAGGGATCGCTGCGATCTGGGGATAGATGCCGCTGCCTGGTTGTCGGGAAAATCCGGTTTTGTAGATGTGGTATTGAAGCTTCTTCTGGATCCAAGTGTGTATGGATGGGCTCGCTGTAAACTGGCGGCACGCACCGTTACCTCGTTGCCAGAAAACCCTAATATTGTGGAGGCGGTGTTGATTCTCCTTCGGAACTCGCGTGTGTATGGATGGGCTCGCTGCGATCTAGCGGCAAGTGCTGCTACCTCATTATCGAAAAATCCTGATGTTGTGAAGGAGGTATTGATGCTCCTTCGGAACCAGTTTGTGGATACAGGTGAGCGCTGCCGACTGGCGGCACGTACCGTTGCCTCGTTGTCAGAAACACCTGGTGTTATGGAGGTGATATTGATGTTCCTTCAGGACCCGCGTGTGAGTGGATGGATCCGTGGCAAACTAGTGGCAAGTCTTGTTGCCTCATTATCAGAAACGTCTGTTGTTGTGGAGACAGTATTGACGTTACTTCGGGATCCGTGTGTGGATGGAAGGGCTCGCTGCGAACTAGTGGCAAGTCTTGTTGCCTCATTATCAGAAACGTCTGTTGTTGTAGAGACGGTATTGACGTTACTTCGGGATCCGTGTGTGGATGGAGGGGCTCGCTGCGAACTGGCGGCAGACACCATTGCCTCGTTGTTGGAAAATCCTGGTTTTGTGAAGGCGGTATTGATGCTTCTTCGGGACCCGCGTGTGCATGGAATGTATCGCTATAAACTGGCAGAAAGCGCCATTGTATCATTGTCGGAAAATTCTGGTGTTATAGATACAGTATTGATGTTCCTTCGAGACCCACATGCGGATCGAAAGTATTGCTGCGAGCTGGCGGTACGTGCCTTTGCTTTGTTGTCGGAAAATCCCGGTTTTGTGGAGGCGGTGTTGATGCTCCTTCGGGATCCGCGTGTAGATGGAAGAGCTCGCTGCGATCTGGCGGAAAGCGCTGTTACCAGGCTGTCAGAAAATTCTGATATTGTTAATGCGGTATTGAAGCTCCTTCGGGACCAGAGTATAGATAGAGGCGATTGCCGTCGTATGGCGGAAATTACCTGCCAGCATTGTGCTAAATGGCCTAACAAAACCCTTGCCTTCCTTGACAGTTTATTTGTCGAAGACTGTAATGGAATGGAACTGTCTTGGAATATCGATATTCCCGTGTATTTACTGCTCCCCTTGTATGAAAAGACTCATGAGAAAGGACGCCAGTATATTAGAGCGCAATTAGTAAAACACCGTGTCTTAGTGTATGATCGAGCAGGTACTGTTTTGGTGAGGCAAGTGGAGCAAACCGAACGCCTCCATTTATCACAATCGACCATTCAGCAAATTAAACAGTTCCTTCAATCTTATTGCCTGACATCTGATGGTCCAGCAAGTGCTGTATCTCAGCTGAGCTTCTTTGCAGCATCAACAGCTACGAGTTCTTCATCTTCGCAGTGCACTAAAGGGAAAAAAGCTTGCCGACCAAAATGCACAATCATAGCAACATCGACAACCACGAGCTCTTCATCTTCGCAGCACACTAAAAGGAAAAAAAATCACCGACGAAAATGCACGATCATGTAATTTATGTAAGTGTTCAATTAATCTTTCAATTACCCACAAGTATTTAGTTATTTGCTAAAAGTTATGAGCATTAAAACAGTAATTATTCAGTAGATCAATTAAATTTAGGAGATGTATTACATCATCTGTGATAAGTTAAATCACGTTGATGTAAAAAATTATTACTTATTATCTTATCTGTGTTAATACTTATGAGAGCAAGAAGTGAGAGAATCATTATTAGAATTAACTATTATTTTGCCTCAGGAATCAAAAACGTAAAATTGGATAAATAAATAAAGAAACAACAGACTGTCATTTCAGGGATATTCGTTTGAAGAAAAGGTTTAAATCGCTATTTAACCGATTGTAGAGAGAAGTAGGAGAAACGAATTCTTTTTCTTGTCAAGACTGGACAAATACCAAAGCGGCATATGGTCATTTTTCTAATGAGTGCATTATAGCGTTTCCCTCTATTGTTGACCTATACTAAGACTTCATCTAGCGCCTGCTTGCTTGGTTATTCAAAAGCTTATTTACAATAAGTAAACGTCGCTTTTGAAATCTCGCAAGCAAACACTATACTCGCTTAGAATAGGTCAACAATAGAGGGAAACGTTATAAGGTATCAACTATATTGCCTGTGCAGTGTTGGTATGGACACGACTCAAACAAATTGCTTATAAAATAGGCGTGACTATCTATCAAATAAAGAAGGTGCTATTACGAAATTGCTTTACCCAACAGCTTAAAATGCTAGAGGTGACAATGAGTTTTGTGTAAGCCCTGTAAATAATATAAACTCATTTACATTATCTCCATTCATCTTTCTTCATTATATTGTAATTCAGTATGTTAGGAGGACATAATAAAAACTGGTATCTTGAGGCGGGATAGACCTATTCGCTAGATAACTTTAAAATTGCCAGATAAATATAAATTATTAACAAAAAATAGTTGACTTTTATTTTGGTGATAGTTAATATCTGCTTAGCAGAATTGAAGCAATACTCAGCGAAACAAATATTAACATAGTTATATTAGCCAGATGATAAGTACGAAATATTTAACACATTATCCAGCTAATAGAATTCGAAATAAATCTTATAGAAGGCGTAAGCAAGATATGACAAAAAAAAGAAAGCGTTCTGAAAGCCATCAGGCAAGTCAAGACAGTGCGGTTAAACCTAATAAGAAAAAAAATACGACGGATAGAAGAAAGCTTTCTTATATAGAAATGCTACCAAAAAAGATACTTATCTATGAAATTGGTCCTCGTCTTAGCTTACGCGATGCTAGTCAATTCTGCCAAGCCAATAGCTTTTTTTACAATGCTCTGAATCGTCCATCATATTGGAGAACAAGAATAGAAAATGACTTTCAAGTTCCTAACGCTCTTGCTAATAGCACACAAGTACCTAAAGCTGTTTATCAACGCCTGCATGCTTTAAAAACATCACCTATATCAAGGGGATTACTAAAAAGAATACGCTATAACTATCTCGATGTAAAACAAGACTATCCACCTTTATTTCATCATGCTGTATCTGAAAAAATGCTGTCTTCAATAGAGCCATGGATGCAAAAGTGGGTGCTACAATTCTGGTTAAACTCAGCAGCCCGTCTTGGCAATGAAGAACTTGTCCAATGGTTAATGGATGAGGCTCGCGGTGACATACAGTGTAAACCAGACGAAGATACACTCGGAAAAGCTGCTCAATCAGGTAATCTCTCCCTTGTCGAATGGTTAATGGATGAGGCTCGCGATGACATGCAGTGCAAACCAGACGAAGATACACTCGGAAAAGCTGCTCAATCAGGTAATCTCTCCCTTGTCGAATGGTTAATGGATGAGGCTCGTGGTGACATGCAGCGCAAACCAGACAATGAGACACTCAATAATGCCGCTAAGTCAGGTAACTTCGCTCTTGTTGAATGGTTAATAGATGAGGCTCGTGGTGACATGCAGTGTGAACTAGGCAAAGAGGCAATCATAAGAGCTATTGAACTAGGTCTCTCCCTTGCTCCATCGTTAGTAGAGCGTATGGAATCCGGTTTAGTGGAGAACGAGGATCTGGAGCTGGAAATTAGCAAAGAATCTCTCTACGGTGCTGCTCGTTCAGGTAACCTCTCCCTTGTTCAATGGCTAATGAATGATTGGGACGTAACATTATCAAAAGACATATTACCCAAAGCTGCTCGTTCAGGTAATCTCTCCCTTGTTCAATGGTTAATGGAAAATTACGCAAAATACGATTACCAGGCAGACGATGATGACATAGACTTCTGTAGACCAAGAACCGAAGTGCTCAATTCTGCTGCTCGTTCAGGTAATCTCTCCCTTGTTCAGTGGTTAATGGAAAATTACGCAAAATACGATTACCAGGCAGACGATGATGAGTTCGATGATGACATAGACTTATGTAGATCAAGAACCGAAGTGCTCAATTCTGCTGCTCGTTCAGGTAATCTTTTACTTGTCCAATGGTTAATGAGTGAGGTGAGTGGTGAAAGGCAATGCACACCAGGCAAATTTACATTCAGAAATGCTGCTCGTTCAGGTAATCTTGCCCTCGTCCAATGGCTAACACCTTTCGCACTTTTCGCACCTTTAGTAGATGAGGATGGTTGTTTAATTGAATACAGTGATGATGACAATGATTATTATCCATCTCACTTAACAGGACTTAAAGCAGCGATTGCTTCAGGTAACCTCCCTCTTGTTCAATGGCTAATGCATGAAGATCGTGGTGACATGCAATGTAAACCAGATGACGATGCACTCACTACCGCTATTTTTAAAAAGCATTTCCTTATCGTCCAATGGTTGATGTACAAGAATCGCGATGAAAAATATGAAATGAAATGCCTTCTATGAATGGTTAACAAACGAGGGTTGCAGCCAAATACAATATACAGAAAATGAAGCAGCACGTAAAGTTAGTTATTAGATAACTCTATTTTAAATGATCGCTCAGTAATATTGAAAGCTACTATAATAGTAAATAATTTTTAGACTGAATAATATCAGCCATTCAATAATTGAAAGCCTATAGTGACTGCTATAGAAGGTATTATCCATGTGAGCGATGAATGGAATCGGATAGCAAAATATTTATTATTCGTGCAGAAGGTAAATTATAAAATATGAGCGATTGACTGTCCCATTTTAACTTGTTTGTTTTTTTGAAATGTATCAGAAAAATTAATACTGCCTTTAGGAAACAACATAATAACGGTTGAACCTAATAAAAACTTTCCTATTTCATCTCCTTTGTTCAATGATATCTGATTATCTGTAAACAACCAAGATTGAACTTTACGTGGTCGACCAGGTGCAATAATGCCTGCCCAAGGAGTTGAAATACTGGCAACAATCATTGCACCAACTAAGACAATGGCGATGTTGCCTATTTTAGTAGAAAAATAGAGAATAACACGCTCATTACGACTGAATAAATGAGGAATGGTTTTTGTTGTTAATGGATTAACGGAGAAGAGTCGTCCTGGCACATAAACCATTTTTGTTAAAGTGCCAGCTATTGGTAAATGAATACGGTGATAATCACGCGGAGCGAGATAAATGGTTGAGAAATGGCCGTGTTGAAACGCTGATATATGGCTTGTGCTATCAGCTAATAATGCTTCTAGTGAATAGTTTTTTCTTTTTGCTTGAAAGAGTACACCATTATTGATAATACCAACTTGGCTGACAGAGCCATCAACAGGACTGACAATAATATTACTGTCATCACAAATTGGACGCGTTTCTTTACGTAGTTTTCGTGTAAAGAATGCATTGAAATTTGCATATTGTGTAGCATCGCTAATTTCTGCATCAGCCAAATTAACACGATAGTGTTTGATAAATGTTTGAATAAACTTGTTTTTTATGTAATTATTTTTGCTATTTGCAAGTTTACCGATTAATCTCGATAACAGATGTTGAGGAACAACATACTGCCATAGAGTAGACAGTTTATTTAGCATATTTTTAACCATATTCATTTGCCCATTAAAAATATGCGAGATTATAATCGAAAAAATGATGTATTTCAAATAGTTATGCCGATGCGGCTTTGATGGTTGTTTGCAGTGTAATTTGTATTATTATCTCTCTGTGATGGATCACTTTGTTTTATTCTTTGTCGATTTCATCAGCATAGAAATCAAACAATCTCTTTTTTAAACTTTCCACATTGGCTTCATGTGCTAGTGGAGAGGAAAAATCTTGTGTCCATTCTTTTGTAGAGATATTGCTTAACACCCAACTCGCAGGTGATGTTTCATTCGGATAATAAGCCAGTAACCAATTATTTAAAATGATGGCACGTTGTTTATTGCGAATAAAGTCAGGCAAAATGGTCGAGCTTAGGTTCACAGCACCTGTTTTTCCATCGATGATGTGCTGATTTAATCCCTTTGAGAGAATTTGTTTGCCTAACGGGTTGAAGATGCCTAGAACCGGGGGAATGATCCCAGTTTCTACAAAAATAGGACGCAATGGAAGTGTGTTATTGTACCCGATTAAAACAGGTTGTAAAGAAATACCTTGTGTCTTTTGTGGCGGTATATGCAATAAGTCTACGATAGTTGGCATAATATCAACAAGGGAGACATTTTCATCGATTTTTTTTGTGTCATTTTGTCCTGGCAAGTGCCAGGCAAATAGTATTTTTAACTGGCTTGGTGCTAAAATATTTGCACCATGGCCATTGTGTTGGTTAGGCAAAAGAAAGCCTTGTTCAGGTTTGATATTATCTTTTCCATCGATGTAATTTTCTATTTTAGGTAAATAATCATCCTCAAGTGAAAATCCTTCACCATGATCAGATAAAAGCATAATAATGCTGTTATCTAATAATTTTAACTTCATTAATTGAGTGTAAATTTGCATAAATTGATGGTCAGTTGCTTTGAGAATGTCAAGATAATAAGAATGAAGATAACTGTCTTTGAAATTCTCTAATAAAGGGATTGCATTAGAGTTTGATATCACAAAAGGCCAGTGTGGTAGTTCAAGGTGTATGGATAAGAATAGCGGCTGGCGTAGATTTTTGTTAAGTTGGCTAGATAGTTCTTTTACAAATGTCTCGGGTTGATAGGTTATAAATGATGCACGGTTCATGTAATTAAAAGGGAATAGCCATTTACCTAACCTTGAGTTTACAATTAAGTTTGATAATAAGAAATCATTCAGCGTACCAAAAATAAAGTCATTGATACCTATCTTAGGTGAAATTATTTGATCATAGCCGTATCGTGTGTCGATATGACTAAATCGAACTTCATCAGTGGCATAGATAGTTGTGTAACCATTGTCTTTTAGTAGGGATGCCAGTGTATAAGGTATAGTGGTTTGATTATAAGGAGTCAAATTAAAGCGAGCGCCATGTTTTTTAGGATAATTACCAGTGAGGATACTGTTCCATGCTGGAAAAGTGCGAGCTAGCGGCGTATACGCATTGGAAAACACCGTGCTTTTTGTTAATAGCTTATCTATATTGGGTGTCAAATTTTTTGAGCTATCAAAGTAATGCAAATGATCAGGCCGTAGACTGTCAATGCCAATGATAATAATATTCGGTTTTTTTGAAGGTGTTATCTTGTTTGCAGAGTGAGTCAATAAAGGAAGAAAAAGCAAGAAGGTGTAAGCGATGGGGACAATAAAAAATAGTTTTTGATAGCTTGTGTGTGTGGATTGATAAAGTCCATAAACAGCCAATAGAAAAATAATCGTTAACAATGTTGCACTGAAGATGAAAGCAATCAAGATAATCGTTTGATTGATATCAGTTGACATTGATAGCGCTGAGAGTGGAAAAAAATATTGATTGGCTAAGTAACATGTTAAGAAAGTCATTACCCAGCAAGCTATTGCACAATAGGGTTGTAGTGTATCGTTTAGCTTAAATAATCGACTATTGTAATAAGCAATAAATACCAGGAAAATTATAGAGAGTATGAATAAAAGAAAATGTGCACCGAGGAACGCAAGTAATTGTATAATTAATATTTTATGAGAAAAGTATACCGATAACGCGTTTGGTGAAAACTTAATGAACATGAATCCTTCTTTTTGTTTTAATATGAGAAATATTTGAAGAATCGTAAAGAGTATAGAGAGTGTTAATATAGGGTAGATAATAGAGCGAAACGATATTTTTTTATGCATCGCTCAATCCTTGCTTACTTCTATTACCTTGCTGCAGCAATCCAGTAACATTGCGGGTAAATTTTCTTTTTTGATTGTTAAAAAGGCCACCATACCGTGAGTTATGGTAAACATTAGAAAAAGGCAGATAACTGGGTTGGCAATTGCTGGTAGTGAAATCGCATTAAGCATGATCAACTTTTTTTCCAGCGAGTTGTAGTATGTCAATCAATTTTGCTGGCATGACTGGTTTGCGATTTGATTGTTGCAGGCAGACGACCAGCGTCTTCAACTGGGCAATCAATTGTTGCGAATGACTCAAGCAAAGCTGTTGCTTGCATTCGATACGTAAGCGTGACGCTAGTGAAAAATAGGTGGTGATATAAAATGTATCATTTGAACGTAATGGATGTTTGTATTGAATATGCGCATCTATGATGCTCAAATCATAACCATTTTTATGCCACCAGGCAAAGTTTTCGCCAACGGATGCTAAGTATTGGTGCCGCGCATGCTCAAAATAGTTTAAGTAATTAGCATGGTTAACAACACCTTGCATATCCAATTCGTAATCGCGTACTTCACTATGCCAAGTCTGCATTGTTTATCAATCGTTATGAAAAAAACACATTATCCTTATTATGGCGTTTTATTTCAACATAATTGCCACTATTTTTCATAGATCATTCTTTATTCTGTTAGGAAATTACTGTTAAATAAGATAGTATCCTATACTTAGTACAGAGGTGCTTGAGTATTATTTGCACCGACTAAAATGATAGATTATATTGTCAGTGTAAGTTTGGGGAGAAATAATGACAACAAATACAGATATAGCAATTATTGTGCGTTTGAAATTATCCAATGAGGCAGGTGTATTAAATGCGGTAACGGCAGCAATAAGTGATGTAGGAGCCAATGTTGGTGCCATCGACTTAATTCATGTGGAAAAGACAAAGTTAATTCGTGATTTTACTATTTATACTCATGGTCAAGAACACACTGACCGATTAATACAAAAACTAGCTGAATTAGAGCATGTTGATGTTATCCATATATCAGATAGAACATTTTTATTGCATTTGGGCGGTAAAATTGAAATTAAGTGTAAAGTGCCTGTTAAGCATCGTGATGAGTTATCAATGGTTTATACTCCTGGCGTTGCCCGGGTTTGTGAGGCTATAGAGAAAAATCCTGAGCTTGCATATAACTTAACAATGAAACGTAATATGGTTGCTGTTGTAACGGATGGGACAGCTGTATTGGGCTTAGGTGATATTGGTCCTCTTGCAGGCATGCCTGTCATGGAGGGTAAGGCCATGTTATTTAAAACATTTGCAAACGTTGATGCTTTTCCGATTTGTTTAGCAACAAAAGATGTGGATGAAATCGTCAATATTGTCAAAAATATTTCGCCAGGATTTGGTGGGATTAATTTAGAAGATATTGCTGCTCCGCGTTGTTTCGCTATAGAAGAACGATTAAAAAAAGAATTAGATATTCCTGTTTTTCATGATGATCAACACGGTACTGCGATTGTGTTAACCGCAGCGTTTATTAATGCATTGAGGATTGTTAAGAAAAAGCCAGAGCAACTCAAAGTTGTTATTAGTGGAGTTGGAGCAGCGGGTGTGGCTTGTACTCATATGCTAATAAATTTGGGTGTAAAGAATATTATAGGCTGTGATAGAAAGTCAGCCTTAGAAACAAGTCGCTCCGATCTTGATGAGGTCAAATATCATTATGCTCAAATGACGAATCCAAATAATGAGAAAGGAACGTTAAAAGAAGTCCTAGTAGGTGCTGATGTCTTTATTGGCTTGTCTGCCCCTGGTTTGTTAGTGAAGGAAGACATTAAAAATATGAATGAAAATCCTATCGTATTTGCAATGGCGAATCCAACACCAGAAATCATGCCTGAAGAAGCAGAACCTTATGTTAAAATTATGGCAACAGGACGAAGTGATTTTCCTAACCAAATAAATAATCTGCTGGCATTTCCTGGTGTTTTTCGAGGTGCACTAGATTGCTTAGCGACAGAAATTAATGAGCCAATGAAACTGGCTGCAGCACATGCTATTGCAGGTGTTATTGACGATAGCCAATTATGCGCTGACTATATTGTTCCCAGCGTTTTTGATAAGCATGTTACGAAAGCAGTTGCTAATGCGGTAATAGATGCGGCAAAGGAGTCTGGAGTTGCCAGAAAATAAAAAGATACAAATTGTTTTAGGCATTGAAACTTCTTGTGATGAAACCGGTGTCGCAATTTATCATGCCAAGCAAGGATTGCTCGCAGATAAACTTCACAGTCAAATTGATATACATGCGAAATACGGTGGCATTATCCCAGAAATTGCTTCTCGTGACCATATTCAAAAGATACTCCCATTAATTCAGGAAGTATTAGCCGAAGCTGGTTTAACATTCAAGGATTTAGATGGGATTGCGTATACTGCAGGTCCAGGGTTAATCGGGGCCTTGTTTGTTGGCGCTAGTGTTGGTCGAACAATAGGTTGGGCTTTGCACATTCCTACCGTGGCTATTCATCATATGGAAGGGCATTTGCTATCGCCAATGTTAGAAGAGCAAAAACCAACATTTCCTTTTCTTGCATTATTAGTATCAGGTGGACATACGTTACTTGTTAATGTGCGAGCATTAGGCGAGTATGATGTCTTAGGCGAGACAATTGACGATGCGATTGGTGAAGCCTTTGATAAAACAGCAAAATTACTCGGGCTTTCCTATCCCGGTGGCCCAGCGCTAGCAGCATTGGCAAAACAAGGTGTTGTCGGACGATTTAAGTTTACACGTCCAATGGTTAATAGGCCTGGACTAGATTTTAGTTTTAGCGGTTTAAAAACACAAGTATTGCAGTGTGTGAAAAAAAATCAGCCGCTGGATCAGCAGACCAAAGCAGATATTGCTTATGCATTTCAAGAAACAGTGGTTGATACGTTATTAATAAAATGCCGTCGAGCAATAGAGCAAAGTCAATGCCGATGTTTAGTTATCTCAGGTGGTGTCAGTGCCAATCAATTACTACGTAAAAAGTTAACACAATACGCAGAAAAAAATGATGTTGATGTTTTCTTTCCGCGCCATGAGTTTTGTACGGATAATGGTGCGATGATTGCTTATGCCGGTTATTTACGTTTATCAGCAGGTCAAACTGATCCATTAGCTATTATGCCACGTGCACGTTGGCCATTAAATGAGTTGAGTCAGCCTGAGCGTATGCATGATAAAACAAATTAAAATCATTGCTTTTTTGTTGGTTTTTATGCCAGCATTGATAGCGTTTACGAGCTCAGCGTTAGAAGCGTGATTTCCTATTGTTAAAACAGGACATTCATTATCAGTTATTTTAGAACGGTTTCATCTTGATTTTAAAGATAGTTTTTCAGATGCGCCGTATTTCGATTTTATTCTGCCGCTTGACCTTTAGAAATAGTCATTAATTTAGGCAATAATGCTGAGAAAACATTGCCATGTCAGCATGTTAAATTGAAGTTTGATCCGTTGCATGAAACTTACCAGTTGACATATTGGCGTAGTAGCACATAATGATTTAACATATTGAAAAAAAATCCAGGAAAAATTTAGTAAGCTTTTTAGGCCTTACTTATAGCAGTTTTCAATATTACTGAGCCATTATAAACTTTGTCTAACACGCGCTTGCTTTGGTCTTCAAAAGCTTATTTACAGTAAGTAAACCTCACTTTTGAAACGCGCGCAAGCACGCGTTATACTTGCTTATAATGGTTTATTAATATTGAAAACTGCTATAAAACTGAGAGATCCTCACAAATTTCACCACACTTTAGTCAATAATAAAATAAATATTTTTCTCACCAATCATTAATTTACCTAACTTATTTTACCACACTTTAGCTAATTCATTGTTAATAATGAAAGAAATATTTTCCTCATCAATTATTAACTCATCCAATCTATTATTCTCTACGATCAATTGCCCTAAGAAAAAAATAAGAGAAAACCTTTTTATTATTTACTGTATTTGCTTGAAAGACTTTTTTAAAAAATTTGCTATGCCCAATTACACTTATAAGCCAAAATGTAATTTGCACTATGGCTACCAATAAAATTTTTACTGCCCATTCATATACGCAGGTTATTTTAGCATATATAGCACCTAAACCAAACTGATGACTCTTTACATCAAAAATCGTATGTAGAGGCATGGGACGATTAATATTTAAACGTTACTGTCTAAGTCTAACCTGGAAAGTCTGCCATCCCAACGCATGGTTCAAAAAGATCTTCAATATTTAAAAAAATCCGGACTGATCGATTCAAAAGGGTCTGCTAAAAAGACAGTCTGGGTACTCAAGTATGATAAATAATAAGCAGGAGAATCGCGTACCGATCGCGAACTTATCACGAACCCATCGCGAACTATTACGAACCCAGGCTTAGGTATTCATTTTAGATCAATGGGTTACAAGATAAGGCAATATTAGATAATATGATAAAAGTCCAGAAAGTTCAGCTAGAAAACGTGCATGGATCTCACTGGATTGTGATTGGCGACGATTTTTTGTCAATTGATGCCATCATTGAATACTTGTTCTTTTTAAGAAATGCAGGTAAGGCCATTTATACCATTCGCACTTATGCCCATCATCTGAAAATATTCTGGGAATACTTATAGCGTTTCTCTATTTTGCATTTGAGAAAAGTGTTTGATCTAAGTACCAGTGCGGATTGTGATTGTTACTCATAGCATTGGACAGAGAGGTGCGCATTGCAACTTCAATGGGTTCGATAGCATCAACAATCAATAAACGCAATTCCCGATCAAAAATATAGAGCTTCACAATGTCTGAGAAAGTGGTGCCTGCCTTGAAGCCATGAGTTGATTTGTTGTTTAGCAGAAAGGGCTGGAAATATGCTTTAAGCCGATAGTAACCAATGGTCTTCAGAAAGTGCTCAGCTAAACTAGTATCATTAATGATAAGATTGCGTTGTTTAAGTAAACTTAACTGCTCAAAGATAGGTAGCAAAGGCTTCTCGAAAGTTTGTTTGATCATAAAATATAACCCGCTCTGGTCCGCATCGTTGAGAGGCGTAGCGGGTATGATTAGTGAAGTTATAGCTTGGTCCGCTGTAGTTTGTAATCAAAAAATGTGTTTATTCAACACTAATTCCCTAATAGCCCTTTAGAGAATTCAGATAGTATACCACATCAGTCTATAATATTCAGTATTAATAAATACTGAATATTATCATGATAGGTAATTTATAATCATGTATTGACACACCAGACATCGCTCTATTGTCAATGCCATGACTCACCTTATGGCTGCGATTGCTGCTTATACCACTGAGCCGCTAAAAATTTCTGCAATTAAAATGTTAACTGATGATAATTATTTGTCAGAAACTCCGAACTGAGGTGAATTAACATCGGTTAAACACCAAACTCCTATTCGATGTCAATAATGTCTCATGTTGGTTTTTCGGTGGTAGGTTGCAGTTAATCTCCTTAACAGGGTCATTTATAGCGTTTCCCTATATTGTTGACCTATTCTAAGCAAGTATAGTGTTTGCTTGCGAGGTTTCAAAAGCGACGTTTACTTATTGTAAATAAGGTTTTGAATAACGAAGCAAGCAGGCGCTAGATGAAGTCTTAGAATAGGTCAACAATATAGGGAACCGCTATAAGTCCTAAGATGTTAATTCAACCTATTATCTACTCAAGTTCATCAGCTTAATCTGATATACCCAAGTTATTTAACCGATGATACTTTATCATGCCATATCCTACTTAAATTGAGTTAGTATTTACTAAATTGATTTTACTCTAGTTTAGTGTGAGTGTCAGATTAAATCGCACCTTTTACATTTAAAACGAATTTTTGATTCAGTACCATGCAACAAATTTTTAATATTTTTACGGTGACTAATAATTAAAACGACAGTTAAACAAGTGAGTGCAGGAATATAAGTTTTTTCACCAAGAAGAAAACTGTAAACAGGTAGCATGAGACTCATGATTAATGCAGACAATGAAGAAATACGCCAGATAAAAGCAATGATTAACCAAGTTAATGTGGCTAGTAATCCTAAGTAAACATTGAGTGCAAAGACAATCCCAAATGTTGTTGCAACACCTTTGCCGCCTTTAAATTTAAAAAAAATAGGAAAAAGGTGGCCAAAAAAAGCAGCTAATCCTGCTAGGGCAACAGCATAACCAGGCAGGTGGATTATTTTTGCTAGCATGACAGGAACGAATCCTTTAGCAATGTCACCTAGTAGTGTGAAGAGAGCGGCTAGGTTGCCCCCGCAGCGTTGAACATTAGTAGCACCAGGATTTTTAGAGCCAGTAGTGCGTGGATCTGGTAGCTTCATTATTTTGCAAGTGATGATAGCGCTAGATACTGAACCTAATAAATAGGCAAACATGCTAAACGTTAAAGCGAAGTAGTTGATCACGTGATGTTGTCCACTGAGGAAAAGTTAAAAAAATTGTCACGATAGAAGCAGAGTTCAGCAATTGACTCTAAGACATCGTCTAGTGCTTGATGTTTATTTTCTTTGACGAATTTTTTTACCAAATCCGGTTGCCAGCGTTTTGCTAATTCTTTGATTGTACTGGTATCAATGTGTCGGTAATGGAAAAAACTTTCTAGTTTTGGCATGTAATTAAATAAGAAACGCCGATCTTGAGAAATCGTGTTGCCACAAATAGGCGATTTACCCTTAGCAACGTATTGCTCTAGAAAAGCGATGGTTTCAGCTTCCGCTTCGCTTTCTGTTATAGTGCTCTTTTTGACGCGATCAACCAAACCGGTCTTCGTATGATGGGAAGTATTCCATTTATCCATGGCATCTAAGTGAGCAGAGGGTTGCCATATCGACAGAACAGGACCTGTTGCCAAAATATTCAAATGAGGATCAGTGACAACTGTTGCAATTTCGATAATACGATTAACTTGCGGATCAAGTCCTGTCATTTCCAGGTCGATCCATATTAAATTTTTGTCATTTTTCATTGGTTATCCATAATGAAATAAGCAGAACCGTATAGTATACTCATTATGTTTGGAAATGCGAGTTTTCCGTACAGTCGTAAAGTAGTCAGATGCTGATAATCCAATTGAGCAAAACTGCAGCATAGTTAACAGCCTGTTGACCGTCGAGTTTGGGGTTATCATTTGAGGAGATGATACCATGATATATGCCGAAATGCCTGAAGAATTGTATCAAACTGAGCAAATTAAGTCCATTGAACGATTAGCAATTGAATCAGGCATGGATGAAAATGCGTTAATGGAGCAGGCCGGTGCGGCAGCTTATCAACTTTTGCGTACAAATTGGCCAGAAGCAGAAATGGTGCACGTGTTTTGTGGCAGTGGCAATAATGCCGGTGATGGCTATGTTTTAGCTCGCTTAGCGCAGGAAGATGGATTGAATGTGCAAGTTAATGCAATAAAGTCTATCAACGAGTTAACTGGAGCAGCTCTTGTTGCCGCCACCGCTTGTCAGCACGCCGGTACTAAGATAACGTTTCTTGATGCAAACAATGAATTTGCGCTCGATTTTGAAGCCGATATTATCGTTGATGCATTACTGGGTACGGGATTAACTGGCGAAGTGAGTGATAAATATGCCGCTATTATTGATTTAATTAATAATTTAAATGGTGCTGTATTAGCTATTGATGTGCCTTCAGGAATTAATGCTGATACAGGCGCGGTTAGTGGCAATGCTATTCTGGCTGATGCAACACTAACATTTATTGGTTTGAAGCAAGGATTATTTACTGGGGACGCAAAAGATTGTTGCGGGCACATATATTGTGATGATTTAAATATTCCTGAAGCAATATTTTCAGAAGTTGATGTTAACGCCTTCCGCATTGTGCAAGAAAATGCGTTAGGGTTTGGTCGTCGTGATCGGAATTCACATAAAGGACATTTTGGACATGTGCTCATTATCGGTGGGAATTATGGTATGCCAGGTGCCGTGCGCTTAGCTGCTGAATCAGCATTGCGTGTAGGTGCTGGTTTAGTGTCTGTTGCCACACGTCCTGAACATATTGCCGTGATCAGTTCCTCTAGACCTGAAATTATGATAACAGGAGTTACTGAGGCTAATGAAATTGATTCGCTATTAAATCAGGCAACAATTATTGTGTTAGGTCCAGGCCTAGGGCAAGATACATGGGCACAGGCTTTATGGCAAAAAGCAATACAGTCCGACTTACCTAAAATAATTGATGCAGATGCATTAAATTTATTAGCGCAACAACCGAAACAATCAGATAATTGGGTATTAACGCCGCACCCTGGTGAAGCCAGCCGTTTGTTGAATATATCGTCTGAAGCAGTACAGCGCGATCGCTTTGCTGCATGCCAACAATTACAGACTGTTTATGGAGGCAACATCATATTGAAAGGAGCAGGTACTTTAGTTAACGTTATTGAAGATGATGCGGTTTATGTTTGCGATAAAGGCAATCCAGGCATGGCTTCTGCCGGCATGGGCGATGTGTTGAGTGGTGTGATAGCCGGTATAGCAGCTCAAAATTTTCCGCTTGAGCAGGCAGCAGAGAGTGGTGTATTTCTTCATGCTTATGCTGGTGATATGGCTGCTGAAGAAGGTGAATGTGGGATGCTAGCATCTGATTTAATAGCTTATTTACGTTTTGTAATGAATATTGATGAATAATGATACATACACAAAAATTTTTGCTACTGCAGACGATATGCAATCGTTTGCAGCGAAGTGCAGTCAGCAAGCAGATAAACCATTGCTGATTTTTTTACAAGGTGATTTAGGTGCAGGTAAAACAACATTTGCACGAGGATGGCTACAGGGTTTGGGTTATAAGGGAAAAGTCAAAAGTCCTACATACTCATTAATTGAGCCATATCAAATTCACGGAGAAAATATATACCACCTTGATTTATATCGTTTAAGCCATATAGAGGAATTGGAATTTATTGGCATTCGTGACTATTTATCGCAAACATGTTTAATTGAATGGCCTGAGCGTGCACAAGCGGTTTTACCAGAACCAGATATATATATCACTATCGCCTTTGAAAAAATAGGTAGACAATTAATATGGCATGGTGTTAGTAAAAAAGGAAAACAATTAATGAAAGATATTAGGATATTATAATGATTAATAAAATGCTCACTATTGCAATATTTTTTTACAGTCTGTTTTTTTCAATGATTCTTTATGCAAATCGAATTCATGATATCCGTGTGGCAAACAATGAAAAGGAAACAACGCGCGTTGTGTTTGATACTGATGAAAGCACGCATTACCGTTATTTTTTACTATCAAATCCTTCACGCTTTGTCATTGACTTTGAGAATAGTACCATGAAGAAAAAATTAACCAGTATTGCATTGAAAGATACAGTATTAAAAAAAATTCGTAGTGGTCAGCCAAAAAAGAATAATTTGCGCATCGTATTTGACTTAGATCAGAGTGTTAAAATCAAGCGCTTTGTTTTAGCTGGGGATAAAAAAGGACAACAGCGTATTGTATTTGACTTGGTAAGAGAAGGTAATAGACCGCTAGCAAAAAATAACAATGCAGCTGTTGCGGTGCCAATGGTAAAAAAAGGTCGAGATATTATTGTTGTGATTGATGCCGGTCATGGTGGCAAAGATCCAGGCGCTATAGGACAGAAGGGAACAAAAGAAAAGCAAGTTGTTTTAGCTATTGCTAAGAAGTTGCAAACACTAGTCAATAAAGAAAAAGGCATGCGAGCGGTCATGACACGTGATAATAATTATTATGTCACTTTACGTCAGCGTTTGCATAAAGCACACAAGGATAAGGGAGATGTGTTTATATCTATTCACGCAGATGCCTTTAAAAATACTAAATCATCAGGTGCGTCTGTTTATGCATTATCATTAAAAGGAGCGAGTAGTGAAGCAGCTCGCTGGTTAGCTGAAAAAGAAAACTATTCTGAATTAGGTAGAGTTGATTTATCTGATAAAGACGATATTTTGCGCTCTGTATTGATTGATTTATCACGTACTGCAACAATTAGTGCCAGCTTAAATTTGGGGAGCTTGGTATTAAAAAAACTGGGAGCTATTTCTAAGTTGCACCATGCAAATGTTGAGCAAGCACGCTTTGTTGTCTTGAAGTCACTAGATATCCCTTCAATTTTGGTAGAAACCGGATTTATTTCAAATTTGCAAGAAGAAAAAAAGCTATGTAGTGAACAATATCAACAGCAACTTGCTCAAGCGATCATGAACGGTATAAAATCATATTTTCGTTATCATGCACCACCAGAAACGTATATTGCAATGCGTTATCAAGGTGAGCAAATTGCTCAAGCCAGTTAATAAGGAAATTAGTAATGCAGCCGCGGATTAAATTATTAGATAAAAAATTAGCTAATCAAATTGCTGCCGGAGAAGTTATCGAGCGCCCAGCCTCAGTTGTTAAAGAATTACTAGAAAATAGCTTAGATGCTGGAGCAAACAAAATCCAAATTGACATTGAGAAAGGCGGTGTTGGATTAATACGTGTACGTGATAATGGGCGTGGGATTTTAAAAGAAGATTTGGCACTAGCACTGACCGCACATGCTACAAGTAAAATACACAGCAGCCAAGATTTACAAAATATTCAGAGCTTAGGGTTTCGGGGTGAGGCCTTAGCCAGCATTGGTTCTATTTCGAACTTCCTATTGCAGTCAAAAGCAGCAACAGAACAACATGCGTGGCAAGTTAGTTCAGTTGAAAAAGATATGCAAGCAACAGTGACACCGGCATCACATCCTACTGGAACGACAGTTGAAGTGAGAGATTTATTTTTTAATGTGCCTGCTAGACGTAAATTTTTACGATCAGAAAAAACTGAATTCCTGCATATTGAAGATCTAGTTAAGAAAATAGCCATCAGTGAATTTTCAGTTGCATTTACACTTACTTATAATAGAAGGCCTATATTACAAGTACCAGCTTTAGATAATATAACGCAGGCAGAAAAACGTATTGCTAGTATATGTGGAAAAAGCTTTAGTCAAAAAAATATTTTTGTTGATTTTCAAGTAGTAGGGTTGCGCTTGTGGGGGTGGATAGGCTTACCAGACATTGCTAGAAGCCAGAGTGACTTACAGTATTTTTATGTGAATAAGCGCATTGTGCGTGATCGTCTTATTAACCATGCAATAAGGCAAGCATGCGAAGATGTTATTTATCCGGGTAAGCATTGCTGTTATATATTGTATTTAGAAATTGATGCAGTCAGTGTTGATGTTAATGTGCATCCAACCAAGCATGAAGTTCGTTTTCGAGAAAGTCGTTTAGTACATGATTTCATTTTATATCATTTGAAAGAAGCATGGCAGGGGAAAACAAACAAGTCTGATTGTTTAAGCTTAGTTGGGACATCAAAAAAAGAATATCAAATACAAGATCAAATGGCAGCTTATCAGACATTAAACGAATCGACAAAAGATAAACAGAATCCTACTAAGAAGACTGAATATAAAATAATATCAGTGATCGATAATCGCTATGTTATTCAAGAAAAAAATAATAAATTACAATTTATTGATTTACAACGTGTTTGTCAACATATTATATTTTTTTCATTGATGGATAACAAGCCATGTGTGGCACAGCCGTTATTAATGCCAGAATCATTTGTTATTTCAGAAAAAGATAAACATCAACTAGAACAAGCCAGTGATTTTTTTCAGCATTATGGCATAAACATTTCTTTACTGAGTAGTAACAAAGCTTTATTGCGAGAATTACCTAGTTATTTTAAATATATAGACAAGTCGGCATTGTTTGCTTGCTTACTGTCAATGATAAAAAATGATAAATTTATGCAGAACAAGGATAACATAAATAAATTATTAGCCAAATTACCTTTACAACCGGATCGTCACTGGAAAAATGATGAAATTGTACAATTACTGCATCAACTAGACCACATTGATTGGAGGACAGCGCAAAAGCACTTTGGTTTTCCTTGTCGTGATATGAGCCCTCAATTCATGGATGCGTTATTTTAGTGTCATTATCACGATTGTTGTTATCTAGCATTGATTTATCAATATGTTTTATAAAGCGGTTAATTTATATTAAGAAATCTATCAACAACCCGCTCAATTTTTGATCTTGCATGGTCGTCAAAAGGATCAAATGTCGATAAATTAGGCCAGCGCTTTAACCAAGTCAATTGTCGCTTAGCTAGTTGACGTGTAGCAATAATAGCTTTATTAACCATTGTATCGTAATTATATTCTCCAGACAAATATTGCCATACTTGACGATAGCCAACAGCGCGCATGGAAGGTAAATTCACATGTAAATCACGACGTTGATAAAGTTTTTCAACTTCGTCAATAAATCCACTATGTAACATGTCGTGAAAACGTATAGTAATACGTTGAGCTAAAGCATCACGAGATAATGGTATCAGTGCGATATTTAACGATTGGTAATCATTTAATACGGTTTTATTTTTTTCCCAAGCTGTGCTAATGCTTTCCCCAGTAAGATGATAGACTTCCAATGCGCGTTGTAATCGTTGCGGATCATTCGGGTGAATTTTTTTTGCTGCAATAGGATCAATGGCTTGTAATTTTTCATGCATTTTATCCCAGCCTATTTTTTTAGCTTTTTCTTCAATCATTGCTCGTACCTTAGCATCAGCAGCAGGTAAATTGGCCATTCCTTGGTACAGAGCTTTAAAATAGAGCATTGTGCCACCGACTAGTAAAGGAATTTGATTTGCTCGCCAAGACTCATGAATTAATTGACTGGCATCCAATGCAAATTGGGCCGCAGAATAAGATTCATAGGGATCGCGTATATCAATTAAATAGTGAGGATATTGTTTTATTGTCTCTAGCGATGGTTTTGCTGTTCCAATATCCATGCCCCGATAAATTAAAGCGGAATCAACGTTAATAATCTTCACGGGATATTGCTCAGCTAACTGTAAGGCAAGTGTTGATTTACCAATAGCCGTTGGACCCATGATATTGACAATTTTTCTCATATCTGTCTTCATGTTAGTATTGTACGCGATATGTTGCAATTGTACAGAGTTTATAAATTTCTCATTCAAGATATCATGATTAATAGTTTATAAAATCACCATTATTGATCGCCCTGTTGACTGTTAAAAATAGTAGGGATTTCTCTTGCAGAAGTTGACGATACGATATGCTCAACTAAATTGGCTAGATCCGTTTTATCCGGTAGTTTTAACTGAGTTGTGATTTCTAGTAAAGGCAATAATACAAATAGGCGGTTTTTCATTTGAGGGTGTGGGATCACTAATTTTTTATTATTTAGCACTTTTTCTCCATAGAGTAAGATGTCTAAATCAATAGTACGCTCTCCCCAGTAACGTGTTTTCATTCGCTGTTGTTTTGCTTCAATTTTTTGGCAAATGTCTAACAATATTAAAGGAGGTATTGTCGTTTGAATAGCGCATACAGCATTATAAAAATCAGGTTGATCTTGAGGGCCTAGTGGGTGACTCTTATAGATACTAGAAGTTTTTTGTAATTCAATAGTGGGTTCTTGTTTTAAGTTGTCTACAGCATTGGCAATTTGCTGTGTGGGATTATTTAAGTTACTGCCTAAGGCAATATATGCGGTTACTTTAGCTGGCATGTTTTTTTCTGTTTCTGTATGCTTTTTTATTTTGTTTTAGCAAAGTATTAATCATTTCTTTACGATCTTTTTCATTTGCATCATAAAAATCAGTCCACCAGAGAGCAATAGACTGCAAGTGGGGTTCAGAAGTGTCTGCCCGTAATAGAAAGAAATCATACGCTGCACGAAAACGTGGGTGATGCGCTAATTTTAGTGGTTTTTTACCACGTCTTTGCTGCAAATGAGATTGTAAAGACCATATTTCTCGAATGGTAATAGCAATTTTCCTGGGGATTGCTGTTGTTATTGCTTGCTCATTAAGAACGCTGCTAGCAGCTTTTTCAAAAATCTGGTAGGGTTTGCTACCATTGATTTGTAATTCTTCAATTTTTTTTTGTAGCGGGAACCATAGTAGTGCAGCGAATAAAAAAGCAGGCGTAACGGATTTACCGCTGGCAATGCGTTCATCTGTATTTTCAAGTACCGTACCAATAAACTGTTGTGCACCTTGATGCCTATCTTTATCTCTTAGGCAATATTCTGTGCAGGGGAAAAGACTTCTCAGTAAATCATATTGCTGCAGTAAACTAAAGGTTTGTCGAGCATAGCCAAAGAGTAATAATTTTAAACTTTCATCAAATAATCGGGCGTGGGAAATGTGAGCAAGTAAATGGCGTAATTCGCTAAATGGTGCTTTTGTTGATGATTCAATTTTAAATCCTAATTTAGCTGCGAAGCGAATAGCACGTAGCATACGAACGGGATCTTCGCGGTAGCGTTCACTTGCATTGCCAATAATACGAATAATGCCGTTTTTAAGATCATCTACGCCATTGACAAAATCGATAACAGAGAAGTCAGTAATATTGTAATAAAGTGCATTGACAGTAAAGTCTCGTCGCCAGACATCTTCTTCTAGCGTGCCGTAGACATTATCTCGCAACAATTGACCATGATCAGAAATAGCTTGAACATTTTCAGTTTCACTGTCTGTTCGAAATGTAGCAACTTCAATAACTTCATTCCTAAAGTAAATATGGGCCAAACGGAAACGTCTACCGATCAAACGGCAATTACGAAATAATTTTTTAATTGTTTCTGGATTAGCATTGGTAGCAATATCAAAATCTTTTGGTTCACGCCCAAGCAATAAGTCACGAACGCTACCTCCTACTAACAAGGCATCAAAATTAGCTTTCTCCAAATGGTACAATACTTTCAATGCATTTTCGCTCAATAATTTGCGAGAAATATTATGGTTATCGCGCGACAAAATATGAGCTGACTTTGAAATAGGATTATGCTTGTCAACATCCTTTTTTGCGCGTTTAAAAATTTTAATACTCTTGCCCCATTTTTCCTGATTGTTATATTACATCAATCTCATACTAGATTAGAGCCGATTATTTTAGACGAGTTCAGTAAAAGTGCAAGTTTTTTTAACGATATGGGCAAACAATAAGCATATTTTGCTGTGTTTTCTTAATGCTAGAGACAAGAAATATGAGAAAAACTGTTACAAATCAAATAACTAAGATATGAACATTATTTATTACGTAGGTAAAATGTGATATGTCAATAATATCAGCGTTACCAGCCAAGCTTGTTCATGGTAAGTTTTGTTATTTTTCTAGCTTGATAATTGCTCATTCAATTGTATATTGGTGTAACTTAACCGCGTCGAAAGCTGGGTAATAATAAAATGATATAGTAAATAAGCGGCGTGTGGATTGTCCTTTTGTATATTTAACAATGATGCTTTGGTAAGCTTGTATAATATACAATGTTCAGTCGTTTTTACAGTGGCAAAGCGTGTGTCAGCTAAAAATAAGCTCATTTCACCAAGAATTGTTCCCATCCCCATTTTACGTAACCGCACCATAGCGCCCGTATTGTTCGTAAGTAATACGTCAACCATGCCTTGTTCTAAATAATACAATTCATCCGATGGATCGTGTTCCTTAAATAGGTATTGTCCAGCTTTCATTTCAATCCGTTCAAAATAACTCATCAAGGCATCAATGTTATCTTTTTTGCCGCCTATTTCTGTTAAACAGTACTCAAGTGTAATGCGGTGTTGTCTGCGTTGATATGCATTCTGATTTAATATTGCCACTTCACTTTCTTCGATGGCATGATCTAAATCATCAAAATATTTTATAAATTTATTATCTGTTTTTAAACTATTCATTACCAGTTGTGTTAAATGGGTAGATAGTTTAACTAAAAATAAGTTTATTTCATCTTCTTCAAGTTGTTGTTGTAATCGCTTAAAACTAATTAGTGAGGATGAATCAATTGTATCGACAAATGAAAAATCTAGGATGATAAATTTTAGAGAGCCTTGTTCAAGTTTTTTTCTTGTATTATGTGTTTGACTAAGTTTTCTGCGTTTCCAAAAAATAAGAAGCCTTATAATTGCAATATGCAGATTGCTTGTGCGTTTTGCCTTAATATTGAAGAACTGTGAATATCTCGTTTTACATTGCTAGTGATAGTGCTTCCAGTGAATTCTTTTTTTATAACTTTTATGCGAGCATATTTTACTGAGAAAATAATCAATGATAGAAGCAAGCCAAGCATGACGCCAAAGAAAACACCTAAAGTTAACATAGAAATGACAACCACAAGCGAGAGAAAAAAATCGCTTCGGTTATGCTGACTCAATGGTTCAATAAGCCAGTTATAAAAAAGATTAAAGCCAGCATGAAACATAATACCAACCAGGATAAACTTTGGAATAAGGGTGATATAATTAATACCAAACAGTAAAAAAGCAAGACGTATGAGAGCAATAAAAATACCAACAAATCGTGAGCGAGCGCCAAGTTGTTGATTAATATGTGTATTAGCAAGGCTATGGTAGCTCATAATGCCACCACTCGCCAAGCAAGAAAACACATTGGCAATACCGGCAATCTTTAATTCTTTGTTAAAGTCAATGTTTTCACGCAAATCCAGTTGTATACCACTGATATTAATTAATAAACCAATCGATGTAATGATAGCTAAGGCAATAATTTGACCTGATTGTTTTAGAATAATCATCCAATCTGCTTGGCCAAATCTTGGTAAATAAAAGTTAAATAAAGTCTTTGGCTCCTCTATATGTAGTAAGAATTGATTAGCAAGAATATCTGATGAAACTCTAGAGGAAAGCACTTGCAAAGTAATATAAAAAATCAAACTAGAAAGCAGGAGTATGAAAGGAATTATCATGATGTTTTTAGATTTTCGCATTGTAATAAAAAGTGCCGAAGAAAGCAGTACAGCGGGTAACCATAGGCTAAGTAGATCAAAGTCAATTAATTGCTTGAATGTTGATAGATGAAAAACATCTCCTCCTGTTAAGACAATCCAACTAAACTGCATAATTAACAGACCAGTACCTGCTAAAATACCAGCTATGACGGGAAAGGGGAGATAGTTGGTTATCTTGCCAATACGTAGAGTTCCAAGGAACATGAGCAGAAAAGCGGTGAAGAAGCCACTAATAATCACGGTGGCAACAACAGTCATTATCAGATCGTGTTGACTTTGTGTGACCAGGAATAAATGTGTAATAGAGGTTACCATAATAGACAACAAGATTGCCGATATATCTTGAGTGATAACAGCGGTAATTTTAGATTGGCTGAAGATAGCGAATAACAGAGACGTTACAATGAGTGAAGTCACTATCATGACTAAGCCTTGGCTAAAGAATGCGGCAAATGATCCAGAAAAAATTAATGCCGATTCTGAAATAGCAATTAATAAGATGATCAGTGTATTGATAAATGCTACATAAAGATCTTTGATGAGAAGACCCGCCGATAAATTTTTTTCTATTAATCCAGAGATACTTGGCATGCATAATCCATTTTTTTTCTTATACACCCATTTTCACGTTGCTTGGGTATATACATTCCTTATGTCAGGAAAACTCATATTTCCAAGTAGAAAGCATAATACTAAATCTTTGTTTTTTCCGCAATATTATCGATTTTTCTAATATTATTTTAATCAATGCGTATTGGTAATGGCAATGCGCATCACTTTAAGATAATATGTAATAATTGTGAAATATTTATTCAAGTGAGGCATTGACATTGAATGGTTCAAAATGGACCCCGATTAATAATATTGATGTTAATCTCATTCCTGAGAAAATTTTGCCCTGGATTATTGATGAACAATCTATGACGCAAGCGATGCGTCGCGTTTGCAAGAATATGACGATAAACGTGTTGTCTCAGCAGTGGTGCAAACCGACATTAAGTGAGATACTTTATTTACAGTTGGATCCATCCCAAGATGCAACCATACGAGAAATAGAAATGCTAGGTGATGGCGAAGTGTGGGTTTATGCACGTACTATATTGCCACCGAAGCTAGTATATGGGCAATACAGGGATTTATTTTTACAATTAGGTAGACGATCTATCGGTGATATTCTATACAGTCATGAGGATGTGAAGCGTTTTGACATTGAAGTTGCCCATTTAACCTCGATAATACCCGGATATGAATCCATGCGACGATATAATGGAGGTGTTACTGACATGTGGACACGCCGTGCAAAATTTCACCTTTTTGATTGTGACTTATCAGTCAGTGAAGTTATTTTTCCAACAATAGAGGAGTACAAGCCTAAATGAATCAACATATTGTTAAGCGGCGAGCAGTCAGCGAGAAGTTGGCAGCTTATTTTCAATTGATGCGACTCCATCGGCCTATTGTATTTTTACTCTTACTTTGTCCAACATTGTGGGCATTATGGATCGCTGGTAATGGCATGCCGGATGTTAAAGTAACGTTAATATTTATAGCAGGTGCGATTGTTATGCGATCAGCGGGTGATGTAATCAATGACATAGCGGATAGACATTTTGATGGCCATGTCGCTCGCACTAAGAATCGGCCATTGGCCGCAGGTAAGGTCACGGTATGTGAAGCGCTGGTAATATTTTTTATTTTATGTAGTTTAGGACTGCTGTTAGTATTACAATTAAATAGTAAAACAATCATAGTAGCTAGCGTCGCATTAGTACTGGCAGCGATTTATCCTTTTGCTAAACGTGTAACACATTTTCCGCAAGTTGTACTGGGTCTTGCCTGGAATTTAGGAATACTCATGGCTTTTACCGCATTGCAGAATCAGATTCCAGTAGTGGCTTGGATCTTATATTTGGCAGCTATTTGTTGGACTGTTGCTTTTGATACAATGTATGCAATGGCAGATAGGGAAGAAGATTTAAAAATAGGTATTAAATCAACAGCTATTTATTTTGGCAAAAATGATATTATGGCGATTACAATTTTCCAAATGTTGACGCTGACATTGTTAATCTTAGTAGGGTTATGGCTTTTATTACCTATTATTTATTATCTTGGCTTGTTAGCAGCAACGGGATTTACTGGTTACCAACACTATCTGCTCCGGCAACGCGATCCGCAGCGGTGTGTACAAGCCTTCTTTAATAATAGTTGGTTTGGTGTGATGGTATTTTGCGGGTTATTTTTTGCACTTGGTGGATATTAACATATCATATTTGTAAGTAGAGATGTTCTTAGAGGGTTAGTCTAGCAGGACTTTTTTAGGAGAAGTGATTAAAACTTTTCTTTGTTTTACTGTTGAGTTAGCTCACTACATTAATGACTCCAGTTAATATTGAAAATAGTCTATTCTGGCTTTTTTTCTATGCCTTTTTTATCGTTATTTATGCTATAATTTTACTAGTATTTTTTATTGGGTTGACTATTATTAGGCGGACATGCGATATTTTGCCATTATTTTCAGCTTTTTTACTTGCCTCTGTGCATTTGCAGAACAGGGCGAGTTAACTATTAACCCGCACATTTACACGCGGCAAACATGTATGCCTGCTGCATTTCCATTGCATTGCTCGTCAGAGATTATGACAGAATATAATGCTCCTGCACAAGTTGTCACGAATTACTTCCCTCCTTCTGAAAAAATAACTGTACATTTCAACCAGCCCAGTCATGAAGTTCACTATTACTCTCAACCCAATGTTGAGCAATACTATGTCAATGAGCCACAACGAGTCATTAGTTATTATTATACAACTCAAAAAGTGAAGCACTATCGTATTAAATCTGTAGAGAAAGTTAATTATTTTCCTAATCCAGACACGCGTAGACGGCACTATGCTCCTGTGCAAACAGAAATTCGTTATTATGCCCCTTCTGCGACAATGACAGCAAGCTATGGACAGCCTCAAGTAGCGATGCATTATTATGCTCCGGCAACAGTCATGTCAATGCGTTATGCTGAACCAGAAGTTGTTGATGTCACGCGTTCTGATCGTGAATATTCTTTCCGACGGTTCCCAGGAAATTCATTTAAAATATCAAATCGATTACCACCTGAGTTGCAGTGGAATCACTGTAGTGAAGAATCAACGTCGATGCAACCTGGCTATCAAAAGTAGTAATAGCTATTTAGTGCCTTTATTGCTTCGTCCTTTTTCATTTAATTTTTTTAGAAAAGCTGACCTAAAAATACTGACGCAGCTTTCGATGGACTATTCAATCTTAGTAGTAACTTTTAACATGCGCTTGCTTTGGTCTTCAAAAGCTTATTTACAGTAAGTAAACCTCACTTTTGAAACCCCGCAAGCACGCGTTATACTCGCTTATAATGGCTTAGCAATATTGAAAACTGCTATAAGTAAGCACATTTGTTACCAATGTTAGTTATGCTGAATGTTTATATTTGTATTTATTTTTTTAAAGATGGTGAATGACATAATTTAAGAAACTGTGATTCTTGGATAATTTTTTTTCTATTTTTGGCATCGCTTATCAAACTTTGTAAGTCAGGATTGTGTTTTTGCAGTGTTTCTATATGACCAAACATAATGAGCTGGTGACGAGCTCTGGTTAATGCAACATTTAATCGCCTAAAGTCACTTAAAAAACCTACAGTACCTTGTGGATTTGCTCTTACAAATGAAATAAAGATAATATCACGCTCATCACCTTGAAAACCATCAACTGATTGAACGGATACAGCATGTAAACCATGTTTAGCCATTTCGTTTTTTATATGATCGACTTGCGCTGAGTAAAAAGTTATGATTCCAACCTTTTTATTGACATTGATATTATTTTCTTTCAAGTAGCTTACAGCTGCTGTGATACGCTTTGCTTCTGTTGCATTGAAGCGACTAGTTTGACATTTTTTTTCTTTGCTTTGGACATTGATAAATGTGTAAGAACCAAAAAAAAGTTGCTGGCTTGCTGTGATTGGACGTTGAGCAATGCATCCAGCGTCCGAGAGGAGATCTCCATAATATCTTTTCGATGGCCATTTTCTGATTTCAGAATGCATTCGATATTGTATGGTTAGCATGCTAGCTGAATTTTTATTATCTTCTAACATCCTTGTCATTAGTGATCGTTCATATCCATTTTTTTTAGCTGCAGGTGATAATACTGTCGCCGGTAATTGTTTTGTATCTCCGATAAACAATATTTTTTTTGGTTTTAAATACAGCGGGATGAGTGTTTCAGCTTCGACTGATTGTCCCGCTTCATCGACAATCACAATGTCCACCGGGTTTGTTTTTTTAAATGATGTTCTGCCAGAAATGCTTAGGGTAGCAAAAATAATATTTGCTTGGTTAAGTAGGACGGGTTCAAGCGCACCTTGATCAGTTTTTTGAAATGCCTGAGTGATATGATATATATTTTGAGTTATTTTTCCTAGTAGTGAACAAAAGGCTTTTTGACTATCTGGTGTCTTAATAGGATTATTTAAAAAAGCAGAAGTGTTGTCAATATCATCTAAATAATCATTGCAAATAGCCTCATTTATTAGTTCATATTTTGAAATAAATGATATTAGATTGAAGTAATTCTTTGAAATCCTCTCTAGTGATTTGCTCAAATTGCTGTTAATGCTAGGCTCAGGCATTTTCCAGAAACTTTGTTCTAATGCACTTAAATGTGTTAAGGTTGTTTCTAACCAGGTGTGTAAAAAAATCTTTTTTAAAAATGGGCTGTTCTTAGGTAGCTTATCTTCTACGCCTGCTAAAATCATAGAAAATGAATTGTCAAGGTGTGACAATCTCTGTGCAAGTACTTGCACAGCTTTGTTTGAGGGCGCAGAAACAAAAATGCGATGTCCTTGTTCACAAAGAAGTTGAATGAGCGAAGTTATTGTTGTAGTTTTTCCTGTACCAGGTGGGCCTTGAATAAATTGTATGCCATGACGTAGCTTTAAAAATTTAGCGATAGCATCAAATTGTGATGGATTCAGTCGCTCTTTTACATTTGACATTCCGTTTAACTGAGGTATTCTTTGGTTTGTAGCGGATATTATGCGTCCATTAGCTAACTGTCGACTTAATTTTGAATGAAAACCATTATAGCACGCCACAAACATTCTCTTTTGAGTGATAATAGAGCCTAGTATTTGGATAGACCATTGCCAATTTTTCTGATGAGTGCTTTTGATATATTGGGCATTTTTATCATGCATGTAATCTCTGTCGTCTTTTTTCATGATCATTTTTACTTCAAAGGAGGGTGCGTTTTTATAGGATACAATGGCAAAATAATTTCTTTGTAGGTTGTGTTCGCTCAATAGAAGTGCTGTTCCAGGTTTAATATCTTTTAGTTCATTGCATTGTGTGCTAATAGAGAAAATCAACTTTGATGGTTTTTCTAATCCTCTAGAAAAATTAAGTTTAATCAAATTGGCTGAAATAGTCTTGGGTTTTTTTTGTAAGCCAGTATTCAATATTTCTCTTGATTCTTCTAAAATCAAATTCAGGAAACTATAGAAGTAACTATCAATATTATTGAATTTCTTAGGTAGATACACAAGATTATCTACAGGCTCTTCAATATTTTCTGGTGACCATTTTAAAATGATATCACTAAATTCATAGCTTCCTTTGTCATTTGAATCATAGCTATATTTGCTTTTATTACTGTGATTTGCGCTGGTTAAGTTAACTTTGGTATTTAGAAGCTTAATAAATTCAGGGTGTATATTCTGGAAACCTTTATCACGCTTAAAAATTGATTTTCCTAGCCAGTAATAATGATTACTAGATTGCTTATTGATAAAAGCGGATTTAAAGTGCTTTGCTGATTGACTGAACTGGTTAAGTTGATAATGTATTCTTCCAAGCCAATAATAATCTTTCGCTGTATAATACTGATTAATTGATTTCTTAAGTGTTTTTAATGCCTCCTGATATCTTTTTAAGTAAAATTGAGCCTTGGCTAACCAACGGTAATGGTTATTACGATTATCTTTTGCAATCAAAACATTTAAATCTTGATACATTTTTTTAAAATCACCCAAATGGTAATAAATTTTTGATCTCAATTTTAGAATATTAGTTTGAACTGAATGAGTAGAGGAAAGAGTATTATTTAAATCGATCAGTGCGTTATTATATTGTTTTGTTTTGTAGAATACTTGGGATCGCATAAGGCGTATTTCATTATGTGAAAGTATATTGTCGGAAGGTAGACTTAGTAAGTATTTTAATATGGGTAGTAAAGAATCATAGTTGTTTAGATAAAAGCTTGCTTGGGCATACAATTGGTAGTATATGAGTTCTTTATTGTTGACTGTTCTTAAGCTATCCAAAACGCCAGCATAATCTTGTAGCTTTTGGTAACATCTAGCACGCAGGATACAAATTTCATCATGGCTACTCTGATCTAAGACTTTGGCCCCATTCAGATTATTTAGCGCCTTATCATATTCCTCAAAATGAGCATAAAGCTTGGCTCGAATTAAGTAAAAGTTATCATAATCATCGTGAGGAGATCCCAGTACTAAATCATTCAGTGCTTCTTTTTTCTTGTTGAGATAGTAATAAGCTAGGCCACGACAGTAATAAAAATCTTTATCAAGTATGTCATGCCTATAAATATTATTGAAATCATTAAGCGCTTTTTGGTATAGTTGAAAACGGAAGTTGATTTTTCCCCTAAGCAGGAAGTAGTCAAAAGTCTCAAGTTGCTGAGTATAAAAAATTTCTCTATCGGCATTATCACTTAGTTGACTGTATTCAAGTGAGTTTAAAATATTGTTACACTCTGGTACAGATAATTCAGTATTTTTTTGTGCTAACCAATTTAGCGCTTGTTTGGCTTCACCATAGTGCCCAAGTTTATAGAATACTTGTGAAGCTAAGACATAATACTCTTTTTTTTTCCAAGAGTCTCTTATCCTCTTTAGAAAAAAATATGCTAGCGTATATTTAGATAATTTATGGCATAATGTTGCATGGATAAAATAATCTAAATTATCGTGTTTGACTACTTTATTTAAGTAGTCAAACATATTAATGTTACCAACTCTTAGTACAAAAAGTATTTTTGCATTAAGTAAGTAATATTCATCACTGTGTTCAGTAAAAAGATTACTTTGGATCTCTGAAATAACTTTATAAGCACGAGAATAACTTTTTAGATAATAAAGTGTTTTTGCATAAATTATAGAGCTGTTGCTGTCTCTTTCAATGCCATGAGCATCGGCTAACATGAAGTTTTTTTCGGCTTCTACATAACGCTCTAGTTGAGCATAAATTTGTGCTTTGTATAAATAATACTTCGCAGAATAAGTATTGGGTTCAACCCGCCCTAAATCAGTCAATGCTTCCTGATAACGTCCAAGATAGAAATAAGTACACCCTCGCCAATAGTAGCCATTGCTGTATGGTTTTAAATTGAGGCAGGTATTAAAATCAGCTAGAGCTTTTTCGTAAGAGCTCCCCTGATAGTATAGCATGGCTCGTGCATGCAGAGCTTGTGACTTAAGGTAAGTTAACATAAGTACTACCTCCTTGTATAGCGAAATATCAGCTGGATAGATGCTAGCCATCTTCGCCAGATTAAAAATACTTCAACATTTTTACATGTGATGATAGTGCCATAGAATTTTTCTAAAGTCTAATGATGAGCTTTTATAGCGTTTCAATAAGTAATAGTAAAGAGAAATTGATAGCAAGTTAACAGCCTGTTTTGTTTTCTATTTGATCAATCAACAGGTTTGCTTCAAAAGTTGCTATTTGATTATTTCAATTTTCCTTGTACTTTATCCACCTAGCTGTTTAAAGTAACAGCTGTAATAAAAGTAGTTTACTCAATATGCTAAAATAAATGTTCATCGTATTCATTCTCAAAATGATAATCATCTATTTCCTCATCATGAGAATGAGCATTTGCAGTATTTGAAACGTCTATAGGATCTTGTTTTTGCGGAATGGTTTCCTTCGTGAAGAATTCAAAAATAGCATTTTTTTGCCATGCTGATGCTAGTTTACCTGTTTCTGGATCAATACGGACGCTAACAATGCCTGGAGGTTGTGGCATGGTGTGTTCAGGTTTATTCGCTAATGCTATTTTCATGAAGTCGGCCCACATTGGCAGTGCCGCTGTGGCAGCATATTCATATAAGGGTCGAGGTTGATCGTAGCCAACCCAAACCACAGTAGCTAAGTTACTATTATACCCAGCAAACCACGCATCTTTTTGTTGATTAGTTGTTCCTGTTTTTCCGGCTAAGTCTTTGCGTACTAATCCTGTGTCAATAACAGCGCTGCCAGTGCCTTGCTTGATAACGCCTTTTAATATAGATGTCATTAAATAGGCAATTTGTGGAGAAATGCTTTGCTCAGCATATTTTTCGGGATTGACCTGTGTAGAGTTCACAAAGTCATCTTGATTATTAATGAGGCAAGGCCCGCATGCTGTTTTAGGAGTTGATTGATAAACTACTTCGTTTTTGGTGTTAGTAATTGAGTTAATAATATAAGGTTTTACTTTGTATCCACCATTAGCAAGTACACTATAAGCGCTCACCATTTCTAATGGGGTTACTGTGCCACTACCTAAAGCTAATGATAAATCACGAGGTAATTCTTGTTGATTAAATCCAAAATTAGTTAAATAGTCCATAGCATATTGGATACCAACAGCATCGAGTAATCGAATAGAAACAAGATTGCGTGATTTAGTTAATCCTGTGCGTAAGCGTGTTGGGCCTAAAAAGCGTTTATTAACGTTTTGTGGCCGCCAGTATTCTTCTTCAACCGGGTTTTCTATCACAACAGGGGCATCATTAATAATACTAGCTAAAGTGAATCCTTTATTCAATGCAGCTGAGTAGACAAAAGGTTTAAAGCTTGATCCAGGCTGGCGTTTTGCCTGTGTTACTCGATTGAAATTACTGTTATCAAAATCAAATCCTCCTACTAGCGCTTCAATCGCTCCTGTTTGAGGGTCCATTGATACTAATGCCGTTTCAATTTCAGGCACTTGTGCTAGACGATAATTTCCATCAGATAGCTTATCAAAATAGATAACATCCCCATTTTTAACAATATCACTGGCTTGTTTTGGTAAAGGTCCAACATGGCTTGATGCTTTAATGAATTGCCTTGCCCATGACAAGCCTTCCCATGGAATCGTTATGACTTCACCCGTTTGCAGTATAACCAGCACCGAGTGTGGCTTTACTCGAATAATTGCGCCAACTTCTAAATGATTTACTTTAGGAAACTTTGTTAATTTTATTAACCAGTCCGCTAATTTATCCAACTGTGGGTTGCCTAAATTAGCAATTGCTCCACGGTAACCATGCCGTTGGTCATAGGCTAAGATAGCTTTTCGGACAGCATTATTAGCTGCTTGGGCAGCCTTACTATGAATAGTTGTATAAACATTTAATCCCATGGTGTAAACATCATCACCGTAATTTTCTATTAATATTTTGCGTACCATTTCAGCAGCATAAGGTGCTTTTACTTCAATTGGCGTGTGGTGATAGCGTGCAGTGAGTGGTGTATTGACAGCTTGTTCGTATTCTTGTTCTGTGATGTGGTTTTGATCGAGCATACGGTTAAGTACATGATTGCGTCGCTTGATAGCTGCTTTAGGATCTTTTAACGGATTAAGTGCCGAAGGAGCTTTTGGAAGCCCTGCGATCATGGCAATTTGAGCGAGAGATAATTCATTTAAATTTTTACCATAATAGACTTGTGCGGCAGCTCCAACACCATAAGCACGGTTGCCTAGGTAAATTTTATTCAAATAAAGATCAAGGATTTTTTCTTTACTGAGTTGACTGTCAATTTTTATTGCAAGTAGAATTTCTTTTAATTTACGCGTATAGGTTTTTTTACGGCTGAGAAAAAAATTGCGAGCAACTTGCATGGTAATGGTGCTACCACCTTGTGCTTTAGTACCAGTGGTTATCAATTGAACAGATGCTCTCATTAAACCTAAAATATCAACGCCTAAATGTTCAAAATATCGCTGATCTTCAGTTGCTAAAACAGCATTGACTAACTGTTGAGGAATTTCATGATAAGGAACGGGGATGCGACGTTTTTGCCCATATTCGGCAATTAATTCGCCATCACTAGAATAAACCCTTAATGGAACTTGTAATTGCACTTGATTAAGTACATCAACATCAGGTAAATCATCTTCTATATAAAAAATTATTAAGCCCACGGCCAAAAAGCCCACACAAACTAGGCAGATTATTGACCAATATAAAAAATGGAGAATTCTTTTTAACCAAATCATGGGTAATAACTAAGTAAAATTTCAACAGTAAGTGTATCCTAAAAACAAAAATCACGCTATTTTCATTAGCATCTCTTAGTAAAAAAGTGATAACTCATTTGAATTTGCAAAAAACTAATACTATTTTTAAAAAATTAATACTAAAAGGTAGTCGCAAGATAACCGATAATAGAGTAGTCACATTGTTTATAGCACCTACGGCTTAAGGCTACACTTGATATTGTTGCGTAAATGTACGAAAATCGCGGCATTAACCAAAGGCGCGGGATAGAAAAGATATTAATTTAATACAGGGTTGTATAGCTTAATGGGTATATGGACGTCATTACTTGGTAGAAGTAAAACAAGGATGTTAGCTATTGATATCAGTTCAACTGCCGTTAAGCTGTTAGAGTTGCGCCAACAGGGTTCAGATTATCGTGTTGAAAGTTATGCGGTAGCTCCTTTACTTGCTGGGTCTACTGTTGAAAGTGATATAAAAGATATTGAAGCTGTTGGTGAGGCAGTTAAATTAGTTGTCGCACGCGCTCATACGACTTGTCGTGATGCTATTGTCTCCGTCCCTAATTCTTTGGTTATTTCTAAGGTGATTCCAATGGATGTGATGAGTGAGAGCGACATGGAAGCGCAAGTGCAATTGGAAGCAAGTCGTTTTATTCCTTATCCAATGGAAGAGGTTAGCCTTGATTTTCAAGTGTTGTCAACAAACACAGAAAAAAATAAATCCAATGTCCTTGTTGCTGCTTCACGCCTGATGAATGTTAATGCCCGCGTTGATGCGTTGCGAATCGGTGGTTTAAAAACTACCATTGTTGATGTAGAGACTTATGCTGTTGAAAGGGCATGCTCGCTGATTAAAGATTCTTTGCCTAACAGTGGTAAAGATAAAACAGTTGTAGTCATCGATATAGGTTCAGTGATGACAAATATAACGGTACTCCATGATATGGAAACAATTTATACTCGAGAAGAGGTTTTTGGCGGAAGGCAATTAACAGAAACTATTCAGCGTCGTTATAATTTAACATTTGAAGAAGCTAATTTGGCGAAAAAACAGGGCAATCTTGCTGAAGATTATGAGCCAGAAGTGCTGGATCCATTCAGAGAAGCGTTAATTCCGCTGATTCGACGTTCCTTACAGTTCTTTTTTTCGGCAAGCAAATATACAGAGGTTGACCATATCATTTTAGCAGGCGGTAGTGCGTTAATACCTGAATTAACAGAATTAGTCACTGAGCGGTTGGGTATGAGTTGTACTGTTGCGAATCCATTGGTTAATATGATGATATCATCCAATGTTGATAGCTCATTATTAAATGCGGATGCTTCTGCTTTAATGGTGTGTTGTGGCTTGGCGCTTAGGAGTTTTCATTGAATGATTTTAATTAATTTACTGCCTTGGCGTGAAAAAGAAAGAGAAATTCAAAAAATACGTTTTTTAGCAGTATTGGGTGTAGCAATGTGCCTGTCATTGCTTTTTGTCATTGGAATATATTTTTATTACATAGGACAAGTGCGTGGTCAGCACGAGGTAAATAATTTTTTGCGAGATGAAATATTTTTATTAGATTTGAATATTGGTCAAATCAAGAAATTAAGAGAGGAAAAGGAACAATTAATATCTCGCATGGGATTAGTCTATCAATTGGAAACGGAGCGTACCTTAACGGTAAAATTATTTGAGGAATTAACACAGATCATTCCTAATGGTGTTTTTTTAGTTGATGTACATACATCAGCAGGCGTCATTGTTTTGACTGGTAAAGCAGAGTCAAATTCTCGTGTTTCTGAATTAATGCGCAATATAGATCGCTCAAAATGGTTGAGTAAGCCGGTATTGACTGAAATAAAAGGTAATGCTGATGAAGGTGATAGGTTATCACGTCAGTTTCAGTTAGAAATGGGCATTATAGATGTCAAGAATAAAAAGTGATTTAAGTAAAAATGAATATCAGTGATTTAGATATTAACAATATTGGTTCTTGGCCGAGAGTCATTAGACTCATGGCAATTGGTATTTGTTGTGCAACAATAATGATTTTAGTTGGCTGGTTGTTAATTAAACCAGAATTAAAAGCGTTAGAGGCTGCTGAAATTGAAGAAGTCACGCTGTTAGGAACATATCAAGAGAAATATGCGCAAGCAGCTAATTTAGCGGATTATCAAAAACAGGTTGATAAAATAAGATCCACTTTTCGAACAATGTTGGGCCGTTTACCGAATGAATCAGAGGTGCATAATTTAATTGAAGATATATCAAAACTGGGCATTGCTAATGGATTAAAATTTGATTTAATTAGACCTGAAGCCGAGCGTAGAGAAAATTTTATCGCGGTATTGCCTATTAAAATCATTGTTGAAGGGCGTTACCATCAATTTGCTGAATTTATTAGTGATATTTCTTTGTTAGAAAGAATTGTTTCATTTGAAGATGTTATTATTAAACGAAAAAAGCCTCAAGCAGCGACAGAAAACAGTCTGTTGACTAATGAAGCCGGCTTGATCATGGAAGTAACAGCAGAGACTTATCGATATATTGCCACTGGGGATGCTGACGTTAATGAGAAAAATTAGACAAGTTAATTTTGTTTTTTTATTCACAATGCTCTGTTGTTTGATATTAGGGGCATGCAGTGCTAACAGCCGTGATAAGAAAAAGAAAGAAGCGTTAGAAAAAATTGAGCAAATTAAACTAAAACCTGTTCCCAAAATACAACCAATAGAAGCCTTTGTTGATCCTAAAGAGTTTAAATATGTTGCTAATGGTAAACGTGACCCTTTTATTGTACCAAAAATGTTGGTGGAAGGGACAGTGAGCACGCCTGATCACGATAGAAAAAAAGAAGAGTTGGAACTATTTCCCTTGGATTCACTCAGAATGGTAGGGACTTTGCATAGAAATAATATGATATGGGCACTTATATTGGCATCAGATAACAAAGTTCACCGAGTAACCACAGGGAATTATTTGGGTCAAAATTTTGGCAAAGTGGCGGCTATTAGTAAAGATGAAATGAAAGTGATAGAAACAGTACCAGATGGGCTAGGTGGTTGGAAAAAACGTGAAGTCACTATGGATTTATTTCAACAAGGTGAATAATGAGAAAATTACTAATCAGTACAATATTGAATAGGATCTACGCTAAAAAATGGTTAGTGGGACTATATTGTCTATTTTTATACCTTCCTCTACAGGCATACGCTGAATCCAGTTTAAATGACATTTCAGTGCAAGGAACATCCAAGGGGGCGGTTGAAGTTGCGCTTAAATTTTCCATGCCCGTTACTGAACCAAAATCATTTAGTACTGAAGCACCAGCCCGTGTTGTGCTGGATTTTAGCAATGTGAAGTTAGCCCTAAAGGAAGAGCATAAAGGTATTGCAATAAATATGTTGCAAAGCTATGACGCGTTGCAAGCAGGAAATCGTCTGCGTATTGTCTTCAATATGGAAGAGCAAACGCCTTATTCAATACGCATGTCCGGTAGCACTGTTTATCTTACGGTACAAGGCAAGTCTCCGGTTGTTGAGCATGCTAAACTGGAACGCTATGCAGCCAATCCATGGAGTAAAAGAAAGCACCAGATCAAAGCAATCGATTTTCGTCGTGATGATAGTGGTAGTGGCAGAGTAATTGTTGACTTATCTGACTCAGAATTAGGTATGACTATTGATAAACGCAATAGAGATATTGTTATCGAGTATATTGATACAGGTGTAGCAAAACAATTACAACGTAAACTTGACGTAACTGATTTTGGAACACCTATCGATACAATTACTACAAAACAAAAGGGTAAAAATGTGCAAATGATGATTAAGGGCCATGGTGATTTCGATCACTTAGCATACCAAATTAACAACCAATTTATTGTTGATATATCTAAACAGAGGCGCACTTCATCATCTTCATCTACACAAAAGGCCGATGAAATTGTTTATAAAGGCGAAAAACTTTCACTAAATTTCCAGAGTATTTCAGTTCGCGCTGTTTTGCAATTATTAGCAGATTTTACTGGAACTAATATTGTAGCAAGTGATTCTGTATCGGGTGTGATAACCTTACGCTTAAACAATGTACCATGGGATGAAGCCTTGGCAATTATATTAAAAACACAAGGACTAGGTGTCCGTAAGATTGGTGGTGTTATGATGATAGCGCCAACAGAGGAAATTGCAGCACGAGAAAAAGAAAGGTTAGAATCGACAAAACAAGTAGAAGAGTTAGAGCCTTTAGTTACAGAGTTAATGCAATTAAACTACGCTAATGTATCGGATATAGCCGGATTGCTGCAGGATAAATCGTCCACACTGTTATCAAGTCGAGGTAATGTTAATATTGATAAGCGAACAAATAATTTATTGATACAGGATACAGAAGTTATTTTACAAACATTAGTCCCTTTGATTAGACAGTTAGATGTTCCTGTACAACAAGTATTGATTGAAGCAAGAATAGTGACAGTTGATACCGATTATGAAAAAGATTTAGGTATTCGATTTGGTATTACTCACCCATCACATGTCTCTGGTACCATAGGTTCAAGGTCAACCGGAGGCTTATTTGAAGGTGGTGGCGGTGCTAACGAGATTAATAATAATGCCCTTAGGAACCCAGGTACAAATCCAGTCATAGGTGTGCCGGTTGATAGCCGTTTAAATGTTAATTTGCCGGCAGAACCCGACACCACAACCGCTACCAGTATTGGTGTGGCACTAGCAAAATTAGGTCGTCATTACTTATTAGATTTGGAATTATCCGCACTAGAGAGTGAAGGTGTTGGTGAATTAATTTCTAGTCCACGTTTGGTTACAGCTAATCAGCAGGAGGCTTATATTGAGCAAGGAGAGGAAATTCCATATCAAGAAGCGACATCTAGTGGCGCTACTTCCGTCGAATTTAAAAAAGCTGTTTTAGCATTGCGAGTAACACCGCAAATCACACCTGATAATAAAATTATTATGGATATCAAGATCAATCAAGACAGGCGAAGTTCTAAGCCAGAAGTGTTAGGTGTCCCAGCTATTGATACCGAACAAATTGCAACCCATGTCTTAGTTGAGAATGGACAAACTATTGTTTTAGGTGGTATTTATCGAGAAGACCAACAAAATAAGGTTGAACGTGTACCATTTCTTGGAGAGTTACCTGTCATAGGTTATTTATTTAAACGAACGAAAGATATAGAGAGACGGCGTGAGTTATTAATATTTATTACGCCTAAAATTGTGCAGCAAACACCAATAGTATAAAAAGTGCATTTCATTGTTGAGGTTATAGTATGCAAAAAAACGTTGAGATATTCTATCAGTTATTGAGCTTAAACTAATGATAAATAAACATCAAAGTATATTTCTTGTAGGTCCGATGGGGGCAGGGAAAACGACAATAGGGCGTTCTTTAGCACGGTTGCTGGGATGTGATTTTTATGATAGCGATCAAGTTGTTGAGGAGCGAGCGGGCGTTAGTGTTGCTTGGATTTTTGATGTTGAAGGAAAAGAAGGGTTTCACAAGCGTGAGCGTGAAGTGTTAGAAGAGTTAACTAAAAAGCGAGGCATTGTATTAGCGACAGGTGGAGGTGTTGTAGAGGATCCAAAAAATTGCAATATACTGTCTGCACGAGGTATTGTTGTCTACCTGCAAGCAACCATTGAACAGCAATTGGTTCGGATGGAAAAAGATAAAAAACGCCCATTGCTTATGCAAACAAAAAATCGAGACAAATTATTAGTTGCCTTAGAAGAAACGCGCGATCCACTCTATAGAAGCATCGCTGATTATATTTTTTCTACAGATGGGCGTAGTGTAAAAGCAGTTAGTACTGATATTGTAAGCTCATTGAAAAGCCCTTTTATGCAAGAGCAAGATGCTGAAGAAGAGTAACCAATATATTTGTTGTGTAATTTTTTACTTATGTAGAAAAAACATCTTATATGACAGTTTGCTGTGGTTTTTCTTCCTCTTCATCAGAATATCGAAGTCCAGCAAAGCGTTTGCATTCATTTTCAAAAAAGCAGATCAACCCCTCAATATTACATCCGCCCAATTTGTGTTTAGTTAAATCCAACTCGTATTGAAGACCATGGTCTAACTCTCGTGTAATCAGTGTTAAGATATTATTAGTGACGTTACGATGAAAAAGTGGAATGGTCAGTAAGTTTATCATCAGTAATGTTTTAATTGAAGGACCTCTATTTTTTCGATATTTTTTACTAGCTAAGTTTTTTTCTCCAGCATACCAGTGTCCTTTTTTAGACTTAAAAAATCGAATAATACTTTTAACCATTTCTTCTAGGTTGTTGATATTTAGTTGGATTGATGCTAGAGCACGGTAAGAAGAGCGGATTTTTTTAGTATTCCCAGCATATTGCCATATAGTATTATAATCATTTAGTGTTTTCGCTACCGCAGTCCGAATTTGTTGTCTCGCTTTTAATTTAACGTCGTTAGAAACTGCAGTACATTGAACTATTGGTATTTTTTCAACATTACATAGATAGCCTTTGAATAGCCAACTAGTGCCGATTGGTGTTTGGTATGAGATGGAATTGACGTGTGTTGGACTTTTAGGATCATTGCGTGGGTTAGTATTGAGTATTGATGTAGGATGCAAAGCTATCGATTGTCCAACATTGCGTGTGGGTTCTTTAGCAGATTTGACAGTTTTTTCATGATGTTCGCAGAGGAAACTGTAAATGCGTGTATAGCCTAATTCAGCAGCCAAACCTAGTATATACTGATCTGGTCTGAGTTGCCCATTGGTATATTTTTCACTACACAGCCATTGCATTAAGGATAAATTTCCTGATAACACAGCTTGTTTTAATATGGTTTGTTCTGGGGAGAATTGCTTTTGCTTATATAGCCATTGCACCAATGGTAAATTGCCTGATTCAATCGCCTTAAGTAAAGTTGCTTGGTTTGGGATAAGTTGATTTTTCCTCCGTGTCTTATTGCATAACCATAGTACAGCATTAAAGTGACCTGATCGTGCTGCCCAGTTCAACATATATTGTTCTGGGAAAAGATGTTTTTCATTACATAGCCATTGCATTAACATTACATTGCCTGAGTTAACCGCTCTACATAAGGTATCTTGGTTCGGGATAAGCTGTTTTTCAATACATAACCACTGTACTAGTGGTAAGTTACCTGATCGTGCCGCTTCAGATAATGTTTCTTCATTTGGGATTAGTCGTATCTCTTCTGGAGCTTTATCGCATAACCACTGAACCAATTTCAAACAACCTGACTGAGCAGCCCTATTCAAGTCAAATTGGCTTAGGGCCAATAATTCTTTTTTATTTATTTTCTCATATAGCCATTGTACTAGTTCTAGGTTGCCTGAATAATTTGCTGCAAGGAAAGTGTTGCGATTTAATGTAATTTGTTTATTTGTCTGTGTGCTATCATATAACCATTTTACCAAAGCAATATTGCCAAGCATTGCTGCATGGGTTAACCAATCCTGTAGTTTGTTTTCATTTGCTGTTTTAATGTCAGCTTGTGATAAATTCGAGCAAAATAATGGGGGAAATTCAGTCTTTGTCAGAAAAATACTCTGTAATTTTCGCTTTAGTTGAGATTTTGCAGGATTTTTCCAGACAGCGTTTATGTTATGATATGTTTGTTGCAGATTATCTATTTGCCTAGCGATATTGCTGTCAATCTCAAATTTTGTAACCAATTGCTGATGTAGCTGAGTTACCTTTATCATCACATGATCAGCCTTTTTTTTAACCATATTCATGGTTGTTTTATATTTATATAATAATTTCAAATAGTTACATTATTACAACGGTTTGTAATAATCACAGTGTATTATTATTGCAAGGTGCAGTAAGTAAAGCAAGTGTTAATCAGTGGGCGTTATCGAGTAAAATATTTTATGCTGATAATAGCCTCAGAAGAAACTTATCATCAGGAAATCAATGCTTTGATGGTTGCGAAAGTTATTTTTATAGACACCAACGGTTGAATTTAGGATAATGCACGAACACTCTCGTTTAGCAAGGAATGTTTGTTATGGCGGAATATTGGGAACATTATGGTTTACAATTTGACCCATTTGATAAAGATAGAAACATAAATAACCACTATATTTCACAGCAGTGGGGTTACTTATTAGATCTTATTAGTCATCTTGGCTTTCATAGTAATGCTGTATTGTTAATTGTTGGGCCAACGGGTATTGGTAAAACAACTTTGTTACAAGAGTTATTGCATAAGACCAGTAACAGTACAGGTATTTGTCATGTGCAAGGTGATCAATCGGTAGGCGTTGATGTGTTGCGTTTTTTGTTTTCAAAGCATCTTAATATGCCTCATATTGAAAACCACACAGAGCAATTTTATCAGCAATTATCAATACAACTATCAGCTATGCAGAAAAATCGGCAAAAATTTCTCTTTGTTATTGATGATGCACACTTGTTACCAGAGCGGACATTAGCAACATTGCTTAACATTATGGCGAAACAACCAACGGATCGTACGCCATTACATGCGGTGTTATTTGGCGGTCCTCAGTTGGAAACGACTATTGCTGATATTGTTGCGCAACAAGAAAGTGATATTGTTACACATACCTCGCGTATCAAACCTTTCTCTCAAGAAACAATGGAGCAGTATGTTTTGCATCGGCTGAACGCAGCAGGATATTGCGGAGAATTGCCGTTAACAGAAGATGAACTTGAAGGAATTTATTATGACTCAGAGGGAGTTCCTGCACAAATTAATCAAGTAACAAAAGAATTTTTAGCCAGTAAGCAATGTGTATCTATAACAAAAACACAGGAAAAGATAAAGAAAGTAGCAACGGGTGGCGCTGCTTATGCTAAGAAAGCGAGTATACGAATACCTATATTAGTTTTCACATTAAGCCTATTTGCAGTTGTTACTGCGGGATTTATTTTTATGAATTACTCTATGCAAATCCCCGTTATCGCAGAGTCAACTGAATTATCATTACCACCAGCAAATAAACAAATAATCACAGCAGTGACTGAGAGTGCTGGGTTTTATAAAGATAGTCAACACTCTGCAAATAATCAGAGTACATCATTAGATCAATCCAACGATATAAACCTCATTAGTTTATCTCAACCTGCGTTGTTAAAACATAATAAAGATGCTCCGAATGACACGAACACAGTATCAGTAGCAAATGAGTCAGAAATAACTATCTCATCAACCAATAACGAAGATACTGCTGACTTACAGTTTTCAGCAGAGAAACTGCAAAAGCCAACAAAAGTGGTGACAGAATCAGTAATAAATGAACCAGTAGTGACTGTATCGCCAGTAAATAATGAAAATACCACTGATTTACAGTTTTTAACAGAAAAACCACAACAGCCAACCGAGCTAGTGGCAGAGTCAGTAATAAATGAACCCGGAATGACCGTTTCGTTAACAAATAAAGAAGATACTGCTGATTTACAGCTTTCAACAGAAAAACTGCAAGAGCTCACTAAGGTAGAGACAAAAGTTGAAAAAGTGTCGCTATATACTGAGCAAGAAAATCGTTTATTATCATTAAATCCACAGCATTATACGATACAATTAATGGGTGCTTATAACATGCAGCCATTAACACAATATATTAAGCAAGTCGGATTGGAAGATAAGATTTATTATTTTCATACTTTGCATAATGGTAAAGATTGGTATGTTGCGCTTTTTGGTGATTACACAACGAAGAAAATGGCTGAGCATGCAGTAAGCCAGCTACCTAAATTAGCACAAGCCCAGAAGCCATGGATCAGAAGTGTTTCCGGCATACACAAAGGGATCAAGAACGAGAAATGATAAATGGCAACTCAAATAAAAAATAAACGACTACTATCCGCGCTTGCCTGTGAAAAGGTTGATCGTATCCCCATATGGTTGATGCGGCAGGCTGGGCGTTATTTGCCAGAGTATCGAAAAGTGAGAGCTGAGGCAAAAGACTTTTTAACACTATGTAAAACACCAGAGTTGGCATGTACTGTGGCATTGCAGCCGCTAGAACGCTTTCCATTAGATGCAGCTATTCTTTTTTCAGATATATTAACCATTCCAGATGCGATGGGATTAGGGTTGCATTTTCTTGAGGGCGAAGGCCCTTGCTTTAACTATCCGATACGAGATATGCATGCTATTAAAAATTTACCTATACCTGATCCTGAGCAAGAATTAGCATACGTTCCGGCAACGGTGCGTTTGATTAAACAAGCGTTGGCAGGAAAAGTTCCGTTAATTGGTTTTGCCGGTAGTCCATGGACGTTAGCTACGTATATGACGGAAGGTAAGGCAAGTAAAACATTCAGTCAAAGTAAAGCATTATTGTATTCTGATCCAAAAGCGATGCATTTACTATTACAAAAACTAACAATAGCAACTGTATCGTATTTGCAGGCACAAATTGCTGCCGGTTGTGATGTTGTCATGTTATTTGATAGTTGGGGTGGTATTTTAACAACCACTGCTTATGAAGAATTTTCTTTATATTATATGCATGAAATTATTCGGCAGCTTATGATGGATGACAGCAGTAAAGATATTCCAATTATTTTGTTTACTAAAGGTGGTAATCAGTGGCTTGAAATGATAGCTAACACTAATTGTCATGCGATAGGAGTCGATTGGACTATCAATATAGCGCAAGCAAGAGAGCGAGTAGGTAGCCATATTGCGTTACAAGGTAATCTTGACCCTTCTATTCTTTATGCCTCTCCAGAAGTAATTATTCAACATGCCCATGATATCTTGACCAGCCTTAGTAATCAGCCAGGCCATATATTTAACCTAGGACATGGTATTTATCCGGATGTACCGATTGAAAGTGTGCATATCTTAGTTGAGACTGTACACAGTTTTTGCATCAATAATACGATATAGCTAAGCTGATACTGTAATTTTTGTAGGAAAATCAAATTTTAGCTGGCTTGGTATCATTGTTCCTGGCTTTGATCGTAATGCAGTTTTTCTAAAAGAGGATCTGAACTTATGAGCAGAAGGAGATAATATTTCATTGTTAATTTCCTCTGCCTGTGAAATTAATTTGCTAATAATAAGCCATTCGTTTATTGCTTTATAATTATTAGTAAGGCTGGGGTTTTTAAATAGGCTTTCTACTTTTTTCTCACTGGTTATTTCTTCTAAATCCCCTAGTGTTTTTATGTTTAACAGCTTTGTTTTAAGTTGTATTACAAACGTTTTGTGAGCTTGCAAATCTGGTTCATAAGTAGAGCAAGGAAACATACTGCAGAATTTTACTGGAATAGAATTTAGCTTTTCATTAACAATCCTTATTTCAGAATCAATAAAATCCAGTGCTACACGCTTACTATGAAATAAATAATTTAGTTTGAGATCGTTAAGTAAATGTAGAATATCTTTCACATCATTTTTCGGAATAATGCTCTGCTGGCTTTCTCTCTTGAAAAAAAGATTAGCTTTTTTAAGGTGTAGCTTTATCGCCCTTATGCATGTGCGAGCATTAGTATCTTTTGAGAGGTTATTAAAGCTAGTTAATGTGGCAAAAGCATATTGAAATATTGCTCGCTTTAAATCAGTTGCTTTATTAAATTTGTTGTTATGCTGATTTAAAAGCTGCCATCCTGATTCCCGGATGAGTATTAGCTTGCTATCCTCAAAAATATTATGTTTCAATAGGGTATGAAATGTTGAATTATTCGGAAAATGCTTATTTAAAATAGCGAGATGTAAGTTGTTTAAACAGGGCTGCAGAAAATCTATATTACTATCTTTATCAATCGCTGTGATGGTATCTTTTGATTGTAGCATAGAAGCATGAATTTTTGCATGAAGATGCACTGAATTTGTATGAAGATAGATAGATCGTTCAAATATATCTAACCATTTGCGAATTTTAGTAATGTTGACACTGGCTGCACTAATAGAATGTGTTTTTAAAAAAAGTGCTTTTACAATAAGAGGAAATATTGAGTCATCATTGAGTAAATTATCTTCCTTTGTTGTTAGCTTTGCTGACATCATATTTTGCAATAGAATATGCTTTAATTTTTGATAGATGGTTTTTAAAATTTTCTCAGATGGGCATGAATGGTATTCTAATACATCTGGAAGAGCCGTTAACAATTCTGTCAGTTCTTTTATAATTAAAAAACTGTAAGGTATCTGTTGACCACATTGTGAAAAAGCCAAGAGATTATTAGGTGGCAGTAGAATAGTTTTAGGATCAATCTTTTCTATTGATTCATGCATAGCTATCAGGTGTTTTTGTAATTTCTCATTAGAATCTTCTTTACCAGTGATTTTTTTTAGAAACACAATATAAAATTGAAGCAAATTATTGATTAACTTTTCATTATGCCGATCAAATTTAGCTTTAGACAAATTGAGCAAGGTGCTATTTCGTACAATTAATGAGTTGAAAATTATTTTCATGGATTTGTAGACGATCTCATTGTCCACTTTCAGATCTCTCTCGGTCAATACACGCATCAGTATTGGCTCAAAAATTTCTCTATTAATTTTTTCAATATTTTGCTCAGATGTTAAATATTGCTCTAATTTTTTTTGAAAGTCGTGTCGATACCAATAACCAACCAGTTCTAATAAGCACAATATTTTTTTATTCTGAGCCCAGAATTCGCCAGGGTTGTTAATTATTGTATTGATAAGATAACAAGTATAAGCAACAACAGAACTGTGTTTTTCTAAAAGCTCAGGGTAATCTATGGATACCACGAGTTCCTTGGCAAATGCCATACTGGAATTGCCATCTGGCATTTGTTCACCGTTAATTGCGGCAAATGCAACAGACAATAATTTTATCGCATTTTTTAGGTTTTTTAATCCAGGCATTAATGTTTTCGCGATAGCGGGTTCAATTGCTTCATAGGAAGAGTTTTTATCAAAAAAACCTAAAAAATTAATTAATATATTTTTTCTAACAATGACAAAGTAATTTTCTAATTCTGCATAGGCTGCTAATTCATCTGCTAATTCAAATATATTAGCGTTTTCATTAGCTGCTTTTTGATCAATATTTGTTCTTTCTTCATCACGATTTTCGTAGTGTTTAGAAATTTTTATGTGCGGTTTTATTTTATTTATCCAATAGTCTAAATTTGATGATAGTTCATTAACAACATCACCATATTCTGTTGGCTCTGATTGAGTTGGCCCTGCCATATCCCTGTAACCTTAATTACCCGTCGCTTGGTCTATCCATGTTTAAAACATTTTTGTATTATATTAAAATTGCCCTTTATTAAAGAAATATTGTAGCACTTATCGGCTAGAAAATAAAATATTTATCGATACAATTTATGGACACAAATTAACAATTTGATAATGATCAAGGTTATGATTTAGTCACCTTATGCGCGGGCATGCAACAATAAATATTTTTATAATATGTTTTGCAAACTTGCCAGCAAGTTTTGTCGCCATCTCAAACCTGTCTTTAAAATACACAATTTTGCCGGTAAATATAATTAGGATTATTTCAATGTCAAATCAAGTGGCAATAGACTGACAGATGTTGAATTTATGATACAATAAGTTGTTTTAAAGTGATCAGATAGGTGTAGTGAATGAGCCTAATATAGAAAACGATTGTCTATGTTGCTGAAATATTACTTTAATTTCGGCGTTGTAATGCCGTGATTTGTCAGCGGGCCATCAGCTTAATTGCTCATTAATAAACCAAACAGCATTGCAAAATGCTCAAAATTGTGCAAAAAAAGTCAGATCATGGATTACCTGCAAAAAATGGTTAAAACTTGACAGTAATGATTAATTGAATAATGAGGTTGATATGACAGAAAATCAAGATAAACAAGCGTGTGCAGAGGTAGTTTATCAAGTGAGTAGAAAAGATTTACCGTTATCATGTCCAACCAAAGAAATGCGCTTATGGGATGCGCATCCCCGGGTTTTCTTACCGATTGAAAAAACAGGTAAAGCTGTTTGTCCTTATTGCAGTGCCAAATTTGAGCTTGTTGGATGACAAATAGATGATAAGAGTGCTGATTGTAAAGACATCATCCATGGGAGATATTATACATACCTTACCTGCCTTGACAGATGTCGCTAACAATCAGTCGGATGTCCAATTTGATTGGGTGGTAGAAGAAGATTTTGCTGAAATTCCCGTATGGCATGCCAATGTCAATCGGGTTATTTCTTTAAATTTGCGCAAATGGCGTAAAAATCCGTTGCAAGCGCTTTTTTCTCAGGAATGGAAAAATTTTAGACAGTCAATACGTCAAGAAGAATACGATTATATTATTGATGCGCAAGGTTTAACTAAAAGTGCTATCATGGCGCGTTTTGCACGTGGGGGCAATCGCTATGGCTTAGATAGGCGATCTGCACGCGATCCTTTTGCATTTATTCACTATCATCATGCTTATTCAATATCATGGCAACAACATGCGGTTAATCGTCTACGTGAATTATTTGCTAAAATTTTTGGCTATGCAGTACCGACGACGTTGCCAGATTATGGTATGGATTCAAGTAAAATTGCAACCAGTCCGTTTGCAGGTAATTATATAGTATTTTTACATGGCACAACCTGGCAAACAAAATTATGGCCAGAACAGTATTGGCAAGTGTTGAGTGACTTGACTGTAAAACAAGGACTAACACTTTATTTGAATAGTGGTAATGACGAGGAGCATGAACGTGCTTTGCGTATTGCGAACAATCATCCCAATATTATCGCTATGCCTCGATATACTATTCACACATTAGCAGCTATTTTACACGGAGCAAAAGGCGTTGTTGCTGTTGATACAGGGCTTGGCCATTTGGCGGCAGCGTTAGCCAAACCATGCGTTTCTATTTATGGTCCAACAGATGCGAAGATGACAGGTACTGTTGGCGTTAATCAGTTACATATACAATCGCAATACCAATGTTCACCGTGCTTAACAAAGTCGTGTAAATTGCCAGTGAGAAATAATACTTATCCTCCTTGTTTTGAAGAAGTTACACCAACACGTGTTTGGCAAAAATTAAATAATATGATAAATAATCTAGAGACTAGCGCATGCGCTTAGCATTTTGTCTTTTTAAATATTTTCCTTACGGCGGGTTACAGCGAGATTTTTATGCTATTGCCGAAGAATGTGTGGCGAGAGGCTATACTATTGATGTCTTTACTTTAGCATGGGAAGGTGACTCAATGTCCGGTGTCACTATACACGTACTTCCTATAAAAGCGTTAATGAATCATCAGCGCTATAAAAAGTTTGCTCAATGTGTTTATCAGCAATTAACAAAAACTGCGTATGGGGCTGTCATAGGGTTTAACAAAATGCCTTATCTTGATATTTATTTTGCAGCAGATCCATGTTTTGTTGCTATGGCTGATCGCTTACGATCTTTTTGGTATCGTACCATAAGTCCACGTTTTTATTTATTTTCTCGTTTTGAAAGCGCTGTCTTGGCAAGAGATAGCAGTAGCAAAATTTTAGCTTTATCAGAAATACAAAAACGAGATTTTATTCAGTATTACTCACTGCCCGCCAGCCGTTTTACTTTATTGCCGCCTTGGATCTTGAAAAACAGACAGCGGCCTAGTGACGCGAAAGAAATACGTGCGCAGTTACGAAAAGAGTTTTCTCTTAAAGACGATGATTATTTAGTATTGCATATAGGTTCTGGTTTTCGAATGAAGGGAGTCAGCAGGGCATTATCGGCAATAAAAGAGTTGCCAGAAGCCATTAGAAAAAAAGTCCATTATTATGTGATAGGCCAAGATAAAAAGCAGGCTTTTGTCGATTTAGCCGAAAAAATTGGTTTGCAATCACAAGTTAGATTTCTTGGTGGTCGTAAAGATATCCCTCGTTTTTTATTTGCAGCAGATATGTTATTTCATCCAGCTTATGCAGAGAGTGCAGGGATTGTCTTAATTGAAGCAATTGTTGCAGGTTTGCCGGTATTAACTACAGCAAGCTGCGGCTATGCAAAATACGTAACAGAAGCGCAAGCGGGACAAGTTATCCCAGAGCCTTACTCTCAAACATTATGTAATCAACGTTTGTTAATGTTTTTGACGTCAGTTGAGCAAAGACAGCAATGGCAAAGTAATGCATTAGATTATGCAAGTCATGCTGATTTTTATTCCATGCCAGTTATTGCGGCAAATGAAATCCAACAATATATTGCTTGCAATCAGACAAGATATAACAAGGGTAGTTATTTGTGGCAGCATCGTAAATTATCACCTTTTCATCAAGAGAAAGATAATGTCTTTAATCAAATCATGTCGTTGCAAGGGGAAACTTATAGAAAGGTAGCGAAGCGTCATACACTGCGATTTTCACATCATGATAAGGTTTATTTTGCTAAATTACATTTTGGTGTTGGCTGGCTAGAGATTGTTAAAAACTGGCTGCAAGTACGTCAACCTATACTTGGTGCAGAGAATGAATATTTTGCTGCAAAACGTCTAGCAGAGGCAGGATTAAATACATTAAGTATTGTTGCCTATGGTTATAGGGGAAAAAACCCAGCACGGAAACAGTCATTCATTATTTCAGAAGAGTTACGTGGTACAGAAAACTTAGAGAATATTTTAAAAATGTCTCAGCAACAGCCTATTACCTTACAACAAAAGCGGCAAATAATAAGACAGGTTGCGGAAATAACACGTAAAATGCATAATAATGGTGTGAATCATCGAGATTATTATGCTTGCCACTTGTTAGTGAATCTTGATAAAGCAACAGGACGAGTTAATTTTGACAATTTAAAAATTCATGTTATTGATTTGCATCGGGCTCAATTGCGTCAACACATTCCATTACGTTGGATCATCAAGGATTTAGGTAGTTTATTTTTCTCTATTATGCGCTTTAACTTTTCAGTGCGTGATTATTTCTATTTTATTAAGTATTATGAGGGATGCTCAATGCGTGATAGCTGGCAACATAAAAAACATTTTTGGTCTCGCGTCGCCAAAAGAGCAAATCAATTACATCAGAAAGCAATGCGCAAAAACTTATACGGTGAGGAATAAACATGGCAGAATGTTATTGGGTTAACCCAGCATACCAATATGTCACTCAGCAGTATTTTCCTGACTTAACAACCGCATGTGCGCCACAAGGAAGCTACCTTTCTCGGAGTCGTCACAGCAAATTATATTCTTTAGTGACGGAAAAAGGTGAGCAATACTATATTAAAATATATACCACGGCAGGTAAGTATTTAAGAGGGTTATTAGGTCGTTCGCGTGTCCGAGCAGAATGGGGAGAATATGCTTTATTTTCAAAAGCTTGGCATTAATACGCCAGATATTATTGCCTATGGTGAAAAGCGCTGTTTTGGCGCATTTTATTATGGTGCTATTATAACAAAAGCCGTTCCTATGGTGCTGGATTTGTCTGCTTTAGCTGAAAAAAGACCAGAGATTTACCGAGGAGGTAGATGGCTTCAACAAATTAGTGAAAAAATTGCTGCTTATACTCGGGCGTTACATAATCAACATTTTATTCATAATGATTTGAAATGGCGTAATATTCTTATTTCACTTCAGCCATCAGCCAATGTTTACTTTATTGATTGTCCAGTCGGGCGAAAACGCTATGGCTGGCAGCGGCACCGAGGAATAATTAAAGACTTAGCTTGTTTAGATAAGAAGTCAAAGTATATTTTGTCGCGATCACAACGTTTGCGTTTTTATAAACAGTATTGTCAATGCGGTAAGTTAACAAAATACCATAAAAGACAAATTAAAAAAGTATTGCAATTCTTTGCTGGGCGGGAATGATACATGTATATTGCGGAAAGTTGGCAAGACATTTTAATTGGCAATGACTTAATAGACTTTGATAGTTTTTGGTCTGTGAAAGCAGGCTGGGTAGAGCAGCCAAATTATCGTCGAGGGGGTTGGTCCGGGGTGAGTCGGCTGGTATTAAACTTACCAGAAGGTGGTAAAACGACAGTTTACTTGAAACGACATGAAAATCATATTTATCGTCCTAGATTATTACCTTGGCTAAAAAAGCCAACATTGGAACGAGAAAAAAATAATCTATTACTATTCTCATGTTGCAATATCCCTGGCCCGGAATTAATATATTTTTCTTCAAAAAAAGTAGAAGGAAAAGTACGAGCTGTCATGTTGACGGTGGCATTAGAAAATTATCAGAATTTGCTGTCATTCGTTGAAGAGCAAGCTAGTGTTGCACTATGTGAATGGCGTCATTTGGTTGGTTGCTTGGCCAAAGCTATTCGCATAATGCACCAACATCACATACAGCACACCGCTTTTTATCCTCAGCATGTTCTTATCAATAAAGCATCAGAAGATATACGCTTTATTGATCTAGAAGGTGCCAGAAAAAGATGGCAGGAAAAAAAATGCATGTTGCGAGATTTAGACACGCTGCAACGCTACACTCATGGTGTTGATCTTCGAACCAAAGTGGTTTTTTTTAAAAGCTTATTTTGGCCATAAAAAATTATCAAAAAATGATAGAAAGATATGGAAAGCATTAGAGGCGCGCTATTGGAAAAAACATTGGAGAAATAATGCAGAAACTAAATAGCAAACAATTACGAAAAAGCGGCCGCAATATAAAATTGCCAATACAGATAACTTTTGCTGATGGCCAATATGTGTTAGTTTGTCAAGAAATTTTGAGATTGCTGCCAGGAAAACGACTAACGTGTAAAGCTGTATGGCAAGGTAGAGAAGTTGTTGCTAAATTATTTTATGCACCATTCAAACATGCCTGGCATTGGCAAAGAGATAAGCAAGGCATAGAAGCATTGCTAACCAAACAATTTCGTACAGCAAATATTATTTTTGCTAAGCGAGATGTTATTCCTGGACTATCAATTTTAATACTAGATTATTTGGCTGAGTCAGTTAACCTTAGGCAGTCTTGGCCACAAGCTGTAACAGATGAAGAACAACAAGATTTGCTTTGTCGTTTGCTGATAACTGTTGCTCAATTGCATGGGGCGGGATTATTTCAAAAAGATATTCACTTTGATAACTTTCTCTGTTACCAACATCATATTCATATTATAGATGGTGCAGGTATCTGTACCACTGAAAAGAAGGCATTATGCCGCCGTAAAAGTTTAAAAAATTTAGGATTGTTATTTGCACATATTAAGCCCAGTTTTGATCATATTATGCCAATAGCTTTTCAAGCATATGTGGCTGAGAGAGGCTGGGCTTGTTCTGATCGCTTGTTACATAAGATGAAGCAGCAATGCAAATATCAACGGTATAGGCATGAAAAATATGTCATGAAGAAATTGTACCGAAATTGTAGTAATTTTATTCAGCAAAAATCATTTCGACACTTTATTATTTATGATAGACATTATACTGAACAAATATTACCATCAATTATTAATGATCCTGAATGGTTATTTCATTCTAAGCAAAGCAAAATGGTTAAGGATGGGAATAGTTCAACTTTAGTACAGTATAATCAACAAATATTACTAAAACGCCATAATATAAAAACATTTATGCATGGTTTGCGCCGTTTAATACAGCCTTCACGTGCATCAAATTCATGGCGGTTTTCACATTTGTTGCAGCTAAGAGGTATTGCTACCGCAAGGCCATTAGCATTGTTAGAAAGTCGTTTTGGCATTTTTCGCTGGCAAGCTTATTTTATCTGTGAATATATCAAGGGTGAGACATTAGATGTCTATTTATCAAAACAGTCACAGCAACAGCAGGAGTGGCAACCAATGCTAGAGCAGATAGTCGATATTTTTAGGCAGCTATGGCAAGCAAAAATAAGCCACGGAGACACCAAGGCAAGTAATTTTATTATTCGTAATGAACAAGTGTATTTATTAGATTTAGATGGCATGCGACGTTATCGCAGGAAATCTGTTTTGAGGCAAGCATGGCGTCGTGATATGAAGCGGTTTTTACAAAACCTTACTGAATATCCATTAATTCAAGAGTATTGTGCTCAATTGTTACAACAAAAGGGTTTAATTGTATGAAAATTTTGGGATTATCAGGCGCTGTCTTTCATGATGCATCAGCAGCATTAATCATTGATGGTGAAATTATTGCAGCAGCAGAAGAAGAACGCTTTATTCGAGAAAAGCATGCAAAAGGCCAGTTTCCGATCGAAGCAGCTAAATGGTGTTTAGACTTTGCTGGAATAAAAGCAAGTGAGATTGATGTGGTTGCGTTTCCTTATGCTGCTATCGATATTAAATCTCCAGCACGCTGGCATTTTGCTAAACGTTATTGGTATGCAACAGAGCGCTCATTTGATGCTATCTTTAATGGTAATAGGCGCTTTCGTAAAAATAAAAAAAGAGCATTAGAGCTAATGCAACAATTGGGCATGGATTTAGATAAGACACAATTTATGCCAGTGGAACACCATATAGCACATGCGAGTAGTGCTTATCATCTAAGTGGTTTTGAAGAAAAGACAGCCATTATCAGTATTGATGGCAAGGGTGAATATACATCTACTTTGTTTGCTTATGGCGAGAAAGGCAAGATTCATAAAATTAAAGAATTCTATGATCCTGATTCATTAGGTGGATTATATGGTGCAATCACTCAGTACTTAGGCTTTGAAATGCTAGATGGTGAATTCAAAGTCATGGGAATGGCACCTTATGGTGATGCCAATAAATATGATTTGTCGCGTTTGCTGACATGCGATGGCCAATCTTTTCAAGTGAATACTAACTTAGTTAATACTGTAGGATTACGTCGTTATAAAAAAGATGGTGTAGGTTTTTATTTTAGTCCCAAATTAATTAAATGGCTAGGGCCGTGTCGCATAGGTGATGAAATTGATGAGCCTTACATACATTATGCCGCAGGAGTACAACAATTATTAGAAGATACAGTATTAAAACTGGTACAGCATTACTTAGGAGATATTATTGCAGAAACAGGAAAAATTTGTTTCGCCGGGGGTGTGGCCTTAAATGTAAAATTAAACCAAAAGTTAGTTGCATTGCCGGGGGTGAAAGAATTATTTGTACAACCTGCATCTAATGATGCAGGAACATCATTAGGCGCTGCTACTTTTGTTGCTAACCAACTCGGCGATCAGGTAAGAAAAATGCAACATGCTTATTTGGGTCCTATATTTACCACAGAGCAATGTATAGCAGCATGTGAGCAACATGCACAGCAACCCACCTGGCAAAAATTAGATGATACTGTTAATACGGCAGCTGAGTTATTAGCTGCGGGTCATCCAATAGCGTGGTTCCAAGGACGCATGGAATTTGGTCCTAGGGCATTAGGTAATCGCAGTATTTTGGGTGATCCTAGTGTTAAAGGTATTGCGGAACGCATTAACGAACAAATTAAATACCGTGAAAAGTGGCGGCCTTTTTGTCCTAGCATGGCTGATACAGTGGCAAGTGATATCTTACAAACAGACCATCCAGCTCCTTTTATGACAATTACATTTGATGTCGCTGAGCATTGGAAATCCAGCATTCCAGAAGTTGTGCACGAAGATGGAACTGCACGTGCACAGATTGTATCTGAACAAACAAATCCACGCTATTATGCTTTGTTACAAGCATTAGCGCAACGTAATGGAAATCCTGTCGTATTGAATACTTCATTAAATCGACGCGGAGAACCCATGGTATGTTCACCAACTGATGCATTGAATATGTTTTATGGTTCTGATTTAAAGTATTTGTTTATGGAAGATGTGTTAGTGACTAAGCTCAAGTAGTGTATAAATAGTCGTATTGTTGGAATAATAAGGATCATTCACCATAGCACAAGGAGTTTCAGTAATGAGTGAAATCAAAGCGAATTTTTGGCCTGCAACCGATGATTCATTTCAGTTCCCAGAAAATGACATTGCTGAAATCCAAGCTAAGCCTAATACGGGTTTGTGTTTTTCCGGTGGTGGTGGCCGCTCTCTTGCAGCGACGATAGGACAGTTGCGCGGGTTACACAAATTAGATTTACTGAAAAATATTCGTTATATTTCCTGTGTGTCAGGTGGATCTTGGGCTTGTGCTCCTTTTACATTTTTACCTAGGAATATAGCGACAGAGACTTTTTTAGGGCCAGTTTTAACACCGGATAAAATCACATTACAGGCATTGGATCAATTAAGTCCTCAATGCCATCTTGCTACTTTATTAAAGCCTGGTCTCATACCCAAATATCTTGCTGAGTTTTTAACACGATCGGGCCCTGAAACTTATGCCAAAGCCTTGAATGAAATATTCTTAAAACCTTATGGTCTAGATGATTTACAGCGACCTTTTAGTTGGAGTAAGGATCAAGCACGTTTATTTTACTCAGTAGAGCAATCGCGTCCATATCTTATTGTCATGGGAACGGTATTATCTCCTAATAACTCGGATAAAAGGCTGGAAAAAATTCCTTTTGAATTTACACCTGTCTATACTGGTGCTAAAGTATTTCACAAAAACGTAAAGCCAGACAAAGATATAGGTGGTGGCTATGTAGAATCACTTGCTTTCAATAGTAAGCCAAATAGTGTCAATACAGCAGCTGATAAGCAATATCTATCTTTTGAGTTAACATTACAAAAAAAGAAAATACCTTTTGTGCTTTCTGATGTTATTGCGAGCAGTAGCGCAGCACCTGAACTATTGGCAGATAAAATAGGTATCACAGAAAATAGTTGGCCTGCTTATTATTCCTGGCCTATCAGTACAGGCGATTTAACTCGCGCAGGACAGCAGCAAATTGGAGATGGTGGTTTATTAGAAAACTTTGGCTTGCTATCATTATTAATGCGTAAGGTAGAAAAAATCACAGTGTTTGTGAATACAGATACTCCTTTGGAGCCAAAACTACAATCAACTAACGTATGGACAGGTATCGACGAATATATTCCCCCATTATTTGGTTATTTCTCTAATTTTTGGCAGCCAGCTAATGAAAAGCCATATACACAAGTATTTTCAAATCAACAATTTAATGATTTAGTAAAAGGGTTAATGGCTGCTAAACAATCGGGAAAGACAGTTTTATATCAAGATAGTTATGATATTCAAGCGAATCCATTTCTAAGTATCCCAGGAGGTTGGACGACGACTATCTTGTGGGTTTATAATGAGAAAGTGTCTCAATGGAAAAATCAATTGCCAACAGATGTGCAGACTTGGATGAAGAAGGATATTTTCTTAAAAGATTTCCCACATTATAAAACATTTGGACAAAACTTATTAGGTGTTATTAATTTAAGTGCTAGGCAGAGTAATTTGCTTGCTCATTTATCAAGTTGGAATGTTATCAATAATGCAATCTCACTTCAACGTTTATTTGGCTAGTTATATTGCTGATACGATGAGATGTGAGTTGATATCAATGATCAGTTTATCAATAATAAACGCTAGCTTGTTGAGATGAGATGTATTTGATGATAGATAAGAATTAAAAAAACAGATAAATCATTTTAATGAGTGTTTGCTGATTTTTTGTTGTGATTATTTATAGCGTTTCCCTATATTGTTGACCTATACTAAGACTTCATCTAGCGCCTGCTTGCTTGGTTATTCAAAAGCTTATTGACAATAAGTAAACGTCGCTTTTGAAACCTCGCAAGCAAACACTATGCTCGCTTAGAATAGGTCAACAATATAGGGAAACGCTATAAGAAAGTATTTATTGTTTGATGCAATTTTTTCTTCTAGAATTTTTAATCCGGAGCAGTAATGTTCACGTATTCAGGAACAGTGTTGATCTCAATACCATTTTTCTTCACCTTCTGGCCGGGTATTAAAGCGTTTATATTGCCATAAGTATTGTTCTGGTTGTTGTTGAATGATGTCTTCGATAGTTTTATTGATCCTGATCATATCTTGTTTCTCATTTTCTGTTGGAAAATTTTCTAAAGCAGGTTTTATGTTTATTTTATAGCTTTTTCCATCTTCACAACGATAAAATGCGATAGGAATAATTTGAGCATTGCTTATCTTGGCAATTTTACTAGGTGCTATTAATGTTGCTGCAGGTACGTTGAAAAAAGGAATGAAAATGCTGAATTTTCTCCCTAAATCCAAGTCAGGAGCATACCACACGGTATGGACTGTGCGTAGATGTTTAATCATATTGCGTGTGTCTTTACGAGTGAATACTTTATCGCAGTGTTTTTGCAAATGTTTAAACATAAAATCATTCAATGCTGGATTGCGAGGACTGTGATACATAAGGGAAAAAGGAATATTTGAATGCAATCCAAGTGCCCGGCCTATTAAATAAATAGAAACGAAATGAGGAAATAATAAAATAACGCCCTGCTTGTTTGCCAAAGTGTTGCTAATTTCATCTAAGCCTGTTACTGAGTGAATCAATCGTTTGACACGTTTGTTGCTAGCAAATATAGCAAGTAGTGTTTCGAAAAATCCCATACCTAATGATTCAAAATTCTTTTGCAAAAATATTTCTTTTTCTTTTGGTGATAATTCTGGAAAGCATAAGGATATATTGGTATTTGCTACATGATATAGTTTTTTATTTTTTCTATATAAGCGACGACCCAACCATCTCCCACAACACATTTGCCAAGAATAAGGCATCCAGGTGAGAATACGTAAGCTATTTAATACCAGAGTTGTTAGCCAATAGATTAAGAAATGTTGTTTTTTTCGCATTGTGCTCCCAAAGATAGTCCAATTTCGCGCAACGTCAACCATTATTTGTTTAATTAAAAGAATACAGTATGCTAACAAAAAATCAGATTGAGTACTAGTGACTGGCAGATTGACGAAATTGCGCCAACTCGTGTTCGCGATGGTTATTATCGGCTTTATATTTTATTAACGTCTTAAAATTAGATTGTACATTTATAGAAAAGACTATGGTTAATTTTACCTCATTGCAATTTGGCTATTGACATCGCCTGTAAAAGCTGATAACGATAATGGGTGGCGTGAAGAGAATTTTGTTTAAAATAGCAGCAATTTTTTTTTATTTTCTGGTGGCAGTGAAGCAGAAAGGTGTAGTGTTACAATATTATTTGTGTCTAGATGAGTATCACTGGGATACGTGCGTAGAGTTGTACTCTGATCATATTTGATGGCAAAGAGTAAATAATGCAGGTTATTGGTTCTTTAGAGTAGTGTTTTTATTAGTCAGACTACATAGGACAGTAGAGAGGTGAGGTATGAAAAACACAGCCAAAAAAGAAGACGTCGCAGAAGGTACGGAGTTAACCGACAGTACCAGCAAAATCCATCAGAAATTGGCGAAGGAACAAAGCGCATTGCCAGCTGATTCGGATGCGTATTGTTTGGAGCAGTTAGGTGCACAATGCGATGCCGATAGTCAACCACACCGTGGTGTGTTAGCAAGTGGTGAGGCGATTGTTAGTCTGCAGCAAACACTTAAGAACATGGGTTGTACAGATTATCAAAACATTCCTCGTAAACAATTAGAACATTTGTTAGCACTTGATGCACCAAAGCGCGAGCAGATTTTGCAGGTGATTAGCCAATTTAAACCAGAGAGCATAGCGGCATCAGGAAATGCAGAAGTAAGTGTTGTTCAGTATTTGGAAGATGTGTTGAACCGTAAAGTTCATTATGCCGCTGTGCCAGGGGAAAACGCTGGCAGCTTATCAACAAAGGAAACGGTAGGACGTCAACAAGGATCTCAAATAAGAACAGCTGATAATGATGCAGGCATCACTCATTGTGAGCGAATATCAAATTTACCGATAACACTATGGCTATCTCCGATAGCAGCTTCTGATTATGCGCGAGTCAACATTAAAGTAATCATAAAACATGCTTTTAATGTTTCTAGCAGTGGTGCGAATTTTGTACTACCTGAATTATCGGTATTAATGGCTCATCTAGAGGCATTAAGAGAAACGGATTTATCGCAAGACGATGTGAATACCCTTATTGATATTGCTAAGACGTGCCAACAGCATAGCTATGTTGTTCATGCGGTCTGTATTTATGCGCTGCTCTATCGAGCCAAGGAGCAACATGCCCATCGAGATACTCACACGCAGCTGTTTTATCAAACACAATTAGCATCACTGCTAAGCCAAAAACCTTTCGAAGGTAAGCAGATCGCATTTCAGTCCGCGCAAGGGACTTTTCATCAACCCGTGGCGATACAGGAAGCGGATACGTGGGTTGATGTGGCATTACGCTTTAAACAAAGTTCGTTAATGCATTATTTGCTCAGTCAAGATGAGTCGTATCATGATTTTAGTATACAATTGACAAATAAAGAAGCCAATGACGGTATGATTGAAGTTGAACGTGAAACTGTATTGCATCGATTGTGCCGCTCGAGTATTGCTGACTTATCACTTTATCAGCGATTTGTAGCAATGTGGCCACAGGCACTGGGTGCTCGGACGCCGGATTTTCATTTGCCCTTGCATAAAGCGGCGTGTTTCGCCGATCAGAATGTGTTTCGTTATTTAGTTGAAGAGACAACAAACGCTTGGGTGCAAACTGATAGTCAAGGTAATACCTTACTGCATTTGGCGGCAATGTATGCTAATACTGAGGTAGTTAACCTATTGCTACAACAAGCGGGTATTGATGTGAATGCACGCAATGCGGATAACCGCACACCGTTGCATTGCGCCGCAGCAGGCCGGCAATTGGATCAAGGCAGCACATTGGCAGACTACGAAGTGGTATTCAATAGTTTATTAGCACAAGGCGCTGACCCCACATGCGTGGATAGTCATCAAGAAACAGCCAAGGATATGGCAAGCACTTCAGCTAATGGTCGATTATTCGATGTATTTGATAAGGCGCTCAATCGCACAGCGCCAGAGCGATTATGGCAATATTGGCAGACTGCGATGATGTCGTACTATAGCAAAGAGACGTTTGTGAAAAAACAACTATTCAATGAGGATTATTTTTCACTGGCGGATTATTTTGTGAATCTTCAGCTGGTAAAAAAACGAGACGACTCAGCTGATGATAGACAACAACCTCATGACGATAGGCCGATCTATAAACCATTGCGAGAGCGTGACAGGCTAGTAGGTAAAAAAGAAGTGATTGAATTGACTGATTTGTTTCAACCGTCAATCTATACCAATAGTCATGGGAAATCTTTACCGCCTATCAATACTGTTATGTTATCCGGTGCAGCGGGCGTTGGGAAAACAACATTAGTGGATTATCTAGCTTACCAGTGGGCACTGTCTAAAAAAGGAGAAGGTAAAACAGGTTTGTGGTCAGCGTTTGATATGGTATTAATAGTTCGATGTCGTGACTTGCATCCTGAACAGATAGACTCTGATATTCGAACTATTACACAGTTATTGCATCGTGCCTGCTGGGGTTCATTAAGATTATCAGCCGATGATGCGCAGTCACTGCTTGCTAGACTTGAACAATCTCCTGCTAGGTGCTTATTGCTGTTAGATGGATTGGATGAATTGCCAGAACTTAAGCAAACGTATTGGCGTGACTTGCTAGTACAATTATTTCAGTTGCCGTTTAAGAAATTGGTGACGACTCGGCCGTATGCGATAGGGACGCTACAAAAATGGATAAACCATGACGGGTTAGTTGAAATCAGTGGTTTTACCGATAGCAATGTGGCGGTATATTTTGAAAAAATGCTGGGGCAATCGAATGAAACCCAGGCTTTTATTCAAGCAGTAAAAAAGAACCCGGACCTTTGGGCCATCACTCATACCCCCATTCACGCGTATTTATTAAAAAGCTGGTGGGTAAGCACCTGTTCACAAACGGGATCTGCTCAGTTAGCCGCATTATCAACAAGCGACTTGTATCGTTCATTGATAGTGGATGTGTGTCGGCGTTATCTGGCAAAAACAGGTAAGTTAAATGGTAGTGAGTTGTTAGATGATGAGGTGGTGCTGGATGATTCACGTGTCCACTGTTTGTTAAAAACATTGGGATATTGGGCTTTTGAAGGATTACGGCAGAATACTGCACAATTATCTACCCGCTGGTTAAGCGGTGTTCAGGGGAGTGATGAAGAGCCCACGCTATTATGGACAAATCAGTTCAAGCAACTCAATGTAGATTATTTGAAAGCGCTGGGTTTGTTGAAACAAGTTGGAAATAATATCAGTACGCAACAATGTTTTGAATTTCTCCATTTATCGTTTCAAGAATTTTTAGCAGCCAGTGCAATAGCAGTAACATTGAGAATAGGCACCGAGGATGAAAAAACACACATCACTCACGTCATTCATGCGTACAAATACCATCTAAATTTTACCTTGGTTTGGCCGATGGTGTCGGGTTTGTTGAAAGGATATCCTAGCGTGTTGAATGATTTTTTGTCACATCTAATCGCAGGGCCTCGTGACTGGGTTGGGTTTGTTGAGTTTGAGTTGCTGATGCGTTGCTTAGAATCAAGTCTAGCGTTAAACACAGACACAAATACCCTATGTTCACAACAGAAAGGCTTGCTGTGGATTATTCGACTACGAATTCGGCAGCTTGATACACTACCAGACAGTTGGCATAAATCTACTTTGAATATCTTATCCATGTGCCCTAAACTCGCTCGATTGAATGTTGATGCGGTATTGGCATTCTTTCAGAATCAGCTTGTTAGTGTATGGGTTCGCCGCGAATTGGTGGCAAGCGCCGCTGTTGCCTCGTTGTTGAAAAATACCAGTGTTGTGGAGGCAAGATTGACATTCCATCAGAGCGGATGTACGGAAGAATTGATTCGCTGCTATCTGGCGGTACGGGCCGCTGTCTCGTTGTCAGAAAGTCCCAGTGTTGTGGAGGCAGTATTGACGTTCCTTCAGGACAAGAATGGAGATCGTTGGCATCGCTGCAATCTGGCGGCAATCACCGCTGTCTCGTTGTCGGAAAATTCCGATTTTGTGGGGGCGGTATTGGCACTCCTTAAGGATCAGCGTGTGGATGGAAGGGCTCGCTGCGATCTGGCGGCACGCACCGTTGCCTTGTTATCAGAAAAACCCAGTTTTGTGGAGACGGTTTTGACGCTCCTTCGGGATCAGCATGTGTATGGAGGATTTCGTTGCTATCTGGCGATAATCGTCGTTGCTTCGATGTCAGAAAAATCTGGTGTTGTGGATGCGGTATTGACACTCCTTCAGGACCAGCGTGTGTATGGAAAGGATCGTGGCAAACTGCTTAGAAGCGCTGTTGCCTCCTTGTCGGAGCAGCCCGGTTTTGTAGAGAAGGTATTGATGCTTCTTCAGGATTCAAGTGTGAATGAAAAGGTTCGCTGCGATCTGGCAGCAAATTTGATTGCCTCGTTGCCGAAAAACTCCGGTGTTGTTAAGATGGTATTTATGCTTCTTCGGGATCAGTGTGTGGATGGAAGGGCTCGCTGTGAACTGGCGGAAAATGCTGCTGTCTTATTGTCAAAAAATCCAGGGGTTGTGGAAACGGTATTGACACACATTCGGGATCAACGTGAGGATGCATGGGTTCGCTGCAAATTGGCGGCAAGCGCTGTTGCTTCGTTATCGGAAAATCCCGATGTTGTAAAGGTGGTATTGACGCTCCTTTGGGACTCGCGTGTGCATGTATGGATTCGCTGCAAACTGGCGGCAATCACCGTTGCCTCGTTGTCAGAAAACCCCGATTTTTTGTATACGGTATTGACGATCCTTAGGCACCCGCGTGTGGATGGAAAGGCTCGCTGTGAACTGGCGGCAAGCGCCGTTGCCTCGTTGTCAGAAAAACCCGGTTTTTTGTTTACGGTATTGATGCTCCTTTGGGACCCGCGTGTGGATGGAAAGGCCCGCTGTGATCTGGCGGCAAGCGCCGTTACCTCGTTGTCAGAAAAACCTGGTTTTGTGACTACGGTATTGGCACTCCTCAAGGACTCACGTGTGGATGGAAGGGCTCGCTGTGAACTGGCGGCAAGCGCCGTTGCCTCGTTGTCAGAAAAACCCTGTTTTGTGACTACGGTATTGACGCTCCTTCCGGACTCGTGCGTGGATGAATGGGCTCGCTGTAAACTGGCGGCAAGCGCCATTGCCTCATTATCGGAAAATCACAATGTTGTAGATGCAGTGTTGACGCTCCTTCAAGACCCGTGTGTGGCTGGAAGGTATCGCTGCGGTCTGGCGGCAATTTTCATTGTCTCGCTGCCGAAAAATTCCGGTGTTGTGAAGACGGTATTGATGCTCCTTCGGGATCCGCGTGTGAATGGAGGGGCTCGCCGTGAACTGGCGGCAGCCGCTGTTGCCTCGTTGTCGGAAAATCCTGATATCGTTGATGCGGTATTGACGCTCCTTTGTGACCAGAGTACGGATAGAAGGGCTCGCTTTGCTCTGGCGGAAATCGCCTGCGATCACTGTACTAAATGGGCTAAGTGGCCGAATAAACTTCTTGCTTTCTTCAACAGTTTATTTGTCAAAGACCATTATGGAGAAGAACTACTTTGGCACATCAATATTCCCGTGCATGTAATGCTGCCTTTGTATGAAAAGACTCATGAGAAAGGTCGTCATTATATTAAAGTACAATTAGTAAATCACCGTGTCTTAGTGTATGATCGAGCAGGCACTGTGTTAGTGAGGCAAGCGGGGCAAACCGAACACTTACGTTTATCACGATCGACTATTCAGCAAGTCAAACAAGACCTTCAATCGTTGACTGGTAATCAAGTAAGTGGTTTATCTCAGCTGGGCTTTTTTGCAACATCAACAACTACGAATTCTTCACTGACATTCCGCAGCATTAAATCCTGCTTTTTTCTTTAAGACTTGCACGAATGGCAAGTAGATAACATATTTAATTGATTGAAAATAAGTGTTCAGCCAATCTTACAGTAACCTATAATTATTTAGTTATTTGTTAAAAATTACATAATATCATAAATAAGGTTTAAAGACATCCTCTAATACAAAGTTTATGTATGCCTTAAAAGCAATAAAATACCCAGTGTGCAGTCGGTTTTTGTCAAGGATTTTTTTTCATATTAGAAAAGCAGGCTTCTTCTTTAAGTTTCGTTCGATGAATTTATTTAAGTGAATGAATGAAAAAATACGACGACAGTGTTTTATTTGTATATTTCTCAATAATAAAGCCGCTATACAGTTGATTGGTGTTTTATTAGCTGAGTAATATGAAACTTGGCAGAATCAAAATCGCTATCTCGATATGAAAGATGACTGGGATTGTAAAAATAAATTAGCGAAAGAAGAGGAAATAAATTCGAATAATATTGCTTCAATGGCCAAATGATAAAATGAGATTTGAGTAATGGGAATTTGTAGCAAAATTTGAATTTGGTCATTTTCCATTAAAGCTTGCATGTATCTTGCATTCACATATATCGCTTTCTCAATACTTTTGTGTCTTTCATTAAGAATCGGCAGGGTATAGCCAATTAAAGCGAAATATTGTAGACTGCTGCAAGTAGGAGCTCACCTAGAATTGGTTAAGTAGTGAGCATAAAGCCAGTGTTCAGTAATCTTTGCAGGAATAGCTTGAATGAGAATAAAAATACCTGATTTTACAAAAGGCCGTGTTATGGTGTACGGCGATGTTATGCTCGATCGTTACTGGTATGGTAACACGTCGCGTATTTCTCCCGAAGCACCGGTGCCGGTTGTGCATGTTAATTCGATTGAAGAATGCCCGGGTGGTGCGGGGAATGTGGTCTTAAATTTAAAAGCATTAGGTGTTGATGTCAAATTGTTTGCAGCTTGCGGTGATGATCAGGCAGCAAAGGCATTGAAAGAAAAATTTGCGGATGAGCAGATTGATTGTTGCCTGAATGTGATTGATACAATCCCAACGACAACAAAACTACGTGTTTTAAGCGCCAATCAACAATTGATTCGGTTAGACTTTGAAGAAAAATTAGCCGTATGTAAGCAAAGTGATTTACATGCGTTGTGTTGTGATGCATTGCCTAATTACGATGTATTGATTCTTTCTGACTATAATAAAGGTTGCTTGGTGGATCCACAGCCGTTGATTACTGCCGCAAGATCAGCAAGCACCCCGGTTATCGTTGATCCAAAACAATTAGATTTTTCAGTATACCGACATGCTTATTTAGTGACTCCTAATTTTAAAGAATTTTGCTCGGTTGTGGGTGAGTGTTTGGATGAAAACAGTATTATAGAAAAAGGATTAAATTTAGCAAATACGCATGCTTTAGAGGCATTACTTGTTACGCGAGGTGAACAGGGAATGACGTTAATCAAAGCAGATGGTGATGTTATGACAATCCCAGCCTATGCGCGCGAAGTATTTGATGTGACCGGTGCGGGCGATACCGTCATTGCTATGTTAGCTGCAGCAATCGCAGCAGGAGAAACAGTAGAATCAGCCACGCGATTAGCCAATACAGCCGCAAGCATTGTTGTTGGGAAGTTAGGCGCCGCTAGTATTTCTGTCAAGGAATTGCGTCAAGCTATTGAAGAAAATCACACGCGTGGTATCGAGTTGCATGACGTTGGTGTGGTTTCTCATCCGGTTTTGTTGGAAGTGGTGGCGGATGCTAAAAGACATGGTGAGACAGTTGTGTTATTGGCTGGTATATTTGATGTCTTACTCAATGCACATATGCAATTATTACAGCAAGCGAAGCAATATGCCGACCGCTTGATTGTTGTTGTCATGGATGATGCGTTTGCTCATTGTGTTAATTATCAACCTCTTCATAGCCTGGCCGCTAGAAAATCAGCTTTAGCAGGAATGACAGATGTTGATTGGGTTGTCGATGCGACGATACCGACAATCGCTGAATTGTGTCGACAAATTGCTCCAAATGTGTTGGTTAACTGTTCGCTAACTGATAGTTTAATGCAGCCTATATTATTATCAACTGAAGGAAGAATAATGACCAGTGAGTTTGATGAAATTCAAGAATATCAACAACTTAGATGCAATATCTTACAAAAACAACAGATGTTCATTGAATAAATTAATCCAACTTCCTAAGAAAAGATTAAGGTTTTTGTGATATGATTTACCTATATAGTGTATAACTATGTCTATAAAGTAGGCAGAAAGTGAGGTAAATAGTATGAGTCAAGAAGGCAGCAATCATCAACCTGCTAAAAATGTCGCCACCGAAGAAGCGAATAAGGCAATGGATTTTCGAAAGGAAAAAAAGTTTAAAGATTCCTGTGAGGTATTAGGTCTTGATAAGGATAAGCCTCTTGTTGCACATGATATTTCGGCTGCTGCGAAAAGTGCACTTGTTAAAGCAAGAGATACTGCTGTTGGGTCTTATGGAGCTGATATCAGAAATCCAAAGAGAAATAATTATTACAAAGAGCAGAGTAAACAGATTGAAGATGCCGAAGCCTATTTATTGAATTGTGCAAAAAAGGAAAAAGAAGCAAAAGCTGCGGCTGCGTCATCAGAACCTGAAAAAAATCGAGATACAAAGAACAACGAAGCTAAGGCATATTTTGCAAAGCAGCGCGAAATGGAAAAGAAAGCAAGAGAGCTTAAAGTAGCTCAATATGAAGCAGATAATCCTGATGCAGATGCGGTACCTCATGGCCAAAATATTGCTATCTATCTTCTGATTTTGATGCTGCAAAAAGTAGAATTTAATAGAGATATGCCGCGACCAGAACCGATAGGGCTGAATGATACTGATCGAGACATGAAAATAAAAATGAAGCAAGAAAAAGAATTTAACGAATTGCTAGATAAATATGTGAAAAATGGCGATGTGAATCATACTCCTGATCCTAATGATCCTGAAAAATTGGGTGTAGCTGAATTCAAAAATGATGAGGCGAAAGACAGATTTATTAAAGAGCTTGAAAGCAAGGGTGTTATGAGCAGGAAAGGGCTTGTCAATGAATTAAAAGACAGAGGGTTAGACGATTTGGCTGAAAAAGAAGAGTTGAGTCTTGATGCTGATACAGCTGAATCTGCCAGCGCAATAACCGCCCGAGTACCTGCACCAACAACGATGCCAGGAAGCTAACAGTTCAATGATCGCAGTTTCTAATAGGGTACAAACTATTTTAGCTGCGATCATAGCAACGGTGATTTATGCTACAGAAACTTTTCACAAATGTTATTAGCCTCAGCTAGCAGCGCTGTACCCATCCTATTCAATGTTTGTTAGCTTATGCGACGAATAAAAATTTTGTTGGTCGTGTTATTGCAGGTTATGGTGCCAGAGCAAATGATTTTTGTTTATTGACACATCAAGCTGCAGAGCAATTAACACAAGTACAGCAATGGTTATAACGGTTCCCTATATTGTTGATCTATCTTAAGACTTCACCTAGAGCCTGTTTGCGAGGCTTCAAAACCTTATTTACAATAAGTAAACGTCGCTTTTGAAACCTCGCAAGCAAACACTATACTCGCTTAGGATAGGCCAACAATATAGGGAACCGCTATAAAGAGTGGAGCATTGCTGGATATGGGGACGTGTTTTAGTTTTTTTGATGAACGTTCGCATACTACCGCAACTAGTGTAGATATTGGACAGTTCGCTGGCTATGATCGTCAATTACTCCATCACGCTATGCTGCAATTTGGCTTTTTGTCGTATGAAGCAGAATATTGGCACTTTGATTATTATGAACAAGAATTAAACGAACCAGCTGATTTTATCATCACGCCAGAATGGCACAACCAATAGCAAGGGTATCTTATTGATTTTTCCGTGAATTATTCCATACTAACAAGATGGTATAACAATTGTTTCACTATGGATCACAAAAATAGTACACAATCTGCAACTATTCAATTCGAAAGCAACCGCTTGCTATGTCACGGATCGTGGACTAGAGAACAATTGGTTACAGTAGAAACATCACTGCGCCAATTACAATTACCTGGGCTGTCAACATTAATCATTGATGGTCGTAACATTGTTGCACTAGATAGTGCCGGTGCTTGGTTGATATTGCGTTGGATAGAGCGTTTAAAAGGAAAAATCACTATCGAGTATCAGCAGTTTTCACCGCAGCAGCAAGAACTGTTGGATTTATTATCAGAACAAGATATATCGGCTTATCGAGAAAAAGATACGCATCTACCGCTATTAGCCATTATTGGTAAAAATACCATCAGGGGAATGCGAGGATTAACACAGTTTTTGACCTTCTTAGGTGAAACTGTGTTCCTATTTTGCCGATGGATAAAAAATCCTCAACGTATTCGTTGGAAATCGATTGCCTTTGGCATACAAGCGCATGGCTATGCGGCAATGCCAATTGTTAGCTTGTTGGCTTTTTTAATTGGGGTTGTATTAGCTTATCAATTAAGCAGTAAATTAGTCGAGTATGGCGCGTCTATTTATGTCGTGGATTTACTCGGTTTTGCGACATTGCGTGAATTTGCTCCGTTAATAACCGCGATTATTTTAGCAGGTCGTACTGGATCAGCGTATGCGGCACAGCTGGGTACGATGGTGTTGACGAATGAAGTTGATGCGTTACGCACGTTTGGATTATCGCCGATTGAATTATTAGTATTGCCACGTATATCAGCATTGTTAATTTCGTTACCTTTATTGACTGTATTGTCCTCTGTTGCAGGTATTCTTGGGGGAATGTATATGTCTAACACCCTGTTGGATATTAGCTATGTTGAATTTCTTCGGCGTTTTAGCAAAGTCATCAGTTTAGATCCACTCTTTGTTGGTATGGTGAAAACGCCTATTTTTGCGTTATTAATTTCCACGATTGGTTGCTTTCAAGGTTTTCAAGTTAAAGGTGGGGCATCTAGCATAGGCTACAGGACCACGATCAGTGTTGTACAAGCTATCTTTTTGATCATTATTGCGGATGCAGTTTTTTCAGTATTATTTAGCTTATTGGGAATATAACATGGATATGAGCAATGATACTGACATAATAATACGCATTCGTGATTTAAAAACGTCATTTGCTGAACATATTGTCCATGAGCATTTGGATTTGGACGTTAGAAAAGGTGAAATATTGGGCATTGTCGGTGGCAGTGGCTCAGGAAAGACAACATTGATGCGTGAAATAATAATGCTACAAAAACCCACGGCGGGGTCGATAACGGTATATGAGCAAGATGTTTTAGCAGCAAGTGAGAGGCAACAAAAACAATTATGTCAGCGCTGGGGAGTGATGTTTCAACAAGGGGCACTGTTCACCTCATTAACTGTTTTGGAAAATGTCTGTTTTCCTTTGCAAGAATTTACCCAGCTAAGTGCTGAGTTAATAAAAGAAATTGCACTGTTAAAATTGAAAATGGCTAATTTCCCACTCAATTCAGCCGGATTATATCCGGCTGAATTGAGTGGTGGTATGCTAAAGCGTGCTGCGTTAGCCAGAGCAATTGTGCAAGATGCAGAGTTGCTTTTTTTAGATGAACCGACATCCGGTTTGGATCCTGAAACGGCGGGTGCTTTCGATGAGTTGGTTCGTCGCTTACGTGATTCGTTAGAATTGACGATTGTCATAGTGACACATGATTTGGATACACTATGGCAAATTACTGATAGAGTGGCATTTTTGGGAGAAAAGCGCGTGTTAGCGATAGACAGTATTGAAAACTTGAGCAAGTCAGCTCACCCTTTATTGAAAGCTTACTTTCAAAGACCTCATCAGTGTAGTACAACAGTTAACCCTAATATTGGAGAAGAATAAAACGTGGAAAAAAAAATTAATTACACGATGGTTGGATTATTTGTTATTGTTTTTACCGCATTATTTGTGTTTATGATCATTTGGTTATCAGTAGGACTTTCTGAACATCATTATAAAAAATATTTAGTTCACATGACTGAATCTGTTTCAGGATTATCGAACAGTGCTCCGGTAAAATATAATGGTGTTGAAGTAGGCCATGTAGGAACAATCAGTTTAAGTAAAAAAGATCCTACTCAAGTTGATCTTTTATTATATATCGAAGAAGACACACCTGTTACTGTTGAGACTCGGGCAGAGTTAAATAGTCAAGGATTAACAGGTATTGGATTTATTGAGTTAACCGGAGGAAAACCGGGGGCGTTAAAATTAAAAGCAAAAAAAGGCGAAAAATATCCTGTTATTCCTACGGAACCTTCGTTATTTTTTCGTTTAGATCAAGTCATTGATCAGTTAAGTCAGAATGTTGATGCAGTTACCAATGGCTTAAAGCAAATTTTAAATAAAGAAAATGCACTTGCCTTGCATGATATTTTGGCTAATACCCGAGATATTACTGCAGAAATAAATCAACATGCAGAAAGTTTAAGTCATATTATCAAAAATACTAATATTACCATGAAAAATGCTGCTATTATGAGTGAGGAGTTTCCACAGTTAATGTCCGAATTGACACAATCTTCAAAAACTTTTAATAGTTTAGCGAGTGAGATAAAATCCACTAGCGCTGAAGCAAAAGCAACCTTTGCTAATACATCGATTATGGTGGAGAATATTAATAATCAATTATTACCAGACTTCATACAGGCATTGTCTACGATACAAAATCTTATGCAAAACTTAGACAGCTTCAGTGACGAATTAAAGGAGAATCCATCCGTGTTAATTCGTGGAAGAGTATCTGCTAAGCTCGGGCCGGGGGAGAAATAGCAATGAAAAATTCGAATAAATTATGGCAATGGTTTTTTCATGTTTTTGTCATCATGCTTGCCTGTGTTACGCTATCTGCTTGCTCTATGTTAGCACCCATTAAGGAACCAGAAAAAAATCAATTTTTCTTTGATGTATCTTCTATCCAAGTGAAGCAATCTCAGCGTAGTGATAAAACTATTTTAGTATCAAAACCATTCAGTGCACCGGGATATGGTAGTTATCGCATGCCATATATTGAAAAACCTTTTGAAATCTCTTATTACACACGTAATCGCTGGGTTGACACACCAGCAAAAATGTTACAGCCTTTAATTGTACAAGCGTTACAAGATACTCATTATTTTCGTGCGGTGACTGCAGCACCTTTTGTTGGTCAGGTAGATAATCGTATCGATACCAACTTAATTTATCTCCGACAAAATTTAACAAAACAACCTAGCACTATAGAATTAGCAATACAGATGCAAATAGTCAATATCAAAAACCAGAAAGTTATTGCTAGTCGGTTATTTCAAACAGAGGAAGTTGTATTAATGAATAATCCGTATAGTAGTGTTTTAGCAATTAATCAAGCGATGGAAAGATTTCTACATGCAATGACAAAATTTGTACTTTACAATACCATGCGTTCGCCTGAGCAAAGTTAAATCTTTATTGTATATTATGATGACATAGTGTATTATCGCTCATCTATTTTAATTATCAAGATATAGGTTATTTTATGACCGATCAACAACAAGCTTGGCGCCCCTGGACTATTTGGGGATTAGCGGTTCTGTTTTTTTTCATTGGCTATGTGCCTCGAGTTATCACCGGCGTTATAACGCCATATTTAATGCAAGATTTTGCGGTGATGGCCGGTGCGATGGGAACGTTAACATCATTCTACTTTTATCCCTATGTCCTTATGCAAATTCCTGTGGGGTTGCTGGTTGACCGTTTTGGACCAAGGTTATTGTTGACCATCATGATTGCGTTAAGTGCTCTTTCCTGTTTATTATTTTCGCGTGCTCTTGATATTCATGTAGCGCAACTCAGCCGCTTACTCTTAGGTTTTTCAGCTGCATTTGCTTTTGTTGGCGCATTAAAACTGGCTGCGGAATGGTTTCCACCGGCGCGTATTGGCTTATTGACTGGATTAACCCAAAGTTTGGGTATGCTTGGTGCTGTATTAGGGGAGCATCCAACAGCATTAATGGTTGAATCACTCGGTTGGCGTGGAACTTTACTTGTGGTTGCTACTATCTTATTTATTTTATCTGTACTGGTTTTTATCTTTATACGCAATAAACCAAAAAATGCTGTTCATTATCATGTTGGCCATCATTTTAAAGAAGGGGGTGGTTTTGCTCAGGAGTTTAAGCGGGTACTTTCTAATCCGCAAAGTTGGATTAATGGCTTATGTGCCGGTTTATTATTTGCGCCAACCGGTGCTTTCGCAGAACAATGGGGTAATTATTATTTACGAATTGTTTATGGTAATGAGTCTCCTGCTTTAGCTATCGGTATGATTTTCTTAGGCTGGGGCGTTGCAGGTCCTGTTATGGGATGGCTTTCAAATAGAGTTGGTAAACGTAAACCATTTATCTACGCCTCATCTATGCTGAGTTTAATCCTGTTTTGTTTGATCCTCTACGGTAATTTGTCAATGACCGTATTAATGGTCATTATGTTTTTATTTGGAATTGCTAATACTGGTGTTGTTGTTAACTATGCATTGTCAACGGAAATTAATCCACACCGTGTAGCAGGGACATCGTTAGCAATTGCTAATATGATGTCAATTTTAATTGGTGCGGCATTCCAGCCATTAATAGGTTATCTAATGGATATATTTGCCTTAGGTCATGTTGTCTTAGAGGGTGGCTTACCTTACAACAGTGCTGATTTACAAAAATCCATGATGATTTTGCCAATTTCGCTAGTTTTTGCATTTATCTGTACGTTCTTTATTCGTGAAACTCACTGCAAGCCATTGGAAGTACAGTTAGCATCAAATAGGGGTTCTGCTAATGATGAAGAGCGATTAGTTAGTTGTTAATAACAGTCTAAGGATTCTCACAGATTTTTAGATAATTGTTAAAGCGTAACTGACTAATAATATGATTTTTTACGGCATTCTGTAGCGCACAGCCTGGCTCATTATGATGTTGGCAATTGCGAAATTGACATTGTTGTTGTAAGGCATGTATTTCTTTATAACCCAGTGTGATTTGTTGGCGGCTAGTATGCTGCAGTTTGAAGTTTCTTACCCCGGGAGAATCAATAAGGTAACTATCAGCGGATATTTTGTAAAGCGTGGTAGTGCTAGTTGTGTGCTTACCTAACTGTGAACGCTTAGAAAGATCACCAATTCGAAGATCCAGATTTGGGATCAATGCATTGATGATAGATGATTTTCCAACTCCAGATTGTCCAACAATGATACTAGTTTCATCGGTTAGTTGATTTTTTAGATCATCAATAACGATGTGATTAAGTGTGCTGGTATGTAAGACTGGGTAACCAATGTGTTGATAAATATTTAGTTTTTCTATTAAAGTAGGAGATAGAACTAAATCATCTTTGTTACATACAATGATAGCTTTAAAGTGTAAGTTTTCTGCTGCGATTAAATAGCGATCTAGCAATTCAAAACTAGGTTCTGGCTCGGTGCAATCACTATAACCATTTTAGTGATGTTAGCAGCAATGGCTTTGGTATGGCCATGTTTGTCTGTTTTGTTGAGCACAGTTTTGCGTGGTTGAATCGCGGTGATAACCCCTCTGCTATCCTTGCCAGCTCGCCATATTACGTGATCACCAGTTACCGCTGTTAAATTTTGCCGAAAGTGACAAATATAATCTTTTTTATGATCATTGCTAACGATAGCATTTTTGCCAAAACGAACAATCAACACTCCTGATTGTTCAGCACCTAAATCATTTAATTGCTCCGAAGAGACCAGATTATATTCAGCACGTTTTTGTCGGGCTATATGAATTTGCGCAATGCGACGAACCTGTTGTTTGCTAAGTTTGCGTTTACTCATTCTTATGTTGATAGCATGGTGAAATTACGTGTTAGAATAGCACAAATTAGCAACAAAGGCCTGTTTAATTTCGTTATTTGATTTATGTTGTGTGAATTTCACTCTGAATAGGTGAAAATTGCAGGAATAATTTGTTTTTGTTAGTCTATAAACAAGTTTTTAATAAGAACATTTTTTGTGCATTTGGTAGGTAAGAATAGGTCATAGTGTAAGGTATGGAAATTTATTTGGTAGGTGGTGCCGTTCGCGATCAATTATTGGGGTTACCAGTAACAGAACATGATTACGTTGTGGTTGGCGCAACTCCTGAAGAATTAATTCAGCAAGGGTATCGGCAGGTTGGTAAAGACTTTCCTGTTTTTCTTCATCCAGAAACTAATGAAGAGTATGCATTAGCACGCACTGAGCGTAAGACAGGGCGTGGATACAAAGGGTTTCGTGTGTATGCAGCGCCAAATGTGAGTTTAGAACAAGATTTACAACGCCGGGATATTACTATTAATGCCATGGCACAGGATCAAGCAGGTAAGATTATTGATCCATTTGATGGCCAAAAAGATTTAACTGCCAAAAAAATTCGACATGTCTCTGAAGCATTTATTGAAGATCCAGTACGCATACTTCGTGTTGCTCGTTTTTCAGCACGTCTAGCACCATTAGGTTTTACTGTAGCCAAGCCAACGATGGATTTGATGCGATATATGGTTGATGATGGCGAAGTTGATCATTTGGTAGCTGAAAGAGTATGGCAAGAAATGGTGAAAGCGTTACAGGCAGAAAAACCCAGTATGTTTTTCCGTGTTTTAAAAGAGTGCCATGCATTAAAGGTTATTTTACCAGAAATAGCAAGATTATTTCATATCACGAGCTATTCTAATGTTAAAAAAAATATGGCAGACGACGTATTCTCATTGATTGATAAAGACATAGGGCCAAAAATCCGTTTTGCTTTATTATTTTCTGATGTTAATAGTAAGACCGAAGCATCGGAGGAAGATATTGCTTACTTACAGCAGTTCTGCCAACGTTTGCGCGTGCCGAAACAGTGGACGTCTTTGGCAAAATGTGTAATACGCTGGCATGTAATCTTTCCTCGTGTTAAACAGTTAACAACCAAGCAATTGCTAACTTGGCTTGAGCATTTGGATTTGCTCAGAAGACCGAAGCAATTTAATCAATTTCTTCAAGCATGCCAAGTCATTGCTAGTAAAAAGTTATCGAAAGAGAAAATTAACCATTTAACTGAGTATATACAACAAGCATCAGAAATAATGAAAACAATTGATATAGCTGATATACAGAAGCAAGGATTAACAGGTTCGGATTTTGCTGATGAATTAAGAAGGTTGCGTGAGCAAGCTTTGGAAAAATTCGGTTCTCAGTGAAAGTGAGTATCAGATCAAATCGCGCCTTTTACAGCTTATTGATGTGATCACCAAGCGATTTTGACGTATTATAACTACCAAGCGACTTTGTCGTATTGTTCATTTATTGAGGGGGATTGACGGACATAACAAATCAGTGATTTCTTAACATTTTGTCGTGTTTATATGAGGTCGCTAAGGATGATTGTTATGGATTCGAAAACTCAGTTAATAGTAGATATCATTGCAAAGGTTACGCAAGGGAACATCAGTATTCATAATGCGGGAAAGCTGCTGAATCGCTCACGGCGAACGATAGAAAGATATGTTGCCAAGTATCAAAAATTAGGGGTGAAATTTATTGTTCATGGCAATAAAGGCAGAGCACCTGTTAATAAAGTATCAGGTACATTAAAGCGTAATGTTCAGTCCCTGATTAAAGAAAAATACCATGATGTTAATTTACAGCATCTCGCTGAACTACTGGCTCATCATGAGGGAATTCAGGTGAAACGTGAAACATTACGTCACTGGGCTCATGAAATCCACCATGTCAAACGGGCTAAGCGTAGACGCTCCCAGGTCCGAAAGAAACGTGAGCGCATGGGGTCAGCTGGTTTGCTGCTACAAATGGATGGTAGTACCCATCGGTGGTTTGGAGAAAAGAAATCATGCTTAATTGCTATGATTGATGATGCGACCAGTGAACTTCATGCTGAATTTTTTGCATCAGAAACGACCCAAGGTTGTATGAAAGTTATGCGCGATGTTATTGAAAAGAAGGGACTGTTTAAAACCCTTTATGTTGATAAAGCGGGTATTTTCGGAGGGCCTAAGCGATGCCAGTTCTCACAAATGCAAAGAGCCTGTGATGAGCTAGGGATTACCCTGCTATTTGCTCATTCAGCACAGGGTAAAGGCCGTATTGAACGAGCATTTGACACCCTGCAAGATAGGTTAGTCCCAGAATTTCGTCTCAATAAAATTACTGACATGCGGCGTGCTAATCAATATCTAAAAGACACTTTTATTCCTAATTATCGGTGTCAATATATTTTGGTTAATGAAAGAAATGCTGTCGCTGAATTCTCAAAAATGCCTCGACATATCGATCTAGATACAATACTTATACGGAAAGCGTATCGGAAAATTCGTAATGACCACACGTTCAGCTTTCGCAATAAACTTTACTTAATCGATTCACCACTAACACATTCTATTGCTAAGCAAGAAATTGAAATACGTCTAGCACCTGATGATAGCTTTTGCGCCGACTACATTGGACGACCTCTTGTTACCTCTGAGGTAGTGCAACCAACAAAATCATCTGCGTACGACTTAGAAATCCAGAAAAAAATGGATGCGATAGACTTAGCTGAAAAACTCGGTAATGTGTCTGAGGCAACACGGATGAGTGGTTGCTCTCGTGAAACTATTTATAAAAATAAACGCTTGCTCAAAGAAAAAGGACCACAGGCTTTAAAGCGCACCTTCAAAGTGAACCGCCATCATAAAAATAGAACGGGTAAACACCTTGAAAAAATCGTCATTGAGTTCTCACTAGATAACCCACATTTGGGACAGGCACAAGTCTCCGCACAACTAAAAAATCACTACAATATTGAACTCAGCCCCAGTGGCATTCGTGGAATATGGCTTAGAGAAAACATGAATACCAGCGCCCTTAGGGTGTCAAAATCTAGAACTGACTGTAAGTTAGTCAATTAAAAATCCTTGATTGTTGCAAATAATGCTGGTACTGTATTACGACGAAATCGCTCGGTAATTAGTCCGACAGATTCCCTTGGTAATCACAGTTTTACAAATTATGGCTTTTTTGGGAAATCTGCTATATTGTTAACTAATAACTCAAACATTCACATTTCACGGGATGTGCAAAGTTTATCACTGGATAATTTTAATAGAAAAATCAATTGGTTATATTGCAACATGCCCTATTAACTCTGTTTTTACTGTTATTTTCCGCCCCATTGTTGCCCCATTACCGCCCCATTGACGCTCCAATTCTTTTTCACTAAAAACCATTTTGCGCTTTTTCCAATGCTAGAAGAATCTACTAAATGTAGTGATTTTAAATGTGCTAAATCATCACCCACTGTACGAGATGCAGGAGGATCTTCAAGCTGTTGCACAATTTGCCTGAGTGTCATGGGTTTGTTATCAAAACGGGTGAGTATTTGAAGAATACTTATAGCAGTTTTCAATATGACTAAGCCATTATAAACTTCGTCTAACCCGCGCTTGCTTTGTTCTTCAAAAGCTTATTTACAGTAAGTAAACCTCACTGTTGAAACCGCGCAAGCACGCGTTATACTCGCTTATAATGGCTTAGTCATATTGAAAACTGCTATAAAAAAATAAACATTATACTTGAAAAATATATCTTTTGATGATATATAAAAAGGATGAAAAGAAATAATGATCAATCGTTATCTGCATTATTAGACTTAAATGGGACTCGTTATGTTATTGATGACGAACTGGGTTTATGGGTAAAATTCGAGGTGTTGGCAATAAAAAATCAAAAGAATATCCTCACGGTGTTCGGTATTCTTTAACGTTGCACAATAGCTCAAATCAACGCATTCTAGGGTTTGATAATGCACATGCCGTTGCATACGGAGGAAAACGACATGTTGCGCCAAAATGGACATACGATCATTGGCACTATGACGAAAATGATCGCGGTAGACCTTATTCATATATTGATGCGGGCACATTAATTGAAGATTTTTGGAAAGCAGTTGAAAACAAACTGACCAGTATAAAAGGAGACAGTCATGAGAAATAAAGAGATTAAGACAGTTAACGTGGGTATTATGCCACTTGATCAATTCAAAAAACGTACATTAATGATTGCACGGGGTAAATATAAACCTAAAAAAAATGAACCTACCGTATGGTTTCCATCGCTCAAATCATTAGCTAGTGTGCTTTCTGAAGAAAATCAAGCATTACTGAAATTGATTATCGAATCCAAACCGAAGTCAATTGCTGCATTAGAACCATTAACGGGTAGAAAAACCAATAATTTATTGCGAACGTTGCGCCGAATGGAACGTTATGGTTTAGTAGAATTAGAGGAAAGTGACAAAGGTGGTCGTGGTAGGTCGCCTTTAGTTCCTAAAGTCATCTATAATATGGCAAACATTGAAGTGCATTGGAACTAAATGTTTATCAGTCTTAGCTATAGCAGTTTTCAATATTATTAAGCCATTATTGCGTATTATCCTGATGTCGATCGCCTGTTATTGTCATGTCGATCGTTGCCACAGCTTTTTTTTCTCCAAAATTAAGATGTTACCAGGTGATCGACATGGGTTGATGTGTCTACACTATTCCGGACACCAACTTAGGCGGCTCTACAAGCCACCTCGTACTCTACTGGTGATAAATAGTCATTAGCAGAATGCATACGTAGCCTATTATAATAGACTTCAATATATTCAAAAACAGCTGTTTTCGCTTCTTCTCTAGTATTAAATTGCACCGAATGAACGAGTTCTACTTTCAACGAATGAAAGAAACTCTCAGCGACAGCGTTATCCCAGCAGTCGGCCTTTCGACTCATGCTTTGTCGAATACCATGTGCCTTACATATTTCTCGATGGCTGTTAGAAGCGTACTGACTGCCGCGATCCGTGTGCCAGATTAAACCTTTTGCGGGCTTTCTCCTCCAAATTGCCATTAGCAGTGCAGCATTGACCAGTGATGCTTTCATTTTTTTATCCATTGCCCATCCTACAATACGTCGCGAATATAAGTCTATTACAACCGCCAAATATAACCATCCTTCTGCTGTATGGATGTAAGTAATATCCCCAGCATAATAGCGGTTAATTTGTTTGGGAGAAAAATCTCGTCCTAATAGGTTTGGAAAAATAGGTAAATTGTGATTTGAATCTGTCGTCATTTTATATTTTCGCCTAGATTTACAGGCTAATTGCATTTTTTTCATCAACCACCCAATACGACGGCGGCTAACTACAATGCCATTTCTAGCTAACGCTCGCTTGATTCTTCGTGTACCATAATTACCATAATTCATTAAAAAAATCTCCTTAATTTGTTCCTTGAGCTGCTCATCATTTCTTTTTCGCACTGTGGGCTTTGATAATAACCATTCATAATAACTGCTGCGGCTCACCCCTAATAAATGACACATTAATCTAATCGGAAAATGTTCCTCATTGGATTTTATCCAGGCATACTTTACATGGTGTCTTGCGCAAAGTATGCTGCAGCCTTTTTTAATATTTCTTTCTCCAATTTTAAGCGGTTCAGTTCTTTTGTTAACCGCTTAGTTTCTTTATGTAAATCAGCTTCATTTTTTGTAGACTCTGACTTTGATGGCCGTGGGTAATATTGTTTAACCCAGCCGTGCAATGTTGTTTCATTAACTCCAAGTCCTCTAGCTGTTTGAGAAATACTTTGCCCAGACTCACTAGCCAGCTTGGCTGATGATTTTTTAAACTCCAATGTATATTGCGTTACCTTCCGTTTGCCCATAATTTAGTCTCCTCTACCTCGTGGTATTTTAACTTTTTTGTCCGGAATAGTGTAGACACATCACCCAGTGGCATTCGTGGAATATGGCTTAGAGAAAACATGAATACCAGCGCCCTTAGAGTGTCAAAATCTAGAACTGACTGTAAGTTGGTCAATTAAAATCCTTGATTGTTGCAAATAATGCTGGTATTATATTACGACAAAATCGCTCGGTAATTAGTCCGACAGTTTCCCTCGGTAATCACACTTTTACATTTTATCTTATCATTTCCTTTTACCATGATATTCCCTTTCTCCGGTAAGTGCCTAACAAATGAAACTTATTCTATTGATTTTAAACGCTTTTTTATTTATGTCGCGATTATGTCGCGATTATGTCGCGATTATGTCGCGATTAATCCTTTAATAAAAACCATATTGTACTTCTACCATGTCCTTTTGAGTTAACTTTTTGCATGCTTTTTAATGTTTGCAGTTCTCTTTGGATTGTTCTCTTTGTCAGCACATTGATTAAGCGAAGAGCAATATCTCCTGTGCTGAGTCCCTTTGTTTCACTAAGCACCTTGAGGATTTCAATTTGTCTTGACGTTAATGGCTCTGTGTCCTCCTGAAGCATGTACTGTGCTTTTTGATAGACTGAGGTAGGTGCATATTTAGGATCTCTTTTAAATGTAATGCTAAAAAAAAGATTACTTTCAATTATTGGTGATGGTAATTTAGCCTCCGATGTTAAGTACATAATTCTTTTTATCCCACTACCTATTCGTTCTGCTTTTTCAATTCTTGCAAACATATCAGCAATCGTGGCGTTTCTCCGAATAGATATCTGAGTAACGAAATCGACACTCACGCCTGCAGGAAGTCCACCTGGATTTTTAATAACAATCCTGTCCTCATGTACCTCAATCAATATACTTGTTCCACGCATAGCATAGTCACGATGTATGATGGCATTGACAATGGCTTCTCGAATAGCGGCTAATGGAATTTCATAAATATCCTTTCTATTTTCCCCTTCAATCTCACTTCTAACATTTAGGTGTTTTTTAATAAAGAGCATGGCTTGAGAAAACTGCGTAATAAGATCATTTTGTACATCAATACGATCATAAATATGTATTCCTTCTGTCCCCTTAAAAGCAACTAAAATCATTTCACATTGAGGTATAAATTTCTTAGGATTATCTGTAAAAAATAATACACCTGCATTATTAATATTGTTACCATCAGCCAAGTCAAGGCTCTTTAATAGACTTTTAAATTCAATGTTTTCAACAGATATCCCTGTCTCAGATAGAAATTTTTGTATTTTTTTATTGGATAGATCTTCCCAGTCAATATCTGTATTAACTTGTTTTTCAAAAGATGGTTTTTCATTGTTTTTTTCAAATAAAACGTTCAATTCTTTTTGGTTCATTTTTTGAGTAGTTGCATCTAGTCGACGGTAGTATCCAGAAGAGCAACTATGAGGTTTTTCATCACTTTCACTAACAGTAATAATGACCACTTGCTCCAATTGCTCAATGTTTTTTAGTACGACATTTGGCTCACAATTTCTTGCTAAGCTATTTATTTTTGCTTTAAGACTATTGGTTAGAGTTTCGCCAATAATTTTTCCTTGATCATTAACACCCAGAAAAATTTTACCACCATAAGTGTTCGCAAATGCAACTATGTCTTTGTCAAGTTTGCCAGAAAAACTTTCTTTGAACTCTGTCGTTAATCCTTCGCCTTCTTTTAAGAGTAATTCTAATTCTTCTATATCCATATTTTGTATCCCAAATTGGTAAAAAACTGTAATAATACCATCATTTCTTGCGTCAAGTACTAATTCTCTTCCTTATCAGCAAAATAATCAATAATCGAATTAACGTCATTTTAGGATGTAAAGTGTATAACCATCTGTCCCTTGCTTTTTTCTAAGTTAAAGTAGATATACAGATGCATCTAATGAGCGCTGCAAAAGTTTTGTATATTTTATTTGCAAGGTGAATGGGCTTCTCTGGTACGTTATAATTTCATTTCCTTAAGAAGTTCAGCACCTGCGTCAAACCAATTGCCATCTTCAAATTCATAAAGAAAGAGGCTAATATCGACATGATTGTGAAGAAGTTCATAGATGATTGAAGATTCTTTTTCTAGATTAACTAAAATCATACTCACAATGATATTGTTACGTAGCGTTATCTTACCATACTTTTTTAATTGGGAATTTTCATAAATAATTTCATTATCGCTATCCATTTTTGCATGAATATCGCCTGCAGTGCTTATATTGAAACCAGAAATTTTTAATATGGTGTGATTATCAGTAGGGCGGTAAGTTTCACGTAAACCCAATGCATTTTTTCCTGCTGTCACGCCTTGTGCAACAGCGTCAGGCCACTGGCCCGCAATATGTTGATTGAATTCTGCTACATCGCCTACCGCATAAATGTCAGGATCATTTGTTTGCATGTGATAGTTAACAATAATACCTTTGTTCACAGCTAAACCACAATTCTCGGCAAGTTCGGTATTTGGTATAGTACCTGCACAATAGATCAAGAGATCGCCATTTAGAATCTCACCGGCTTTTAATTTCACACCTGTAAACTTTGTATTTCCTAAAATATTTTCTATGGATTGGTTGAGTTTGAAACTTATGCCAAGAGTTTCTAAGTGCTTTTGTAAATATAAAGAGGCTTTATCGTTAAGTTGCTGGCTCATTAATACGCTTGATCGTTCAATGATCTTAACAGGCAGCTTACGTTTATATAAAGCAAAAGCGGTTTCTAGTGCTAAAGGGCCACCACCAATAATAATCGGGTGCTGGCAATGATGTGTTACAATATATTGCTGAATAGTCATGGCATCTTTTGCTTCACGCAGGGTGAAGATACCTGTCATATTGGTTTTATATTCTGGTGGTTGAACGCTATGACTGCCTGTGGCAATAATGAGTTTATCATAGTGGATCTTTCTATTATCGTCAGTGAGAACAAACTTATCAATTTTATCTATTTTAATCACTTCAGTGTTAATAGAACAATCATAAGTAGGTTCAGTTTGCCACCATGGCGGTAGCAAAGATAAATTTCTTATTGGAATGGTTTTATAAATGAGGCGGGTAATCGCTATCCGGTTATACAAATGAAAATTTTCACGACCATATACTTTTATGTTGCAATGCTTATTGAATTGCCTGATAGTCTCTGCTGTGCTAATGCCCGCAATACCATTACCAACAATAATGACATTTTTAATGGAAGAGTAAACTTTGGGAGTGTAAAGTGCTGATTTTTGGATGTTATTAGGTATTTTTAATGAGATGGTAATATTGCCTAGGATTCTAGTGCTGCAAGCCATTCTTACATCATCACCTAAGTTTAAACGATTGAGTGTAATTTTTTCTCTATCAGAGATAGGGCTAATATTATTTTTTCCTTCTATGATATAAATAGGATCTGAGCCACAATTTCCCATTTTGCATCCGGACTCAATAATGATGCCTGCGTCAGTTAAAATATTTAATAGTATTTGGTTTTTTTTGGTAACAATTTGTTTTTGTTCAGGTATTATTTTTATGACGGGAAGTCTTTTTGCTAAATTAACATGCCCGTTTAAATGCTTGGCGTCCACTCGTGAGGTTTCATAAAATTCATTGATTAGTTTATTATAAATATGCTCTTTTTTATAGGTTCGAATCAGCCAATGTATTGACGTAACGGCTACCAATAGAAATAGAATATTGCCCAAATGCAGATTGCTTTGTGTGGCGGTTAATTGGTTGATGTTATTTTCAAATAGTTCTTTACTGTGCCAGTAAAACAAATTAATTGAAGCCATGGTAAATAAAGCGCTTATTTTGCTTGAGCTGAAGTGTAATAGGGTTTGCAATAAGAAGAAAATAGTAAGACTGAGTGCCAATATAGAAAAAACAGTTAAATGCATTTGTGCTGTGGTGATGTGTGGTGGCATGTTTACAGTATAAAATGCAATAAGAAAGCCAGGGAACAATCCAATGAATAATTTTCGTATATTTGTATAGTACGATTCAGGTTCACTCATATCTGATAAATAGGCGGCATTTGGATTGAAATCAAGACAGTTTTTTGTGCAGCTCAGGCAAGGTTCGCAGTGACTGTTTTTAACAGAAATAAGCGGAGTTTGTCCATAGACATGTTGCAGTGGGTAAAGAGGACAAATGGAAGTGCACCAGCCACTTTTTCCTTTAAATCTTATGCCACCAATAAAAGCAAAAAATAACATGGCTAAGATTATCGCTGCTAAAATATTTCCTGATAAGTTTGTAACTAACTGCCTATTACTAACAGAAAATAACATAATGAATATAGCTAATAAATAACTGAAACTGTTTAAAATGGGAGGCAAGCTCTGGCTGCGGCTAAAATTAAAAAACCGTGGAATTTGGTTGGCTGCAGCAAAAGGACAAATATTGCGCCATAATCCAGGTGCTAAGAAAAAAATTAATGGTAACGTAGGCAGCAATATTCCCCAAAAAAGTTGTAACCCTACCGCCGGCTTATTAAATAAAAGCAGGCAATAAGCCAGCACTGTTATGATAGATCCGGCGCCAATAACGTTCCAACACCATGTTGGTATAATAGATTTTACTTGCGTTGCCTTGGGAAAGTATTTTTCTATCATATTAACGTTAGCTCGAGTAAATAGATCGTAAACGGCTTGTCACTAGCATGGCGAGTTCATTTAAAAATTTTATTGCTAAGTCTTTTTCAGTTTCAATAATCTTGTCAAGATTTTCCCTTGAAAATTTTAACAACTCGCCATCGGTTAGTGCTTTAACATGTGCTGAACGAGGTAAACCATCAAGAAAAGATATTTCACCGAATAAGCTGCCTTTGTCCAAACAGGCTAGCTTATTAATTCTCTCCATGCCTAAAAATTTTTTTCGGGTATACACTAAAAATTCGCCTGACAATATAATATATAGGCTGTTCAAATCTGCACTATTGGCAAGTATTTCCATGTTACGCTGTACATGAAAACATTCAGCATAGTGATAAAATTTTTTCCAATCCTCTGCAGTGAAACTTGTTAATACCGGGATTGTCTCGTTAAATTTACAGGGAGTGCCTTCACAATTAAATAAACTTGCTTTTGTATCCATGAATGAGTACCCATTTTTCACATCATATGTCTAAATATTGATTAATTTGATGTCATATCTAATGTTAGCAATGTAAGATTTACTATTAATTATAGTTCATTACTGCAGAGATACTTCTAGCAATATTGTGAGTATGGATTTTGTGCTTTTTTTGACAGCTATAAGACAAGCATCAATCAAAAAAATGTGTCAGAGTGTTTCGTTATACGGTCATTTTTTATTTGGCATGATGATTTATGCGCGCTGTCCTAAATTTCCATGGACAACAGCGCCATTCATAATTGGATGTGTTGCACAGAAATAAATAAGCTCAGCTATTTCTTCCGGCTGAATTAAACGGTTAGCTGTTTGTATATTTTCTAGTGCAGCTCGTATGCTTTGATCATTGTTGATCCGTTGCTTTATCATATCAGTTTCTGTAATACCTGGGCAAACACAGGTTGTGGTGATATCAGTGCCAGCTAAGTCTTGACAAGTCGCTTTCATCAATCCTGCTAATGCATGTTTAGACGTTACGTAAGAAGCATAGCAGGGAATACCAATTTCTGATAGCGTAGAACCAATGTAAATAATGGCAGAACCGGCTTTCATATGTGGCAATACCTGTTGGTTGAGTGCAGTTGGAACAATGACATTAAATTCTAACACTTGCCGTAACTTGTCAGCGGTTAGCGCTTGAACTTGGTCCGATGGATAAGTTGCGGCATTATGCACTAAAATAATTTTGTCAAAATGGCTTAAGTCTTTCTCGCTTAATTGTAATGCAACGGCAGGCTCCCAATTCGGTTGTGTCAGGTCGCAAGTGATATTATCAGCACTCTCTAGTTGGCAAGGGGTGCGAGAAATATTGATTAGACTGTAATTAGCTTGTTGAAAACGTATTGCTGTTTTCAAGCCTATTCCTTTACTGCCACCGGTTATGATGAGTAGCTTTTTAGTCATACTACTGTCCTTTTAATTGAGCAAATGCTTTCTTTGCTGCCGTCAGCGTTTTGTCAATATCTTCTTCAGAGTGACAGCAAGAGACAAAACCAGCTTCAAATGCAGAAGGAGCTAAATAAACACCTTCTGTTAGCATGCTATGAAAAAATTGTTTAAAATGTTCAATATTACAAGCGGTAGCTTGTTGGTAACAAGTTACTTTTTCAGCGTCTGTGAAGAAGAGCCCAAACATGCTGCCAGCTTGGTTCGTCGTGAAAGGTATATCCGCTTGTTGCGCTAATTTGGATAAACCCTGCAATAATTGTCCTGTGCGTTGTTCAATATTCTGATAAAAGCCTGCACGCTTAATTTGTTTTAAGTTTTCTAAGCCTGCAGCAACGGCAATAGGATTGCCTGACAGTGTGCCAGCTTGATAAACGGCGCCGACAGGTGCTAATTTATTCATAATATCGCGACGGCCACCAAATGCGCCTACTGGCATTCCACCACCGATGATTTTTCCTAGCGTTGTTAAATCCGGTGTAATGCCAAAACGTTCTTGTGCACCGCCTAAACTGACACGAAATCCTGTCATGACTTCATCAAATATTAAAACGCTTCCATATTCATCACACAAATCGCGTAAACCTTGCAAAAAGCCCGGTTCGGGTAAAATACAATTCATATTACCGGTTATAGGTTCTACGATAATGGCTGCAATATTATGGCCATGTTGCTCAAATAATTGCTGCACACTTGTTAGGTTGTTAAAATTGGCAACCAAGGTATGCTCAGTAAAGCTAGCAGGGACGCCGGGAGAACTAGGTGATCCCAATGTTAATGCACCAGAGCCAGCTTTCACTAGTAGTGCATCGCTATGTCCATGGTAGCATCCTTCGAATTTGATAAACTTATCACGCCCTGTGTAGCCACGTGCTAATCGAATAGCGCTCATGGTAGCCTCGGTACCGGAGTTTACCATACGCACCATATTCATAGAGGGTATTGTTTGACAAATTGCTTCCGCTAATTGTGTTTCTGCTACTGTGACAGCACCGAAGCTTAATCCATGGTGAATAGCTTTTTCAACAGCTGCTATTACGCTTGGGTGGGTGTGGCCTAAAATTAATGCTCCCCAAGAACCAACGTAGTCAATATATTTTTTTCCTGCTTCAGAATAAATATAAGAACCTTCTCCTTTTGCAATGAATAAGGGTTGGCCATCAACACCATTAAATGATCGTGCGGGAGAATTTACGCCACCAGGAATGACTTTTTGTGCTTGTGCATATAGATCAGCTGAATTATCCATTTTTCCTCCTAAGTTGCTGGTAAATTGTATCATATTAATGATCAGAGAGTCGATACTTTTTTTTATGTTTTCTTGCTAAATTTAATATTTCAACGAGCAAGGAAAAGCAAATAGCAAAGTAGATATAGCCACGTGGGATATGAAACTTTAATCCATCTGCAATGAGCACCAGGCCAATTACCATGAGAAAACTGAGAGCAAGCATGCGGATTGATGGATGCTTATTAATAAAATGACTAAGTGGTTCACTGGCAATGATCATGGTAATAATGGCTATCGTTATTGCCACTGCCATAATCCAAAATTCTTGCGTTAATCCAATGGCGGTGATCACACTGTCTAATGAAAAAACAATATCAAAAATAGCAATTTGTGCGATGATGATAGTCAGACTTTTTGTTATTGTCACTGTGTTATGTTTCTCACGTGGCTCAAACTCAGTGTGAATTTCACAGGTCGCTTTATATAGTAAGAATAAACCGCCTGTTAATAACAATATATCTCGCCAAGACGCAGAGAAATTGAACAGTGTGAATACAGGGGTAGTTAATCTAGCGATCCAAACAGCAGAAGTTAATAAAATTAATCGCGTTATCCAAGCGAAGCTTAATCCTACTTGTCTGGCGATTTTTTGTTTTGATTTAGGTAAGCGTTGGCTTAATATAGAAATAAAAACAAGATTATCTATCCCCAAAACGACTTCCAAGAGGGTCAACGTTGTTAAGCTGGCAATGACGTTTCCTATTGTTAAAAAATTCATAGTGCCCTCTAATTTTCATTAAATTCTGTTAATAGCCAATCAATGGTTTCAGCGATCAGTGTTACATCGATGGGGTGGCTGTAATGGTTGTTGTTTTGATAATATACGCCAATATCTTTCAGTAAAATAAAGTTGATATTATCCTTTTTTATTTTTTTATCATAAGCTAAATGCTGATTTATTTTTGCAGAAAAATGACAATCCTTTATAGATAAAGTCGGGACGATAGCTAATAATTTTAGCATGCTCAGTATCATATCCGCTGTCGATTTTGATAATATGTTTTTAGCTTGAGCGATGTAGTTGGCTGCAATGATTCCTAAAATAACCGCTTCACCGTGACGAAGTTGAAAATCGCTTGCTTTTTCTAACGCATGCCCAAGCGTGTGTCCAAAATTGAGTAATTGTCGCTTGCCATTTTCTAATTCATCTTGATGAATAATGTTGCTTTTTAATTGACAATTTTTATAAACAAGTTGACTTATTGTCGCTGGGTCGTTGTTCAAAATAGCTGATATATTGTCTACATGCCAGTAAAAAAAAGCATGATCGAATAATAATGCATGTTTAATACTTTCAGCCAAACCATTTTTGAATTCATTTTGTGGTAGTGTGGTTAATGTTGTCAGATCGCAAAAAACCGCATGGGGTTGTTTAAAGCAGCCAATTAAATTTTTACCTTTTGGCGTATTAATCCCCGTTTTGCCACCAATACAGGCATCGATCATGGCCAGTAAACTCGTCGGAAAGTAAATAACCGGAATGCCACGACAAAAAGTTGCGGCAACAAAGCCGACTATATCAAGAGTGATACCGCCACCAAAAGCTAATAACAAGCTGTCACGTCCTAAACCGTGTGACAGCATAGCATCTTCTAATTGTGATTTGGTAGCACGTGTTTTGTTTTGTTCATTCGCATGAAAGGTTAATAATGGACATTTTATATCCTGACTTAATTGAGCCGCATAGCGATTTGCAAGGTGTTCATCGGCGATAATAGCGACGCGAGAATAAGCTTGAATAGAATCCATAACCGTTTGATTTTTAATCAAATTTTCACCTATATGGATATCATACGGCCTAGTAGCTGCTACTGATACTATTTTCATAGTGACATGCTCTTAATGTAAAAGCCAAGAATAACACAACTTGATGCACTACGTTATGTAAACGGTGTTAGCTTATGTGGTTTATGGCATTAATTTGAATATATTTTGAACTGTTATTGTTTTGAATCATTGCTTATTTGTGTATTAATAGCGGAATTGCAAATAATACATACAAAAACGTGACATTTCATTCACATTCTTGTATAGTTGCCCAGCCAAATGTGTCTCTCGGTCTTTCTCATATGAGCACTCCAAGTTTCATGTACGGATTTTTATTAACTATCTAACTGAGCATATCTGATGAAATCATTTAATCAACTTATCTTTGAGACGCCATCTTGTTCGCGTACGCGCGCAACCAATCTGTTATCGGCACTCAAAGAGATAGGGTATGAAACGCCCACATCAATACAAGAACAAAGTATTCCTGTGCTAATGGAAAGTGGCGATTTATTGGCGCAAGCACAAACTGGAACCGGTAAAACCGCTGCCTTTGCGTTACCTATTCTCTCTCATTTAGATATAGACGTAAAAGCACCACAAGCATTGATCATTGCTCCCACACGTGAACTGGCTATTCAAGTAGCAGAAGCATTTCAAAGTTATGCAAAATATATCAAAGGTTTTCATGTTCTGCCTATTTATGGTGGTCAAGATTACAATGTTCAATTACGGGCTTTAAAAAGAGGTGCGCATATTATTGTTGGCACACCGGGACGCATGATGGATCACCTCCGTCGAGGTACTTTAGCCGTTGATGCGATCGAAACGGTCGTATTGGATGAAGGTGATGAAATGTTAAAAATGGGGTTCATTGATGATATTAAGTGGATCCTAGAGCAAATTCCTCATGAACATCAAACAGCATTGTTTTCAGCCACGATATCTCCTTCAATTCACAAGATTGCTAAGCGCTATTTAAACGATGCTGAAAAAATTCATATTAAGCCAAAGGAAAGCACCGTCGGTGCGATTGAACAATTTTACATACGTGTTTCAAGAAACCAAAAGTTAGATGTGTTAACACGTTTTCTTGAAATTGAAGAAGTCCAAGCGGCGATTATTTTTGCACGAACAAAGAATTGTTCGGCTGAACTTGCTGAGAAATTACAAGCCCGTGGTTATGCCGCAGCAGCACTTAATGGTGATATGAGCCAATCACTGCGTGAAAAAGTGATTGATAAAATCAAGCGTGGGACCTTAGATATTATTGTTGCAACCGATGTCGCGGCGCGCGGTATTGATGTTGAGCGCATCAGTCATGTTATTAATTATGACATCCCTTCTGATACAGAGTCCTATATTCATCGTATTGGAAGAACTGGACGGGCAGGACGAAAAGGTAAAGCATTTTTATTCGTTGCTCCAAGAGAACAACGTTTGCTCAGTGATATTGAGCGTGCGATTCATACAAAAATCAAACAAATTGAACCACCTTCAGTAAAAGAAATGCAGGAAAAACGCAGTAAACAGTTGAGTGAAAAAGTGATTAATATCATTGCAAAAAGCAGTAAACTGGGATATTATCATGAAGTAGTTGAACGTATTGTCAAGCAAGACGATTGTGATCCAAAAGATATTGCAGCAGCCTTGGCTTATTTGATTGAGCAGGCGAATCCAATACCATCACATGATATTGAAACAGTGAAACCAGAATATCAAAAACGGCGAAGCGCATCTTCCCGTTCTAGGGGGCAGTCATCAGATCATTCCCGTGACAAAAGAAAGCGTTCGTCTACTGCATCGAAAAAATCTGTTGGGAAAGAGAAGTCGTCAGATGATCGATCGCACAGCAAAAAGAAACGATCTTCAAGTGAATCTAAAAAGTTTTACCGAGAGGATGCATTATCTGATAACCGTTCACATAAAAAAAAGAGGCGTTCTTCAAATGATACTAAAAAGTCTTTAAAAAAAGGACAGCCATCAGGAAAGAAGAAGCAATCGTCAGAGAAATTAAAAAAAACTTCAGTGAAAAAAAGAAGCCGTAAAGCAGCCTTATCATAAGGCATTGCCTACTAGCAACATGCTGAAGGGATTTTTAAACATTTCTATCAGAAGACTTTGTTATGATTTATACAGTATTTATAGCGGTTCCCTATATTGTTGACCTATCCTAAGACTTCGTCTAGCGCCTGCTTGCTTCGTTATTCAAAACCTTATTTACAATAAGTAAACGTCGCTTTTGAAACCTCGCAAGCAAACACTATACTCGCTTAGAATAGGTCAACAATATAGGGAACCGCTATAATGATCAAATGAATATGATGTTACATAGGGGCGTGGCATTAATCTCATTTTAGATCTTTGCGCAAAGGCAAGAGAATCAGACCTCACTTACGCCGATGTGGCAGGAACAACATTATAGGGAAACGCTATAAGGCTCTCTAACTAATTGATACGGCTGAGCAAACCACAGCAAAAAAATGGTATGTACGGTCGTAGCAAATCAAAGTAAGTTCCTACAATCTTCGGTAGTCTTCGACAAGCTTAGTAGCCTGCAAGTCAGTGTCTGTTTAATGCAATGAGGCAGTTCGTCGGATGCTTACGCTACGTATGCTCTACTAATGACTATTTATCACCAGTAGAGTATGAGCTGGCACATAGAGCAGCCTAAGTTGGTGTCCGGAAAAGTGCTGGCAGCTGAGTTTGTCTAAAGCAACATGATTTTTGGTATATAATTTGCAAAACCTTATACAATGTAGAGCTTAATTCAATTAGGTATCAGTGAATTGTTGATAAGGAGACTATTGATATGTATACATTTAAGACAAAACTGAAGCCGGCGCTGATTGCAGGTTTTATCGCTTCAGTAGTGTTTACCTTAATGGGGCAAATTGGCGCGCCTCATTTGATAGGCCAAAAAATGGACGTCGCAGTTATATTGGCTCCCACATTGGGTGGCTCATATGCACTGGGTGTCATAGCCCATTTTTTCACTGGTGTGGTTGTCTTTCCTGTCGCTTATTTACTGATAGGGCTGCCCATTTTACCCGGCCCGGGTTGGTTGCGTGGTGTCATATTTTTGATCATTGTCTACCTTGTGGCGATGACGGTGGTTATGCCGTACCTTGGTCAAGGATTATTTTTTAATGATACACCTAAGTCAATGGTGGCTTTGTTAGGCCATGTTGTCTATGGATTGATTCTAGGTATTATTGTTGGTAGACCTAAGAAAAAATAACCAGGCATCACTTTAATTTGTTTTTTTAGCAGACTGTATTGTATGCTGGTGGCAGCTATGCCATAGCTCCCACCAGCACTATATTTTTAACGGGTTATGAAAAAACTATCCCTACCAATGACAATAAAAAAGCACCGATAGTCATCACCTGTCGCCACTTTGCTTTGCAGCTGCTGAATCAATCGTTGCTTGCTGCTCATAGTGATACAACAAAAAGGCATTGAATTTTGAAAAAGATTGGTTTACTGGGTTATGGCTACACAGCGAGCTATTTCGCGCAGTTGCTAGTGCATGAAGGATACACTGTTTGGGGAACCAGTCGAAAGGTTGCTTCTTTACAGTATGCGTTACCAGCCGGTGTAGACATTATAGGCTTTAATCTAGATAGCATTTCTACATCTATGTTGGATACTTCATTTTTGCTTATTTCAACACCGCCAACAGATGCGGGTTTTGATCCATCACTGACACTTTTAAAAGATATGCTGATTGCCAACAAAAGCAATATTCAGTGGATTGGCTATTTGTCTTCAACCGGGGTTTATGGTGATCATCAAGGGGGCTGGGTTGATGAAATGTCAGCTTGCTATCCGAACACAACACGAGCAATAAATAGGTTATCAGCAGAAAACGCATGGCTGTCACTGTTTGATAGTGAATGTTTGCCAATTATGATTTTCAGGCTGTCGGGTATTTACGGCCCTGGGCGCAATGTACTGGAACGGTTAAAAGCGGGGAAAAATAGCACGGTTTTTAAACAGGGACAGTATTTTTCTAGAATCCATGTGGCTGATATTTGTCAGGCATTATTTCAATCCATGTTATCGCCGATGCCAAGAGAAATCATTAATTTAACCGATGATTGTCCTAGTAGCGCGCATGAAGTTGATTGCTTTGCCGCAGATTTGCTACAGATTAGCAAGCCAGAGTTAATACCTTATGGACAAGATTCGCTTTCCTCTCGAGCTAAAGAGTTTTATCAGAGTAATAGACGTGTCAGTAATGCCAAATTGAAAAAAAATATTCTACCTGATTTAAAATATCCTTCTTATCAAGAAGGGTTAAAGGCAATTTTATCAGGAGAGCGCTTCGTGTAAAAACTCATTTTGTTTTGCTGTGCCAGAATCCGTGTCTTCTGTGATTTACTTAACGAAGGTTTGATGATATAGAAAGTTCATTTTTCTCTATCAATGAAGTATTAGTTAGCGTATTCTTGTCGATTTTAAACAGAGCTTTGGTGAAGCGATTTCATCTTGACTAGTAATGATTTGTAACTCACGGGTATTTGTGGCATGAGTTGCTTTAAATATAGCGTAAATGGCTGACATGGAATGCTCTAGCGCACTTTCCATATCCATTTTTTCTAAATATTTTGCTAAAAAAATTGCGGCAGTAGCATCACCCGCACCATTCGGAGGTGTGATGAATTCCAACCGGTTACTTTGTATAGACCATGTCCCTTCTGCTGAGTCTAGCAACATTTCAATACGGTTTAATGGTGTTTCAGGGCGAAGCACACTGGTAACTAACACTAAACGAGGCCCTTTCTTTCGCAATGTTTCACAAGCTTTTAATATCTCGTGTAGTGTGGAGGTTTGCATATCAGTTAAGTAATTTAATTCAAATTGATTTGGGGTTATGATAGATGCGTGTTGAATAGCTTCATTTTTTAGAAAGTCGGCAACGTTCTTTTTGACGAAGATACCGCGTCCAACATCGCCAATAACCGGGTCACAACAATAGATTAAGTCAGGATTTTCTTTTTTCGTTTTTTGTACAGTATTTAATATGACTTTTCCTAATGCAGCATCCCCCAAATAACCGGATAAAATAGCATTAAATTGCAGTAATGATTTACGTTGGTCTACCCCGTCAATAAGCGATTGAATGTGTTCAGGGGAGAATATCTCGCCGGTCCATTTGCCATACCCAGTGTGGTTTGAAAATTGAACGGTGTTAATTACAGAGACATCGAAGCCTAAACGTTGCAGCGGAAAAACAGCCGCTCGATTTCCAACATAGCCAAATGCAACGTGAGATTGAATTGAGAGAATATTTTTCACTACAGCAAGGCTCCATCTATATTGGCTTAATGTTTACCATTTTTACATAAAAATAACAATTTTGCTACTCATTTCTGTCAAAAAAAGGTATCTGTGATGTTATAGTAGTTTTCAATATGACTAAGCCATTATAAACTTCGTCTAACCCGCGCTTGCTTTGTTCTTCAAAAGCTTATTTACAGTAAGTAAACCTCACTTGTTGAAACCGCGCAAGCACGCGTTATACTCGCTTATAATGGCTTAGTCATATTGAAAACTACTATAAACAGACGTCTGAGAGTAAAATATTGACATCTTTTTACAATCAGGCTCAATTGTTGCACGAGCATCAGTGGCAAGTATGTTATATCTTGCAATACATATATGGTTTCACAAAGATGCGAAACATTGTGTGAAGGAAGCAATATTTTCTTTTAAATGCGCTTCATTGATTGTGCCTAAAATAATACTACTGGCACCAGGATGTTTGAAAATAAAATCCATGGCGTATTGAATCGGATTACCTGATGCCATCGTATCAAGATAGCCGCTGGCAAAGGCTTTTTTGATAAAAACGATTTTATTTAATTCATGTGCTTTTGCAAGTATGGGGGCTTCCTTCTGATCAAGTGGATTGTAGGTAGCCATGACACAGTCTGCTTGCTCTATACAAGCGATACCGCCAGCAATGGTTTTTGTTGACATACCGTAAGCACGGATAATGCCTTGTTGTTTCAATTGTGCTAATGTATCAAAAACATGATCTTGTGTAATTATTTTCATATCATCGCCATTAGAATGGATCAAAACAATATCAATATAATCAGTTTGTAACTGCTTCAATGAGCGTATCAGACTTTTTTTAATATGATGTGCAGAAAAATTGAAGCTTGATTCATTATTGGAAAAATATTCCCCTGCTTTTGTCATAATAATCCAATCATGCCGTTGTCCCTTAAGTAATTTCCCTAAGCGCTCTTCACTGCTTCCATATGCAGGTGCTGTATCAAGTAAATTAATACCATTTTCTTTGGCGCAAGCCAGCAAATTAACAAGTGCCGTATCTGTGGGTAAATTAAAGGGTTGTGGATATTTAACTTGTTGGTTACGGCCAAATTTAACAGTTCCAAGACCAAGGCGACTAATGCGTAAGTCAGTATTTGTTACTGGAACATACTTCATTGTAGCAATTCATCCCAAATGGGTGTTGCTATACTGGGTTGCGGCCAAGGGATTGTTGTTTGTGCTTCTTCGGTTGGTTTAATCTGATTTTCGCTAAAAGCGGTCATGATATCAATTCCAACCTTAGGTGCAAAAACTAATTTTGTTGGCCAAATAATATGAGCATTTCCTCGCTGATATATAGTACTAGAGTCAGGGCGTTTGCCTTTTGCTTGCTTGCCTTCAGCACGATTGATAATAAAGCTTTTTATTTGGCAATCGTAAAAATTGAACCATGGAAATAAAATAGATAATTCATTTTTAGCCCGGTCACACTGTGTTTGGTTATCAACATGAATGCCATCCTCTGCAAGTTTCCCGCCTAAATACCAAACGATGTTACCATCATGCGCGAGGTGGGATGTAATCGACAAGCGAGGAACATGATGTAAGCCAATGCAATGTGCATAAAGAGAGAGTGGCTGTTTTAATTTCATAATGACAGCGTGTAATGGACGTGTTTGCATCAAGGGAGGATCTTCCCAGTATTTTAGAAAGGCTTGGTTACCTTCTCCTGCAGTAAAAATATATTGCTGTGCTTTCACATCAATTTGTTCATCATTATCATTGGTCAGAGTTAAATGATTGATTTGATTATTTTTCATCGTTAGTGAGCATCCGTTATTTTTTATTTTATAAATAGCTTGTTTTGTATTTTTTGTTAGATTATTAATAAGTGAGGGAATATCTAACACGATTTCATTGACTTTATATATGTTACCGTGAAAGTCATTGTGTTGAAAGCATGCGGGATAGTCTTCACGGCGTAAGTGCTGGCTACTTTGACGTAACACTTTACTGGCTAATAACGTGCTTAAGCGTGAACTGATATTGTCAGTAGACCATAAATAATAATTTGGGCTTAGAATGTTGGTTTCACTTAAATCAATACAGCCTTTACCTTGTAGGCATGCCTGCCAAATAACGGGCATGTCAGTAATAGATTGAGTTGCTTTTTGTAGTTTGCCTTTGAGTGAATATTTAATGCCACCGTGAATAATCCCTTGTGAATATATTGTTTGGCCTGCGCCGATAGCGTTTGATTCAAACAATGCACAGCGGTAACCTTGAGCAGTTAATTGATTGAGTAGCCACAAGCCTGCAATTCCTGCCCCAACAATGGCAACATCAATGTGGAAAGTATCATTATTACTCATAAATTTATTCATGCTTATAAATAGTACTATTATAACATACGGTTATCGTTCTAGTCACTAGTTTATTCTGCGTTACCCTACTAAGATGCGTGTTCAGATTAGGTTCATTTGTAGCTTTTGTCTTTTAGCATATCAGCTTGCTACATGCCCTTGTTCTGGTTAGAATAGCAGCAATTTCACTAGAATGAATCAGTTGAATGGATTACCTATTAAATGCCCATATTTTAGTTGTTGGTGACGTATTGCTTGATCAATATTTGTTCGGGTCGATTCATCGTATTTCGCCTGAGGCACCAGTACCGATTTGCAATATTAGTGAGCAGGAGGATCGTCCTGGTGGCGCAGGCAATGTTGCCATGAATATTGCAGCTCTAGGTGGCTCATGCAGTTTGCTAGGTGTTATGGGTAAAGATGATGCCGGTTTCAGCATGCATCAGCAATTGATACAACAGGGGGTGTCTTGCCATATTCATTCATCCAATCAATTGAAAACCATTGTTAAACAGCGCGTTATTAGCCAACAGCAACAATTGATTCGTCTTGATTATGAAAAAATATATCAAAATTTTCCACAAAGTCGCTTGATGCGTACTTACCAACGCTTATTAAAAAAAGTTGATGCCGTTATTTTATCGGATTATGGAAAAGGAACGTTAATTGATATTCAAGCGTATATTCAAGCTGCCGTTGCAGCTCAGATTCCTGTTTTTGTTGATCCGGTCGATACGCATTATCAAGATTATAAAGGGGCTTCCTTAATCAGTATGAATGACAGTCAATTCACCGGATTCATGGGAGATTGCCCGACAGAGGAAGTGTTTGAAGAGAAAAGTCAGCAATTAATAAAAAAATTAGATTTGTCTGCAATTTTGGTAACACAAGGTGACCAAGGCATGAGTTTATTTCAAGCGAACAACGAAAGACTGCATGCGCAAACGTCGAGTAGCACGGTGTATGATGTGACAGGCGCTAGTGATACTGTCATTGCGGCTGCTGCGTTGGTAAAAGCATCTGGCTATGATTGGGCAACAACCATGCGATGTGCTAATGCTGCCGCAGGTATTGCGGTAACGAAATTAGGTGCAGCTAGTGTCACCTTGGATGAATTGCGTTATGCGATGTTAAAGCGAGATGACGCATTGTCTATACCAAAAGGTATTGTTGTAGAAACAGAATTGAAGTTTGCTATTAATATGGCACGCCAACGAGGCGAAAAAATAGTCATGACAAATGGTTGTTTTGACTTACTTCATGCAGGGCATATTGCTTTTTTAGATATAGCTAGACAACAAGGCAATCGTTTAATCGTTGCGGTTAATGATGATCAATCGGTGCAACGATTGAAGGGGATGTCTCGTCCCATACTACCTTTAGTAGAGCGCATGAGATTGTTAGCTCGTTTACGTTCAGTTGATTGGGTTATTGCCTTTTCTGACGATACACCTAAGCGTTTGTTGCGAGAGTTAAAACCGTGTTTTTTAGTAAAAGGCGGAGATTATGCTGTCAATGAAGTTGTTGGTGCTGATATTGTGCTAAGTCAAGGAGGACAAGTTAAAGTATTGCCACATGACTTTTCTGAAATCAACACAAGCAGTGTGATTCAAAAAGTGGTAGCAGGGTAAAACAATCATGCCGGAAAAAATATTGATTTGTAGTCCTGCTTGGTTAGGTGATATGATGATGTCGCAGGCATTATTTATTCATCTTTTTCAACAAGGCCATGAATTACATGTGTTAGCCCCCGAATGGAATTTTGCTGTGCTAGAGCGTATGCCCGAAGTAAAAAAATGCATACCCTTACCACTAACCCACGCTGAATTTAAATTGAGAGAGCGCTATCGTATTGGTAAAGCATTGCGTGCGGAATATTATGACCGGGCCATTATATTACAGAATTCTTGGAAATCAGCATTGATTCCTTATTTTGCCAATATCCCACGGCGCACAGGCTGGAAAGGCGAATGTCGTTATGGTCTTATTAATGACATGCGTCATTTAAATAAAGCAGAGTTACCTTTGATGGTGCAACGTTATGTTAATTTAGCTTATGGAAAAAATAAACCTTGGAATGTCAGCAGTTTTCCTTATCCTGCGCTAAAGGTTGACCAAGATATACGACAAAAAATCTTAGATAAATATGGCTTATCGTTAAGCAAACCTATTTTAGCGTTGAGTCCGGGAGCTGCTTTTGGTGAAACTAAGCAATGGCCAGCTGAGTATTATGCTGACATTGCGCAGGAAAAAATAAATCAAGGTTGGCAAGTTTGGTTATTTGGAACAGCTAAAGACAAACTAGCCACCGATGCAATCATGCACTATACAGACGATCAATGCATTAATTTGGCTGGATTACTACCGTTAGATGAAACCGTTGATTTGATGTCTGCTGCGAAAGTGTTTGTCGGTAATGATTCAGGGTTATTGCATGTTGCAGCTGCATTAAAAGTGCCTGTTATTGGTATCTATGGCTCGACCACAGCCGACTTCACACCACCACTTAGCCAACAGTCACAGATATTGTTTGTGAAAAATTTGTCGTGTCGCCCTTGTTTTCAACGTACATGCCGCTTCAAACATTTGCGTTGTTTATGGGATATTAAGCCGGAGAAGGTTAGTGCGGTACTGCAAGCATTGTTGGCATAGCAATGACATTTTTTCCTAGCATTTCTGACAATTGGTATTGTGGCGATTGCTTAGGATCTTTCATGGATAAAAAAGGCAGATAAAAGGTTTGCTCTAACATATATTGCCCTGCCAATGCCGCATGTGACACAGTATCAGTAAAAACTAACCACGTACTGCCTGCCGCAAAATCAACCGGTGTTTTATTAACCTGTTGCTGATAATGATCATCCAATTTCATGTGGTCATGTAGCTTTAGCATGTAATGATCGTAAAGGCTGCGTTTATTTTTTGTAATGCCCAGCAATTTTAGTAGTGTGTGTTTTCCAATAAAAGGCGGATTAATCGTAGGAAGAAAGCGCTTAGCAACGTGTTGAAAAGGTTCACCAACATGCCAGTTGCGAGCGATACCATGGGGATTAATATTGACAAATACGCGTAAGATTCGTTTTTCTCGCATAGGTGTTGCAGGGAATGCATCGACATGTAAACGACTGTCATCTTTCTTTTTAGAGGTGATACGTCCTTTCGCTTCAATAGTGCGTAAACTGGTTCGGCCTGTGATTAATTGAGGTGAGTAAAAAGGCAGTAAATCGTGAACAAATTTTTCAGCTGTCTGCTGAAAGCGACACATTAATTTTTTTATTTTCACAGATAGATCTTTTTTTGCGCAACAGCCAGCTATTTCTCTGTTTAATGGATTATAACTAATATTTTTCGCTTTGCTATGACTAATGTTGTCTTGAATTAAATCGATTTCATTTAATTGCAATTTAAATGATAACTGCGGAAAGTATAGAATTTTACCACTTTCTAGCGAACAAATGGCTTTATTTTGTTCGTTTTCAGTAAAGTGAGCATGATGATTATCTTGTTCAAATATATCTATTTTTGGCATTATCATTCCTTGGTTAAATTACAATTGTCGGTTATATTATCTAACGATGTTGCTGGCTTAGCAAGAAACGTGTCATAGTAGATATAGTTATAACAGGGGTATTAATTCAGTGCAGACAAACGATAATATAAAGTGGCTAATTTTAGTGGCAATGTCAGCAGCATTGTCCCTGGTATTTATTGATCAAACAGCCATTTCTGTTGCGTTACCCAGTATTCAACGTGAATTTAATCTCAGCTATACAAAAGTACAATGGATAATAAATGCCTATGCTTTAGTATTAGTGTCTACATTAATTATTAGTGGTCGGTTAAGTGATATCATTACCCATCGCAATACTTATTTAATGGGTATCTTGTTGTTTTGTATTATGTCGTTGATGTGTGGCTATGCAACAACAATCGATAGGCTATTATTAGCACGCTGTTTGCAAGGATTATCAGGTGCGCTGATGATACCAGCTGCTAGCGTTATTGTTGTCAGCAGTTTTCCTGAAGAAAAACGTGGTCGAGCAATGGGTATTTATGTTGGTTTGGCTTCAATATTTTTATCCGTAGGTCCTTTTATCGGCGGCTATGTGACGGAAACATTTGGTTGGCGCTGGGTTTTTTGGGTCAATATTCCTATTGGTTTTACAGGCTTTGTTTTTGCTCTTTTTACTGTGCCAAAACGGAAGGCAGTATCACGTCAATTCATGACTGATTTTCCTGGATTTATCACATTGCTGTGCACTATTGTACCGTTTATCTTTGCTACCATTGAATCGGTTAATCGAGGCATATTTTCATGGTTGATCATAGGCTTGCTACTCTTCAGTGTTACTAGTTTTTTTGTTTTTATTTTCATTGAAAAGCGGGTAGAAAAGCCTTTAGTTGATTTAACCTTATTCCAAAATAAAATATTTTCAACTTGTAGCTATATTACTTTGCAAGATCAGTTTTGTCTTTCAATGGTGGTTTTTTTCATGCTGTTTTTACAATATGTTATTGCGTTAACACCAACCCTCAGTGGTTTACTACTGATGACAGTAACATTGCCAATCTTTATCACAGCACCGCTTGCAGGTTATTTACGCGATAAAATAGGCTTTGTTACGCCTATACGGTTGGGTATCGTGTTACTAGCAATAGGCTTATTGTGGATTGCTATTGTCAATCATAAACATAATGCGATGTTGTTAATCCCTGGATTCATTTGTGTCGGTGCCGGTGCACCTTTCGTCTTAACGATAAGCTTAACAACGGCACTAAACTCTGTTGCTTTTTCACAACGTGGGGCTGCCTCGGGAATAATAGCAACATTTAAACATCTTGGTATTGTATCAGGAATCGCTATCTTAGGCTCAGTTATTGGCCATTTTTATCATACTAAACTAGCGCATTTTTTGCAGACAAATGCCGATTATCAACAGTTATCTGTTGCTGATGTCGATGGAATTTTAGCCGGAACAGTACAGACGAAAACGGCAATTGCCCATTTATCAACAGCAGCACAAGAACAATTAGTGGAGGGTGCAAGAGCAGCTTACCAATATGGTTTTACTGTTGCTGCCGTTTTTGCACTGATTATTGTTTTCTTAACAATAGGTTGGACTGTGTGTTTTTCAAAGCATATTCAGCGCAAGTGTAATAATCCAGCATAGCTAACCTGTTGAGTTACCGCTAAGCAAGTCTAGGTTTGCTTAGCGGAAGTAGTAAAATTAGGCTTTCTGCAATTTTTTAATACGTTCCTCAAGCGGCGGATGGCTGGCAAATAAGCTGAGCCTACCGGAACGATTTGAAATTTTTAATGAATTGATTGTTTTACCTCGCTTGTCTTCAAAACCCATTTTTTCAAATGTATTTTGCAAGCATTTTAAGGCACCAATCATTTTGCTTGTTCCTGCCAGCTTGGCACCACCGGCATCAGCGCGGAATTCACGCCAGCGTGAGAATGCGGCGACCACAATACTACCTAGCAGTGTTAGTAGTATATCCAGCACCACAGACAGTAGGAAAAAAGTCATGTTAGAGATGCCTTTATTGTCATCTCGAGAAATAGCCGTTGCGATAGCATAGGCAATGATTCTTGAGAAGAAAAGTGCAAATGCATTGACGATACCTTGTAATAAGGTCATGGTAACCATATCGCCATTTGCTATGTGAGAAATTTCATGGGCAAGAACACCTTCTATGGCATCGTTATCCATATGCTGCAATAAACCGGTTGATACGGCAACTAATGCATTGCGTTTAGACGGCCCAGTAGCAAATGCATTGACCTCTGGAGAATGGTATATCCCGAGTTCAGGTGTTGTCGGTAATCCAGCGCGTTGTGCTAATGTTTGTACGGTATTATATAACTGGCGCTCGGTGCTGTTGCTAGTATTAGGATCAATGATGGTGACCCCCATCATTTTTTTTGCCATGAACTTGGACAGCAAAAGTGAAATAAATGAACCACCCATACCCCAGATAAGACAAAAAATAGCCAGTGATTGATAATCAATGCCGTGTGCCGTTAAGTAGGGTTTTACACCCAATAAAGATAAAACTATCGATATCGTCGTAACGACTAAGAGATTCGTAATGATAAATAAAAATACACGTTTAGCCATACTAATACCTCTTTATTCAATTAACCTGGATAATCCTAACACAGATTTGCTTTTATGTGAAAAAATAGCAATTTTTTCTTGAGAGTTCTCAGGTTGTCTACTATAGTTGACATGAAGGAACATTTGGAGAACTATTATGCTAACAGTGAGACAGTTGGAAACATTAGAATTTATTGAAAAATTTATTTCAGAACATGGGTATGCACCAACCACGGTGGAAACGGCAAAAGGGATTGGCATAAAATCCAAAGGTGTTGTTCATCGTTACATTAAAGCGTTGGAGCAAGCAGGCAAACTGAATATTATTCCCTTTAAACACCGCAATATATCGTTAGTGGAAACAACGCTTGTTGCTAATGGTCAAATTCCACTCTTTGGAAAGATTGCTGCGGGTCAGCCGATCGAAGCAATTGAAGATCATCAATTCGTCGATTTATCTTGCCTCACTGGAGAGCAGCGTTATGCCTTGCGTGTGTATGGCAATTCGATGATCGACGAAGGAATTATGGATGGTGATTTGGTTATTTGTGAACACTGCCAAACAGCAACAAATGGAGCGATTGTCGTGGCATTGATTGATAATGAATGCGCAACTTTAAAGCGATTTACACGCAATATGGATAATACCATTACCTTGAGTCCGGCTAATGCGGATTATCTACCCATGCAATACGAGGCAGATCGTGTCAAAGTACAAGGTGTCTTTATTGGCTTAGTGCGTTTGCAGTAAATCATGATTTATTTTCTATCTGTGATTGGCGATGCAGTAAACGGGTTGGTAGTAAGTTTGCTATAATTATAGGGTTTTTAATCATTTACTTGCGATGTTAGCGTGATAACGTTCAATTAGCTCCGGTATGGCCATAATCAGCGGACGATGGTTGGATAAAATGAAATTTTTTGCACAACTTCGATAGAAATGCTGTCATTACTTGTTTGTCATATTGCTCTGTTTTATTATCTCTGCCTGTGGGAAAGACGAGCAAGCGGATCAATCCTTTGAAAAATTGGTCAAAACCATAGTCGTTGCCGATCCAAAAGATTACACTAGTTTTTCTTATCCTGGTATTGTTGCAGCTAATCAAAATGTGGATTTGGCTTTCCAAGTGTCTGGTCAGTTGGTTAAGTTTCCTATTGTTGAAGGACAACTGGTCGACAAGGATCAATTGCTTGGCAAATTAGATTCACGTGATTTTCAAAATACCTTTAATTGTAAGGCAAGCAAATTATGAAAAATCCAAAAAGGATTTATGGCTTGCTAAAAAATTACTAAAAACACAAACTATTCCTCAAGCAAAATACGATGAAATGTGGGAAAATTTTGAAATCAGCAAGGCTGATTTGGCTATTGCGAATAAAGCACTGCATGATACCTTGTTGCGAGCTCCTTTTGCTGGTGTGATTGCTAAGACTTACATCAATAATTTTCAAAACATCAGAGCAAAAGAGCCAGTTGTTAGTTTACAAGATATTTCTCATTTCTTGCCGAAAAAGCACCGGTTGAAAAAGGAAAACAAGCGTCGAGCATTGGTTATGTTATATTTAATAATATTCCTGAAAAACGTTTTCCTATCGCATTAAAAGAGTATTCTACGCAGGCAGATAAAGTGACGCAAACGTATCGTGTGACGCTTGTCATGCAACAAGATGCCCATTATAAGTTTTTCCAGGAATGACAGCAACGTTTTATCCATCTAGTAAACAAGCAGAAAAATTGTTTCAACAGACTTATTTTATCCCTGTCTCAGCAGTCAGTGCTAATGAGAGTGGTGGTGATTTTGTTTCGATAGTCAATGATGAAACAAAGCAAGTAGAACAACGCTTGGTAGAAGTAGGTACTATGAGTGGTGATGATATCGTCATCTTATCAGGATTGAAACCAAGAGAACGTATTGTTACCGCAGGTGCTTCTTACTTGAGATCCAATATGAAAGTTCGTCTATTTGATGAAAAAGTAGGCTATTAAATGAGCCTCGGAAAATTTGCTTTAGATAAAACGGTTGTTGTTGTTTCACTTACTATCGTATTATTTATTGTTGGCATTTTTTCTTTTCTAAATTTAAGTCGCTTAGAAGATCCTGAATTTACCATAAAAGAAGCAAAAGTCATCACGCTGTATCCAGGTGCTCGTCCTATGGAAGTGGAAAAAGAGGTGACTGACAAACTAGAAGTTGCTATTCAGCAGCTAGGACAGTTAAAAAAAATAAAATCTGAATCACGAGAAGGTATTTCTATTATCACACCAGTCTGTTTCGGATCAATTTGATGCCGTGAAAGATATTGAAAATTTAGTTATCACCGATGAAAATACCGATCGGATATTTCGCTTAAAAGATGTTACGACTATAACGCGCGATTGTGAAGATCTACCTAATAAATTAATGCGATATAACGGTCAACGTGCTGTTGGCTTAGGTATTTCAACGGTTGCTGGTGGCAATGTTGTTAACATGGGGCGAGCTGTTGAAAAACGGATTGTTGAATTGGCCAGTCAATCGCTTCTTGGCATAGCGTTTCATCCTATCTATATTCAATCAGACACTGTAACAAATTAGATCAATAGTTTTATGATCAGCCTAGTGGAAGCGATTATTATTGTTATCGTGATTTTATTGGTTTTTATGGGACTTAGCAGCGGAATGATTATTGGCTTAGTTTTGCTAATTAATATCACGATTACCTTTGTTTTTATGTTTTTTTTTCAGACTGCCCTAGAGCGTATATCGTTAGGTGCGTTGATTATTGCATTAGGGATGTTAGTGGATAATGCGATAGTTATTACCGATGGTATTTTAGTGAAAATGACAAAAGGTGAAAATAGAAGACAAGCGGCTATTAAGGTCATTGTTTACCGTGATCTCTGTCTCTTTAGGTTTAAGTTGGATATTAGCTGTGACGTTGATACCATTACTTTGTGTTAACTATTTAAAACCAACATTGCACAAAGAAGCTAAATCTGCCTATAGTATTTTTTTGATTTATCATCAGTTTCTTTGTTTCGCGATAAAAATGCGTATAGTAACTGTGATGATTTGTGCTGGCTTGCTAGCACTTTCAATCTATGAATTTACCTTGTTAGAAAAAGGCTTTTTCCCGAATCAACAATGGCTGTGTTTCGTGTAGATTATTGGCTTCCACAAGAGACAGATATTCGACAAGTGAGTGATGATGTAAACATAATCGAAAAACATATTGCAAGCATGTCGGGAGTCAACAGTGTTTCAACCTTTATCGGCGGCGGTGCATTAAGTTTCACATTAATTTATACACCAGAAGATGATAATCCAAGTTATGGTTTGTTACTGGTCAATACTGAAAGTTATAAAGATATTCCCCAGTTAATAGATGAAGTTTCTACTTACTTACTTAGTTATTCAAAACCTTATTTACAATAGTAAACGTCGTTTTTGAAACCTCGCAAGTAAGCACTATACTCACTTAGAATAGGTCAACAATATAGGGAACCGCTATAAGCGTTACAATCGTCGTCGAACTATTACGATGAAAGCCGATCCTTTAGCAGGAAATGCCAGTGCGTTACTTGAACGTTTAATGCCAAAAATTGCCAATATTGATGTGCCAACCGGCTATATGATTGAGTACGGTGGCGAATATGAAAGTTCAGTCAATGCACCAGCCGCTTTAGCAAAAAAAGCGCCTGTTGTATTTATTTCTATGGTGCTGCTAGTTATTTTCTTATTTAATGCTTTACGTCAGCTATTAATTATTTGGTTATGTGTCCCACTCTCGTTTATCGGTGTCACCGTTGGCTTATTATTAACAGGCCAGTCTTTTGGTTTTATAGCATTATTAGGCTTCCTAAGCTTGCCAGGCATGTTAATTAAAAATGTTATCGTATTATTGGATTAAATTGAAATCGATCATAAGCAAGGTAAACCGCCATTAACAGCGATCATTTACTCAGCCATGAGTCGTATGCGTCCTGTTTCAATGGCTGCATTAACGACTATTTTAGGAATGATTCCTTTATTATTCGATGTTTTCTTTATTAGCATAGCGGTAACCATCATGTTTGGTTTAGCTTTTACTATGATACTCACATTAGTGATTGTGCCTGTATTCTATTCTATATTTTATAAAGTAAAATATGATGCGTCTTTGGTTGATATCAAAAAGCTGTGGTGAGTCAGTTAGCGTCTAAAGCACATCCATAGCTGGTCAATTTTAAGACAAAAAATAAGCAAAAAACACTTAGCCTGTTATTTACACCGTAATTTATTCACTAATTTTTATCGCGATCTTGTCTGGATTGCACGGTTTATCATGGTTTGCTGGTGGATCGGATTATTATTTTTACTGCCCGTGTGATCTTTTACAAATAATGCCTTCTTTGATAAAATTGTTAGATAAAAAGCGCAAAAAATAACCAGATCAGAGGAATTATTAACAATAAACAGCAATCTCACGAATGGGATCTACTCCATGGGAGTTGTTTTATGGAAAATGTGACCCAAAAAATCAATTTAGCAGGACATATTGCCCGATCTAAGTCAGCAATGATATATCAATGTTGTAAGAAACTATTTGCAACAACCTGTATAAATTATTTTTGTTACCTCAGGCGTTACAAGGATGGTACATTTACTTTTCTACCGTCACTAATTGACATAGGTAGTTATCTTTTTGAGGATGCGGTTTATCCTCATAGTTGGATTGCTGGGATATCATTTGATGCACTAATGTCAGGATACTTTTATTCAGATATTGCTAAGCAAACCAGTAATCAAGAAACCGTTGCCATATCGCAAACACTATTTGAATCATTTCAAATATCTGCAAGTATTGAAGTCATTGAAAAGCACGATGATTACTGTGATTTTTACAGTTTTGCATCAGATAATGCCGATATTTATTTTATTCCCATTCAAGCGCTGTATCAGTTTATTTTTTATTTTAAACAGGAACAGCGTTCAATTATTCTAAATGCCTATGATGATCGATTGACATTTTATAATCAGGGAATTGCTATCCCTTCTATTCCTATTATTCCGATTGTCGATACGGCAATATCTAACATGGATAAAGAGTATGACCATCTTGCAGCAACACGCTATTATCTTACCGGAGAGTATGATGACGTTTTTCTGACAAGACGTGAAGTTGATATCTTAAAAAAAATGGGACAAGGCGGCAGTGTAAAATGTTTAGCCAGTGCTCTCAATATCAGTCCAAGAACCTTTGAACATCATGTGACTAACATCAAAAATAAACTCAGGGTATCCCGTGCTTCAGAAATATTGCATATTGCTAGAATCAATAGAATTATTATTTAGCACCGCTTAGTTTTAGCCTCAGAAAATAAAAAAATAGGAAAATTTTCCTATAGAATTTCCGCTTCAAACGTTTAAAATGGTTAATGTTTTAACAACTTATTTATTAATCATTGAAGAAGGAAAACCCCCATGAAAGAACTGGATAAAGCAATTGTCAATCGAGAGATAGGACATATCGCGTACTTAATTAACAACAATGTAGACTGTAAAGCCGCTGTTTTGATTCACTTAAAAGATGAATTATTGTCTGAGGGTTTTACGGAAGAGGCACTATGTGAGAGAGGAGCCATCTTATCATTAGAAGGTTTGAAATCAGCAGTGTCAGGTTATCTAAACGAAACTCAAATTAATTATCGTACTGATACTTATGTCAAGCGGCTTTTTTCAGGTACAAGTGAACTTTTGAAAGCTTTGCAAGAAGGCAACATGAAGAATAAAGCTATTGAAGAACAATTTAATAAGCAAGTGATTGACCATATGATAAATCAATGGAAGAGTCAGAAGTTACCTGAAGCATTGCAAAACTATGCGGAAAAAAAACAGCAAGAGTATATTGCCAACCAATATCAGGCATGGCAAGAACAGACCTTACAAGTGAATGAAAATGATAAATTAAATAAACTGGTTCAGGAGGCATTAGAAAAATATTGGTATAATTCATCCGGCGACGATGAAAATGCTATTGTATTTAAACAAATCCAGCAGAATCGGCTAAAGCAATTGCTATTATATTATCAGAATGAAAATGAAGATAATGATGTTGTAATTAGTATGACAGATTTTTTTGTTAATCGAGTTGAGGAACAAATAATTGATACGTCAATTAATGATGCAAATATTAGTGTTTTGCTTGAACAAACAAAAATCAGAGAATCAAAAGGTCAGATTGTAAATGATCACATGCCACTTTATAAACAAGCTATGAGCAATCTGCTGACAAAATGGCGAGCTGGAGGATTAGGTAAAAAGGCAACGCAAGATTTAAGTATTTATATGAAAAATGAATTGGGATACTATTCTCAACCAGGAGCATTAAAAGCTTATTTAACGCCACAATCGATTAAACAATTGTTAATGCAGTATAAAGAAAATAAATTACCACAGCCAGTTAAAGAAAAATTGGATACCCAGTTTAAAGAGAATATCACGGGTTACTATGAAGGAAAAATGTTAAAACAACCTGAATTTTATGAGACGGTGGGTCAGTTTATTTCTAAGCAATTAGTGCATGATTGGAGAAATCAGCATTTAGAAAAAACGGTTTTGGATTATTTGCAGACGAACCTGTTAATCGATCTTCAAAACATGAGCAAGGCTTTAGCATTGCATACTTCACGTTTTGCCATGGCAAGTAGAATAACTCAATTAGAAAAAAAAGTGGATATGTTATTAGCTCAGCTGAACAAGGGAGTAGAATCTATTGAAAAAAATTCAGAAGTATCAATAGTTAAGACCGGATGGTCTCGCTTTTTTCAGCCATCAACTGAAGAGCAAAGAAGTGTGGAAAACAGCTCTAAGGCTGAATTTGAAGAAGCCTTACTAGATAATTCAAATAAAAATAACTTGTAAACTATAAATCATCGAGTAGAATGAAATACTGCTAAATTATAGCAGTGCTCAATATCGCTGAACGACTATCAGCAAGTCTACCGTGTGTTTGCATCGGTTTGAAAGTAAGAGTGACTTATGCAACACCAAAGCAAACACGCGTTAGACTATTTTTTTAATAGTTCCGTCATTAAGTTTAGCTAAAAAAGAGACATTCATTTATCAGTGAGGTATGCATAAGATGTTGACACAAAAAAGTGAGAGTATTGATAAGATCAAACAATCTGAAATAGAAAAGAGCAAGTGGATTGTGCTAAATGGTGGGAGCGGTTTGTTGAAGGACTTTCTGTCAAAAAACAAGATGCTAGTTCATGAAAGATATGACAATGGCGATACCGCCTTATTGCTTTCTGCTATGCACGGTCGTACGGAAATAGCTCGCAAGTTATTAGCAGCAGGTGCAGAGGTTGATGCTGAGAATGATTTTGGCACGACAGCTTTATTACGTGCATCTTATAATGAAAAAATAGACATGGTCAAGTTGCTGTTAAAAAAAAATGCATCTATTAAAAAAACAAATAGTCGTGGTGAAGGTGTTTTGCACCGTGCAGCTTGTAATAAGAATATGGAGTTAATTCGCCTGCTAGTAAACAAAGGTGCACCAATAAATGTCAGAGATCATTATGGCAAGACGGTTTTAGCTTATGCAGCTGATAATATGGAATTAGCTCGTTTTTTGTTAGACAACGGTGCCTCGATGGATAAAAAAGATAATACTGGTGATACAATTTTATTTTATGCAGTTAGAGCAAATAAAAAGGCGTTCGTTGATTTGCTGTTACACAAAGCTGCCTCAGTCAATAAGCAGCATCAAGATGATGGTAGCACTGTCTTGCATATTGCAGCCAAAGCTGGGCATGTGGCAGTATTAAAATTGCTTTTAGAACGTGGAGCATCAGCCAATATAAAAGATAAAAATGGTTATACTCCATTACACTGGGCAGTTAAAAATAAGTCAGTAGAGATAGTAACGTTGCTCTTAACCTATCAGAAAGACTTAGTTAATGAAGTTAATGAAAAAGAGTGTGGTCGTACTACTTTGCATTATGCTGTTGAAGGAGATATTGATCCTGCATTAATTAAATTGTTAGTAGAAGCGGGTATTACCATAGATAAGCCGGATGACAACGGAGAAACAGCGCTGTATTACGCCTCTTCTAATGGGCGGTTGGATATAGTGAGACTGCTTTTAAATTTTTTGATAGGGAGAGAGGAACATTATGATAGCAATATTTTACATGATGCTATGCATAGTGGAGATGTCAGATTAGTTGAATCTCTGATTGATAAAGAAGAAATCAGTGCATTGTTAAATGAAAAAAATGAAACTGGAGCGGCGGCGTTAATGCTTGCTTCAAATTATGGATATAAAGAAGTAGTGGCATCATTGTTGAGAAAAAAAGTATTTGTAATTGAAGAGAATGACGACGATGAGATGGACTTGCTTTGCGCTTTTCTATTTGGGGAAGATAATGCAATGGTTGAAATGCTATTAAAAGCCAACCCTTCGATAGTTAATATAAAAGATGATAGTGGCAGCGCGGCCTTGCATCTAGCTGTCTTGATTGAAAGTACAAAGATGGTTGAGTTGTTATTGGAGCATGGGGCATCGATTAATATAAAAGATGAAAATAACTATACACCTTTACATTTGGCAGTCAAGAAAAAGCCCGTGGAAGCATTTAAATTACTAATGAATTTTTATATGCGGTCTGCTTGTGTGGAAAATGTTGACACAAAATTAATTCAGTTTCTAATAAAAGAAAAAACTTTACTTGAATTTGTAGTGAAAAACCAGATTTTCATATGGGAATACAATAATAACGGAGATGCCGTTCCATGTAGTAGAATCAATTTTATAGAATCAGAAGAGGCAGTGGATTTGATGCTAGATGATGAAGATTTCATGTTGCATTATCCTCTGTCTAATGGTAATTCAGATATAGTGAGATTGCTGCTAGAGCATGGTGCGTCTATAGATGCAAAAGATAGTAACGGAAACACGGTGCTACATGACGCTGCATATAATGGCAATGTACAGATATTGAATCTGTTATTAGAAAAAAATGTGGAGGTAAACAGGCAAAATAACAGTGGATTGACTGCATTACATTTCGTTGTTCAGGGGGGATGTTTAGATGCAGTGAAGTTGCTGTTATCGCATAATGCGTCTATAAGCTTACAAGATAATGATGGAGATACAGTGCTACATTATGCTGCAATTGATGGCAATTCAGAGATGTTGAGCCTGTTGTTAAACAACAAGGCAAAAATAGATGACTTAAATAACAAGAAAATGACGCCACTGCATTGCACTGTTTCCAATAAGCACTTAGCTGCAGTGAAGTTGCTGTTATCGCATAATGCGTCTATAGACAAGCAAGATAATGATGGCCAGACCGTATTACATTATGCTGCAGAAAATGGCAGTGCAAATATTGTAAAGCTGTTGTTAAAAAAAGAAGATATGATAAATGTTGATATTCATAAAAAAAATAAAGCGGGTTACTCTGCCATATTATTAGCTGATAAGAATGGGCATCATGATATCGTCAGCTTGCTAGTGGCTCATAGTGCGATTCAAGCGGGCCACGATGCGCATGATATTTCTTCTTCATGGCATATTGTCAAGACTTTAACTGATTTTAATACAAAAAAATCTCGTGATATAGCCGTTGCTAAAAAAGTTACTGATCCAAAGAACAATAAAGAGATCAATAGTTCAATTGAATGTTGGCTAATAGACTGTTGGAAAAAAATATTAAAGTTACCTTCAGAGTATCAATTAGATAAAACCACCCCATTCAATCAGATAGAGGGTAGCTATGTAGATAATGCAGGACAGTGGATGCCGATGTTGCACTTTTGTGAACATTATTATGGTATCTCAATGCAAAATGTGCAAGAGAATACATCTGTCCAGTGGCTGGCCAAATTCATTCACAAAAAGGTCATGCAAAGTGAATCCATGATCCCCTGGTGTAGGTATAAAGAGGATCATAATAAAAAGCAAAGCGGATTATTTTTTATTCATCCCATTTTTGGCGGAATTGGTGGTCTTGATAAAACGGCAGAAGAAATTGATAAAGATATATTAAAAGAGCACAATATTTCGATGTATCTTTATGCGTCACCCTTGCGTAAGCTAGCGTATGACTCAGCAGAGTTTGATGCGGCGTGTGAAGCGTTTTGTGATATAGAATATCAAGCGAAACTGGCCGTGAATGCTATTCAAGCTGTGCAACCACACGGTTCTTATTACCTGTGTGGTTGGTCGTACGGTGGTGTTTTAACGGTGGAAATAGCGAGACAACTGCATGAGCGTGGAGAGAAAATCAAGCATATTGGCTTGATTGATCCAAAAATGCCGGCGCAGTTGCGAGCGTACACGCCTGAGGAATTATTTTATAGAATTTCACGACATCTTGACTACATTTGCCAAGCAATGCTGGGTGAGGGTAACCAGCCAGACTGGAAGAGTATATGGCAGAAGGTTGCTACGTTGGACACGGGACCAATGTTGGTAAATGCAGTATTTAACCATGTGCTGGCACAGTTAAAAGCTTATGAAGATAAGAGTAAAGATAAATATGCAAGTTTAGTCAAGGCCGTTAAGATATGTAAAGCAAATTATATCGCGACGCTGAGATATGAAACCAATGAAAAATTAAAAGATGCTAAACTTCCTCCAGTCACTGTTTATGTAGCAGGCAAGACCCCAGAGAATTGGTGCAAGCAAGAATATAGCTTGGATGATTGTGTGGATTTGACTGAAAAACGCATAGAAGAAAAAATCATTGATGGGACGACACATGTTGAAATTGTAGAGCACCCGAAATTTATTCAGTTGTTAACTTACTATTTGAAAAATGCAGCAGGTATCAAACAAGCGAATAAGCTGTCACAAGTAATAGAAAAATGTCATCGGAATGCAATATTTTCTCAATATCAAATAGGTGATAATGATGCGTTTTTTGATGTTAGTGCGTGTGAGGTTGCTCAGTGTCGCAGCAGTGATGGTGGAGATATTGATACATTTTTGACCGGGAACACAGTACAACAGGGATTGCTTCGGGGGAATGCTGGTGCAGGAAAAAGTCTATTAGCCAGAAAGTTAGTGTTAGCCAACTTGGCGGATAAAACATCACGACAGAAGCGTTGGGTTTTTTATATTCCGATGCATGCTGCCTTGTCTTACACTGATGCATTACAATATCCTTTGCGTGAAAGCAACTGTGTTGAGAGTTTGCTGTATCACCATTATGGCAAGTCATCGGGCATGAGTTATGAGCAAGTGAAATATGCATGGGAATTTATCAAGAAAAATCCGGAAAGTATTTGTTTTATTTTAGATAAGCCCAGTGATGTGATCGCCAATAAGATACTAGAATCAATGCTGAAATTTCTGTTCAATCAAGATTTTTCGCTGCTGGTGGTGAATAGAGATTATCAATTGAACCTATTACGCCAGCTCGATTTTTCCGCATCGGTTACTTTCACCATGCAGCCAATGAATGATGACCAAGTGAGACGATTGATTCAACAGTATTTTAAAAGACTTAAACAAGTTAGCGACGGTGATGCATTACTCGTTTGGTTGCAGGATTATCCGGCATTACAAGATTTTTGTAAAACACCGTTGCATTTTAAGCATGCTGTGTTCTATCTGGAGCCAACTAAAAGATGAGTCATATCATGATGACATTAGCACTTTGTTTGATAAAATAATTAACAAAATGATTCGACGTTATTGGGAAGATGAAGGGATAAAAGAACAGTGGATTATAAATGAATCAACACAAGATAACATTCAAGATGAGACAAACGATGTGCTCCAATTTCTTCAGTACAGCGCGTATCATAGTCTGATTGATGCAAGTTCTACCATCAGCCCGCAACAGATGAGTCAATGGCTGCAACAGTTTAAGAATAATCAAGGTTTATTTATGAAGGCATTGCGCTCAGGTTTTATTGTGCCTTTGGGGTATGCCGTGAATGATATTGAGCGATATTGCGAATTTAGTAATCCTTCGATTCAATTGTACTTAGCTTGCCAATATTTTTATCGAGAACTAGCGACATTGTCTCATGAGCAATTAACCTCTGGGTCTGGAAAAGCATTATGGCATTTTGTTCGGCGTGTGATAGAGCAATATCCTATGGATTTATTAAGGGCGTTTATAGTAATGATGAAAAGTGACATGTTGACGGATTTTTTATGTTTGCTAAATTGTCACGCCGACAATGTTTACTCACTGCCGTTATTGACTCTGATTTCACATAGTGTAGAAGCATCTTTTAAAATAGGTGAAGATAATAGTGAGCGAGAGGTCCTGGTTAAACGGATAGGTGCTGTTTTTTATTATGCAAACGGTCCATTTTCTCGCACTTATTCGGTTAACAATCAGCGTGACACGCCGGATGTGGCAACAGAACAGTTGAGTAATTATAAAGAACAAGTGAACGTATTAGCGGAGCAATGTCCCCGTCTGATAGAAGCGATAATGTATTATATCGAAAATGAAAAAAACACAGCAGAAAGAAATAACGTAGCGTCAGCCTATGATTACCAAGCAGGTGAGAATGGGATTCATTTTACTATCAAGATCAAAGACAAAGCGTTACTTTCTGTCTTACTAACATTGGGTGCGGATACAGAAAAAAGAAGTGATAAAGGTATATCTCCGATGAAAACGGCATATGATAATCAATTTACTGAAGGATTTAATTTGATTAAGCAGCAGGTTAAATTAGCAAAGCAGCAACGGTTTGATGCTAGCTTAAAACAATTGTATAATACGTGTAACTTTTGGAAGAAAAAGCCATCAGCAACAGGCCAATCAACTGATCAGCAGCAATGGTCTCAAAATCTGCTAGGTTATTTAAACACATTAATTCAAAAATGTGATGAGCAGGATAATATGAGAGATGTACTTTGTCAACGTATTCAAAAAGTGCGAGAAGATGTTGTGCAACAGTATTTGTTCGGACAGAAAGTACAGTGTTTAGGAAAAAACAAAATTGATGATTATTTACTTAACCTACTGCATGATTACACCAAAGTAAAGCAAGCGACACCGCAGACCAGTGTTATTCAAAAGACACATTTTTTTGAAGTGAACGCATGTCTTACCGATAGAAGCAAAGAATTGATGGCGTGTTTAAAAGATAAGGAAGTAGTATGTGAGGCAACAATAACGCTTCTTGAAACTAATCAATGCGATGGGTTTAAACAACATTTGCATGGGGTTTATGTAGAAATAAAATCCATTCTTTATAAAGAGTATCGCACTGTACATGATAGCTTCAAAGAAGAAGTGGTCGACGTTTTCTCTGAGGATGAGTATTGCCAATTTTTAGATAATACTATCGCAAAGCTATCGCGTGGCGACTTAACTGATCAGGGGTTGGCACATGACGTTAAAGTGTTAGTCAAAAACAAGTTGGCGCCGTTGCTTTGTGAAGACACAGATTTTGTAGAAACATTATTGTGGGAGAATAAAGCATTATTATTGACCTGTTTATTAAAACGTTATCGAGAAAAACTGAGGCTGGACAATGGCCAGGTTGACTTGGCTGATGGCTTAGAAAAGTTGCTGAAGTTTGCCTATAGCCAATGTTATGGCAACGAAATAAAGCGAGAAGTTGTCCAGAATGTTGTCAACCAATGCCAGACAAGCAGCAAAGATAGTTCAAATGACGATGAATCAATGATTGCTTTATTGAAAAAAGCTTATGCTGATTTTAATAACAAAAGAAAGCGAGCAGGAAATGATGAGTCATGCTATCTGTGCGCTATGAAAAAATAATGAAAGTGTTCAATGCTGATGAATTATCGCTAGCAAGGTTGCTGCATGCTTGCATAGGTATGAAAGTGAGCGTTATTTGCGTTAGTGCACAACAAGCATGAGTTATGTTTGCTATGGTTTTGTGATTAGGCTGGGAATTTAAAAAGAGGCATTCATTTATCAGTTGAGAGGTATAAGATAATGGGAACATCATCTAGTAAAACAAACATAATGCAGATATGTGTGCGGGATGACAAGGGAAGGACGGCACTACATCGCGCTGTTTTAAATGAACATGCAGAAACAGCGAGTTTTTTGTTAGCGCATGATGCGCCGATAGAAGCAAAGGATCATTTCGGAAATACGGCGTTGCATTATGCTGCAATAATTAAGGGCAGTGTAACGCTGTTGAAGCTGTTGTTAGTAAACAATGCGCAGATAGATGCGCGGAATAACAAAGGAGAGACGGCACTACATCGCACTGTTTTGCTTGAAAAGGCAGACGCAGCGAGTTTTCTGTTAGCGCATGATGTGCCGATAGAAGCAACCGATAATAAGGAATATACGGCGTTACATTATGCTGCAAGTAATGGAAGTGTAATGCTGTTGAAGCTGTTGTTAGCAAAGAATGCCCAGATGGATGCACGAAATGAAAAAGGAGAGACGGCGTTACATTGCGCTGTTTTACATGAAAAGGTAGACGCAGCGAATTTTCTGTTAGCGCATGATGCGCCGATAGAAGCAACCAATAATGTCGGACATACGGCGTTGCATTATGCTGCAAGTAATGGCAGTGTAGCGCTGCTGGAACTGTTGTTGGCAAACAATGCACAGATAGATACGCAGAATAACAAGAGAGAGACGGCACTACATTATGCTGTTTTTAATGAACAGGCAGAGGCAGTGAAATGTCTGTTAGCGCATGATGCGCCGATAGAAGCAACCAATAATGTCGGACATACGGCGTTGCATTATGCTGCAAGTAATGGCAGTGTAGCGCTGCTGGAACTGTTGTTAGCAAACAATGCGCAAGTAGATGCGCCGAATAACAAAGGAGAGACGGCATTGCATTGCGCTGTTTTACATGAAAAGGTAGACGCAGTGAATTTTCTTTTAGCGCATGATGCGCCGATAGAAGCAACCAATAATGTCGGAGATAAGGCGTTGCATTATGCTGCATATAGGGGCAGTGTAGGGCTGTTGGAGCTGTTGTTAGCAAACAATGCACAGATAGATGCACGGAATGACCATGGAGGGACGGCGTTACATTGCGCTGTTTTAAACGAAAAGGTAGAGGCAGCGAGTTTTCTGTTAGCGTATGATGCGCCGTTACTGGTAGATGCAACGAGTCATGTTGGAAATACGGCGTTGTATTATGCTGCATATAAGGGCAGTGTAGGGCTGTTAGAGTTGTTGTTATCAAACAATGCGCAAATAGATGTGCGGAATGACAAGGGCGAGACGGTACTACATTATGCTGTTTTACATGAACAGGCAGAGGCAGTGAAATGTCTGTTAGCGCATGATGCGCCGATAGAAGCAACTAATAATGTCGGAGATACGGCGTTGCATGCTGCTGCAATTGAGGGCAGTGCAGGGCTGTTAGAGCTGTTGTTAGCAAAGAATGCGCAAATAGATGCGCGGAATGAAGACGGAAATACGGCACTACATCTTGCTGTTTTACATGAAAAGGTAGATGCAGTGAAATGTCTGTTAGCGCATGATGCGCCGATAGAAGCAACCAATAATGTCGGCAATAAGGCGTTGCATTATGCTGCATATAAGGGCAGTGTAGTGCTGTTGGAGCTGTTGTTAGCAAGCAATGCACAGATAGATGCGCGGAATGACCATGGAGGGACGGCGTTACATTGCGCTGTTTTAAACGAAAAGGTAGAGGCAGCGAGTTTTCTGTTAGTGCATGATGCGCCGTTACTGGTAGATGCAACGAGTCATGTTGGAAATACAGCGTTGCATGTTGCTGCATGTCAGGACAGTGTAGCATTGTTGGAGCTGTTGTTAGCAAACCATGCGCAGATAAATGCGCAGAATGAAGACGGAACGACGGCACTACACTATGCTGTTTTAAGTGAACAGGCAGAGGCAGCGAATTTTCTGTTAGCGCATGATGTGCCGATAGAAGCAGTGGATAATGCCGGATATATGGCGTTGCATTATGCTGCAATTAATGGCAGTGTAGTGCTGTTGGAGCTGTTGTTAGCAAACAGTGCGCAGATAGATGCGGTAGATAACCACGGAGAGACGGCACTACACTATGCTGTTTTGCTTGAACAGGCAGACGCAGTGAGTTGTCTGTTAGCGCATGATGCGCCGATAGAAGCAAGGGATCATTTCGGAAATACAGCGTTGCATATTGCTGCAATTAATGGCAGTGTAGCGCTGCTGGAGCTGTTGTTAGCAGACAATGCGCAGATAGATGCGCGGAATGAAGATGGCGAGACGGCACTAGTGTTAGCCGCTAAGAACGGACATGACAATATCGTAAAAATGCTAGAGATTCACCGTGCGAATAAAGAAAACCAAGATGAGCACGGTATTGCCGCCTCTTTACGGCGTGTTGTTAAAACCTTAAACGATTTTAACGCGACAAAAGCTTGTGATGCTGCGGTCATAAAAGAAAGCGCTGAGCCACAGGAAAACAAAAAACTCGATAGTCCCATTGAATTTTGGCTTATAAGCCGTTGTAAAAAAATATTAACATTGTCTTCAGATAGTCAACTAGATAAAACAAAACCCTTTAATGAAATAAGGCGTGAGACATACGACAAAAATCAGTGGAAAAAAATGCAGGATGATTGCGAATATCATTATGGTATCTCAATGCAACATGCGCAGGAGAATGCATCCATCCAGTGGCTGGCTAAATTCATCCACAAGAAGGTTATGCAAAGTGAATCCATGATCCTCTGGCGTAGGTATACAGAGGATCACAATAAACAGCAAAGCGGATTATTTTTTATTCATCCTATTTTTGGCGGCATTGGCGGTCTTGATAAAACGGCGCAAGAAATTAATCAGGGTATATTAAGAAAACACAATATTTCGATGTATCTTTATGCGTCTCCCTTGCGTAAGCTAGCGTATGAATCCGCAACGTTTGATGTGGCATGTAAAGCGTTTTGTGATATAGAATATCAAGCAAAACTGGCCGTGAATGCTATTCAAGCTGTGCAGCCACACGGTCCTTATTACCTGTGTGGTTGGTCGTACGGTGGTGTTTTAACGGTAGAAATAGCAAGGCAATTGCATGAGCGCGGAGAGAAAATCAAGCATATTGGGTTGATTGATCCGAAAATGCCGGCGCAGTTGCGAGCGTATACGCCTGAGAAATTACTTTATAGAATTTCACGACATCTTGACTACATTTGTCAAGCAATGCTGGGTGAGGGTCAGAAGCCAGAATGGGCGAGCATACGGCAGAAAGTTGCTACATTGGGCACAGGGGAAATACTGGTAGATACGGTGTTTAGCCATGTGTTGGCACAGTTGAAAACTTATGAAGATGAGGGTAAGTATGTTAGTTTAATTAAGTCGGTTAAGATATGTAAAGCAAATTATATCGCGACGCTGAGATATGAAACCAATAAAAAGTTAAAGGATGCTAAACTTCCCCCAGTAACTGTTTATGTGGCAGGCGTGACCCCAGAGAGTTGGAGCAAGCAAGAATACAGCTTGGGTGATTGTGTGGATTTGACTGAAAAACGAATAAGAGAAGAAATTATTGAAGAAGCGACCCATGTTGATATTGTAGAGGATCCAAAATTCATCAAACTATTAAATCATTATTTGGAAAATGCAGATACTATCGAGCAAGTGAATAAATTGTCACAAGCAGTAGATAAATGTTATCGAAAAGCTAGTTTTTCTCAGTGTCAAATGGGTGACAATGATACCTTTTTTGAGCTCAGTGAGTGCGAGGTTGCACAGTGTTGCAGCCGTGATGGCAGTGATATTGATACATTTCTGTCGGGGAATGCAGTACAACAGGCATTGTTACGAGGGAGTGCCGGTGCAGGAAAAAGCCTGTTAGCCAGAAAGTTAGTGCTAAACAACCGTGAGGGTAAGACGTCGCGGCAAAAGCGTTGGGTTTTTTATATTCCGATGCATGCTATTTTATCTTACACTCGTGAGTCCGCGCATCCTTTGCGTGAAAGCAATTACATTGAGTGTTTGCTGTATCACCATTATGGCAAATTATCAGGTATGTGTTATGAACAGGTTAAATGTGCGTGGGATTTTATCAAACAAAAGCCAGAGAACATTTGTTTTATTTTAGATAAGCCCAGTGATGTTATCACTGATAAGACATTACAACCGATATTGACATTTTTATTCAATCAAGATTTTTCGCTGCTGGTGGTGAATAGGGATTATCAATTAAATCTATTACGTGATCTTGATTTTTCTGCGTCGGTTACTTTCACCATGCAGCTACTGGATGATGACCAAGTGAGACGATTGATTCGACAGTATTTTAAAAAACTTGAACAAGTTAGCGACGGTGACGCATTATTGATGTGGTTGCAGGATTATCCGGCATTACAACATTTTTGTAAAACACCGTTGCACTTAAGTATGCTGTGTTCTATTTGGAGCCAACTAAATGATGAGTCATGTCATGATGACATTAGCTGTGTGTTTGAAAAAATAGTTAACAAAATGATTCGGCGCTATTGGGAAAATGAAGGTGTGCAGGAACAGTGGGTTGCGAATGAATCGACACAGCATAAAATTCAAGATGACATAAAGGATGAGCTTCAATTTCTTCAGTACATCGCGTACCATAATCTTATCGATACAAATTCCACCATCACACCGCAACAGATGAGTGAATGGTTATGGTTGGAAACGTTTAGGGATAAGCAAAGTTTATTTATGAAGGCATTGCGAACGGGCTTTATTGTGCCGTTGGCGTATGCGGCGAAGGATATTGAGCGATGCTGTGAATTTAATAATCCATCAATTCAGTTGTACTTAGCGTGTCAATATTTTTATCAAGAACTGACGACATTGTCTCATGAGAAGATAAAATCCATCCCCGGGAAAGACTTATGGCATTTTGTTCAGCATTTGATAGAACAATATCCTCTTGATTTATTACGAGCGTTTATGGTAACGACAAAAAGTGAGATGTTGACAGGTTTTTTATATTTGCTGAATTGCCAAGCCGATAATATTTACTCACTGCCATTGTTGTTCCTGATTTCACACAGCTTAGAAGCATCTTATAACATAGGTGGCACTAATTGCGAGCGGGATAGCCTGGTTAAGCGGATAAGTACTGTTTTTTATTATGCAAGCAGTCCATTTTCTCAAACTTATTCAGTTAGTGATCAGCGCGATACGCCGGATGTGGCAACCAAACAATTAGATGATTATAAAAACCAAGTGAATGCATTAGCGGAGCAATGTCCTCGTCTCACAGCAGCGATAAAGCATTATATCGACGTTGAAAAAAACACAGCCAAAGAAAATAATAACGCATCAGCATATGATTATAAACCAGGTGAGAACGGGCTCCATTTTGCAGTTAAGATACAGAATAAAGTCTTCCTTGCCGAATTGCTCACACTGGGTGCGGATACAGAAAAGAGGTGCGATGAAGGAAACTCTCCAATAAAAGTGGCTTATGATAATCAGTTTGTTGAAGGGGCTGCATTGATTAGTCAGCATGTTAAATCAACAAGGCAGCAACGGCTTGATGCCAGCGTAAAACAATTATGTCACACTTATCATTTTTGCAAGACAAAGGCATCAATGGCTGGCCAATCAATCGGTTGGAAGCAGCGATCTAAAAAATTGCTAAGTTACTTAGGCACGTTGATTAAAGAATGTGATAAGGAAAATAATGCAGAGGATGCGCTTTGTCAACGTATTCGAGTGGTGCGTGAAGAGGTTATGCAGCAGTATCTGCTTGGACAGAAAACACAGTGTTTAGAAGGAAATAACATTGACAAATATTTGTTTAATTTGTTGAAAGATTACCAGGCAGTCGATGCGGGAGAGGCTAACGTTCGCGTTCCTCAAATAATGAATTTTTTTGAAGTGCACACACGTCTTTCTGATAAAGGAAAAGGCTTGATGATAACAGAGTTGATGGTATGTTTAAAAAATAAAGATGTGGGATTAGACGCAACGGTTGCTCTCATCAAGACGAATCAATGCGATACGTTTAAACAACATTTGCATGAGGTTTATATAAGAATAAAATCCACCCTTTATAAAGAGTATCGCACTGTACATGATGGCTTTAAAGCAAAAGTGGCCGATGTTTTCTCTGAGGATGAGTATTGTCAATTTTTAGATAATGCTATCGCAAAGCTATCGCGTGGCGACTTAACTGATCAGGGGTTGGCACATGACGTTAAAGCGTTAGTCAAAAACAAGTTGGCGCCATTGCTTTGTGAAAACACAGCATTTGTTAATCAATTGTTTCAGGAGAAGAAGTCATTATTATTAAGATGCTTATTGAAACGTTATCGAGAAAAAGCAAGATCAGGAAATAGCCAGGCAGAACTGACTGATGGCTTAGAGAAATTACTGAGATTTGCCTATAGTCAATGTTATGGCAAGGAAATAAAACAGGAAATCACCCAGATTATTATCGATCAATGTAAAACAAGCAAGGAAGATAATTTGAGTAATGATGACTCAATGATGGCTTTGTTGAAAAAATCTTATGCTGATTTTAATAGTAAAGGAAAACGGGAAGAAAAAGGCTCTATGCCAAATAGAGCGGGTAATGAAGGCAAAAGCAGTAGTAATAATACCAGGTATTCTGATGATAGAATAAACACACTGTTAACACGTTATCAAACAAGCAGTAAAGATAATTTGAATAAGGATAAATCAATGATGGCTTTGTTGAAAAAATCTTAATGCTGATTTTAATAGTAAAGGAAAATGTGAAGAAAAGCATGAGCGATGTTCACAGGATAGTATTTTAACTATAAAATAATTTGAGGATAAAGCAATGACAATCTTTGAGCAAGAAAAAACACATATCTGAAATATCAAAATAGCAATTAGGTTAATCTAATTGCTGAAATTTAAACGTAGTTGACTAATATCATTATTGCTTGCAAATAATATAAATTTATCATATAGTTATTGTCAAATGATTTGATAGTGTAGATGCAGGAAGTTTCTATGCTTAAAAAAGGATCACGTTAATATTGCTGCCTGTTTTTTTTCTGCCTCAGCAGCTGTTAGCTATGATAATGGAAATTGGACTGCAAGATTTCGTATTGGGCTGAATGGTAAAGAAAAAGTAACGCATACGCCAATGATGGCATGCCTAGGGGAATATGAAAATTTTTGCTTCGATCATGAGAGCATCGTCCATATAGGAGTTTTTAACGGGATTGATATATCACGCGGGTATCCCAAGGGTTATCAATCTAAGCCAGAATTTGTGCAGGAAATGATAAATGCTGGGCTCAACCCACAAGAAATTCGTTAAGTAATTTTTTTACTATAGGTTGGTATAAAATGAAACTTGTACTTGTTTTTTTTATTATTCAAGGGATTCTCGGTGCTTTTGATTTTATCTATCATTATGAATTCAAAGAGCGACTTGCTTGGAAACCATCTGCAAAAAAAGAGCTTTTTATACACAGTTTGCAAAGTTTTTTTTATGGTATTATTTTCCTATCGTTAGCATGGCTGCAATGGCATGGTTCGCTAGCTTTAGTATTTGCTTCTATTTTTTTATTGGAAATTCTATTGACGCTATGGGACTTTATCAGTGAAGATCACCGTCGCACAATGCCGTCATCTCAATGTGTAACGCATACTATTCTAACACTAAATAGTGGGGTTATACTAGCACTCTTTTTCCCTGAGTTGTTATTGTGGCTTAAACAGCCGACAGGATTTATCTGGGTTAATTATAGTGTACTATCAGGGTTAATGACCTTACTTTCTGTCGGTTTGTTTTTTGGTTCAATTAGAAAATTGTCGGCTGCTTTTAAATGCTGCGCTGCAATACTACCAGAGATTAGATTAACACAGCACCATATGAAGTTTCTTGTGACAGGAGGTAGTGGATTTATAGGGAGTCGTTTATGCCAGATGCTTATTAATGCGGGTCATGATGTAACAATACTAACCCGGAATAAACAACGTACAGTGGCTCGTTTTAAAGGACGCATTACCTTGATTAATTCACTGAAACAGGCTGAAGATGGATATCATGTAATTATAAATCTTGCAGGTGAATCTCTCAGTAACGGACGCTGGACAAAAGCCAAAAAGAAAAAAATATGTGATAGCCGGTTGATAATGACTCAAGAGTTAATTGACTATATTGCTCAGACACCGAATAAACCTGATTTATTACTGAATGGATCTGCTATAGGGTTTTACGGTAGTCATGAAACAGAAGCGTTTACTGAAACTTCAGTTGCTGTAACAAAAGATTTTGCACAAGCATTATGTGAGGAATGGGAGAAAATAGCACTACAGGCGAAAGAATATAATGTGCGTGTTTGTACATTGCGAATTGGTTTGGTTTTAGGCTTGGAGGGAGGGGCTCTTTCACAAATGCTATGTCCATTTGAATTTGGCTTAGGTGGAAAAATGGGCAGTGGAGAACAATGGATGTCATGGATTCATATTGATGATTTAATTGGTTTAATGGCACATATCATTAACACTCAATCAATAGAGGGAGCGCTTAATGGCACAGCGCCTAACCCTGTAAAAAATAAAGATTTTGTTTTAGCACTTGGCAAAACAATGCGCCGTCCAACATTACTGACAATGCCTGCATTTAATCTTCAGTTATTACTAGGAGAATTTGCTAATGTTATATTACTCAAAGGACAAAAAGTGCTGCCAAAGAAAGCATTAGACACAGGTTACATGTTCAAATACGAGCACTTGAGTAGTGCGCTAGATAATATATTGAAAAATAGATAATGAAGTAGGTAGTGTATAAAATAAGGCACCACTTAAACTATCATAGGCAAAGTCGGGCTCAGGCCAGTGTTAAAAGATATATTCCACACTTTCATTCAATTGATGCATGCGCTGTCTTAGCTACGTGTGTTTTTACTCGATTTAGTTTCACATTTTGGACTTAGATTATGACATCATTGCTGTGCATGGTAATGCACACTCACTTCAAAGATTGGCTTTATTCGCCATCATCAGTTTTAATTCACGGTGAATTTTTTGAAAAAAGTAGTGGTTTAGATCCATTCGGTGTTTAATGGCATTCATACAGTTTTCAAAATATTTTATTGCGTTAGATAGATAGTTAGTAACACATTCAAACACTTTTTCTTGAGCATAATTTCTGCGTTTGGCATTTTGAAAAATTAAGATGTGTTTTTCACGAAAACCTAACTGTATTAATCCTTCACTAAAAATAAAATTGAGATTGCTCATAATTTTGTTGGAAGTGTAAGCTAAGGTGGCGTTTAATGTGTTGCTATCCAGTGGACGGAAAAAATGAATATAATCATTGATAAAAAGCATTGTGCTTTCTTCTGATACAATTGCGTTAATATGATTTTCTGCAGAATTTTCTATGCCATTGCGACAAGAGTTAATATATTGCTGGTTAACTTTTGCTTCAGCTACTTCTTCCCAGATATTGTTTAAAATAATATCTCTGTGTTCTGCAGGCTGGTATTGCTGTAGTGAAGTAGTTAATAAGTTGGCGAAGCGTTTACTGCAAAGATAGAATTGGGTAAAAACGAATTGGTAATCTGATAATTGTAAGCGGCCTTTTCGGCAGTCTTTTAATAAAGGGTTATTCCACAGAGGATGTTTGTTGATAATATCGAGTGTGTATTCAATAATTTCTTTTTTATCCATAGCATCAATGAACCAATTAATCCATATTAACATAATAGTTCATGGTATATGAAAAAGAAATTGGTAAAAATTCCCTACGTATTTATTACGTAGTATAACAGCTTGTGTAGTTAATTAAATAACCACATTGACTCTTTTTTGCTCTTCTCTTGGTTGGTTTTAGCGCTATTACACCGTATATGTGATAAATCAGATAGCACGTCAAGCTTAGCTGATAAAACGATTTCTATTGTGTTTTATTTCTTTGTATATTGAGCCAACGTAGTCGGTTGGCATTACTGACCACAGTCAGTGAAGATAGCGCCATAGCTGCACTTCCTATCATGGGGTTAAGCAATATTCCCCACAGAGGGAAAAGTATGCCGGCAGCAATGGGAATAGCGACGATGTTATAAATAAACGCACCAAACATATTTTGTTGAATATTTTTTATCGTAGCTTTTGAAATAGTGATGGCATCGACAATGCCTTGTAGTGAATGATGCATTAATGTGATGTCTGCACTTTCAATGGCGATATCTGTACCCGAGCCAATAGCAAAACCAACATTTGCTAAACTGAGTGCTGGGGCATCATTAATGCCATCACCTACCATCGCTACAACTTCATGATTGTTTTGCAATGCTTTTATTTTACTTAATTTTTCACCCGGTAAGACGTTGGCATCTACATGAGTAATACCTACCTGATTAGCAATAGCTCCTGACTTCCGCGTCCGCACTACAGTCCTATCCCCACTGGCAGGGTGCAAGCTGCTGTTTGATGTTAAAGATGCTGTAAATAATTTTGGCATCCTCAGTCATTTTTGATGGCAAACGATACTGTTGATTATCAGAGGTATCCTTTAAAATACTTGCCTGTACCTGACAAAGCGCATCCGTAATACGTTGAACACTCATTGGTTGTCCAGCTTGTGTTAGTTTGAGCTGAACGTGCCTTATCAGCGCAAAGACCATATAGCAAAGCAGAATATGTGTTTCAATACGCTTGGGTGTATAGTGGTAAATTGGCCGCATTTTTAAGTTGTGCTTATTGATCCGAAAGGATTCTTCAATTACCCATAATCGCCGATAGGTTTGATAAATGCGATGGTCAATATCGACTTTATTGGTAATAACACCGTGTAGTCCATCCCATTGTGCATCATAGTCAATTTTTTCCTGATCAATATACGCACTTGCTTTTCCTGCTATATCGACATATTTAAGATACCCGTTATTATTCACTAAGCGTTTCACCTGTTTACACGTACTTAATTTTTTTTCAAGCTTTTTAATCAGTCGCTCTCTATCTTTGGCATCTTTTGCCGCTCGTTTTGCACTATAAGAAACAACCAGCCGACGTTCACCAAGCGAGACGACTCGGTAAGCTGTCATGTCATCATCACTCTCTAGCGTGTGATAACCCGCTCTATCCAACACCTGAGCCTGAACCTCTCTGGACAACTTTCTCAGTGGGTAAGCAACCACATAGTGAAACCCAGCTGATTCCAGCGCAGACAAATTATCCGATGTCATCATGGCGCGATCGCCAACAACGGTGACTGAATCTATCGGTAGGTACTCTCGCCAATGATGAATTGATTCAATTAATGTCTTACATTCTGCCGTATTCCCCCGGAATAAGCGATAACCCACCGGTAAGCCTTCCGCCGTCGTCGCTAATGCCAATACGACCTGGGTTGTATTAAATTTAAAATCCTTGCTATAGCCAAAGGCACGCAACGTATCTTCTGATACCGTCTCAAAGGATAATGTCGTCACGTCGAATAAGACCACATTCACCTTACCATCAAGCGCTAACGACGTACCAGAAAACACGCGTTTTTCTACCTCAACTCGCCGCTCAAGTAACTTATCCATCATCCGATAAATTCTATCCACCGGTAAATCAATATCAAACGCCGTCTTCGACAACACACTCAAGCGCCGTTTGCTGCCCGGCTCCAGTAGCCGTGAAAAAATCACCTGGCGTAAGGTCTCTTGTTCTCGGCCTGTGAATACGGTTGAAAAACCAAGCTGCTCATAAAAATGGTCCAAATACATCCATCATGCCCACATTAATACGGGCACATTCCGTCAAATTCTGCAGTAAAACAGGTTGTCTCATGGCTTGTCTCTGCATTGATGCGCTATCAGTCAGACACCGCTGGCGATAGTGTGCTATCCAAAACGTTGCTTGTTCCATCCACACCGCTAATTGCTCTGGATCAGCGCTATGCCCGAAGGTTTTTGATAGTGAATTGCTTCACTTTACCATCAATTCTGACGTTATGGCAAACCAATACCGAGCAACGCCGTGTACCACTATTGCGCTTTATACGAGCAAACATCCACCCTCCACATTGATTTATTTTCCAGCAAAGAAATGATAACATCACGCACTACAATAATAAATACCAATTTATTGATTAATAAATATTTATTTTAATTTAGGGAAATATGATGCTGAAGTCAGGTATATGTGATAAATCAGATAGCACGTCAAGCTTAGCTGATAAAACGATTTCTATTGTGTTTTATTTCTTTGTATATTGAGCCAACGTAGTCGGTTGGCATTACTGACCACAGTCAGTGAAGATAGCGCCATAGCTGCACTTCCTATCATGGGGTTAAGCAATATTCCCCACAGAGGGAAAAGTATGCCGGCAGCAATGGGAATAGCGACGATGTTATAAATAAACGCACCAAACATATTTTGTTGAATATTTTTTATCGTAGCTTTTGAAATAGTGATGGCATCGACAATGCCTTGTAGTGAATGATGCATTAATGTGATGTCTGCACTTTCAATGGCGATATCTGTACCCGAGCCAATAGCAAAACCAACATTTGCTAAACTGAGTGCTGGGGCATCATTAATGCCATCACCTACCATCGCTACAACTTCATGATTGTTTTTGCAATGCTTTTATTTTACTTAATTTTTCACCCGGTAAGACGTTGGCATCTACATGAGTAATACCTACCTGATTAGCAATAGCTTTTGCTGTGGCGTAATTATCGCCAGTTAACATCATGACGTTTAATTTTAATCGATGCAACTGGCTAATAACATCGATAGCATCATCTTTTATCGGATCGGCAATGCCTAATAACCCAAGTAGCCGTGTTTCATCAGCGATAAAGATAAGAGAGTTTGCTTGCTGTGTTAATTCGGTTATTATGTCTTTTGCTGATGAAGTATCAATATTATATTTTTTTCATCAACTTTTCATTTCCAATAGAATAGTGCTGTTGGCTAATTCTTCCTACGATGCCATGACCTGCGATAGCTTGGAAATCGTGTTGGTCAGTTAAGGGTTCTATCCCTAGTGACTTCGCTTTTTCTACGATAGAACGTGCTAGAGGATGTTCAGATTGTAGCTCCATACTTGCGGCAATTGTTAACAAGCGTATTTCATCATAGTCATTTTGGAAAATAGTGGTGGAAACAACACTTGGTTTTGCTTGCGTGATGGTGCCTGTTTTATCTAACACAATAGTGGTTAACTTCCCTGCTGATTGCAGTGCTTCGCCATGACGGATTAAAATACCTTGTTGGGCTGCTCTGCCTATACCAACCATCACTGAAATAGGTGCTGCTAAGCCTAAGGCACAAGGGCAGGCAATAACAAGTACAGACATACTCGTAATCAACATATAAGCAGATTTTGGTAAAGGGCCAAAGTTGAACCAAACTAATGCGGTGCCAATAGCAATAATAAGGACACTAGGCACAAAATAGGCAGACAATTTATCTGCTAATTTAGCAATGGGTGGTTTTGAATGTTGTGCTTTCTTTACTAACTCAACAATGTGAGCGAGCCTGGTGTCAGTGCCAACATGTGTTGCGCGAAAAAGAAAACTGCCTTGGCCGTTAACAGTACCAGCAACAACACTATCGCCTGTTTGCTTTTTAACAGGGATAGCTTCTCCAGTTAACATGGATTCATCAAGTTGGCTGTAGCCTTCAATGATTTCACCGTCAACCGGAATTTTTTCACCAGGACGGACTCGGATCCTATTGCCGACAGTAACTGCCTCAATCGGCGTATCATACTCATTACCCTCAGAAACAATTCTGGCTGTTTTTGCTTGTAGTCCCATTAATTGTTGAATCGCTTGGGAGGTTTTACCACGTGCACGCATTTCGAGTGCGTTGCCGAGATTGACTAACGCGATAATCACGCTGGTGGTTTCAAAATAAAGGTGTTGCGCGATATCGGCAAAATACTCAGGCATGAGCACAATGATAGTTGAATAAAGCCAAGCTGTGCCTGTACCAATAGCAATTAGCGTGTTCATGGTAGCATGATGCGTGCGTAATGCTTGCCAAGTACCACGAAAAAAGTGTCCTCCAGAATAAATAAGCACTAATAAGCTGATGCTGCTGACAATCAGCCAAAACAGTCGGCCGGGTAATGTATTAATGTCTGGCATCCAATGAAACAAGCTCAGCAATAGTAGTGGACATCCGACAATAGCAGCGATAGCAGTTTGTCGTAATAATTGACGATAATGTTCAAATTCAGTGTTTCCTGCCTGTTCTGTGTCAGTTTTTAGGGCTGCACCATAGCCAAGCTTTATCATCGTGGCTATAATCGTTTTTGAATTAATATTTCCCTGGATACAGAGTGTACGCTCAGCAAAGTTTATTTCTGCGTCAATGACGCCTGGTAATGTTTTAATCGTTTTTTCTATATGAGTAACACAGCTAGCACAACTGATGCCAGTTAATAAATAAGTTGAAATTTGAACATCTTTCATGTCAGTTTTTACCCCAATTTTCTACAAGTTTAGCTGATTTTGCAGTATTGAGGGATTGGTATCATCTTAAACTTGTAGCAAAAGGATGCCTTGATTGTATAGTTGTTGTCTCCCTGTTCTCTTTGTTCTGTTCCCTAACCGGATTTAGACCATACTTTTCAATAAATCCGTTTTCGATAAAGGTTAGTAAGCCATTGAGATCGTATTTATTCAGACTTTTAAAAAAGTTTATGTGGTAGACTACCTTAGGATATTCCTTTGTTTTGAATTCATTTGTTGTGAGCGCTATCTTTTTCGTATAGTCATGGGGTTGATACTGTAGTCCAATGGTTAGTAGATTTTTGATAAGCAAATGTTTAATAGATGGACGGTTATTAGTGCAATACTCTGGCTGATCTTTTGAGCCATTTGGTTTTAATTTCCCTGGGCGCCATTTTCCAGTAGCGTTATTTTTAATGAAATTGATCACTTGTTGAAAAACAGTTTCAAATGTGTTTTCCTCAGCTTCATTGTGTATCCCTTTTAATTTTTCACTTGAGGGTCGAGTTGTCGCACTATTAATTGTTGGTTGAGCGGGTGAGCCCCACGCCAAGAACGGTTTGTAATCTTTCCAAATACAATCATACTCATTACATGTTCTTTCTAGCGCAGCTGCTAAATTTGTTTTTCCATTATCTCTATCTATCTCATCGTGAGCTGTCGAAATTTTAGATGGTTCTACAAACTGCATTCTGTGTATTTGAATATTTTTTTTGTGATAACTCCACCACTCACTCCAGGTAAATTTTCTTAATCTTTTTTTAAATGGAACTGCTGATGGTAAAGGAGAAGAATGCTGTGCTTCATTATTTATTGGGTCAGTTGGTATTATATCACTATTAGTGAGGTTATTGTCAGATGGCAGATACCTAATAGCTTCTTGGGTTAATTTTTCTTGGTTAAACTCCGTTGGTGTTATGTAGCCACGTGGAGAATTATATTTGGAGCTTGTTTTCATGAAAAAATCCTGGTCTTTCTGCTCTTCTTTAGTTCGTCGATTATCGCTTATTTGTTCATCCTCTAAGAAGTTTGAAGCCAATTGAAGATCTATATTAATAACATTAGGTAAAGTACCTAACATCATTCTTTTTAACGCGCTGTCAGAGTCAACTTCAGTGATGGAGGGATTAAATTTGCAAAATGATTTTTTAGCACAATCGCCATTAGTAGAAATAATATGAAAGCGATAATCTCCGTTATTATAGGTGGGGGCTTGCTCTGTGGCTGCATTTTTTCCTACTTTTATGGCGAAAATGCAGCCGATAACTTGTTCTTCTTCTGCAGCTTCTCTTGCTTGATCCGTGTCCGCTTCGTCTTTAATATTACCTTGAAATACAAAAGGTATCACAGCGCCTGTTTTTTGTTCGCCTTCTAGTATTTTTGGCAAATGGTGGCATAGACTTTGTATTGCTGAGATAATACTATCGCTACTAAACGTATTGAGTTTTTTTAACGTTAAATTATAAGTTGATTTAATTTCGTTTTGTATCTCTTCAGTTGTTAACTCTTCATAAATAGTTTTCATTTTATTGACTCCATTTAACGTATTAATTGATGCAACTGTATTATATAAAAGCGCAAAGTTATGTAAAGAATTTTGTTTTCACTCTAATCAAGCATAATATGCCAGTTGTGCTTTTTATTTTCTTCCTGCACAACGAGGACATTTATTTTGCGCCGTATCATCGTTAATAAGGTGATAGATTTCAACAGCTGTTTTGGGCAGTGATTTTGACTGAAAACCCCAGTCTTTAGTATTGAATGCTGTCAATTGACTTTTTAACAAATACTGCTTATCTACTTCACTCAAGTCGGGCGTTTTTGCTATGCTTAATTGGAGACGTTGCAATGCAGTTATATGTTCTCGCTGTAATGCTGATAGAGAACGTTGATCCTTTCTAGCCCAGATATTTTTTAAACCAGGCCAAGTATCAAAAAATGCCAGTTTTTGAGAGGTTGTATGATAATATTCATTCATATTTTCCTGTGCAATAATAGTATGGAAGGCTTCTTCAAGTAATGTCAGTTGAGTTATTATCTTTGTTTGTTTATTCAGGAGCAATTGTACTTCATAGGAAAAATTGCTGTTAATTGCTTGCTTAGGATACCCTTCTTTATCGCCTAATAGGTTGAGTATTGGATTATTGCTGCGGCTCATCGAATTAGTTGATGTGCCATTAGGATCAGAAAAGGACACTTTAGTTTTTCTTATAGTAGACTCATTGACCTGAGTGGTTGGCGTACTTGTTGTGGGTGGGTTTTGCAGCGATGCTTGTATAGCTTGCTGTAATTGTCTCTGTTCTTCTTCTGTAGCTAGGTATTCCTCTCGTTCTTTTTGTGTTTGTCCGGCATGATTTGAAGTAGATGAGGACTCTTGCTGAGATGCTTGTATAGCTTGCTGTAATTGTCTCCGCTCTTCTTCTTTTGTAGCTGGGTACTCCTTTCCTTCTTTTTGTGTTTGTCCGGCATGATTTAAAGACGTTAGTAGATTAGCATGAGGAATATAAGGACCAGGCAGCAATTGTTCGGTAACGGGTGATATAGGCGGCCGCACGCTAGGTTCAGTGGTTGCTACTTGGGAAGGTGCTTCTGCCAACGTAGTCAAATCGACTGTATCCATTATTGACTCTTTATCTAGTTCCTTAATAAGGCGGTTTAAACGTGAATCATCAATAGGGTTTACTTTATCAATGGTATTGAGATGCTTTTTAGTGATATTGTTAATAATATCGTACATAATCGAGGCATGGTATTCTGTGTTTTCTACGTGGCAGTAATAGTGTGTTACATTACCAACTGTCTCTAGAAAGCTCTCAGGAAATTGTATCTGTTGATTGGTGCTGATACAGAAAAAATGTCTTTTTTTTGTATCAGCATCGGTGGTTGCGATCAGTAAGATATAGCCGTTCAGGCTATCCATTGCGGTGTTTTTTACGTGGTATAAAACAGCATAGTTGGCTTGTTGATAGTTCCCCCAATTCATATTGTTTTGCTTGATTTGGGCTGCAATTAGCTCAATGGGTTGCGCATTGCTTGCTTCTAATGAAAGCAGTTTGTCTACCCCGGCAGTGATTAATTTATTGCCTTGTTTGTTGTTAAAATAATTATGCAATTCATCGTGACTATATGCCATCATTTCCCTCTTTTATGTAAGTTATTTTTCATATACTCTCATAGATATAGATAATGAATCAAGTAAAGATTCTTGATTGCATTGTAACCAGTTTTTATGTTATAACCTGCGCATAATGTAGATAAGGTAAGAATCTTAAGCATGAAACGATATATGTGTATACTTTGTGGTCTAATTTATGATGAAGCACTAGGTTGGCCTGAAGAAGGGATTAAGGCGGGTACGTTGTGGGAAGATGTTTCAGCGGACTGGTTTTGTCCTGACTGTGGTGCTGGTAAAGATGACTTCGAAATGGTTGAAATCTAGAATCGCCCCTATTTTTGACTATGTTTTGTTTAATTTCTAAGCTAGAAGGGTTTCACTACCGCAAGAATAACAATTCCAACAAGCAGTAACACAGGTACTTCATTTAGCAAGCGGTAATAGACATGGCCGTGTTTGTTTTGATCCATGAGAAAGATTTTGCGTAAATAGCCACAGTAAAAGTGAAAAAGCCATAGCATCAACACTAAAATGAGTTTGACGTGTAACCAACCCATTTTCATGTAAATGGCAGGATGCAATAATAATATCCACATGCCAAACAGTGTGGTTAATATTGCACCAGGATACATAATACCATAGTATAATTTACGTTCCATGATTTTAAAACGCTCGATACTGACACGATCGGCTGCCATCGCATGGTAAACATAGAGGCGAGGCAAGTAAAAAATGGCAGCAAACCAGGTGGTCATACTGATAATGTGAAAAGCAATTATCCAGCGCATGTTGTGTCTCCTTATGTAGAGGGTGTCTTATGTTTTTTTAACCGGTATCGTATCCACTCAAGCAAAATTGGCGTTAGTGATAAGCCAATGATGGTGACAATTACTAATGAAAAATTATTTTTAATCAAAGGGATATTACCAAACCAATAGGCAGCATAACTGATCAGGCCGACCCACAGTATGCCACCAATGACATTGTAAGTGAGAAAGCGACGGTATTGCATGTTACTGATTCCAGCAACAAAGGGCGCAAAGGTGCGAACAATCGGGATAAAGCGGGCGATAATGATAGTTTTACCGCCATAATTTTCGTAAAAACGTTGGGTACGTTGTAAGTATTCAATTTTGAAGAATGTCGCTGATTTTTGCTGGAAAATTTTAGGGCTGAGGTGATGTCCAATCCAGTAATTGACGGTGTCGCCGAAAATAGCGGCAATGATTAATAAAAATACAAGAAAATGAATATTCATTTGCCCCATAGCCGCCAACGTACCTGCTGAAAATAAAAGAGAGTCACCGGGTAAAAATGGCGTGATGACGAAAGCAGTTTCGCAGAAGATAATCAGAAAGAGAAACCCATAAATCCATGTTTCATATTCTACGGTAAATGCATACAAGTGTTGGTCAAGGTGTAGGATGTAGTCAAAAAATTGTATCATTATTTCCATTAATCGAGCTGCCCACGTGAACAATGTGTTTTGCTTATAAATTGCCAACAAACATCGCTACTATAACGGATCTATCATCAACTATCCATGAGAATACAGTAGAAAATCATCAACTTTCTGGTATTAATGGTGATTTTCTGTTATCTTATCGCAACAACACTGAACTCACATGGAGAAGAACATGAGTGATTATCAGCATATTTTATTAGCAACAGATTTAACAGCGACCGGGGAGCTAACTGCTCGTAAAGCGCGAGAATTAGCGGATAAATATAATGCAAAATTAAGTATGGTTCATGTGGTTGAATCTTTACCAGGATATGCCAGTGGTTATATTGGTGTGGTTGATTTAGAAGAAGAAATGAAAGAAGAAGCCGGCAGCAAATTATCCGATATGGGTAAAATCTTTCAGGTATCAGAAACCGATCAGTATCTAGAAATGGGCTCGCCTAAAATTATGATTCTTGATCTTGCGAAGGAATTAGCTGTTAATTTGATTGTATTGGGTAGTCATGGTCGTCATGGTTTAGAGCGTTTGCTAGGTTCAACATCTTCTTCTGTACTACATGGCAGTTTATGCGATGTATTGATTGTACACCATCAGAAAACATAGTATTAACGTGGTACACAGTATTGTCAATGCATGCGAGTCTAGTATGGCAAAAATAAATTTGTTGAGCCTTCCTTCACGTCTAAACATGCAATATACCGCACTGCTTGAAACAATTATCAGTTTACCCATTTGCGCCACGAGGTAATAAGGTAAGTAAACGGAGCAAGCCAAGTGATGCAGAGAGCGATGAAGCAGAGAAAGCAGCCAATGATGTCTAGCCGAGTTGGTAGGAGGAATTCAACAACTGTGCTGATGCCACCCGCTGTTGTGTGTCGAGTAGCATATTCAGGTACATCCAGTGTCACTCAAGATACATTGTGGTTAGCAGATATTTTAAAAGCGCACAGTAGACAATTATTGCATGATTTAAAACACAGATTTCCGAAAGATGTTGCTTTTCCAAATCTGACCCATCAGCGGATCGTTATGGCGATTCACCAGGTTGATGAGACGATTTCTTTTGAGCGTATGTCACTATTTTTCCAAAAAGTGTTGCACGAAGCGAATCAATTTTTGCGTGCTAGAGGATTCTTTAAGAAAGAGAAGCATACTGTCGAGTTAATTATCGCATTAAAGCAGTTTTTAGTAGGTGTTAAAAAACGACCGGTTATAATAAAAGACATCTATAATGAATTACAACAATATTATAAAAAAGAGATGGAGGTATATAAAAAGTTAAAAAAAGACACTTGCGCGTTATTAAAACAGCGACAAAAAGCATTATTGAACAGTCAGCAAAGACAACATTGTGACATGCTGAGAGAAGTTTCTGTTCGATTTTGGCAGTTAAATAAGCATTGCAATCAATCAACCGATAGAAATAATTATTTGGACAGCACATATCCGATTCCCTCTGGAGATCCGTTGCGCATATTTGTATTTATTACAAATCAACGTAAAAACTTATTACAGTTTTTAGTTGAAACGGCTTATCCAAAAGAAGCACAAATGACAGTGAATATATTAAGAGAATATATTAAAGTGTTATCTGTAGCGGATTTGAGCACTTTTCAATGGCCTCAGGCATTACGTTTTCATTGTCCAGTATTACAAGATAAATTTGAGGGTTTACGCAGTCAGATTGATGTCAAGCAGGAAAAGGTAAGCAAATTAAATTTAGAGGGAATATTAGTTAACACTTCTGAGAGCTATAAACATCGCCGTCAAGTTTATTTTTTCAGGTATTTACATTATTTCGCTATTAATATAGAGAAACCTTTAAATTTAGATGCTCCTTTTCAATTTCCTGAGGAAAAGCCAATGTTTGATATATCGGCCGCTTTGCAGCGCATCTTAGCGAAGGAGCTTGATGATATATGTTCTGCTTTTGTTACACCGGATGAGTCTTCATATGCTTGTTGTAGCATTTATAATGAGATAGTAAATGCATTCCATGATTTTTTCTGTAAAAGAAAACAGATAAATGAACTGGATACCCACTTTGCTCAAGCAAGAGAACTTGCCACGACGTATTTATTGCAGCCTGTATGGATTTATAGTAAAGATGAGGATACATTACAGATTATTACTACGCTATTTAAATTTATGGCTAAATATAATGGGTATCTAACGATTATAGCCGCATTAAACCCAGTCAATAAGACACTTGTAGAGCAGCGGCAGCAACTTTATCAGCGTAAAATAGCAGGTGAAAAAACGCTAAGGAAAAAAGTGAGACAATTAACAAAAGCTACCGTTAGCCAAAATGAAGGTATTGATCATATTAGAAAGCAAATCGCTCATTTATCAACATCAGTGAATTATTCATTTTTAAGCGAATCAACTCATACAGTTATTGCGGCACAACATGAATGTGAAGCATTACCAGATATTGTGTTGAATATTACGTTTGCTCGGCTACTATTGGTTAAGTTTTTATCTACAACAGCATTAACCGAGGAAGCCGTGACAGCAAAAGCATTATTATTGGAGTTACGATCACAACTGTCTCATGAGGATTTATCTAATATAAAATGGACAGCATGCTTTCAGAACGCAGGCTTACAACGATTGTTTGGAACATTACTTAAATCTGATAGTAAGGATGAATTACGTTGGAAGGAAGCGTTGGCTCAGTCTGCACACGTCAAGTCAAAAACAAACCTTGCCACTCTCGAGGAAATTCAAACCTTTCGAGAGACAGTTTTTGATGTATATCTAGCCAGTAGAAAAATTGAGTTGAATAATGTTTTTCCAGATGCAATGGTACAATCCATAGAATCTCCCTTTTCAATATCATAAGGTTATGATTTTTCAGTGCTACTGAGGTACCGCAACATTCTTTGATAATCGTGTGATCACTGGGATAGTAAGTCTTTTTTACAGGTAGATGAGGATAGTATTTTAGCCAAAGTCATGCTAAAGTACGGGTAGATTGGGAGCTCATAATTGTATGTTTTTTGATCTTATGGAACTTATGATGTGAAAATAATTAAGGGGTGTGAGTTATGATAAATAAGGGTAGTATTAGTAGTGCTAATGATGTAGAAAATCTTGCTCGGCAAGATTCTTCCAGTAGTGAGAAAGAACTTGAGCAAACTGCTCTGTCTGAGGAGCTTAGAAATGCGCATGACGAAGAGTTCTGGGGATTGGTTAAGAAAGCTTATCAAAGTCATTACACTGAGCGTTTTCAGGCAGATACATTGGAGATAATGAAGCTAGAGCAATTATCTCGTCGAGGGGACGTTAGAAATGCTTTAAGATTAAAAGAGCTTTTGCATGAGTACCCTAAAGCATTCAGAGATGCAGTAACAACATTGAAAAGTTGTCTAGATAAACAAGATACACCAACAGATGATGTATTGATAGCAATAAAAGCGGCAAGTAAGAAGATTAAACAAACTTACCTGATGGCTTCTACCGCTCAAGCGGAAACGAGCATGATGAGTAGTAGTGCTACCATCCGTTATGACGCTAAAAACCCTGAGGTCATTGAATTCCGTGATGCGCTCAACCACATTGTTAGTTACTGTAAGGTAGCGGCTAAATTTCGGTTAAGTGCCAATAAGCAGTTGCCACTAGACATACGACAACGATCGGGGCAAGAGGAAGCACTTATAAAAGACATTAAGGATTTAAAAGGAGAATTGAGTCGAAAAGCTCATGAGTTAGAGGCACTAACACTCAGGCTGAATTTTGTGACAGAACAGGCAGAAAAAGCGAAAGGTACGAACACAGAATATCAGAATACCAATAAGGAATTATCAGACAAGATAAACTCACTTAACATGGATATTTACAAAATAGAGTTAGAGAAGAAAAATTTAGATCAAAAACTTAAAGAGATGGCGCCAAAGCTAGAAAAAAGTGACAATCAATTAAATCAATTTCGTCAAGAAGTGGCAACGTTAACTGAGCAAGCTAAGTCTTTAAACGCAATGGTAGCACAAAAAGACGGAAAGATAAAAGAGCTAGGAGATAAAATTGCAAGACAAAAGGAACACAAGGAAGAATTAAGAGAAGTAAGCCTTCAAGCGGAAAATGACCAGAGAGAACTTTTCAAAGCTATTATTAACGCTACTGCTTCTGTAGACGATGAAGCAGCTAAGGAGCTTAGGCGTCAATCAACGGCAGTGATGAATCGAATGAACAAAAATGCTAAACAGGTCATTATTAATAGGCGAAGGGCGACTATGGGGAGTAAAGCCGGCGGTGCTAAAAAGGGCAGTCGAATGAAATATTTTAACCTTCATAGACAAAAACTTCTGACGCACTTGTTTGAATTGCATCAATCAAAACCTAACGAGGCTAAACAATGCCTTAACATTTTCAGGGAAAATATTGATGCTGCTAATCTTATGACTATTATCGATGCATGTGGAGAGGATAGCAAAGGCATATTGAAACTATTTTATGTAGATGACCAAAAGGAGTATGAAGCACATTTTAAAAAAATAGTTACAGCTAATAAACACAGAAAAGGGGCAGCGCTAATTGACCACGTGCGCAGTCAGTTTGATCAATTGTTGGAAGAGTATAACATCACTTTATCGTCACCTACGGTTAGTTCAACACCAACACCTTAAGCTTGTATCAATGTAATAATCCCCGCGGCTCACATGCGTGTCGCGGGGATTAATTCTGAAACCAGAATTGCTTGACTATCTGGTGATGTCACAATCGTTATTATGGTTGTTATCTGCAATCATCCGCCATCCGCTGCAAGTGCAATAAGGCAAAAACTGTAGGTAAATAATATGTGTGATATTTGCCTATTTTGTTGGTAGCTATAGATGCTGTTTAGCACTTGCTGTAGAATATTCTGGTCAACTGGGTGGCAAAAAATGGTTTTAAAATGCACATGTTATGCTTTTTACGGTGCTTTTTTCGCCGGCTATTCTTGTGATTCTGATTTAAATAAGTACATTTATTATCGATTCTAGCAATAATATGCCATGACAAATGATTTTATCATAGTATTTTGAAGATAGTCATGCTAGAGTTTTACTGATTTGAAGCTAACTGTTGTGTTAGTTTTGATTTTATAGGGCTTATCATATAGAAAATAATTAGGGGGAGCTTAGTAATGATAAATGATGATAATGATAGTGGTTTTGAAAAAAAAGTGGGTGAGTCGCCACTAGTAATCGACAGTTCAAGTAATACGACTTCACGCAGTTGTTCTCCTTTGGAGAGACCTCATGTTAATTTACCCGTTGTTACAGTTGCTCAGCAATCGTTGTCTAAGAATATTCATGATTGTCGTGTGTGGGAGATGATTAAGAAAGTGCTAGAGCAGCATGATACTGAGACGTATAAAGTAGCTGTGCGTATGATCAATGAGCTTTATGACACACAAGATGAGAATACTAAGAATCAGGATCTATTGCTGGAGTTTCTAGCCAATTATCCTCCAGAATATAGAAATGCAATCCAGGCATTAAACGATTTATTTAAGCAATCTGAAACATTATCAACGGAAGATGCGGTAAAAATAATAACGATGCATGTGGATACTATTCAGGATAACTATATAAAACCTGTTATTACACAAAAAATACCAGGTTGGACCAGCTACCTATCCGCTGGCTACCTATCATCAAAAGCTATCCCTAAATCTGATTGTGCGCTCGACTTATATAAATCTCTTTTGGGAATTCAATATTATAGCCAGCATGCAGCTGACTTTCGTCTGCAAGCAAATCCAGCAACACCTAAACAAAACGTTTTTGTTACTGATAGTAGAAAGCAAATGAGACAGGTTTCAGAATTGCAAGATTCTTTAGAAGAAGCAAGAGAGGAGCTCAAAAAACTGTATGGTCAATATCAGCAATTAGAAGCGGATAGGAAGACTGATTTACAAAAAGAACAAGCAGCAGAACAGATAAACTCACAACAGCAGGATGAAATTAGTCAATTGAAAGAAGAGGTGTTAGATCTTAAAAAGAAACTATGTACAGCAGAAACAACAATCAGAGTAGAAAAAAAGTACTTTACGCAAACAATTGAGGAAAAAAATAAGAAGATCAAACAACAAAAAACAAAAAGCGGCCTTTTGAAAGTTGAAGTAGAGAAAGCTAACAATAATGTTATGAAGCTTATGACTTCTTCTTCTGATGAGAGTAGACGACGTCAATCAACTCAAATTTTAAATGAGCGGACTAAGCAGTTACAAACGAGAGAGAGACGGTTGACTCAACAATTAAAAAATAAAGAGGACTTCTGGAAATATTTTAATAGAGAGAGGCAACATTTATTGCACGATTTATTTGACTTTCATGCAGAAAATCCAATAGAGGCGAAAAAATGCTTAGAAAAATTTAGACAGCATATTGGTGCAAAGAAAGTCAGTGAAATTATATGTTGTTTTGAGTCGACATATGAGCAGAAATTTAGCGCAAGGAAAGTGGATGATGAGAGTAGTTATACAAAGCGTGGTAACAATATAATCCAGGCAAAGAAACTTGGCAATAATGACGGTCTAATTAAATTTTTACAGGGTAAGTTTGATGAGTTATTGAAACAAGAAACTGAATCAGATAATACAACAGTGCATTCTTCTTCTTTTGCATGTTAAGCTAACAGTAAAGGCAGATCCCTGCAACTTATTTGTTGCAGGGGTTACTGAAATAGTACTCTTCTAGCGCTTGGTTGTGTCCCGTTATTATCAATTGCTATTAAAGATTTTTTAGGGGTGTGTCTACTAATAACATTGTTACCATCATTTCCCCATTTTTTTTGATATAAATCAGGATATCTTTTTTCTAACTCTGCTGCATTGTCATAGATAGCTTGTATTTTCTCTGTCAGCTCTTGTTTTCTGTTCGATGTTGAATTTTTTAATTGCTCAATAAATTCTTTTAGCGAACAACGAGGAGGTCGAGTAATTATTTGATTATGTTGATTGAAAAAACTTATCTTGCTTGGTGTACTAAAAGGAATGCTAGTATTTAGTTGATCAGCATCCATTGTATTAAAATACACACTTTGACTGCCAGCAACATTCGTAATAGAAATATCTGTTTCCTCATTTTCTTTTAGAGCACTGAACTGAGTAAAATCAACTGAATCTTCTTCAACAGTAAAATTAACTGAGTCCTCTCCGGTAAAATCAGCTATATCACTCAAATTCATTTCATCGTCCGAAGTAAAATCAACTGAATCTTTGTTCAACTTTGCAAAAAAGTTAAATGCCATACGAATATTATCTATCATTATATAAAAATCATCAGCATCTTTGCTATTCTTCTTGTTAATGATTATATCCGCACAGATTGTAACGATAGCCTCGAGGTAGCTTGTGCATACTATATCAATTTTTTCTTCAAGTATTTCCTGGGTTAATGATAGCGAGAATACATCACTGCTATGATTCTCATGGTTGTCTATCTCATCTACAGTAAAAGGTGTATCTTTTGAATTGTATGTCTCTGTTGGATCCTGACTCATTGCTTCGGGCAAATCAATAACACTTGATGATGAGCCGGCATGCAGTTCCTGTGACTTTTTTTGAATTTTTCCTAGCCATTGGTCACTGCAGTTTTTATAAGTGCCATACTTTATTAATGCTTTCTTGATAGGGCTAATTTTTTGTTTAAATTCCAAATCCAGTAATTGGCTCCAGAGAGCACTATTATCTAAACGTTTCCAATAAGCATGAGCGTTGGTTGGCCCATCAGAAAATAATGCAATTAACCTATCACGTTGTGTTTTTTTATCATTTGAGATATTTAAAATGCACTGCGCAACGACATTAGCAGGAACAAAAGTGCGTGACTGCTTGCCTTGACACGCTGTAATTAACACACTAGGCTCTAATGCAGTAAATAATTTTTCATAGGATTTATCCCAGTGTGGCCATTTTGTTTTATTTTTGTTGAATTTATCAAATAATAACTGGCTAAATAAAACATTTTGTTGTATGACGTTGATAGCAGTCCTAGACTCTAACAAACTATGAAGAATATGATTATTTGCTAGCAATGCTTTAAATAATATTTTAGCTTGTTGTGCGTGTGACTCGATGAGTTTTTTCATATCTTTTGAAGTATTAGTCTGTGATTTATTATCACAAATAAGATTATTTAAAAAACTCATTAATATGTCTATCTTTTCGTTATTTGGACCTTGTAGTTGTTCTGCTAACAGTGTGCTTCTGTTAGCTAATCTTGAGTCAATAATAAATGTCAACTCATGTAAAGCTGTTTTACACTCTTCAATATATATTGAGAGTGTTTCTTTTCCGTCTAAGGTGCACTCTGCTTTTTTAAAAAAATTATCTATGGTCATTATCACATCTGCATCCCATCTTGAAGGAAAGTTGTTTTTAAGCTTTTTAACAAAATACTCATCGCCAAAAAATCTGAGCACAGAAAGGGGCATCACATTATTTTGGTAGTCTGCTAATAGACTCTCAAAAAAGAATGACTGTGATTTCATTACAGTGAAAATTTTAACTGCATCCTTATAATTCTCGCTATCTGCAAGATAATCGAGAAAAGCATTTTTTGTTGGCTTATGTATAAGTAATGTAGCCCATATTGATATCATTGCATGTTGTTGCTTCTTTTTGCAGTAATAATTAAGTAATTGCACAAGATGGAGAAAGTTGCTGGTGCCATCTTCTGATTTGGATTTCAATGCTTCGACAAAGTCTACAATGAGGCGGTTATTTTTATCGGTTATTTCCTTAGGCAGTTTTCTTAAAATGGCTTGTAGATAATAATAATTATGTATTGTTGCACATTGCAGCGTAGCATTGGCAGCGTTTTGTTTGAAAAAATAATTGGAAATAGGTTTTAACTGAGTCGGTTTAATTTGTAAGTCAATATCATACAAACTGACTTTTTCATTAAAATAAGTAAATAAGCTTTTCAAATTTTTATAAAATATACAGTCTTTTTCAATTTTGTCTGGGTTGTATAGGATATCATGGAGTTTTTTTACAATGGTCGGCGATAGAGTAAAATAGTTAATATTACCTCGATGGATTTCTTTTGCAAATGTCCATAAATATTTATTGGTATTTCCTATTACAGGGTAGTCTTGGTTGATTTGTTTTTTGTTTGTTTCATGCGCCAGTTTGGTGACAAACTGTGTAAATTCACGTTCAGACTTTTTACCCATAATTATTACCCTATCATCACTTGTTCAAAATTTAATCTGAGCGGTTAGTCACACTCACTTGCTTTATTTCTGTGAGCATGTATAACACAGTCGTTTAATCTTGTCAAAACTTTAAATGTTCATCAACGTGTCGATAACATGGCTGTTTTAATCGGACATTTTGAGTAACTCCCAATATTTTTCAATTAATTGTAACGCGTGTTTTGGAATATGGCGTTGTACTTCACCGCGTTTGATGGTATCTGCGTTGGGAAATAAAAAAGGATGGTTTTTCAGTGATGGTGGAAGATAAGCTTTTGCGCCCGTATTGGGGACAGGATAAAGCTCAGTTTGAATAAGTTTTGCAGCAATATCGGGTCGTAGCATAAAATTAATAAAAGTAAGGGCTTGCTCAATGTGAGGGGCCCCTGTAGGTATCGCAAGGCTATCAATCCAAAGCACAAAACCTTCTGAGGGATAGACATAAGTGAGAGCTGGGTTGTCTAAACTGGCTTTGAAAATAGCACCGTTCCATCCCATGCCAAGTGCCACATCTTCATCAGTGGCAAGTGAAACAACAGCGCTACTATTAAATAGCTTGATATTAGGCATCAGTAACAGCAAGTGATGATACGCTTGAGTGATGTGTTTTGGATTGCTATCGTTAGCAGAGAAACCTAAACTCAGCAGGGCCATTGAAAATATTTCTCGCATGTCATCAAGTAGTAAAACTTTATTGTAGAAACGTTTTTTCCACAAAGTACTCCAGCTATGAATAGCCTCCTTAGGAAAATAGTGTTTATTAATAAAGATACCCGTACTGCCCCACTGCAGTGGTATAGAAAAATCATTATTGGGATCATATGCCTTATTCAAAAAAGCTTTGTCCAGAAATTTGTAATTGGATAATTTTTTTTTGTCAATTTTCACTAACATATTTTCACTATGCATTTTTTCAGTAAAATAAGTCGAGGGGGAGATAATGTCGTAGCCTATATTTTTAGAGGACTTTAATTTTGCATATAGTGTTTCATTTGAGTCATAAGAAGATAAGTTAACGTTTATGCCAGTTTCTTCCCTAAATTGTTTTATTATGCTCGGTGATATTTGGCCAGCCCATAAATATAAGTTTAATTCTTTTGATGCATACGCTACCGTGGTTATTATACAAACAGAAATAAAGAAAAAAAAACGCCAAGTCATGTTATGTCCTTTACTGCTTTATGGTTACGGTTAAGCATCACATGTGCAATTAATACAAAAAATAAAGTTAATAGAAATATAATAGTGCAAATAGCATTTAAATCCGGTCTAGTGCCTAAACGTGCAAGTGAATAAATTTTCAGGGGTAAAATGTCAAAGCTTGGACCAGAGACAAAATAACTGATCATGACATCATCGAGAGATAAGGTAAAACTTAACGGCCAGCTGGCTAGTAGTGCAGGCCAAAGAAGTGGCATAATAATTTTTCTGATAATGATGGATTCAGTAGCACCCAAGTCAATGGCTGCTTCAAAAATGTTTTTATCTATTCCGCGTAATGCACTATATATTGTTACTGTGACGAAAGGCAAGCACAATGTAATATGTGCTAGTAATAAACTGAAAAATCCCAGTTGTAATTGCATTGTATTAAATAATAGCAGTAAAGATAGGCCTAGCATAATGTCAGGTACAATTAGTAATACGAAAATTAAGCCGTGTGAAAATTTTCTACCTAAAAATCGATAGCGATATAGATTAATAGCTGCTAAAGTGCCAAGTAATGTTGCTACTGTAGCAACGCTGACTGCGAGCATGAGTGAGTGCAGTGCGGCTAGCCACAGATCATGATTTAAGTGAAGTGCTTTATACCATTTTAAGGTGAAACCATGCCACAGCAGAGAGTAAGTTGCGTCATTAAATGAAAAAATAATCAGAATGAGTATGGGAGTATAAAGTAGGCAATAGATAAGGGCTAAATAACTGTTAGAAAATAGCGATGTTAGCGGTGTCTTCATAGCAATTCCTTTCGCTGATGCGGTTTTAATATCAGCCAATAGATAAGTAACATCAGACCCATTAATACAGTCAGCATGACGCTAGTGGCAGCGCCCTGAGGCCAATTAAAAGTGGCTAAAAACTGCAATTGAATTAGGTTGCCTAATAAAATAGACTTTGCTCCACCCAGCAGATCGGGGATATAGAATAATGTCATGGCGGGTAAAAAGACAAGGACAATCCCACCCATAATGCCGGGGATAGTTAAAGGTAGTAAGATACGCCAGAATATTGTCAAGAAATTAGCGCCTAAATCTTTTGCGGCCTCTATTAAACGGAAATCCAAACGCTCTAAATTAGCAAACAGGGGAAGAATCATAAACGGTAATAAATTGTAAACCAAGCCAATCATTAAGGCGGTGTTTGTGAACAGAATTTGCAACGGTTGCTCAATGATTCCCAACGATAACAACAGTGTATTTAACATACCGTGTGTTTTTAATATAGCTAGCATAGCATAGCTTCTTACCAGCGAACTTGTCCAAAAGGGGATGATGAGTAATAATAAAAATATTGGTTTTTTTTCTGGGGACAGATGGCTGAGAAAATAGGCAAAAGGGTAAGCAATGATAAGACAAATCAGGGTGGCGGTGCCAGAAATGGTTATTGATCGCCAAAAAATATTCAAATAAACAGGGTCAAGCAAAGTGTAATAATTGCTTAGCGTTAAGTGCTGCCAGGAAAAAATGACAGCGTCTTGCTGAAAAAAGCTAACAATAAAGACAATCATAAACGCAGTTAATGCAAATAATCCTAGCCATAAACTGATGATGGCAATCGAACTATACTTAAAAAATGATTTAGTTTTCATAAGGCAAGATCACTTCCCAGTCAGGTACCCAATGTGCCCAAACCTTTTCACCAATAGTATAAACTAAGCTATCATCATCTTCGTCAAAAAATTCTGTCGCATAGATTTGAAAATTTCCAGCTAAGCGTACAATTAAGTCGACAGTTGTTCCTTTATAGATAACTTCTTCTACAATACCAGGAAACATGTGTTCATTTTCTGTAATTTCATCTTCTCCATAGACACGAAAATCTTCTGGGCGAACTAATATATGTAATTGCTCACCAACTTGGGTGGTTTTTTTGTATTTAAGCGTGAAAGGTTTGTTAGCGATAGTCACCATAATACGCTCATCAAGTATTTTTTCTACTCGGGTTTGAAAGATATTGACTTCTCCAATAAATTTAGCAACACGTAAATTGCAAGGCTTTTCATATACTTCACGTGGTGTTCCAATTTGTTGAACAATACCATTATCTAATACAACTACTCTATCAGACATTGATAACGCTTCTTCCTGATCGTGAGTAACAAAAATAAAAGCGATGCCGAGTTTGCGTTGCAATTGACGCAGTTCTATTTGCATCGTTTTCCGTAAGCGATAATCAAGTGCACTAAAGGGCTCATCCAATAATAAGACTAAAGGTTGATTAACAATAGCACGAGCTATTGCAACACGTTGTTGTTGTCCGCCACTTAATTGTGCGGGTTTGCGCTGTTGATATTGATTAAGCTTCACTGTAGCAAGTACGTCATTAACTCGCTGTTTTATTTCGGCAGATGGCAGTTTTTGACAGCGCAAACCAAAAGCAACATTATCAAAAATAGTCATGTGTGGGAATAATGCGTAACTTTGAAATATGGTATTAATATGACGTAAATTAGCAGGAATACCCAATACACTTTGATCAGAAATGAGAACATCACCACTGTCCGGTTCTTCAAACCCGGATATAATGCGTAATAAAGTTGTTTTTCCACAACCGGAGGGGCCAAGCAATGTTAAAAACTCGCCTTTTTTAATATCCAAGGAAATATCAGTTAGAATAGCTTGGCCGTGGTAACTTTTACTGATATTGCGTAGTGTAATGATCGTGTTTTGCATAAGTTAATGGCTTTTTCATTTAGCAGGTGGGCAAAGTTAGGCTATTTTAAACGTTTCGTCAAGAGAGCACGTAAAGAGCACATATCTGGTTGTTTTTAGTTCAGAAATATGTTATGGTTTGGCTTGATAAATGAATAATACCGACAATAAGGGAAAGTCCCCCAACATAATACTTAACCTAGGGATAAACAATGTGCCATTCTACTGTAGAGTCATTTAATTTATTAAATAATAACCAAGCCCATCAGCCTGACATCTTTGATGGCATAATTGCCCATTTTGATCAAAAAAAGACCGTCCAAGAGGTTGGTTTGTCTACATCATTGATGTCTTTTCTCAATAGAAATGCTATTGAATTTATTGCGGTTGATGTTAGCTTCGATGGGCGATATTTTAATGTGCCTAAAAAAGCACGTATTGAACAGTGTTTAGAAAATATAGACAGTGATGCTTGGTATCGCGAATGTCATCAAAGAATAAGTAACAATATTAAAATACTCAGTTCCAACAAGTTGAAAAAAACTGTGCAGCAATCATTGCGTCGATTGAACAGACGAAAGATAAATAATAAGGAGAAATGTGGACAAGCATTATCCCTGTGTCAATTCAGTATGGCGGCAATATGCTTTGAAAATACGGTGAAGAGATTAAAAAATTTCAAGCCAAGCAATCAATCCTCTTTGAGCCAGGAAGTGCTGAAGAAAACGACAGCACTGGCAGTGGAAATTTTCAAGTTGGCGGATAAACGCAATCTACAAGAAATGAGTATATGTGCACAGTTTATTAATTATGCTTTATATAATCACTCTGATATTGATAAGACACTATTTTCTTCTTTTAATGCCATGTTGATATCCTCAAAGAAGAAAACAGCACATCGTGCACTGCTTAAGAAATTAAATCATTATTTTTCTAACTGTTTTGATCAACCTATGGTAGAGCATTCCGAGCAAGTTAAAAATCAAGCTTCTGCAGTCATTAACGCAGTGCACACATCACTGAATGAATTGTTAACAGTTGCGCCGGGGGTGCCAAATGAATTAAGCGGTTTTATCCTTAAGCAACGTGACGATATCGATTGTCTGACAAAAAATATTACGGATAATAACGTATTATTGCTTAGCTTATTATCTTATTGGCAGGGCTTAGTAGACAAATTGCCAGAGAGTTTATATTACCTGAAGGTTTTACAACACCATGGCGTTAGTTTAAAACATATTCCGCCACTGCACTTTGTTGGCGATTTATCAGCGTTATGCACTTTCCTAAAAGAACTGATAACAATTGTCTTGAATAAAGATGATTGCTTTACTGAGCATGAATTGCAGCAATTAATCGAAAGTAATATGATGCAGCGTGAAAAAATATTAGGAAAAAAATCTCAACAGATGGTTGTTGAGTACGTTAATCTAGGCATAGAAACAGCTGTTGCGCAAACAGCTTTTACCGCCGTTATGCACATCAAACTGTATCAAGTGTTGTATATGAAGCTATCTTTTTACAATTCCTCGATAACAAAACCTGAGGTTAAGAAGACATTGACTGTATGCGGAGAAGAAAAGAGTGCGGCAAAGAGGAATACACAGCTGATTAACTGTTATCAACGCTGCTTGCAGATTAGACAACGACAGCAGATGTTGAGCAGTAATATAAAATATGTTAAGGCATTCTGTCAGAAAAATGAAACAACGATACCGAGCACTGTGATTTCGTTCGTAGAGGCGCTTCTCAAGCAACTGACGATAGCTGATATATCAATAAGCAACTTATCAGAACACATACACTATGTAAATCATATACGCTTACTTTTAACGGAGTATCCAGAACCAAAGCCATACACGCTACGTAGTTGTCTCAATTTGCTCATCGCATGGCAGAAGCAAATGAAACATAGACCGTTGCAGCAGCGTATGGCTCAATTGATCCAGGCAGTAAAGCGAGAGACAAACTGTTCAACGCGGGTAAGTCTGCCAGAGAATGCTTCCTTATTAACACCTTTACAAGCTATGTTAACCGGTTACCATCATCAGTTGCCGCAAACGTTAACTAAATTTTTAAACAGTATTCAGCAAGAAATTGAGCAGTCATCATCAATGAATGCAGAAAGAATATCAACTTATTGGCTACATATATCATCATACTTGCCAGGCATCAGTCAGTGCATTATTGTATTGGAATCGCATGGCTTTTCATTACAAGGATTACCAGAAATAACACGGATAGAGGATTTATCAGCATTATATAAATTAGTTAAAAGCTTAGCTAATAAGGTTGAAGTCAATGTATTTACAGCAGAGAAATTGCAGCTATTATTAGAAGCTGATAAGGAGGGTTATGAAAGCTTTCTTGATAAAGCAGTGAAAAGCCTGATGGATGATCCGCTTGTTTTTTTAAAAAAAGAACAAGATATAGCAGCCAATAAACTTATGATAACTTTTTTACAGAAAAAATTAAATAATATGTTAGAAGAAAAATTACGTGCTGTTGCAAATAATGAAAAATGTACAGATAATTTAACATTATCAATTAAAAATGCGCTAACATTAAGGCAAGCAGAGTCATTCTTTGTTACAACTTCGCGTAAAATGGTTTGTTATAAGTGCTGCGAGGCACATCTTGCATTTTTACAGGCATGTGATGAGCTAAATACAATAAAAAATAGTTTAGCGTTTAACGATATGCGAAAATCCATTGGTATTATTCTATTTGAATCGACCATGATTGTAGAGCAGCAACCGCAGAAAACCGCATTAATGACAAAGGTTGTACAACAAACCAAGGAAATGGTGCATGTCATGAAAACTGAAGAAGAGGTAGACAGTGAACAACTTTCAGAGTATGAAAAATTAATTAATACAGTGCCGGGGGCAGCAAGTCGTGGTATCAACATAGCAGCGAATATGCTAATGGTTTTAGGCATGGCTATTGCCAGTGTCAGTGCTATTTCCATGTTTATGGCAGGCCCTGTGAGTATTTTTGGTTTTACACTATCGGTGACGATGATAGCTGTTGGTGCGGCGATAAGTGGTGGTACACTGTGTGGAATCGGTATGCTAACACGCTATGTCAATAGTAAACATCGTCTGTCCAAATCAATGAGCACTATTTTCGATACAAATGGTCAAAAAAATATAGAAAAAATGCTAGGTATTAAGCTCGGTCAAGGCAGGGAACTTTCTCAGCAAAAGCAGCGTGCTTATGGACCCAGACCCGCAATGTCCAGTTTAACGGCAGCAGAACCTATCTCTTTAACCCCAAGTCCTGGATTAGTATAACGCTGACGAGTCATCGTCGGTAAATTTTATCTATCTGCGAGGATTTAATCACGCAATTTATTTAAGCGATCGGTTGAATTAAATATTTTTTGTTTTCATTGTTTAAAAATTAAACATACAAGGGTATTCTATGCAAAATGTCAAATAATTACCCAATATGACAAAATTAGCCTTGTCTTCGAAGCGCTTTCTGTGTAATATTTGTCATATTGGCTAAATACGGAGAAAAAATCAGTGCCGGGTTATACAAATATCTTTTCTCAAGATTTGAATAAAGACGCAATACATGATGACAGATGGGGATTTAAATATTTAGAGGTTGGAGAAAAGTCTGCTCTGCCACAACATCAGCGTTTTGATAAACTGATCCGTGAAATTCGACGAGGCAATTTTCGTCCGTATCTTGATCGGTGGTCTAAAGAAAGTAAAAGGCCTTATGAACAGATAATCAATGATAAAATATTTATTTTTGCTCATTTTTTGCATGCAGAGAATACGATCAATGCCTGTGCGTCAAATCTTTATACGGTTGGCGAAAATTTCATTAAGGAATCGTTGGTTTCTTCACTGTTATCTTCTGATCATATTAACTGGTTAGCGCCGTATGTCAGTGATACGAATGAAACAATCATAAAGTACCATCATGTCATGGTTAATTCACGCTTGGATATGCAATCTTTAACGGGAAAAGATCAGTCAGTGCCACTGCCATTACCAGGATATTTGCATATCATTGTTGATTTAACCCAGGAAGAATTGGTGATTGAATCAATACAGGCGAGTAATCAGCTTTTTGCTAATTTGATGAAACCAAAAGATATCAAGCAAAATGTCACTGGAAAAATTGACGGTGTTTGCATTGAACATCTTAAAACGGCAGCAAATATCGAGCGAGCAGCCTTGCAAACGAAGCTTTCTCTTGCTGTGGAAAAAGTTAGCACGACAGATAATCATAGGGAGATTTCACAGAGTTTAATAGATCTTCGTACATTAATCAGGTTTTTAACTCAGCTTGGTTTGACTGATTTTCTAGACAAGCATGCAACCTTTGCGGAATCTTTACTGAACATAGAGCAATGCTTTAGGAAATACAATTTAACATGTCGTGATCAGTCTCGCAGTTATTTTGATTATTTCAAGTTACATTATCTCAATGGCTTGTTAAAGACTAATGATGTGCAGCAAGTGAATGACTTTTTGCTTAATATGTTATGTGCTCTTGCTTATACGTTGATTAATAAAGTAGAACTTATGCAACAGCAAGCGATATTTTTACATAAACTCTTCCAGCAGATCAGTGAAGATGATGGCACTTATCCAACATGTTATGTTGATTACTTGAAAAATTTATTAAAGACAACGGAAGCAGAAAAAAATAACTTGAGTGTTGTAGAGCAGTACCATAAGGCCCATGAATATCTTGGCATATTGAACTTGTGGCAATATATGGCAAAAGATTATGCTGCCTTAGGTCTTAATATCTCCAATGTGCTAACTGTCCGATGTGTGGATCAAATAGGTGAATATAAAGCTTTATTATTAGCATTAAATCAGTTGAAAGAATATAAAAACAGGATACTGCAAGATATCATAGTGCATTCTGATATATCCGAAGACACTATAGTAAACTGTATCGATAAATACATTGACCTGGATATTTTCACAGACAAAGAAGACATCAAGCGTTTTTTACAACGCGCAGCTTTTATTTTTTTACATAAGCATTTGCGTTCGGAGTTATCTCGAGCTAATGCAGAAGCTACTAACAAGGATTGTACCGTACAATTGGTTATGGAAAAATTGAAGTCAAGTCGTGCACTAAATATAGACACAGCAACGCTTCAACTTGCACAATACTATCAACAAGTTTGGCCTTATTTGAGTTTTATCCTAGCTGCTAATAAATTAAGCAAGCGCATTGACATGGCAAATGTATCAGCAGATCTTAAACAACAAGCAAGACATGTTTTATTCAATACAGAGATAATCGCAAAGAATTATCCAAAAGAAATACAATTAATGAGAAAAACCGTGGTATTTGTTGATAATGTGTTAGATTTGCTAGGTCGTAATGTCACCATGAGTAAAGAACAAATCAAAGACTGCCAAGCACTAATAAAAAAAGTGCCAGGATCAGCAAGTGTAGGATTATCGTTTGTTGGTGGATTGTTGATATTTTTAGGTGCAGCGATGCTTGTTAGCAGTGTATGTTGTGGATTACTCGGTTTTGGTATGCTTGCACCAATCAGTGTTGTCGGAATCAGTCTAGCAAATCATCTCTTTTTTGCAGGCGCTGCTTGTTTAGCCTTTGCAACAATGGCTTTCGGCGGGATAGCCCTAGCGTTTAATCAAAAAGAAGGGCTTTCTAAAAGATTACATACATTTTTGGGTGCGGCTAAAAATGGATTTATAATTGATAGTGCTGGCGCTGTGGATAATACGACATCCAACCCTTTTGTCAATGCAACGGCAACGGCAATGGATGAGGCTGCAGGTTTAAGCGAGACAACTGATAATCAGACGTCAGCTCAACAGATAAAAAAAGAGACAAAACAAGCAAAACAAATAAAACTTTTTCCGTTTCATTGTGCTTTGCAAGAGAAACAAACATCTTCAGAAAAAGGAGAGCAGCCAGCACCTGTTGCTTATCGTCCCATGAGTCCTACAGTGGCGGGATAACGACTTTGCCATTTTCAACAAAAACACCTAGACAAGTGGACTGTTCTCCTTTAGAATAGCCAAGGTTTAGTTTATGTACAAAGGGGGCTTAAGTGACAGAGCCAGCACTGTTGGCTTTAGCGGATGGGACGGTGTTTCACGGTCAATCCGTCGGTGTTCCCGGTTGTAAAACGGGTGAAATTGTTTTTAATACAGCTGTCACAGGTTATCAAGAAATCCTATCCGATCCCTCTTATGCACAGCAGTTAATTACATTAACTTATCCACATATTGGCAATACTGGTTGCAATCTTGCTGACACAGAAGCTGATATTTTGTGGGCATCCGGTTTAATATTGCGTGCATTGCCTTCTGTTACCGCACACTGGCGCGCATCTAGCACCTTAACTGAATTTTTACAAGTACGTGAAGTAGTTGCTATTGCTGATATTGATACACGTCATTTAACACATATTATCCGTAACCACGGCGCACAATCTGCTTGTCTCATGGCAGGGATAATTGATGAGGAAAAAGCAGTTGAACTAGCGAAAGTATGTCCTGGGTTACAGAATCAGGAATTAGCTAGTAAAGTGAGTACGAAAGATCGTTATCAGTGGCAACAAGGTGAATTTCATTTATCTGATAGCAATCAATTTATTGCACAACAATATCAACGTGACGCATTACCTTATCATCTTGTCGTTTATGATTTTGGTGTCAAGAAAAACATTTTACGTTGTTTAGTTGAACAAGGCTGTTATTTAACGGTTGTCCCAGCAAAAACATCGGCAGCTGATGTATTAGCATTAAAACCAGACGGCATCGTTCTCTCGAATGGGCCCGGTGATCCAGCCGCATGTCATTATGCTCTTGATGCGATCAACGTGTTTTTTCAGAAAAAAATTCCTTTATTAGGTATTTGCTTAGGACATCAATTATTGGCACTGGCCAGCGGTTTGAAAACTGAAAAAATGAAATTTGGCCACCATGGCGCGAATCATCCTATTCAAGCGTTAAAGACAAAGCGTGTTATGATTAGTAGTCAAAATCATGGATTTTGTGTGTCAGACAACAACTTGCCTGATAATGTTGTCGTGACGCACCGCTCCTTATTTGATGGAACTATACAAGGATTTAGACGATTAGATATTCCCGTATTAGCAGTCCAAGGTCACCCAGAGGCGAGTCCTGGCCCACATGAACTGAAATTATTATTTAATGAATTTATTGAAATGTTAGTAAAGCATAAAAAATTGCCTAGGCAGTTTTTACAGGAACAAGCGTGTATTATTTAAGTAATAGGTTATGCCAAAACGTAGTGATATAAAGAGTATTTTATTAATTGGTGCAGGGCCGATTATCATTGGCCAAGCGTGTGAGTTTGATTATTCAGGAACACAAGCCTGTAAAGCATTAAAAGAAGAAGGCTACCGCGTTATCTTAGTTAACTCCAATCCTGCAACAATTATGACAGATCCAAGCATGGCAGATGTTACCTATATAGAGCCACTGCATTGGAAAGTCATTGCAAATATTATTGAAAAAGAACGGCCTGATGCTTTATTGCCAACTATGGGAGGACAGACCGCATTAAATTGTGCGTTAGATTTAGCAAGAGAAGGTGTATTAGACAAATTCAATGTTGAATTAATCGGCGCCAACCGTGAAGCCATTGATAAAGCAGAAGATCGGGATTTGTTTCGTAAAGCTATGTTAAAAATAGGACTTTCTGTTCCGGCCGCAGCAATAGCGCATAGTTTAGAAGAAGCGTGTCAAGTGCAAGCACAGTTTGGTTTCCCTTGCATTATACGGCCTTCGTTTACTCTCGGTGGCAGTGGTGGTGGTATTGCTTATAATCGTGAAGAATTTGTTGAAATCTGTGAAAATGGACTAGATTTATCACCAACCAGTGAATTACTGATAGAAGAATCTGTTTTAGGTTGGAAAGAATTTGAAATGGAAGTGGTGCGTGATACGCATGATAATTGTATTATTGTTTGTGCTATAGAAAATTTTGATGCGATGGGAGTTCATACCGGTGACTCTATCACGGTAGCGCCAGCACAAACATTGACGGATAAAGAATATCAATTATTACGTAATGCCTCTATTGCCGTATTGCGCGAAATTGGTGTTGATACCGGTGGCTCAAATGTTCAATTTGCAGTGAATCCTAATGACGGTCGTATCGTTGTCATTGAAATGAATCCACGTGTGTCACGTTCATCGGCGTTAGCGTCAAAAGCAACTGGTTTTCCTATTGCCAGTGTTGCTGCAAAATTAGCCGTGGGTTACACTCTAGATGAATTACGTAATGAAATTACTGGTGGTGTTATCCCTGCTTCATTTGAACCGACGATTGACTATGTTGTGACAAAAATCCCACGCTTTAATTTTGAAAAATTTCCTAAGGCAAAGCCACATTTATCGACACAGATGAAAGCCGTTGGGGAAGTTATGGCAATAGGTCGAACGTTTCAGGAGAGTTTACAAAAAGCACTTTGTAGCTTAGAAACTGGTTTAAATGGTTTGTCACCACGTGTTACACAAGGTAGTGAAGAAGTTATTCAAACGTTACGTTCAGAGTTGAAAACACCTGGCGTAGAGAGAATTTTATACTTAGCTGATGCATTACGTGCGGGTTTTTCAGTAGATGAAGTTTATGAGTTGAGTCATATTGATCGGTGGTTTATCGAACAAATAGAAGCATTAATTGCAACAGAACAAATAATTGAGCTACAATCCATATCAATGCTTGATCAGCAGTCTTTGTTAGCATGGAAACGACAAGGATTTTCTGATCGACGTATAGCGCAACTACTAGCCTGTGATGAACAGGACGTGCGTAATAAACGGCAACAGTTTGCTATTCACCCGGTATACAAACGTGTTGATTCCTGTGCAGGAGAATTTCCAGCAACCACCGCTTATCTTTACTCTACTTATGAACAGTACTGCGAATGTCATCCAAGCAAAGCGAAAAAGATCATGATTTTAGGTGGTGGACCTAACCGCATTGGACAAGGTATCGAGTTTGATTATTGTTGTGTGCATGCAGCTAAAGCAGTAGCCAGTCAAGGTTATGAAACTATTATGGTAAATTGTAACCCGGAAACTGTGTCGACAGATTTCGATATTTCCGATCGGCTATACTTTGAGCCGCTAACGTTAGAACATGTGTTGGAAATTGTCAGAAAAGAGAACCCGAGTGGCGTTATCGTACAGTATGGTGGACAAACACCATTAAATTTGGCGCGGGCATTGGAAAAAGCAGGTGTTCCTATTATCGGCACGTCACCCGATGCCATTGATCAAGCAGAAGATCGTGAGCGTTTTCAAGCTATTATTGAGCAATGCCAATTAAGGCAGCCGAAGAATGCTATTACTAACAGTGTTGAGCATGGTTGTGAAGTAGCTAATCAATTACAATACCCTTTGATGGTAAGACCTTCTTATGTATTAGGAGGTCGAGCGATGGAGGTGGTTTTTAATGAAACGGAATTAAAAAATTATTTACAGCAAGCGTTGCTAGCAGCAGATAATACCACGGTATTACTCGATAGCTTTTTAGATGATGCCATTGAAGTGGATGTTGATGCGGTAGCCGATGGTGAAGATGTGATTATCGCTGCAATTATGGAACATATTGAGCAAGCGGGTGTTCATTCTGGTGATTCAGCGTGTGCTATTCCTGCTTTTAGTTTGTCTGTTGAGATACAAAATAAATTACGTGAGCAAACCAAAATACTTGCTAAAGAGCTACAAGTGATTGGTTTAATGAATGTGCAGTATGCGATAAAAGGCAATGATATTTATATTTTAGAAGTTAATCCTCGTGCTTCGCGGACAGTGCCATTTATCTCTAAAGTCAATGGAATCCCTTTTGCTAAAGTAGCAGCATTGTGTATGGTGGGTATTTCTTTAAAACAACAAGGGATTACAAAAGAAATTGTACCTTCCTACTACGCGATAAAACTGCCGGTATTTCCTTTCATCAAGTTTTCAGGCGTTGATCCCATTTTAGGGCCAGAGATGAAATCAACCGGAGAAGTCATGGGTCTTGGTAAAACATTTGCTGAAGCTTATGCAAAAAGTCAATTAGCCAGTGGTGTCATTATTCCGCAAAGTGGCACTGTCTTTATTAGTGTAAGAGATGCTGATAAAAATCCAGTTGTGCCGCTAGCAAAAGCACTACAAAATGCGGGTTTTTCATTAATTGCTACGCGTGGCACAGCAAAAAAATTGCAAATGGAAGGTTTGCCTTGTCAGCTAGTAAACAAAGTGATGGAGGGACGTCCGCATATTGTTGATAAAATTAAAAATGACGAAGTCAGCTTTATTATTAATACCACCGAAGGCAAGCAAGCCATTTCAGACTCTTACTTAATACGCCGTAGTGCATTACAACATAAAGTTTTTTATACAACCACTATTGCTGGCGCACGTGCAACTGTTCAAGCAATGCACTGTGAACTATTTCAGTCTACGTTGCCACTGCAAGAATTAGTATAAAAATTTATCATATCGCTTATTATTATCATAATAATTGAGTGTTGCTAGTATTTTAAACAGAATGTGCAATCGTTATTCATTATCCATCTTGTTTTATGCGCATAATTTGTTATAGTCTTGTTTGCGATATGGATAAAGTTTTTGTATTTAGTTATCGCAATGAGGAGTTCATAGATGACAAAAAAAATCCCAATGACTAAAAAAGGTGCAGAGCAATTGCACGAAGAATTAGCGCATTTAAAGACTTCTGCGCGTCGAGAAGTGATACAAGCTATTGCAGAAGCACGTGCGCATGGTGATTTAAAAGAAAATGCTGAATATCATGCCGCAAAAGAAAAACAAGGTTTTATCGAAGGCCGTATTGCTGATATTGAATCAAAATTAGCACATGCACATATTATTGATAGCGCCAGCCTGACGTCGGATAAAGTGGTTTTTGGTGCTACGGTTATATTGTTCGATCTTGAAACAGAAAATGAAGTCAAATATCAAATCGTCGGTGTTGATGAAGCGGATCTCAAGCACGGGAAAATTTCAATCAGCTCACCTATCGCTCGCGCCTTGATCGGTAAAAAGAAAGAAGAAGTGATCGATGTTGAAACACCTAAAGGCATTATGTCGTTTGAAATTGCTGATATCATTTTTCAGTAAATGATATAGTAGCCAAAGTGGCAAGTGAAAGCTGGTTTGGCGATGCTGTGCTACTTTTTTCAGCAGTTTTTGTCGTGAGAATGAAACATAGATAGAATAAAAACAGTGTTAAATAGTAACAATCGTTGTTCAATTGACGATAATAATGAAAGAGGAAGAAACGATGCGCTTATTAACAATGATAAAATATACAGTTGCCCTCATATTCAGTTGTATAATGCTAAGCAGTTTTGCGGTAACGAGTAAAGATTCAGTCAGTTTAGCAGCATTAAAACAAGCGTTTGGCAAAGCGGCCACCAATCTTGATCCTAAGGTTTTGGATGTGGGGTTAAAAGCATATAATTGTGCGAATAACGTCAAAGGCATTGTAAACAAAGAATATTTAACCATTATTGATTACACTAAGCCATCATCTGAAAAGCGCTTATGGGTGTTTGATATGAAACAAAATAAGTTAGTGTCAGAGCAATTAGTGGCGCATGGTCAGAAAACTGGAGGTAAAAATGCAAAATATTTTTCAAATACCAGAGGTAGCCATCAATCCAGTATAGGCGTTTATGTCACGGGGGGATCATATAATGGTAAGAATGGACTTTCGCTACGTTTAAAAGGGTTAGATAGTGGCTATAACGATAAAGCAAATCAGCGGGCGATTGTTATGCATGGTGCAAATTATGTAAGCCAAGATTTTATCAAAAAATATGGTATGCTTGGCCGCAGTTGGGGTTGTCCAGCATTGGAGCCAAAGCATACGAAATCAACTATTAATAAAATTAAAAATGGCAGTCTTGTTGTTGCTTATTATAAAAATAATAACTGGATCCAAAAATCATCGTATTTAAACTGTGTGGCATGATGATAATGGAGATACTGATTGAAAATTCATTGCATCACACATGCGTCATTTGAAAAATCTGGATTTTTTAGGCAATGGGCGCTAAGGCATAATATCCCCTTTAGTGTGACACACAGCTACAAAGGTGAGAAACTTCCTGATATTTCAACATTTGATGTGCTGTTAAGCATGGGTGGTCCGCAATCCTTAATAGAAAAAGAAAAATATCCCTATTTGCTCGCTGAAATAGCGTTAATACAGCAAGCTATTTGTGCAAAAAAACATATTTTGGGTGTCTGTTTAGGAGCACAATTGTTAGCAGAAGCTTATGGCGCAAAAACGGTAAACAGTCCAGAGACTGAAATTGGTGTATATCCTATTGCACTAACTCAAGAAGGAATTAAGGATCCTATTTTCAAATATTTTCCAACAGAATTCCCTGCAGGTCACTGGCACAGTGACATGTTAGACATTCCAAACGATGCGACTATCATAGCATCTAGTCAAGGTTGTCCCAACCAAATCATTCGTTTTTCAAACCGTGCTTATGGTTTCCAATGTCATTTAGAATTTAATCCAGGCATTGTCGGTGAAATAATAAATCATTATAAAGGTCAGCTGCCACAAGGAAAATATATACAAGAAGTCCCGGAATTATTAACTCAAGATTATATTTCTATTAATAAAATATTAGATAAGTTTTTACAATTATTTTTATATTAAAATAATGATTAGCTGACTATAATATTCTTAAACAAACACTTTATAGCAGTTTTCAATATGACTAAGCTATTATAAACTTCCTCTAACACACACTTGCTTTGGTTTTTAAAAGCTTATTTACAGTAAGTAAACCTCATTTTTGAAACGGCGCAAGTACGCGTTGTACTCACTTATAATAGCTTAGTCATATTGAAAACTGCTATAACGAGCTAATTTATTTTATAATCATGGGCTTAGCATTGCTGCGTTGCTGAATACATACCGACACAATAATTGTTGAAAATTTCAACACAATATAGTATTATATATAGTGATAATAAATATTAATAAGTCATATTACTATATTTCAGGGGGTATTCGCATGTCTAAATCTAACGAACCGATAAAAAAAATAAGAGGAAGTTTCTACAAAGATAAAAAATTACCCGAAGGTACGCAAGGAAGATTAGATCGCATCATGTTTAATGGTCGGTTTTCCCTTAATGGTCAGGAATATAAATCGTCTATTCTGAAAGAAGATCCGTATAAATATAGAAATTTTCACCAAGCTTCACCAGAGTATGCCAGAATAGTGCTTGTAGAAGAAACAGAAAAACAAACAAAAACTAAAATGAATGAAAAACTATCAAATTGGGCTAAAAATAATATGGATTTTGCTGCAGGACCGATAGGGCAATATGTAACGGATTTGCAGAACAAGTTTTTAGAAAAACGTATGCTATTAAAAGAAAATAATGAAAAAGCAAAGATTAGCATTTACACGGATAAAGTGGGTGAAGTAAGCTTTATTTTTGAGATGCCATATAATGTTATCATGATGGACGAAGTAGATGATAAGAGTGTTCCCATCATAATAGGAGATAAAGAAAACCCTGCAATAATTTATCGGGGTGGTATACAGGCTAAAATGGTTAACGATGAGGTTGTTTCTAGCCTAATAAGAGATGAAGCGGAGTGGTTGAATAGTGATTTGGAGGCTGCTTTTTATTATTTTGATAAAAAATACAAAAGAGGGACTAGACCAAATACTGATGAACTACATTCTAGATTTTCCCATTTAAAAGAAAAGGTTAGTGCAGAAATAAGAGATAATGATAGTCAATCCTTATTTGATTATGAAATAACGCACCTGAATAATCTATTACAAAATACTTATCGGCCCAATATTCAGGATATTTCTAAAGAAGTTACCATGCTAGAAAAGCAGCTCGAATCACAAGCAAGGCTAGAAAAAGGCATTCAAGCGCTTAGAGAAGACTATGGAGGATTTCGTAAAAATATAGTTAAAAACTCCAAGAAAGTCAATTGGCTACAGCGAGCCGTTCATTTTTTTGTTCCTAGAAAAGAAGGTGCTCAATCGACAACACATTTAAAAAAAGTAATAAAAGAGATAGAAAATGAAATGAAGAAAAACCCAATTAAGGCAGATTATGCCAAATTGAAAAATAAGCTTGTGAAAACATTAGAAAAGTTTATATCGAAACGTGGTGAGTTGTATAATCCAAAATTTCCCAATGGAAAGGCTCTGAAAGTTGTATTTAAAAAAGGTATTGATAAAATAAATCACTTTTTTTCTCAGGATTACACATATAATCCGTCGGTTACAGAAAAGAAAAAGGTTGCAGCTTCATCAGAGAATAAATATACAAAAAAGATGTAAAACAGCCATAACCTGCAGTGACATCTATCTTCATCGGTAAATACAAACATTAGTGGTTTATAATAATGCGATGATTGATAATGCTAATGTTTATGCTGTATTAATAAAACTTTAATATATTAATGATATATTGCATTATCAGTGCACTATAATATATTTAATGCAAAGAAAAAAACGCCATTATTAACTATATTTAGAAAGATACAATAAAACGATAACAAAGGAGGCTATTATTATGCCTAGAGAAAATCGCCCTGTCACCATAAGAGGAAGCTTTTATAAAGACAAAAAAGTTCCTGTAAGAAAGCAAGGCACATTAAATCGAATATTATTTTCTGGTAAATTTGTTCTTAATGGTGTTCACCATGATACCTCGATTTTGCAAGAGGAAAAATATAAGCATGGAGATTGCTCAAACACACCGGAAAATGCCAGCAGAATTCTTATGCAGGAAGCGGGTATAGATAAAAAGTTATCAGACTGGGCTCAAAACAACATTGACTTTTCTGCGGGGCCTATAGGACAGTATGTAACGGATTTGCAGAATAAGTTTTTAACAAAGAATTTTATGATAAAAATGGTGCAAGGTCATGAGTCATTTAATATTAACACACAGGGACGTAATAGTATTCATTTTTCGGTTGATATGCCCTATATTGTCATGGTGACGGGAGAAGATGATGAGGAAGGAAATCCTAAGATGATTGGGGATGAGCAGAATTATGCATTGAGATATAGAGCAGAAATACAAGCAACAATAGTCAAAGGCAAAATTATTGCAAAAATATTAAAAGATGAAGCTGAATGTTTGCATGAAGATTTAAAGAATATTTTTGTTGAGTTCAAGCAACAATATGAAAAAAAGGACAGACCAAACTTAAACGACATTATGGAGAAAATTTTTTCGCTTGAAGATAATATAAAACAGAATTTGTCGGATGGCAGACCCCGATCTTTTTTCACCAACAATTTGATTGATTTAAAAAATCACGCTAACAATACTTATCAGCCTGATTGTAAAGAAATTTATAGAAGTATTGTTACGCTTGAGAACCAATTTGAAAGCATGATGCTGCTAGATAATTTGATTAAGGCTTGTAGAAAAGAAATGGAAGATGCTGCTGAACAGAATCATCCTGTGAGGACGGCAGTTGAAGCAGTCTTCGTTAATATAACTAATAAATTAAGTAAGTATGAAGTTGGTATGAGCTGTTTTCAGTTAAGAGATAATGCTGTGATGCAGTTAAGACAGATTAATGACTCATTAACAGATAATGATCCGATAAAAAGAAAAATGGAAGATTATATTAATGTGTTTGAAAACTCCCTTAATTATTTTGCTCTTAGTCAGCAAATTAATCAGCTTAGAGTTGAGTATAATATATTTCTTCAACAAGTATCTGCTAATCCTGCACAACATAAAGAAGGCACTAACTCAACAAAATATTTAGCAAAAACAATTAAAATGATAGAAAAAAGTATGGAAAAAAATGATCAAGGTCAAGTTCCTTGTCATATAGCACTGAAAGATCAACTTAAAAAAACATTAGAAAAATCACTGCAAACTGATCTGCTGGATCCAAAATTTCCAACTGGACATGCACTTAAAAAAGTATTTGAAGACAGTCTTAAGCGAATTGATCAAGTTTTTCCTGCATCTTACAACGGTCAAAATATCTCAGCAGGAACAGCAAGCACGAATGAAGCTACGGGTGAGCATGCACAGCCTAGAGCAAGCAATTTTAAACCTTAACAACAGCAGAGCTTGCATGATCAATATCAGCAGTAGATTTTTTTTCTTCAGAACTGTTTAAGAATCCAAGGCTAATGGATTCAATAGGCAAGTTATATATTTGTTGCTGTTCGCTCATTATTGTTTGAAAGTTAGTAAATTTTTCAGGATGTTCTTTTTTTTGTTTTAATAAGTCATTCTCATTAGCAAGACCTTTCAAGCCGATGGCTTCATAAAACAAAGGAATCAAGGGCATGTAAGTTGCTTCTGTTTTCTGTGCTAAATTTAATAAACAAATGGTTAGTGCTAAGCGTTCTAGTTTTTCTTTAGGCAGCTCGTTACTTGGCGGTATCTTGCCCATTAAATTTAAGCCTAGCAATCTTAACAGTCTTGGATAGTATTGATGTGTTGTATCTGCTGCATCTAAATAGTATTTTATTTCAATGTCAGGCATTTTTTCAATAATGTCTTCTAATTTTTTAAATAGGCTGTCTATTTGGTCGTTACGTATAAAATAAAAAGGTCTATAGGGAGTAAGCATTAAATATTTTAATGCGTATATTATGGCATTGTTAAGATCTTTCTTGCTGCTACATACTTTATAATTTTGTAGGAAATACTCAGTTAATAAAAGTTGAGAGTGAATATTGTCGAATGTTAGGCAAGAGATTTGTTTTATTATTGCTTCTTGCACGCGTTGTTTTGCTTTTTTTTCAATTTGTTCTGGTGATAGTGTTGTGTCAGAAAGAATATGTTGTACGTCAAAAAACAGCCTTTTTAATGATAAATCTGGCAGAGTCAAGCAAGAAGGTTCAGAGCGCAATTCACAGTAATCACCCCATCTTTTTTTGACACGTTCAGGCAGCTCTGCCTGTTTTTCTTCAAGCAGATTATCGTTTAAATTAATATATTGCAGCGATGTATTGTTATCGAGTGCTTGTAGTAATTGTGTTAATTTTGTAGTAGACAGCCGGTCAAGAAAATTTTCGGATAAATCAAGCTGTATTAATGAAGTATTTTTTTCAATAGCTAGGCATAGTGCGTTGAATGTTTTATCTTCTAGATTATAATCACCTAGCCTATTGCCATGTAATGATAGATCAACCAGGCTGGACGATTGTTGTATTAAAGGAAATAAGCCATCTTTCACCAATACATCACTTTGCCATAGAATCCAGTAGTGAATATCTCGACTATTGGAACTTAAATCTAGATATTGGCAAATATTGTTTTCAATGCTAGCGATTATCTTTTTAGGCCGTTTAAAAAGATAATCGTAGGCAAGTTCAGCAGAGATATATTGATCGGGTTCCATTTCGTACTCAAGTTTGAAAAAAATTACAATATCCTAACATAAATTATGGCTTTAGTATAGCAAAAGGTAACAATAGAACATATTGATTTTTATATCTTCATAGGTAGCTTTATCGTTTTTTGCTAACTTATTCAGAGCGTTAATATTTTTTCCGAATAGTCTGTCATGGTTGATTTAAACACAATATCTGATTCTAAAATACTCATGCAGCTGTCCGTGCAATATTTTTTACTCCCTTTGATTCAAACAGTAATGCTTGCCATGCTAAATAGTTATACAAAACTAATGAGCAAGGTCAAGTTCCCTATCATATAGCATTGAAAGATGCACTTAAAAACATTAGAAAAAGCACTGCGAACTGAATTGGTTGATCCAAAATTTCTAACTGGACGCGCGCTTAAAAAATTATTTGAAGACAGCTTGAAACCTATTGATCAAGTTTTGCCTGCATCTTTTTCTAACGGTCAAAATATTTCAGCAGGAACAGCGATAATGAGCAAAGCTGCGGGTGAGCATGCACAGTCTAGAGGAAGCAATTTTAAATCTTGACAATAGCAGGGCTTACATGATCAATATCAGCAGAGATGTTTTTTTATTTGATGTAAAAATTTACTTGTTAAGTTATCTTAATTTCAGGGAAATATGTTAATGAAGTCAGGGAAGGGGCATGATCAATGTCAGCAGTAGATTTTTTTTCGTCAGAGTTGTTTAAAAATCCAAAGCTAATGGATTCAATAGGTAAGTTATATTTTTGTTGTTGTTCGCTTAGTATCGTTTGAAAAACAGTAAATTTTTCAGGCTGCAATTTTTTTTGTTTTAGTAAGTCATTCTCATTAGCTGGGCCTTTTAAGCCAATGGCTTCATAAAACAAAGGGATCAAGGGCATGTAAGTTGTCTCTGTTTTCTGTTTTACATTTAATAGACAAATAATTAGTGCTAAGCGTTCTAGTTTTTCTTTAGGCGGCTCGTTACTTGGCGGTATCTTGCTCATTAAATTTAAGCCTAGCAATCTTAACAGTCTTGGATAGTATTGATGTGTTGTATCTGCTGCATCTAAATAGTCTTTTAATTCAATGACAGGCGTTTCTTTAATACGACGTTCTAATCGTTTAAATAAGTTATCTATTTGGTTGTTACGTATAGAATAAAAAGGTTTATAGGGAGTACGCATTAAATATTTTAAGGCATCTATTATCGCATTGTTATGATCATTAATATTGTTACATATTTCATCATACTGCAGGAAGTACTCAGTTAATAAGAGTTGAGAATGCACACTATCGAATGTTAGGCGAGATTTTTCTTTTTTTATTGCCTCTAGTACGCAGTTTTGCGCTTTTTCTTCAATCTGTTGTGGTGATAGTGTTGTTGTGCCAGCACGAATGCATTGTACGTCAAAAAATAGTGTTTTTAACGATAAATCTGGCAGAGTGAAGCAAAAAGGTTCAGAATGCAGTTGACAGTAAGCTTTCCATTTTTCATTGATATGAGTAGGCAGCTCTGCCTGTTTTTTTTCAAGCAGATTATCGCTTAAATTAATGTATTGCAGCGATGTATTGTTATCGAGTGCTTGCAGTAATTGCGTTAATTTTGTAGTAGGTAGCTGGTCAAGAAAATTTTCTGATAAATCAAGTTGTGTTAATGAGGTATTGTTTCCAAGCGCTAGGCATAGTGCGTCAAATGTTTTATCTTGTAGATTAGAATCACCTAGCCTATTGCCATGTAATGATAGATCAACTAGGCTGGACGATTGTTGTATTAAAGGAAATAAGCCACCTACTAGCAATTTGCCTTCTTCGAACAGGATCCAGTAGTGAATATCTCGATTATTGGCACTTAAATCTAGATATTGGCAAATATTTTCTTCAATACTAGTGATTAGTTTCCGGGGGTTATTGAAAACATAATGGTAAGCACGTTCGGCAGAGATATATTGATCGGGTTCCATTGAGTACTTAAGATTGAATAATTTACATTATGTTAACACAAAAGCAGGGCGTAAGTACAGCCCAGGTTAAAAATAGAACAGATTGATTTTCATGTTTTCTAGGCGGCTTTGTTATCTTGCTAACCTTATGTAGATGATTCATATTAGCTCATAAACTGGATTTAAAATACTCACCTGGCGATCTGCTCAGTATTTTTTCAACCATATTGAGTTAAACAGCAATGCTCGTTATGCTAAATAGTTATACAAAACCGCTGCATAACTCAAAAATGTGTCGCGTTAGCCGCTAGCCAATCTCGCTCAAAACATTTTGGGCAATTGCCGTCAAGTAATGAGCCTGGCTCAATGATTTCGTAAAGTTCATCATAGCGTTTACACTCAGCATAGTTAATACGGTGGTAGATGTGTGACGGATTTAAATCATCTAAATGATGTACGCCTACTGCACCGGCTAACTCTAGAAAACTATGAATGGTATTTTTATGAAAATTAGCAACACGCTTGTATTTGTCTTTGACCACTAAACCACGCATAAGCATTGGGTTTTGTGTGGCAACACCTGTTGGACAGGTGTTAGCATTGCATTGCAACGATTGAATACAGCCCAATGATAACATCATGCCACGAGCAGAATTACATATATTGGCACCCAACGCTAATTTGCATAGCATGTCAAAGCCGTTAGTGATTTTGCCGCTAGCAATAATGCGTATTTTGTCCCTAATGTTTAAGCCAACCAAAGCATTATTGACAAAAATGAGTGCATCATTGACAGATTCGCCTAAATAATTGCTAAATTCAACAGGTGCTGCACCTGTTCCGCCTTGGGCACCATCGATTGTAATAAAGTCAGGGTAAATACCGGTTTCTATCATGGCTTTGCAGATACCTAAAAATTGACTGCGTTCGCCCATACACATTTTAAAGCCAACGGGTTTTCTACCTGATAATTCACATAACTTTGAAATGAACGTTAATAATTCTATGGGATTGCTAAATTCAGCATGTTGTGGTGGTGATAGGCAATCTTGTCCCATATGGACGCCACGTATTTCAGCAATTTCTTTGGTAACTTTGGCGGCAGGTAATATTCCACCGTGGGATGGTTTGGCGCCTTGCGATAATTTGATTTCAATCATTTTGACTTCAGGGCGTTGTGCATTGTCGCTAAATTTATTTGGGCAGAATTTACCATCTTTGGTTCGACAGCCAAAGTAACCTGTACCGATTTGCCAAAAAATATCACCGCCACCAGCCAAGTGACATGGCGTTAGTCCACCTTCACCGGTGTTATGCCCAAACCCACCTAATTTGGCTCCTTTATTTAAGGCTATAATGGCATTTTTGCTTAATGCACCAAAACTCATTGCTGAAATATTTAAACGTGATGCGGAGTAAGGTTGACTACATCCTGATCCGCCAATACTAATACGTGATTGTTCTTCAGAGATAACGGTTGGGTTGAGTGAGTGACGTGCAGATTCATAGCCTGGGGTATCAACACAGTGTTGCGTGCCAAAAGGGATAGTGTCACGAATATTCTTAGCGCGTTGATAGACTAAGCTGCGTGTTTCTCGGCTGAAAGGACGCTCATTTTGGTTATTGGCAATAAAATATTGATGAATTTCTGGACGAATAAATTCAAGTAAGTAGCGAAAATTACCTATCAGTGGGAAATTACGCTTAATACTGTGTTTCTTCTGGAAAAAATCATAAATGCCGATTAAAACAAGAACACACAAAATGCCTAGGGCAAAATAAAGATGAAAAACATGACTTGAATCAAAAAGACTATAGAGTATAAATAACACTAATAATGCTGCTATAATGACCACCAAACGCCTCATGTTGTTTTCTCCTCACATCCTAGTGAAACGGTATATAGGGAAGTATAGTTCATCTTGAGCGGAGATACGTCGCTTTTAAAGAAAGTTAGCTGATTGACTCTTTGCTTACTAAAAAGACAACCCGGGTTGTTATCTAGAGTGGGCACACGATCGTCTTGAATTTTGCCTAAGGTTAAGTGTGGTAAATAAGGGCGATCAGTATTAGGTAGTCCGCAATATTGCGCCGCTAATTCAGCTGCATGTGCAATGCGCAATAGGCCGGGTTTAGGGTGTACATCTAACGCGATGATGCGTGGATTATCACTGTTAGGAAAGAGTATTGGCGAGCCTATCTCCAAATCAAATGCAGCACAGCGTTGCAATAGTTGTGCAAAAGATTTTTCCAATCTAGTGACTTGCTCAAACTGAATATTGCCACAAAATCGCACAGTTATGTGTAATTTATCGATAACGTGCCAATGGATATTACAAGAGGAAAGCGCTTTTTTTAACCGTGAAATCGTCTCACCAATTTGCTGGCTCAGCTCATGCTGAATGGTTATGGCCAAAAAAGTGCGTAATGTTTGCGCTTCTTTTGACATCATGCTAAGGTCCGTGCATTGTTTGTGTTAATTTATAAATATGGTACAAGTATGAAAAATTTTCCAATAAAGCATTTACTACACGATAGTACACTGATAGGACAAGTTATTATCGTGCGCGGTTGGGTGCGCACTAGACGAGATTCCAAAGCAGGTATTTCATTTATCCATTTATCCGATGGCTCTTGTTTTGATCCCATACAAGTTATTGTTCCTAATACACTGTCAAATTATGAGTCAGAAGTGCTGAATGTGACCAGTGGTTGTTCAGTTAGGATTGAAGGTGAATTAGTGGCATCGCCGGCACAGGGGCAAGCGCAAGAGTTGCATGCAACGAAAGTTGACGTGATAGGCTGGGTGGAAAATCCCGATACCTATCCTATTTCACCGAAACGACACACTATGGAATATTTACGTGAAGTCGCACATTTACGTCCGCGAACCAATACGATCAGTGCAGTAACACGTGTACGTCATTGCATTGCACAGGCAATCCATTCTTTTTTATCAGAGCAAGGTTTTTTTTGGATCCCAACACCGATTATTACCACCAGTGATTGTGAGGGTGCGGGTGAATTATTTCGTGTAAGCACATTGGATTTAGTTAATTTACCTAAAACTGCCAATGGACATATTGACTTTAAACAAGATTTTTTTGGGCAAGAAACATATTTAACGGTTTCAGGCCAGTTAAATGTTGAAAGTTATTGTTTAGCCTTATCAAAAGTTTACACATTTGGCCCGACATTTCGTGCTGAAAATTCAAATACAAGTCGTCATTTAGCCGAGTTTTGGATGATAGAGCCAGAAATAGCGTTTGCTGATTTAGGCGATGTCATACAGTTAGCAGAAGCGATGTTGAAGTCAGTGAGCCAACAATTATTAGATAATTGTGCTGATGATATGGGTTTTTTTGCCAAGCGGATTGATAAAGCATGTATTAATCGTTTAGAACATATTATCAATAGTGATTTTGCCCGCATGGATTATAGCGAAGCTATCGATCAGTTGCTCAAAGCGAAAAAGAAATTTGAATTTCCAGTCAGCTGGGGAATTGACTTGCAATCAGAACACGAACGTTATTTAACAGAAGAGTTAGTCGGTAAACCTGTCGTCGTCATGAATTATCCAAAAGATGTTAAAGCATTTTATATGCGTTTAAATGATGATGATAAAACAGTAGCAGCAATGGATGTGTTAGTACCAGGTATTGGTGAGATTATTGGAGGTAGCCAACGTGAAGAGCGATTAGATAAGTTGGATCAACGTATAAGTGAATGTGATATCGATATAGAGCATATGCAATGGTATCGAGATTTGCGCCGATATGGCAGTGTTGCTCACGGAGGTTTTGGTTTAGGATTTGAGCGGTTTATTAGTTATGCAACTGGGGTGGCTAATGTCCGCGATATCAGTGCATTTCCTAGAACGCCTAAGCATGCCGATTTTTAGTGGTATCTATAAGTTTTTTAGTAGCCTATTATCCGCTATGTTTCCGGATAAATTACTTGATTTCATTTCTAAAGTACATGCTGCTCTGAACAGCCGTCAGTGTCAAAGCACTTTACACGGCAGGCGGTAGGATCAGAGATCAGTCGAGTGATTGATAGGCTTTAGCAGCCTCTGCAGCATAATTATTGAGCAAGTAAATGTTTTTTTACGAAACTGTCTGAGAAAACTATGTGGATCCCTTTTAACCGATTAGAAAAAAGAATAGAATAGCATTCTGCTCGATTCTTATGTTACTAAAGAGAATGCCAGTCTTAGTAAGATGAATAGTTGTTATTCAGCTTAGTGAATAACAAACGTTTCTATTTGAATAATGGTTATTCAAGAGTTAACAAAAAAAGTACCCTTTATAGTAGTTACTGAAGCGGGAGCTTTTGAGCAATATGCTGAATAACTAATATTTGTTAATAGTTTAAATGTGATATGTTGAAAATTATTCCAGTTATTTTATCCGGTGGTGTAGGGTCGCGGCTTTGGCCTTTATCGCGGGAACAACATCCAAAACAATTCATACGCTTGGCAGATAATCAAAGTCTGATCCAAAAAACGTATGCACGTGCATTGTCAATTCCGGGTATTGAAGAAATTATCACAATGACCAATCGAGATTTATTTTTTTACACAAAAGATGAATACAGTGAAACTGATATTGGACAGGATATACACGTAACCTATATCTTGGAGCCATTTGGGCGCAATACGGCACCCGCAATTGCGACAGCAACGCTTTATGCCGCTCAAAAATATGGCGATGATGCAATTCTAGTCATATTGCCTGCGGATCACCTGATTCTGAACCCCGATAGCTTTATTCATGCAGTGGAAATGGCTATTCAACAGGCAGAAAATAACAAGCTGGTCACATTCGGCATTAAACCAAATGCTGCGAAAACCGGTTATGGTTATATTGAAGCAGATGGTAATAAGGTTTTACAATTTGTAGAAAAACCGAATAAAGAAACAGCACAAAATTACTTAGCGTCAGGAAATTTTTTCTGGAATGCCGGTATATTTTGTTTTGCTGCTAATATCATGCTGCAACAGATGCAAATGTACTGTCCGGATATTTTGTGCAACACGAAAAACTGTTTGACTCAGGCATTAACTTCAGAGTGTTTGTCTTGGAGTCAAGTAGAACTAAATCCAGCGCTTTTTAAAAAAATAGAAGATATTTCGATTGACTATGCTGTTTTTGAAAAATCTCACTGTGTTGCGATTATCCCATGTGATATTGGATGGTCGGATATCGGATCTTGGATTGAATTTGGAGAACTTTCCCCATCGGATGAATATGGTAACTGCATTCAAGGTGAAGCCGTGCTTGATAATGTTAAAAATTGTATTGTTTATTCAGAAAATCGATTAGTTGCTGGTATCGATTTGGAGAATCTGATTATTGCTGATACCACAGATGCTTTGCTAATTGCAGATAGAAACAATGTGCAAGATGTTAAACATATTGTGAAAAAATTAAAGTCGACAAATCACGATGCTTACAAAATGCATCCTACTGTGCATAGGCCGTGGGGAACCTATACGGTCTTGCAGCATGGAGCCGGTTTTAAAATAAAGCGCATTGAAATTAAGCCTGGTGCTTCAATTAGTTTACAGATGCATTATTATCGCAGTGAACATTGGGTGATTGTTAGTGGTAAAGCTAAAGTTATCAATGGTGAAAAAGAAGTTTTTTTGCAGGCTAATGAGTCGATCTATATTCCGGTGGGTAATAAGCATCGATTAGAAAACCCTGAGCAGTCGTTGTTGGTATTGATAGAAGTTCAGTGTGGTGAGTATCTTGGTGAAGATGATATTGTTAGGTTTGAAGATGCTTTCGGTAGAGTTGATTCTGCTCAAGATCAAAAGGAAAGCGTGTAAATAATTATTTCATAAGCTGGCAGTATAATTTAAAATAAGCGCTTCCCATTTTGCTGGCAGTAAAAAGTTCCCAATATCTCTGTTCAGCGTTAGTACCCATTGCTGCAGCTTCTTCTGGATGATTCAAAAGGAATGTCATTGCTGCACGCAAGGCATCAGAACTGTGAGGCGGTATGATTAAGCCCGTTACCTTGTCAATATTAACAAAGCTGGTTCCAGTACCAATTTCTCTGGAAACCATGGGCTTACCAAACATAGCCGCTTCTAGTAATGAAACGCCAAATGCTTCTGATCGCCTGTTGGAGGGAAAGACTAATGCAAGACACAGCATGAGTAGTGCAACTTTATCTTCTGTATTAATTTGTCCAAGAAAATGAATATTTTTTAAGCCTAAGGTGTTAACTTGTGCTTTAAGTTCTGATTCAATAGGGCCAGAGCCTGCAATGACAATAGGTGTTTCAACGGTTTTTGCTGCTTCTATCAATGTAGATAAGCCTTTGTAATAGCGGCAAACACCAATAAATAAAAAAAACTTTTCTGGAAAACGATTTTTCCAGCGAGAAATAGTTGTGCGATCAGGTGTTGGATAATGACTTTTGTCCAAACCAATAGGAATGATATCAACTTTATTAGCGAAAGGTTGCAACACATGGCTAGATGCAAAATAATTGGGAGAGGTTGCTACAATGCGATCCACACTGGATAAAAAACATTTTTGTAATGGCTTATAGAGTTTCAACCAATGTTTTTGTTTGATGATGTCAGCGTGATAAGTTACTAGCGTCGGTTTTTTGATTCGGCAGGCAAAATGCAGTAAGTCTATAAATGGCCAAGGGAAGTGATAGTGGATAATATCAGCCTCTTTTGCAAGCTGGGCAAATCGCACAAAAGCTGATATTGAAATCGGTGTAGAGGCAATTTCAAGATTGGATCGGCAACGGTGGACTGAATGGCCATTCACCAGGATTGTGCGTTTGGCCTGTTTTGGTGTGAGTGAAAAAACTTCTGCTTTAACGCCTAGTGATGACGTGCTCTGAATAATTTGATTGATTACTTGCTCAACACCTCCTATTGTATCGGGAAAGTAAGTTTTGTAACAATGCAAAACGTTCACAGTAAGCTACCTCTTCTAGCAGTAATAGCGCTGTTGAAAACATTCAGCAATTTTTCTACAGATGTGTGCCAATCAAATCTTGCAGCATTTTTTTTTGCTTTGCTAGCAAGTGTATTTCTTAATTTATCATCCGCTATCATTTTTTCAAGTCCAGTATAAATCGAATCTGTACTGAATGGATCTACCAATAACCCAGCATCTCCAGCAACTTCTGGCATGGAGGAATTGTTCGATGTTAAAATCGGTTTTCCATGACTCATTGCTTCAACGATGGGTAAGCCAAAGCCTTCATACAGTGATGGCATGACTAAAAATAGACAATTTGCATAGAGTGTAGATAAAGTCAACTCATCAACATAGCCTAGAATTTTCACATGATCTGTTAATGCATGTGCTTCTATTGCTTCAGCAATATTTATTCTTCCCCAGCCTTTTCCACCGGCTATAATAAAACGAACGTTATCTTTTAATGTACTAGGTAATCTGGCATATGCTTGGATTAAACGCAGTAAGTTTTTTCTTGGCTCATGTGTGCCGACAAATAAAAAATAAGGTTTTTTAACAAGTTTGGCAGGATCAGATGTTTCAGTAGATTGTTTAACTCGTGCTGCTAAAGGTACGACAGCCAGTTTTGTTAGTGCAATATTAAACTCTTTTACTAGGGCATTGGCTGTTGCTTGAGAATCTGTCACAATATTATCTGCTGCACGAAGGGAAAATGGCATTTGAAACGCTTCTGATAAACGTCTAGACCAACGCATACTCTGTGGAGCATATTTCCATACAAGATCATGAATAGTGACAACGCGCGCGACTTGTTTTGGTAGCCACCGAGGCAAACGATGTGTGGGTTGCCAAAACACATCGATATTGTCTTGTTTTATCCATGTAGGTAAACACGTTTCAAACCAACATTGTCTAGCTATAGCACTGCTCCAGTGTTTATTTCGAATAGTGGCTTTTTCTAAACCGGATGCATAGGCAGCAATGCGATCTGAGCTATAAAGAAACAAAGAGAATGTCGGATTGATGGTGATGGCTCGGCATATTTCCAACGTGTATCGACTAATGCCATTTAGTGGGCGTGATAGTGAGCTAGCATCCACACCGATCCTCATGCCAAGTTCATCCAATTATCGTTGAGCATCCATCGCAGCGTTTGCTCTAGACTGGGTGCTTGCCAAGTAGTTGTTAGCGTGAGGAGTTTTTGATTATTCCCCATCAACACGTTGACTTCGTTTTTTCTAGCAAGCGTAGGATTAACGTTGATTTCAATATGATGACCGGTGATTTTTTCACAAAGTGCAATGATTTCTCTTATCGAATAGGCATTTCCAGAGCAAATATTGCATGTTTCTCCCACTGGAATAGTCTCTAACAGAAGTTCTTTATAAATTTTAGCAATCGTTCTAACGTCATTAAATTCACGCGAAACATCTAAATTCCCTAGTTCAATGACATTCGCTTTATTTTGAAAGTGTTTGATAATTTTTGGTATCAAAAATTGACTATTTTGTCCAACGCCAGTGTAGTTAAATGGGCGAACAATAAATAATGGTAATCGGTCAGTCCACAAAGAAGCCATGTTTTCCATGGCTAGTTTGCTCACGGCATAATCATTAGCAGGGTTAGGTGTGATATTCTCAGTTAATTTTCCTGCAGTTTGATTGCCATAAACGTTTGCACTACTTGCTAGCAGAATACTTGTTATATTGGGAGCAGAATGCGCAATGGCTTTAAGTAAATTTCGTGTACCAATTAAATTGACTCGATAAAAATCATTAATCTTTCCATGCTGTACAAAAGTTATTGCAGCCAAATGAACAACTGCTTCTGGCTGAATTTGCTTGATTTCTGCAGAAACGGCATTACTGTCAGTTAAATCGCTAGTGAGACTGACTACTTCATTGACATTCTCGTCTGCTAGCAATTCACTTGTGACATAATGTCCAGTAAAACCGTTTGAACCAGTAATTAAAATACGCATATCAAAAGGAGAAACCTCGTTTGTTTCGATGTAAGTCTGCATCAACCATCATTTTGCATAGGTCTTCTAGTGTGGTTGTAGACTCCCAACCTAATTCAATCTTAGCTTTTTCAGGGTCACCGATTAATATTTCTACTTCTGCTGGCCGATAAAATTGGCGATTAACTTGAACGATTATTTTTCCTGTTTGCATATTGATAGCAACTTCTTGCTCTCCACTTCCTTTCCATTCAATATCAATATCGGCGGCTTTACAAGACATTGCGACAAAATCTCGAACGGTTTGTGTGCGGTTTGTTGCTAGTACGTAAGTATCTGGTTTATCTGCTTGTAGCATAAGATACATACCTAATACATAATCTTTTGCAAATCCCCAATCACGTTTCGCATTTAGATTGCCTAACTCAAGCACGTCTTGTTGTCCTAGCTTTATTTTTGCTATGCCATTAGTGATCTTTCTAGTGACAAATTCTAGCCCTCGCAGAGGCGATTCATGATTAAATAAAATGCCACTTGAACCGAAGATCCCATATGACTCACGATAATTGATTGTCATCCAGTGTGCAAAAAGTTTTGCTGCCGCATAAGGACTACGTGGGTAAAAAGGAGTATCTTCTTTTTGAGGAACAGCTTGCACTTTACCAAACATTTCAGATGTTGATGCTTGATAAAAACGAATGTCTGGATTAATCACACGAATAGCTTCAAGCACATTTAGTGGGCCTAGACCAGAGATTTGTGTTGTTGTATGTGGTTGATTAAATGACACGCCAACAAAACTTTGTGCAGCAAGATTGTAAATTTCTTCTGGCTGTACTGAGTCAAGCAGACGAATACAGCAACTTATATCAGTAAGATCATATTCAACTAAGTGCAGATTAGGGTGTTTTTCTATACCGAGCTCTTCGATTCGCCAGAAATTATTTGAAGCTGTACGGCGGTAAGCACCATAGACGGTATAGTTCTTGCTCAACAATAATTCTGCCAGGTATGCGCCATCTTGTCCGGTAATTCCGGTGATTAATGCCGTTTTCATCATTCAACAATCTCCATATTAAAAAGTGGAAAGCTTCCAATGTGTTTTTTAACCATGACTGCCAAGGTTTGCAAGTCGTTAACAGCAGAATGATATGATTGAGTCAACACTCTCATGAGTTTATGCCTTGGGTAGTACGGGTTTTGCTTTTCAGCCAAAGAAGAACCGATGGAAAACGTTTTAATGATTTAAGTATTAAACGTCTGAGAAATGGATACTTTTCAACACGTGCCCTAATTTTTTTTAAAAAATTATTAGATAATAATGCTGAAATATTATCTGCAGCAGCTGTGTTGGTTTGTGTTGATGATGGTACGTTTTCTTCTATTAAAGATGGTGTTGTTACATTTGAAAGTCTTACAATAGCACGAGAGACGCTATCTTGAATGTCTTGTTTCATATTATTATTTAAAAGATGCTGCTTTTGATTATATTGAGAGTCCAATGGTTTTTTTAAAAGCAGGTGGATTGAACAGAATAAAAATCCATCATGCTCAATAATTAAATTGGGATATACCATGTCATTATCTTCATGACGGTATGCTTTCTTTGTTAGTTGTAAGAAATCAGCTAGATTTCTTCTTGTTTCATATGTTTTAGGGCTTGGCAGATTGTCTGGTTTATCAACTAACATTAATCCGGAGGGTTTAACAATATGCTCTTCAATCATATCAACTGTAAATAAAATACAATTATCATCGAACCATTTTTTATTAGCAGGTCCATCTAGACGAAATTCAGTGCTGATCGATGCGATACCTCCCGGTTTAAGAACTCTGCCAATTTCAGATGCTGCGGCTTGAATAGCTTCAATGCTACCAAAATGTTCTATCGCTCCACAAGAGTAAACACCGTCGAAAAAGGCTGATGGCAGCTCGAGACAGCGTGCATCTGAGTGAACAGGAATAATATTTTCATGTATATGATCAATTTGGTTGTATGGCTTTGTTGATAGCATGTAACCGGGAGGTGCGGCATCAGACCATGCTGTTTGTTCTAAATACCGATCTACTGGAAATACGATAGCATTGCTTTGTGCAAGCAATTCTGTCAATAATTCTGTGCCTGCGCCAATCCCCGCAAACAGCTTATCATCTACATTTGGGATAAATTCATCAAAGGCATGTAATGCCATGGCTGTTTTCCAATTTTTAGCGTCAGGGGTAAATACTGGATGATTTATTTTGCATTGAGACAGGTCAAGTGACATTTCAACCGATAAGATTTTATTAAAATAAGGGATTAATGCCTGATTCGAGAAATCTTCAATATCAATGACTTTACTAAATTTCATATGATCTTCTCACACAATGATAAAAAATTGCCCACCATTTTTTGTGAGCTAAATTTGCGAGTATACATTTCTCTGTTTTTAACAGCTTCGTCTCGTCGATCAATTTGTCCATTAATGATGGATTCCAGTTTTTTAATGCTGTGATTGATGAAATCTTCATCAGGTATAATAAACTTTTTAGACAACATGCTATAACCACTGCTTTGATTGGTTATAATGAGTGAGCCTAAACAGAGTGCGCGAGGAATGATATGACTCAGCTGCCCACGATATTGCTTTCTACAGACAAAGCTAATGTCTGCCGCTAGAATGAGGGCATCAAAATCTATCTCATCTTTAGGATTATTATAAATGAAAATATCTGCTAAGCCGTTACTGGAAAATGAATCGCTAATTTTTTTAAATGTTTCTTGACAATGGACTATACCGGCAACTAAGAAAAATATTCGAGATCCTGGCTTTTTATTCTTCAGACATACTGCAGAAACAGCACTTGCGACTTCATCAAGTAATTTATTATCTGTTACAGAACCGAACACACCAATGAGGATATCATTTTTGTATATACCATTCTTTATTTTCCAGGCTTTCGAGCGACGTTTGGTTTGAACGGTTAAGCGCTCGTTAATTCCCATAGGGCAATGTTTTGCATCAAGTATTTTTGATAAAGACTGTGAAAAATCTTGAAAGGCTTTTTCAGCTTCATCAGTTAAGTGAGTGATAAACTGAGCTCCTGTTTTGCGAAGCCATATATGCTGAAAATTCCTTGTTACTTCTTGGAATTCTTTATAGCTAAGCAGGCGCACCTTGGGGATTTTCAATGCAAATCTCAAGTCATCGCCAATAAAATAATACTCTATAAATTGTGATACACTTCGATGGTAATAATATAGATGATAAATGCCGTAAAGATAACTGTGGTCGTGAATGATAACAATATCACGATTATTTCCATAAACTCTTAGATTTTCTAAGCCAAACCATAACGTTGTTGATACAGCCAAGTGATAAATGGAAGGCAACTTCATTTTTGAATCAAGGCAAAAGCAAGAATGCGATTTAATAATCACATTATCATTTTTGTATAGTTTACATACTTTTGTATCACCAGTATAAATGATCATATTTCCTGGAATAGCGCAAGGAATGCTGGCTGCATAATCTGCAACTCCGCAGAAATTACCGGGCATATTTGCTTGCATAGTTAATTTGATATTTTCAATTTTTTGCTTATATTGCAAGCTTGCATGGCATATTGCTGATTTAATAATCGCTTTTGCGTCTTTAGTCCAATGTGTGATAAAAAAATCTTTTATTTTTGTAAAAGCTTGCGCTGATTTTTTTGTTAGCGGGGTTTGTATAAAGGTTATCATTGAATCATAATCGTGTGTTTTATCCTCTGGTGATAGAAAGAGTGCTATTGAATTTTCATCACCACACACAGATAGGATCTCACGATTAATCGGTATATCATAGCAAATAACTTTAGTGTTTAAGAATAGCGCTTCTAAAAGAGGAATACCAAACCCTTCTTCTAAGGATAAATGCATCACACATTTTGATTCGGCTTGATAGCAAATTTTTTTTTCTTCACTGATTGCTGTTAAGATTTTTAAGTTTTTCAATAACTGCGGATATTTTGATAAAAAGTCAGCATATTGGCTATCGGTTGGTACAGTAATCTTACATTTAATATTGTGCTTCATATTTAATGCTGAAATAGTGCTTAATGCATTTTCTGGGTTTTTAGAATAATGACTGCCAACAATTGAAAATATTTCATTATTCTTGCTAAGAATATTTTTATCATAGTAAGCATCATCTAGATTAGGATATAGACAGGAAACTGATTCCTCTTTTACACCAAGATACCTTGTTACATTATTTTTAGCAAATTCAGAAATCGCGATAATATGATCGGCTGATATTAGCCGACGCAGCCCATTTCTGTAAAAGTCTGCTGGAACCTGCATGCTTGAGTCGAAATAGTATTTTTGATATCGCAGAGGAATTAAATCATAGGCGATAGCAATGGTAGGGCACACCGTTAAATCGTATCTCATTGGTGGTATAAAAGGGGTAGCGTCTATGTAAAGTGCCGCATTGATTGAGTCTAGCAATGTTTCTAATTGTGCAGAACTGTGATGAATATCTTGCTCGTCGTATTTTTCAATATTGAGTGGGATGTGTTGAACACTGGCACAGACATCATAGATTTTACTTTTGTCTGCTAGTTGAGAGTTTTCATAAAGAATTAAAGCGACGTCATATCCGGCGTCAACAAGCACTTCAATAATTAAGCTGACATAACGTCCCATGCCTCTGTCATGAGCACCCGAGCTGAATACACGACCATCCACAGCAATTACATTATTTGTCATATTTTCCTCTGATAAGTAAGTTTGCTGGCACCTGTTTTATAAAAGGTAATCAATAATAATGTTTAACAACTTACTTGCACCTAGGCGAAAGTGCTGAGGAGTGACCCAAGATTGTCCTAAGATATCTTGTGCTATTGTTAAGTAGCCTGCTGAAGCATTTAATGTGCGAATGCCTCCTGCCGCTTTAAAGCCTAATTCTTGCCAGTTTGATGCCTCTTTGATAGCGGTTAACATAGCAACACTTGTCTCAGGGGTCGCGGCATTAGGCGTTTTTCCTGTGGAGGTCTTTAAAAAATCAGCACCGGCTTGTATGGCATCTTTACTGGCTCGGTATACCATCTGCAAATCGGACAAGGCGCCTACTTCTAAGATGACTTTGAGTAATTTACTACCGCAGATTTCTTTAGCGGCATGGATTAATGCTTTTGTTGAAGCAGTTTTTTGATTGGCATATTCTTGGTAAGGAATCACCATATCAATTTCATCCGCACCATCCCTAATGCAACGTTGCATATTGTCTAATACAGTATTTTTCATATCAGTGCCATGTGGAAAGTTGCAAACAGTGGCGATATTAATATTTGTCCCTGCCAACGTTTTTTTCGCAAGTTGAATAAACTTTGGATAGATGCAAACAGCCGCGACATTGCCAAATGGCGTTTGTGCTTGTACACATAGATTGTCAATCGTCTCAGCATTATCACTTTCATTGAGACTCGTTAAATCCAAATGTTGAATTAACATGTGTGCTTGATCTTGGCTGCATATCGCATGGTTAGCCATGTCCACATATGAAATAATTAATTCTAAATCAATTCCCATGGTGTATTCTTTCCAAAAAATGTAATAATAGTTTCTTTAAACTCTCAATAGCCATTTTACCACCTGCCAATGTTACATCATGACTTAATTTTTGCTCAGTCATGCCAGCCGCTAAATTAGTAATGGCAGAGATTGCTGTGATTTTTAAGCCACAGTGCCTAGCGATAATCACTTCAGGAATAGTGGACATGCCGACAGCATCTGCGCCTAATATGCGATAGGCATTGATTTCCGCAGGTGTTTCAAACATAGGTCCCATAACGCCGATGTAAACGCCACTATGTAAAGGTATTGCTAATTGTTGAGCTGTTTGATGTAGTTGCTCACGTAAGTTTGCATTATAGACATCTTCCATTGGTGGAAAACGTGGTCCAAATTCATCATCATTTGGGCCTTTTAACGGACTAAATCCAGTAAAGTTGATATGGTCTTCTATAGCCATTAAGCTGCCAGGCAACATACCGTGATGTAGTGAACCAGCAGCATTTGTGAGAATAACAGTGTCACAGCCAAGTAGTTTTAATGTTCTAATCATGGTTTTAAATGTCGCAGCTGACGTATCTTCAAAATAGTGTACGCGACCTTGGTAACAAGCAACCGGGGTTGAATTAAGATCGCCGATAATTAATTGACCAGAATGTCCTTCAACGGTACTTTGGCTAAAACCTGGTAAATCTGAATACGGCAATACGACAGGATTGCTTATTTCCCCAGCAATGTTATTGAGTCCAGAACCAAGAATAATGCCAATTTTTGGGGTAAAATTGTCAGTGCGTTTTTTGATTATTTCAGCACATTTATTCGGATTATTGATGTGTGTCATGCGCCCTCCCTATGGGTTATCATCGAACAACAGCTATTCAGCACGTTTTTCTGAATGCTCTATTTGGCCAATGTTTGCTAAAAAGTCAATTCAACGATGAATGTTGGTTATCAATACCTGCTCTACTGAAGTAGAATCAATTGGCGATAAGCAAATGCAAGCGTTGGCTGATTTGCTCTGCGCGATCGGCAATGTCGCCGGTCCATTCAACAATTTTATATAAAAAGATAACATCGATAGCTGATAGTGATTTTTCAATTTGAAATAATTGTTGACGTACTTCTACTTGTAGTCGATCGGTTTCATGCTCGATTTTGCCAATGTCAAAAATCAATTCTTCAATCAGTGTGACTTCATTTGCAGCGAAGCTTGTTTCAAGTAATTCATCAATTTCATTAATTGCTTTTTGTGTCTTTTTTGAGCAATCAATGCATCGTTGCAATAAGGTGAGATAAGTCTCCGTAATTGCTTCAGGAATAGACATGCGACGCCCTAGCACTAAGCCAGCAATATCTTTTGCTTTGTTAGGCACTTTATCTTGCAGTGTTAAAATTTCTAACACATCTTCGCGCGGTACCGGTAAAAATAATTTTTTAGGCAAATTTAGCCGAATATCTTGTTTCATTTGATCGGCATCATTTTCTAATTCGACAATTGATTGTTGCAATGTTTCTGCTTGTGCCCAATCGTTTGCTATCACGGCTTTAAAAAAATCTAACAATAATTCAGCACAGGCCAATGCTTTACCCATATGCTTTTGCAAGGGTTTTATTGGCGATCGACCAAAAAGGTTAAAAATATTTCCTGTCACGCTGTCTACTTTGAGTTACTATGCTATAAAAAGAATTCAGTATATCGACTTTTGCTGACATTTACTAGAACTCAAAGGAGAAATTATGGCAAAAGAAATTGAGCTAAAATTACGGATCCAACCAGGTATGGAGAAAGATTTATTCACTACTGCATTTTTTAATCAATTTGCAATAGATGCTCCGACTACATTTTTTGTTCAAACGGATTATTATGATACGCCCGGGTTGACATTGCGTCAGCAAAAAATGGCTTTGCGTTTACGTACAGTTCAGCAGCATTATTGGCAAACATTTAAGCAATCCTTGTCAGAGCAAATAGGATTACATCAGCGAGAAGAAATTGAGTTGCCGGTTGATGAACTTGCATTTAACTGGCAACAATTTCCAGAGCATGTTCATCGAGCGTTGCATGACATTGATAAGACGACACTAAAGCCAATATTTACCTCTGTATTTCAGCGAACTACAGTGAATGTTACTTGGAACCATCATTGGATTGAGTTTGTACTTGATCAGGGATGTGTTAAAACCGATAAAAAGCAAGTGCCTTGTTGTGAAATTGAATTGGAATTAAAGCGAGGAAACAAAACCAGCTTAATTGAATGTGCTCAAGCATTACTACCTGAAATTAATTTTGCCTGGGAGCCTGTCAGCAAAGCCGCCAAAGGTTATGCTTTAGTTGGTTATCCTGTGAAACCTGCAGCTATGTTATTGCATCGTAATGGTTATGCAGAGAATGAATGGTCACTTATGCTGAAAGAAAATTTTTTACTGTTACAACAAAGCTTAATTGCCGCACGTTTGCAAGCAACTCAACATAATGTTTCTCTTTTTGCTAAAAATTGGCAAAGTTTTCTGCTTTTTTTGCAGCAATATGCAGCATATGATCGGTTGCCAGCAATACAACCAACTGGAAATTTGGATGATTTTCTTTTCCACCCCGAAGTGAATCAATTTATATTACAGTTTCTGCTTGATTTTAGTAAAGCAGGGTAGGTTTAATTCCTACCATGTCAGCAATGGAAACCGCGGTTTGTGAACCAATATTTTGAGAAAGCTGTTTCAAGAAATCGCCATGGTGTGTGTAGTTAATGATTTCTTTTTGTTTTATCAATTCTTGTGCAATGTATTGGCTATTACCAAAGCCATCAATTAATCCTAGTGTTAATGCTTGTTCTCCTGTCCACATTAAGCCAGAAAACAAGTCAGGATCATTTTTTAAGCGATCACTACGTCCAGCTTTGACGCTGTTAATAAATTGTTGGTGTATTATATTTAGCATATGTTTTAAGTGCGCAACATTTTCTTGTTTCAACGATGAAAACGGATCTAAGAAGCCTTTTTCACTACCGGCGGTGAATAAGCGTCGCTGAATACCCAGCTTTTCCATGCTGCCAACAAAGCCAAATCCATTCATTAACACACCAATAGAGCCAACAATGCTGGATTTATTGGCATAGATTTCATCAGCTGCGCTTGCTATATAGTAAGCGCCGGAGGCACAAATGTCACTGCATACGGCATAAACTTTTTTATTCGGGTATGATTTTTTTAGTGACATAATCGCGTCATAAATATCACTAGATTGCACCGGAGAGCCTCCGCCACTGTTAATATATAAAATAATTCCTTTACTATGTTGGTTATTAAAGGCGGCCGTTAAACTTTGTATGGTGGATTTAGCATCTGTTTTGCCTTCATCCATTATGATGCCTCGAATATTGATCACGGCGGTGTGATCGTGGATTTTTTGTTTTGAGCGGTTGGTAAATATTAATGCGAGTATAATAAAAATAATGGTGAAAATGATGACACGAAAAAAGATTTTCCAGCGGCGATTTGCCTTTTGTTCTTTTAGAACAGAAAAAAGTAATTTCTCAATGGTTTCTCGTTCCCAGTTTGCTTTTTGTGCTGATTGATTTTCGTTCATTAGTACTATCTCTTTGAAAAAATGAATGATTATTTAAACATATTTTAGCGGAATATGCTAAATTTTTTCATTATTTGGTAAGGTAGGAAACTGTTGTACAATGTGTCTCAGTCAATTGCCTATTCAGTGACAGGAAATTATACATTGATAATGAATCAGCTTATCATCACGAAAACAAGGAAATTTTTTCTACAAATTGCCTTATTTTTATTCGTTGTTGCCATGATCTTGTTGGCAGTTTTACAGTTAACACCCAACATTCTGAGTGCGATTGGTGCTAGTGCGCTGGTGACATCAACATTTATTATTTTTACTGTGCCAAACACACCGTCAGCTAAACCGTTTTGCATTTTTTCAGCCTATGTGTTTGCATTATTGGTTGGTATCATTTCTGCACATTTTATGAATTTGACCATTGCTCATTTTGATCTATCTTTGATTTCTACTTGGCAAGTGCTTTTTGGTATAGTGTCAGTGATATTGACGGTGTGTTTGATGCTATTGTTTAATGTACACCATCCACCTGCTGTCGGTTTATCGTTAGGATTAGTTTTAGATGATTGGACACACGCCATTGTCATTTTTATATTTGTTGGTGTATTAGTGATTGTATTTTTTCGCTTGTGCTTTGGTGGTATACTCATGACATTAATTGATAGAGAACAGTAATGGCAGTAAAAGATATCTTACGCATGGGGAATCCATTACTTTACCGCGTTGCAGAGCCTGTTGAGGAATTTGCAAGCAATGAGTTGAAACAGATTATACAGGATATGTTAGACACAGCGGCGGCAGTCAATGGACTAGGTATTGCCGCGCCACAAATTGGTATTAACAAACGTATCGTTGTCTTTGGTTTTGAGAAAAGTGAACGTTACCCAAATGAAGCACCGATTCCAACAACAATATTAATTAATCCGGAAATTAGCATGTCTTCAGCAGAAAAAACAGCCGAGTGGGAAGGCTGTTTAAGTGTTCCTCATTGGCGAGGTGTGGTTGAGCGTTATACAACAATTCGTTGCTTGAGCTATAATCTTCAAGGGGAGAAAGTGGAAATAGAAGCCACAGGGATGCATGCGCGAATCATACAGCATGAAGTCGACCATTTAGACGGTATTTTATTTCCTATGCGTGTTAAAGATTTGCGCTTACTAGGATACGAACAAGAAGTCTGGGATTGGGTATTAAAGCGTGAAGTCCCGACGTACTGAATAATTTTCCTGCATTGCTAGTTTATAGCAGTTTTCAATATTACTCAGCCATTATAAACTTCCTCTAGCGCGCTTGCTTTGGTTGTCAAAAGCTTATTTACAGTAAGTAAACCTCTCTTTTGAAACCGCGCAAGCACGCGTTATACTCGCTTATAATGGCTTAGTAATATTGAAAACTGCTATAAATTATTAGTCGATATGATGATGTTGCTTGCCTGATTGAACAACCGATGATTGAACAAACCTCTGTCGATTTTTTCCTGTCAAATAACGTGTTAACTCAATGGCTTGTTGATAATTTAAGCGAGGGTCAATATAGCTATGGTAAGCAGTAAGCAAATTATCAATAGATATTTCTTGGTGACCACCGATACATTCTGTCACCGGTTGTGCTGTCATTTCCAGATGCAAGCCACCTAGCGGGACACCATGCCGATAATGTATCGCCAACGCTTTGTCTATTTCAGCTGTGATGTCAGAAAAGTAACGTGTTTTTATTTTGGATTTTGTCATATGATTATTGCCGTGCATTGGGTCACAAAAATAGCTGACCGGCGAGCCTAATGCTTGCATATTATCAATTAACTTAGGTAATTTTTTTTCAATCCTACTTTCACCAAATCGGTGAATTAATACAATTTTTCCGTGCTCATGCTTTGGATTAAGCATATTAACAATTAATTTTAAGTCATCATAGCATGTACACGGTCCAACTTTAATGCCTATTGGGTTGGCAATGCCACGCAAGTATTCGATATGTGCTTGATCGGATAAAGCAGTGCGTAACCCTATCCAGGGGAAGTGTGTGGATAAATTATACCATTGCTTAGAGTGGGGGTGTTGTCGACTTAAGGCTTGTTCGTAGGGTAATAATAACGCTTCATGGCTAGTAAACAGTTGAAATCGTTGTGGCGTATTCATCTTAGCGATAGCATCATTAAATTTTTTAGCTAATTCACGCAAGTGATGAATAAAAAAATCATCACCAGCAATTTCTATTGGCCAATGTTGCTCTTTTCCCGTGGCTGTCAAGTTATTATCGATAAAACTACGGATAAAATTCATTGTGAACGCAGCATAATGATAGGCAGCTAGCATTCTGCGTGGATCGGGTTGGCGCGCGATGACATCGAAATGAATAGAGTTGATAATATCTCCCTGATAGTTCGGTAAGGTTATTCCATGTTGGCATTCAATGAGTGATGAGCGTGGTTTGGCATATTGCCCAGCAATACGGCCAATGGGAAGTACTGGTTTATTAAAACATGAGAGTAGAATGGTATTCATTTGTAGCAGTAATTTCAATTGGGCTGTGAGATAATGTTCGGTACAGTTGGCAAAAGTTTCAGCACAATCACCGCCCTGTAAGATAAAAATATTACCTTTTTCAGCGTGAGAAAGGTATTTTTTCAATATTTCAACTTCATTGGAATTCACCAACGGCGGCATTTTTGCTAATTGTAAGGTCGTACGTTTGAGCAAATCAGCGTCCGTATAGTGAGGGATTTGCGATGATTTTTTTTCTTGCCAGCTTGTGGGTGACCATGTGTGCATTTTTTTAGCGCCCTGATGGATAAAATACTTTCATTTTACGATAAAGCATTTTAACATTGTCTTGGGTAACAGAATATAGTTATTTTTTGCATGCAATTTTAGCATTTACATTTATACTTGACCTTTCAAGGTGCGGTTTACTAATGGGCGTTAATAATGAAAACAATACTGAACTTTGCAAATCAGTTTGCAGCAAATACCTCAAGAATAGGTTTTTTACAAGTCATGCTAGGTGGCTTTTTAATTAGTTTTACTCCTGTTTTTGTCAAGATTTCACATACTGGGCCAACGGCAGATGCGTTTTATCGTATGACGTTTGGAGGCATCGGTTTACTTATTATTGCACTCGTGCGACGTGAACGTTGCTTTCACAGTTATCGTTTGTCAGGTATATGGTTAGTTGCTGCGATTTGTTTTGCTTGTGATTTAATGTTTTGGCATCGAAGTATTGAGTACATAGGACCAGGCCTTTCGTCTATTCTCATTAATTTTCAAGTATTTATCTTGGTTATCTTTGGTGTATTATTTTACAAAGAAAAGTTCAATGTGTGGTTTTTTATTGCTGTTTTTGCTGCATTATTTGGCTTATGTTTAGTGATTGGTATACATCCTTCCGAGTTAGGAAGCCAATATCAGCTGGGTATTATGTATGCTTTTGTCAGCGCTACTTTTTATGCCATCTTTACATTATTTTTACGTAAATCGCGAACGATTGCTCAACCTCTGCCTGTATTCGCCAATTTAGCTATGGTTAGTTTATTAACTGGCTTAGTTTTGTTTCTTATCGCGAGAGTGGAAGGCGCTAGCTTACATTTACCAGAAGTCTATGATTGGATATGTTTAATCAGCTATGGGTTGATCAGTCAATTATTTGGATGGGTGTTGATTTCGCAAGGATTACCTAAAATTCATTTATCATTAGCTGGGTTGCTGTTACTCATTCAGCCTGCTTTCTCATTTACTTGGGATATGATATTTTTTCAACGGCCGACCACATCCACGGATATTATTGGCGTTATTATCACTTTGTTTGCACTTTATTTAGGCTTTTCATGTAAAAACTCATCCGAGAATAGGCAGAAAAATGAACACATTGGTGTTTCTGGTGAAGGAAAAATTCCTGCGTTTATTAAAAAGTGAAATTACCCGTTTCGTTTAGTCTATTGCCATGGTACACTTTGCAATCGAAATTTGGTTTAATTGTGTTATAGAAATACAAATTTTGTTTTTAGGGAGGTTTTTCTATGAGAAATGTTGTTAAGAAAAATCAAAGATGATAGGAAGAAACAATAGGAGAAAGGATAATGACAAAGGGACAAACCTTGCAAGACCCTTTTCTAAACGTACTACGTAAAGAAAAAGTACCTGTATCAATTTATCTTGTTAACGGAATTAAATTACAAGGACAAGTGGAATCATTTGACCAATTCGTTGTTTTATTAAAAAACTCTGTGAGTCAAATGGTTTATAAACACGCTATTTCAACCATTGTTCCAGCGCGTAATGTACGATTAGCTTCTCAAGTTCAACATGAAGAAGATGTCATGTTGGATGTCAGTGAAGAAGTATAATTTTAGAAACGTAGGCAAATTCATTGCCAAGCAAACGAGCCTCGGAAAGAGCTATTATAGTTCATATTGATTTTTCAGCAGATTCTTGGCATGAAGAATTAGAAGAGTTTCGTGAATTAGTACTATCTGCAGGTGTGGAACCTGTTGCTGTCATAACAGGTAAACGTCACACACCTGCAGTCAAGTATTTTATTGGTATTGGTAAAGCACGCGAAATCGAAGCCATGGTTCAGGCAACCCAGGCGGATGTTGTATTATTTAATCATGTATTATCTCCTGCTCAAGAGCGCAATTTAGAACGTCTGCTAAAATGTCGTGTATTGGATCGTATTGGTGTTATTTTAGATATTTTTGCTCAGCGAGCGCGTACTTTTGAAGGAAAATTACAAGTTGAACTTGCCCAGCTGAGCCATTTGTCCACTCGCTTAATTCGAGGCTGGACACATTTAGAGCGTCAAAAAGGTGGTATCGGTTTACGTGGTGGTCCTGGAGAAACACAGTTAGAAGTTGATAGGCGCCTGATCAGGCAGCGTGTTCAGTACATAACTAAAAGGCTGGAAAAAGTTCGTTCTCAACGCAACCAAGGCCGAAGAGCTAGACGAAAAGCAGATATGCCAACCATATCATTAGTTGGTTATACCAATGCGGGAAAATCCACTTTATTCAACTGCTTAACAAAGGCTGAGGTTTATACAGCTGATAAATTGTTTGCCACACTGGATCCAACCTTACGTCAAATACACATCCCCCATTATGGCGCAGCCATTTTAGTTGATACAGTTGGATTTATTCGTCATTTACCTCACGAGTTAGTTGAAGCGTTTAGAGCAACGTTAGAAGAGACACAACAAGCCGACCTATTAATACATGTGCAAGATATTGTTAATCCCAGCTATCACGCCAATGCTGAGCAAGTACAGACCGTTTTATCAGAATTGAATGCTGAAAAAATCCCTCAAATCCAGGTGTTTAACAAAATTGACAAAGTTGAAGGCTTGATGCCTGGTGTTAAAAGAAATAAGCATAATGTAGCGGATCGCGTATGGTTATCCGCTAAAACGGGCGAAGGTATGGATAGCCTCTGGCAAGCAATAGCAGAAGTATTAGCAGGAGAAATAGTACACAAGATAGTGCGTTTAAAACCGGAAGATGGCAAGCTACGTGGTTACTTATATGAAATGAGCTGTGTCTTAGATGAGCAAACAACAGAGAGTGGTGAGAGTTTTTTATCTATTCGCTTGCCGCGACGCGAATATGATAGATTATTTCATTGATTGAGAAAGTCTGCTGATAAAGTAGTTGCGTTTAGCGGCATAGATGCCTAAAATTTTGTTTTGCTTAAAAAATTTTTAGTTTTGTACAATATTGGAGTGAAATATGGCTTGGAATGAGCCTGGGAATAAAGATCCTTGGAACAGTGGTAAGAATCAACGTCCGCCTGACTTAGACAAATTATTTAAACAATTTCAACAGAAATTGAAAGGTGTAATAAAAAATACAGGCAATGGTAGTGGAGAAGGTGGTCCACCAGGCTCAACGGCTGGGATGATTTTATCCATTGTAGGCACCACATTTGTAATTATTTTGGCCATGTGGTTTTTTATGGGCTTTTATTTAGTAAAAGCACCGGAAAAAGGGGTGGTGCTGCGGTTTGGTAAGTATACAGAAACGGTCAATGCAGGACTGCATTGGATTCCACCATTTATCGACAATGTTGTTAAAGTAAATACCAAAGAAATTAATACTTATACGTATGCTGCAGATATGTTAACAGAAGATGAAAACATTGTTTCTGTTGAAATGTCTGTTCAATATCAAAAAACCGATCCAGAAGCGTTTTTATTTAATGTTGCCGATCCAATTGGTAGCTTACAGCAAGCAACAGCAAGTGCATTGCGTCAAGTGATTGGTCATACTAAGTTGGATGCTATCTTAACCTATGGTAAAGAAGAAGTAAGAAATACGGCGCAAAAGCAATTAGTCAGCTTGCTGAATGTTTACAAGACAGGCATATTGGTCACAGATGTCAACTTGCAACCTGCTAAAGCACCTGAAGAAGTAAAAGATGCATTTGATGATGCGATTAAAGCGCAGGAGGATGAGCAGCGCTTTATAAAACAGGCGAGAGCGTATGAAAATCAAATTATTCCTGCTGCATACGGTCAGGGAAAACGCTTAGTTGCTGCTGCGAATGCTTACAAACAGCAAGTGGCTTTATTAGCAAAAGGGAATACCGCACAGTTTTTAGCATTATTGCCTGAATATTTAAAAGCACCGGGGGTAATGCGAGAACGTATGTATTTAGGTACAATTGAAGAAGTGTTGCAAAATAATCATTTAATGTTTATTGATGTGGCTAAAACGAATAATGTATTGTATTTACCGATCGATAAAATGCTTGCTGGGAATGAAGTCCATTATTCTTCAGTGCCGCAGACACCAAGGCAAGCAAGTACAAAAAGTTCTACGAATACCGTGGTTTCTACCTCAACATCGCAGGCGTCGAATCAGCAACAAAAAACGAGTTCAACGCCCAGCGGTTATTTGAGTGTGGCTGACCGAGAAGGATATACAGGAAGATATTGATCATGAAATTTTCACAAGCTACAGTACTATCATTGATAGGGTTTATTATTGTCGTCGGGGCTACATGTCTTTTTAAAGTGAATGAAGGGCAACATGCTTTAGTCACGCGTTTTGGTCGCATCATTGAGCGTAATAATGATGATAAAAATACTTTTGGTCCAGGGTTACATTACAAGTTACCTATGGTTGAAAAAGTACATAAGTTTGATACGCGTTTACAAACATTTGATGAGCAATCCTCACGTATTATGACAAGCGAAAAAAAAGACATGATAGTTGATTATTATGTCAAATGGCGCGTTGCTAATTTAGCGGATTATTATACCAATGCGGGCGGTAGTCCTATCCGAGTGCAAAAATTAGTACAGCAACAAATTGATGATAATTTGCGCTCTCAGTTTGGTCGACGCACTATTCGTGAAGTGATTTCAGATGACCGTACTGTTATCATGCGCTTATTAAAAGAGTCTACTGCTATTGATGTAGAAAAACTGGGAGTCAAAATTATTGATGTACGTATTAAGACAATTGATTTACCTAAGGAAGTGAGTCAATCTGTCTTTGATAATATGCGTGCAGAGCGAGAAGCGGTTGCTAAAGAGCATCGAGCGAAAGGGATGGCACGCGCTGAAGGCATTCGTGCTGAAGCTGATGCTTCTGCAACAGTGATTATTGCAACAGCGAAGGAAAAGTCTGATAAAATTCGTGCGGAAGGTGATGCAACTGCTGCCAAGATTTATTCAGATGCCTATACTCAGGAAGCTGATTTTTATTCTTTTTATCGAAGCTTACAGGCATATCATAAGACTTTTAACAAAGATAGCCACAATATCTTAGTGTTGTCTCCAGATAATCAGTATTTTAAGTATTTCAATGCGATGGATAATAACAAGCAGTCTACTGTGAAGCGTCATGCTAATGAGTTAGGGTAAATAGTGATAGATTTTTTACGAGCATTTGCTCTGTTATTGGTATTTGAAGGCTTAATGCCATTTTTGTCGCCGATAAAATGGCGCAATACCCTAGAAATGCTACAAAAATGTGAAGACAAGACACTGCGCATCATGGGAGTAGTTGCGATGCTAGCAGGTGTTGTTTTATTAATTCTTATCCACAGGTATGTTGATTAATATGGCAAAAAATATTGTAATCTTAGGTGCGCAGTGGGGCGATGAAGGTAAAGGCAAAATCGTTGATTTATTGACTGATCGTATAAAAAATGTTGTACGTTTTCAGGGCGGTCATAATGCGGGTCATACACTTGTTGTTAATGGACAAAAAACCATTCTTCACTTAATTCCTTCAGGGATATTACATAAAAGCGTGCGTTGTATCATTGCTAGTGGTGTTGTTGTTAATTTAACGGCATTGTTTACTGAAGCTGAAGGATTGCTAGCACAAGGCGTGCCTGTCTATGAACAATTAAAGATTAGTGCGAACTGCCCTATTGTTTTGCCAAGTCATATTGCGTTAGATTTAGCGCGAGAAAAAAGCCAAGGAAAAGCCGCCATAGGTACAACTGGGCGAGGCATTGGCCCAACCTATGAAGATAAAGTAGCACGTAGAGTGTTGCGCTTAGCAGATCTTGCAATGAAAGATTTTGCTGAGCGTTTAAAATGCTTGATGGATTATCATAACTTTTTCTTGTCTGAATACTATCATGCCAAACAAATTGATTATCAAGACGTGCTAGCAGAGTGTCAGGCAGCAAAAGACAAAATTGCCCCTTTGTTGATAGATGTCCCACAGTTTTTATATGAACAACAACAAGCAGGTCACGCAATCCTGTTTGAAGGTGCGCAAGGAGCCTTATTAGATATTGATCATGGCACTTATCCATTTGTCACTTCATCTAATACTGTCGCAGGAGGCGCAGTAACGGGGGCAGGTTTTTCTATGCAAAAAATGGATTCTATATTAGGTGTTGCCAAGGCTTATGCCACTCGTGTGGGGGCGGGTCCATTTTTGACAGAACTAGAAGATGACATTGGTCAGCATATTGCTGAGCGTGGCCATGAGTTTGGATCTACCACAGGAAGACCACGTCGTTGCGGCTGGTTGGATATTCCTGCACTGCGACGAGTTATTCAGGTTAATGGGATAACTGACTTATGTATAACAAAATTAGATGTATTGGATGAATTAGAGCAGATCAAAATATGTGTGGCTTATCGTATAGGTGATAACGTGTACTCATGCATGCCAGATAACGGCCATCCGACAGAAGAGATTGAACCGATTTATGAAACTTTTTCTGGATGGAAAACATCGATTGTCGGTGTGAATACTTTTGATGCTTTGCCAGAAAAAGCACAGCAATTTCTCAATAGGATTGCTGAATTGGCCGGTGTCCACTTATCGATTATTTCTACTGGCGCTGATCGCGATCAAACGATTATTTTATAGCCGTTTCTCACTATATACTTGTTCATTTAAAGACGATACAAAAAGCCTTGCTGCACTGTCTAGGGGCAGATTATGTTGGGAGTTATTTGTAAAACTAAGGGCGAAATGTTAGTCACATCCACTATTGACATAGATTATTAGATAGTTACTGATCCGAAATGCGATAAAATTTAGTTGAAATTTATTGAAATAGGAGTAAAGTTGGATTAAGTAAGGGATAGTTTAGTAAAACGTCATCAATATTGCATGTACCTTATTATGGTTAACGATTATAACAATAGCTTTTATTGTAAGCAGTTAGATAGGAGCCTCAGCAATGCCCAGAACAATGTGTGTAGTCCTCAATGCAGAAGATTTTTTAGCCGATGCTAAACTTTCGTTAAGTAGTAAAATAAAAAAAAACATTGATAATATTAACACGGAGTCAGCAGTTGATTTGCATCTGTCAGGTAAATATCATCATTACCATCGAGCGGAGTTAGATCATCAAGAATCAGAGCTCAGTGAGTTAAAAAATGCTATTAAATGTAGCACAACGTTGAAGTCTTTTACCTTAGCTATCGACTGCCACTTCAAAAATTTGCGGAGCTTTTTGATTGATATATTAACTTCCGATGCTCCTCTAGAGGCCCTGCAGATTTATGGGTTAGAGACAGTAGCAGACGCCGCAGTCTATGAACAATTACTGACGGGGCTAGTTAATAACACTACACTCAACACGTTAATTTTAGACTCCGCTGTCGGTGATGATGACGCAGAATTTTTTTGTAATAATCATTATCCAGCATTAAATGAGTGTAGTGTTATGGAGAAAGAAGCGGTAGACTTCGATTGGCAAAAGTATATCGCAGCTATGATTTTTAATAGTGATCAACGCTCAAATCAAAATTTTAATATACTTAAATTAAGTGGTAATAAGTATGCTACAGGAAGGCACTTGTTAACGTCCGATTTCGATTTGTCCCACTTAGGAGAGACAAGCATAGTTGCAATTATAGAGTTTCTAAAACATAATAAAAAACTACGATCTCTCCGTTGCCATAATAGAGTGCTTAGTGAGGTAGGAGTACGAGCCATTGCAGAGCTAATGAGCTGTCATCAAGGATTAACTTCTCTCAATTTATCTGAAAGTAGTATATGTGATGCAGCAGCTATTATCATTGCAGAGAAATTACAGGGCAACAATCAACTCACTACGCTTATCTTGCATGAAAACAAAATAGGAGATGAAGGTGCATCAGCTATTGCTAATGCGTTAACACATAACATATCATTATTGGAGCTTGATCTGGCTGCAAATAAAATCAAAAGTTCAGGCATTAAACGTATTGCTGACTCTCTAACGAAAAATGATGCTTTATTATCATTGGACTTGTCTGGCAATCAAACAGGGAGTGCTGTTATTTCTCTAGATGTAGCCTTAGATAAAAATCGAACTTTGCAATATCTGTTTTATAGTACTAAGCGAGAATTTGGTACGTATCGACGATCAATAACTGAAAAAATACGAAAAAACAATATCAAATGGGTCAAACTAAAAAATATTAAGCAAGCCAAAGCATTTCTATGGGCAATAGCAACAATATATGTTGAATGGAGTCAAAACCAAAACTCTTACTTAGCTAAGTTGCCAAGAGAGCTGATTGAGTATGTTATGCGTTATTTGCTTTCAAGTCGAAACAATGACGATAACAAATACGCTATAGATAAGAAAAATGCTTTGGTTGATTTTTTGAAAATACAAGAATCTAATAATGAGTTAGAGGCTTACATAGTCAAGTCCGCAGATAAAATAGCAAATGATTACTATCAATTGTCGTCACAGCCCGAGAGATGTAGCTATATGAGATTTAAAGCAGATTATACAGGTAATCGCACTTATACTCCTATAACAAGAAATACTAACTTAGTTTTTGCTCAATTCTCTCAAGAAACTAATCATACAAATTTGTCGAGTGAAACAAGCAAGCAGAATCTAACAAATAATGTCAGTAGTGCTGGCTGCAAAAGAAAGCAGCACAGTGATGCAGCGTCAAGTGCTACAAGCTCATCACATTTTGCTGAAACAAGCAAACGCAGAAGAGAAATCATTATTATTGATGATGATGACATAGAGGAAACACCTCGATTGACTTGAGATAAATAATCTAGCTTCTTACAGTGGTGACAGCGTTAGGGCGGTAGATAGCCTGGCACTAGCTGTACTTGAAAAAGCGATTGACTTTTCAATTCTGACTGAAATAACCGTAGTAATCATTTGATTTAAAAGTAAAACAATATGATGTTATTCACTGGGTTTAACTGCGGTTAAGCTACATTTTATATAAGACTTGACTGCCGAGAAGAGGACTCGAACCTCCACAGAGTTGCCCCCACAAGCACCTGAAGCTTGCGTGTCTACCAATTCCACCACCTCGGCTTTGCCATTATCGCCATTATACTGGAGATACCATAACTATCCAGTACTTTTTTTAGTTAATATTTATACAAAAATTGCTTTAACAGTATTACTACAGAATTAGAAATTCATCATAGTTGGCTTTTCTGACCTATTTTCTGTTGCTGTTTGCGATAACAGTCGGAGACAATCCTTAGTCAACTCTTTAGAAAATTTCATTTTTTGAAATACACGATGAAATAAATTCTGCGTTTGATCAACAAGTGGTTGATAACCATCCTGTGTGAGTTGATCTGTAAAATGTTTCAGCAGTTCAGACGGTTTGGTTTTAAGCGCTGGTTGTTTTAAATTATCATAAGCTGTTTGCACCAATGTTTGAAGTTTTGATAGTTCAACCCCGTAGTCAATAGCGATTAACGCCATTGCAATTGGCGTACTGACATCTTTATAGTTTTCTTTATGCCAGTGGATACCATCCGCGTGGTTTGTAAAATCTAAAGAATGTGTTTTAGTAAATAAACTTAGATCTAGAGTGAAGCTATGATGAAATACAGATGCAACCTCATTCCAAGCTGTATTTAACATATCATAACCTTTTGTTACATTGTTATCGGTAAACAGCCCAAATGCTTGAAAGAAAGCAGGATTAATTAAATGTAAGAAGTTAACAGGTAGATACTGTGTTAATGAGGCAAAGTTATTTATGAGAGTATCTATCATATTAAAACCAGTCAGCTCGCCGCTATTTAACTTTGATAACATATCAGTTGCCTCTGTATAGCCATATTTCGACATGCTCGCAAGCGCTGCTTCTAAGTTACCTTCTGCTAAATATTCAGCGGCTGATAGTTCACCAGGTTTTTTATAGTAAAGTGCATGTATTTTATTCCATGCTTCATGGAGCTTAATGACTTCAGGATTGGATAGTTTCGAAGCTTCGTATAGTTTCATATAAGCAGTGATTTTGTCGTAAAAACTAAGGTGAAACTCTGTTTTTAATGCTTTTATCTCAGTTTTATTTATTGCTTCATCATCTTCAATAGCTTTTATGATTTTTTCTGAGATCGTTTTGCCAATAGTCACATATGCATGACTGTGTGCTAATCGGATATTGAGACTGTAAATTTGAATTGACATTTTAAGCAAGGATGCATCGATTCCGTGTTTAAACCAGTGCTTAAAAATATCAATGGACGCTCTACCATAGCCTTTATTTTTTGACAAGTATTCGCATGTTTTATTCAGCATTTCATCTGACATGTCATCATTGCCTTTTAATTTATCCAAATATTGGCTGCCATCAAGAATAATTCGTGTTGGCCGCTGATCTTGACGCAAATCATTCACACCAAGATGGGTAATGATAGTATCAGGCAGTGATTTCAGATTTCGCAAGAAAATAGGATCTTGTTTAGCCGAGTTTTGTGTTGTTTCAATGCTAGAGAAACCTAATGCTCTTTTTCCATTGTGGCAAAAGTCTCGGTTGATGACGATAGGCATATAATCTTTGTATTTTAGGCTGAGTAATCCTCGTAAAATAGTAGAGTCAGCTGTTGTTTCTAATTGCTTTTTTATTAAATTAACTGTTTCTTGAGTGGCTTCAAGGGCTGCGAATAGACGATCAGAAAGTAATTGATTAGTTTTTTTAGCTTGCAGATAGACATGTAGAAATTTTTCTAGAAAAAATTGATTTGCATGTTGCTGTAAATATTTTTCAATACGCACATAATACGGTTTTTCCCAATATGAACTTTCGATGCTGATACTGTCAAATAAGCCACCAAATTTACATCCTCGTGCAATGGAATGTCCTAGAGTAACTAAGTGACGTTTTTGTTGGTATGGCATTTCTGGTTTCTTGCTTTTTTTCTTCATATTTCATTGTCCTTCTTTTTATGATTAAATTTGCGTGTAAATGCTTCTCAGCAATATCACGTTATGATTGAGATTAATCCGAGTTCATTTCATGTTCATTATATTTCGTTCACAAGTGATGCCTCTGATAGCGATCCTTGATAATCGATTTTTTTTATCCGATAATAGATGATTAACAAGGTCGTAATTCCACAAGCGACAATACTGATGCCATAACCAAGTACAAGGATGATATCCTTAGTAAAATAACCATGCCAAATAGTGAATACCTTAATTAAACAAAAACCAACGAAGGTCAATAATGAAACATCATTTGAATGCTTTTTTTTAAGTAGCAGCAGAATTTGAGGGATAAATAAAGCAGCATTGATAAATAATCCTGCGCTAAAAGTAAAGTCAACTATGGTTTCTAACATAATTTCCTCCTAAATTTTATAGTAGAACTATAATATCACGTAATGCCAATGCCACAAAAAGATTCTTTAGAGATTGCCACGACATAGTTTTATATGTCAGGCTATTTTTGTTTAATAAAAAAGCAAACACTGTTTTGTTTTTGCTTGCTTATTAACAAGTTTAGTTAATTAGTTCAATTTTTTGTTCATCAAATACAATGACTAAATCTTTTGCGATAGCTTTTCCCAAAGCAATGCCATAAGCGGCATAATATTGTTTATTTTTTTTCGTTTGAATGAAATTAATAGTCTGGCCTTTTGTTAATTTTTTATTGTTTTCTTTGATAAGCTGGTATAAGTCTAATTGATTAATGTCATTTAACATAATAAACCTCACATGAATCTGTCGTTATGTTTTTACATTAACACGAATGACAATGCCTATTATTTGATAGGGTGCCTCTGGTGTTAATTCCATTTTTTCACTTCCATCTAGTGAAATAAGCCATGGGCTATTAGAACCTTTATGGATTAAATATTTTTTAATAATGACTTTTTTACTGCCATGTTGGCGAAGTACGACTAAATTATTATGTTCAGGTTTTTTTATTAAATCAACAACGAAAATAGAGCCTGGATTGAATACAGGTTCTAAATGTTCATGGGAAAGAAACGCGATGGTTCCAGGTGATGATTTTGGTACACTTATACTAACCATACCGATGCGTTCACCATCAAAATTTTCCATTTGATAAAGAGGTAAATCTTTGGGTTTGTCTTCAAGAATAATTCGTTCATCAATCTTTGAGACATTGTTACCCCACTGCACTAAGTCATCAAGGCTAATGGAGAATCCTTCGTTAATGAAGAATGTAGTAATTTTTAATAGTGTATCGATGCGCGGGTTGGTGACATCGCCATTTAATAGACGTCTAATTAACGAACGATCAACATTAATACATTTTGCCAGTTTATAAGTGGTAAAATTATCATTGTCTCGACGGTTTTTTGCGCGAATCAGATCTTCAATGGCAATACCTAAATCAATACTGTTTGCTAAAGCTGTCATAACCAATGGCTCCTAATATTTTTTAATGTCTCTAGCATAACAGAGAACGTAGCAAAAAAGCAACGTCAAAATGTTTTTATAGTTTAAAAAAGCACTTTATTGTACATAATTTAGTCTAAAATAAACTTTTTTTAAAAAATATCAATTTTTTTCAAAAAAACAGTTGCATTAATGCAACGTTTCTTGTTAACGTATTGTCAATGATAACGATTTTAAATTGTAATAATTCATTTTTTTACAATTTGTTTGATTATCAAACCTGTTTGAAAATTAACTATTTTCAAGGATGGTGATGAATAACAGTAATCAAAAGGGGAGAATGTTATGCCAAATACGCTGAATAAACAGTTTTTATCTCATGTGAAATCTAGTAATGGCAGCATGATAAATCATGTTGTCAATGCAGCCTGCATTGGTGCCATTGTCAATGGGATGTTAGGTTTCATCATTGGATTACAAGCAGGTAAAGTCGGTGCCTTTGTAGGGTTAGTACTTGGTTCATTGCTTGGAGCAATTTTTTTAGGCGTATTGTTGTTATATCTCGATATGAATAGTAATACATCTTTTAGAAAGTGGTTAAAGCAAAGAAAGTTGGACTTAACAGGTTATGTTGAAAATAATCTGTTTCGAAGAAAAAGTTTATCTGTCAAGCAAAAGGAGAAGTAGTTATGGGTGTACTAAATATAATAGGTGTTAAACGTAGTAAAAAGACCATGAGTATTCCGGTCATATTGGGATTAACGCGTTCTAACAAAACGGATGAGCAATTGCAGGCAATTGCCAATCAAAAGATTATTCGTGGAACAGAGTTAATAAATAGAACGGTAAAAACAGCAGGTCTATGTGCGAAAGTAGGTGGTGCTGTTGGTATTGTTATTGGCTTGGGTGTTGGCTCAGCTGTTTCAGCTCCAGTTGGTATTATTGTTGGTGCAACAGTTGGCGCTGGAATAACAATTGTTCCTAATGTATATAAACGTGCATCTAGGCGAGCAGCTAAACGTGAGATAGCTGCAAGAAAAGCAGCAGTGGCTAATGATGTCAATACTGACAAAGAGGTGAGTTGTTGTGACATTGTTAACAATAAGCAAAACCCAAAGCCAGCGATATAGTCAGCGTTGGATTGTGGCCCCGATAGTTGTTTTATTATCGGGGCTTCTTTATTTTTCTTCGTGCAATATTTTACACTTTTAATTCTTGAGCATTAACAGAATGATTTGCCAATTCGTTTTCAGAGTCACTATCAGAATCACTTTGATTAATAAATATTGATAATCGTTCATTTTGTGTGGAATAGGCTTGCTGTGAGTGAGATTTGTCTGTCTCTTTTTTATTAGACTTTTTCGACAATACGGATGTTCTTTTAGTTTTAAATAACGCTCCTATTTTATAAAATGAACTATGTATATCTTCTTGGCGCAATTCATTGACACCGGTTTTACAGGTGGAGCCAGACTTAAATGCTGTACTAATGGGAGCAGCATGAGAAAAACAGAAAAAAAAGTATTGTCATTCTCTTAAAGTAAGTCAATTCTGATAGTTATTATGTATTCTTGCTATGTTAGCTGGGTTTATTAAAAGATATTAATCTTACTTTAAATAGTGAAGAAGGCATGGTTGACAAGAGCAGTCCTGAGAGAGATGAGACTGCAGAAGGCAGATCGCCAGACTGCGTAGTAGATCTTCAAAGCTTAAATACTAATAAGATCAAACTTAAAGTTGATGAATATATTAAATCTGGAAGTACTTATCACCTAATAGGACGTAATCGTTTCTTTAAAAAACTCGGGACAAATAGTTGTAGTGGTTTAGCCTATGACTTACTTATTCATGGAGGCATAAAAAAATTTATTGACAGCCGCCATTTTGTAACAGATAATATCGTTGTCACACCAAATAATCTTGTGCTTTTTGTACAAGAAGCTGCTAAAAATGAAAAAAACAAACAGAAGAAAGTGAAATTAAAGATTTTTAGAGTTAACAAAAAGGGGGAAGTAATGTTCCGTTTTTTTAGACATATAAAGACAGAGATGAGTTATAGCAGGGCATTTAGAGAAGCTCTTAACCTCTCGAAGCAGGGGAACAAAAAAGAGGCTTTTGGTCAACTTAATCTTTTATTAAAAGAACATCCAGCAGATCCTTATTTAAGGCACCAGCTATTGATGTTAGGAGAAGAACTAGAGCAGCCTGTTGAATTGCCAGAAATATTAATATCACAAAAAAAATAAAATATTTGAAGTTAATATATGGAAGTCATGACGTAGGTTGACATTGTTAACAATAAGCAAAACCCAAAGCCAGCGATATAGTCAGCGTTGGATTGTGGCCCCGATAGTTGTTTTATTATCGGGGCTTCTTTATTTTTCCTCTTACAATATTTTATACTTTTAATTCTTGAGCATTAACAGAATGATTTGCCAATTCGTTTTCAGAGTCACTGTCAGAATCACTTTGATTAATAAATATTGATAATCGTCCATTGTGTGTGGAAGAGGCTTGCTTTGAGCGAGATTTGTCTGTCTCTTTTTTATTAGACTTTTTCGACAATACGGATGTTCTTTTGGTTTTAAATAACGCTCCTATTTTATAAGATGAACTATGTATATCTTCTTGGCGCAATTCATCGACACCGGTTTTACAGGCGGAGCCAGACTTAAATGCTGCACTAATGGCAGCAATGCCAGTTGCTGCTGTTATGCCTAATTGCATGCCAACCCAATTAAACGTTCTTTGTATTTTGCTGGAGCCACCAGCACTGAACAGGCCAGAAGCCAAGGCGTTTGCGGCAACAGCTGCATATAAAAACCCATAGGCAATATAGAGTCCTGCTTGCTTTATTTTAAATGCTTGTTTTGCTTGTTGATCTTGTTTCATCTGTTGAGCACTCTTTTTGACAGGAGCAGATATTTTTTTACTATGAGATTCCGCTGTGATTTCTGAAGGCAATTCTTTTTTTCGAGAAAATGCTTGTGAGAAAAAATGCACTATTGAATTACCTACCGTCAATCCCTTACTGATGATAAATGCCATTGGTTTCACTAACACATTCTTCGCAACAGAATCAAGGAATGATCCTATATTTTTCAATGTAAAGATGTTTTCCACTGCCAGAAAGAGTGACATTGTTACTCCAACAATGACAGTTGCAGCAGCATTGCTAGTATGCATAATGCCAGTCCAGAACTGGATAGCTGTTGTTGAAAATGTACCAAATGCAGCAATACTGGTAAACACAGCAAGTAAAATAGTTGCTGGGACAATGGCTAGCAATAAGACTTTTGATAGCACAGAGGTTATTTTTTTCTGTGCAGGTAACTCTTTAAAAACATTCCATTTATTTTGAAAGAATTGTTTTAGTCCTATATCATATATTTTTTTGTAAAGCGCAATGGTATTTTTCATTAAGCTCACCAGAGTGCTTAACATTAACATAGCGATACACTGTATTGTTGTTATAGCAACAAAAGCGCCAACTGTTGCCAAAACAGCCATTGCAATAGGTACGGCTGTGACGGGTAAATAACCCAGCCCAGTTAACTGAGTTGGGATTGAGAGAAAAGACATAAACGTGATAATGCCGATGGTGATTCCATTGGCATAGGCTAACAACATAAAAAATGGAGTGACAGCGTATTTTAAAAATGCTTTCCCAGCAGGTGATTCCACATCATCAGCAATTTTGCAAGTAAATTCTTTATCATAGAAAAAATTTACCATGAGTGATTTTGTTGGCCGGTGAACTAATGCCTTGTTGGTAATTAATGTTGCTATCCCTAAGCCGAGTGCTAAGGGAATAGCAACAGCGGGATTAGAGAAAAGCACAAGAATAGCCACGATATTCACTGTCATAGAGCCTATGGCAAACATCCAGCTAAATCCACCAAATAAAGCACTGTGTTTATTCTTATAATCATGTCTTTTTTGTTTTTCCTGGCGTCTTTCTTTTTCTTTTATATTGTCTTCCGTGTTATAAGAAATAACATAGTTTGTTTTTTTTACACCATTGATTTTTTCTATGTCTTTTCGAATACACATTTCTCCACCAATTTTTTGGCTAAGGTGGTTAATATGACGTTTTAATGGAGTAATAAATAACAATAGCTTTTTAGCGTCAGGAATTTTGTCAAGTTTCTCTTTGTGTTCGCCAGAGGGGTGGGCGACATGGATCAATCCATTTGCTAAACTTTCTAGAAATTTTTTTGCTCTTTGCTTATCAGACTCATAGCTGATGTTAGAAAAGAATTCATTATAGTATGATCTTACTAAATTCATACCACCAAATCGGTATAGTAAGTCAATTATCTTATATAAATCTTTGTCTATACCTTTTTTATAAAATAACAATCGGATAGGATGGTTAATATAATCATCAAAGGTTTTTTTCCATAGTGCATATTGGCCTATAATACTTTTATCATTATTACCGGCAGTCTGAGACAATAATGCTAATTTTTCTTCGTTAGAGTTTGATTTTACAATAATTTTTGTCATATTAGTTTTTCCCCTCTAAACATTATTTTAATATTGGCATTAAATATTTTTAGATGCTTTTATATTAGCACTTTATTCTTAAGCAAATATTAACCATATTATAGCAGTTTTCAATATTACTAAGTCATTATAAACTTCCTCTAATACGCGCTTGCTTTGTTCTTCAAAAGCTTATTTACAGTAAAGTAAAGCTCACTTTTGAAACCACGCAAGCACGCGTTATACTCGCTTATACTGGCTTAGTAATATTGAAAACTGCTATAAACCTTAGTTTTGCATGCTTTTTTAAACATATTTGTCATCATTGCTAAATAAGTTAAATGTTCATTATGCTGTGTTTTTGATCCATAATTCTTGCTTAGCTTTCCCCCGGTAATTTTTTCAGCAAACTTATCAATCCTTAGCGGTTGCCATAGTTCGTGTTAGTTATTTTAACAGATAACAATAGTGCCTCTGTATCCGTTAGTATATGTCTCTTACGGCCACTAACTTTTTTCTATCCATCATAACTATGATGTTCGCCGCGATCAATTATCCTGACCGATTGATTACCAACTATGCTTGCAGTGGCTGTTTGCGCATCTCCTTCAAGCTTTGTTAGCTTTCTGTGTAAGCAAGTAGGTATCTTCTCAAATACTTTCTCCCGAATCCAAGCACGATATTGTCTATAAACCGATTTTTATAGTAGGAAATAATTCGGCAAATGGCGTCAAAAAAACAGATTGCAATAAACTGAAATTTAACGATCAATCCAATGTGCATGTTGCCGATACAAGGCAATTTGGCTATTGACATTGCCTGTAAAAGCTAATAGTAGTAATAGATGATGAGCAGAAGAGATTGTTTGAGATAACAATAATTTTTCGTATTATTTTTGTTGACAGTGAAGTGGAAGCAGTATTGGCATTTCTTCAGGATCAGCATGTGGATGGAAATGCTCGTTGCCATCTGGCAACAGGCGCCATTGCCTCGTTTTCGGAAAACCCTGATGCTGTGGAGGCGGTATTAACGCTCCTTCAGCAGGAGAAAATGAATGAATGGAGTTGTACTAAGCTAGCTAGCAGAGCTTGCCAACATTGTGCTAAATGGCTCAATAAAACTCTTGTTTTTCTCGACAGTTTATTTTTCAAAGACTGTGATGTAAAGCAAGTATCTACGAGCTTTGATATTCCCATGTATGTAATACTGCCTTTGTATGAAAAGACTCATGAGAAAGGTCGCCAGTATATTAAAGCGCAATTAGTAAAACACCATGTTTTAGTGTATGATCGAGCAGGCACTATATTGTTGAGACAAGCGGGGCAAACTGAACGTATCAGTTTATCACTGTTTATCAGCCAACAAATCAAACAAGCTCATCAATCGTCTCGCTTGACATTTGACAGTCCAGCAAGTACTGTATATCAGCAGAGATTCTTTTCAACATCGACAAATACGAATTCTTCGCTGATATTCCGTAGCATAAAATCTTGCTTTTTTCTTTAAAGTTTGGACGAATGGCAAATATATAACATACTTAATCAATTAAATGTAAGCATTCAGCGAATCTTTAGTAATCTTTTTAGTTTATTCTAATACTGTTGTATCATGGCAGACTATTACAGAGTCATTGTTCTATAAGTGTTCTATTTTTATTGTGTAAGATTAACTAGACTTATTATTAACAAATCGGTATGGTTAGCACTCGTTAAAAGTAAGATGACAATTGATGAACCAATTAGAGTTAGAAATAGCCAAGCGACGGACTTTTGCCATTATTTCGCATCCTGATGCAGGTAAAACCACATTAACTGAAAAGTTATTGTTATTTGGTGGCGCTATTCAATTAGCAGGGACAGTAAAAGGGCGTAAAGCATCGCGTCATGCCACTTCGGACTGGATGGAGTTAGAAAAGCAGCGCGGTATTTCGGTGACAACTTCGGTGATGCAATTTCCCTATCGTTCGAGCATTATTAATTTACTAGATACACCAGGCCATGAAGACTTTTCTGAAGACACTTATCGTACCTTAACGGCAGTTGATTCAGCTTTGATGGTGATTGATGCTGTAAAGGGGGTAGAAGCGCGCACAATTAAATTACTCAATGTTTGTCGCATGCGTGATACGCCAATCATCACATTTATCAATAAATTAGATCGAGACAGCCGTGAACCTGTTGAGTTGTTGGACGAAATTGAAGCGATTTTGAAAATCGAATGCGCTCCCATCACATGGCCGATTGGTATGGGCAAGCATTTTCGTGGCATTTACCATTTGCAAGATGACAAAATTTATTTATATCAATCAGGGCGAGGTGATCGTGCACATGACTTTGATGTAATTAACTCTTTAGATGACGTTAAAGCAGATGAGATCTTGGGGCAACAAGCAAATGATTTACGAGAAGAATTAGAGCTCGTCCGTGGCGCGAGTCATTCCTTTGATAGAGAAAAATACCTGGCAGGTGAGCAGACTCCGGTGTTTTTTGGCTCAGCTATCAACAATTTTGGAGTGCGTGAATTATTGGATACATTTGTTAATATTTCTCCACCACCACAAAAAAGAGCGACAACAACGCGTGATATAGCACCAGAAGAAAAAGATTTTTCTGGGTTTGTTTTTAAAATTCAAGCCAATATGGATCCAGCTCACCGTGATCGCATTGCATTTTTTCGGATTTGCTCAGGATGTTACCGTAACGGTTCACGGGTAAAACATGTGAGACTACAACGTGATATACAACTGCGTAATGCACTTACTTTTATGGCAGGCGAAAGAGAACATGTCGATGAAGCTTGGCCTGGCGACATTATTGGTATTCATAATTATGGTACAATGAAAGTTGGAGACACTCTGTCTCAGAAAGAAACTTTGCAATTTACTGGTATCCCTAATTTTGCACCAGAATTATTTCGTCGTATCCAATTGCGTGACCCTTTGAAGTTAAAAGCATTGAAAAAGGGGTTGCAACAACTTTCGGAGGAAGGTGCAACACAGTTATTTAAGCCGTTGATAAACAATGATTTAATTTTAGGCGCTGTCGGCGAGTTACAATTTGATGTCGTAGTACACCGCTTAAAATATGAATACAATGTTGAATGCAGTTATGAATCAGTTCCTGTTGCCACAGCACGCTGGATTTATTCTGCAGACACTAATATGTTAAACGAATTTAAGAAAAAAAATATGCAATACTTAGCGCTAGATAGTGCTGAGGAATTGACGTATTTAGCATCTAGCCAAGTTAATTTAACATTGGCTATAGAGCGATGGCCGGATATTAAGTTTTTGCCTACCCGTGAGCATTGATTTTTTTATTACTAGCACTAATGCAATTAGTATCAGAAAAATAGAAGAACAGGCACCCACTCAAACATAGTTGTGCTATCATTAGCACTAGGTATTTTTCTTTATCGCTAATGCTAATCCCAATGAGAGTAGCACCAGGGACAAACAAAGTAACATGCTTAAGGTGAAACCAAAAGTAAATGCTTGGTTTATGGTTTCAACCAAGGTGTTCAATATGTCTTTGTGAAATAGAGTAGTATTATCACGTATATTTTTCGCGCCAGAGATAGCGTGTTTAACTGTTATAAGTTGCTGGTTGTTCAATACGATATTACTATCGTGTAGTAATTGCATAAATCGTTGTTTATTAGCCCATGCTAAAAGTGAACCACTGACTGCTATACCAAGAGATGCACCAATAAATCCAGATGTTGCTAACACACTTGTTGCAGCGGCAATTTTCTTTTTAGGGACTGACACAAGTGCACCAACTGTTGTGCTTGGGATAAAAAGTGCTACTGCAATGCCAGCAAAAAATAAACCCATGATCAGTTGCTTTTCACTCATATTCAGAAAAAGAAGTGTTAGTAATAAACAGGCGAATAGAGAGCAACAAGTACCAGCAATAAGTGCGTGTTTGAATCCAATTTTATCTATTAATTTTCCAGCGGGTAACGCAAATATACCAAAAACCAGGGTCATGAACAGTAAGGTTGTGCCTGCTTTGATAGGAGAATAATCTAATACATTTTGCATGAATAAGCTTAGTATAAATAGCAGTGAAAAATAGACAAAAGTTAACAGTGTTCGGGCTATATTGACAATAGCAAATACTTTATTGCTTAACAATTTTAATTCTAAAAATGGCTTGGCAGACGTTATTTCAAACTGAATAAAATAAGCTAACAAACAAAGTCCAGCTAATATTGAAATAATAAATTGCCAAGAAGTTATTCCCCATTGACTTATTTCATTTAATGCGGTGATTATCAAAAACATACCGCAGACTAAACTGAAAATGGCAGGTATTGGTAATTTTTCTTGCTGACGTTGTTCATCGGCATGATAATATTTATGGATAATAATTAGTGCATATAAACACAGTGGAACGTTGATAAAGAAAATCCAACGCCAATTAAATAATTCAATGATGATGCCACTAAAGGTTGGGCCAAATGCTTGTGCAAGACTGGCTATAGACAATAATAACCCTATTGCAAAGCCTTGTTGTTCCTTGGGGAAAATCGAACGTGCTAGGACAATACCGATAGGAAATGTAAATGCAACACATGCTCCTTGCAAAATTCTTGCAAGCATTATTGAATATTCTCCCTGGGAGATGCCAACGAATACGGAACTTATTGCAAAGATGAAGAGTGCAATGCTATAGACTCTACGTATACCGTAAATTTCACCGATTCTACCTCCTAGCGCCATTAATGAGGCCGCAGCGATTGTGTAACCGTCAACAATCCATTGTGCGGTTGTTAAATTGGTATTTAATTCACTCGCAATAGTCGCTAAAGCTAAGTTAACTGCTGTCATATCAATATCAACTAAAATAATCGCAATAGCAAATGCTGAAAATAATAACCATTTTTCTATTGAGGTGGCTTGGCTTTGCTCGTTCATTCTTCTTCTCCAAAACGATTATTAACCAATGCTTCTAAGTCAGTCAAAGCAGTATTTGCATCAGCACCATCAGCAATTAATTCTAACTCGGTACCTTTACTGGCAGCAAGCATCATGATGCCCATAATACTTTTACCATTAACGCGTTTATCTTTGCGACAGACTTCAATTTTGCTAGCATATCGGCTGGCTTGTGCTACAAATTTGGCTGATGCTCGCGCATGTAATCCCAATTTGTTAATAATAGTGACTTTTTTAGATAACATTGGTTGCTTCCTTTCCAGATTATTGATTTTCATTTTCGTAAGTACAATTTACAACACCTTCCTTGCCACCTTGTATGGCTTTTTCAGTGAGTTCTTCTAAACTAAGATCAGAATAATTGAGTATCTTAATTAACATGGGTAAATTTAGTCCTGAAATAACACGGATATTTTTGTGTTTATGTAATGCTAATGCAATATTACAAGGGGTGGATCCGTACATATCGGTAAGAATGAGCATGCTCTGATTTGAATTGGTTAGTGGCTCGAGTTTTATAATAATATCTTCTGGGTTATGATGATAATTAACAGCGACAATTTTTATCGGCATAGGTAGCGTGCCAAAGGTTTTTTTAGCAGCACTTAATAACGATGTCCCGATGTGATCATGGGTAATTAATAGTATTTGAGTGCTCATATTAGCTCCCTATGTCTGAGTTGTGAGGATTGACCATTCTTTTTCAATAATTTAGCTAATGCATTAGCTATAAAAACAGAACGATGCTGTCCTCCTGTACAACCGATAGAAATAGTCATATAGCTGCGATTACTGGCTATAAAAAGCGGGATCCAATTTAATAAAAAATCTTTTAACACGTTTAAATGTTGTGTTGTCTCTGTGTGCTGCATTAAAAAATTTTTGATTTCTTTATCAAGTCCTGTGTACTGGCGTAACTCTGTTTGCCAGTAAGGATTGGGAAGAAAGCGAACATCAAAAATATAGTCACTATCTTGTGGGATGCCGTATTTATAACCAAATGATTGTAATAAGAGGGAGAAATTATTCTGTGTATGACAAATTCTGTTATTGATAGTTTGGCGTAATTGATGTAGTGTGAGATGACTTGTCTCAAGGCGAAAATCCGCCAGGTGGGCAATGGGTTGCAATAATTCTTTTTCTTGCTCTATCGCTTCTTGCAGTGATGTGTCTGTATCAGTAAGAGGATGCTTGCGGCGTGTTTCGCTGAAGCGTTTAAATAACGTATTATTATCTGCATCTAAATATAAAATTTGACAGTCGTGACCAGCTTTTTTTACATCCAGAATAGTTTGATGAAAGTGATCAAGATCATGAGGTAAGTTACGTGCATCAATCCCGATAGCGATTTTCTGATAGCTATCTTGAATATGCTCAATCAATGTGAGTAGCAGTGTGGCAGGCAAATTATCAATACAGTAATAACCGGAATCTTCCAGCAGATGTAATGAAATGCTTTTTCCCGAGCCCGATCGGCCACTAACAATGATCAGTTTCATTTTGTTTTTCCATCATTTTTTCTTGGCGACTAGCAAATTCTTTACTGGCAATATAACCTGTGTTTTTCAATACTTGGTTGCGCACAGCACCTTCAACTAAAACGGATAAATGGCGGCCTGGAGCAACCGGGATGGTGACTTCAGGAATGGGGACATTAAATATTTTTTGATCTCGATACATACCGTATAAACGATCAATGTTCTTTAACTCTTGATTTTCCATCGCAATTAAATGTACTACTAATTGTAAGCGTTTATTTTCCTTAATGGCGGTATCGCCAAACATCACGCGGATATTAAGCACACCCAAACCACGAACTTCTAAAAAATCTTGCAATAATTCGGGACATTCTCCGACAATGGTTTCTTCATTGATTAAAGTAAATTTCACAGCGTCATCGGCAATTAAGCGATGACCGCGGTTGATCAAGCTAAGAGCAATTTCACTTTTTCCAATGCCGCTGTTTCCAGTTAACAATACGCCGACACCGAGCACATCTAGAAATACTCCATGTATGGTCAGTGTTTTTGTTTCTGTCTCTGTCTCATTCATTATAGTGTGTGGCTACCTTATACAAATCGTCTTCATTTTGAGCATGGCGTAATGCTTGTCGATAATTCGTATTGCTAAAAACTTTAGCAATATTGGCCAGTAAGTCTAGGTGCTCATTTGTACAATTTTCCGGTGCTACAATGGTTAACATAATATCGACTAATTCATTATCAACTGCATCAAAATCAATGCCCTTAGGTAGAATGGTCAATGAAGCAAGGGTTCTATCAAGTGTTTTCATGCGGCAATGTGGAATCGCGACACCATGGCCAATACCTGTACTACCTAAACGTTCACGTGACATTAAGTTTTCAAATAAATGCGTAGCATCGATACCCGTTTGAAAATCTGAAATTTTATGACTGATTTGCTCTAACGCTCGTTTTTTGCTGTCTGCAACAAAGTGGTTGAGTGTGAGTTGTTTTTCTAACACATCCTTCAAAAGCATATACAATTTCCTACATGTTATACAGCCAAAGGATAACGTGATTTATAGCAGATGCCTACTTTTAGTTAAATAAAATCACAAATTAATCTGTTTTCACGTTAAATGAGAATCATTCCTGGTGAGAGGATTGCTTTTCTTTATGTTTTTTGATTTGTTTATCTAATTTATCAACAACATTATCAATAGCACTGTACATATTTTCAGAACTGGCACTGGCATGAAAATTTGCACCAGCAGAATGGACCGATACTTTAACCGTTTGTTTGAGTTTTTTTTCAACTGAAAAAGTGACATCCATGTTGATGATACGATCGAAATGGCGTTTAAGTCGCTCAAGTTTTTCTTCAGTGAATTCTCGTAAAGGCTGGGTGAGTTCGAATTGTTGGCCAGGAAAATTAATTTGCATCACGATACTCCTATTGTTTTCTAACACTCATATATATTAGGCAAATTGGTTTTGCCGTTTGCGTAAATTTGAAGCGGGAATTTTCATTGCTTCACGGTATTTTGTAATGGTTCGCCTAGCAATATTAATCCCTTGCTGTGTTGCTAGTAATGTAGCAATTTTATTATCACTTAACGGTTTATTCTGTGGTTCTCCAGCAATAATTTTTTTAATTAATGCGCGAATTGCAATAGATGAACATTCTTGCCCATCATTTTTTTGTAAGTGACTAGAGAAAAAATATTTTAATTCGTAAATCCCAATAGGGGTTTGAATGTATTTTTGATTAGTGATCCGTGAAACGGTTGATTCATGTAATTGTGTTTCTTCCGCAATGTCTTGCAAAATCAAGGGTTTCATGGCGATATCGCCATAGTCTAAGAAAGCTTGTTGTTTGTTAATAATACAGGTGGAAACTTTCAAAAGTGTTTCATTGCGACTAGAGACGCTCTTTACTAACCAGCGAGCTTCTTGTAATTGCTGCTTTAATTGTAAATAATTTTCGCGTGATTTGTGCTGGCCGAGAATTGAGGCATAGTAGCGATTGACTTGAATTGCTGGAGTAATCGCATTATTTAATTCAATAACCCATTTGTTATTATTTTTTGACACAATAACATCAGGAATAATATATTCTGTTTCAGATTCTGCAATTTCATAACGTGGACGAGGGCTTAATGATTTAATCAGACTGATTATTTCCAACGTTTCTTGCTCGGTTAACTGGCATTGCTGGCGAATTTTTTTGTAATCGTGGCTAGCAATGTCTTGTAAAAAATCTTGCACTAGTCGGTTAGCTTGCTGTAAGTGAGCGGTGTCTTCAGGTAGCTGGTGTAACTGTATTAGCAAGTACTCCTTAAGATCGCGCGAACCGACGCCAATAGGATCAAATTGTTGAACACGATGTAATACGGATTCAATTTCTGCAATGTTGGTTTCTATGCTTGATTGCTTTAGTACCTCTTGTAATTCAGTGAGTGGCGTTGGTAAATAGCCGTACTCGTCGATGGAATCGATAATAGTTTCACTAATGCGTTTATCTTTTTCAGAAAAAGGTGTTAACTGCATTTGCCAATTCAAGTGTTCTTTAAATGAGCTAGTTTGCTCATCTTTTATGTCATAGCTAAAAGAATCATAGTCTTCTTTGTGTTGTCTAGGCTTAACATCCGGCCACACACTGTCAGCAGAATGGCTTTCAGTAGCGGAGGTTACTGTCTCTTCGGTTATGATTTCTTTTTTATCAGTTGATGATATATGGTTAATTTGTTTGCCATCGATATCATTTTCTAATTTTTCAACAGGCGGTGTTGCGTCTTCAGATAACTCAAGTAAGGGATTGCTTTCAAGACCTTTGTGAATTTCTTGGGCCAATTCTTGGGCAGATAACTGCAACAACCGTATCGCCTGCTGTAACTGGGGAGTCAGCGTTAATTGTTGTCCAAGCTTTGTTCCAAGTACTTGCTTCATACTATTAAGTTTAACCCATCATTCCTTTTTCGTATAACAAAATCACAAAATATTCTGACTATTTTGTGAGCACCCTGTTTGTTACCCAACATCATCTTACGCTAATCGTGCTGGTTTGTCAGCATTTGCCGCAGGAGCAAAAAAATTTTTAAATAATACTTGAAAGTTCTCTGTTTGATCTCTATAGTGATAGTTAGAACGAGAAGAGAACTATTATAATAGAGTCGTTTCTTGAGTAAACAGCATGTTGCTATTGTACTATAAAAATACAATCTACTAATAATGAAGAAAATACGCTCATGCTGTTTATTTATTTTATATCAAAGAGAAATATAACCATTTAATCTAACTAGGTTTGATATTGAATGTTCCTATTTAAGCCAATTTTAGTGATGAAATTGGCTAAGTAGAGGCTTTCTTAGAGAATATTGAATGAAAAGAAAAAAGGAGACAAGATGAATAGTAAAAGCTCACATTTAAAAAACTATATTATTTGCTTATTAGCTAAGCAACACTTTGATTCTGAGCAAGACAAAGAACAATTTAATCAAAAGATAAAAAACTTATGGTTACAATTGTACCGTATCCATGAGCAATTAATTAAATTAAATCCAAAAAGTGATCATCAAATCAGTCATGACTCACTGGAGATTATTTCGTTAATGCGTCAAATACAGAATCGCTTAAAAGTATTGCCTATGGAGACTGTTCGTGAAAATAAGCGCTACAGTACTACCCACCGATTAACGATAATGGTTGCAATAGCATCCATGTAGAATAATCTACCGGTAGTACGCTATTATTAATTTTTGTAAACACGATTAAGCTCAATACGAATTTTTGAAAAACGCAAAGACATTAACAATGTGTAGCGCTTAAATTGCTGATAAAGCCATCATGGTGACCCACATAGTATTATTTTGCTTGTTCTGGCTCAAAAATAATACGCTATGAATAGAACATAGTGCCAGGCATTTATAGCACATCTGTTGTTAACATTAGTTGAGTGGCAGTATAGACTGTTTATGATCTTTGTTATCTAGTCTCACTAGATATAGAAATCTTCACCTAAATAAACTTCTCGTACTTTCTGATCACTCAATATTTCTTCAGGTGTACCATTACAAATTATTCCTCCCTCATTCACAATGTAGGCACGTTCACATATATCAAGTGTTTCACGTACATTGTGATCGGTAATTAATACGCCAATGTTACGCTGTTTTAAGTGGGTAATGATGCGCTTGATATCAATTACTGAGATAGGATCAACGCCGGCAAATGGTTCATCGAGTAAAATAAAATTAGGTTCCGTTGCGAGTGCGCGTGCTATTTCAACCCGACGCCGTTCACCACCTGATAGACTGACACCCATACTTTTTCGAATGTGGCTGATATGAAATTCCTGTAGAAGTTCTTCTAATAATACAGTGCGCTCTTGTTTTTTTAAATCACGCCGCAATTGTAAAATTGCCATGATATTATCTTCAACAGACAGTTTTCGAAAAACAGATGCTTCTTGTGGCAAATAACCAAGGCCTAATTTTGCTCGAGTGTGCATAGGTAAATGTGTAATTTCAGTATCATTTAAAAATATGCTGCCATTGTCTACTGCGATAATGCCAACAATCAAGTAGAAGCTTGTGGTTTTACCCGCTCCATTAGGACCAAGCAAACCGACAATTTCACCGTTAGTGATGTGTAACGAAACATCTTTAACAACTGTTCTCTTTTTGTAGCATTTATTTAAACAATTTGCTCGTAATTCTGGCATAGTAATCTCATCGCTTTTTTAGGGTTAATGTTTTCTTTTTCAATGTTAATCCTGGTTCTGGCTTGATGATAATAGTGGTACGTGTTTTCTCACCTTTGTCATTTTCTACAGCAGTTGCACGCATTCGTTGTTGTTTTACATCATATTCAATATATTCGCCTTGAATAGAATTGTCTCCTTGGACGATGTTGGCATTACCAGTTAAAATAACATAATTTTTTTGCGGAAAATATTGAATTCTATTTGCACTAGCAATTAATAGTGGCTTATTAACATCCATTTTTGTTTCATAAGACGCTTTTTTTGATTGAGTCCCGTCGATGATAATTGCTTCCAATTTATTATTAGAGTCATTCTGTGTTATGACTTTTTCACCACGTATATGAGTGCTTCCTTGATCAATTTTTACGTCATGTTGATACGTGCCTTCTCCAGTGGCACTGTTAACAGAGACAACTTCCGCGCTAATAGTGATGGGTTTATTTTCATCCGCATCATTTAAAAAAGCTTGAGCGGTTAGTGGCAGCAGTAATGCTATGGCGATACTAATTTTGCGTAGGAACATAATATCCTCTGACCTGTGAAAGTAATGTTAATGTTTTTTCATTAAAGGCTATTTCCATTCCTTTACCTATTACGTGATTATTTTCACTGAGCATAGTCACTACGGCATCTGTTTCTGCAAATTGTTTTTTATTATCAAATGTAATTGTTTCGGTTAGCATAGTCATTTCTCTATTACTTTTGCCTGGCGGGTGATGAATACGAACGTTGTTCCATAAGAGTAATTTATCTGCGCCAGAAAATGTTTTGCCTTTTTTGGCCGTGATATACCAAGGCTGTTCTTTGTTATTATAAAGGGTAAAAACGGGTTCTGTCAGCAAAGAGACATTTCCTGCCGGAATATGCTGTAAATGTTTTGCATACATTTTATGTTTTATGTTACCTCTTTTCTCGGTTTCTACAATAGTAATATTTTCTGCAAAAGCGTCGGGTTGTTGTTGGTCAATTGAAACCTTATTATTGTTAGCAAGATTTGTTTGCAACAGCCAATAAGAACACATAGCAGTGCTTGCTAAAACAATGGAAACTAACCAATAACGAAGATTCGTCATGCTATTGTTTCTCCTGCAGGCAAATAAGGCGCCACTGCTTGTTCGTATTTGCCCTGTGCTTGCAAAATCAGTTCACAAACCTCACGCACAGCACCCTGTCCACCGGCCGCACGGGTTTCATAATTTGCATACTGTTTTACTAAAGGTACCGCATTGGTAACAGAAACACTGAAGCCTGCACGTGCTAGCAAAGGGATATCGGGTAAATCATCTCCAACGTAACAGACTTGCTCATCTTGTAATTGCAGTTTCTCAAGCAATTCTAGGTAGGCAGGCATTTTTTGTTTGCATCCTTGGTAGACATATTGAACGCCCAGATCCTTCATACGAGATGTGATCAAATCAGATTGGTGAGATGTAATAATACCAATAGTAATGTCAACAGCTTGTAATAATTTAACGCCAATACCATCTTGTGCATGAAACGCTTTGATCCAATTACCGCTATCAGAGTAAAATAGTTGGCCTGCGGTGAAAACACCGTCAATATCAAAAATAACTAAACGGATGGGTTTTGCTTTGTTGATAATTTTTTGCATTTTTTTCTCTCCAAGATAGGTTAAATAACACCGGCACGTAGTAAGTCGTGCATATTTAAAGCGCCTATAGCGTGGTTATTGTCATCAGTGATAATTAACGCATTAATTTTACAATTTTCCATAATTTTTAAAGCTTCTGCTGCCAGTAACTCTTTTTTCACCGTTTTACAATGTTTTGTCATGACATCACTGATGTTAGTTTCATGAATAGAAAGCCCTTTATCCAGTGTTCTACGCAGGTCACCATCCGTAAAGATACCAATGACTTTATGATTGGCATCGAGCACTGCGGTCATTCCCATACTTTTTTGCGTCATTTCAAGCAAGGTATCGCTTAAAGAGGCATGGTCATAAACACGAGGAATATCGTTACCAGTGCGCATGATATCATTGATATGCAATAGTAAGCGACGACCGAGTGAACCGCCTGGATGAGAAAAGGCAAAATCTTTTTCAGTGAAGCCACGTATCTCAAGCAATGCAATGGCAAGCGCATCTCCCATAGCCAAGGTGGCAGTAGTACTTGCTGTGGGGGCAAGGCCAAGCGGACAAGCTTCACTTTTAACACTAACGTTTAAATGGACTGTTGCCATTTGAGCAATCGTTGAGCGAGGATTACCTGTCAGGCTGATCAAAGGCACACCTTGACGTTTAATCAGTGGAAAAATGGTTAATATTTCACGTGTTTCACCAGAATAAGAAATCGCTAACACAACATCTTTGGGTGTGATCATTCCCAAGTCACCGTGACTGGCTTCACCCGGATGAACAAAAAATGCCGGACTACCTGTACTGGCTAACGTTGCTGCAATTTTGCCGCCAATATGGCCCGATTTCCCCATACCAATGACAATAATACGTCCATCACAATCTAGTAAATATTTACATGCATCAGCGAAATGATGATCAATGCGATTGACTAAAGAAGCAACAGCTTGTGCCTCGGTTTCAATAATAGCTTTACCTAATTGACAAAATTTATCTGTTTTTATCGCGCTGGTTTCACTCATGATCGCCCAATTGATTGTTAATTGAAGAGCAGATTGTAACGGAAAATGACAGCATTAGCTATATGTGGTTATTTTTTGCGTTCTGATTTATAATTGAACATTTAAATAACAGACTGGAGGTATTTGTTTAGATAATCATTTTTGTTATTGCTCCTTTGCAATTGACCATTGGTTTGGTAGCATGATGTGTATGCATATAGCGAGACGTAGAGGGAATATCTCATCCGCTTAGTCGGTTAGTTTATATTAGGAACAATATAGATATTAAAAGGAGCAGCTTATGTTAACAATTGCAGAGCAAGTGGAAAAAGCGAACAAAGCAGATGGGTATATGGCTCAAGCCAGCAAAAAGGGAAATGCTGAGGGCCAGTTTATAGTTTATGGTCGTGCTTGGAAGCTATTGAAGCAGCTCGATGATCCGGCATATTATGCTAGGCAGCGCGATTGTTTAGAAAAATTAATTACTGTTTGCCGTCAAATGATAGATTGGGAGGATGAGGAACGTGATGCAGCAATTGCAAAATATCAAGCCGCGTTAGATAAACTGCCGTCGCCGTTGTCAGAAAAAGAAAAGGCCTTGTTGGCAAAAGTACGTCGTCTGATGGATAAGGGGATGACAAGCGACAATGTGGATAGCCAGTTTCTCGCTTATCAACAGGCTTGGAAGCAATTAAAGAAACAAAAGTCGCCCGCGTTGATACCAACGATCCGCGATTGTTTAGAAAAATTAATTACTGTTTGCCGCCAAATGGCAGATTGGGAAGAAGAAGAGCGCAATGAAGCGATTCAGAAATATCGAACTATTTTAGCGGGATTATCCGGAACAGCCTCAACGCCGTTGGCAAATACAGCTGTCAATCAGACATCGCCTGCTGTGCCTCCTGCTACCCCGTTACCCTCAGCAGCGGCAGTGAGTCAGCCGGTCGTAGCCGGTCCAACCTCTTCCTCGGCAATGCCAGGGCTAGCACCAAAAATAACCGAGTTATTTTCGGTGGTGCCATTTGCCAATACCGAGAAGCTGGTGCAGGCGTACCAATTGCAAAAAGAACGTTGCTTGCAGCATCCTGAGGATGCGTCGGCCAAACAACACCTACATGACATTGAAGATATCATTCAGGATAAAATCATTGCAAATCAAATCAAATTAAGTCAAGCATCGCTGAAACAGAGCGTTGTCTTATTGGGTGCAGGTTTAAGCGATAAGACCATGCAATTACTGATGAACCAATTGTTTAAGCTGATTGCGGATAACCCGTTAGATTTTTTAGATGAATTCACCGCAACCAACCTGGGTATGATGAAAGCAGGAGACAAATTAACGGATACACAATTAATACAAATAACGTCATCGCTGGTTCAGCAAATGCAAGGTTTACATGCCCCGGACATTGCCATGACGTGCTTGGTACTCAATACATTGTACCAAACGTTAGCGACGATGATGAGTAAACAGGTAAGCCATGTCAGCCAGGCATTACATTTGAAGCCGATTAAAGCGGCGTTGTATAATTTAAAGCGCCGATTGCATGCTGTCGACACGAAGTCACATAGTGAAGTAGAGCAACTTCAGTGGGCAGATATCGATGCGACGATTGCGTATGCGTTGGGTGGTTTGACGCGCTTTACCACGGAGAAAACACCGTGGCAACAACGCGCACATTATGCCAGAATCACCGGTGCCTTGCTGCTACAAGCCGTGGGTGTGGGTGGCGCTGTTGTAGAGTCAGTGGGTAATCCTGTATCTGCGGGTGGCGCCATCAATGCGGCGGTGGGATTATTGTACCGTTTGTGGCGACGCGGTAAAATAATCTACCGTTACTGCCATTGCCGCCAGTCTTATTTTGCTGATTTGAAAAAATGGCAGGTAGATTTTGTCAAAAACGTATTACCTAAGCACGCACTGTGGGACAATGCGTTGACATCCCTGAAACTGCCGATTGAAGATAACGATAAAAGCCGGTCATGGCTGACGAATAGCAATGCCCAAGTGGGGGTCATGCGCACATTGATGGCGGTTTATGATGCACCCATCCAAGGGATAGATGCGCCCAAGATAAGGGCGACTTTGCAGAAAAAGACAGTGCAATTGTTAACCAATTATTACCAACAGTCAATAAACCAGCCAGAGGAAAGCCATCAATTGGTACGCTTAACCGCAGCGCAACATTTGTTGTCTTTACAGCCGCAACTGACCGCGTTGCAGACAGCGCATATCAACACACTGATCACACCGGCCGATCGTGAGTTAATCAAGTCAATTCAGGCTGAGCAGACGACAGCGGATGAAGCGCGAGTTATCACGATTGACTCACCAACAAATATTGCGCTGCAAGGTTGGCGGCAGAGTTATCCGGATGATGAAGAGTTGTATCGGTTATTAAGGAGTTACCCAACGCTAAAAGCGGCAGAAAAAAGAGGTTTTTTTCTATGTATGCAGGAATTTGTTAAATACGGCAGCACGAAGAAGATTTCTTATTGGGGCCGTGAAGTGATTGCTGCGCTGGGTGACGAGTTTGTTTCTGCTATCCGGCGATTACCGGTATTTGACGGCTCTGCTGGTCCGGCAAAGTTTACATCTGCCGCTATCATGGCAGCGGCCCGTGGTAAAATTATTGCACATAAGGAGAATATTGACGAGGCTGAACGGGTCAAAATTAAGATGATAAAAGACCACCTGGGTATCCTGAACGAAATGGCTAAGCAAGATCGCTTGTTTGATCGCTGGGAAGCACTGATGGATAAATGGCATATCGGTGATTTAATTGCGGCTGGAGTGATTGAAGCGACCATCTCACATATCATATCACCCAATGAAGTCGATGTTGAAATTTTACGTGAACAGCCAGAGACGGCAGCTAGCGCAAAAAAAAAATTCAGCCGCTAGTAGCACACCCTAGTGATTCGTTTTCACAATATACTGACACGGCAGCCGCGGCGATAGCGGCTGCTGCGCCGAATCCCCTTGCGGCGTATAGTCAGATTGATAACTCGACGATTTTCATTTTTGGCCAGTTATCGATCGATCCACAATTTCCGATTGATACGCTATTAGATAAGTTAGCAGCGTTATTGAGAACAGGTCGTCAAGGGTTGTTGTTGGAATTAATGCAGCTTGCAGAGCGATTTAACGCGTCAGGGACATCGGAGCGGGCGCTGTATTGCTATGCGGCGGCGTATTGTGCCCATTTACAAGACCAATCCCCTCGTCCACCAACACTGGTTCCTTGTATAGAGCGGTTGCTGAACACGTTAGTGCAAAAAGGCTTTGCACCGGATGCAAGGCTGCGTTGCATGCAAAAACCTAACAATGCGGAAGGGGAGACATGGTTACATTATTTTATCGCGACGTATCCGGCTCCTCATTTGATTGATTATTTGCTTGACCAAGAACCACACCGGCGACAGTTACAGGCACGTTACCAGGATAAGACACCGTTGATGCTGGCGATACAATCTGGGAATGATGCGCTATGTAGACAATTGTTGGCTCATGGTGCAACGACGGCGGGTTGTGATGGTGCTGGCAACACGTGTTTACATTTAGCTTGCCAGCAAGGATCCAGCAAAGTGATACCAGATTTACTAGCGGTTGCTAAGCCAGTAAGCACGGAAGCGGTCGGTCCACTCAATACGGCAGGAGATACGGTACTGCACGCATTGTGTGTATCGGGTTGCGATGAGTGGGGCTGTTATGAGGATATACTCAGATGTTTTCCATCATCAGTCAATCAGCGCAATCTTGCGGGTTATTTTCCGTTGCAGCTTGCAGCTTGTTATGCGCCACTAGAGATTTTTATCGCGCTACAGGAAAAGACAACGGCGGTGCTCAGTGCTGGAGGGGATGGGAAAACGTGTTTGCATTTAGCAGCGGAGTTTGGTAATGCAGCTATTGTGCGGCGTTTGGCGCCTCAGGGAGAAGTGAATGCGTTGGACGGGATGCAGTGTACTCCCTTGCATCTCGCTGCCCGAGTAAGGCAGCTGGGACATGGGCGCAATGTAGACGATTATCGACAGGTGTTTATCGCATTGCTACAACACGGAGCGGATGAAACCTTGACGAACTGTCAAGGCCAGACGGTGCGTGATATGGTGTTACAATGTCAGGAGATACAGGCGGTTTTTGAACAAGTGTGGGCGCAATTGGCACCGCAGCGTTTGTTGCAACGTTGGCAGGCGCAGTATACAACGTATTATACGCAACCGTCATTTGTGAACAAGCGCTTATTTGATACGGATTACTTTTCGCTAGTCGATTATTTTGTCAATCTCCAGGTGGTGGTGAAAACTGATGAGGCAAATGAAGCAACGCAAAGCAATGACGATAAGTGCTTTCACAAACCATTACGAGAGCGTGATAGACTGGCCGGTAAAAAAGAAGCTATTGCACAGGATGATTTGTTTCAACCCTCAGCCTATCAAGATGCCAATGAGAAGTCACTAGCATCTATTGATACGGTTGTGGTATCCGGGGCAGCAGGTGTAGGGAAGACGACCTTGATAGATTATATTGCTTACCAATGGGCGCTTTTCAAACAAGGCGTGGGTAAAAAAGGGTTGTGGTCAGATTTTGATGGGGTGTTGATTATTCGTTGTCGCAGTTTGCGTCCAGAGATAATGGGGCCCAATATCTCAGCATGGAATATTGCCGAGCTATTGTGTCTTACGTGCTGGAATGGGTTGGGCATATTGGTTGCTGAGGCAGCAGAACTCTTATCACGATGGCGTGAGGCTCCTGATAAGTATTTACTTTTGCTAGATGGCTTAGATGAGCTACCGATGCTTGAGACAGACAGTCCTTGGCATGGTTTGCTTAAGCAACTATTTGGGTTACCGTTTAAGAAGTTGGTGACGACACGGCCTTATGCGATAGGCAATTTACAGCAATGGCTAAGCCATGACGGGTTGGTGGAAGTCCAAGGCTTTTCCGATGAGGATGTGCCGACGTTTTTTAAGAAACATTTGGGAGCGACTGAGGGTACCAATAAGTTTATTAAAGATATAAAACAGAATCCAGACCTTTGGTCGATAGTGCATATCCCGATTAATGCGTATTTACTGAAAATCTGGTGGGAAACCACCTGTCAACAGGATAAGCCGGTACTGCTGAGTGAGATGTCGGTGAGTAATTTGTATGAGTCACTGATGGTGAATGTATGCCGGCGTTATCTGGCCAAAATAGGTGAATTGGATGAGAATAAGTTATTAGATGATGGGCTGGTATTAGAAGTCCCCAGCATCCGTTGTTTATTGGACACCTTAGGGTGTTGGGCCCTTGAAGGGTTGCAGCAGGATACCGCACAATTACCCATCAGTTGGTTAAAAGGTGTTCAAGGCAGCGATGAAAACCCCACATTATTGTCGGCGAATCGATTAAAACAACTCAATATGCTAGCGTTGAAAGCATTAGGCTTATTGAAGCAAGTCGGGCATGCAATAAGAGCACAACAGAGGTATGAATTTCTCCATTTATCGTTTCAAGAATTTTTAGCGGCAAACGTGATAGCAGTGACGTTGAGACAAGGCACAGAGGAGAAAAAAACACACTTAACGCAAGTCATCCATCGGTATAAATATCATCCCAACTTCACCTTAGTATGGCCATCGGTAGCCGGATTGTTGAGTCGATATCCGACAGCATTAAATGATTTTCTGTCGACTTTAGTAGCTGGTCCCAAAGACTGGGTTGGTATTGTTGAGTTTGATTTGTTGATGCGTTGTTTGGAGTCAAGTTTGTCATCTAGTATGGACACACATGCACTAGGCTTACGACAGCAAACCTTGTTGCGGGCAGTTAAACAACGTATAAAGCGGTTTAACGAGCTGCCAGCAGCATGGCAGAAGACTACAATAGATACCTTGTCCATGTGTCCTAGGCTGATTCGCTTGAATGCCGATGCGGTATGGGCGCTCCTTCGGGATAAGACGGTAGGTGGTTATGTTCGCAACGAGCTGGCGACAAGCGCTGTTGCGCATTTGTCACCCACCCCAGAATGGGTGGATGCGGTATTTGCGTTCCTTCGGGATGAGACGGTAGATTATTCTGTTCGCGGCACGCTGGCGAAAAGCGCAGGTGCGCATTTGCCACAAAACCCAGAATGTGTGGATGCGGTACTGGCGTTCCTTCGGGATGAGACGGTAGGTTATTCTGTTCGCGGCGAGCTGGCGATCAGCGCCGTTGCGCATTGGTCACTCACCCCAGAATGGGTGGATGCGGTATTTGCGCTCCTTCGGGATGAGAAAGTGGGTAGAGGTGTTCGCACCTATCTGGCGAGAAGCGCCGTTGAGCATTGGCCACTTATCTCAGAATGGGTGGAGGTGGCATGGGCGTTCCTTCGGGATGAGAAAGTGGAAAGATATGCTCGCGGCAAGCTGGCGATCGGCGCCGTTGCGTATTGGTCACCCACCCCAGAATTGGTGGAGGTGGTATTGGTGCTTCTTCGGGGTGAGAAAGTGGGTGGAGGTGTTCGCGCCAATCTGGCGATCAGCGCCGTTGAGCATTGGTCACCCACCCCAGAATTGGTGGAGGCGGTATTTGTG
>CBDDLJ010000017.1:0-47475 GCA_965230635.1 Gammaproteobacteria bacterium
TAAAAGAAGTGTCTATTCATCAAACGGCATTGATCAGTTGGGAATACCAAGGAATACCCAATGACCCAATTGCTCGTTGGCGAAATTATAATGGATTTAAGGTAACACGATATGATGTTAGCACAAGAGCAAAAGGAGGTTGAACATGTTCATAAAAATGATAGTTATTTATCCTGTGGCATTATTACTAACCTTGTTGCTGAGTATGAAGTTGGTTTTTGCTGAAAATATTGCTGAGAATAGTAAGCATGATAGTCGAATACGGCAAGTTCAATACCGCGAACAAGATGTGATTACGCTATCTGTTCCAATTTACATTACCATGCAAGTAGAATTAGGAGAAAATGAAAACATTCTCGCTGTTGAAAGTGGTGATGCATCGACTTGGTCATTGCACGTTCCGGATAAATTTTCTAATCGATTTTTTATTAAACCCACGCAAGAAGGCTCTTTGACAAATTTAACCGTGCTAACTCAGCAACATACTTATTATTTTTCATTACAGAGTAAAGAGAAAAATAGTGCAGCAGTATATGGTTTGAAAATAAATCTTCCTAAGGACAATCGCTTATTAAAATTGCCTTTATCACAAGCAGAGTTTATTCCAAAGAGCATAAAAAACATTCACTATCGTTACCATGGCGCTCGATATTTATTGCCAGAGACGGTATTTGATGACGGTAAATTCACTTATTTTAAAATGCACTCTAACCAGCGTGTTCCAGCAGTGTTTGCTGTAGATAATAGTAATGGCAATGAATCTATTGTAAATGTGCAGAAACAAGGCGATGTTATTATTGCTAAACGCATAGCACCGCAGTGGACACTGAGAGATGGTGATAAAGTGCTTAGCTTGTTTAATGAAAACAATATTATGGAGATCAACGGATATGATAAAAAAAACAGAAGACAGAGATAATGTAACTGATAGGGAAATTTCAGCGATTCCAGAAAATTATGTGCGAGAAAAAGCTAACACGTTGAGTTGGTCAGTGATTGCTTGGTTTTTTTTTTGCATTATTAACCCTTTTTTGGTTTGTTTTTTTCAGTCACTCATCGACTGAAAAAATAAATAGCAAAAAATCCACACAAAAAAGAGTAGGAAATATATCTATGAAACGCGATGAAACTTTAGTAGCTAACTTAGAAAAATTAAAAGCATTGGATTTTGCTAAAGCAGTTGAAAAGCATGATATACAAGCGCCAACTAATGTTCAAAGTGCGCAAATAAGTTACGCTATGACTGATTCAGCGTTAAACCAGTCAAGTAAAATAGAGCAAGCGAGAATCGCAGCACCGTCAAATATGTTAACTCAAAAGCTATCAGATACTTCTGCTGGTGTGACAATGGCAGTTCAGGCAAAGAAAATTTCACATCCAGAGGTAACGCTTGCGGAAGGAGAATTAATTCCCGCTGTTTTAGAAACAGCTATTAGCTCTGAATTAGTTGGTTCAGTGCGTGCCATTGTCACTGAGTCAGTATATGCCTTTAGCGGTAAGCGAGTACTGATACCAGCAGGAAGTCGTTTATTAGGTGATTACAAACAAGCCAGTACGTTAGGTCAAAAACGTGTTTATATTATTTGGCAGCGAGTATTACGACCAGATGGAGTCAGTATTGAATTAAACAGTCCAAGTACAGACCGTATGGGACGAATCGGAGAAGCGGCCAATTATACGGATAGCCATTTTTTTGCCCGATTTGGCGAGGCTATTTTATTATCATTTATCAGTGCAGGAAGTAGTGCAGTCAATGTGTCAGCAAATGATGAATACAATGCAATGCAGGCATATCGAGAGTCGATTGCACAATCATTAGCAGCCACAGCGAATGATACGTTAAAAGATAGGCACTTAACAACGCCAACATTGCATGTCCATCAAGGAACACAATTAAATGTATTGGTTGCAAAAGATATTAGCTTTCAGCGTGTATTAGAGGAAATGCGCAATGAGTAAGTATCAATCAGGTATTACAGGCTATTTATCGCCTCTTATGCCGTGGTTAAGCAATCCATTGGTCACAGAAATATGCTTAACTGAACCTAAACAATTATGGATCGAAGAAAGTCAACAGTTTAAACAAGTGAAAAGTATCGCATTAGATAGCGATTATTTGCATTATTTTTCACAAATAGTGGCACGCTACAACAATAAAGTACTATTTTCACAACAACCTTTATTATCAGGTGAGTTGCCTGATGGTAGTCGTATTCAATTAGTTATTCCACCAATCAGTAAAACGATAGCCTTTGTTATTAGAAAGCATACAACATTGACATCGACTTTGATAGATTTTGAAAGAAATAATTTTTTTCAAAGTAATAACAAGCCTTCACTATGGAAAGATGAACTGTCTAACTTGTACCGGACAAAATGTTATTATCAATTTATTCAAACGGCTATATTGGCACGAAAAAATATATTGATTGCAGGTAAAACAGCTAGTGGAAAGACAACTTTTATGAATGCCTGTCTTGCTGCAATTCCTGTGCATGAGCGGATTTTACTACTAGAAGACACGCAGGAGCTGAAATGCTCGCAACCTAATCAGTTGCGTTTATTAAGTAATGCACGTTTAGCAATAGATATGAGGCAATTATTAAAAGCTTGTCTGCGACTGCGTCCGGATAGAATATTAATTGGAGAGATAAGAGGCCCAGAAATATTGGATTTTTTAAGTGCTTGTGGTACTGGGCATGAAGGTGGTATTGCAACCATTCATGCTGGCAGTTTGCCTATGGTATGGATGCGGCTGATGCAATTATATAAACAAAACAATGTGCCTGCTATGCAAGATAGGGATGTTTTGCGAGAATTGCAACTTGTCGTGGATGTCATTGTATTAATGGAAAATACTAAGGAGGGAAGACGTTTAAGCAATATTTATTATAAGGAAGTCGATTATCATCATGAGAGTCCATTCTCCAATATCAGTTGAAGAATGGATTTTTTGAACTTAAGGAGAGAAAAATGCAGTTCAATAAATTATTTAATAAAGTCGTATTAACTTTGGGGTTATTAACCAGTGTACCTATTATGGCAAGCCCTTGTAATAATACATCGATAGAAATCTATAATCAGACAGAAACACCGTTAACGGTGGTAAATAATGAAACCATGGGAAATACTATTATGGAAAACATAGGTGAAAATGATGTTATTCCAGCAAATGGACAGCGTTTGGTGAAAGTTTTTTCTGGCCCAGGTACTTATGGTAATGCCAAAGGTGTTATTACTTTGATAAACCGTCATGATGAAATGGCAGATATTAATCATAAATTTATTTCATTAAAATTTGATTTTAGTAGTCAATTTGGCGTGACATGTTCTCGTCAAGCTGAAGTGCTCAATGCAAATAGCAAAGAATATTCAGCTTATCTTATTTCAGGTTATTCTGATAATGTGAAACTGTTTATTGTTGGAAAGTAGGTGTAGAAATAATTGGGCGTTATAACGCCCAATTATTGTTTGCATAAAATAACTAAGCAGTCCTTATTAAATGCTGTATCAATTTTTAAATAATCATTTTCTATTATGCTGTAATGCTATTGCATTGTTAGTTTACATTGTGTTAGTATCGCTTAAAAAAATATTGCTGCTTGTTGATAATAGCAGCCAATAAATCTCGAAATAGGGATAAATAGTTATAAATCATTATGATAACAAGCAAATAAAGCGAGACGATCAAGAAATAATGCCAGGATTTTGCTATTGCATTCGACATCTTGATTTTAATCAACCAAGCTGTGTTGATTGTTTGACTATCTTTTTGTCAGCAAGGTATTTATGTGCTTTAGTGAGGTATTTAAGTAATCAAGCTGAATATAACCGAATGATATTAGGTTAAATAATTGTGGTAACAACGGGCCTTTTTGATGCAGAGGGAAGCTATACGAGTAAAATTAAAGCCAGTCCTGGACGAGAGATAAACGTGTCGAATAATAATCGATTTGTCATTGATACTCGACGCATGCCATATAACAACTTTGAGCATGTTGATATGAATGATCGAACAAAACTCACTTTAGCTAACGTTATTAGCGTAGCTAGAAAATTAATTGTGATGCCTTATAATGATATAGCTGAGGTATCTATTGAGTATAGGGCACTTTTGCTAATCCTACTCAATATGTAATTAGTCAAGTAGAGGAAGATCACCAAGGTGATATTGGTCTGAACAAAAGAGGAGAAAGATAATGTATAATAATGATGAAGAAATTGATGCATCAGGGCGGGAGGAGATAAGGCTTGCAACCCAACAAATGATGGCAAAACTTTATAATCAAGTTCAGCTTGTCAATTTTGACGAGGAAAAATGTGTTGATTATTTAAATACTATTTTGTCAGCAAAGTATTTGTGTGCTTTAGTGACTTATATTAGCAATAAGGGTGATTATCATCGAATGGTGTTAGATAGACAAGCTGTCACATTAAATGGTGAGGACATAGGATTGCACGAGTGTGATGACAATGGCCTTTTTGATGCAGATGGAAATTATGCTGTAAACGCTACAGTTAGCACAGGACTAGGAGCAAAAGTGCTTATTGGTAACAATCGATTTGTCATTGATACTCTACGGATGCCATATAATAATTTTCAGGGTTTTGATATCAATGATCGGACAAAACTTATTTTAGCTGGTGTTATTAGTGCAGCTAAAAAGTTAATTGTAATGCCCTATGCGAATCTAGGTGCGTCAACTGCTGCGCATCAAGATTTAGTTAATTTTGTCGGAGAAACGCATCCTTTAACAGAAGATGAGCAAGAAGAGATTACTGCCAAGTGCGCTAAAATTAATAGGATAATTGAAAATATTCCAGAACAGCAGAATTTAAAGCAATTAACATTCAAGCATGGCAAATTAACTAATAATAGTCGTAGCTTTTTGATGCAGAAGTTAATCTCCGCTGAAGAAGCTTGTCAACAAGTTAAGTTACCTGATTGCCTTAACCCCAGCTTTTATCAGAGAAACAAAAGTCTTATTCACAAAGCTCTTGTTGGCTCGATTATTTCTCTAGGATTGGGTGGGCTTAGTCTTGCACTTCTCATGACACCAGCTTTTAGCGTGGGTGCAACCACTTTGGCTTTAGCGCATGCTAAGCTTTTTTTGGCTTTGAAGATAGCATCTGGAATAGTAACTAGTAGTGGTGGTGTTGGTACCTGTGCTTCAGGGGGGATCATTATTTATGAAGAAATAAATCCAGTAGATATTCAAGCCACGATACTGTCTAACCAAGCTATTGGGCTCATAAAATATTGTTATTCATTTCTAGAAACTGAGATAGCAGATCATCCAGAGCCTCGTGTAGCAAGTGCTAGCAATGAACTGCTCTTAGAAAGCTCCAGAGAAGGAATAAATACGGTTCCGCTGAGTCAAGCGCAATTGCTAAATGAAACAGGTATGTTTGCTGCAAGTTCTTCTACCGGGAGGCTTCGACAAAGAAATACTTCTACGACGAAAAGTCAGAATCAGCCTCAGCAAAATGGAGTTGAAATGCAATTGAAACGCCAGTAAGAAAATCAATGGAAGCTAAAGGCCATAATACTGTGATTCTATCTCAATATTATGGCCAGTTTGATATAGTTGATTTATTGTCATCGTAACCTAAGCTGCGACTAAATAGTTCAAATAGTGACCAGAAGTTAATTTTTATACACTTTTCTAAGTCATTTATATGAATTTACGAAATTATTGTTAAATTTGATTTTTGGGTAGCGCTATGCAATATTCGCTTTAAAATGACGTGTTAGTATAGCCTATAGCCCATCAGAAAAGGTGTTAATAGTGTGTCCATAATCAATGTCATGTATTCTTTAAGAAAAAATCGGAGGGAAGGATAGTGACAATATATAGAAAAGAAATGAGTGCTGCAGAGAAACAAGCCATAAAGATAAAAGACCAAGAAATGATGGCAAAGCTTTACCAGCAAATTCAGCTTTTTGATTTTAGTGAAGATTGCATTCATTATTTTACCGTATATTTATCAGCAAAGTATTTATGTGCTTTAGTGAGGTATTTAACTAATCGGGCTGAATATGACCGAATGGTAAAGGATAGAGCGCTTGTCACATTAAATGGTGCTTACATAGGGCTGAATCAGTGTGATAGCAGTGGTCTTTTTGATAAAGAGGGAAACTATACGGGTGAAATTAAAGTCAGCTCTGGTCGAGAGACAGATGTGCGTGTTGGAGATAATCAATTTTTTCTTGATACGCAACGGATGCCATATAAGAATTTTCAGGGTTTTAATATCATGATCGAACAAAAATTATTTTATCGGGTGTTATTAGTGCAGCTGAAAAAATAATTATGAAGCCCTATAATACTATAGGAGCGGTATCAATTGATCATGAAACATTTACTGACTTTGTAAGAAAAACTGATCGTTTAACTAGAAATCAACAATTAAAAATTGCTACTAAATGCAGTAAGATTAATGAAATCATTGAAAATATTCCAGAAAAGTGGAATTTGAAAAAACTAACATTCCAGCATAGTGAATTAACTAATCAGAGTCGTGCTTATTTAAAGAAGATGTTAATGTCTGCTGAGCAGGCGTGTAAAAAAGCTGTATTACCAAATTATTTGCAACCTAGTTTTTATGAAAGGAATAAGCGTCTTTTCGATAAGATTCTAGTAGGCTCGCTTGTTACGGCAGGAATTGGGGCGGGCGGTTTATTGATTACATATGGTATTGTTAAGTCTTCTGGACTCGCCTGTTGGTTTGCAGCGCATACAAAGGTTGCAAAGCTTTGCTGGGGTGCGAAAATATTATCTAAAACAGCTATTGCTAGTGGTGGTCTTGATGCGTGGACTTCAGGTTCTGTTATTATTTATAAGGAATTAAATCCAAAAGATATTCAAGCTGCCATACAGCCTGCTGAAATCATTGGACTCTTAAAACATGCTTATTCTTTTCTGGACACTGAAATAAAAGATCACCCAGAGCCATGCAGTATAAATACAGTTAACAAAAAAATAATAATCAAAAAAGTCAGGCAGAATTGTTAAGCAAACAAAGCACACTTACTGAAAAGTCCTCTGCTGAACTTAGACAAAGAAAAAGTCCTGCCGTTGGTCAATCAGGTAACCCTCAACCAGGTGATGTGTGTGATAATACTAAAAAGTTTAGGTGATAGAGAATATAATGGATTTTGTCATTATTAGCTAGGCAAACACGTGTGGGTTCTAAACAGAGTAACTTGTTTTAAGCGACTGCTGTCGGTCAAATTTTTCAAGTGCTAATTGGATCAGTTGATCAATTAATTCAGCATAGGACAGCCCACTGGCTTGCCACATGCGCGGATACATGCTGATTTTAGTGAAACCAGGGATAGTGTTTAATTCATTGATATAAATTTTATCATTAGCAGTAAGAAAGCAATCGACTCTTGCCATGCCTGCACAATTCAATATACGAAATGCTTGAATAGCTATCTGTTGAATGGCTTTTGTTTGTGATTCCGTTAACTGCGCAGGTGTAATTAATTCGGCTCCATTTTCATCCAAATATTTTGCTTCGTAAGAGTAAAAGTCATGTTGTTTACTGGTGATAATTTCTCCAGGATAGGATGCTCTTGGATCGTTATTACCTAATATGCCACATTCAATTTCTCGACCTTGAATCATTTCTTCAACGATGATCTTTTCGTCATATGTCATCGCGTGTTCAATCGCAGATAGTAACTCTTCTTTTCTCTTGACTTTTATAATGCCAACAGAAGATCCTAAATTAGCTGGCTTAATGAATAAAGGCATGCCGAGCTGGCTAATAATGCCATCGATGTTAATGTTTTCTAAATCTTCGTAGTGAAGTGTTTGCCAACGAGCTGTCGGTATATTTGCTTGGCTGAGCAAGCGTTTCATGACATCTTTATCCATACAGACAGCCGCACTAAGCACATCAGCACCAACAAAAGGGATGCCCGCTAAGCGTAATAATCCTTGAATAGTGCCGTCTTCACCATTGCTACCATGTAACACGGGAAAAGCAACATCGATAAGTGGTTTTTGCTTTGGCTTGTCAGCTTTCAAATTAGCGTGCTTATTGGATGCTGTGAGAGCAACTAAATTATCAGGGTCACGTATGAGAGGTAGCTTAGATTGTTCTAAATTATCAGGCATTTGTTGTAAAAACCAAGCGCCATCATGGTCAATGGCAATGAGAGTAATATCATACTTATCGGTATTTATTGCAGAGATTACATTTTTTGCTGATATCAGTGATATTTCATGTTCAGCTGATTTTCCACCATATAAAATAGCAAGCTTGATTTTATTTTGCATAGTATGTCCTTATTTTTTGAAAATAAGTGTCAATATCTTTTTATAGATTTTGGTTAATGTATTTAATTCTTGAATTGAAACGCACTCGTTGATTTTATGAGCTGTGTGATTGCAGGGGCCTAGCTCAATCACTTCCATGCAGTCTTCAGCAATAAAACGACCATCTGAGGTACCGCCATTAGTCGATACTTTGGCGTCGTGTTGACAAATTTCTTGGATAGCTTGTTTACAAACAGAAAGTAATTCGCCATCTGACGTTAAAAAGGGTTTACCAGAATGATTCCAGGATATTTTAAAGTTTAAGCCGTGTTTATTAAAAATCTCTTTGGTTTTTTCTTGAAGTGCTTCATGGCTGATAGCCGGTGAGTAGCGAAAATTGAAGTCAACCTCTAAGGTATCAGGGATAACATTACCTGCCCCGGTACCCGCGTGAATATTTGAAATTTGTAAGCAAGTCGGTTGAAAATATTCACTACCTTGATCCCAATTAACTTGGCAAAATTCATCGAGTGCTGCCATAGCGGGGTGAATAGGGTTATCAGCAAGATGTGGATAAGCGATATGTCCTTGCTTGCCCTGCACAATTAACTTGCCCGATAAAGAACCACGACGTCCATTTTTAATCATATCACCGACAACATTTTCTGCTGTTGGTTCGCCGATAAGACAATAATCCATTGAGATATTCTGTTCACGCAGATAATCTAGCACAATAGGGGTGCCGATTTCAGAGGGACCTTCTTCAGCACTGGTAATAAGAAAAGCAATTTGTCCTGAAAAAGTGTGTGCTTTTATAAATTGTTCAGCAGCCACTAACATGGCAGCTAAGGCGGCTTTCATATCAACAGCACCACGACCGTATAAAAATCCATCTTTGACAGTTGGTTCAAAAGGGTTTGTCAGCCATTCAGACAATGGCCCTGCGGGTACAACATCTGTGTGTCCAGCAAATACAAAGGTTGGTTGATTGTCGCCATACGTAGCCCAAAAATTACTGGCACCTTCACACGGTAATCGCGTGATAGTAAAGCCTAATGCTTGTAGTCGTTCAATTAGGATTTCTTGACATTGATTATCTTCCGGGGTAATTGACGGGATAGACATTAATGCTTGTGATAATTCTAACACACTGTGCTCAGCCACTATTTACTCCACATTACGCAATAATTCATTGATGCCAACTTTACCACGCGTTTTTGCATCAACTTGTTTAACAATGACTGCGCAATATAAACTATGACTACCATCTTTTGCCGGCAAATTACCAGAGACAACCACGGAACCAGCAGGGATCCGACCGTAACTGATTTCTCCCGTCATACGATTATATATTCTAGTGCTTTGGCCTAAGTAGACTCCCATAGAAATGACAGATCCTTCCTCAACGATAACGCCTTCCACAATTTCAGAGCGTGCACCAATAAAACAATCATTTTCGATAATAGTGGGGTTAGCTTGTAGGGGCTCTAAGACACCGCCAATGCCAACACCACCGGATATATGCACATTCTTACCAATTTGCGCACATGATCCAATGGTAGCCCAGGTATCAACTAACGTTCCGCTATCAACATACGCACCAATATTGATATAACATGGCATTAAAACCGTGTTAGGAGCAAGATAAGAGCCGGCACGGACACAGGCAGGTGGAACAATTCGTGTTCCAGTTGCTTGAAATTGTTTAGCATTGAAATCTTGAAATTGCATCGGAACTTTATCATAAAAGCGGGTAAATTGGCCTTCGATGAGTTGATTATCATGAGTACGAAAATAGAGTAGTACCGCTTTTTTAAGCCATTGATGAGTAACCCATTCATTATTTATTTTTTCAGACACTCGGTATTTACCTTTGCTTAATCCTTGCATTATATCGGATAAAACATCAGTTAATTCGCTAGTCACATTGTTAGGTGTTATATTGTTACGCTGCTCAAAACTTGCCTCAATTAAATCTTGTTGTGATTTCATTAGCATCCTCATATTAAACTGGTGTTGGATTGTCATCTGCCTTGTGCTCTGCCAGTTCTATCGCATCTTTGATTTCTTGTTCCAATTGTTCATTGTGCTCTTTTGTCTTGGCAATCACTGCATAAATGCAGGGTACCACGAAAAGTGAGAAAATGGTACCGATGCTCATTCCACCAACGATAACCCAGCCAATAGCATGACGTGCATTAGCACCAGCACCAGAAGCAAGGGCTAATGGGAGAACCCCTAATACCATTGCAAATGTTGTCATGAGAATAGGTCTTAGCCGCATACTGGCTGATTCTAATACAGCTTCGAATTTATTGATGCCTTTTTCTTGTAATTGGTTAGCAAACTCAACAATCAATATGCCGTGTTTAGATATTAATCCTACCAAGGTTGTTAAGCCTATCTCACTATAAATGTTCATAGTTCCACCAGTGAGTCTCAGTGTTATCAGAGCGCCGGTTAGTGTCAAAGGAATAACAAAGAAAAGAATAATAACCGGATCACGGTAGCTTTCAAATTGTGCAGCTAACACTAAGAAGATGATGATGATAGCAAATACTAATACTGTATTCATTGCCCCCTGTGATTCAAGAAATTGGCGTACTTGGCCTGCGCTATCCCACTGCAAATTGGATAAGTTTTTCGTCGTGTATGTCTTTAAAAAATTAAAGGCTTCGCCTAACGAGTAGTCAGGAGTGATATTGGCACTCAGTGTTGCTGAGGGCAATTGTTGAAAGTGATTAATAGATTGAGGTGATATTTTATTTTCTAATGTAACAACTGATGATAGAGGTACTAGCTGATTATCTCTAGATGAACGAACGTAGATGTTATTTATATCATTAGGATTCGCTTTAAAATCAAAATTTTCTTTATATTCTGGTACAACATAGTATCCACGACCTGCCATAGAAAATTGCACATTTTGCGGGCTTCCAAACATGACATTTAATGCTACAGCAATTTCTTCCATGGGAATACCTAAATCACCGGCTTTATCTCGATTAATAATGACTTTAGTCTCCGCCATGGTGATTTTTAAATCAGTATCAATACCAGTAAATCCAGGATTTTTCTCAGTAGCTTCCATCAATTCTTGCATGGCCTTATTGAGTTCCAGTAAGCCTTTTTCGCCAGGCGTTGTATTTTTCAGTACAAATTGAATAGGAACAAAACCTCCGGAGTTGGGTAACGCAGGCGGCATGACTGGAAAAACTTTTAAGCCGGGGATACTCCACATCTGCGGCAGTAGTGAATGACTAATTTCAAATGCATTACGATCACGTTGATCCCACGGAATAAGATTTAAAAAAGAAGCTGCCGAGTTAACGCCACCAAAACCATTGATAATACCATAGCTTTTCTTTTCAGGTACGTTTTGATAAATTGCATTTAAATAATTGGTATATTTTTCAGTGAATTTTATATTGCTAGAGGTAGGGCCAGTAATGTAAGCAAATATCACCCCTTGATCTTCAAGAGGTGCTAGTTCACTAGGGGTGCTGACAAATAAGTAGGCAAAAACAGGGTAAGCAAGAAACGCAGCTGCTAGGACATAATAACGAAAATGCATCACTTTGTGCAAAAGAGTTTTGTAATGGCGAATGACTGTGGAGAAAAATGCATCAATTTTTCTTGCAAAACTCTTTTCATTGGTATCATGTTTTAATAAGTGTGAGCACATCATGGGTGAAAGTGTCAGAGCAACAAAGCCAGAAACAATCACCGAGGCTGCTAGTGTAAAAGCAAATTCACTGAATAAGATACCTGTTAAGCCACCAACAAAGCCAATAGGTGCATATACAGCAGTTAATGTGATTGTCATTGCAATGACAGCAAACGAAATCTCACGCGCACCAATAATCGCTGCAGGTATAGGACTTAGCCCTTCTTCCATATGACGATAAATATTTTCTAACACAACAATGGCATCATCGACGACTAAACCAATGGCTAATACCCAAGCTAATAGTGTAATCGTATTGATAGTATAATTTAACGCAAGCATGATGCCACAAACACCCATTAACGATAGAGGAATCGTGACGATAGGAATGATAACAGCACGCATGGAGCCTAAAAAGAAAAAGATAACGATGATTACCAAGATGCCTGCTTCTACCATGGTTGAATTCACTTCATTAATAGAGGCTTCGATGAAAAGTGAAGAGTCATAAGTAATACTTGCCTGAATATCAGCAGGTAACTGTTTTTGAATAGTCGGCATTAATTTTTTAACTTCTTTTGATACCGCTAATGGATTGGCATCAGAGGTGGGAATAATGCCAATAACAGACGTTTTCGTTCCATTGATGATGGCAGAATTATTATAGTTTAATGCAGCGAGCGACGCATTGCCAACATCACTAATGCGTACAATATAATTATCTTTTTCTTTAATGCTCATATTGTTAAACTGCGAAGCAGTTGCCATATCGGTATTCGCTATAATATTAAATTGCTGTGTGGGGGAGTATATTGTTCCGGCAGGTGCTTGTAAGTTATTTTTCTTAATGGCTGCCATGACTTCGTTAGGGGAGACATTCATTGCTGCCATTCTAGCGCTGCTAAGATTTATGCGCATGGCATATTCGCGCTCGCTCAGAATAGACGCTTCACTAACGCCATCCAGTGTCTGTAATTGTGGTTGTACTACGCGCAATAGATAATCCGTTACCGCTTCTTCAGTCAGTGCTTCGCTATTAAAAGAAAGATACATGGTTGGTTGTGCATTAGGATCTTGTTTTTGAATCACTGGATCTTGGATTTGCTGTGGTAACATCCATCTTACTGAGGTGACTTGGTTCATCGTATCGGTTATTCCTTCTTGAAAAGGATAACCTAACTGCAAATAAACAGTGATTTTGCTGGTATTTTGTTGGTTGGTTGATGTCATATAATCAATACCATCGATACTGCCGATGGCATTTTCCATAGGGGTAGAGACAAAACCTGACATTAATTCCGCACTGGCACCTGGGTAGTTAGTGGTGATTAATATGGTATTTGTTTCAATCAGAGGGTATTGGCGAACTGATAAGCTAAAAAAAGACGCAATACCAATGACGAATAACATAATGTTTACAGCGCTAGCGAAAACAGGACGACGAATAAAAATATCAGTAAAGTACATAAATTAATCCTGTTTTTTCTTACTGTTTTTATCTGTATGGCTGCTATCAATACTATTTTCGCCAGGTGTCGAAGCAGTAGAGTCACTAGGTGCTATTGCTATCTTTGCACCATCAAATAATTTAAGTTGGCCTGCGATTATTACTTTTTGTCCAGCCCTCAGACCTGTTTTCACTTCAATATCGGATCCCATTCTATCCCCTACGGTAATAGGGATAGATTTTGCTGTATTTTTGTCTGTGGCGAGATAGACACTGACACCTAGCGTACTGTAATTGATTGCAGTTTGCGGCACTGTGATGACAGGATGTTTTTTACCAGCAAATAATGTGACGTTGACAAAACCACCTGGAATTAACAAGTGATCTTTATTAGGTACGCTTGCGCGCATGGCAATAGTTCGTGTATTCGGATCGATGGCAGAATCAAAAGCGTAGACTTTTCCTTTTTCTGTGATAGCCGGGTTGGCACTGGGCGTGATTTCTATCTCTTGCTGTAATGCTAATAAGGGCAAATAACTTTCCGGCACAGAAAATTGCACACGGATAGGTGATAATTGTTGTAACGAAACAAGATTTTGTCCTAATTGTACGTATTCACCGGCATCAACCATGCGTAAGCCTAATTGGCCATCAAAGGGTGCTCTAATGTTGTGCTGAACTAATTGTGCCTTAGTTTCATCAACTAATGCACGCTTTTGTTCTAAATTGGATGAGAGAGTGTCAAAATCTTGACGCGAAACAACGCCTTTATTATATAATTTTTTACCGCGTTCATAGTCTAATACGGCTAATTTAAATGCTGCTTCATAGCGGAGAAGTTGGGCTTGCAGCACATCAGGATAAATTTGAAATAAGGGTTTATCTTTTTCTGTGTATGTTCCTGAGTCAAAGTAGATATGGGTGATACGGCCGGCAACTTCAGGACGAACGATAATACCTTGAAAGGCAGAAATAGTGCCTGTTGCTTTGATTTGTGAATACCATTGTTGCTGTTTTGCCGTTCCCACTTTAACGACAACGGGAGGCCTTGGCTGATTCGTAACGGATTTTTTCACAAAAACCCAATAGATTCCTACCGTTACAATAGCAAGCAGTACAATTATTGCTACAATTTTTTTCATGTTACACCTGTGTAAATTATCTAGTCATAGCCGGCTAAAGACTATTTACTAGTATTATCGGAAAACAATGCCATAAATTGAATAGATAGTCTATCTTGAATAAAATCTAGCAGAAAAAAGACTATTTTGAGGATAGGGACGGTATCCGAGGCGTTGCTATTGGTGAAACTGCATATGATGCTTTACAGTAGAAAGTCGAAAAAATTAACAAAATGTGCTTGATTCGCTGTTTTTCAATTTATTTTTGATATTCAGCACAATATAGGGAAGCGCTATAACAGCATCGCTTGCATGAGTTTTGCTCTATTTTATCCATTTTATATTCGTTTTGCCTATAACTGGGCAATTTTATGTTTAGCCAATATTATTTATTTTGAGCAAAGAGTTAATTCACCACGCATGTTTTTTTCTATAAGCGTTTTGATAACGTCAATATCTTGGTGCTGGCTCAATAGATATTGTAATTTAGTGCTAATGGCTTCGGGTGTCATATCACCGCCACTAATGACATCAAATTCAAGCAATCTGCGACCAGTTGCATACTCATTCATATTCACCGTGCCGGTTAAACATTGAGATGAATTGATAACGAGGGTTTTATTCTCCTTTGCTTTCTCCAATAAGGCAAAGAACTCAGGATCATTGCTAGGTGCATTGCCCGTGCCATAACTTTGTAAAATAATAGCACGTAATTGTGGGGCTAATAGTTTTCTCACCCTAGACATCATCATTCCTGGGAATAATGGGAGAAATAGCATCGGGATAGAGTCTATTTTATTAACGACTAGTTTTGTATCCGGCATCGTTAAAAGATGTTGTGATAGTAATTGAATGTGCGTGCCAACCTTGGCTAAGCAAGGATAATTCGGAGAGTCAAAAGCAGCAACACTTTGTGTATTGACTTTACGACAACGGTTACCACGAAATAACTGGGTATTGAAATAAACACACACTTCGGGAATAGCATAATTTGCTGCTAATAACATGGCAGAGATTAAATTTCCTTTTGCATCAGAATGCGCTTCTACTAACGGTACTTGTGAGCCTGTAAGGATAACAGGCTTCGCTAGATTCTGTAATGCGAAAGACAAGGCTGAAGCAGTATAAGCCATGGTATCAGTGCCATGTATGATAATAAATCCATCATAGTCAGCGTAATTATCAACAATCAGTTGCAAAATAGTGTGCCAATCTTTATGAGAGACGTTAGAGGAGTCAAGCAAAGGTGATAATTCATGAATAGTAAACTGGGGAAGATCCGGATGGTGAAAAGCTTGTAAGTTTTTTATTCGCTCAGTCAGAAAACCAGGAACAGGCATATAACCAGTTTCGGTTTTTTTCATGCCGACGGTGCCGCCTGTATAAATGATAAAAATGCGTTTTTGGGTCATTATTATCCTTAGTATAATGTGCCAAAAAAGCTAATAATAGCAGTTTTTTTATACTGCATCCATTTTTATTATTCACATGAGTAAAATTCTATTTGATGGGAAAAATGAAAGTGGCGTAACGGCGATAGTAAAGGAGCTAGGGCTGGTTTAATTGCTATTGTAGTTTACATTATTTATTCTCTGTGATAGCTAGATTGATCCAAAACAAAAGCGATGGACAATGATGAAAGGCTAACAATTTCTAACAGAAGTTACTCATCTCAAAGACATTTATCAAGCATTACCCCTTTTCCATTGCGGACATGATAGTTTTATTATCAGTCAACTACTAAATATCGATGCATTTTTTTTGACCGATATATTATACAAAGAGACTTCACTTGACAGTAAGAATGCAATATGTTTAATTTATAGCCTATTATAAACACATAGGCAGGAATTCTGTAGATGTTAAACATTATTTGGCTGAGTTTGATACTGGGCTCCGTGGTGCTAGGTATCGTTAATGGCACACTAGATCATGTCGTCGTTGCGGTAACTGAAAGCACTAAAGCAGCGATTGAAATAGCGATAGGTATTACTGGTTTGATGATCTTTTGGCTAGGATTGATGCGTATTGCAGAAAAAGCCGGTATTATTTCTCTGTTTGCACGTTTATTGCGTCCTATTCTTCGTTATTTATTTCCATCGATTCCTGCCGATCATCCTGCAATGGGGGCGATGGTCATGAATATGGCAGCTAACATGTTAGGATTGAATAATGCAGCGACGCCATTTGGCTTGCGTGCAATGGAGTCTTTGCAAGCATTAAATACCGATAAAAAAACAGCAACAGATGCCATGTGTATGTTTTTGGCGATTAATACTTCCAGTATTCAATTAATTCCTGCTACAACAATAGCTTTTCTTGCAGCAGCTGGATCAAAGCAACCAACAGCTATTGTTTTTACTGGCTTTTTAGCGACGTTATGTTCAACCATTGTCGCCATTAGTTTAGCAAAAATATTTGCAGGTCGCAGCAAATTTCACCAGGATAATGAGGCAAGCGATTTAGACACAGAAACGGCAGTAGAGCGAAAACAAATACAGAGTTAAGGTGATTATATGTTATCAAACCTAGGACAATTTTTTTCAAACACTTTATTTTTAGGTTTTATTGCTGGCATACCGCTTTATGCTGCTTGTAAAAAAGTGAGTGTGTATGATGAGTTTATTCTTGGCGCTAAAGATGGATTGAACGTGATGCTGCGCATTTTACCTCATTTAGTCGGTATGATTGTCGCCATAGGCATGTTTCGTGCAGCGGGTGGTTTTACTTGGTTTGGCAATGTATTTGGCCCTATTTTTACATGGTTAGGCATGCCTCGCGATATTGTTCCGCTAGCGTTTATTCGTCCCTTTTCTGGTAGTGCGAGCAATGGGATGTTGGTAGAATTAATACAAACGCACGGTCCAGACTCACTCTTGTCACGCATGGCTGGCACGTTAATGGGTAGTACTGAAACAACATTTTATGTCTTAGCGATCTATTTTGGTTCAATTGGTATTCGACGTACGCGCTATGCTGTGCCAACAGGCTTAATTGCTGATTTAACCGGTGCAGTAGCTGCTGTTTGGATCTGTCGTTGGTTTTTTTCTTAGTCAATTTGTCGTTATGTTTGGCCAACTTTCTAAGAGATTAGTAAATGAGTTGCTCAAAGTACAAGAGAATTCATCAGGCCTAGAGCAAAACGAACGGATTAGTATTATCACAAATGAAATCTCAAGGTAAAAAAATGAAAATGTGAGTGTGTTAGATAGGCTAGACTTATTAGAATTGAAGGGAGCGATTGTTACAATGAATGCGATCAACACACAGAAAAAAATTGTTGAGAGGATTGATAAAAAGTGGCGATTATGTATTGCCAGTTAAAGAGAATCACCGTTTTATAGCGTTTCCCTATATTGTTGGCCTATCCTAAGACATCATCTAGCGCCTGCTTGGTTATTCAAAACCTTATTGACAATAAAGTAAACGTCGCTTTTGAAACCTCGCAAGCAAACACTATACTCGTTTAGCATAGGTCAACAATATAGGGAGCCGCCATAAAAAAACTGCATCAAGAAAATAAATGAGAGCAGAGGGAAAATACCACCACTGAAATTGAAATAGAACATGGTCGTATTGATACAAGATGTTACCGTGTGGAATGATCATTTTAAAAGCGAATTAGTTGAAGGTCAAAAAATAACCAAAGTATGATTTTACCCTAATATTGAGTGTAGACAGTACCTGCTAAATTAAGGATAATAGTCACAATATAGGAAATGTCGCTTGAAAAGTAAGGAATCAATATGCGTAAACAAATAAACAATGTATCTAAAAATGTATCTAAAAATGTATCTAAGCCTGAACCAATTTTAAGTGAAGCAACGCGTCGCAGTCCAGAATGGTTGTTCGAAGATCAACAATTAACTCGTATATCATTAGAATTTAAGAAACAACGTCATATGGATTCGCTGTTAACATATATTCAAAACTACTATGGCATTGTTAGCGGATGGGAGTGTGTTTCTCTTGGAATAGATAAAATAGAGGATATTGATAGAGAGCGAATCAAGCTCAGGCGTACTGGTCACTTCATAGAAAAAATTAGCCAGAAATGTGAAGATAATGATAATTTGGCTTTATTCTATCGTTTGTGGGCATTTCAGATTGTGCAATTAATTAGATTCCATCAACGCTTTGATAAGCAGAAAAATGTTGAATTTAGACTATTCGCGCCTGATTATAAAAATAAGGCTACTAATATCGTTAAAGATGTTTTAATGGCAAGTAATAAGTCAGGTCATTTTTTTGGTATTGATGTTAACGAAAATTTTGTCAAGATGATCTGGAGAGAAATTTATTCTAAGACGGAATATACTCAGACCATACCTTCTCGATATGCACCCGATGATTACAATGCTTTTTTTCTTTTTACTCACGCCCTATTTTTGGAATCTTTGGAAGTAAAAAAAGATAAAGAAGAGAAACAAGGAAAGGAAAAAACAGGAGCAAAAGATGGCCATGATTTAATGCGTAGCCAAACCTTGGATAAAGCTGCATTGGCTTTTTTGGTGCGGCTAGTTATTCCAGTACTGAAGACATCCTCAAAAAGGAAAAAGGGGTTGGTGCACCTTGCAAAAGCTGCTGCAGCTACAGAAGATGGTAGTGATGAGCGGATATTATTTCGCCACTTTTTGCGTGAAGTTGCTTATAAAATCACCCATGAAGATTGCTTATTGCGACCGATTTTTAATTTAATTTTAGTAAAATTTAAAGAGAATTGTAATTACGGTTCTGGTACCAACGGAGAACAAAAGCGTTTGAGTGATATTGCATCGTTATGGGGTTTTTCTTGTCTAGGTTATATCATGGGCGTGCAGGCGAAGGCATTCCCCGAAGAAGAAGAAACTTATGTTGCAAAATATTGTCAACCCACATTGAAAGAGCAAATTGGCGTACCTAAGCAGGATCGTACAGCAGTTGTTGATGTCAATAAAAAACAGACCTATACACCGGGAGAGTTTGGCTTTGTTAGTGATGAAGATAATAATACCTTACTAAACAGAGATAATATAACAAATCAAAAAGAACCAGCTGACCCGGAATCATTCTACGATGTAATAAAAGCATATCAACAAAAACACCTAGCTGAATTGAAAAAACGACGTACAGAGCAAGAGGCGTATTGTCGAGAGCCCGAGCATCATCATTTGCGTTTTATTTTGCCAGAAGCGGTGCCGAATGTTGATACGGTGAGCACAAGCAATGAAGTTAGTAGCAATAGATGCGGTATTTTGCAAGAGCGTATGCCAAGTTTTGGAGCGTTTCTTGTCACTTCAAAAAAGGTGTGGGAAAGCAGCAATGAAATCGATGATTCCAGCATTGATCTCGATAATGGTTTCCAGATCGACCATAATAAGCAAGAAAATGAAAAGCCTACTAAAAACAAGCAGTCTATTGATGAAAGCTTACAAGAACTAGCAAAACAATTATTGCAATTATCAATAGAGCAGCAACAGTTACTATCAAGTGAGTCTAATCATGCTAATAATTGTGCTGCTGATTTACTTTTAGTACCAAATTGTCAATTACCACCCCCAAATATGGGGTGTGCTGTGCCTTTGCCTTTTTTTGGTAGTAATAAAGTCTCGCAATCTGATTCTGGTTCTGACTCTGAGGATTGGTCTGATGATGAGCTACCTTCTGCTGATACAAAGGACTTATGCCCAATATCCTAATCTGTTAGTGTTTCTAGGCAAGGTTAAATTTTGTTAAAATATCTTGTTCTTCTTCACGCAAGGTGAATATTTCAACGCCTGTTTCAGTAACTAACAGTGTGTGTTCCCATTGCGCGGAGAGGCTATGATCTTTGGTTACTGCGGTCCAACCATCGGGTAGCACACGTGTGTGGCGCTTGCCGGCATTGACCATGGGCTCAATGGTAAATGTCATCCCGGCAACCAGTTCAATGCCTGTGCCCGCTGTGCCGTAATGTAACACTTGCAAATCTTCATGAAAGATTTTGCCGATACCATGCCCACAAAATTCTCGGACAATGGAGTAATGGTGTTTTTCGGCATATTTTTGAATTGCAGCACCGATATCGCCTAGGCGTATACCCGGTTTTACCATACTAATACCGGTAAATAGACAGTCTTGGGTAATTTCACATAGGCGTTTGGCTTGTATGGAAGGTTTTCCAACATAATACATTTTGCTGGTATCTCCATGGTATTCATCTTTGATGACCGTGACATCGATATTGATAATATCACCATTTTTCAGTCGGCGTTTACCAGGGATGCCGTGGCATACTTGGTGATTCAGTGAGGTACAGATTGACTTAGGAAAACCGCGGTAGTTAAGCGGTGCTGGGATGGCTTTTTGCTCATTGACAATATAATCATGACACAGTGTGTTTAATTCATCCGTGGTGACCCCGGGTTTCACATAAGGTTCTATCATGTTCAAAACATCTGCAGCTAGACGTCCTGCGACACGCATTTTCTCAATTTCTTCCGCCGTTTTTATTATGATTGACATCATTTAACCCATTGTTGTTAAAGACCATCTATGGTATAAATCGCATCGGCAAAGTGCAACAACTAACTTTGCTAATTTGTGTTTATTTTAAGTACATCATGTGCAATATATGGTCATTTCTCATGATGTGGAACGATAACGCACACAATTCGGCACAAGTCCGTGGGTGCTTGAGATACAGAGTTCGGGCTTGGGAATTGTGGAGGATTAACCCAATTGACTTAGGAGTAGAGTAAAATGTCAAATGTGACAATGCAACAATTGTTGAAGGCAGGCTGCCATTTCGGGCATCGAACCCGCTACTGGAACCCAAAAATGGCGCCTTATATCTATGGTAAAAGTAACCATATTCATATACTGAATCTAGAATATACCTTACCAGCATTAAACGAAGCGTTAGATGTTGTTCGGCGTATTGTTAGCAACAAAGGCAAGGTATTGTTTGTAGGCACAAAACACGCGGCACGTGATGTTATGAAGGAAGAATCCATACGTGCAGGTATGCCTTATGTGAATTATCGTTGGTTGGGCGGTATGTTAACTAATTACAAAACAGTTCGCCAATCAATAAAACGCTTGCTCGACTTAGAGCGCATGAATGAAGATGGCAGCTTTGATAGTCTTACCAAGAAAGAAGCATTGATGCTCCATCGAGAAATGGAAAAATTAGAGCGCAGCTTAGGTGGCATTAAAAATATGGGCGGTTTGCCAGATGCCTTATTTGTTATTGATGTTAACCATGAAAAAATTGCTATTGCTGAAGCTAGACGTTTAGGTATTCCTGTGATAGGGATTGTCGATAGTAACTCTAATCCTGATGGTATTGAGTTTGTTATCCCAGGAAATGATGATGCTATACGTTCTATCCGTCTGTATGCAGCGAGCATGGCAGATGTTATTTTAGAAGCAAAAGCGAGTCTTGCTGCTGATGATAAACCAAGCTATAGAGAAAAAGATGTCTATGTTGAGGAAGAGGGATCTAGCAAAATAGAAGAAGTGTCGGTTGAACAGCAACAGCAGCAACAACAACAGTAATAATGAAATATTTTTAACAAAGAGGTGTTAGATGGAACAAGGTAAACCAATCACTGCCGCATTGGTAAAAGAATTGCGTGAGCGAACGGGTGCAGGCATGATGCAGTGTAAGCAATACTTACAAAAATCAAATGCGGATATCGATTTAGCGATTGATATGATGCGTAAAGAAGGATCATTAAAAGCAGCGAAAAAAGATGGCCGAATTACCGCTGAAGGTTTAGTCACTATTGCGGTCAGCGATGACAGCCATTCTGCCGTTATGGTAGAAGTTAACAGTGAAACGGATTTTGTTTCACGCGGTGAAGATTTCCAGCAGTTTGCGAATAGCATTGCACAAGTCGCTTTAGAGAAGCAATGCAAGGATGTAGCATCTCTATTAGCTGCTACAGTGGATGAACGTACTGTTGAAGATATACGCATGGAATTAATTGCTAAGCTAGGGGAAAACATTAATGTTCGACGCCTAGTGTATATGCAAGCAGCCGGTCGTTTGTGTGCTTATATACACGGTGCAAAAATTGGTGTTTTAGTCGATGTCAGTGCAAATGACAATAATATTGGAAAAGATATTGCTATGCATATTGCAGCAAGTAATCCAATCGTTATTGCAGCAGACGATGTGCCTGATGATATTATTGCCAAAGAAAAAGAAATTTACAGTGCACAAGCGGCAGAAAGTGGCAAGCCAGCGGATATTATTGAAAAAATGGTAGAAGGTCGTATCCGTAAGTTTTTGGATGAAGTCAGCTTGCATGGTCAAGCATTTGTAAAAAATCCTGATATGAAGATCAAGCAACTATTGAAAGAAAAAAATGCCACGATTAATCTGTTTACTCGCTTTGAGGTTGGCGAAGGAATAGAAAAGCGTGAAGATAACTTTGTTGCTGAAGTTATGGCGCAAGCACGCGGAGATTAATATGGGCGCACAACCAATTTATCAACGTATATTATTGAAAATGAGCGGTGAAGCGCTCATGGGTGATAAACAATTCGGTATTTGTGCTGCGGTGCTTGATCAGTTAGCAGCAGACATTGCTGAATTAGTCGATATAAAGTTGCAAATTGGGTTGGTTATAGGAGGCGGTAATTTGTTTCGAGGTGCTGCGCTATCAGATGCTGGCCTGGATCGCGTTGCTGGTGACCACATGGGGATGTTAGCAACATTAATGAATGCACTAGCTGTGCGTGATGCGCTTGAGCGGGCTAAATTGCCCGCTCGTATTATGTCAGCTATTCCTATGAGTGGTGTTGTTGATCATTATGATCGGCGTAAGGCGATGTATCATTTACAAAATAATCGTATTGTCATCTTTGCTGCGGGAACAGGAAATCCTTTTTTTACTACAGACACAGCTGCGTGTTTGCGTGGTATTGAAGTAGGTGCTGACGTGGTTATTAAGGCAACGAAAGTAGATGGTGTTTATTCAGATGACCCAATGAAAAATCCAGAGGCAAAGAAATTTACCCATCTAACATATGATGAAGTACTAGAAAAACATTTAGCAGTAATGGATTTAAATGCAATATGCTTATGTCAAGATCAAAATATGCCATTGCGTGTGTTTAATGTTAAAAAGCCAGGCGCACTATATCGCGTTGCGACCAGTTTGGATGAGGGAACTTTGATAGAGAGAGGATAACAACATGTTGGATGAAATATACCAAGAAATTAAACCACGAATGCAAAAATCGATTGATGCTTTACATCATGAGTTAGCTAAATTACGTACTGGCAGAGCGAATCCTCGCATACTAGAAGAAATTTCAGTGTCTTACTATGGAAATAATACCCCATTAAATCAAGTAGCTAATGTCACTGCAGGAGATGCTAGAACATTATTAGTCACCCCCTGGGAAAAAACAATGGTTGCACCGATTGATAAAGCTATTCGTGCTGCTAATTTAGGTTTAAACCCTGTCATTGTAGGAAGTTTGATTAGAATACCGCTGCCACCATTGACTGAAGAGCGACGTAAAGATTTAGCAAAATTGGTCAAATCAACAGGAGAAAATGCCCGTATTGCAATTCGTAATTTGCGACGTGATTCAAATGCTAAAATTAAAGAGTATGCCAAGGATAAAACTATTAGTGAAGATGAGCAGAAAATTGCAGAAGGGAAAATTCAAAAAATAACGGATGGATTTATAGCTGAAATTGATAAAATCATTTCTACCAAAGAAGCAGATTTGATGGAGATTTAGTGACTTGACTGAGTCATTGCCAAAACATATTGCCATTATTATGGATGGTAATGGGCGTTGGGCACAGCAGCACCAATTACCCAGGAGTGAAGGCCATAAAGCAGGTTATAAAGCAGCACAATCTGTTGTGAGGCATGCGGGGAAAATTGGCATAAAAGTATTAACGTTATTTGCCTTCAGTAGTGAAAATTGGCGCCGGCCACAAGATGAAGTAGGCCATATCATGGATTTATTTTATCTTGCGCTAACGGAAGAAATTGGTGAATTACATAAAAACAATGTTCAACTGCGCATTATCGGCGATATCACAAGCTTCTCTGCTAAAATCCATAAAAACATTGAAAGAGGCTGTCAATTAACAGCAAATAATTCAGGTTTAATTTTAGTTATTGCTGCTAATTACGGTGGTAAATGGGATATTCTTCAGGCAGCTCGTTCTTTAGCAAAAAGTGTTCAACGTGGTGAACTTGAAGCAGAAACCATTAATGAAGACTTATTTAATCAACGATTAGCAACAGCAGGCTTGCCCGAGCCAGATTTATTTATTCGGCCAGGTGCTGAATATCGTCTTAGTAACTATTTGATTTGGCAACTAGCCTATAGTGAATTGTATTTCCCCAACATGCTATGGCCAGATTTTGATGAAAAAGCGCTGGATGCAGCCATTCAATATTTTCAGTCAAAGGAGCGACGCTTTGGCTTTACAAGTAAACAAATTCAAGATTCTAAAGGATGACAATGAGTAGTCTCAAAAAGCGATTAATCACAGCGGCCCTTGTTTTACCGATAGCGGTTATAGGGATTGTTTTTTTGCCTGAAATGTACTTTTTATGGGTCAGTGGCATTATTATTTTACTAGGACTTTGGGAGTGGACAGCACTGGTAAAGTTGCACACTTATTGGGGTAAAAGCGTGTATGTGTTAGGCAATGCTATTCTGATGTTTTTTATCTATTATATGCCGGAACAATGGGTTTTTTCTGTTGCTTTATTTGCCTGGTGTGTCATGGGTTATTGGTTATCGCAGTATCCACGTGGTAGTCAATGGTGGCATCGGTTTTTGTCTTTTCGTCTCTGCTTAGGCTCTTTGTTATTATTGCCAGCTTGGCAAGGAATTAATTTTATTCGTTGGCACCAACAAGGATTAACATGTTTATTTTTATTGCTATTGCTTATTTGGAGCATGGACTCAGGTGCTTATTTTGCTGGAAAAGCCTACGGAAAAAAACCATTAGCATTACAAGTGAGTCCTAATAAAACGAGAGAAGGTTTTTACGGTGGGTTTATGTTAGCGGCATTAATCGGGGCTATTTATACCTACTTTTTGCTGCCACAATTGTTTTTTGTTCCATTGTTTGGATTATTATTATTGGTCACTATTTTACAAGCAGTCATTGGTGATTTAGTTGAAAGTATGGTTAAGCGGTTGGCGGACGTGAAAGATAGCGGGAATATTTTGCCAGGTCATGGCGGTATATTGGATCGTTTAGATAGCTTATTCGCGAGTGCGCCACTTTTTGCCTTGGGCGTGTGGTTAGTCTTCTGATGGTGATAAATTAAATGTTACACATTCTTTGGGTTGTTACTTTATTTTTAGTTGCTCTTATTATTTTAGTGACGGTTCATGAGTATGGTCATTTTTGGGTTGCTCGTCGCCTGGGTGTGAAAGTTACCCGTTTCTCGATTGGCTTCGGTAAAGTGATTGTAAAGTGGTACGATAAACAAAAAACAGAGTATGCGCTTTCTGCCATTCCCTTAGGTGGTTATGTAAAAATGGTTGATGAGCGAGAGGGGCCTGTTGATGAAACAGATTTACCTCATGCCTTTAATCGAAAGCCGTTATGGGTGCGCATGGCTATTGTCTTAGCAGGCCCGTTATTTAACATATTATTTGCCATGCTTGTCTATTGGCTTATGTTTTATATAGGCATTGTTGAATTGTATTCTGTCGTTGGTAAAGTAGACCAGCATTCAATTGCAGCCAACGCGGGGATCCAAGCAAATCATAAAATTGTGTCGGTTGCTGGACAAGAAACCCAGTCATGGGCCGATGTGCGTTTACAATTATTATCCAATGTAGGTAAAACCGATCGATTGATGGTTACGCTAGTTCCCTACCAGGCCGAAGGCAAGCGAGAAACACATGCGTTAGATTTAAGCAATTGGTCGATAGATGAACAAAATCCACGCTTATTAAGCAGCTTAGGTCTGAGTCCTTATTTTCCTGAATTCCCACCTATTATTGGGGTTGTTCAGGCAGGCACACCGGCAGAGCAGGCGGGGCTACAGTCAGGTGATGTATTTGTCAGTGTGAATAAGCAAGCGATTGCTAGTTGGCAAGAAATGGTAGAGATTATTGTCGACAAGCCTGAGCAAAACATTGTGTTTGAAATTGAGCGAGATGGTCAAGTTTTAACAGTGCCGGTGACACTTGATGCAATAAAAGTCCAAGGAAAAACCAACGGTTATCTTGGTGTCGGTATACAGACAGCCGAGTTACCGAAAGAATTACTATTTATCAAGCGCTATAGTTTTTTCTCCGCTTTTACTGCTGCAACTGAAAAAACCTGGGATATGTTTTTATTAAGTTGGCAATTATTGGGCAAATTGATCACGGGTGATTTATCGTTGCGCAGTATTAGCGGTCCTATTGGTATAGCGCAAGGTGCGGGTTATTCAGCCAGTCTTGGGTTTGCTTATTTTCTCAATTTTTTAGCATTGATCAGTTTAAGTTTAGCAATGGTAAATTTATTACCTATTCCTTTACTCGATGGTGGACATTTAATGTTCTATCTTATTGAAGCGATCACTAGACGACCGGTTTCTGAACGTGTTCAATTGGTGGGGATTCGTATTGGTTTAGTATTTTTGCTCGCAGTAATGCTTTTAGCCTTTTATAATGACTTGTCACGATGGTAGAATAGCCAATCATTTATGATGGTTGAAATAGTACATAAAACTAACTTAGGAAAATACAAGTAAAGGAATGAAGCAAAATAGTTACCAATATCCGCTGCGAGGCAGCATGCATGTTGCCAAAAATGCCATTGCGATTCTACTGATAAAAAGAATAGTCAAGGCTTTTTGTCTTATTTTTTTATTGCTTACCTGTATTTCAGCGTTTGCTATGAAATCCTTTGTTGTAAAGAAAATTAAAGTAGAAGGGTTGCATCGCATACAATATGGTACTGTTTTAAATTATTTACCCATCGAGCCAGGACAAGAATTACAACAAGGTGATACAGCACACATTATTCACAGTTTGTATAAGGCAGGATTTTTTAGCCAGGTGAGTGTATCGCGTGAGGGCAATATATTAATTATTCATGTGAAAGAGCGTCCAACAGTTGGGCATATTGAAATCCTAGGTAAAACCAGTGTCACAAAAGAAAATCTGTTAAAGAGCTTCAAATCAGTTGGCTTGTCAGAAGGGCAAATATTTAATCAATCTGTATTAGATAATGTCCGTGATTCAATACAAAATCGTTTATATGAGCGAGGTAATTACGCTGCTAAGGTGACGACTCATGTGAAAACGTTATCGGATAATCGAGTTGCCGTGCAAATCCGAGTTGACGAAGGCAGTGCCGCTACGATTAAAGAAATTAAAATTATTGGTAATCATGATTTTACCGATTGGACTTTGTTGAATAAATTTGCACTGAGCTCACCACGTCCTTGGGCGTTATTGACAAAACAAGATAAGTATTCGCGTGAGAAATTGGATGCGGATATTGAGCGCTTGCGATCATTTTACATGGATAAAGGCTACATTGAGTTTGCCATTGATTCAGTCAATGTATCAATGACCCCAGATAAGAAAGAAGTCTATATTACTATTTATATCACAGAGGGAACACAATACCATATTTCTGGTGTTGATATTATTGGGCAAACTATTATTCCACGGGAAACGTTGTTAGAAAAAATCAACTATACTCAAGGAGAAATTTTTTCTCGGAAAAAAATCGCTGAATTTAACCGAGTATTAGGCGATTATCTGGCGGAGTATGGTTACGCTTATGCCACGATAAGACCCATTCCTGAAATTGATCATGAGAATAAAACCGTATTGGTTATTTTAAACATTGAGCCCGGCCAAAAATATTATATACGTCATATCTATTTTAAAGGAAATGCAAAAACAGAAGATATCGTTTTACGGCGGGAGATGCGCCAGGAAGAAGGGGCAATTTCGTCATTAGCGAATATTAGATTGTCTGAGCGAAAATTAAATTTGCTAGGATTTTTTAAAGGTGTAAATTTAAGACCAACTAAAGTGCCTGGTACAGATGACCAAATGGATTTGACCTTTGAAGTTGCTGAAGTTCCTTCGGCGCGCATCACGGCAGGTGCAGGTTATTCGGATACTCAAGGGATATTACTCAATGGCGGATTTAATCAAACCAACTTCCTAGGCATGGGAAAATCGATAGGATTTAATTTTAGTACCAGTAGTTATGTCACTAAATTTTCTTTTGACTTTTTTAATCCGTATTATACCGAAGCAGGCATAGGTCGAGGTTTTAATATCTATGCGAAAAAAACCGACTATAAGCGTAGCGGTATTGAAATAACTGATTATATTATGGATCAATATGGCGCTAATTTATCCTACTCGTTACCGATAACAGAAGATAATAATATTCAATTTGGCTTAGGTTATCAGCGCACAGAATTACATATTGGCGGAGGCGCATCGCTCAATTTACAAGCATTTGAAGCAAAAAATGGTGAAGACTTTCAAAATGCACTACTCTCTGCTGCATGGTCATATGTTGATTTAGATCGTGCCATGTTTCCAACTGAAGGATACGTACAAAATCTAAAAGCTTTATTAGCAGCACCGCTAACGAGTGAAAGTTTGACTTATTATAAATTACATTATGCTGGACAATATTATTATCCATTTGGCGCTAGTGGTTATATACTTTCACTGCGTGGTGAAGCAGCGTATGGAAACGGTTTATTTGGTACGGATACGTTACCTTTTTATGAAAACTATTATGCTGGTGGGATTGGTGTGCAGGGAAGTGTGCGCGGTTATAAAGGCTACTCCATTGGCCCGATAGACAGTAAAGGTGAAATTCTTGGCGGTAACTTTTTAGTTGATGGCACAATTGCCTTAATCGTACCGCAACCTTTTGCCAGAGATACACTGCGTACTTCTCTTTTTGTTGATATGGGTAATGTTTATACTAACGCTGATTTGTTAGTTGATCCGGTTTATTATCCTTGTAGTGGACAACCCTCTGGCCCACTACGGTTTTCAGCAGGTATCGCGCTGCAGTGGAATTCACCTATGGGCCCACTACTTATCAGCTTTGCTAAAGCTATCAATGAACAACCTTGCGATACGTTAGATATATTCCAATTCACCGTGGGTGCGGGTTAAAATGTTGCTGACAGTTTGTTAACGCCTTCTACCGATATTTTGCTTGGTTTTTTGTCATTACAATCTTTTGTTCGCTTTTAGAACAATTTATAGCAGCAACGTTTTGTTTTGACCAAACAGTCACGCTTTGATTACGTTCAAAAACAGTTTACAATGTGCATAGATTGTTTACGACGGTAATTAGGAGTTATAAATGAGCAAATTTTGTACTGTTTGTGTTAGCATATTAATGGCTTTTTCCATTAAGGCCTTTGCAGCCGATCAAACTAAAATCGGGGTATTAACGATACCAAAAATATTACAACAATCTTCCCAAATGCAAGATATTTCCAATCAACTTAAGAAGCGATTTAAGCCTCGTCAAGATAAGATTATTGCATTGCAAAAAAAATTGACTGATGATCAAGCAAAATTAAAACGTGATGCTTCAGTTATGAGCAGTAATGAAGCAAAAAAATTGCAAGATTCGATTGCCAGTGATCAACGTGATTTGCGCCGCCTAGAAGAAGATTACTTAAGCGATGCCAGAGCAGCGCAAAAAGATGCAATAGATAAAATTATGAAATCCATTAATAAGATTGTACAAAAAATTGCGGATAAAGATAATTATGACTTAATTATTCAAGAAGATTACGTGGTTTTCGCAAAACCAACGATTAATATTTCTGATCAAGTGATAAAAGCGTTAAAAGAAACGCCTTAACATAAGGATTGCGTGTGGGAGAGATTGCTTATCCGTTAGCGGATATTGCCCAGGCGATTGGGGCTGAAGTACATGGTGAACAGGCTAGTTTAATCCATGGTATCGCTCCCATACAAACTGCTGGTTCAGGGCAGATAAGCTTTTTAGCGCATAGCAAATATCGAAAATTTTTGTCAAAGACAAAAGCCAGTGCCGTCATTTTAACAGCAGAAGATGTCACCGATTGCCCAACAACTGCTTTAGTGATGAAACAACCTTACTTAGGGTTTGCTAAAGCAGCACAATTGTTTGTACGCCCAGCAAGTCAAACAAGCGGTATCCATCCTAGCGCAATCATTGCAGAGGATTGTCACGTACATGAAAGTGCAGTCATCGCTGCTAATGTTGTGTTAGAGCCAGGCGTTGTTATCGGTAAAAATAGTTTGATAGGACCTGCCTGTGTCATTGGTGCCGGTACGACGATTGGTGAGCATACCACACTGCATGCTAATGTAACGGTTTACCATGATATTGTGATAGGCGATCATGTCATTATTCACAGCGGTACAGTTATTGGCTCGGATGGTTTTGGTTTGGCAAAAGAAGATAAGGAATGGCTTAAAATTCCTCAGCTTGGACGCGTTGTTATAAAAGATTATGTCGAAATAGGCGCCAATACAACAATCGATCGGGGTGCTTTGGATGACACGGTTATTGAGCAAGGCGTTAAACTCGATAATCAAATACAAGTAGGCCACAATGTCAGGATTGGTGAGAATACAGCAATTGCTGCATGCACAGGTATTTCTGGCAGCACGAATATCGGAAAGAATTGTATGATTGCTGGCATGGTTGGATTTGCCGGGCATGTGTCTACGGCCAATAATGTTATTATTACCGGCATGACGGTTGTGTCAAAAGATATCAAACAGCCCGGTATCTATTCATCAGGGACAGGTATAGAGCCTCATCAACGTTGGCGCAAAAATGCGGTTAGGTTTCGTCAACTGGATGAAATGAATAAGCGTTTAAAAAGCATTGAGCAAGCCTTAACAAAATTGTAATTACCGCAATGGATGTGAAGGAATAATTGTAATGTATATCAGCAATGTAAGGAGTGAAAAGTAGAAGATGAATGCATTAGATATTCATAGTGTTTTACAACATATACCCCATCGGTTTCCTTTTTTATTAATTGATAAAGTATTAGATTATTCACCTAATGAAACACTGGTAGGAGTAAAAAATGTTACTATCAATGAACCTTTTTTTACAGGTCACTTTCCTAGTCGTCCAGTAATGCCAGGTGTTTTAATTGTTGAGTCACTAGCACAGGCAGCGTGTGTATTAGCGTTTGTTTCTGCAGAAAGCACGCCAGACGATGGTAGTATCTATTTGCTAACAGGCATTAATAAAGCCAGATTCAAGCGTATTGTGCAGCCAGGCGATCAGTTAATGTTGAATATTGAAGTATTACGAGTAAAACGCGATATGATGAAAATTCTAGGAGTGGCGACGGTTGATGACGAAGTGGCTTGTACAGCAGAAATTTTGTGTTTTCGAAAAGGCGAATAAATTGTGATACATAAAACAGCGATTATTCATCCAAAAGCCATTATTGCTGATGATGTGGAAGTTGGCCCGTATTCAGTGATAGGCTCGGATGTTGAGATTGATACAGGATGTAAAATTGGACCACATGCAGTGATTGAAGGGCCTAGCACCATAGGTAAAAACAATCATTTTTTTCAATTTTCTTCTATTGGCGCTAGCCCGCAAGATAAAAAATTCAAGGGTGAAGATACCCAATTAATGATTGGTGATAATAATATCATTAGGGAATTTGTTAGCATCAATCGTGGCACAGAGCAGGGCGGTGGTGAAACGCGTATTGGTCATAGTAATTTATTAATGGCTTATGTTCATATTGCTCATGATTGTCTGATTGGCAATCATACCGTATTCGCGAATACGGTGGCACTGGGTGGGCATGTTTGTGTGAAAGATTATGTGACCATTGGCGGTTTTGCTGGTGTGCGGCAATTTACCACAATTGGTGAGTATAGTTTTGTCGCAGCGCAGACCTTGGTTGTTAAGGATGTATTACCTTATGTGTTAGTCGCTGGACAGCCTGCAGAGCCAAATGGTTTAAACACTGTTGGGTTACGTCGCCGGGAGTTTAGCAGTGATACTATAATGGCATTAAAACGAGCTTATAAAATCATTTATCGACAAGGCTTAATGGTAACTCAAGCCGTAGATAAATTAGAAGAAATGGTGACGGAGATACCTGAAATTCAATTAATGGTAGATGCGTTGAAAGCCTCAACTCGTGGTGTAACACGTTAGTCATGCCTGCAAGCGATCATGCCGAAAAAAAAATAAAGATTGCATTTGTTGCTGGCGAAACCTCGGGTGATTTACTAGCAGCGCAACTGATTAAAGCCTTACAGGCAATCAATCCAGCCATTGAATGTTATGGTATTGCTGGCCCAAATATGCAGCAAGCAGGTTGCCGAGTGCTCTTTCATCAAGAAAGTATCGAGGCAATGGGTATAACGGAGATTGTCAGGAAAATTCCTGGCATATTACATATTCGCCGCCAATTTTATCATATCCTATGCCAACAACAGCCCGATATTTTTATTGCAATTGATGCTCCTGATTTTAATTTGTCGTTAGAAAAAAAATTAAAAAAACGAGGCGTTTTTACTGTTCATTATAATAGTCCTAAAATATGGGCGTGGCGTTCTTACCGCGTTAAAAAAATCAAACAAGCTGTTGATTTAATGTTGACTCAATTTCCTTTTGAACAAGGTTTTTATCAAAAACACAAGCTGCGTGCAGAATATATAGGACATTCTTTTGCTGATCAAATCCCAGAGAAAATTGACCAAATGGAAAAGCGTGCACAATTCGGACTAACAAAAGAAAAGCGAGTGATTGCCTTATTGCCTGGCAGCCGCAAATCAGAACTATCAGCATTAGCGAAATTATTTTTACAAACGGCTAGTTGGATGGTGCAACGAGAGCCTAATTGCCACTTTTTAATTCCATTAGCCAATGAACACAGATGGCAACAATGGCAGGCTATAGTGAAACAGTTTGATAAACCATTACCGTTAACTGTTGCGGTGGGTTCATTACGTGACATGGTTGCTGCTAGTGATTGTGCCTTAGTTGCCGCGGGTACAGCGACCTTAGAAACTATGTTATTAAAAACTCCCATGGTAGTGACTTATCGCTTATCAGCATTAACCTATTGGCTAGCAAAACGATTAGTCAATGTTGCTCATGTTGCACTGCCTAACTTAATTGCAGCAAAAAGATTAGTGCCTGAAATTATACAAGCAGAGGCAACACCACCGCAACTGGGTCAAGCATTAATGGATTGGTTAACGGATCCAGAAAGAGTAACAGCAATAAAACAACAATTTCAGATTATCCATCAACAATTACGTATCGGTGCCGGTGACAAAGCGGCACATATTATTTTGAATCATTATGAGCAAGGAAATACACATAGTGTTAAATGCGCGACAGAATAAAGCAATTATAGTCGCTGGTGTTGATGAAGTCGGACGAGGCCCATTAGCAGGTCCAGTTGTTGCCTCAGCTGTTATATTACCTAAAAAAATAGCATTTGAAGGACTAGCCGATTCAAAAGCATTAACAGAAAAAAAACGCGAAATCCTGTTTGAAAAAATTAATACACATGCTATTGCTGTCGCAATCGACCAAGCGAGCCATGAAGAAATCGACGAAATTAATATTCATCATGCCAGTTTATTAGCAATGCAACGGGCCATTGAAAAATTACCAGTTACACCTGAAAAAATTGAAGTAGATGGAAAATTTTGTCCTCCTTTTTCAGGTGTAGCAGAAAGCATTATTGGTGGTGATAGTCAAATTGCCTCTATTATGGCCGCTTCCATTGTGGCTAAAGTGACCAGAGATCGGTTAATGTATGAATATGATAGTCGTTACCCAGAATATGGCTTTGCAAAACACAAAGGTTATCCAACCAAAGCACATATTATGGCGTTAGAACAACATGGCATTTGCCCCATACATCGTTGTTCTTACAAGCCAGTACAGCGAGTGCTAAAAAGTTAAGCATATTTGCAGTGTGGACATAGTCGGCATTATACTGCATAAAGACAGACTGCTATATGAAAAATACCAATATAGCGTTACAATATCAGTATTAGCCAAAGCAGAATCTCAGCAAAACTTATTTGAAAGCAATGTGATGACAAAATTTGTGCATCTTCAAATCCATACCGAATATTCGTTGATAGACGGTATTGTTCGTATTAAACCGTTGATTCAAAAAGCCATCGATTGTGGGATGCCCGCATTGGCTGTGACTGACCATTGTAATTTATTCACAGCGGTTAAATTATACCAAGCAGCGATCAACCGAGGGATCAAACCTATCTTTGGCAGTGATTTACAGGTGAGGCATGATCATGGTAGCGACAAGACGTCTTTGTTGACTGTGTTATGTGCTAATCAACGCGGTTATAAGAACTTAACGCGCTTAATTTCAACAGCGTATACAGATGGGCAATCAAGCGGTACACCCGTGGTAGAAAAAGCTTGGTTAGCAGAGAATAAAGAAGGGTTGATTGTCCTATCGGGGGGTATTCACAGTGATATAGGGCAAGCAATTGTTAACGATCAAGCTGCGCTGGCAGAAGCTTATTTGACAGATTGGTTAGCATTGTTTCATGAAGATTATTATTTGGAAGTTCACCGTGTCGGCTTTGCTAATGAAAATACCTATATTCAAGCTGTCATTCAATTAGCGCAACAATTTGCTGTGCCGATTGTCGCAACGAATAAGGTGCGTTTTTTGGATAAAGAAGACTTTGAAGCGCACGAAGCGCGTATTTGTATTCAAGGAGGTTATGTTTTACAAGATCCGAAAAGACCTCAGCTGTATACGGAGCAACAATACTTTCGCACAGAAGAAGAAATGTGTGCTTTATTTAAAGATATGCCACAGGTATTACAAAATAGTGTTGAAATTGCTAAGCGATGTAATGTGCAATTGACACTGGGCAAGTCTTATTTGCCTGATTTTCCGGTACCCCCTGGTATGACAATAGAGCAGTATTTTTCACAACAAGCAGTAGAAGGGTTAGAGCAGCGGTTACGTGTTTTATATGACAGTAATGCTGGTGATTTTGTTGAAAAACGAAAACCTTATGATAAACGATTACAAGAAGAACTGCATGTGTTGAATAAAATGGGTTATGCGGGTTATTTTTTGATCGTTGCTGATTTTATTCAATGGTCAAATAAGAATGGTGTGCCGGTTGGTCCAGGACGAGGTTCTGGTGCGGGTTCTTTGGTTGCTTACGCTATGCAGATTACCGGCCTAGATCCACTGGCTTATGAATTACTATTTGAGCGTTTTTTGAATCCTGAGCGGGTATCTCTGCCTGATTTCGATATTGATTTTTGTATGGAAGGGCGCGATCGCGTGATTGAGTATGTGGCTAATAAATATGGTCGTGACTGTGTTTCTCAAATTATTACTTATGGCTCTATGGCGGCGAAAGCCGTCGTGCGTGATGTTGGACGTGTGCTCAGCCACCCTTATGGTTTTGTTGATAAAATTGCGAAATTGATACCGTTTGCTGTCGGTATGACTTTAGATAAAGCCTTGGCAGAAGAAGAATTATTGCTAAAACGTTATAATGAAGAAGAGGAAGTCAAAGAATTAATTGATTTGGCAAAAAAATTAGAAGGGATTGTGCGCAATGCCGGTAAACATGCCGGTGGTGTGGTGATTGCGCCTTCAAAATTGATTGACTTTACACCATTATATTGTGAGCCAGATAGTTCTCAAATTGTGACTCAATTTGATAAAGATGATGTAGAAACAATAGGCTTAGTCAAATTTGATTTTCTTGGTTTGCGGACATTAACGATTATTGATTGGGCAGTCAAAGCCATTAATCAACGTTTAGCAAAGGAAAAACAACCATTAGTTGATATTAGTTTAATACCAGTGGATGATAAACAAACCTATACCTTACTAAAAAAGTGCACTACTACAGCGGTGTTTCAATTAGAATCACGTGGCATGAAAGAATTAATTAAGCGTTTGCAGCCAGATTGTTTTGAAGAAATTATCGCTTTGGTCGCGTTATTTCGTCCCGGCCCATTGCAATCCGGCATGGTAGATGATTTTATCGATAGAAAGCATGGGCGTGAGCAAATAACCTATCCCCATGCTGCCTTAGAATCGATTTTGTGTCCAACGTATGGGGTTATCTTATATCAAGAACAAGTGATGCAGATTGCTCAAGTGTTAGCAGGTTACACACTGGGTAGTGCAGATATTTTGCGTCGTGCGATGGGGAAGAAAAAGCCGGAAGAAATGGCAAAGCAACGGATTATTTTTACTCAAGGCGCAGTTGAGCGTGGTGTAGAGCGTAATACAGCAACCTATATTTTTGACTTGATGGAGAAATTTGCAGGTTATGGATTTAATAAATCTCATTCGGCCGCTTATGCTTTGGTAGCGTATCAAACGGCATGGTTAAAAACACACTACCCTGCTGAATTTATGGCAGCAGTGTTGTCATCAGATATGGATAATATAGAAAAAATCGTTATTTTTGTTGATGAATGCAAGCAAATGAAACTCACGCTGTTGCCGCCTAATGTTAATCAAGGTTTTTATAAATTTACGGTTAACGAGCAAGGTGAGATAGTCTATGGTTTAGGTGCTATTAAAGGGTTAGGAGAAAGTGTTATAAAAACCATTATCGATGCACGTAAAAGTCAAGGACCTTTTCAAAACTTATTTGATCTATGCCATAGAGTTGGCTCTAAAACGATAAATAAACGTGGATTTGAAGCATTAACGAAGAGTGGGGCCATGGATTGTTTTCAACAAACAAGAGCAACTCTAGAAGCATCATTAGCAAAAGCACTAGGTATTGCCGATCGCCAAGCACGAGATAAACATCAAGGTCAAGGTGATTTATTTGCAGTCATGCAAGTGAAAACCGAGGTGCCTAAAGTAGATTATACATTAGTAAAAGAATGGCCAGAACAAGAATTATTACAGGGAGAAAAAAACACGATCGGCTTTTATTTAAGTGGCCACCCCATTGACCAGTATTGCCTTGAATTAAATCAATTTGTATCAGCAAAGATTGGCTTATTGTCACCCGATCAAGGTCAGAATGTTATTGTTGCCGGTTTGGTAGCGAGTGTTCGATTTATGCAGACTAAGCGAGGTGACCGCATGGCATTTGTTAGTCTTGATGATGGTACCGGTAGACTTGAATTAGCTGTTTTTTCTGATGTATTACAACAGTCGCGCGAATTACTCGTGAAAGAGAATATCGTGATTGTCGAAGGTGATGTGGCCATAGATGATTATAGCGGTGGTTTTCGTATGAGTTGCCAGCGTTTGTTAAGTTTAGAGCAGGCACGTAGCAACTATGTGAAACAAATTATTATCAATTTGCATGCGAACCAATGTCAAGAGGAAACCTTACAACAATTACAGACTATTTTAGCGTCTCACTTACAGGGGGCTTGCCCTGTTATCGTTAAATATCATCAATCCTGGGCAAATGCACAGTTTGCACTCAGTAATGACTGGCGTGTGCAGCCTAGAGATAGTTTACTGCATCAATTGCGAGACAGTTTTGGCACAGAAGCCATCGTGGTTGATTATTACTGATTGACTAAGGGCTCTTTGATATAATTTATCATCAATATGATTAAATTTAGACCAGCTTGTTTGTTTTAAGGTTAACCTTAGTGAAAATTGGCAAATTCTATTAAATCATGCACAATACGGTTTAGAAATGAGGAAGTAAGGTGAATTTTTATGCAGCAAAACTTTTTAGATTTTGAACAACCTATCGCAGAATTAGAAGCGAAAATTGAAGAATTACGTTTAGTCACCAGTGATCATGATGTCAATATTACAGAAGAAATTGAGCGATTAAGAACAAAAAGCCGTGACTTGACCAAGTCAGTATTTGCTAATTTAAATGCGTGGCAAGTGACTCAAATAGCACGTCATCCTCAGCGGCCTCATTTTTTGGATTATGTTGAGCATATTTTTACCGATTTCGATGAAATGCATGGCGATAGGCATTATGCAGATGATCAAGCATTGATTGGCGGTATAGCCCGGCTTGATGGTCAAGCCGTGGTGATCATTGGGCATGAAAAAGGACGCAAGACCAACGAAAAAGTAACACGCAATTTTGGTATGGCAAATCCTGAAGGTTATCGAAAAGCACTGCGTCTCATGCAAATGGCTGAAAAGTTTAAACTGCCTATTTTAACCTTTATTGATACTGCAGGAGCGTATCCGGGCATCGGTGCGGAAGAACGAAATCAAAGTGAAGCAATTGCACGAAATTTATATGAAATGTCAGCGATTAAAACCCCCATTATTTGTACCGTAACAGGTGAAGGTGGCTCAGGAGGCGCATTGGCAATAGGCCTTGGTGATCGGGTATTAATGTTACAATATGCTGTTTATTCAGTGATTTCTCCAGAAGGCTGTGCCTCAATTTTGTGGAAAACTCCGGAAAAGAAAGCAGAAGCGGCAGAAGCGTTAAAACTAAATGCAGAGCAATTATTTAAACAAAAATTAATTGATGAAGTGATTCCTGAACCGTTGGGTGGTGCACATCGTGATCCAGTTGCCATAGCGGCGACGTTAAAGCAACAATTACTGCATAATTTAACCCACTTGCAAGGGCAGACAATGGATGAATTATTAGTCGATCGTTATAATAAGTTTATGTCTTATGGCAGAAGCTAACCTATTAGCAGATTTTTCCACACAGTTTTCAACATTAGTTACACAACTGCCTGCTTCAATCGACACGCTATGGTTAGCTTATAGCGGTGGATTAGATTCGCATGTGTTATTAGATTTATTACAACAAAACGTAAGTTATAGCTTGCGTGTTGTACACATCAATCATGGGTTGAGTCAGCATGCCCAGCAGTGGCAACAGCATTGTCAATCAATATGCCGAAACTACGGGATTGATTGCCATATCGAAACAGTTCAAATTCAGCAGCAAGGCAAAGGAACAGAAGCAGCAGCGCGTTTAGCCCGATATCACGTATTTGCTGATGTGATTAAACAGACCGGATGTTTGTTAACAGCTCATCACCTTGATGATCAGGCAGAGACAGTGTTATTGCGATTATTACGCGGCAGTGGCTTGCATGGGTTAGCCGGTATTTCTGCTTATTCGCGCTTTGCTGATGGTTTCATGATACGACCATTACTAAACTATACCCGTGAGCAATTACAAGCCTATGCACACATGCGAAAATTAAAATGGATCGATGATGAAAGCAATGAAGATACCCGTTTTGCACGAAATTATATTCGTCATAAAATCATGCCACGCTTACAACAGGTATGGCCTGGTGCAAATAAAACGCTGAGTAGTGCAGCCGAATTGTGCCAAGAGGGTGCTTTATTGCTGTCAAGCTATGCAAGTGAACTATACCGTAACGTTGCTACTGATAGTTGTGATCAAATACGATTATTGCCTTTAACTCAACTTGAACAAGCTCAACAACGCTTAGTGTTGCGCTACTGGTTGCAACAACAACACATAGCGATGCCAAGCTATGTAAAGTTGCAAGAAATTCAACGCTGTTTATTGACAGCGCGTCCTGATGCGAATCCGATTGTCGCTTGGGGAGCGTATCAATGCCGTCGTTTTCGAGGTAAACTGTATATTGTCAAACAAGCAGAAGCCATTCCAACTGACTATGAACAATACTGGGATTTGCAGAAAACATTGCAATTGCCAGCAGGGCTGGGTTCTCTCTCGGTCCAAGCCACAATGGGGGATGGTTTAAGACTACCTGCCAATGCCGGTGTCACCCTCAAGTTTTGGCGGGAAGGTGAGCGCTTTCATCCAGCAAAGCGTCAACGATCTTGTTCGTTAAAAAAGCTATGGCAGGAGTGGGCTGTGGAACCGTGGCGGCGTGACAGAATTCCTTTGATTTATATTAATGAGCAATTAGCAGCGGTTGTTGGTTATGCCATAGCTGATACTTATCAAGCAAAAGCTGATGAAAAAGGCCATGTTTTTAGTATTGATTCAAGCAGATAGTTACTGCTCTATAAGCTATACGTTACAGGCAAGCTGTTCAGTGAGATTTTGCTATTTTATTTTGTCGCACGCATTCAATTTCCATTTTTAATTTTTGATATAACGTGCCTAGCTCCAGTAGTGTTTTTTCCTTGCTGATAATCTCAATTTGTTTGGCGATGATATTGAGGTGAGTTGCTCCAGTACAGGCAGTATTTCTTGCTGGTTTGTGGATGCAAGAAATAAAACCTTTTTTATTTTTTTCTTCAAAATAATGTTCTAATTCTTGTTACGTGTTATACTTGCTTGGTAATATTGAAAACTGCTATAAAGCAATTTTTCTATTCCCTCCAAATGCTTTAACCACCATGTCCACATCAATTTCATGTGAGTTATGAAAAGAATCTGCATATTTTTCTTTTAATTGTATTGCAAGGTAACGCTTTATTATTGAAAAGACATCTTCTTCTTGTACTGGCTTTCTTAAAAAATCATCGATGCCCATATTTAAACAATAATTTCGATGTTCTCCACAAAAATGGGTGGTTAGCGCAATAATAAAGATGGCTGGATCTTCATTTTTTGATTCAATTTTACGAATTTCTTGTGTTGTTACCGCACCATCTTTACCGGGTAAGCCGATATCCATAAATATAACGATATAGGCTTTTTTATTAAATAAAAATAAGGCTTCTTCACTCGTAGCGGCAGTATCAACCTCAAAACCACAGCGCTCAAGGGTATGTTTTATAACAGATTGCAATGAATAATCATCTTCAACCAATAATGCCAATGGCTTGGTAGCGTTTTCAGGTGGATTCATAACAATTCCTTAAAATATTGTATTAATATAATGCTAATAATTGATTATCATTTAGCGCTATAAATATTCATTCATTAATAAAAACTATAGCAAATGTTTAAAAATAATCCAATATTTTACTGTATTTTTTTGTTCAAATGATTACCAATTTATTGGCAAGGCATTTTTTAATGTAAAAGTCAGCTTTGTCTGCAACTCGGCTTCTGTTAAAATGGGGGCTGGCTAGAACGTAGAGTGTGATTAACAGTGACTAAATATATTTTTATTACCGGTGGTGTTGTTTCTTCTTTAGGCAAAGGAATTGCGGCGGCTTCCTTGGCAACTATCTTAGAGTCACGTGGGTTGAATGTCACATTACTCAAATTAGATCCTTATATTAATGTCGATCCAGGCACAATGAACCCCTTTCAACACGGAGAAGTCTTTGTGACTGAAGATGGTGCTGAGACGGATTTAGACTTAGGTTATTACGAACGCTTTATTCGTAGCAAAATGACACGAGATAATAATTTTACCAGTGGACGTGTATTTGCTGATGTCATCCGAAAAGAGCGTAGAGGAGATTATTTAGGTGGTACGGTGCAGGTTATCCCGCATATAACTGACGAGATAAAGCATAAAATAGTCAAAGGAGCAGATGATGTTGATATTGCTTTGATTGAAATTGGTGGCACCGTAGGAGATATTGAATCCTTACCATTTTTAGAAGCAATTAGACAAATGCGTGTTGATTTAGGTTTGATTAATACGCTTTACATGCACCTGACGCTGGTGCCTTATGTGAAAACAGCAGGTGAGTATAAAACAAAGCCAACACAACATTCAGTAAAAGAATTACGTTCTATTGGGATCCAGCCTGATATATTATTATGTCGCTCAGAGCGATCTATCCCGGTACAAGAGCGCGACAAAATTGCATTATTTACCAATGTTGAAAAACGCGGTGTCATCAGTTTGCCTGATGTATCAACGATTTATCAAATTCCTTTGATTTTAAATCAGCAAGGCATTGATGAATTAGTTATTGAAAAATTGCAACTGTCAGCAAAACCACCGATGTTGTCCGATTGGGAAGCGGTGGTGGCTGCACAGCAACAACCAAAACAAGCAGTAACTATCGCCATAGTAGGAAAATATATTAGCTTGGTTGATGCGTATAAATCATTGATACAAGCATTAGTTGATGCTGGCATTAACACACATACACGAGTGAATATTGACTATATTGATGCCGGAGAAATAGAACAAAAAGGAACTGTCTTATTAGAAGGAAAAGCAGCAATTATTGTTCCTGGTGGTTTTGGTGAGCGTGGCACCGAAGGAAAAATAATGGCAGCACAATTTGCACGAGAAAATAAAGTGCCTTATTTAGGATTGTGTTTAGGTTTGCAAGTCGCATTAATTGAGTTTGCGCGCCATGTTGCTGGGATGGAAAACGCACATAGCAGTGAGTTTGATCCAACAACGCCTTATCCTGTTGTAGGTTTAATTACTGAGTGGAAAACAGACAATGGTGATGTGCATCGGCGAAATGAGCAGTCAGATAAAGGTGGTACCATGCGGCTAGGTGGTTATGCCTGCCATTTAAAAGAAGGTACCCTAGCTAGGAAGTTATATCAACAACCCAGTGTTATTGAACGTCATCGTCACCGTTATGAAGTTAATAATGAATTAGTCCCACAACTAGAAGAAAAAGGCTTGGTAATATCCGGTCGCTCGCAAGATAATAGTTTAGTTGAAATGATTGAGCTACCTGATCATCCTTGGTTTATTGCATGTCAATCACATCCTGAATTTACCTCAACGCCACGTGAAGGTCATCCTTTATTTGCAGGGCTAATTGAAGCCGCTAATGAGTACACAAAGGCACAAAAAAAAAGTCAAAATAATATGACAGAGGATTTGGTTGCTTCTATGTAATTAAAATAGCTAGATAGAGGAATATGTTTATGCAATTATGTCAATATGAAGTTGGATTAGATCAACCAATGTTTCTCATTGCAGGTCCTTGTGTTATTGAAAGTGAATCACTTTGTTTAGATATTGCAGAGAAACTAAAGCTGATTTCTGAAAAGTTAGCCATGCCTTATATTTTTAAAGCGTCATTTGATAAAGCCAACCGTTCTTCACATGCGAGCTTTAGAGGTTTAGGCTTAGAAAAAGGGTTAAGCATATTAGAAACGGTAAAGACAAAAGTGGGTGTGCCGGTATTAACTGATGTGCACGAAGATACGCCATTAGAAGAGGTTTCCTCTGTAGTTGATGTATTGCAAACGCCCGCATTTTTGTGCCGACAAACCAATTTTATTCAACGAGTTGCTGCTCAAGGCTTACCAGTTAATATCAAAAAAGGACAGTTCTTAGCACCACATGACATGCCATATGTTGTTGAAAAAGCTCGCATGGTTGGAAATCAACAAATTATGGTGTGTGAACGCGGTGCGAGCTTTGGTTATAATAATTTAGTTTCCGATATGCGCGGATTAATGATAATGCGGCAAACACAATGTCCCGTTGTTTTTGATGCGACGCATTCAGTACAATTGCCGGGAGGGCAAGGTGGTTGCTCCGGTGGACAGCGTGAATTTGTGCCTGTGTTAGCACGAGCTGCCGTTGCAGCGGGTATATCTGGCATTTTTATGGAAACACATCCGCAGCCTGAAAAAGCGTTAAGTGATGGGCCCAATGCGTGGCCATTACGGCAAATGGAAGCACTACTATCTACGTTAAAGATAATTGATAGTCATGTAAAGCAACAAGGTTTTTTGGAAGAAATAAATTATGTCAACAATAGTTAATCTACACGCACGTGAAATTTTAGATTCACGCGGTAACCCAACGATTGAGGCTGATGTGGCATTAGCCAATGGTATTATTGGTCGTGCATGCGTGCCTTCGGGTGCATCAACTGGATCGCGGGAGGCGTTAGAATTGCGCGATGAAAACATTCAGCGTTATTTAGGTAAAGGTGTGTTGAATGCTGTGGCAAATGTCAATGGTCCGATACAGGCGGCGCTTAAGGGTAAGAATGTTTTCGACCAACACGCTATTGACCAACTATTAATAAGCTTAGATGGCACACCGAATAAAGAAAAGTTAGGGGCGAATGCTTTATTAGCTGTTTCTCTTGCCTGTGCTGAGGCAGGAGCCAAAGCTCAGGGCTTACCTTTGTTTCGTCATTTGGTAGATAGAGAAGAGTATATAATGCCTATTCCAATGATGAATATTATCAATGGTGGCGCACATGCTGATAATAATATTGATATACAAGAATTTATGATCTTACCGATTGGTGCTGACAAATTTAGTGATGCATTACGCATGGGGGTTGAAGTTTTTCATCAGTTGAAAAATATATTACAAAAACGCAATTTAAATACCGCAGTAGGTGATGAAGGTGGTTTTGCCCCGAATTTAGCATCCAATGAAGCTGTTTTAGAGATGGTTCTAGAGGCTATTACTCAAGCAGGCTATTCAGCAGGCAATGATTTTGTGTTAGGTTTAGATGTTGCTAGTTCGGAATTTTTTCGTGATCAACGTTACTGTTTAACAGCAGAAAAGAAATCGTTGACATCCGAGCAGTTTGTTGAATATTTGACAAGTCTAACGCAGGCTTATCCAATTATTTCAATTGAAGATGGTATGGATGAAAGTGATTGGCAAGGTTGGCAATTATTAACACAGGCGCTAGGAGACAAGGTTCAATTAGTTGGTGATGACTTATTTGTAACAAACACAGAGATATTACAACGGGGAATTGCTAATAAAGTAGCCAATGCTATTTTAATCAAATTAAACCAAATTGGCACGTTAACTGAAACATTAGCAGCCATTGATATGGCGAAGCAAGCCGGTTACGGTGTTATTATTTCACATCGATCTGGTGAAACAGAAGACACTTTTATTGCGGACTTAGCGGTTGCTAGTCATGCGGGCCAAATTAAAACAGGCTCACTTTGTCGTACTGACCGTGTGGCAAAATATAATCAATTGCTGCGTATTGAAGAAATATTAGGAGAAAAAGCACATTACTTGGGTAAATCAGCTTATCCTACTTGTGGTGGAAACGCGAAGTAGCATACATTATTTGGTAGTAATACCTTATTAAAGGAAAAATTTGCTGGTCATCACAAGCATTAATCTGGCATAATCGTTGCATTTCAAATCCAAGAATGAATTTGCTCAGTATCAATTGGTAAAATACAGTGCACTAGGTGGTTTAGCGTCACAATGACAAAGAAATTATCATATATTATATTAACCTTGTTATTAGTCTCTTTGCAGTTTAAGTTGTGGTTTTCTGCTGGGGGTTATTTGGATGTTTATCGTATAAAGCAGCAAGTGTTGAGCCAGCAGCAAATTAATTCGCGTATGCAAAAAGAAAATGCAGCGTTAATGGCTAATATTGCAGATTTGAAGAGTGGAAATACGGCAGTAGAGGAACTAGCTCGCACAGAGTTAAGTATGATCAAAGTGGATGAAGTGTATTATCACTTTATCTCAAACCTACAGTAATTCACCTATATAGTTGCCACGATGAGAATATTAATTAGTAATGATGACGGCGTATATGCGCCTGGGCTGATGGCTCTTTATCAAGCTTTATCAACAATTGCGGATGTGGTTGTAGTCGCACCCGATCGAAATCGCAGTGGCGCCAGCAATTCATTGAGCCTATCTAATCCTATTCGTATCAAGCAGCTTGATAATGGTTTTATCAGCGTTGAAGGTACGCCAACGGACTGTGTTCATATTGCTTTGACTGGTGTATTGGAAGAATTACCGGATATGGTTATTGCTGGCATCAATGCGGGAGCTAATTTAGCCGATGATGTACTTTACTCTGGAACGGTGGCTGCTGCAACTGAAGGACGTTTTTTGGGGTTACCGGCGATTGCAATATCGTTGGTGGGTGCTGAGCTTACTCATTATGAAACAGCGGCAGCCATTGCTAAGTCGTTAGTCAAACAAATTGGTCATGCCAGTCTACCTGCTCAGACGATACTAAATGTTAATATTCCGGATATTCCATTAGGGATAAACTCCGATGGTGTGGATGTAACCCGTCTTAGGAAAGCGTCATTGTGCAGAACCCACCGTCAAAGCAACGTTGATCCACGTGGTCATACGATTTACTGGGTTGGTCCACCTGGATTATGTGCAGATTCCGACCAGGGCTCAGATTTTTATGCGGTCGAAAATAATAGAGTCTCCATGTCACCCCATTAAAAGTTGATTTAACTCAATTATGAATCATTAGCCCAAATATCTGAATGGGTTAAAGGGATCGTGCCACAAACGTTCGGTTAACTGGGAGCCTACCGTGTTTGCTGTGGTGACTACTAAGTGGAAAAAATAACTGAAGAAAATAATGAAGAAAAAACCGGTATGCTGCCGACAATACTATGTAATAACTTGATGTGATAGTTTATGACTGCGTGCAGTCATGTGCAATCATTATGCACCAGTGGTGGATGGTTGGCGAGAAGCAGCAGGTAAAAGCATAGTTACCATACGGTGGTTAAAGGAGAAACACTTGTATGCTATTGCTTGGCAATATGGTTATGATTATCGCACATTAGCAAAATTTAACCACTATTGAGCCACCTTATGGACCGTAAAAACAGGTGAAAATATTTATTTTTTGCAACAAAAAAAGGCTTATAGAGCAAGATGGTTAACGACGAAAAAGCCAGTTAACGTAGCAAAAATAGCGAAGCCCTTAAATATTAGGCCAGGCAATAAAAACGCAAAAAGTGAAACAAAATTATTCATTTGATATCTAAAAAAGGTCACGTGGCAGCGGCCGACAACATGGCAAAATTATTAGAAAATTCAATACCGTAGGTGTTGAATGTAAGGGCATAAATATTGCAGGAATAGCAAGGGCAGGCCATTGTTGCTAGCCAAACAGGAAAGATAGTCTACAGTGGGCATGGTATTGTTGGTTATGGGAATTTAATTATCTGTGAAACATAATGATGATTATTTAAGCGCTTATGCCCATAATGATGAAAACTTGGTCAAAGAAGGCGCAATCGTCAAAAAAGGAGAAAAAATTGCGTTAATGGGTAGGACTGGCACAGATAAAACGCAATTACATTTTGAAATTCGTAAAAATGGTCAACCCGTTAATCCAATAATATATATTGCGGGTTAGTATAAGCTAAAAATATAGAGAAAGGAGATCCCATGTCGGAACAATGCCAGGAGCAAGTTGAGAAAGATGCTAA
>CBDDLJ010000018.1:0-47172 GCA_965230635.1 Gammaproteobacteria bacterium
TTAGTGTCTAACTTACTTTCATATCTATTTACTGTTCAGCAAACTGTGTATTTTAAGCTTTTTACAAGTCTGCATTTATAATGCTTGCTTATCATCGAGCATGATAATGGTGATCTTATTTGTTTTCCACTTGATATAGAAACAATGGTAATGTACAGAAAATAACAATGCCACTGAGTAAAATTCCTTCATATAGCCATATGTTGTTGATTTTAATCTCATCTGGAGGGAAAAAACCGATGATAATGGCAAAGATACAGGCCAATATGCCGACGCAACCGACTAACCATATGCCAATATTTTTGCCAGGCACTTTGAATGTTCGTGTAACATCGGGTCTTTTATAGCGTAAATAAATAGCAGCAGTGAAGAAAAATAAATAGACAAACATAGCGAGTTGAGCTGTTAATGCGGAGAGAACCCAGTATGAGCTATTAATTGTCGGCATCAGTAAAAAAATTGTGCACAAGAGAGTGAAAATTATTCCTTGAATAAATAATAGAATAATTGGTGCACCTTGTTGTGACGTATATCGAAAAAAGCGCGGCAAACTGCCATCTTCAGCAGCAGCCAATAAGCCTTTTGCTGGACCGATGATCCAAGCAGAAACACTGCAGAGAGCGCCGAGAATGATCAATAAGTTAATAATGGGTACCATCCAAGCCATATTGAATTGTGAAAAGAAAATGCGAAAAGCATCACTGAGTCCTGAGACCAGACTAATTTCTTGTTTGGGAATTACCACTGCAATTGCAAGAGACGAGCAGACCAGAGAAAGAAAAATTAGAATAGATGAATACAATAAGGCACGCGGGTAATTTTTTTTAGGCTCTTTCACATCTTCTGCATGTACAGCAGACATTTCCATACCCAGTAAGCCGAACAAAATTGCAACAAAAAAAGCTAAATTTTTAAAAGCATTTGGGGCGGGGAAAAAATTTGTAGTAGAAAACTCAATTTGTGATGGGTTGCCTTGCGCAAGCCAAACTAAGCCTAAAATAATAATTAGTAGCATAGGAAAAATAGTGCCAATAATAGCGCCAAGTGTGCTAATGATACCAGAGACTTTCATACCAAAGCAGTTAACCAATGTTGCGGCCCAAAAGCCTATTAAGACCACCGATAGCATATAGGTTTTATTTTCTACCAAAGAGGGATCAATCAACTGTGATAATGAAGCGGCGACAAATGATAAGATTGTAGGGAACCAAACCACATTGTATATCCATTGTAGCCAAATAGCGACTAAGGCCCAGCGTTTACCAAAGGCTTCACGTACCCAGACATAGAGTCCACCTATGCGTGGCCAAGCGGTGGCTAGTTCTGCTGCGATAACCACAATGGGAATGAAAAAAATGATAGCAGCAATGATATAGAAAAAGATCAGTGAAAAGCCAAATTCAGCACTAATAGCAAGATTGCGCAGCGAGTCAACGGCAATGATATTGATCATTACCAGAGTAAATAAGCTTAAGACTTTCTTTTTAGGATGGATATCTTGCGATAATTCCATTATCACGGTTCCTTAATTTAGTATAACGGTTTTATATTTGCTCGTTTTAATGTAAGCAGTTTAACATTATACATGATAGTTGAACAGTATTGTTTCTCTGTCACTATTTAGCGATGAAAATCAGTGCTTAGATTGATATTTTGTTAAAATGAACATTTATTAACCTAAATCATGATTTTCATACCGACATTGAAATATATGACGATGAATGTCTACTATGTTGACAGTTGGTCAAAGCTCTTCAGTTAAAAAAGTCGCTGGGCAACTGACAACAATAAATGCTTGTATGGAACACCTTTTGATCAGGCGGGTAATGAAAAAGAGATATGATTTCAACAGGTAACTGTTATCAGTGGTGCTAGCACTGTATCTGCACTATCATTTGTTTTTCTAGCATTGAATCGATGTATTATGGTATTGCACCAGGACAACAAATACCTAGAGACCTTTGAAGACTGGCTAATGCATTGCTTTTATTAATGCGTTATCTAGGATGAGAAAGATGCTATGATATGCTCTTTTTGTGTAATATTTGTTTTGAGTGAATTAGAATGGAGGGGAAACCACATGGACAAAGAAAAAACGCCACGAGTACCTTTGTTGCTTGTCTTAGTTGCCGCGTTGCCATTTATTCTGCAGTTTTTACTGTTAGCGGTGCAGATGACAGACGCTAATTTTACTTTGCATCTAGCGAAATACAATGATTATGCTATTCGTTTATTTTTAATGTATTGTTTTATTCTTTTAATCTTTTTAGCCGGTATTAGTTGGGGCATGGCAATAAAAAGTGAGGTTCATCAGCAGGTCAATGTTATTTATATTGGAGGTATATTTGTCATTTTGAGTGTTAGCTTATTGTTGATGATGGTTTTCTTTTACCGTATTTGGATCTTTTTTATGGTTGCACTATTATTTAGCTTTGTTTGGTTTATCGATTCTTTAGCTTACCGAAAAAATTTAGGCAAAGCATGGTACATGCGGTTACGCAACATAACTTCACCTATTATGATTATAAGTTTGCTGGGGATCCAAATTATTATTTTCTTTGTTCAAGGCTTATAACATGATCAAAGTGCATAATTTTCTTCTTTTGTATCAAGTGGTTGTGATGGTTGTGAATTATTAGCGGTTTTTTTGTAAGTCTCTTTAACAAAAAAACTTAGTAATATGCTAATACTAAATGCAATAGGGATCAATAAGAAAGCTGTTTGATAATTTGTAAATGGATTATTAGTCCAGATGTTATGCCAATTGATTTCCATCATGCGACCAAATACATTTTGCGCTACACCGCCGCCACCCATGATGATCATCGAAGCAAAACTTAATGCTGCACCAGTGACAACATCGTTATTACTTTCTGTTAAAATCGGATATGTTATTACCTGTATGCTGGTTGCTAATCCTAATGCAAAGTAAAGTATCTTTAAGGTAGTAAAACTAGGATTATGCAATGAAAATAATGTCATAATTAATACAAGCGAAAGTATACTGCCGATAATCATGGGTTTTTTTCGGCTTTGCATTTTTTCTGAAATCCAGCCAACCAAAGGTGAGCCAATGATAGTGCCATAAAAAATCATGGCCATCACTTGACTGGCCTGCATGCGGCTTAAGCCTGATTCTTGCATTAAATAGAGTGTGCCCCATAATGCACCAAGACACATAACAGGGAAATTAAGTAGCGAAGTATAGCTTGAACACAGCCAGTTTTGTGAATTTTTCAGTACTTGTTTGATATCTTGGATAAAAGGGTTTTTCTTTTGAGTTTTTTCAGGTTTAGTGCCTGCAGGATAATCTTGAACAAGATAGAAAATGATTAAAAAGAAAATGACACCAAGTAAGCTATTCACAATTAATGCTTCACGCCAGCCATAAAGAGTAGCAAAATAAGTAAAAGGTGTATGGGCAGCAACACCGCCAAGTAATCCAATAGTTACATTCCAGCCCATAATTAATCCCAACTTCTCAGGTAACCAGCGAGCAGCAATACGCATACAGCCAAGAAATGCTAAGCAGTGAGCAAAACCACTAGCAAAACGTCCTATTTGTGCAACATAAATGTTAGGAGCTGCGGCAAACACTAAAGAAGCCAGTGTGCCGATGATAATGCCGGACAGAATTAATTTACGAACAGAGATACGATCAAATAGGTAACCGACAGGAAAATAAAAGATAACAATAGCGAACAAGTAAAGTGCAGATAAATAAGCCAATTGTCCTTCACCAATATGAAATGTTGCCATTAATTCAGCACTAATAGAATCCATTAAGCTTAATTGCATGAATTCGTAAAAGAAAAACAAAGCACTAGACATACAAACAATCCAGCTTCGTATATTTGTTTTTTTGATAGCGTTCGTATTACTCATTAGAAGATGCTCCTCTTGTCGCAAATGGTTCTATTTGATTTAATTGTTTCAAACTCAATGTTAATTCTTTCTCATTAACAGTGTGTAATGTGACATGCCCTAATTTCCGATTTGCTCGGGCAGTTTTGCCATAAGTATGCCAATGGCTGTAAGGAATATTTAAAACATTTTTTGCAACAGGTTCATGACTGATGCAATTTAACATCGCACTCACGCCGATGGCACAACAGTTACCTAATGGTAAGCCTGCAATAGCACGAACATGATTGTCGAACTGACTCGTTGCGGCACCCTCAATGGTCCAGTGTCCGGAGTTGTGTACTCGTGGCGCCATTTCATTAAATAACAATTTATTGCCAACCTGAAAAAATTCGACGGCTAGTATACCAATATAATTGAGTGAAGTCAATATGTCCTGCGTGTATTGTTGTGCTTGTTGCTGTAGCGTATCATCATTGAATGGTGCTAGGGAGCAGTGTAAAATGCCATCAATGTGTTGGTTTTCAGTCAATGGATAAAATTGTATATTGCCTTGTTGGTCACGTACAGCTAAACAAGATACTTCGCGTTGAAAATTAATCCATTGTTCTAAAATTAGCTCAGAATTATTTAACTGTTGCCAAGCAATTGCTATATCTTTTTTCTGTTGTAATAAGTATTGTCCTTTGCCATCATAACCGAAGCGACGTGTTTTCAATACTGCAGGAAAACCAGACTGTCGCGTTGCTTGTTCTAAGTCACTTATACTATGGATAGGCCAAAATGTGGGGCAGGGAATCTCGTGTTTTTGGCAAAATGTTTTCTCCGATAAACGATCTTGGCTTATTTCTAAAGCCGCTAAAGAAGGAAAAAAAGGTTTTTGTTTTGCTGCCCATTTAGCGGTTTCCAGCGGAATATTTTCTGTTTCTATAGTAATAGCATCTACTTGGCTAGCAAATTCAGATAGTGATGTTTTATCAGAGAGGTCAGCTGTAATAACGTCTGTGATTTGGCTAGCGCAAACATTAGGAGTGGGATCGATACACAGTGTTTTAATACCCATTGGTGTGGCCGCTAACGATAGCATGTGTGCTAATTGGCCGCCGCCTAAAATACCAATTTTCATTGAGGGAAATCCTCGATATTAATGGTTTTCATGACATCCTCTGTTTGTTGGGCACGGTAATTTTCCAGTGCAATTTTAATGTTAGGGTATTTATTAGCCAATATTGAGGCGGCAAGCAATGCGGCATTAATAGCTCCTGCTTTACCAATGGCTAAAGTGGCAACGGGAATACCAGCAGGCATTTGAACAATAGAGAGTAAAGAATCTAAGCCATTTAATGTCGCTGACTGGATCGGCACACCTAATACCGGCAAATGTGTTTTTGCGGCAACCATGCCTGGTAAATGCGCAGCTCCGCCAGCACCTGCAATAATGATTTCTATGCCACGATTTGCTGCTTGACTGGCATATTCAAATAGATGATCGGGTGTGCGATGAGCGGAAACAATACTTGCCTCGTGAGCAATTTTCAGTGTTTTTAGTGTTTGAGTTGTGTGTTCCATGGTGTCCCAGTCATTGCGTGAACCCATAATAACCCCGATCAACGTACTCATAAGTGACTCCCATAGTGTGAAGAGCTATTCTAACGGATAGGTTAAAAGGCTGCAAATACTGCACGGTACAACCTGATTCATTGTTATTTGATTTGATACCTTTAGCTGTCCGTACGTAGTCTGAAGTGAGAAAGGCAACTGTTTGATAAATCTAGTGATTAGCTAGCCTACTGATAATCATAATTGAAAAGTTATGACAAAATACATGGTATTCTAGTGATTATTTTGCATTTTTCTGTGAATGTCTGTTGTTCATCAAGGTTACTATAAATACTGATTCAATAATATTCACATGAATTTTTTTTGACTATTTTTTCAACATTTTTTGTCGCATTTTCAATTAATCGATGCTCTGTTTTGCTTATTTTAAAGACATTGTGTACGAGTAGAATGTGTTGTCAAAAATGTTGTGTGCTCTATTAATGCGGTCTTTATCTGATCAAAATTTTTATCTTTTGAAAAATTAGCAAAAAAGGTGTTGTTGTGTTTGCTTAATCTAATCCCTGACGATTTTTTATTCCATGGTGTTAAGTGTAATAATGTTGAGCTCACTCGATTCACCTGCTCTAGTGAGTTTAATTGGCGAATGCCATCGATAGCGTTGTTAATATCGGGTTGGTTATTGCTGCGCATGGCAGTAGCAATTAACATACTAACATCAGAAACATTGATATAATCAGGGATGTTAACTTTAGGTAGTGGTGGTGCTAATAGAACATCCTGGCAATAACGCAGAGGTGCATTCATCGTTAAATTTTCATTTTGGATAAATTGGTCGAATAGGTTTTTTAATGCTATATAATCCCAATGTTCTTTTTTATTCAATGCATTTAGCAACATTGTATAATCAGGGGATGATGTATTAAAAAGATGATGATGTTTTTGATTTTTTTCTGTGTTTTTTATAAAAGAAAAAAAGCATTGTGCTAATGTTTCGTTTGTTTTTTTCTTGGCTTGGGCTGCTATATGTTTTTCATGTTGTTCAATCAATTCAGCAATATGACGGTGTCCAGATTGAATGGCAATCTGATAAGCATTTTGCTTCGATCTGTTACAACGTGTAGTGCTAGCATTAGCACGTAATAGTTCACTGACAACAAAATAATGACCAGCACGACATGCTTTCATTAATGCTGTTTCTTGCTCAGTTTTTACAGTTTCTAGACAAGCAAAAGTACCATAATCAAAACGGGGTTTTAACCTGTCAATTTCTGTTTGCTCTGTGTCCGCTCGATAGGCTAATAGTATTCTGACACAATCTAGGTGCCCAAGGCTAGCAACTTGCATAAGCGCTGTACCAAAATTAGGAGAAATAATGTTGGGTTTAGCACCGGCCTGTAATAAATCACGGATTACTTCATATGAACGGTTTTGTGCTGCGATAATCAGTGGATTACCACAAATAGGATCGAGTTTATTGATAGCTTGATGATTATAATGTGGCAGTAAATCATTCACAATTTGTTTATGGCCATGTGCAGCAGCATAGTAAAGAGCAGAAACTCGATATTCAAATCCTTCTTCCGTTGCTTGAATCATTAATTCCGGGGGTGGCATTTTTTTTGCTGACAGCATGTCAAATAAGGGTCCTATAGTTTCACTTATTGGTTGGCAGTTAATAGGTGGCGTTGTGACGCTATCGGCAGCAATCTTTTGCTCTAGTAATGTTTTGATGCTAGCAGAATTTGCCTGATATGCTGCAGTAATTAACCGTTTACTCATTTTTATCATCCTAACTATTAAATAAATATATTAAAAATCATGCACCTAGTACGTTTTTTTCATCCACCAAGAAAATATATCTCGAATAAAACACGTCAACGATACAAACAACTATAATAGGAGTATCGGTAAAAATTTTAAAATATTAAGGTATCTATCATGAAAGCATCAGAGTTATTTGTAAAATGTCTTGAAAATGAAGGGGTTGAGACCATTTTTGGTATTCCTGGGGAAGAAAATATTGATGTTATGGATGTCCTGCGTGATAGTCCGATTAATTTTGTCACAACTCGTCATGAACAAGGTGCTGCTTTTATGGCCGATGTGCATGGACGATTAACAGGTCAGGCGGGTGTTTGTCTGGCAACACTAGGGCCTGGGGCGACGAATTTAGTGACAGGGGTCGCTGATGCCAATTTGGATAATGCGCCGGTTGTTGCTATTGCTGGGCAAGCGGATACAACACGGCTGCATAAGGAAAGCCATCAAGTATTGAACTTGGTTGAGATGTTTAAACCGATTACAAAATACAGTGCTCAGATTATTGAACCTTCGATTATTCCGGAAGTTGTTCGAAAAGCATTTAAAGTGTCACAGACAGAAAAGCCAGGCGCTTGTTTTATTGATTTCCCAGAAAATATTGCTCAAGCTGAAATTGAAGGCAAAATGCCGTTGAAGGTGCAAGGACCGACACCGCCTGAACCTTCTAAAATAAAAATAAAGCAAGCGGTTGATTTAATATCACAATCAAAAAATCCTATTGTATTAGCAGGTAATGGCGTTATTCGCATGCATGCAAGTGATAACTTAATACAATTTGCTGAAAAGCTAAATATTCCTGTGGTAACAACTTTTATGGCAAAAGGGGCCATTCCTTCTTCTCATCCCATGGCACTAGGTACTGTTGGTTTACAGTCACGAGATTATGTCAGCTGTGGTTTTGATAATGCGGATGTCATTATTTGTGTCGGATTTGATATGGTAGAGTATCACCCTTATTTATGGCATAAAAATAAAGATAAGAAATTGATTCATATTGATGAACTGCCATCGGAGGTTGATGAGCATTATATTTTAGCCTGTGGTGTGATAGGTGATATTGGTTGCTCACTGGATGCTATCACGAAATCGATAACAACGCTTAATAAAGCCAGTAGTGAACATTTGCGCAGTGTTATTCTTGAGGATATGGCAGAATATGCTGAGGATCAGCAGTTTCCTGTTAAGCCACAAAAAATTATCTGGGATTTGCGTCAAGTTTTGCGGCCTGAGGATATTGTAATCAGTGATGTTGGTGCACATAAGATGTGGATGGCACGTATGTACCAAGCGGAGCAACCGAATACATGTATTGTTTCTAATGGATTTGCCTCAATGGGTATTAGTTTGCCAGGGGCTATGGCAGCAAAAATGGCTTTCCCTAGCCGCAATGTTGTTGCCGTGATGGGAGATGCTGGTTTTTTAATGAATATGCAAGAAATTGAAACAGCGTTACGAGTTGGTGCTGCGTTTGTCATTTTAATTTGGACTGACCGTGAATATGGTTTGATTTCATGGAAGCAAAAGATACATTTTGGACGGGATAGTTATACACATTTCACCAATCCAGATTTTGTAAAATTAGCTGAAAGTTTTGGTGCGAAAGGTTATCGTATATCGCATACCAATGAGTTAGTGCCGGTGCTAAAGCAAGCAATTCAAGATAATACGGTTGTTATTATTGATTGTCCGGTTGATTATGGTGAAAATATGAAATTAACCAAAAAGTTGGGTAGTTTAGTTTGTAACAGTTAACGTCACTGGAGAGAAAATGAAAGAATATTCACTATTAGTCGCTAATCATGAGCCAACAGGAAATTTTTTGCAGGTGCTGGCACCTTTTAGCGGTGAAGTTATTGCAAAGATGGAATGTGCTAACGAAAGAACAATTGAGAATGCGTTAACTGTTGCATACAAACTGTATAAAAATCGCAAAAGTTGGTTACCTTTAACAAAACGGATTGAAATTTTAGAAAAGCTTATTAAATTAATGCAAGATAAATTAGAAACACTAGCTATAGATGCAGCGCGTGAAGGAGGAAAGCCATTAATTGATTCACGAGCAGAAGCGATGCGAGCTATTGATGGAATAAAAATTTGTATTGAAACCATGCGTTCAGAGGCAGGAACTGTGATTCCTATGCAATATAATGCAGCCTCTGCTAACCGTATTGCGTTGACGCAAAAAGAACCGATAGGCGTTGTCGTTGCTGTTAGTGCATTTAATCATCCGTTAAATTTAATCGTGCACCAAGTCGGTGCAGCGGTAGCTGCAGGTTGTCCAGTTATTGTGAAACCAGCAGGAGATACGCCAATATCCTGTATGAACTTTGTTAATTTATTATATACAGCAGGATTGCCAGATGAATGGTGTCAAGCAGTAGTAATTAAAGACAATGACTTAGCGCAAAAACTAGTAACGGATCAGCGTGTTGGATTTTTTAGTTTTATTGGTAGTGCTAGAGTTGGCTGGATGTTACAAAAAAAATTGGCACCCGGTACTCGTTGCTCGTTAGAACACGGTGGTGTTGCGCCGGTTATTGTTGCTAAAGATGCTGATTGGGAAAAGACAGTCCCTGCATTAATGAAAGGTGGATTTTATCATGCTGGACAAGTTTGTGTTTCAGTGCAACGCATTTTTGCTGATCACACTATTGCCGAAAAATTGGCAGCCAGCATGGCAGTAAAGGCGAAAAAATTAAAAATCGGTGATCCAACATTAGCTGATACCGAAGTAGGGCCGCTTATTCGGCATACAGAAGTAACGCGAGTCAATGAGTGGGTGCAGGAAGCAGTAGGAAAAGGAGCCAATGTTTTATCAGGGGGGTCAGCATTATCGGATTCTTGTTATCATTGTACAGTTTTATATAACCCTCCTGCAGATATTAAGCTTAGTCAATTAGAAGTTTTTGGTCCAGTCGTTTGTGTTTATAGCTATGACGAGATAGATACGGCTATTGCTCAAGCTAATTCATTGGATGTCGCGTTTCAAGCAGCTGTATTTACCGAAAATATTGATACAGCAATGCATGCGTATAAGCAATTAGACGCCTCAGCCGTTATGATCAATGATCATACCGCATTTCGAGTAGATGGTATGCCTTTCGCTGGCCTGCGTCATTCTGGTTTAGGTGTTGGTGGTATTCCTTATACGATTCATGATATGCAAATTGAAAAAATGATGGTGTTGAAGTCTAGCTATATTATCTAAAAAGAATATAGCGATCAATTGCAATCGTATTTAGGCGAGTCATTTTGCTCTTGTTAATAGATTGTCTGAAGGTGCTGTTATTGCAACGTTAGCAATATACAAGTTGGGTGTCTTTAATGCAACCAAACCCATTCTTCATAATCATTTAAAAAAGCGTGGGGTACTGGTACTCTCGGGGATTTTTTGCGGCTTATCGGCTTTAAATCGCTTTAGTTCTTCTTTTAATTTTTCCAACTTTTGCTCAGCTTCTTCACGTTTTCGCTTTTCTTCTTCACGCCCTTGTTTCTCAAGCATAACCTGCTGCTCAGCTGCTGTTAGTGCGGTACGTAATGCAGGATTTTCTTCTTCAAGTTGTACTAATCTTTGCTCTAACTCAATTTTTTTTAAAGCCTCTGCTTCCACTTTTTTAAATAGTTTATCGCTGATTTCTTGCCAACAATAATCAAATCGGTTCTGACAGGCACTGGATTTAACAGTATCAGGTTCTTTCGAGGCTTTGCTGATACTATACGCCTCATTCCGTATTTCTTTAAGAAACGCCCCATCATCAATCTCTTCTAAGTATCGACAAAATGCTTGAAAACGCTCGCTTTTATAGTAAGCAACCAGTTCACCTTTTTCATTATGGACCTGATGCTGTTTAAGTGCATCACTTATCAGCTCTAGCGTATTTAAACGGAATATCATTTTGCTCATATCATTAATTCCTGGGCTTATCAGGGCAATATTGTACGCATGATGTATGTTTTCTTTGGCTTTGCCAATAGCCATTCTCACTTCGTTCCTTAATGCTGCGCTGCTGCTAGTCGTACTACCACTAGCCGTGGCTTCTTGGCTGTCTTCCGGTGGTGATATGGGGGGACTCCATCTTATTTCTGCACATTCTTGGGTGAGTTGCCCAAACTGTGGCGCTATGTTGACCATCCGTATCGAACCACGACCGACGACTTTCCAGGCCTTTATCAGGTTATCATGTAAGATATTGATTTGTTTATTGATTTCACCCAGTGTGGCCACTAAAAGACCGTGCTCTTTAATAAACCAATCACGGGCAAACCGGCCTAATCCAATCCCCCCTTTCGATAATTTTACGGGTTGATTATTGTCATCTCTTAATGTGAGAAAATGTTTACCACCCACTTTTTCAACAATCAGTTCTTGCACATCTCCTTTGTGATGATTTCTTTCATCCACCGCTTGGCGAAATTTTTCACCAAAATGCGGAACATGGTACAATATATCATAAAAACGCTTTTTGCCTTTTAGCAAATTCGCGGACGGGCACATATTCACTAAATTATCCATATCATGGAAATAAATATCATTTAAGCGTTCATGAATGGTAATGCCTTCGCCAGGAATCTCGTAAAAAAATTGCTTCTCTTTCGGGCGACCTTTCTCAAGCTGTAATAACGCTTTAGATAATACTTGGTTGTGCGGTGCACGTAGCCAGCGTTGTAGCTTCGCTATGTTTTCTGCCAATATGGTCGCAGCAACACTGTGATCTTTTTGCGTATCTCCTTTATCTATCGGTTTCGCCTTTAACACGCAAAAAGTCGATTCCACCAGTTCATCAATATTTTGATTCAGCTTATCTCTTATTCCTTATGCAACGGCATCAATACGCGTTTATTTAAAAAATGATGCTAAAACTAATGTTTTATCTAGAAAAAGTAATAGTTTACATAGTGTGTCCCTTGATGTATTGATAAATGATGCTAATAAAACAGGAAATGACATATTTTATGATTTTGCTAGAGAGCATTAAAGTTAGAGTCAATATCTGAGCCCGAGTCTATACAGGAAAAAATAGCATCGTCTTCGATGTTGCCGTAGTGATAGCAAAAGAGGAAAACGGCTATCCATTAGGCAAAGAAAAACTTATTTAATATTATATTTTTTCATTATTCGCTCGCAGTAGTCTATCAAGTTTGGGTGTTTTTTTATATTTTGGTTAAGCGCTGTATCTAGAGGAGAGAAATAAATGGCGCCAAGAAATCCAAAGACACAGGCATCAATAGTGTGAGGGTCATCTCCAAACATATAATTTTTTTTGCCTAAAGTCTCAGAAGCGATCGAGGTATATTGGGCAGCTAATTTATAAATTTCTTTTTCAGAATGACTCAGCAAACCATGCTCTTCCAATTCTTTTTTAAATTTGTTTTTTATTTTAGTTGCAATAATATCTTGAGATTTTTCAGGAATTGTTTGAAAAAAATCATGTTTAATAATATCCCAACCTACAGGATCAATAAAACGAGAATAGAGTATGATCCAATACATTTGTTCTTCAATTAATTGCTGAATATCGTTTGTTAACGCCCAGTTTTCATCCGTTAAGTCATTATCGATATTGAGTTGATATTTCTCCTTTAAGTAGGTAATCATTTTATTTGTATCCGCTATTATGTGACCATCATCATTGATGTAAGGCATCATGCCATTTGGTGCTTTTTCGTAGCCATCATATCTTACATTAAAGGGCAAATTGACTATTTTTAAGAATGTCACCATTTTAAGGCTAAAAGAGTGTGCAGTGGGCAAATTCCAAATAGCAGGCAGTATAAAAAGATCCATCATTAATATTCATTCCTTTTTTGTTTATTATTTGCTTAACTTTTTCTCTAAATAGTGAATGTCGACACCACCTATTTGAAAGTTAGCATCACTAATTAATTGCTGCTGTAAAGGTATGTTTGTTTTGATGCCTTCAACAATAATTTCGTCTAACGCTTGTTGCATACGTGCAAGAGCAACATCACGATTTTCTCCATACGCAATTAGCTTGCCAATCATAGAGTCATAGTAGGGCGGGACATAGTAACTACTGTAAATATGAGAGTCTATACGCACACCAGGCCCGCCTGGGGGATGGTACAATTTAATTTGTCCAGGAGATGGCATGAACGTTACCGGATCTTCTGCATTGAGGCGGCATTCAATTGCATGCCCTGTTAGCTTGATATCGGATTGTTTGGTACGCAAAGGTTCGCCTGCTGCAATACGGATTTGCTCTTTGACTAAATCAATACCGGTGACCATTTCAGTGACGGGATGTTCAACTTGAATACGAGTATTCATTTCAATAAAATAAAATTGCCCTTTTTCATATAAGAATTCAAAAGTACCTGCGCCACGATAGTTCAGTTCTTGACAAGCCTTGACACATAATTGACCAATTTCTTGCCGCTCATTTTCAGTAAGGCCGGGAGCTGGTGCTTCTTCAATTACTTTTTGATGACGTCGTTGCATAGAGCAATCACGCTCACCTAAATGAATCGCATTTCCTTGACCATCACCGAGGACTTGGATTTCAATATGACGTGGGGTTGTTAAAAATTTCTCCATATAGACTTGATCATTATTGAAACAATTTAAGGCTTCTGCTTTTGCAACTGAAATACCATTTAATAAGGCTCCTTCAGTGTGAATAACGCGCATACCGCGACCACCGCCACCGGCAGTGGCTTTAATAATCACAGGGTAACCAATTTCTTTTGCCAAATATAAATTTTCTTTATCATCATCAGTTAACGGTTTATTTGAACCGGGCACACAAGGAACACCAGCTTTTCGCATGGTGGTAATAGCGGAGACTTTGTCTCCCATTATACGAATTGTGTCGGATGTTGGGCCGATAAATGTAAAACCACTTTTTTCAATTTGATCGACAAAATCAGCATTTTCCGCAAGGAAGCCATATCCTGGGTGTATTGCCATGGCATCAGTAATTTCGGTAGCGCTGATAATAGCGGGGATGTTAAGGTAACTATTAATAGCCGAACCTGGGCCAATACATACTGTTTCATCTGCCATTTTGACATGCATTAATTCACGATCAGGAGAAGAATGAAGAGCAACAGTTTTAATACCAAGCTCGCGACAAGCACGCAAAATGCGTAAAGCAATTTCACCGCGGTTTGCAATAATAATTTTGTCAAACATGGGGAGTTCCTTTGTTATTCAATGATAAATAATGGCTGATCAAACTCTACGGGCTGTCCATTTTCTATAAAACGTGCTTTCACTGTGCCAGCCTTATCTGCTTCAATCTGGTTAAACATTTTCATTGCTTCTACAATGCAGAGCACATCTCCTACAGCAACTTTTTGACCGATTTCCACAAAGAATGGGGTGTTAGGCGAGGGCGCCAAGTAAGCCGTTCCTACCATTGGTGATTTAATTTCATGTCCAGAAACGGTGTTTTTTTCTGGCACATTGTCACTCGGTGTTTCAACGGTTGCGTTGGTGGGCATCGATATAGCTTGTTGCTGAGGCTGTGCTACATAGGTTTGTTGTAAGCCTGAATGGCTGATAATGCGAACCGATTCTTCACCTTCTTTAATTTCAATTTCAGCGACATTGGTGTCTTCAAGCATTTCAATCAATTTCTTAATTTTACGGATATCCATGGTTGTTTTTTACTCCTATCATTGCATTACTGTTTTAATACGTCGTTGGCGCAAGCTAACAACGCCAACTCATAGCTCTGTGTGCCTAAACCAATAATAACACCTCGAGCAATATTACTGAGGTAAGAGTGTTGGCGAAAGGGTTCACGATTATATGTGTTAGAAATATGGACTTCGATGAAAGGGATATTACTGGCTAATAAAGCATCACGTAAAGCAATGCTGGTGTGAGCCAGAGCCCCTGGATTGATAATAATAAATTCAATTTTTTCTTCGGGCGCTTTTTGGATCATGTTGATTAATACATGTTCAGCATTGCTTTGCTGAATAGTTAATTGGTGATTTAATTGTTCGGCACCATCAATTAAGCGCTTGTTTAACTCTTCTAGGGTGACATTACCGTAAATAGCTACTTCACGCTGCCCTAGTAAGTTTAAATTGGGTCCATGTAGCACTAATATATTTGCCATTATTGATATTCTCCTATGCCAGGGGCACATTTTGTCAGATATTAGGAAGTTTGTCTAGATCGATACAATTAGCAACAAATAGCAGCAGATTTAACAAAATAAACTAGCAGGAATAGAGCACCTTCTTCATAAAAGGTGGTTATAGCGCTTCCCTATATTGTTGACCTATCCTAAGACTTCATCTAGCGCCTGCTTGCTTGGTTATTCAAAAGCTTATTTACAATAAGTAAACGTCGCTATAGAGAAACGCTATAATCGTCGTTATTCCAATGCATGCTGGCCCATTGTCCTGGAGCTGATGAGACTTTAATGATAATTTTTTTGACACCATACTTTTGAATGCTTGTTTGATCTGAAATTAATTCTTTTATGAACCAACGCGATAATTCTTCCAGTGTGATATTTTTGATAGGCAATATGATAATATCCCTTTTTAGGAAAGGAATTTTTTCATTATGAAAGTGGACATAAACATAATCGCCTTCTTCGACTAATTCTTGGTGAGGCGATTCACCTGCTATTAAAAAATAGCTATTTAATTGATCACAAAGTGCACGTAGCTTTGTTTTATATGTTGCGTAATCAAATGCGATACCGTTATCTTTATCAATTTTAGCAGTAATCGCAGCATAGACTCGAAAAGTGTGTCCATGAAGTGGTTCCCTGTGTGTTGGAGAAAAAATGGTGTAATGGCCCGAGGAAAAATCCATGTTTTCTTTGCATAATTCAATCGTGGTTAATTCACTCATGGTATTAAAAAGCCCTATTGTGCTGATTGATAAAATATTTTTCAGTTTAGCAGGGTAAGTTTTTGAGGTCAATTTCTGTTACTCGATTGATCAGGGCAAAATCATACTTTGACTATTTTTTGTCCTCTAACTAATTCGCTTCTAAAGTGATCATTCCACATAGCTTTTTTTAGTTTACCTTTCACACTGTTTTTCTTAGGATGCAGACGTGCCATACTCAATGCAAATCGTCTCATAACGGCGAGATTTTCAGCGGCATGTTCCCGACGAATGCGACAGTCATCTTCTTGTAGAGTAAGAGGCAGAGCGTAGCCGAACTATTTCTCTGTCTCTCCTCTGCGAACTGTACATGCACTTTTCAGCGCATACGGCTCTCCACTTAATTGTGGCCAACAGCCATAGCAACATCAGCGTGGTGCGAAGTGACAGTATTTCTGATTTCTTCTCTAAGATAAGGGTTCATTTCGTGTAGTCGCCAACGAAATGGTAGTTTAGGACTGCTCACTAACCTATATAGAGAAATTCCACATAAATTACCTTGGTTGTTCCTTCCATAAAGAACCCATGTCTTAGCCTTAGCTGGCGCAGGCCGTTTACACCATTTCATCATGAGTGATTTAATGCTGCAATGATGCTTACACGCCAGCCAATGCGCTAAATTCCAGAAAACAACACGATCAATTTTACTGTAAGTTTTAGCGGTATAATCAGTGTGTTGATAGAATTTCGCCCAGCCCTTTAGTTTCTGGTTGAGCTTTTCTACCTTGTCAATTTTGCTATTGCTATAGTCACCCGATAACTCTTTGCTCAAAGAACGAGCAAAGGTTCTTGCTTTCCCATTCGGTATACTAGAGACGACTCGCATATTACCTTTCGGGCCACGTTTTCGGATGATCCTATGACCTAAGAAGACAAAGCCATCATTCACCTGTGTTATATGAGTCTTCTCCATATTCAACGTGAGTTTAAGCTTGCCTTTTAAGAAATCATGGCATTGGTTACGGATCGCTTCAGCTTCCTGTTTGGAACCCTTCACCGTTATGACAAAGTCATCGGCATAACGGTAATAAGCAACAGCGGCTCTCCATTTTCGCTTTTGATCAATGGCAGGTTTGCGCTCGACTTTGATAATGTGATTCCATTACCATCTATCTTTTCGGACTTTTTTCCCTACATAACATTCATCCAAGTACTGATCAAACTGATTCAGCATGATGTTTGATAACAGCGGAGAAATGACACCGCCCTGAGGCACACCCTGGTTTGTGGCACAGAATAGGTTCTTTTCAACGTGACCTGCTTTCATGAAACGCCAGAGCAAGTCGTTGAAGCGCTGGCAACTAATTCGTTTACGAATGCATTTCATCAGTAATTTATGATGAACTGTATCGAAATAACTTGATAAGTCACCTTCAATGACCCAGCGTCCTTTTGTGTTCTCACCCGCATCGGTTAGTTGTAACTTTACCGTTCGGATGGCATGATGGACACTACGCTCCGGCCGGAACCCGTAGGATAATGAATGAAAGTCATTTTCCCAGATAGGTTCCATTGCCATAAGCATCGCGCGTTGAACTATTCTGTCCCGCAGGATTGGGAGTTCCAGTGGACGTTGCTTTCCATTGGCTTTGGGAATATAAATCCGCCTGGCTGGGGTTGATAGTTACCTGACAATAGATCATTCCTGATTATTTGTAGATAGCTGCTCAACGCCTCCTCTTGCAGGTGGTGCTTTGTTACTCCGTCAACCCTTGGTGTTTTCGCCCCTTTGGATGAAAGTGTGATCCTAGCGGCTTCGTCCAACCACTGTGGATGACTGATTAGACGCAACAGCCGGTCGTTGCAGTCCATGTTGCTAATTTGCGTTGCATTTCATTGATTATCAAAGGTTTTCACCTCATTTGGTCAAATAGTCTGCTCACGCAGATCAGTTAAGCTACGTCCCTTTGCCATGTGATGGGCTTTCCTCATCTCAGACTATTACGGACGTTCGGCCAACTTGTTTGTCATTGAGGTCATGCTTTCTTACCATTCAAACAAGCCTTCCCCAGCTTACCTACTTAAGCTCAAGCATATTGGGGTGGATGCCGATCGCAATCTTTAACCTTATCGTTCTGTAAGGTGATAACGTTTGAATGCAGAATTGTGATTTAGCATTCTGCGACTGCTAAGTACTTGCATATTACTTAGTAGTTGCTGTCCTTGCCGTTATCTGTAGCAAGTCCACACGTTATACTGCCTATTAACTCGATTAGGCAGTGGCGACATTTCAGCCCATAGATACGAATTAACCGGTTCATGTTTTTCATCCGTCCAATACTCAGTCTAGAGAAGTATCTTGGCTTATCGAGTTCGCCTCACTTCCCGTTGTCAGCGAGTTACATCACCTTACCAGCATACGGTAAATCACTGTCGCTTAGACTCAAGTGCTTGCACAACCAAGCACTGCTCCTCACAGTTTAACCTCCTTTTCACATATATCTGTGTAGATATCTCAAGTAGAATCGTGGTTCATTTAAGCATCCTTGCTAATGCTGAACTCCGGGCACACTGTAAGTCACATCCAATACCCAATGTACTTGGTTTTCTACTTGCCAATAACATCGAATCGCCTCAGCGATTTGCTTAACCTGTAGAGGTAACGAACTAATATAGTAGTGGGTTTGAGTTTGCCGCTTTCCTTTGATTTCTCGAATGCGCTCTACTTCCACTAGCGTACGTAATCCATTCCAATGTGCTCCCTCAGTAATCCAATCACTGACAAGACATTGGCGGTAATGTCTTGTATCAATACGGCCATGTTCTACTTCAATTTCGGTGGTGGTATTTTTCCCCGGCTCTAATTTATTTTCTTGATGCAGTTTTTTAAAATAGTCCCGTATTTCATGATATAAATTACGGTGATTATTTTTTAACTGGTAATACATAATCGCTCTCTTCAATTCTAACAAGTCTAGCATCGCTAACACACTCACATTTTGCTCCAGGCAGTAATACTATACAGTTCTGTCGTTCTTTGCGCACTAAAACTTCGCCGCAGTGTTGTACCATCAATCGCGATTTGTTCGCGTCCCTTAGCCAAACGTAGTTCATTGACCCAGTTCATAAAACAAGTCGTAAACGCTTCAGGGCATAATGCGGCAATCGTGCGGGCTATGGTATCATCGACGGGGATCCCTTGAGCATAAGGACGATACTGTCTAAGCCAGCCTAACTTATTTTCTCTAAATGCCTGAATTTCTTTCCAACTCTCAGCCCCTGACATGAAGGCAGTGGCCACTAAAAACACAATATCAATAAGCAGTTCATAACTGCTTATTGATATCACTGCGCGGGTAAACTAAATCTGAAAAATAATCGATAAAGCTCATATTTGTTCCCTTAAAAAACAATTAAAACTCTATTTGATCAAACTGAAGCAATTTATGCAAATATTTTTTCAAGGTGGTAAGATCTTGCCCTAACATTATTGGTTGGTGGTCTTGACATGGGGATCACTTTACAGTAATGTTTTTACTGTCAATAAAAGTGGTGTAAAAGGTGTAAAACTTGTTTTATACGCATTTTTTGGACAAAAGTAAATTTGATGTTAATTTATAGAAACAGGAGAAGTAATTATGGCCAAAACATCTAGTGGATTATTTTTTCAGGAATGCCAAAAAGAAGAAAAAGAAAGCGCTGTCAGTAGAGCCAAAGAACAGCCATTTGGTTGTAACTTTCTTAGTCAAGCTGCTCAACAGGAAGAAGGACAAGATGGAGTAACAGCCACCGCGACAGCAGTTCCCAATGGTGGAGATGCTGATGTTGATCATACTTTTTAAAGTCAAATAGAGCGATAATGGGTGCAGTATTAATTATAGGTCAAAATATTGACGATCCACATATTAATAAAGTTGTGAAGCATCTCAAAAATAAAAAAATTGAAACGGTTTTTTTTGAAAGGTATAGTTTCAATCAATATGTGACGTACTCATTTAATAATAAAGTTAGTGCTTGTTTAACAGTGGATAACGCTGATTATCCACTGAGCTCTGAATACTTCCGCTCTGTGTTTTTTAGACAGAAACCATTCTTTAATTTTGAGCATAGCCATAATATGGATATAGGAGATAAACTCAAAATGCAAGAATGGAGGCATGCAATTTCTCCTATAAGAGATTTTTTATCTGATTCATTCTGGGTAAACGATCCATATGACTCACAAAAAATATCACAAAAGATTTATCAATTAAAGCTAGCCCTTGATGTTAGATTAACTATACCTAAAACTGTTATCACCAATAATCCAGATACTGTTCTTTCAGCCTTTCCTGACAAAAACAAAGTTGTGTACAAAACACTATCATCCTTCATGTCATCAGGAAAAATAATATATACCAATGAGATCTCTCAATCAGATATTAAAAAGAACGCTGAAATGATAAAAGTTGCCCCAGGAATTTTTCAAGAGCTGTTTGATAAACAACATGAGCTACGCATTTCTATTGTTAGGGAAGATGTTTTTGTTTACAAAGTGAATTCACAAAGTAATAAACTTTGCACATTGGATTGGAGACATCAACAGAAGCCAGATATGTTTGTTCGTGGTGAGTGCAGCAGTGAAATGATCTCTAAGCTACTTAAGTTTCACAAAAAGTCTGGCTTGGTCTATGCAGCATATGACTTTATTGTAGATAAAAATGGCAAAGAAATATTTCTTGAGTGTAATCCATCAGGGCAGTGGTATTTCAACAAAGAAATAGGTGACAAAATATCAATGGCCGTAGCTGAAGCACTAGCAATAGGTGAGGATTAAATTAAAATCTAGAACTTTTTTGCCTGTTAAATGTCAGAAAGAATATTTTAGGATGCGCTCTATGTTATTTGTGAATCATCAAAGCTGGAAAATACAACTTACTAATAAAGGCAATAGTTTTAGCCTGAAGTTAATTGATCCCTGGGGATTTAGCTATCTTAGTTCCGCTGTCATTATTGAAAACGTACCAATGGTGCTTAATGAACAATTAACCAATTGCTCATTAATAGAACGACCAAAAATCCTATATGATTATATTCAGTTACAACTAGGACAGCACAATAAGCATAAAATACATGTGGAAAAGATAAATCGTAATTATATTTTAAGATTTGGTCAATATGGATTGTTAGGCGGGGGAAGAGAAGGTTCTTTATTTTTTTCAGCCGCACAAACAACTCTTGGTGTTGTTTTAATTGCATCAGGAGGGGGATCAATATTAGGGAGTATTCTACTGAGCTCAGGGATAAGTGGTGGTATGACCGCACTCAACAGTAGTGAAGAAGATTTTAATGAAGATGAATATCTGAAGCAAACGGTTATTGGTGGTACTGTTGGCGCTATTTCAGGTGGCGTTTTTTCTGCGCTTGGGCCAACTAGCACTGCAGTAGCAGCTTCTTCCAGTGAAAGCATTCTTTTGGCTCAAACTGTTGCTGGTTCGGCAGGCAAGGTAAGCCACCATATTCTTAATGATGTGGCTCATGGCAAAGATCTACCTAGTGCTAAAGAATTAGCATGGGATGCCTGTGTTGGTGGTGTAACAGCTGGTGCAGCATCAGTCACGTCAGGAGTTAGTCAAAGCTTGACCAGCAAAATATTCAAAGGAATGGCAGAAGGAGCTGATGATATTGCGTTAGCGATAACTAATGATGCTGTTTCGGAAGTTACAGATGATATTTTAATAGCTGCAGTTGAAGGGGCATCCAGAGCTGTTGCAGGTAATGTGGCTAGCACTATCGCTGGTAATGCAATGGAAAAACGAGATATAAATAGTGGCTTAAAACTTGCCATTGCTCAAGGAGCAATTTTAGGTGGAGCAATAGGAGGATTGCAGACAGCAAAAAATAATACTGATAAGGGATTAGATGACCCTGAAGAACCTCCATCAAGGGGTCCAAATCTAAAAGTAGGCCAAAAATTTCAGTCGAACAAAATACCGGCAATAACAAATCAACAAATGATCGCCAGTGTAGGAAAATGGCACAGTTTTTTTCCTCAGAGAAAAATAGAAAGAATAAGTGTTATTGGCTCACATAGGGCGAGTTCTCGGATTGTCTAAGATTCCCAAATTGCATAAGGGGGCAATTAGTTTGTTATTTACATTACGTGTAGGGCAAAATCTGTCCTGGTTGTGTCCTTATAATGCTGTAAATTCGAAATGGCTGGCACATAAATAGTCTAAAACCGGTTAATTATTTATCAATGATGACCCGCCACTTCGTGGTTCCCTTCCTCATTGATAAATAATTAACCTCCCACTTCATTTATTTACATGCCAGCCATTTCGAATTTACAGCATTATAAGGACACAACCTTCAAATGCCTGAATTTCTTTCCAACCCTCAGCCCCTGGCATGACGGCAGTGGCCACTAAAAATACAATATTAAGCAGTTCATAACGCTTAGTGATATCATTGCGCGGGTCAATTAAATCTGAAAAATGATCGATAAAGTTCATACTTGTTCCCTTAAAAAACAATTAAAGCTCTATTTGATCAAATTGAAGCAATTTATGCAAATATTTTATTCAAGGTGGTAAGATCTTGCCCTGCTTGATTGATCAGGCTTAAGGCGTATAAACTGGCTAAGTGAAAAGCATTTATACTTTAATTTGTTATACCGTATCCCTATATAATATTTTGAAAGTTCTTAAGTTAAATGCTATAACTGCCGAATATTATTGGAGATGCCATGAATGAGTAGGAAAAATGGTAAAAGTCGCAATATTAGGCATAATTTGAACATTATCGGTTTGTTTCATTTATTTTTAGGGAGTTGTAAGCGTGCTGACTGAAGAAAAATTACTAGCTATGTCTGAAGATGATTATATGAATGATGAGCAGTTAGCTTTTTTTAAGGAAAAATTAAAGCAAATGTTCCAAGAAGTTTCGCTTGATATTCAAGATGCGAAACAAGAATTAGGCCGCATTGAAGAGAATCATGATCCGCTAGATACGGCATCACACACTGAAATGCAGCAATTAGAATTGCGCAAAATGGAACGTTTAACGAAATTACTGCGTAAAATAGAAATATCATTACGTGATATTGACCGAGGTGAATACGGGTTTTGTCGTGAAACGGGTGAAGCGATAGGAATTGGTCGTTTATTAGCGCGTCCAACAGCGACATTGAGCATTGAAGCGAAGCAGCGCCAAGAGCATCTTGAGAAATCAACCCGAGATGAAAATTAAAAGTTTTTATTGATGAAAGTTTCTGTATTTTACTCTAAATTTGTTAGTAGATATCGATAGTTCAGTTTAAGCATGATGTAGTAATTGATATATGCCTATCGGTATTGCCATGGCAATGCCCATTGCAATAAATAATTTATAGCTGCGTACATGAACAATGTAGTACATTCCTAACATACTAGTTAAACTCCAGCGGGCTGATTCAATAATGAAAAATAAGGCTAAGCTGTTAGGTACAAAGCTGTTGGAAAAAACTTGCGTCCCTAAGCAAAAAAGAAAAATAATATTACAAATTGGTAATAGAAAAGTGCAGCAGGTAAAGATCAGTGCTTTTTCATGTGTAATTGATTTTTGTGGGTATTTTTTTGTAATGAGTTGAGCCAGCAATATGTAAAAAGCTGATGTCAGCAGAATATAAATTGATACACCCGCTGTCTCTGAAGAAATGAGTGTTAGCGTTAATATAATAGCAAGTACTATCAATACAAATAAAATATAGGATAATTTTTTTCGTTTTTTTATTTTAATTATGTTGCCGAAGAGGTGATTTAATAATAGTAGAAATAAAGGGTACAGACCCATAGCAAAAATGACGTGAAAGAGTAGCATGAATTTTTCTCCTATAGACGATGACGCATATCCGCTAATTCAAATCCAGAGAGAGCAGTATCACAATTTTTTGATAATGCCATTATTTTAAATAACTCGCCCATTTCTTGTGGTGATGTTAATTGTATCAGGGTTTGGTTTCTATTGTAATATTCAATAGGATCGGTTATTTCGGTGAGGTTGTCAACAATACCAGATGCGAGTAAAAACATAGCTTGGGTGGTATAACCAGTAACAGAAAATTCTGTTGAATCAGCTGCATTAGCAAGTGCAGTAAAATCAACATGTGCCGTAATATCTTGCAATCCTAATTGTATTAGTGGATTGCTGTGAGCATAATGCTGATAATGACACATTAATGTGCCTTGGTTACGTTGCGGATGATAATACTCATGCTCAGGAAAACCATAATCAATCAATAATACGTATCCTTTTACCATACAGTTAGCTAAACTACGCAGCCATGGTTGATAATAGCTATTAATCTCAGTTGTGTAGCCTTGTGCAATGGTCTCAGCATCTAACAATGAGGCAATGTGTTGCATAGTGTCTGATATGGTATTATTTTCTGGCTCATCGAGGAAAAGTTGCCATTGGTTTTGTTGAAAAGTAACATAGTATTCCTGTAATTTTTTTTTTGAAAGATGCACCAAGTGAATTGGCATTGCATCTAATACTTCATTTGCTAAGACGATTCCAGAAAAACTTTCTGGGAGTTTATCTAGCCAAGTGATCCGAGATATTAATTCAGGACATTTTTCTGATAAGGTGTTTTTCTGTTTTCTGCGCAAATTAGCACTGACTTCAAGAATGTAATAATGCTCAGGCAGTGAATCTTGCTGCTGCAATGTTAATAGAATATCAGCAGCCATAATGCCACTGCCTGCACCGAACTCGAGAATGGATCCATTTTCTAAGGAAGTCAGCACTTGCTGGCATTGCTGGGCAAGGCATTGGGAAAATAAGGATGAGATTTCAGGGGCTGTGATAAAGTCACCATTTTTTCCAAATTCTTGCAGTCCAGCACTATAATATCCCAAGCCGGGCGCATATAATACTTCCTGCATAAAGCGATGAAAAGATAACTTACCATTTTGTTTAGACAAAATAGTTTGCAAGTGCTGTTCAACTTTTTTACTATGTGCTTGAGCATTTGAGCTGGGTTGTGGCAATATTTGCTGATTTTTGTACATTTTGGTAGTGTTATTTAACCTTAATTGATATAAATTTCAATAAGTTGGATATATGAGCAAAAATTGTAACACGAAACAATCAGAAAGAGTAGTCTTGGTGACAGGGGCTGCTAGGCGGGTTGGTGCAGCGATCGTAAAGCATTTTCATATGAATGGATTTCGTGTCATTATTCACTACCGGCAATCAAGTGGACAAGCAAAAGCGTTACAAGCTGAGTTGAACTCGATTCGTGCAGACTCTGCAAGGACGGTGGCGTTTGATTTAACCACTTTACGACAATTGCCTAGTGCGTTAGAGCCAATCCTGGCTGAGTGGGGAGGATTAACCGTGTTAGTCAATAATGCGTCAGCATTTTATAAGACAACAATCGGTGATGTGACGTGTGAGCAATGGGATAACCTTATGCAGTCCAATGTACGAGGAGCTTTTTTTTTAAGTCAAGCATTGCTACCTTTTCTACAAAAAAGCCAAGGAGCCATTGTTAATATTACCGATATTCATGCCGAGCGTCCTATGCGTGATTACAGTGTTTACTGTATCAGTAAAAGTGCACTGTTAATGATGACCAAAGCATTAGCAAAAGAATTAGCGCCAGAGGTTCGAGTTAATGCAGTTGCCCCGGGTGTTGTTGAATTGCCCGAAGGAGAAAATGCACTATCGGCGCCAGAGCAAGCAGCATTACGCCGTCGGATCCCAATGAATGCTTTTGGTCAAGCAGAAGATGTGGCAACATCGGTCTATTTTCTTGCTTGTCATGCTTCCTACGTGACAGGTCAAGTATTAGCAACAGCGGGTGGGCGTTTGCTTAATCTGTAACGTTAACTATTTTTTGTTATTTTCCCTAGTAGGTAAGTATATAATTTGCTAGGTAAGCTGCTGAATAATTTAGTACTAAGACTGAATAATTTGGGAAAATGAATTTCTTCTTGGTAAGATTGGATCCCTTTAAGAATATGGTTAGCTGCTTTATTCGCACTGATTATCATTGGCATAGAAAATTTATTTTTATCTGTCAATGGTGTTTTGACAAAGCCAGGGCAAATAATAGAGACAGGTATTTTTTCTTTTAGCAAATCAACACGTAAGCCTTGTAGCATATTTCGACTGGCTGCTTTACTAGCAGAATAAGCCATAGAAGTTGGCAAGCCACCATAAGCTGCTAAACTACTCATCCCTACCAGATGTGGATATTGTGATTTACGTAGCAGAGATAAACTCGCTTCAATGCAGTAAATCATGCTGAAGAAATTAACTTTCATCATGGTTTCAAAGTTATCCGTATCAAAATGGTTAGGTTTATCATCACAACTAGCGCCTGCATTGAGAATAACAATATCAATATATCCCCATGCAGACTGAACTTTTGTTGCTGCATCAAGGCAGGCTTGTTTATCTGTTACATCAAAAGGAATCACCAAACCATTACCACCATTAGCTTGTAAAATATCGGTTAATAGTTTTTCACGTCTAGCAGATAAAGCCACTTGACTACCCAATTGCAAGCATTTTTCTGCTAATGCTTTACCAATGCCGCTTGATGCGCCAGTGATCCATATCCGTCTTTTGCTTAAGTCGTGTTTCATCGAGTGACCATATGCTATTTTACTCAAGTTGGTATTATTACATATGATAATGTTTGTAGCATGTTTTTAATGGTAATGTAGAAAAAGGGTTTTTAAATGAACTTTAGAAAGCACTAACGTGCCAAGCAATTTTTGTACTTATGCTGCGAACAGTACTTATTTTAGACAGATGAAATTTAATTGTACACAATTTAGTAAACATTTACAGCAATATGTAAATTTTACCTTAAATTTCAATCTTTTCCTCGACGATACATTGCTATACTAACATAAAAGTAAGTAAAAATTTTGACTTGTTAACATTAAGAGCGACGCTATGCTGAAATTGATTATTAGTCTGATAACTATCTATTGTATAATTACCATCTGCATTTATTTTATTCAGAGAAGGTTAATTTATTTTCCCAGCCAAGAATTAATGTCCCCTGAGAATTTGGGTTTGCCTGACATGCAAACAATTACTTTACGCACAGAAGATGGTTTAATATTAACGTCTTGGTATCATTCAGCAAAACTTAATGCTCCGACGCTACTGTTTTTTCACGGAAATGGTGGCAATATTGCTTCTCGTAATAGTTTAGTCCTGCCATATATTGATGCTGGTTTTGGCGTGCTATTATTAGAATACCGTGGTTATGGTGGTAATCCTGGGAAGCCGACGGAGTATGGTTTATATCGTGATGCTAAAGCCGGATATGACTATTTAATTACGCAAGGAATTGATCCTTCCTGCATTATTTTATACGGCGAGTCACTCGGTTCGGCAGTTGCTGTGAATTTAGGTCGTCATGAAAAAGCTGGTGCAGTTGTATTACAAGCGCCTTTCACCAGTTTATTGGATGTTGCAAAAATACACTACTTTTATTTTCCTGTCTCGTGGTTGTTAAAAGATAAATATGAATCTATTAAGAAAATCAAAGATATCAATGTACCAATTTTTATTGTCCATGGTACTTCAGATAAAATTGTTCCTTTTAAATTGGGTAAGAAGCTTTATCATCAAGCAAATGAACCGAAAGAACTTTTTTCTTTTCAGGGAGGTACGCATAATGGCTTGAATCCCGACTCAATAACTGAGATAATTATCCAGGCCTTAAAAAACTATACCATTTGCGCACTGGGAAAAATTGATGAAAAACAAAGCTGAATTAAAAGATATTTCTATTGAAAATTTAACACGTAATCGTTTTCAACCGCGCCAATATTTTGATGATGAATGCTTGCAAGAAATGGCACAATCAATTCGTTCATCGGGTATCGTCCAACCTATCGTCGTACGTCCGTTAAAAGAAAAAGACAGTTATGAGATAGTTGCAGGAGAACGTCGCTGGCGTGCAGCACAGATGGTAGGTTTACACAAAGTAAGCTGCCTTATTAATCACTATACAGATGATCAATCAGCAGAAATTGCAATGGTTGAAAATGTAAACCGAGTTGATTTAAATCCTATAGAAGAGGCGCTGGCTTATCAACGATTGATTGATCAGTTTGGTTATAGTCATGATGAAATCTCTGTTGCCATGGGGAAATCTCGTACTAAAATAACCAATGCATTACGTTTATTAAAGTTGCAACCTCAATTACAGGAATGGTTAATTGGCGGAAAGTTATCAGAAGGTCATGGAAAGTGCTTGGCAGGTTTGAATAAAACGGATCAATTGGATTTAGCTAAAAAAATAATTTCACGAGGTTGGAGTGTGCGTAAGCTAGAGAATCAAATTAAAAAATTATTACAAGAAAAAGACTATGCTCATCCTGAACGTGACCCAAATATTAAGTCGTTAGAGAAAAAATTAAGTGAACATGTTGGTTGTCGCACAAGTATTGATTTTTCCGAAGGAAAAGGACAAGTTAAAATCGATTTTCAAAATCTTGATATTCTCGAAGGTATATTGAGTAAGTTTGGTATAAAAGAAAATGTGTGAAATTAACTTTTAATCATAGCTTCATATTGAGTTAGATTTCTAGTGCGTCGATACATATTAATATTATAGCGTTTCCCTATATTGTTGACCTATCCTAAGACATCATCTAGCGCCTGCTTGCTTGGTTATTCAAAACCTTATTGACAATAAGTAAATGTCGCTTTTGAAACCTCGCAAGCAAACACTATACTCGCTTAGTATAGGTCAACAATATAGGGAAACGCTATAACAGTTGGTACTGTTGTTGCCGGTGCAGGGATTGGTTGCTAGTAGAAAGGGTGTGATGGCTTATAGTTTGTTTGTGATGTAAGTTCATTATTGCGCAATTAACCAACAATTTTCTGCTGTGTTACAGTTAAGATCTGGCGAGTAATGCGGGTGCCGGGCGTAAATACCTTTTCTGCAATGCTAATAATGACATTATTGGCCATGATCTGAGTACAAGCCATAGATGAATAATTCCACCTACGGATGTGTCATATCCTCTGGACGCACATGTTGGTCAAACTCTTTTTCCGTTAAAAATCCTAAGGCTAAGCAAGCTTGTTTAAGTGTTGTTTTTTCAAGGTGTGCTTTCTTCGCAATTTTTGCTGCTTTATCATAACCAATAACTTGGTTTAGCGCAGTGACAAGCATCAGTGAATTATGTAGATAATGATCAATATGTTCTCGATCTGGCTCGATACCTTTTACACAAAAATCGGTAAACGAGTGACAAGCATCCGATAGAATATTAGCTGAATGAATAAAATTATGAATAATGACTGGTTTAAATACATTTAATTCAAAATTACCTTGTGATGCAGCAAAGCCAATAGTGGCATCATTTCCCATCACTTGGATGCAAACCATCGTCATTGCTTCACATTGTGTTGGATTGACTTTGCCCGGCATGATAGAGGAGCCTGGTTCATTTTCTGGTAATGTAATTTCACCAATACCGCAACGTGGTCCTGAAGCCAGCCAACGAATATCGTTGGCAATTTTAAGTAAGCTAGTAGCCAATGTTTTTAATCCACCGCTGGCAAACGTTAATGCTTCATGCCCTGCTAAGGCGGCAAATTTATTATTTGCATTAATAAAAGGTAATTGCGTTAATTTGGCAATATGCTTAGCTGCTTTGACAGCGAATTGTGGATGAGTGTTTAAGCCAGTACCAACAGCAGTACCACCAATAGCTAATTCATACAGTCCTGTTAATGTTTCTTTTATCGCGTTTAGTGACGCATCTAATTGTGCAACATAGCCAGAGAATTCTTGTCCTAATGTCAGTGGTACAGCATCTTGTAAATGAGTGCGGCCAATTTTAACGATGTCAGCAAATGCAATAGACTTTTCATGTAAGGCAAGGCGTAATTTTTCTACGGCAGGCAGTAATTGCGCTTTTAAGGTATTCGCTGCAGCAATGTGCATAGCGGTTGGGAATGTGTCATTGGATGATTGTGACATGTTAACATGATCGTTTGGATGTATTGGATCTTTGCTGCCCATTTCACCACCTGCAATTTCGATAGCACGGTTTGCAATAACTTCATTGCTATTCATATTTGTTTGTGTGCCGCTACCTGTTTGCCATATATGCAATGGGAAATGATCATTTAATTGGCCAGCAATGACTTCATCAGCTGCTTGACAGATAAGTTCCATTTTATCGTGGGGTAATTTGCCTAATGCTTGATTCGTTAGTGCTGCTGCCTTTTTTAACATACCAAAAGCCCAAATTAACTCTTTTGGCATTAAATCTTTTCCGATATTAAAATGATGTAGAGAACGTTGACTTTGTGCGCCCCAATAACGGTCTGAAGGAACGTCAATATTGCCCATGCTATCCTGCTCTGTTCGAAAAGTACTCATAATTCACCTGTGTTAGATTAAAAAAAAAGCAACTTAATAGAAAATATTCACTTTATGTGGGGAACAAGGTTATAATTGATTTTTAACAAAGTCAAAGCAGACTTAGCTAATGGAAAATATTGTTGTATACCCAGGTACATTTGATCCAATTACCAATGGTCATTATGATTTAGTTGAACGTGCTGCTAAATTATTTGACAAAGTGATTGTTGGCATAGCAGATAGTCCACATAAACAGCCATTATTTTCGCTGTCGGAACGAGTTGACTTAGTTTGCGCGGTTTTAAAGAAATTTAAAAATATTGAAGTGTTAGGATTTAGTGGATTATTAACTGATTTTATGCAGCAAAAAGGTGTTTATGTGTTACTACGAGGGTTGCGAGCAGTATCTGATTTTGAATTTGAATTCCAACTAGCAATGATGAATCGGCGTTTGAATAAAAAATTAGAAACTATTTTTTTAACACCATCAGAAGATAATACCTTTATTTCCTCTAGCTTAGTTAAAGAAATTGCATTGTTAAAAGGTGATGTGTCCCAATTTGTTGATACTGCTGTGGTTCAAGCGTTTCAAGCGAAACTTGAGGAAGCATAGTGGCTTTAATAATAACAGATGAATGTATTAATTGTGATGTTTGTGAGCCAGAGTGTCCAAACGAAGCGATCTATCAGGGTGAACTCATTTATGAAATTAATCCTAATAAATGCACAGAATGTGTTGGTCATTTTGATGTGCCACAATGTGTTGAAGTATGTCCAGTTGATTGTATCCCCGTTGATTCTAATCATATAGAGAGTAAGAAGGAATTGTTAGATAAATATGAACGTTTACAAGCAGAGAAAAATAATGATGAGACAGTGGCTGATTAGTATCCTCTTTTCTTTTTGTATTATTCCCCATGCTATTTCCGCTCAGCCACCGGCTAGTGCCGTTGCTAGTGCGACATCGGCAGCGACTGATGCAGGTATGGAAATACTGCGAAAGGGTGGAAATGCATTTGATGCAGCGATTGCGGTTGCTGCAGTGTTAGATGTTGTTGATCCATCCAAAACAGGTATAGGTGGCGGTGGTTTTTGGTTACTCTATGATGCTACACAACAATTATATTTTTTTCTTGATGGACGTGAAGTTGCGCCACAAGCAGCAACTAGAGATATGTATTTAGATGCAGAAGGTAACGTTGATGAATTGGCTTCATTAGATGGACCTTTATCTGCAGCCATTCCCGGTGAGGCAGCATCCATGGTTTACTTAGCTGAAAATTATGGAAAGCTGCCATTAACAACAACGTTAGCACCGGCAATACACTATGCTGAAAACGGATTTCCCGTGGATAGCTGTTATCAGGATGCAGCGAGAATGCGTTTAGATGCGTTGCAGGCATCGCCGGCAGCCGCGGCAATTTTTTTAGAAAATAATCAGGTGCCCTCAATCGGTTATACTATTGTGCAAAAAGATTTAGCCAACGTATTAAAAAATGTTGCTGAGAAAGGCAATGATGGATTTTATCATGGCAAAGTCGCAGAAGCGTTAGTAAGTGGAACGCGTAAGGCAGGAGGTATTTGGACATTAGAAGATTTAGCCAATTATAAGATCACGATAAGAAAGCCACTAGTAGGTACGTACAAAGGGACGAAAATCATTACAGCACCGCCACCATCAGCAGGTGGGGTTTCTTTGATCACTATATTAAACATGTTAGAAAACTTTAAATTATCCACGCTTCCCGATATGACACAAATGCAAGTTATTATTGAATCTATGCGCAGAGCTTTTTGGGATAGAGCCAGTTATTTAGGTGATCCAGCTTTTGTTAAAATGCCGCTAGCCCGCTTGCTGTCAAAAAAGCATGCAAAAAAATTAGCTAGCACAATAGAATTAAATAAAGCGACGCCCAGTGGTGAGTTGAAGAATAAGAGTGTCGATGCAAGTAGTAGTCGACATACCACACATTTTTCAATTTTGGATCAGGAAGGCAATATGGTTGCCGTCACATCAACCATTAATTATTATTTTGGTTCAGGCTTTGTTCCTCCAGGCACAGGTGTGTTATTGAATGATGAAATGGAAGATTTTGCTAGTAAGGTAGGTGAGCAAGATGTTTACGGCTTAGTTGGCAGTGAAGCCAATGTGATTGCGCCAGGTAAAATACCCTTATCAAGCATGACGCCAACATTTTTATTGAGCAAAAATCGGACAGGCATATTAGGCGTTCCAGGCGGAAGCCGGATTCCTACCATGGTATTATTAGCAACTTTAGATTTTATGCGAGGACATTTGCCAGACTCATGGGTATCCTTAAAGCGTTATCATCATCAGTACTTACCGGATCAAGTTGAGTTTGAAATAAATAGTTTATCGGAAAAGCAAAAGCAGGCATTGCGCGATATGGGTTACACACTGGATAAAGCTCAGCGACAGTATGGTGATATGCACGCAGTGCTATGGGATAAAAAGAACAATAAAGTCTATGCAGCATCGGATCCTAGACGTAAAGGTAAAGCTTTAGTTGAAACCATCCAATCAACGTTGGCAGTCACGACAGAAAAAGGTGCTGCGTTGTCCAAGACGAACTGATTCAATGACATGACCACATTGCGGGCACGGTTGGTCAGCTTTGTCGTAAACAGCTAATGTTTGTTGAAAGTAACCGGGTTTGCCTTCAGCGCTGAGAAAGTCACGTAATGTTGTTCCTCCTCGTTCTATGGCTTGTTCCAATGTCGATTTAATAGCAGCGACAAGTTTTGCGCAATGTTTTAACGTGATATCGCCGGCAGGTTTTAGTGGATTGATCCTACTATGAAATAAGGCTTCATTTGCATAGATATTCCCTACCCCAACGACTATCTTACTATCCATAATAAAAACTTTTATCGCGGAATAACGGTTACGACTTTTTTCAAATAAGTATTCTGCTGAAAATTCACAAGACAATGGTTCAGGACCTAAGTGTTGTAATAAGCGATGTTGCAAGGGATCATTGCTTGTCCAATGTAAACTACCAAAGCGCCTAGGATCAGTGAAACGCAAACATTGTCCGTTGGTGAAAGTCACATCAACGTGGTCATGCTTTTGTGCCGTTTGGTTTGCTGATATAATACACAAACGCCCAGACATTCCTAAATGAAATAGCATGGTACCATTTGTTAGTGAAATCAGCAGGTATTTTCCACGGCGATTGACAGCAGTAACAATTTGATGACGAACACACTGTGCCAATTTGTTATAAATTGGCCAGCGTAATTGTGCTTGCCTGATAATGACATTTTTTATTTTTTGTTTCAGGATATGTGGCGCAATACCACGTCGAGTTGTTTCAATTTCTGGTAATTCAGGCATAATTCACCTTATATATGATTATAGCGGATCCCTATATTGTTGACTTATACTAAGACTTCATCTAGCGCCTGTTTGCTTCGTTATTCAAAAGCTTATTTACAATAAATAAACGTCGCTTTTGAAACCTCGCAAGCAAACACTATACTCGCTTAGAATAGGTCAACAATATAGGGATCCGCTATAAATATAACACAAAAATAGCCGAAAATGTGTTTTTAACATCAATATGATACTATAATGATCGTTAAAGCGAATCAAATGTAAATATAGGGTAGCCAGGAATGCAATTATTATGCACAAAATAAAATTATTAATTTTTACCATGCTGTTATCTTTTTCAGCAATGAGCAATGCTGCTAATATAGCTTATTGCACTGGAGATAATTGTCCGGAAAAACCTCCGGGTACACTAAATAATGAATACCCCAATGCAGTGTGTATGAAAGAATATCAATGCGAAGGATTTTATGCGTTAAAAACAGTCGCAAACAGGTGTGGTTGTTGTGCCTGTAACGGCGGTAGTTGCGGTTGCGCTGGTTCGAGTATTGTCTGTTGCGATGGGACATTATCACAAGTCTGTGAGTGTCAGTTTATTTTAGAATAATGATTGGTGGCTATTTAGCTCTTTTCTCAGAACATCTTTCTTTGTCACATTTGCTGCAAAAATCTTAACTTTCTAAAAACATGGAACTCAGTGATTCTGATTCACTGACTCGGTAGATAGCTTCAGCCAGCATGGAGCAAAGACTGATAACACGGACTTTTTTGCAAGCGATAGCACTGTCGTGTAATGGAATGGTATCGGTTACCACCAATTCATCGATTTCTGAGTTTTCAATATTATTAATGGCGCTACCTGATAAGACTGGGTGCGTGATATAAGCTTTTACTGAATTAGCGCCATGTTGTTTCAGTGTTTCTGCAGCAACACATAAAGTGCCTGCTGTATCGACGATATCATCGACTATCACACAATCTCTACCTTTCACATCACCAATGACATTCATTACTTCCACTTGATTTGCATTGGGTCGACGTTTGTCAATAATCGCTAAATCAGTATCATCTAAGCGTTTTGCAATCGCTCTTGCTCGAACAACACCACCAACATCAGGAGAGACTACCGTGATATTACTGGTATCACCACTGTGATGAATATCATCTAGCATTGCAGGAGTTGCATAAACATTGTCGACAGGCACATGAAAATAACCTTGAATTTGATCGGCATGCAAATCAACCGTTAACACTCGGTTGATGCCTACAGAGGTTAACATGTCAGCAACCACTTTAGCAGAAATAGGAACCCGTGCAGAACGAACGCGTCGATCTTGACGTGCATAACCAAAATAGGGAATTACAGCGGTAATACGCATGGCAGAGGCACGACGTAGTGCGTCAGCCATAATTAATAATTCCATTAAATGATCATTTGTTGGCATACTCGTTGATTGGATAATAAAGACATCGCGCCCACGCACATTCTCCAATATTTCAACCATGATTTCGCCATCGCTGAATTTTTTTACAGTTGCTTTGCCTAGTGAGTGTTTCAATAGCGTTGCAATTTTTTGTGCTAACTCAGGATTAGCATTGCCACTAAATAGTGTCATTCTTGACATATATTTACCTATATCCTACTGTGATTGGAAATTGGCTGGGGTGCTAGGATTCGAACCTAGGAATGCGGAGATCAAAACCCCGTGCCTTGCCACTTGGCTACACCCCAATAACATCAGCAATTGCTGAGTTTTGAAATAGAGGCGTATTTTGCTTGTTTCACGCTGGCTTGTCAACCTATCCCCAAGAAACTTAGAAAAGCTATTTTTGTCCTTCATTCTATTGTATCAATTGCCAATTATTGATCACTATTTTTATTTTTACTGCGGCGTGTTGCATTTTAATTTTACTTGGTAAATCAATATTGTTCTCTGCTGTATAACGTTCATAGAAAATATGCCAGTTTTGTTGGATTAACTCCTCTAAGTGGTTGAAACGATCGTATTTTTTTTCATAAGCCCTGTTGGGTACTGGCATTGCTTTTATCCAATAAATCATATTTTTGATTGGTAAATGCCAGCCAGTTTGTTCATAAAACAATCTATCTGGATTGTTAGATAGGGTGACTTTTTTTGATGCATCAATGATTTTTACCTTGGATGTGTTACCAACAATTTTTATCGATCCTCCGCCAAATGGCCCAAACAATTGCAATGTGTAATTGTCACCTTGTTGATGCCAATAGATATTGGCACTCCACGCATTTTTACCATCATTCACAGCCATAGAACCTTTTAGATCCCAGTGGTTAAGTGGACTGAGTAGCGCCTGTCGCTGCGCGACTGAAATGTTTTTATTTTGTGCGGATTCCAGGGCTGGTGACATACCAGTACAATTTGTTAGCAATACGGGAATGAGGCACAGTGAAAAAATCCGTAGCGCCATTCCAGTACTACTTGTCTTTTTGTGAGTGTTCATCATCTATTTCACCACTTACTTGTGCCGTTAACGATTGCAATGATTTTGTTATTATTCAGCACTTTGTTAGAAACGTCCATCTTTGACTAAGCCCGCGGTAAAGAATGATAAAAAAGCAACATAAATTGTCCAAATTTTGTCACCACTATTGTTTGGTGCTATAATTTTGTCGTTTTGAGTCGATCAGAGTTTATCACTGACGAATAAATGCGTAGAATTGGGCATGATATCAGTTCATGAAGCAGACAGGATATTTTGTTTATATTTTGTACTGCATGTTTGGTTTATTTTTTAATCAGCTAAGATGGTGGCAAGCTATGTCGTTAATTGTCTGTGGCGTTAACCACAAAACAGCACCGTTGCCATTGCGAGAGCAATTGGCAATTACCCAAGAGCGTCAAGCAGATGCCGTTCAGCAAGCGATTAATACCTCAAGTTTAGTTGAAGCTGTTATTTTATCTACCTGTAATCGCAGTGAAATCTATGCTATTGCTGATCATGAAGATGCCGTTGTGGATTGGTTATGTGATTTTCATGAATTGGCATTAGATCGCTGGCAAGATCATGCTTATATTTATAAAGATGAACAGGCAGTTAATCACTTGTTGTCCGTCTGTTGTGGCTTAGATTCTATGGTACTCGGTGAGCCGCAGATTTTTGGCCAAGTTAAAGACGCTTTCCATATTGCGACAGAGTCGGGTAGTGTGGGTCCCTATATTAATTTATTATTTCATCATGTGTTTTCAGTGACGAAACGTATTCGCACAGAGACATCTATTGGTAAAAGTCCGGTTTCTGTTGCGTCAGCAGCGATTAATCTTGCTAAGTGTATTTTTACTGATTTCAAACAGCTCAACGTATTATTGATTGGTATCGGTGAAATGACCGAATCAGCCCAGCGTTATTTTTCAGATCATAAAGTGCAGAAAATGTTTATTGCTAATCGCACATTGGCTAAAGCGGAGCATTTTGCCAAAAAAAATAATGCGCATCCCATATCGTTGGCAGACATTAATGAAATATTACCACAAGTTGACATTATTTTATCGGCAACAGCCAGTGCAGAGCCGTTGTTAACTTATCAAATGATGGAGCAAGCCGTCAATACAGTACGCAAGCGCCCATTTCTATTACTCGATTTAGCGGTTCCACGAGATATAGAAGCGTCAGTTGCTGAATTGGAGGGGGCGTATCTTTACAATATTGATGATTTACTGCAAATAACGCAGGCTGGGCTAGCCCAACGAGAAGAGGCAGCACTTGCTGCCCAGAAAATCATAGAGCATGAAGTTATACATTTTACTAAGCATTTACAAGAAAAACAATTTTCTGCAACGATCCGTGCTTATCGGCAACAAGCAGAAGCTTTACGTCAACAAGAAGTAGCCAATGCATTACGAATGTTAGCAAAAGGACAAGAACCAGAAAAAGTATTAACCAGTATGGCACGGTCATTGACAAATAAATTGATGCATCAGCCTAGTGTGCAATTACGTCAAGCAAGTTACTCAGGCCACTGGGAAATTTTAGCTGCAGCTAAGCGTTTGTTTGGTTTAGCAGAAGGTGATTGTCCAGTGCAGCAATTGTCGCTTTCAGAAGAAGCATCTGAGTAGGTAATGAATGAAAGAATCCATCGCAGAAAAACTGCAAATATTAATAGAACGCCATGAAGAATTAGCAGGGCTATTAAGTCAAACAGATATTATTAATCAGCAAGAAAAGTTTCGTCAATATTCAAAAGAATATGCAGACTTGGAAACTATCGTTTCAAGTTATAAAAGTTACCAGCAAGCATTAGCCGATAAAGCAGAAGCGCTGCCTTTGTTGCAAGAAACTGATAAGGAAATGCGTCAACTAGGACAAGAAGAATTAAATGTAGCAGAACAGCGTATAACAATATTAGAAAAAGAGATCCAAGTGCTTTTACTACCCAAAGATCCAGATGATGATAAAAATATTTATTTGGAAGTTCGTGCTGGCACAGGAGGAGATGAAGCCGCCATCTTTTCAGGCGATTTATCACGCATGTATTTGCGTTACGCTGAAAATAATGGCTGGCAGAGTGAAGTTGTCAATGCAAACCCAGGTGAGCATGGTGGTTTTAAAGAAATTATCATTAAAATTTCAGGGCAAAATGTCTATTCAAAATTAAAATTTGAATCAGGTGCACACCGAGTACAACGTGTGCCGATGACAGAGTCACAAGGACGCATTCATACATCTGCTTGCACCGTAGCAATTTTGCCGGAAGTCACTGAAATTGAAGCGGTAGATATTGCGCCAGCTGATTTAAAAATTGATACTTATCGTGCTTCAGGTGCGGGAGGTCAACATGTCAACAAAACGGATTCAGCTATTCGAATCACCCATATACCAACCGGTGTTGTCGTCGAATGCCAAGATGAGCGATCTCAACATAAAAATAAAGCGAAAGCAATGTCATTATTGCAAGCAAAATTACTTGCGTCGGAACAGACAAAGCAGCGAGTAGAGCAGGCAGAAACACGACGTGGTTTAGTCGGCAGTGGTGATCGATCGGAGCGTATTCGCACCTATAATTACCCACAAGGCCGAGTGACAGACCATCGTATTAATTTGACTTTATATAAACTAGATGACATTATTGAAGGTCGTTTAGAAGAAATCATTGAACCTTTAGTTCAAGAACACCAGGCTGATCAGCTTGCCGCGTTAGATGAATAATATTGCTAGTATATTACAACAAACTCCGGCTGCATTGCGTATTGATGCAGAGGTATTGTTAGCCTATATTATGTTCGTTAATAGAACCCATCTATATGCGCATCCAGAAAAAGAGTTAAGCCAACAACAAATATCACAGTTTCAGCAATATTGGCAGCGGCGCCAGCAAGGTGAACCATTAGCTTATATCCTAGGAGAAAAAGAATTTTGGGGTTTGACTTTAAAGGTAACACCTTCGACGCTAATCCCTCGTCCTGAGACAGAATCTCTGGTATCAGAAGTGCTAGCGCACCTGCCAACAAAACAGACTTTGTTCATTGCTGATTTGGGAACAGGCTGTGGCACAATTGCACTAGCGCTTGCTTCAGAGCGACCACATTGGCAAATAACGGCAACAGATATTTCTCAGCAGGCATTGCATGTTGCACAGGATAATGCAAAACAGTTAGGTATAGATAATGTAGCTTTTGCACAAGGACAATGGTGTCATGCATTGGGCAATCATACTTTTCATTGTATTGTGAGCAATCCTCCTTATATTGCTGAAGGTGATATCCATTTAAGCCAAGCGAGCTTACAGGCAGAGCCGCAGCTTGCACTACGGGCCGGACAGGATGGTTTAGCTGCATTAACTGTGATTATCGAACAAGCTCGACGATATTTACGGCCACAAGGTTATTTACTGGTAGAACATGGCTTTGATCAAGGAAAAGCTGTTCGCGCCTTATTTTCTCAATATGCATATTATCCTAGCGAAACAAAGCAAGATTTAGCAGGAAATGATCGCTTGACGGTTGCTGTGGTGAAATGTGCAGGTCATAACTAGGTTTGACAAAGATTCATTCTAACATACTCCACATAGGTGATACAATGCTATGAATATGTGGATAACAGTGCCAGTTACCCACGATATTCACAGCTTCAATAATAATTGACATTTTTTTCCTTTAGCTTGAGTTTTTTCTTCAATATTTCATGGGCGTTTTCCCACTTAGGCTACCGTGAGGACAGCGATAATTATAAAAAGCTTCCCACTCTTTCAAGTTGTCGTCGCCAGCGATAAAATGTCTCTCAAGAAATGCCAAAATAGCGACATATTTTACTCACGTTGCCAGATTCTTGAGCATGTTGAAGAATGCGTATCTTTCTTCTTATACCACTGCGGGCTTGATTGCTCATATATGAAAATCCTAGGTTAACGAATATTCATTTTAGCAAAAATGTCAACCTAAGTCATGACTTCCATACCCTCAGTAATCACAGTTTTACACTTCATGTTAGCTTGGCTGAAGAATTGTTTCTAATATTTTCTTGTCGTATTTTTATCATTTCTTTTTTAAATGTTTCTATCATTTTCACTTTCACTTTGTTTCGAAAGTTTCTCAGAAATTCTTCAATTTTTTTTTCATCCCCCTCCCACTCAGGAAACTCTTCCAATAATTTTCTCCGGGCGGAGGGCATTTCTTTTTCGATGGCTTCGTTAAATTTTCTATCAACTTCCTTCAGAGCCTCTTTTCTATCAAAAAAATGTTGCTTTGGCATTTTCATTTCTCCTCTTTGTAAGCAGTTAATTACTTTATTTGTAACCCCAGTTCGGAGTTTAAGTTGTTATAAACCAACACCTTAATGAATGTTGGCTATTGCAATTAGGGCGAGCTGGTGATATCTTATGCAATTTTTTGCGATCGTAAGTAAGGAGCGTATATTTTTTTTAACGTTGCCATCTTCTCTGAGCAATTCAAAAACATTTTTTGCAATATCAATTCCTAATGACGTAATATATTTCATGGGCTTGTTCTTATTATTTCACTAAATGAAAAATTTCATTTTGGCGCATTATGACGTCGATTTAAAGTGAGTGGGTCCATTACATTAGGAATAATTGCGTTTTATCTACGATATAAATAAAAAGCTGCCTCAGTGGGCAGCTTTTTATTTTTACTTCAAGTCTTGAGAGGAATGGTTTCCCATTAATCTGGCTTTTTGATTTTTTCAATATCATCATAAGCCCATTCGCCGTGCTCAATAATGTCGATACCGATAGCTTCTTCTTCTTGAGTGTGTTTGATAGGCATGATAGCTTTTAACACAAAGAGAATAACTGCGGTTCCAACAGCTGTTATAGCAACGGATATCCCAACAGCCATAGCCTGTTTCCAGAGTAAACCTGGGTTGCCATAAAATAAACCATCTGCACCACCTGCATTAACGGTTGTTGTTGCAAAAAGCCCTGTTAACAGACAGCCAGAGATTCCTGATATACCGTGGCAGACAAAAACATCGAGAGTATCGTCGACTGAGCTAGGGATTTTATGTTTCATTGATATTGCTAGATAAGAAATAATGCTAGTCACAGCACCAATAATAACAGCACCTGTTGGCGTAACGAAACCCGCTGCAGGGGTAATACCAACAAGACCGACTACCGCAGATACACCAAACCCAATAGCGGTTGATGGTTTGCCGCGTAACCAGCTTAAGACATTCCATACGGCCATTGATGCGCAAGTTGCTAATGTTGTTGTCACAACAGCGAGGGAAGCTAAGCTATCACCAGCCAATGCTGAACCTGCGTTGAAGCCATACCAACCAAACCATAGTAACGATGCGCCTAATAAGACAAAAGGAACATTATGGGCGCTTGATGTGGATTTTGATACTCGGCTACGGGGTCCTAAAATGTATGCTGCAACAAATGCGGCAACACCGGAGTTAATATGTACAACGGTACCACCAGCAAAGTCGATAGATCCGTGCTCAACTAGCCAGCCGCCAGGTCCCCATACCATGTGAGCCATAGGTGAATAAATAAACAAGCTCCAGAGGATAACGAAAATAGCAAATGCTTTGAATTTCATTCGTCCTACCAATGCACCTGAAATAATGGCAGGTGTAATGACGGCAAACATCATTTGAAATACCATAAATGTTGCATCAGGAATGGTCGATCCTTCGCTTGCTGAGAGAGAGACACCTTTAAGGGCGACATGTGCTAATCCACCAAAAAATGGATTGCCTTCAGAAAAAGCGATTGAGTATCCTAAGATATACCAAACAAGTGGCATTACAGCCAGGCATGAAATACTCATAGTCAATGTATTGAGTGTGTTTCTTGCCGGTGCAAGACCTGAGTAGAAAAATGCCAGTCCTGGCGTCATTAGCATCACAAGGGCAGATGAAAGCATCACCCACGTGTTATCTGCATTACTAATCATAACTATAGCTTCCTTACTTTATTAACTGAGCCCAATTTTATAATCCTAGTGATTATTGCAATTTCCTCATAGTTAAAAAGGCCCTGCGTTTAAAATTCTCTAGGATCATACTTTTCACATAACTTTTGTAAGTATAGAACAGAATTTTAATTTTTTAATATTTAAATCATTTCATTACCTGAAATGTAAATAAGCTGTGCAAGCTGTTTTAAAATTAGCTAATAAAATTTCTATTTAGCTAATTTAAATAGCAATATGTCATTCTGCGTTAATTTTTGTTGCATTGCGTTTTGTGAGAAGTTAGTATCGGCACGGTGGTTAATTTTGATCTGTATTTTTTAAGAAAGGAAGATTGGTTATGAAAAATATTAGTAAGGGTTTATTACTAAGCACTCTTTTATTTGTTTTCTGCTCAGCTCAGGCGGATGCTTTTGATGATTTCTTCAGCAATATTTCTGCAAATGTTACTTTAACAAATAATTACATGTGGAGAGGTGTTAGTCAGTCAAATAATGATCCAGCTATTCAAGGTGGATTTGACTATAATCAAGGCAATTTTTACCTTGGGACATGGGCATCAAATGTAAATTTCCAAGATGGTGGTTTAGCTCACAGTGAAATCGACGGTTATTTTGGTTATACAACAGATTTTAATGGTTTTGGTGTTGATGTTGGTTTCCTTCGTTATTTTTACCCAAATGCATCTTCACTTAACTGGAATGAAGTTTACGGTATTGCGTCATATGACATATTTTCAGCAGGTATTCACTACTCTGATAATGCATTTAACTCTAAAGGCTATGGCATTTATTATACTGTTGGTGTTGATTATGCTTTCCCAGAAACATATGTGTTTAAATTCCTTGAAGGTATGAACATGTTCGCGACATTAGGTCACTATACATTATCAGGAAAAGCGGCGGCACTGTTTAATCCAAGAGCAGGTAGCTATACTGATGTAAATGTTGGAATTAATGCAGATTTTACAGAAAATTTAGCACTTTCTGTCAGCGGTACTTACACCAATAAGAAACTGAGAGCGCCTTCTGGATGGGATGATAACCAAGTTGTTGTTTCCTTATCTTACTCTTCTTAAGAATGAGCGAGCTGATTAGTGAGCATAAAGGCATAAAATACACCCAGTATCACTAATCTAAAGGTCATGTAAATAACCCTAGGTTAAATTTTAACCTGGGGTTATTTTTTTTCTCTAGAATAAGTGTCAATATAGGCGCGTCTGAACGATATATTTTTAATCGACTTTTGTGGCAAACTTGGCGTAAACAGGGTAATAATGGCAAGTTAGTATTGCATTGTTGTCTGGGTTATTCAGGATTGTTGATGAAGTGCTTGGATGCATTTACCTTGTAAGATCTGATATATTACAACAGGTTACTTCATAATATTGTAGAAACTGACTCAGTCATTCCTTTTTTTTGTCTCTTGGATGTTTGTTTGATATACGCTATAAAAAATACGCCCATATTGGACAGCTTATATTCACTGAACTATTATTTAAGCAGTGTTATTAATTTATGAGCGCAGTCGAGTTAATTAATACGGAATAAAGTTTGTTTAAAGACAAAAAAACAAGTAATTTTTAAGGAGAATAATTATGAGTACCTCTGATATTTATGCTGCAGAGTATATTTGGCTTGACGGGGCAAGCCCAACCCAACACTTGCGATCAAAAACGAAAATAGTACACATTGAAGGCGATCCTACATTGGAACATTTTCCTAAGTGGGCTTATGATGGCTCATCAACAGAGCAATCAACTTCAGATGATTCTGACTGTAGTTTAGTCCCGGTATACTTTATAAAGCACCCATTAAGGGAACAATCTTTTATTGTTGTTGCTGAAGTTTATAACGGTAATGGGGAAGCACATGAAACTAATCAGCGTATTATCCTTAGGGAATTGCTAGACAAATATCAAGATGAATTTGATGCCTTTATTGGATTTGAGCAAGAATATACTTTTTTTAATGGACGTTCACCGCTAGGTTGGCCTAGAGATGGATTTCCAGCGCCACAAGGTCCTTTCTATTGCGGTGTTGGTACAGGAAAAGTATTTGGGCGCGATATTGTCGATCAACATACACTTGCTTGCATGGATATAGGGATCGCAATTTTTGGTGTAAATGCTGAAGTGATGCCTGGTCAGTGGGAATTCCAAGTAGGTTATCGGGGTGTGCCTGGTGAAAAAGCTGATCCATTGACTATTTGTGACCATCTTTGGATAGCAAGGTATTTAATTCAGCTTATTGCAGAAAAATACAATGTTTCTGTATCGTTTGACAATAAACCGATTAAGGGCGATTGGAATGGTGCGGGGCTGCATACCAATTTTTCAACGAAACAAATGCGTGATACAAAAGATGGTAATGGTATGAAGGTAATTAACGATGTGATAGAAAATAGTTTGTTACCTCATCATGCGGAAGATGTTAGATTCTATGGCGCTAATCTGGAGCTTAGACTAACAGGTCAACATGAAACAGAAAGTATTGATAACTTTACTTTTGGTGTTTCAAATAGAGGGGCCTCTGTGCGTATTCCTCTAGGTACGGCACAAAATGGTGGAGGATATTTCGAAGATAGAAGACCTGGTGCTAATGCCGATCCTTACGTTGTTGCTTATCGTTTGATGAAAGCGGTTGTTGAGCGAAGCAAGTAATACGTTAACTGCGTGTTAAAACTGGCAGTCGGTAATCACCTGCCAGTTTTATTTTTAGCTATTTTCAGGCTATTTCTAGGTATATAGCAAAGAGCTTTTCTTTTAAGTATTCTTCATCTTTTCCCATATCAATGACAGTAGTCAATGCTTTTTCTTCTTCAGTCAACGGCTCTTGTTTTGCCTTTAACGCTTTTAATATGTCTAAACGTGCTTCAGAGACAGTGTCTGCTTTTTTCTGTCTTTGTATTAGCCACTTTGTTATTAATTCCTCATGAACATCAACATGCAGTATTTGGAAAGGTATATTTAATACTTTTGCTAAGTAGGCAAATGAAGCTCGTTGTTTTTGTTGAGTGAAAGTAGCATCGACAATAACGCTATACCCCGCGCTTATTACGGTTTTTGCTAAATTTAACATGTGTTGATAAACCTTTTCAGTCATCTCCGGACTATAGATACCTTTGAAAAGTGCGGAATGATTTTGTGCGGTTAATTCGATGCCTGCTAATCGCTTGCGTTCCACATCTGAACTGATTCGAATTACGCCGTGTTGATAGCAGATGGCTTTAGCGAGTGTTGTTTTCCCAGAAGCTGTTAAGCCATGAGTAATGAATAGGGTCGGTGTATTTGTTTGTTGATATTGGTTAGCTAAGTAAATGTTATTTTGATATTGTTGCCATAACACTTTTTTCGATAGTTCTTTTTCTTCTTGCATATATCCAAACATAGCAACTTTTGCACGCACCATTGCCCGATAAGCTTTATAATAATTAAGGATGGCCATACCTTGATAATCGCCAGTCGTTACCATATAGTCTGCGACTAACTGATTGGCAAGTTTTATTTGTTGTTTATCTTCTAAATCCATTGCTAAGAAACCTAAATCAGCCATGGTATCTGTCCAACGTAAGCTTTCGCTAAATTCAAGACAATCAAAGATGGTGGGTTTTTCGTTGATCAGTACAATATTACCTAGATGAACATCACCGTGACATTCACGAATGAAACCATTATCTTTACGTTGTTGGAAGATAAGTTGCAAGCGTTGATGTTCTAAGTCAGCCCATTTCGCGAGCTGCTGTAAAATTTTTGTTTCGTGTTTATTTTGCAAAAGTGTTGTAAGCTGCTCAAAGTTTTGCACAACAGGTTCGTGTATTTGTTGAAATGTGCCGTAGGGATTATCGGTTAAACTCTTAGCGGCAACGGCGTGTAAATTGGCAAGTATGGTTGCTGTTTGAGAAATCAGTGTGTTGTTTAATTGATTATTTTTCAAGAGAGCCGTAAAGATAGCTTGCTGTGGAAATTCATGCATTTGAATAGCATATTCAATGACCGGCCCATTGCCATTGAGTTGCGGCTTGTCGATGGTGCCAGTTATTTTTATTACATCCAGGTAGATATCATTCGCAATTCTTTTATTAAGACGAATTTCTTCTTGGCAATGAAATAAGCGCTTTTCTAAGGAAGAAAAATCTAAAAATTCTAGGTTGAGTGGCTTTTTAATTTTGTAAGCATACTTACCAGTTAATATGACATAAGAAATGTGAGTTTGTATGACAGTAAAATTTTCAACTGGATGATGATACAGTGCATGGTTTTTCAATGCATTAATTAATGTATCTAGGGATGTTGTTGGGTTATTATTGATCATCTATAGGTTGTCAAAAAATTTTACACATTCTTTCATACGACATTGAAGCGTATCTGTTTGACAATATAAACTAATTCAAGGAGAATATCGAGTCCGGTTTTGGAGGGGTTCCCGAGCGGTCAAAGGGATCAGACTGTAAATCTGACGGCTTCGCCTTCGAAGGTTCGAATCCTTCCCCCTCCACCAGATATGCAGGCCTGTGTATAAATCTGCCAGGCAGTAATGTTTTTGTTGTAATTTTTTAAGGGTGCCAGAAAAATACCCAAAAGAAATAACGAAAGGTGTGTGCGGGTGTAGTTCAATGGTAGAACTTCAGCCTTCCAAGCTGATAGTGTGGGTTCGATTCCCATCACCCCGCTCCAGTAAACTTTTGGTTGCATTTCGGGTATTTGCTGATATGGTTGGCTATGTTAAATTTGCCCACATAGCTCAGTGGTAGAGCACTTCCTTGGTAAGGAAGAGGTCACCGGTTCAATCCCGGTTGTGGGCTCCAGGTGGGATTGAGCGGTAGAGATAGGTTGGTTTGGAGAATTAACAAATGTCGAAAGAGAAATTTGAGCGGACGAAAGCACACGTTAATGTTGGAACGATTGGTCACGTTGATCACGGTAAGACGACGTTAACGGCGGCATTGACGCAAGCAC
>CBDDLJ010000019.1:0-166673 GCA_965230635.1 Gammaproteobacteria bacterium
CCGGAAGGTTCATCGCCGTTTTCGCAAGCTTATGCTGGTCATCAATTTGGTCATTTTACAATACTAGGCGATGGTCGAGCTCATCTTTGTGGAGAGCATGTCACGCCTGCTGGTGATAGGTTTGATATTCAATTCAAGGGATCAGGGCGTACACCTTATTCGAGGCGTGGTGATGGCAAAGCAGCACTGGGGCCAATGTTGCGAGAATATATTGTCTCTGAAGCCATGCATCACTTGGGCATTCCTACAACACGAAGCCTTGCCGTTGTAACAACAGGTGAATCTGTAATCCGTGAGACGATTTTGCCCGGCGCGATTTTAACTCGTACAGCTAGCTCTCACATCAGAGTCGGTACTTTTGAGTTTGCTGCCGCTGATGGTGATCAAAAAGTGGTTGAAGAGCTAATGAATTATACGATCCAGCGCCATTATCCTGAGATAATACACAAGCAAAATAAGGCACTAGCGTTAATCAAATCTGTTATGGAAGGGCAGATCAATCTAATTTTGCATTGGATGCGGGTTGGCTTTATCCATGGCGTAATGAATACCGACAACATGACTCTTTGCGGAGAAACGATTGATTATGGTCCTTGTGCTTTTATGGATGCATATGATCCGGATACGCTTTTTAGCTCAATTGATCATATGGGCCGGTATGCCTTCGCTAATCAACCTAGGGTTGCACAGTGGAATCTTGCAAGGCTTGCCGAGACGCTTTTGCCATGTATAGATGTAGATAGAAACAAAGCGGTTAAAATAGCTGAAAAGACAATCAATCAATTCCCTGATATATACCAACAAAAATGGTTATCCATGATGCGCTCTAAACTTGGCCTGTTTGGCTCACAAACAGGTGATGAGCAGCTTATCTCTGATCTTCTCAGCTGGATGCATAAAAGCCATGCGGATTACACAAATACATTTCGTTATCTTAATCAAATGGATAGACCCACTGGCAAACCTTATGATCAAAAATCCTTTGAAAATTGGTATTGCCGATGGCGGGCTAGACTTGAGAAAAACTCTAAGCCATTAAAATCATCTCTATGTCTAATGAAAAATACCAACCCTGTTATTATTCCACGTAATCATAAAGTTGAACAGGTCCTAGATGCTGCCAATCAAGCAGATTTTAAGCCTCTTATGGACTTGTTGATAGCACTCCAAGCCCCTTATAAAGATCAAGATTTTCTGAAACCTTTTCAAACTCCACCTAAACTCGGTGAGCGAGTATATCAGACATTCTGTGGCACATAATCCATGACGATTTACGCTGATTGCACAGATCATGAATTTCAATATTCCAACCTGATAAGGTACTAATAAATCTTTAGCGCCACTTGAAATATCTAGCAAATTTGAGTTATCAATATTAGAGTTTGGCGCGCCAGCTAGTTACTGTCATTTCCCACCATAGGATGCTAGATATTTTGAACAACTTACAGTAGGGCAATTAGCTCCGAAAATTGTCAAAGGTTATTCCAAGCGCGAATAGCAAAAAATCTGCGAACACAATTAGGTACTTGATTACTGCATTTATGCAAGATTAGCAGCATAGCTCTTGGTGCTGATGGGTTTACTGGTAAACAATGGCAACAGCTTTCAGCTGACGATTTATTGCTAAAATCGCGAATAAAGACAGTAAGTAAAAATAAGTTTTGGGCTTCTGCTAATAAACCTATACCGAAGGTAGTCAAAAGAAAATGAATGAGTACTGCTTATAGCGTTTCCCTCTATTGTTGACCTATCCTAAGACATCATCTAGCGCCTGCTTGCTTGGTTATTCAAAATCTTATTGACAATAAGTGAACGTCGCTTTTGAACCCTCGCAAGCAAACACTATACTCGCTTAGAATAGGTCAACAATAGAGGGAAACGCTATAAAAATTATCTTTGATTATTTTTGTTATAGTTGAATTAATCAATTTACTACTGCTACTACTGACATTAGCATCTGTATCAAAATTAGACCATTTTGATACAGATGATTTTACCTCTGAGCAATGTTCACCGTTAGGCCCTGAAGAAAACGTTAAATCATAAGAAGGTGAAACCCGCCAAGCACTGTTTCGATCCATTAAAAAAGAGAAATTTTTAGGGTGATCGTCACGGTTATGACTAAGAATATTAAACACGCACCTCCTATATTGTTTTTCGCACTGTTGCTTTCATGATCATTTCATAGTCAAGACTTGGGGTTCTATGATCTGCATGTAAAAGCCCACTTATTGTATGCATATGTACTTTGGAATTATGTGTTTTATCACATCTGTGACTGCCAAAAAAACCAAGCCCTTTTTGCACTGGAAATGATTTAGCTTTTGGCACATCAAGTCCAGCATCTTGTGCCAATGTCTTTTGGAACCGTGTGAGACAAAAATTTAATTAACCAATGTTAATCTTCAAAATGCATTAAAGCTTTTGGTCTTGCACTAGCTGAAGAGCCACTGAGACTGAGTAGATTGGCAACATACTTGTCATCGTCATGTTCTTGGAATTCAGCGATTTTGTCTAAAGAATTATGAGTCAGATTAGATAAATGCTTTGCTTCGGGTTGGTAAATTAAAGCACCCATGCCATTTGATCCTATAAAAAAAGTCCATCAAGTGTAGATAGGCTACCCGGATTAATATTGTGCTTGATGAGCAAACGGTCTAGTAGCAATCTTCCTCAGCCATCAGGTAGATTGTCATTAAAAACACCAAACAAACCATCAAAAGTAAAATCATCTCCTGCTATAAACCTTTGAACGCATTGCAGTGAAATAAGATCGAATGGAGTAATGTTTAGTAGTTTAACTGGCATCATAGTGAAATTTCACCGAGTGGGTTGATTTACTTAATTTTATTGTTTTGCATGCTAAAATCATCTGGAAAGGGTTGATTTATGATAGATAACAAAATTGAAAAACTAGGCATTATTGTTAAGAAAGCCGGAAAAGAGCAAAGCTTAATACAAGCACAACTAGCAGTCACCACCGGTGTGGGTGCGTGCTTTATCCGCGAGCTGGAGCAAGGCAAAAAGTCTTGTCATGTCGGCAACGCACTGCATGTCGTATCGATGCTTGAGATTGATATCACAATTAGTAGTAAAATGCTATGAGCCGGATAATAGATGTGTATTTACAGGAAAAACTAGTCGGAAGCCTTGAGCAGACTGATAGCGGCGACTTGGTTTTTACCTACAATGCTGATTATGTAGCATCTTACTCATAAACTTGCTGTCTGAATTTCCGGCCAGCCATGATGGTAACAGTCTTTTTAATGACTCAGCTCTAAAATCTATTTCTTGCAAACTAGAAATAGGCATCCATATCAATTCCATATGTTTTTCTGGGCATATTATTTTTCTATCTGATTTTAAATGTTCAGATTCAGCTTCAAAAATAAAGTTATATTCGTGGTTGTGGCAAATGCTACTATGATCAGGTTCAAAGCTATATTCTAGACACCCTAAGAACTTATTTATTTTGCAGAAAAATCCAGTTTCTTCTTTTAATTCTCTCAGCAAAGAGGTTTCAGCTGACTCTCCATACTCTATATGACCGCCAGGTAAAAAATAAAAAGTTATTTCAAGATCAAGTGTTTTACAAAGTAAAATTTTATTTTTATCGATGATGGCTGCTCTGCTTAAAACATGAATTTTATCTCGATTGCTCATTATATACCTCGTTTATTTCTTCACCTTAATGAAATACCATCTGCATATGGCCATCAATCATTTTACAAATTGACGAACACAAAACATTCGCATCATTTTTTAGCGTTAAAAAATGCGCTTACTCAAATTTGTTGATAATTTTCTAATTTTTTTGTTAACTGCTTACCTGCAGGAAATAGTTTAGGGTATTTTGCTTTTTCATCGCCGTCAATATGCTTCTACTCAGTTAACTTCGCCAAATCATTCTGTGTTGGTTGTTGGCGTTTGGATGCAGGAGATCGTTTTTATTTATACTTTCATCACGAGATTATCTCTCTGAACGCTTATCTTCATATGAGCATCACCATATAAAATATAAAACTATCATAACACAATTATATTAGTTGAACAAAATATCTTTTTATGTCAAGATAATCCTGAGTTAAACTATATATAATTGTGTGGATCTAGCGCATAAGCCTTGCACAGTCATATAATTTCAATGTTTTGAATATACAGGAGATACATAAATGAAAAAAGCAAATATACAATTACCTGAAATAAAATTAGTTGGCATTACGGCGAGAACCAGCAATAGCTTAGAAGCTAACCCAGAAACAGCAAAAATTGGCCAAACCATAGGCAATTACTTTGAAAATAACTTAAGCCAAAAAATAGCAAATAGGACAAAACCAGGAACAACTTATTGCGCTTATACAGAATATGAGAGTGATGAGGACGGTGAATATACCTATTTTGTTGGTGAAGAAATAGATTGTTTCGAAAAGGTACCTGCTGGTTTTACAACGCTAACAATAACACCCTCAAACTATGCAAAATTTGAATGTGGCCCTGGGCAAATGCCAAAAATATGTATCGATGCCTGGAAAGAGATTTGGAAAATGCAAGACGCTGATTTCGGAGGAAAGAGAACTTATATGACAGATTTTGAAATTTACGATGAAAGAGCAAAAGACGATGAGAACACAATTTTAGATATTTATATTGGTATACAGCAGTGAATATAGAGCACGCAGGAAGTCCAGTTGCCGTCGATATTGATCTCATTAGCAAACAAATCAACCAAGAAATGTCTGAGTATAGTGAAGCTTATCCTTTTGCTTTTTCATAAAATATGACACGACTGATATCATTGCAGGCTCTAATAGTTTTGTTCTTTATGGCGTAATATACATCGACCAACTTTGGGTTAATAAAAACTATAGAGAACAAGGGTTTGCTAAAAAAATAGTATTAGTCTCCGAAGGCATGCATCCACCAGATGATGATTCAGGTGTTGCTATCATTCTTTGCTTAAGGCACTTATTAAAACCTATCTACGGAATAAAAGAGCTATGTGAGTGTGAGTCCATCATTGCTAAATATACATAGCTGATCTTATGGATAAATTTTCTAGCATTAAAATTAAAACAAGCTATAATTAACCGCATCTGAAGCCTACTGAATTGATAAGTGACGCGCCAACTCTGTGGGGCGAGCAGTAGGAAATATTTAAGTTGAAAATGCTAGATCATGCTTCTTAAACTAGTTAATAAAAATAGGCTGAGTCCCATGATTAATAATGAAGCGGCTAATAAAATAATTGCTAAACTTAAAATGCTGCCATTAAAAGTATAGCTAGACAAAAATGTTAAACCTGCGCATATTAAGTATCTCAGGCTGATAATTACAGAACTGGTAGTGCCCTTTATTTCAGGAAACATTTCCATAGACCGTGCGAAAATCATTGGATAGATAAGTGCAAATCCGATTGAGAAAATACTCATGCTCTCAGTTAATTGAATTGAGTTTTTAGAAAAACATATCAATATAATCCCTGTCAATTGCATCACAAGAGCAGAAGTTAACGTTTCATGCATGCCGAGCAAGGTTGTGATTTTGCTGGATAAAAAGCTGGCAAATGCAAAACAAGTGACTACAAGCGCTGTATTCATTGTATAGGCAAACATACTAAGTCCCATAGTTTGCATATAAATAAAAGGGCTGATTGCAACAAATGCCATATAACAACCATAAAGTAGGCTTGGGATAGCTGCTGCAATAATAAATCTTGGGCTTGTAATCAGCGTTTTGTAGTCTGACAAAATTACTTGGATATTTATTTTCTTCTTTTGCTTTGATGTTTCAGGTAAAAATACCAAAAGTAGCAACCAAGAAAAAATGCATATTCCAGCAACCACACCATAGTTTCCTTGCCAACCAATTGCCGAATTAATAAATCCGCCAAGAACTGGCGCCAATGCCATCAGGCTGGTAAATACAGCATTCATAATACCATATAATTTTGATGCTTCATTTGTTTTATAACGATCTGCAATAATCGCAGAGACTACAACGGCTGATGTTGCTGCTCCAAACCACTGTATAAAGCGCGCTAATAATAAAATTTGCATTGTTGGTGCAAGCACACATAGAGTAGCACCAATAGCCAATATACCATTTCCAACCAACATGATTTTGCGCCTGCCATAGCTATCTGATAAAGGGCCATAAATGATCGCAGCTACGCAAAATCCAACAAGGTTCATGGTAATTGTTAAACCTACGATGCTTTCACTAACACCAAAATATGTCATGATACTAGGAAAACTGGGAGCTGAAATTTCCAGTTCAATGCAGCTATTGATTAGTGCTAACATCAGTAAACAAGGTAATAAATTCATAAAATGTCTCTTTTTTGGTTTATAAAAAAATAAGCATGCAAAAATGCCATCCGCGCCAAATAGAATTATTTTTTGGCAAATTTAGAGATAAATAAGAGATCAGGCTTTGACTGTAAAGATGCTTTGAGACTACAAGTAGTTTGATTACACAGTCTATAAAGAGAATATGCACACAAACAAAGTATGCCTGAATAGGTTAATGATTACATTATATATCTTAACTGATTCCCTTGCACTTTGAGCAACTGTAGTAATTTTTAACGTTATTGCTACAATCCCAAGCAGGCTTGGAAGGGTGGAATTGAAGCCGTAAAATTCCCTTAGGACTTGATCCTGTAAACGAGATCCAGCTCTTTTCCACCCATTTTGTTTGTAAAGACCGAACGGTATCTGAAGCCTCGTTTCAGTACAATTTCAAGACAGGACGTAGAGATATTATAGCATAGCCATTTTCAATATTACTAAGCTATTATAAGCGAGTATAACGTGTGCTTGGTTTCATAAGTGAGGTTTACTTAAGCAAGCGCGTGTTAGCGGAAGTTTATAATAGCTTAGTAATATTGAAAGCGTCTATAAGGATATGCTGAACACAAATCTTAAGTCGTAAAATTTAGCTTAGGGGCAGATTTTTTGCTCTGAACAGTATGATACACCTAAACTATATGGCATTGAATCGCTCATTTTATGGTCAGTTTGAGGCGCGTTATATGGACGAATGCTAATCTCTGTCGCCTTACGTTTTTCATAACCTAAGGATGGCATGTCAGGGGCGAGATAGATTAGGATGTGTTTCACGAAGCTTGGAAGTTTTATATATGAGCAATCCAGTATGGCGTCAAGCATGATGTTATATACGAAAAAAACACGCAATCTGTAATATGCTCAAAAAATTAGCGATACGAATAAAAAATGCTGCTATTTTGTGGTGAAATGTTGTTTAATGTGTGAAGAATTTTGAATTAAATAGTTATTATTTGTTTACATAATTTTCAGTCCTAAGTATAGTATTTGCCTATAGAGGAAGGGGTGTTGATTAGATCAGACTTAGGTGGATCAGAATAAAAACAATCGTTCTTAAATTGAACAGTTTTGTTCTTTTAAGCTTGAAAAGTTAGAATATATGTAATAATATAGTAAATGCGCTAACTTTATTTCATCCATTGAATGATATTAGTGAAGACATCTTGAGACGGAATATAACTCATTATTCCTCTTGTTTAGGGTAAGGAAGCAATTGTAAATTAGGGTAAGGGTGCAATTGTAAAAATTACAAATAAAAGCTACGCTTCCAGTCGCTGTATAGCTTTTCTACAAATAATAACAAATCCCGATAATTGTAATTAGAATAGAGATATTTGTCTATGGTTCGAAAAAGATTAAAGAGCAGAGTTTTATTCATAGGAGCTGGATTTTCTGGTGCACTAGCTGCGCTTGAATACTCTAAATCAGGATCTGCTGCTGATTCAGCAGACACTGTTCCCACTTTACTTATTGACCAAAATTCAGAAGTTATTGGTAAAAATAGCTCCAGCTTTAACGAATGTTACAAACTGCATTTAGGGGTGCATTATTTTGGCGATCCTGACACTGCTGAGCAATGCTTGGAAGATTCTTTAAGTTTTGCTAGTCAGTTTAAAGAGTTTTTATTAGGAAAACCTGGTGATCCATGGCAACGAGGCACTCATCTTATTATGAGTAATTCAGTCATTGATAATGCTGAAGCTAAAGCTCGAGCAGTTTGTGAAAAATTAAGAGAACTATACAAGGAGAAGATTGAGGAAGATCCAACAAAGAAATTGTTTGGTGAACCAGCAAACTTCATAAAATATCTCAAACCTAGTGATGTCTTTCGTTTTGGTCCTAATAAATCTTCTTGCCTTTCAGAATCAATTCTGTGTGAAAAAGTAAATACTTCTCAAGCTAAAGCTTATGTTAAATCAGAAATTGATGCGATTTATACTCGACTAGAAAAGTTATATGCAGAAAAAATCGCTGAAAATCCAACGCATAAACCATTTGGTGAGTTAAAGGGTTGTTCTTTCCGAATAAGAAGTTCAGCACTAAAGGATAAACATATTGCTTCTGTTAAAGAAGGAAAAGCTATAATCCTTGAAAAGCAAGATCAGCCTGAAATAAAATGGTTTATTCATTTCGTTAACAACTTAGGTAACTTTCAAAGCAAAGAGATTAAAAATAAATACCTAAAAGATAAATTGTCCGCTATTCCTATCAAGAGCTCGAAAAAAACGATAATTGCAGGTTCTAAACATTTAGATTTAGAGGTTATTAAAAGAATTGCTGGAGCATTACAGACTGGTGCTCAACTAGAGGGTTTTGTTCAGCCTGAAATAGAACAGATCGTTCACCTTTTTGACAACTTGGTTAAGTCTCAAAGAAGAGAAGTTAAGAATAAATACCTAGAAGATAAGCTGCCTACTATTCTTATCAAGAGCTCGAAAAAAACGATAATTGCAGGTTCTGAACATTTAGAGGTTGTTAAAAAAATTGCTCGAGCATTACAGACGGGTGCTCAACTGGAAGATTTTATTCAGTATGTTAAACCTAGTAGGCACCCCTATTCACAAGAATCAGTTGATGTTACCTCTGAGATTAACGCATTTCGTTATGAGCTAAAACAATTATACGAAAATAAGATTAAAGAGAACTCCAAGAACAAAATATTTGGTGAGCCAGATGAATTTATTGAGCGTGTTGCTCCTTTAGCAAAAACTGTCTATAAGGAAGAAGAAACTTCCGAGGAAAAAGCACATGTTGTATTGGCAATTGAAACACCTGAATCTCAAATTGATATTAAAAAATTCAAAAGATATTTAAATGATGAAGTAAAAAAGGATGAGAAAATTGAATTTCAGGGCAACTTAAAAGTAGATAGAATTACTTATTCTAACAAAGATTTTAATTATGTTGTTGAGGGTGTTGATTTAGCAAAATGCTACCAAATTTTGTCATCATCACCACTTGAAGATGTAACGTTAGTTAAGGAAGGAATGTCAGTAGTATTTGAAAAATGTGATGATCAATGGATTATACACTTTTGTGATCAGAGAGGAAAATATCAAAAGAAACAGCTAAATGAAGAACAAACAAAGCAGTTGCAGATTATTCATGGTAGTGGCACATCAAAAATAAACAGTGAAGATACCGAGCATTTAAAGATTGCTGAAGGAATAGTTAAATCACTGGGCGGAAAAATACCAACAGGTGAAAAAGTTGTTATTGAAACAGAAGCTGTTATTAACTGTACATGGCGAAATATTGAAAGATTAAATAAGCAATTAGGGTTATACATTCCTGAGAATCGTATTAATCGTGTCAAAGTCAGTTTACTGGTTAAATTGCCTGAACATTTGGAAAAAATACCAACCTTTATAGCTTCACTGGGACCTTTTATTTCAGTTACTAATCAAGGTGATGGTACCGCTATTCTCACTTATGAAAGGGTCACTAATATAGGACAATATAAGGCAGGTTCCGATATATTGCCAGATGGTTTAAATGCAATTGATAATAATAATCTGAACCCAAGGGAAGGCATAGGAAAGGATTTAGCTAACAATATAGTTGCCGGGTGCGCTAGGTTTGTTCCTGATTTGGCGAATGTTGAGGTATTGCAGGTTCGAGTCGGGCATGTAAAAATGATGCTTAGTGAAAATGAGGAGTTTTCTCTTGATGCTTCTGATAGTCCAATACACAGGCGTCAAGAAGATGGAATTGAAGCTTTAGATCTTCTTTATTTTTCTCTATCAGGTATGAAAGCAACTCGCACAATGAGTAATGCTGCTACTTTAACTGACATGATAGAACATAATTTTATGATTAAAAAGCGGCTTTTAAAGTTGAGAGATAAAATAAAAACTAAATTACATGCTATATTACAAACTAAACTAAAGTATTTGCCCAATGATTGGCTTTTAGAAAATAAATGGTTTAATATAAATATCGATAGCTTACCTAATGATAAAAATGGTCAAGCTGATGAGATATCAAAGGTTGATTTTGTTTTAAATTTTGCAATTAAGAAATTTTTGTTATCAGCAATAAGTGACTCCCGTTTAGATTTTACAGCAAAGGATAGCTTTAATAGTGAGAAGTATATTAGTAAGCTAACGCATCAAATTTATAACTTTATGATTGTTGAAGATGGAGTGTATAATAAAAATACTTGCAAGAGGAATTTCAATAATTTTTATGGGTATCTTGGGTATTTTGGGGAATCGAAGCGTTATTCTGCGCCAGGCAATCTTAAAGATGTTGCAAAAAAAGTCTTATATAGACAAAAATCTAAAGAATCTTTTTCTAGCCCACAGACTTTACAAAAGCGTATGAGTAATTAGACTTAGATGTTAGGTAGGTAATTAGAGGGCTCCAAATCACTATGGCTCAAAAAAAAGAATCCTCCGTGCTTCAGACAATTGTTGATATCATACCTTATTATATTGTTTGGAAGAATAATAAGCAAGTCATTGTAGGCTGTAATCGGATGTTTGCCAATCAGTTTGGCTACAAGGATCCAAAAAGCGTTATAGGAAAAACCGATTATGAATTTCCTTGGCCAGAAGATTTAAGAGAAAAATACCTGCATGATGAGCGAAAAGTTATAGTAACAGGCATTGCGAAGCTAAACTACGAAGAGCAACAAAGACAATCAGATGGGAGCTATAAAACCGTTCTTGTAAGCAAGGTGCCAATGTATGACGATACAGAAAAAATCACAGGCATCTTAGTTATTTATACGGATATTACTGAGCGAAAAAATCAAGAGAAAGAATTACTTAAATCTAAAGAACGAGCAGAAGCTGCTAATGAAGCGAAAAAAGAATTTCTCTACAATATGCGTCATGATATTCGCACGCCATTTAGTGGGATTCTTGGTGTAGTCCAGATGATGATAGAGGAAGAATCCGACCCTGCAAAGAAAGAAAATCTCAATATGATTTCTCAATCAGCGCAACATTTACTTGATTATTTAAATGAAATCTTAGAATTTGCCCAAATTGATACCGGCATGATGCCAGTTCTTGCTAAGCCTTTTGACTTGAGTGAAGTTTTTAATGGTATTATTGAATCGATGGCGCTAGCGGCAAAAGAAAAGCGACTAGAACTTGTTAAAAATTTTAATGTACCAAGAGAAGTTATTGGCGATAAATTTCGCCTTGAGCGGATCTTAATTAATTTAGTTAGTAATGCAATTAAGTTTACATCAACAGGCCATGTGACTTTAAGTGCTTTTATTGCTGAAGAAAAAAAACGTGATTTAATTTTGTGTTTTGTTGTTGAAGATACGGGTATGGGAATTCCTGAAGAAAAATATAATACGGTATTTGAACAATTTAATCGTTTGACCTCATCTTATAGTGGTGTATATAAGGGTATTGGCCTAGGGTTAAAGGCAGTTAAGCAACTTAGCGAAGAACTTGGTGGTGAAATTAGAGTTGACAGTGAAGTAGGGAGTGGATCGCGTTTTATTTGTTTGTTACCTTTTAAACGAACACTTGTTAATAATTTAGAAGATGTGATTTTATCTCATAATTTGGCACTATCCAAAGAATCACACACTTCTTCTTCTCAGTTTTTACCTAAAACTCAACAATCTAAAGCAACAACAAAAGCTGTACCGATGGAGTCGGCATCTGTATCTGAGGCAGGGCCTTATGTGCTGCTTATTGAAGACAATGCAATTGCGCGTAAGGTTGGTTTGAATATTTTGCGAAAATTAAATTGTACTGTTGATGTAGCTACAACAGGTGAAGCTGCCGTCGAATTGATGACTGATATGTGCTATGACTTAGTATTTGTTGACATTGGTTTACCTGGCATAAGCGGTTATGAAGTTGTTCAGATTATTCGCAATAAGAAGAATGATCCGAAAATAGGAGCTTACTATGCAACAGTTCCTATGATAGCTATTACAGCACAGGCTGATGAGAAAGAGCGCAAAGAAATACTTGCTTGTGGAATGACAAAAATATTAATTAAGCCTATGACTCAAGATGTAGTTAAAGATTTATTTAATACTTTATTATCTGGCAATGTATTTGCGCAAACAGGCACACCAGCTCACTCCATTGCTTCAATTCAATCTTTTGATAAAAAAGAAACCACAGCTCCTATCGATCTAGAATTGGGAGCAAAGGTGATGGGAAGCAGTAAAGAAATGGTAATAGAAATGTTAAGCCTATTAGTACGAGGTATTCCTGAGCAAAAAAATAATCTGAAGAAAGCTTTAGAAAAAAAAGATTGGTCACAATTTATAGCGGTTGTACATAAACTTCATGGCGGCTGTAGCTATTGTGGAGTCCCAAGGTTGCAATTAGTTAGTCATGATGTTGAAGATAAAATGAAATCAGGGCAAACTGATCGAAAACAAGTCGAAGCTTTTTACAAAGAATTGGTTAATGCCATGAATGATGTGATAAATGCATATCAACAATTATCTAAATAATTAAAGCCATATTATAAAACTGCGCTCACCAAAGGAGACTGACTTGCGTGGATTATACATGAAGTTAATAAGCTTATTGACTTCAACTTTGGCTGCTGTTTTTAATATCGTTTATGCTTACTCTTGCAAAAATTACGTTGATTAATCACTTGCAACTATTTTTGCTAGCTCATCTAACATAATTACATTGTCTTTATTCGTCGGTGTACTTCTCTTAGGTGGTCATTATTGACTTGGCACCATACAACTGATAGCAAATGTATGATGGAATATGCCGCCTCTAACTAGTACGACTAAAATATAGCTATAGAGACCATCTATTGCTTTTCTGAAGTCAACTGCTTCACGACCAATCCAAATTTGATTGCCGTGTAAGGTTAATTTCATAATTACAGCTCCTTTATCATTGATAAGAGTTTTTGCGTATTATGATGACTTAAAATATGAACCTGAATACCATTGTGTAATAAGATATCCACACTGAGTTTTTCAGGTAATAGGGCTCTTTGTTTTCTTATCCAGAGACAAAGCGTTTTACTACTGATACCAATTTCTTCTGTAAAAGCAACACGAGTTTTACTACTTTGCTCCCACGCTGCTACGTAACGCTCCCGCGCTTTGTCACTAAAACGCTCCTTGCTACTTTTTCTTTTCATTGATGACTCCATGTTTGCTAACTTGGAGTCATTTTAGTTGGTAGGAAAATATTGCCAAGGGTGTGATTATTAGGGGTTTACTACGTAGTTATACGTATTTACTGTCTTTTTTCTATCATGTTAAAATATTTGTACGGATAAAAAATTATTCTACTGTAAACATAGTTGTTTCATGCAAGAACTGTATTGAATCAGGATGTGGTGGAAATTTATTGTCCCAAGGAATTTGGGAAAGTCCTAAGTTGACTTTAAGGCGGATACGGATTTTATAAATGATAAAGTTTTACATGATAGCTCATGCAAGATGATCCACGAGAGAATTGATTGTTAATTTTATAAAGTTAAAGTCAATTTCATATATGCTAGCATGCTGTTAAAAGCAAAATCAGAGTGTTAGTCGGTGACTCATGTCAATGGTATAATTAGCAAGGTGGAGGCTTAGATGTATACTGATAAAGAGCTCGAAGCAATATTACAGATAGTAACAAAACCTTATAAAGAAAGTGAAATTAAAAACCTTAAGGTGTATCATGGAACGATTGAAAGTGCTAAAGATGATGTTATATTAGGCCCCAAGAATAAGGGGAATGGATATGGAGGTCCCGGGTTATATATTGCTTTAGATAGTGAAAAAAGATTGGCCTATGATTATGCAAATTATGCGGTAGCAGCGGCTTATGAGCAACATGCAACACCTATACTCCTATCAGGATATTTAACCCCAAAAAAATCTTTACGTATTGCAAGTATTCGACTTGCTCCACGGAATGATATACATGCTTATGATTTGATAAGAGGTATTTTCCCTCCAGATTGGAGTAACGATATTGAGCTTAGTAACTTAATGATGAAATCATTTGATATTATTGAAGTACTGGATGCAAAAAAATCAGGTTATAATATTAATTCAGATCGCTATTGGGTTATACATGAAAGTGCAGGGAAAGACATTATTAACTGGGTGAAAACAGAAGAATTAACAGTTAATAATCTCAATGCAGAATCTGTATTACAATCAGAAACGTTATCTTACCCAGGAAAAAAAATAATCAATAGCTTGATAGGAAATTTCGTGAGTACTTCTTCAGCTGATTTTGATATTAAGGAAATCCCTAAAAAATTAAAATTCTGGGCTGGAACAATATTTGTTGAATATCATTATAATGGATTTATTTTTGGTGATAGTCAAAAAGCCATATCAAAAATTTTGCAAGTACTGCAGAAATTAGAAGAAATAAATTCTCAACTATCCAAAGCAATGTTGCAATTTATTAAAAAAGAAGGAAAAGGGCAGCTACTAATTTTCGCTATAGAAAATGCAAATATTAATAAAACTAGCTCAGTGGGTGATTGGGGCAGGTTGTCCTCGCCTGTTAAAGTCAAGGTTGGAGGTGGGTTTTTTACCAGTTCAGATATTGAAAAGCGCTATATAGCTAGAATAGCTACAGGACATTGGTCAATCGAAGATTTGTTAAAGCATCTTGCTCACGAGGTAGGCGGTCATCATTTGCTAGAAATTCATAATGAATCAGTCGATCCAGCTATGGGTAAGTTAGGAGAGACTTTTAAAAGCTTAGCAAAAGAATTAAAAAGTGCTGTACATAAAGAAATTCTGAATCAATTAAATCGAGAAGATGCATGCAGAAAAGAAGAAGCTAAAATGGTACGTGATATTTTAAGTATAGCTCAGGAATATTATAATAAAGAATTTATTAACAAATTTCCCACAAGCTATATTAATATATCAACTGGTAGTTTGAAAAAGATACTTCATTCTGCAGAATTTCAATTGCTGAAAAATAATATTCCATTGGTTAATACGATAAAGCACGAATTAGGTGAGCACATTAAAAATATTTTTTTTGAACACATAGATAATGTATTTTTGAGTGATTCAGTGCTAAATGCTGCTAATATAGTTTCTCAGTTAAAAAATTATATTCCTCTGCCAACAGAAAAGATAGAAGCTTTTGCTGAGAATAGTTTGATAAAGCTAGAAGATCATAATGTATCTATAAAAGAAATATTTAGAAATGAATTAACAAACTATATTAATGCACTTATAGATAAAGTTAATAAAAGCGCTGAAATAAAATGGCGATGTGAAATTTCAGCTTTGTGGTGTGAAAATGCCATTGTGCAACAGGATTTGCTTAGTAAATCGCTACCATGTCTCTCTAAAATTATGCAAAAAGCTATGGCTCATATTTTCCCTGAAGGGTATTATTCAAGTATAAATTCAGCTGATCTTAAAAAACCACTAAGCCCTAAGCAGTTATCCATAACATACCAAGAATATAATAGATATACTTATAAGCCAGAAGCTCTGAACAATACATCTGCTACTATTCAAGCATACGATAAGATTAGCAATAAAAGTAATGCTTTATACTCTATAATTGTTAATAGCAGCAATGATAATTGGCATACGCCTTTCCAATTAATAAAAAATAGCAAGTTAAATAATAAAATCTATTCTGCTATCTATCAAGAATTTCTAGCATACTGGAAAAAAGATATGAGCCAAATTCGTGTTATGTCACCGGAACAAAACAGAATTTACAATACCATTAAGCAACTTGGCGCAAATAGAGTTTATAACGAGATATTAACAAAGATATTTTTTCTGTTGCCTAAACATATGGCTTTAGATAAAAGTGCCCAAAATTTGTTTCCTAATACTATTCATTGGTATGAGAATATATTAGTAAGGGATCATTATAAAGAAAACATACAGCTTTATTTTGCTCATCCTAAAAATTTTATTGATTTTTCTAAAATGACTAACAAATTTATAAAATATGAGTTTAGTAAAATATCATATCTACATCATACTAGCATTGCATTTTATAGAAAACTTGCTTTTGATACAAGAAATTCATTGATTAAATATAAGTTTAGCGTATCAAACCAGGTTTTAATAGGTACACTAAAAATGAAAGCTCCCTGTTTTTTGGAAAATGGAAAATTAGGATTGGTTGAAATTAGTGCAAAGGCACGATTTTTTTATCCAAAAAAAAATAGTTTACCAAAAGTCATTAATTGGTTGTCAAAACCAACGATTATTACCTATTATCCAAATAAAGCCTGGACCGATTATATGCAAGATATTGTTATTAGGGGGCGAAGGGTATGGCAAGCTGCTAAAGGCCCACTACTAGCTGCAACTGTTGGAGTTGAATTTTATAATGAATACCAACATGCAAAAATTTACTATCCTTGCACACCATTATGCTCAGCTTTTTTATCTGGTTTAACAAAGGGGATGGCTAATATATTATTTTATAGTGCTGTTGATCTACCAGGATTTTTTGTATTCACATTAGCTGATATTACTCCGGATATGATGGCATTATATGAAAAAGATTCAATTGGTTTGGATGCGCTTATAGAAGACTTGCGTGAAAGAGAAGCATCGCTATTGGAGTGGAAGGAATCTTTTGATGATTATTATATGACGCATCCATTTGCCAGGCCTGAAATTATCTTTTCTGCTTGCGTTCAGAAACTAGTGAACTTTTTAAATTTACCAAAGCATATAAGCAACTTTATTCAATATACAGCTGAAAATAACTCCCAATATATTTCTGCAACACATGAATATGATGAAATCGGACAGCTTATAAAAGCTAATCCTTTTGGTCCTTTATCAAATGAGTTAAATTCTAATAAAGCCGAGGAATTTTCCTCAAATTTTTGTTCTTGGCCGGATGACGAAAAGACTGATGAGATATTTTTTTCTAATCAACCGGAGGAGAAGAAACTAAATAATAAAAGTGTGCCTAATCAATGTAATGATAATATACTGATTTATAATATAGATGATGATACACTTATAGAAGATGAGGTCTTAGAAAACCATCAAAAATTTCTTCCTAAAAAAAATACGGCTTCAGAGACAGAAAAATCATCAACTGACAACTTCAAAGAGCCTGCAAGATATTTGCCTCCAAATAATGATCAGCCAGAAGTTCATAGTACGACAGGAAAAAATATTGGAAAATTTTATCTGCATCTTGGGTTTAATCCTGGACTTGGTCTTAAGCTGGGTCTTTCTTACCATAATAGTTCATATCAATATAATTCTAATTACAATTTTTATCTTGATCCGATAATTGTGCGAAGATTTTTTATAGGCGAAGTTTGCTGGGAAGATGTTATGTGTCTTTTTGGTGACAAAGTTGCTATTTCCATAAAGTATGTTGGTGGCATAGGAAATGCGCTTCGTTTTAGAAAAAAAATAGTATTGGCAAGTGCATCAGGGGATACAGTCTCAGAATATTATAATGAAAAATACCAAGATGATAGAGAAGAAGCTAATAAAATAATAAACAGTTTGTTTCAAAAACTATTTGGCAGAACATTTTATAATAACAGAAAAAAATTTAACAAGCTTTATAACAATTATATTGAAAATCACAATTATGACAAGGCAATCACCTTGATTGAGGGGTTTTATAATAAATATGGTTTGGATGGAAAAGCGCTTAATGATGCTAAAGCAAATGTGCTGCTGTTACAAGCATATGATATCATTGATAATGATGCTAATGCTGCTATCGAAATTTTAATAAAAGCAAGAGAATTAAGCTCCAATAACAGTGTTCTTTCAGCATTGGCTAATGCATATATTAGAGTTAATAATTTTGGCTCTGCTGCTGAAGTATTTAAGCAAAAAGCTGATCAAACACATATGCCAGCGCACACGTATTATGATAAAAAGAGTCATTCTGACTTTGCTCAATATCATACCAATAAGGCAAATAAATGTATAGCAGAAGGTGACTTGATTAGTGCAGAAAATGAGTTGCATCAAGCACTTGATGATGATCCCAAGTGTGCAAAAGTAGCAGCACTTTTTTTTAAAGTAATCAAATTGTATAGTGAGCAAATAGCAGAGTGCAACAAAACCGGTAATAAAGAGAAAAAAAGAGAGCTTATTGAGTATAGGAGTAAGCTAAGACGTTTTCTAAAAAATCAATACGGTAAAGGTAAAGCTCGTAATAGAAAAATCAACGATATTAGTCAAGCTGAACTTGAATTTGATGTAGAGAGGGTTTTTCATAATGTAATATTAGCTGATATTCTCCCAGATATTATGAAGGGTGATTTTCTTAAGGCAAAATCAATATGTGAAGAATACAGAGAGGCCGCTCCTGAGATAGTAGATGAGTATATAAATGCCATTGAAAAATTAGAATCAACTAATGGCATAAGTAACAAAAACTTACTTGAAATAATAAAATATTTTTCTAATATTGATGATCAGGATGAAGTCGAGATTAATAAAGTGATTTTGTCTATTTTGAATGCTTGGCAAGATAGAAATATTATTAATTTAATTTATCAAGGTGATTTTTCTGGTGCTAAAAGAGAACTTGAACTGCTTAGCCAGGAAGATTTAAAATTAACAGAGTTATATAATGATTGTATTTCACTTCTTGAAGATGCAGAAAAAAATGCAGATAATGATGAGCAATATTGGATAAGCAAATATAAAGAGTTAAGAAAGAATAAAAATGATCCTGTCTCAAATGAACAAGATGATGGTGCTAAGGATAAAGATCTTAAAATTGAAGAATTTCAATTGGCTATTGTTATTGGGGCTAGGATAAAGATAACTAACCATTTGTGCAAATGTGCACGTTATCGTGAGGCAGTAGAGGTGGCTGAACGGTTGCATTCGGATGAACCTGACTTGGCCGGGAATGAGTTTGTTGAAGATATTAAGTTTTTATATCAGGCCCAAAAATGGGGTATCATTGTTAGGCCATTACAAATGGCACTTGTGCGTGATATAGAAAGCTGGGAACCATCAAATAAACGTGCGTTCTTTTTGGCCACTGCAAAAGCAGTAAATGGGTTGCAGATTTTTATACCTAACATAGTAACGTTCACAGCGCAGGCAGGATATGGCATATGCAGAGGAAATCGATGTGTTGTTGTTAGAAATACAAGGTATATTTTATCGCAGTTATGGCAAGATATTAAAAATCCTATTAATAAAGAGACTTACTTTAGAGGCACGATGATTTATGGCCAAGCTGTACTAGCATTTATGCAGCATATTTCTTTAGAGAGAATTGCTTCTGAGAAATACTTGCTTACTGCAGAAAAAATGCGTTTTAAATTAGTTAGCATTGGCTATAAGCTTGTAGAGAGCTATCATATAGGGGTTAACATATTCATGCTGCGTGACGCATTGTCACTTGAATGGTTTTCTCTTTTTAGCGCCACTAGTGCACTTGTTTCACTTACCAATACAGGAGCGTGTCTGGGTTACTGGGCTTACTATAAGTATAAGGAATCAAGAGGTGAATTTATTGAGGATGAAACTCACTACGCTTGTAAAAGATTGATAGATATGGGGATTCTACAATTTGGAACTCCGGCACTTGCATTTGCTGCTACGAGCGCATGGCCTCTGACAATTTTTGCTTGGTTTGCTGCATCTGCAGTGAACAATTACTATATTCATGGAGGACACTTTGAACATAGTATATCAGTTGATATATTAGAAGCCTCTCAAAAAAGCATTTCTTATCATATGCACTTGCAATTTTTACTTCAGTATATTAAAAATTGTAGGTATATACTTATCCAAGGTGATGCTAATGAAAATGACATTAAGAAAGTTAAAAAAAGAACTGCAATTATCTTTGCAAACATAAACAATAATTATTATATCTATCATGCGAGTGATAAAAAAAGCAAGTATATTAAAAAAAAATTAAATAAGAATCTTTCTTTTTTCAGGAGCTTAGATTGGCCATTAGCAGATGATAAACGTGTATTTTTAGATAAGTATTATGGGCACTATATGATGAATAGTTTAGGTCGCCCCGATCCAAAAAGTCTTGAAAAGGGTATGTATTTCTATAAAAATCATGGCAGTGAGACTATTCAAGTTCTCGTGGTTCATGACAGTGTCAATACTGATAGTCCTGATTTAAGACCTTATCTTGAAAATAATGAGTCTGTTAATTTTGAGTGTTATAAAGATGAAAAAATGTATAGACCAATTAATATTTCTGCACAGCTAGATAAATTTATTAAACTAAAATGTGAAAACATGCCGAGTTCGATAAGTGTAATAAAGAAAATAACAAAAAATAAGGTCATATCAACACCTATTATTGATGAGTATACGAGCGTGTGTAAATATCGCATTCAATATGGCAGTCCAAATAAAGAAATTGAACAAAAAATTAAACAAGATAAAGAAATTTGTTTTACAAAAGAGAGTAACTACAGTTTTGATAGTTCTATTGATACAGAATGTTACATTTATATTAAAAACAAATGTAAAAGTGTTGAAAAAATAGCAATCAAAGATAAGCTTCGTTGCTTTGAAATTCTTAGTAATAAGAATACTGTAAGTTATTATTATGTTATACCCGGAAGCGCATTATATGAAGAAGTTTGTGATTATACAACAAAAACTATCATTTGTCATTATAGTATGAACAGCCAAAATAAGACAAGCGAGCATTTAAAAGAAATTGGTTTCTGCTATAAAGAAAATCAATCTAAAGAAAATTTTATGCGTATTTTTCATTTAACAGTCAAAATCCAGGATTACTATCGACGTCTAGAATATAACAATGTAATTAAATACACAGATAAATTTATTTATAAGAATAATACTGTTATTAATAAAGATTATAAAGTTCCACCGCATTTGGCTTGGGAGATCATAGTTTTTTATCGTCTTTACTCTTATGCAGCATCAGAAGCTTTGCTATTAAATTTTAGAGAACAATATGAAGAATACAGTAAATATATTTTTGAATCAGCTAGCCACTCAAAGTCAAGGCTGTGGCATTGTGAAAATCGAATAAAGGTGCAGAAAAAATTGAAAAAAGTATTAAAATTTGCGCTGAAAAATTTAGTCATTGCGGCAAGCAAATTAGAAAATAAACCAGAAAAAATTAAATATCTATCTCAAGTCACAAAAAAATATAGCTATGTTGATTTAAAATGGCATGAAACATTTAAAAATGATAATTTTAAATTATTATCTGCTTACCAGTTCTATTGTATTGGAAAGCAGGATGAATGTGAATTACTTTTGTTAAGTATTGTCGATCTATCTGGAATCATCATTTGCCGGAAAGAGGCTGAATATTTGGCAATGGCAGTAAATATATTCAAAAATGTTGATGTTGATAAACGCGATGATTTATTGCAGAAAGTTGCAGAAGATAGTACAATATTAAATTATGTTTTTGCTTTTTTGATGAAGAAAAAATATAATAAAGCTAAGCAGTTTATTGATGACGCTGGCAATTTTAAATACAAGCAGACGGCATTAGCCATGTGCACATTTGAATCATCAGGTCGGTTAAACATACTAGCTGCATTACAACAACTATTGCAAGAAGAAGATAAGACTATTTTCTATTGGGATTTATTTTTAAAAATTCTGCAAGAGTGCGAAAGCGCATATAATTTTATTCCTAAAAATAAATACCCGTTAAAAAATTTAATTAAGTTATATCTATGTATTAAAGTTTGTTGTGACTCTCTTCAATCATTTAGCGCTATTTCTTTTGAAAAAAATTCAATTATAAATATAATAGAAAATCAAGCGATGAGAAAAATTGAAGTTCTAATTAGAACTCTATTTAAAAATAGAATATCGAATGAAGAAGTTCATTCCAAAATGCATGAATATATAGAAATAGCACACAGAGATATAATAAGACCTGGTTTTTACAGCGAACTAAAAAACATTTTGGCAGGAATGTCTTATGATTATATTGATGGAAATGAAAAGATCAAATATTTTCCTGTTGATGTTCCAGGTGATGGTGACTGTGCGTTTCACGTCCTTGGTGTAACTCGAAAAGAAAGTATTAATTTGTTGCTTTGCCATATTAAAAATAGAAACATAATTTCCACAACCTTATGGGGAAATACTCAAAGAAAAGATGTTATAGATATTATTTTGAATGATCTGGAAATTAAAAACAATATGACTTATAGCCGGGAAGAGATGAATTTTGCAGATAATGTTAAGCTTGTTGAAGAATACGTAAGATCATTTTTAAAACAGGGTGAGTGGATGCCTTATAATCAAAATGCAATGTCCATCTTGGATGCACTTGCACTTTTATTGAAAAAAAAACTAAGGATATTTGTCGCTAATAACACAGGCCAACTTGTTTTATCAAGCTGCAATATACATGATAATTCATTTCAAACCATTGATATGCTATGCACATCTACTAGTGGATTTTCTTGTAACCAGCAGGCATTTAACCATTACATAAAGCTTATCAAAATTCCTACTCGTGTTATTGAAATTGTTGAGGGTTCTGTTAAAAGTGATTTGCACAGCCAGTTTTTTTCATCTAGTATTAATAATAACCAAAGTGGTTTCTTTAATTCAGTACCGAGTGCAGTGAGAAGAAAAGATGATAGGAGTGCTAATCAAATACCAAATATGTCAGCTGTTTAAGTATAGTTACTTTGCATGGTTTTTATTAAATAAATAGCATATTTAATGATCAAGTAGAACAGTAGATTATTATATTCACTATTGGCTTTTATCTAATGATGCTTTTTTAACATTTTTCCTTATTTCATAGCAGTTTTCAATATGACTAAGCCATTATAAACTTCTGCTAATACGCGCTTGCTTTGCTCTTCAAAAGCTTATTTACAGTAAGTAAACCTGACTGTTGAAACCGCGCAAGCATGCGTTATACTTGCTTATAATGGCTTAGTCATATTGAAAACTGCTATAAAAATTTAATAATGATAACATTAATAATATTTAATTTTTTAAAACAGGGTTAATTAACATAAATTTCTGCTAATCTAGATGCTATATCTTTAATAAAATATATTTGCTGCTAATAATAGAGAGGATTTTCAACTTTAGTCATAGAAAATGTTGTTGTAATGATATAGACTTTTTTCTAGCATTTCATAGAAGTAACTGCTGCTGCAGGCTCTTGTTCTAAATCAGAATCGGTTTCATCATCACTTTCATAATTTTCTGAAAAATCACTGAGAGTTTCTGTTAAAGCATATTTGACAATTTCACCATTGTCATCAATCAATTCGGGCGTATATTTTTTTATAATCGATTTGTGCTCTTCATTTGTCTGAGCTGTTTCTAATTCTTTATTGCGTTTGATATAAATTTCTAATAATTTTTGGTAGGGCGCAGAAGTTATGCTATAGTAATCTAAATTCAAGTCTGCAGCATGTGGCGATGGCACATGATCAATTGCACCTATAATGGCTGAGGTGATAGTAAAGTTATATTTTATAGCTTGTACGAGTTTTGCTACGCCATCTTTCTTAGGCACATCTGTACATGCAATACAGTCAAAAATCTTTAAGCTTTTATTTTTTAAAATGATATTCACAAGCAAGTCATAACATTCCTTATTGAGGATAGAATACATTAAACCAAATTCATGTAATCCATTAGTTGAAGAAATGGTGTCGCTAAGTAATCTTAAGTGTGATTCTTCTAACGATAAAAACTTTACTCCATCATGAAATAAGCTTCTTGTTTCTATTGTACCATTATTTTTTATGCTATAGGGAGGAAAATTCATTTCGCATAGAGTCAAACATTTTAAGATTGTGTTTTCTTTTAAAATTGTTGCTAGCCATTTTAATGAAATTGGTGCAGAAAAACCGCCAGTGATTGATAATGAGTTTATTTTTTTGCTTTTTTTTAGTGCCGTTGAAATTTTTAGTATTTCAGTATCCCATGTGTTCTGATCATGTGAGTGACGATTTAAAGAAATGTCTTTTTTATCAGTATAAGGGTTAGGTAGTTTTTTCTTGACGTAATGCTCTCTTAGTTGTTGTAATGAAGTAGCTAAATCATTAAGCCCTTGAAACATTGCACCATCACAGGGTGTGTGGCCATTAGCATCTTTGCAAAAAGGGTTAGCTCCGTGATTTACAAGATATCTAGCAACAGAGACTCTTTTATTAAAGGTTGCTGCGTGTAGCGGTGTCCATTTTTTCTGTGTCAATTGATTAATTGGAAAACCTTTTTTTAGTAAATATTCAACAATGTCAAGATGGCCTTCCGCTGCGGCTTCATGTAACGCTGTAGTTCCAGTCACGATAACCCCATTACTGGCGCGGAGGGTTGTTTTTGCAGTTATATCAATTTTTTTAACTTCAATTGCTTTTTTTACTTTTGCCAAATCGCCATTGCGAGCAGCAAGTATGTAATCTGTATTGCCCATAGGTATGACTCCACTATCTTCATTAGTTAATGATTTTGACCATTTACATTTTATCTATTTGATTTTTATTTTACAAGAAATATCTGTAACGTTTTCAATAATATATAAGTTGGCTCAGTTTTACTAATCTAACTAGCAGGTTTGATTTGATTTAAAACAGCAGTAGTTTATTATTACTATCGCCTATATACTCTGCTTTGTGGCCGAAGTTGGGCATTAGGTATATTATCTTCTTTTGTGTTTTCTTCTACCTCAAAAGATTCTTTACCAAAGATATTTGTTAGGTTTTGTCCTACTGAACTTGCTAATGCTAATTTATTATTATCAGTTGTGGTGGCTCTCGTTGTTGTTTTTTCGCTAATGTTAGTTAGTTCAGGCGGCTGCTGTTGTTGCAATAAAGTTTCATTAATAGCAGTAACTGATGATGCCTGTGGATTAGTATGATTGCTCTGTACTTCAGTAGTGTCTGTATTTTCATTTGAAGCGACTTCTTCTTGCTTTTTAGGAAACATCTTCTGCTGCGCTTTACGAGCAATATATTTTACGCCACTCCAGATCTTAGGGGTTAAGACTGCAATACAAGAAGTAACGCCAATAGAGACAAAGGCGAGCGTCACATTGGAGACAGCCGTAATACCAAGAGTTGCCATAGTGCTAGTGATGAAAAGTGCTAACGATGCGGGTGGAAATACAACCAATGCGGTAATAGTAACAACAAAAGCAATACCGATCACAGATTTTGCAATATCATAACGAGCATTATAAATTTTTTCCCATGTGAGTTTGTCGAGCTTGCTGCCTAATTCCTCAAATTGATTTTTCAGTGAAAATTGTTTAGAACAAAAATAATAAATAGTGTAGGCGCCAATAAGCAGATAGGTCGTTGAGGCACTAATAGCGATAAAGGTTAATGCAGTTCCTAATAACATAGCTGCTTCAGCAATACCTGAGAGCAGAATAATGCCAATACCAAGATAGGGTAGCATCTTTTTCATTGTGCCAGCTTGAGTTGTATTATTACTGGAATGTAATTTTTTAATTTGCTCGACTGTGTGTATCGCTATTTTAGTAACAAAAAACGTAGAGCAAGCAATAAAAACACCTTGAATTAATAATGGAATTGCTATGGAGAAGGTAAAAAAATTAAGTAAAATAGCTGCCACACCAATGCCAAACATAATCAGTGCTATATTTGAAAGAATTTTCTTTCCATGCGTGTTCCAAAATTTACGTATATTAAAATTAGCAATGAAGTCATCAATGGTTTTCCCAGTTTTTTTTAACTTTTTTGAAATACTGCCGTTTTTTGAAAAGACAAGTTTAATACCTTGAGCGGCGACCATTGTTAAAACAAAGCCGGTTGCTAAAAATCCACCGCTTAAAATTTCAGCAATAGAGAGATAGGTTGCAATAGCGGTAGCGACAAATAGCGTAATCAGTGCGGGAACACGAAAGTGTTTGCTAAGTAATGCTTGAAAAAAACCAGGGCTTTGTGCATTTTTAAATACTTGCTCAAGAGATTCCCGTTCGGCTTTCAATTGTTTGTATTGTTTATTGAGCATGATGAAGTTAACGGCATTACGATTTTGTTGTTCATTTTTGTGGAAAAGAGATAATTGTTGTTTTAGCTTGTTTTGTGCTTGATAGTTATTATTAACGGCAGTAATGAATGACGATGCTAATGCCGCTTTCTTCTTTTTTGTTCGCTTGGTTTGTTCTTCCTCCACAGCGTAGTATAAAGTTTTTATACGCTGATAATTCGTTTGTTGTTTCCTTGTTAAATTATCTGCATAGTCATTTAAGATAGTTGGGGCAGTGAATTCGCTGTGGTTGATAATGGGCTTAGCAGCGGATGGCAGCTGTTTTGTTCCAAAGATATTTTGTTCAGTGTCAAGGCTTACTCGATTTTCCAGAGAGAACAAAATATTATTACTTTTAATTGTTGTTGGATTCGACATAAATGCCTCACTCAATTAATACTGTTTTATACTTGCAACTTGGTATTTTTACTTTATGCAAGTTGAGCACTAAAATTAGCTAATAGACGTTAATTGTACAAGTATTTTATATAAAAATAAAGTCATTTTTAGCAATAAATGCCATTTATTTCTCCATTTGTTCAATTATTGAACCAAGAAAGCGGCTCGCTTCACCACCTGTGACTGCTCTGTGGTCAAAAGTTAGTGATATGGGCATGACTTTACACACGCTGATCGCATTGTTCTTTACTTCCGCTTGCTGTCGAAAACGTCCTGTTCCAACAATAGCAACGCAAGGCGGGATGACAATGGGATTTGCATAGCGTCCAGCAAACACCCCAAAGTTAGAAATTGAGATGGTTGCATCTTGAAACTGCTCTGGTGAGATAGTGCGATTACCGACAGTTTCTTTAAATTCGTTAATTTTTTCACGGATAGCGCTATCAGACTGTCCGGTTACATTTTTCAATACCGGCACAAATAAACCGTCCGCTGAGTCCATTGCTAAACCAATGTTAACTACATTTGCTAAATGGCGCTCCATTTTTATCGGGTCGAAAAAAGCATTGAGTGCTGGTACTTTTTGACAAGCATGTGCGACAGCACGAATGATATTGAGTGTTATGTCGGCACTACTTTCCCAATGGTTAATATTGGCATCATCAACAATCGTCACATGCACAATTTCGCGGTGTGCCTGGATCATACTTTGCACCATTGAGCGCCTTACACCTCGTATCGGCTCTATGGTTGCGTTTACATCAGGGATTTTTGTTAGGGAGGGGGTATGCTGTACTGCCGTACTTTGTGAATTAACCATGCTTTGTTGTGCTTGTTTTACATCTTCTGCAGTGATTCGGCCTTCTTTGCCACTGCCACGAATAGTGCTTAAGTCGACATGTAAACGTTTAGCTAAGGCGCGAATAGCTGGAATCGCCTTTATTTGTTGGGTCCCTGTTTGCTTTGGTGTGATGCCACTGGCGGATTCTTGTAAAACTGTGTTACCTACCTCAATGTTGCCTGCAACAGTAGCAGCACTTTCAGTCATTTTTGATTCTTCTGTATCTCCCTCTTTATCACCTTCAGTGAACTCCACCAAGGGATTATTCGTTTTGATGATATCACCAGGTTTACCATATAATTTTGCAATTTTCCCTGAGCGAGGTGACGGAACATCGACAACAGCTTTTGCTGTTTCCATAGAAACAAGCAATTGATCTGTTTCAACATCATCACCTTCACTGATGTGCCACTCGTGAATTTCAGCATCAGGTAAGCCTTCGCCTAAATCAGGTAAATTAAATATTTTCATAATCACTCCATTACATTAGTAACAGCATCAAGAATACGTGAGACTGTTGGGATATAATGTTTTTCTAATTGATAATAGGGCATGATAGTATCATAACCGGTAACACGCATAATCGGCGCTTGTAATTCATATAAAGCTTTTTCTGCTAATTGAGCTGCTATTTCTGCACCTAAACCGCAGGTTTGTGCGGCTTCATGAATAATAACACAACGCCCGGTTTTGCGAACTGAAGCCAGTATAGTTTCCATGTCTAATGGTTTAACAGTTGCAACGTCAATGACTTCGGCATTAATATGTTGTTGCTTGAGTTGATCAGCTGCTTGTAATGTTTCGTGTAGCGATGCACCCCAACTGACGAGGGTAACATCGTCACCTGCTCGTAAAATAAAACACTGAGATAGCGGCAGGGCTTCACCATTATCAGGTATTTCTTGCTTTACTAATCGATAGATACGCTTGGGCTCAAGAAAAAGAACTGGATCGGGGTCACGCATTGCTGCCAATAATAAACCGTAAGCACGAGCAGGCGAGGAAGGGATGACAACTTTGATTCCAGGAATATGGGCAAAGATAGCTTCTGTGCTTTCACAATGGTGCTCTGGTGCATGAATGCCGCCACCAAACGGTGCTCTAATAACGAGCGGACAAGTTAATCGTCCGCGTGTGCGGTTGCGTAGTCTAGAGGCATGGCTAATAATTTGTTCAAAAGCCGGGTAGATAAAACCTAAAAATTGGATTTCAGCAACAGGTTTCAATCCCTGTGCTGCCATACCGATAGCAAGGCCAACGATCATTGATTCAGCGAGTGGTGTATCGAGTACGCGTTCTTTACCAAATTTTTCCAATAAGCCAACAGTAGCACGAAAAACACCGCCATTTTCAGCAATATCTTCACCAAAAACAATGACGTCATTGTTTTGCTGCATTTCATAAGCTAGTGCCTGGGTAACGGCTTCAATTAACGTAATTTCAGTCATGCTGTTCACCATAATACAAGGCAGTTTCGCGTTGTTCTTCTAAGCAGGTAGGCAATTGTTCGTAAAGGTAATCAAACATATCCGTTACCGCTTGTCGCGGTGTGGCAAGATAATCTTTAACGGCGTCATCCACTAACTGTTTACATTCATCATGCAATGCTTGCTCTTGTGTTTCACTCCAAAGATTTTCATTTTCCATATAATATCGTAAACGCTTAATTGGTTCGGCTTGCCAGGCTTGTTGCAATTCTTTTTCGTGGCGATAGCGTGAAGCGTCATCAGCTGTAGTGTGGTCTCCTAAACGATAAGTAACCGCTTCTATCAATGTTGGTCCACCACCTTCTCGCGCTTTTTGCAATGCTTGTTGAGTTGTGTGATAAACAGAAAATATATCATTTCCATCAATTTGAATGCCATCAAATCCACCGGCAAATGCTTTATTAGCAATGACTGGACAAGCTGTTTGTTTGTCACGGGATACAGAAATAGCCCACTGGTTATTATTTATAATAAAAACTAGCGGTAATTTCCAGCAACCGGCTAAATTAATGGCTTCGTAAAAATCACCTTCAGAAGTTGCACCATCACCACAGGTTGTTATAACAGCACGTTTTTCTTTACGATATTGTATCGCTTTAGCCACACCGGTCGCATGTAATAACTGTGTTGCAATAGGCACCGAAATAGGGAAATCTTCTTTTGCTGTTAAAAAATTACTACCACGTTCATCGCCTCCCCAATAGCGCAAGACATCTGCCATGCTTGTTCCATGCTGCAATTGTGCACCACAGTCACGATAGTATGGAATTAACACATCATCGCGCTGCATAGCACAGCCGTATCCTACTGAAACCGCTTCTTGGCCCAAAGAGCTGGGATAAGTTCCCAATTTGCCTGTTCGCTGTAAGTTGATGGCTTTGCCGTCAAACAGGCGAGTAAGCGTCATCATGCGGTAGAGTAGCTGTATAAGCGTTTGATCTTGTAAATGACTAGGCAATACTTGCTTTAATTTTCCATCAGCTGCAAGAAAAGGTGTTAATATTGATGAAAATTGGCTGGCTTCAGTCATGCAGCTTACTCCTCATATAATATTTCTTCGGCAATTTTGGCGGTGATGATGTTGGTTGCTAAGTTTTCATCGTCAGAACGCTTGAAAATGCGCTGTAATATATTGTAGATATTATCAATTTTATCTTCAACACCGGCGTCAGAATAATTATTGTAACACGATGTTGCCTGAATTAAACCACCGGAATTTATAAGATAATCGGGCGCATACAGTATATTTCTTTGTTTCAAGGTTTGGCCTAATTCACAGCGCTCCAATTGGTTATTTGCACACCCTGCAATGATGTTTGTTTTTAGCAAAGGGATAGTATGGTCGTTAATGGTTGCACCGATAGCAGAAGGAGAAAATATATCGCAAGGAATACTGTAGATATCATCACATGAAACAACTTCTGCACCAAAGTCATTCGCTAAACGATGGACATTTTCTGTGTTGATATCACAGACAGTGATTTTTGCATTTTCTTTACTAAGAAATTTTGCTAAATGATAGGAAACCTGTCCGGCACCTTGCATGACAATGTGTTTACCACTCAGTGACTCATGATCATTGAGGTATTTAGTAGCGGCTTGCATGCTTCGATAAACACCTCTTGCAGTATATAGCGATGGGTCTCCAGAAGAGCCATCAACCGGTGTTGTGCATGCGACATAGCGTGTTTTAGTTGCAATTGTGTCCATATCGCTCACATCAGTACCAATATCTTTAGCGGTAATGTATCTTCCACCCAATTCTTCAACAAATTCACCGAATTTTTCAAAATACTGTGTGCGATCGTGTATATTTTTAGGCTTGATTAAAACAGCCTTACCGCCGCCTTGGGCGATTCCAGTAACAGCTGCTTTATATGACATGCCTCTGGCCAACCGCAATGCATCAACAATAGCATCGCCGACGGAATCGTATGCCATTAAGCGGCAACCACCTAAGGAAGGCCCTAGTTTAGTGCTGTTTATGGCCACAATAGCAAATAAGCCTGTTTTCTCATCTATTTTGAAATGAATGTCGCCAAAGCGATTATCTTTTGCAAAATTGAATAAAAAATCAACATCTCTTGTGTTTTCTTTATTTAAAAAACTTGATTCAGTTTCAGATTCAGGTGTAAACATGTACTACTTCCTTACCCTATATAAAAGCCCGACCAGGGTACCAGAATTTGAAATTTTGTAAAATGAAACTTCGTTGTTTCATTTTTTTACTATGCTTGATGTGAGTCTTGTTGCTATTGGCTAGGAGCTACCATGAAAAAATATATTATATTTTTATCCATTGTTTTATTTGCACCGTTAGCTTTAGCCAGTAGTGACAGCGTCTGTAATAAAAAAGCACAACTCAATAAAATTACATTCAATTTATCAGCCGAACGTTGGGTTGACACTTTTACGCGCAAGTACAAAACGTTTTTTGTTGGCCATACCAGAAGCTGGTCCAATCTAAAGCAACCTCAATCGCTTTTCGACCACCAATAATGTAAGATAGCCAATTAGCGGCAATATCCCAAATGTTAAATTTGGGGTTACTCAGTCATCGTTCAACTTGTTTGGTTGCATTTTTTTTGTCCATCTCCTCAAACAAATGTGGAGCAGGATGATGGGTGCTTTGGGATGTGTTATTATTCTTAGCTAAATTAGGGGTCTCAAACAGGAACAATCAATAGGTTTGTATAAATAAAGCAGTTGGGCGCCTTAAGCTAAAAATAGTTAAAAAATAAAACACTATGTTGTTGATGGCTAGCGATACAGTTTGTTAATATCCTCAGTATCGGAATATTGTGATGAGCCAGCTTAGCCAATTTTTGTGACTATATTGCAACAGGAGGTCTTATGGACAACCGTTCTACTACACAACCGACAACAGATAATGTAATCACCTCAGACATGTCATCAATAGCCCTTAACAAAACACCTGAAATATCAACTGAAAAACTAGCTGGAGAAAAATCTCCTCCAACTGACATGCCTTGCATTATCATTAAAGATAATTCTGCTTCGGAGCAAGCGCAGATCAATTTGAATCTAACGATTAATGATAGTTTTCATAAAACTGAAAGTCAGCCACCTCAAACGCAGCCTGCTTTTTCTGATTTACTGCAGCGCTTGCAAACACAATTAACAGCCCACTATACTAAGACAAGCTTTGTGAACAAGCGCTTATTTGATACGGATTACTTTTCACTAGCAGATTATTTTGTCAATCTTCAGATGGTGGTGCAAGCTGATAAGACAAATGAGGTAACGCAAAGCAATGACGATAAACACTCTCACAAACCGCTACGAGCGCGCGATAGACTGGCCGGTAAAAAAGAAGCTATTGCACCGGGTGATTTGTTTCAACCCTTAGCCTATCAAGATGCCAATGGCAAGTCGCCAGCATCTATTGATACGGTTGTGGTATCCGGGGCAGCAGGTGTAGGGAAGACGACTTTAATGGATTATATTGCTTACCAATGGGCGCTTTTCAAACAAGGTGCTGGCAAAGAAGGATTATGGTCAGATTTTGAGGCGGTGCTTATTGTCCGGTGTCGTGATTTGCAACCTGAGGCATTAAGTTTGCAAACAAAGGACATAGCCGAACTATTACGCTGTGCGTGTTGGGGCCAATTAGATATCCACTTAGATGAGGCAAGGCAATTACTGAGCACGTTGAAAAGTGCGCCGGAGTCTTGTTTGCTTTTGTTGGATGGGTTGGATGAGCTGCCAGTATCTAAAAAGACGTATTGGGGCAACTTGCTGGTACAATTATTTCAGTTACCGTTTAAGAAATTGGTGACGACAAGGCCTTATGCGATAGGCAATTTACAGCAATGGCTAGGCCATGACGGGTTGGTGGAAATCCAAGGATTTTCCGATGAGGATGTGCCGACGTTTTTTAAAAAACATTTGGGAGCAACTGAGCGTACCAATAATTTTATTAAAGGCATAAAACGGAATCTAGACCTTTGGGCGATAGCACATATTCCAATTAATGCATACTTACTCAAAACTTGGTGGGAAACCACCTGTGAGCACGATAAGCCGGTACTGCTGAGTGAGATGTCGGTGAGTGATTTGTATGAGTCGCTGATAGTGAATGTGTGCCGGCGCTATCTGGCCAAAATAGGTGACTTAGATGAAAATAGGCTATTAGATGATGAGATAGTATTAGAAGTCCCGAGTATCCGTTGTTTATTGGATACGTTAGGGTGTTGGGCTTTTGAAGGGCTACGGCAGGATACCGCGCAATTGCCCATCAGTTGGTTAAAAGGCATTCAGAGCAATGATGAAAATCCCACATTATTATCAACGAATCGGCTAAAGCAACTCAATATGCCAACGTTGAAAGCATTAGGCTTATTGAAGCAAGTCGGGCGTGCAATAAGAGCACACCAGGTGTATGAATTTCTCCATTTATCGTTTCAAGAATTTTTAGCGGCAAACGTGATAGCTGTGACGTTGAGACAAGGCGCAGAGGAGAAAAAAGCACACTTAACGCAAGTGATTCATAGGTATAAATATCATCCCAACTTCACCTTAGTATGGCCATCGGTAGCCGGATTATTGAGTCGATATCCGACAGCATTGAATCATTTTCTGTCAACTTTAATAGCAGGCCCCAAAGACTGGGTTGGTTTTGTTGAGACTGATTTGCTGATGCGTTGTTTGGAGTCAAGTTTGCCCTCTAGTATCGACACAAATGCACTAGGCTTACGACAGCAAACCTTGTTGCGGGCAGTTAAACAACGTATAAAGCATCTTAACAAGCTACCATATGACTGGCAGCGGACTACAATAAATACCTTGTCCATGTGTCCTAGGCTCATTCGCTTGAGTGCCGATACGGTATGGACGTTCCTTCGGGATAAAACGGTAAATGGTTATGTTCGCGGTGATGTGGCAAAAATCGCCGTTGCGCATTTGTCACCAATCCCAGAATGTGTGGATGCTATATGGGCATTCCTTCGGGATGAGACGGTAGATAGTTGTGTTCGCGGCAAGCTGGCGAGAAGTGCCGTTTCGCATTTGTCACCAATCCCAGAATTTGTGGATGTGGTATTGGCGTTCCTTCGGGATGAGGCGGTAGATGGTTATGTTCGCGGCAAGCTGGCGAGAAGTGCCGTTTCGCATTTGTCACCAACCCCAGAATTGGTGGATGCGGTATGGGCGTTCCTTCGGGATGAGGCGGTAGATGGTTATGTTCGCGGTGATGTGGCGATAATCGCCGTTGCGCATTTGCCACCAACCCCAGAATTGGTGAATGCGGTATTGCCGCTCCTTCGAGATAAGACGGTAGATGATGATATTTGCCGCGATCTAGCGAGAGCTGCTGTTTTGCATTTGTCACAAACTCCAGAATTTATAGGTGCGGTATGGGTGTTACTTCGGGATGAGACGGTAAAGGGTTCTATTCGCAGCGAGCTGGCAAGCAGCGTGGTTGCGCATTTGTCACCAACTCTAGAGTTGGTGGATACGGTATTAGCGTTACTTCGAGATGAGATGATAGAGGATTTTATTCGCGGCAATCTGGCGAGAAGCGCGGTTGCACATTTGTCACCAATCCCAAAATTTGTGGATGCAGTATTGGCGTTCCTTCGCGATGAGACGGCAAGTGATTATGTTTGCCGCGAGCTAGTGAGCAGCGCGGTTTTGAATTTGTCAAAAGGCCCAGAATTTGTCGATGCGGTACTGGCGTTACTTCGGGATGAAGCGGTAAATGATCTCGTGAGCAGCGTAGTTTTGCATTTGTCACAGATCCCAGAATGTGTGGATGCGGTATGGGCATTCCTTCAGGGTGAGACGGTAAGTGATTATATTCGTGGCGAGCTAGTGAAAAGCGCTGTTGCGTATTTTTCACCAACTCCAGAATTTGTAGGTGTGGTATTGGCGTTCCTTAGGGATGAGGCGGTAAGTGAGTCTGTTCGCGGTGCTCTGGCGAGCAGCGCCGTTTCGCATTTGTCATCAAATCCAGAATTGGTGAATGCGGTATGGGCGCTCCTTTGGGATGAGCAAGTGGATGAATATGTTCGCTGCGATTTGGCGGGAAACGCCGTTTCGCATTTGTCACAAACTCGAGAATTTGTGGATGCGGTATTGGCGTTCCTTCGGGATGAGACGGTAAGTAAGTTTGTTCGCGTCGAGCTGGCGATTATTGCCGTTGCATATTTTTCACCAATCCCGGAATTGGTGGATGCGGTATTGGCGTTACTTCGAGATAAGACGGTAGAGGTTTATGTTCGTGGCGCGCTGACGAGCCGTGCTGTTGCGCATTTGCCAAAGGATCCAAAATTTGTGGATGCGATATGTGCGTTCCTTCGGGATGAGACGGTAGAGGGTTATGTTCGCTGCGAACTGGCGACAATTGCCGTTCCGCATTTGTCAAAAATTCCAGAATTGGCAGATGCGGTATGTGCATTCCTTCGGGATGAGACGGTAAGGTATTATGTTCGCGACGATCTGGCGAGAAACGCCTTTTCGCATTTGTCACCAACCCCAAAATTGGCAGATGCGGTATGTGCATTCCTTCGGGATGAGAAGGTAAGTGAATATGTTCGCGGCAATCTGGCGGTAAGCGCCGTTGCGCATTTGTCACAAATCCCAGAATGTGTGGCCGCGGTGTGGGTGTTACTTCGGGATGAACAAGTGGATGGAGTTGTTCGTGGCAATCTGGCGAGCAGCGCCGTTTCGCATTTGTCACCAACCCCAGAATTAGTGGATGCGGTATGGGCTTTACTTCGGGATGAGACGGTAGATAAGTATGTTCGCTACGATCTGGCGAGCAGCGCTGTTGCGCATTTTCCACCAACCCCGGGGTTGGTGGATGCGATATTGGCGTTCCTTCGGGATAAGAAGGTAAACGATTCTGTTCGCGGCAATCTAGCGATAATTGCCGTTACGCACTTGTCACAAACCCCAGAGTTTGTGGATACGGTATTGGCGTTCCTTCGGAGTGAGACGATAAGTGACCATGTTCGCGTTGATCTGATGATAAGTGCAATTCAATTATTACCTAAGTGGCCAAATAAAGTCCAAGCCTTTCTAGACAGTTTATTTGTCAAAGACAGTTTTGGGAGACACCTATCACAGCACGTTGATATCCCAGTGCATTTACTATTGCCTTTGTATAAGAAAACTGATGGTAGGGGTCGCCAGTATATTAGGGAGCAATTAGCAAAACATCGTGTATTAGTGTGCGAGCAAGCCGGCACTGTGCTGGTGACGCAAGCAGGACAAACAGAAAAATTAACATTACCACCACGGCTTATTCAACAAATCCATAAAGATCTGCAGCCTTACCGAATAAATATTGACGATTCAGTAAGCATTCTTTCTAAGCTGAATTTATTTTCTAAGTCAGTAATGAGTTTTTTCCCCTCACAACATACTGAAAAGCGCAGTGGGCAAACAAGCTGCAGTAATACTCCTCGGCTTAGGTAATTATTTATCTCCTTAAAATTGACTAAATATCAATTAAAATATGTGAAATAATTGTTGCTGAGCATCATTATAGCGTTTCCCTATATTGTTGACCTATCCTAAGACATCATCTAGCGCCTGCTTGCTTGGTTATTCAAAAGCTTATTGACAATAAGTAAACGTCGCTTTTGAACCCTCGCAAGCAAACACTATACTCGCTTAGAATAGGTCAACAATATAGGGAAACGCTATAAATGCTAAAGAGGTTGTTAATATATTGAACTCCATTGATAACGATCAGAACAGTATGATCTCATTTTAAAAATTTTCAATGGGCTGTTTTGAAAAAATAAGATGGACTAAAAGCTATTTCTTTAAAAATACCGAGATTTGTCGCCACCTTGCTGCGAAATATCGTTAAAATGCGGGGATATCTAAGCGGCGAGTCATAATGTTGTGCTAAAATTTATAAGAAGATAGTCATAACTGAAGACAAGGAAGTATGCATGAAATCAATTCTTAAACAATTTGCTGTGGCAAGTCTGTCTCTTTCCTTAATAATGATTCCTGTTCAAACAGTTTTTGCTCAAACATTGCCAGAAGATAATATGTCGGTGTTAGACTATAAAGAATTGACTACGTCGCGAGTAGAAACACCGAATGCGATTAAAATGGCTGCCGACATTGTGATTGCCAGACCCCTACTGTTAGGTGCTACCATTATCGGTACGGGTGTGTTTATTGTATCATTACCTTTGAGTATGTTGGGCAATAGTGTTAAACAAGCCGGTGAACAATTGGTTGTGGTGCCTGCCAAGGCAACATTTTTTCGTTGTTTGGGTTGCACTTCATAGCCTCATTACTTACATTTAACAAGTTCTGAGGGAGAAGCAGCGTGTCTATGTCAGTTTGGGTAGTTCTATTAATTGTTATATTAATAACACTGCTATATCAAGTCGTCTCGTTATCTGTTTTGTTGACTGCATTATTTTCATTTTTTGCGTTAACATCACTGATATGGCAGACAAATGTTGTTAACATTGCCTTATTATGGTTAGGTTTTGCACTTATTATCAGCTGTTTTGGTCTAGCAAGCATTAGAAAGGGATTGTTTTCACGCTATTTCTATCCAGCAACCCAGCAAACTGACTTAACGACAATGGCGGCTGAAGCGACGATAATGTTCGATCAAACCGACTGGCTACGTCAGTTATTGTCTGGCATGCCAAATTGGCAGCAGTTATTGGTTTTACCACAACCTCAGTTATCGACGGAAGAGAAGACTTTTATCAATGGACCCTTGGTGGAATTGTGTACACTTATTGATGATTGGGATATTAGCCATAATTTTGCTGATATTCCGACGCATGTTTGGCAATATTTAAAGCGCCATGGCTTTTTTGGCTTATTGATTCCTAAAGATTATGCCGGATTAGCATTTTCTGTTTTCGCCACTCAGCATATTATCGAACATCTTGCTGGATACAGTATCGCTGTTGCTCATACGGTGAATGCAGCCAATACACAAGGGCTTGCGCTACTATTACTGGATGCGGGTAGTGATGAACAAAAACACTTTTATTTACCCCGATTAGCAAAAGGTGATGATATTTCTTCTGTTGCTTTAACGGATGTGAATTCAACGTCAATACTTGATACAGGTATTGTCTGTCGTGGCAACTTTCGGGGTCAATCAATCGTTGGCATTAGATTAAATTGGAGCGCAGAAAATATCGCTTTAGCGCCTGTTGCAACACTATTGGTACTTGCTTTTAATTTAAAAGATCCTGAGCATTTACTTGGCGACAAGGAAAATCTAGGAGTGACTTGTGCAATGCTCATGACACACTTGCCTGGAATTAGCATAGGCCGTCGCCATCTTGCTTTGCATGTTGCTTTTCAATGTGGGCCAATCGAAGGGAATAATGTGTTCATTCCATTGGATTGGATTATAGGAGGACAGTCTCAGATAGGTAAATCGCAGCGAATGTTGATCAATTATCACACTGGTTATAAACAGTTGCTGTTGCCAAGCCTTGTAGTGGGTCAGACAAAAACGGTGGCAGCAATAACAGGCGCGTTTGTACGTAGTCAATGCCTTTTGAAGGTCATGGAATCCTCTATTAAAGGCATTGAACACAATTTAACGGCCATGCTTGCCTCTACTTATCTATCCGATGCGCTCAATCGCATGCTGGCGGTACAATGCAATAAGCATTGTACCGCTGGATTGGCAGCTGTGGTAGTGACACAACAAGTCACAAGCCACCAACGCCATGTTATTAATGCTGCTATGGATATTCAAGCAGACCAAGCAGTTTGCTTGGGACCACAAAATTACTTAGGGGCAGCTTATCAAGCCGTGCCGTTGATGATGAGTATGGCGACAAGCACACAAGTGAGTGATGCCATCTTAATGAGACAAGCGGGCTATTATCACGATGTTGCCCAAGCAATGGCTGAAGACAATGAAAAGCAAGCCGTAACGCAGTCTGCTCCCATTTGGCAAAAGACAGCCACTAAGCTGGTTGCTCATCATGTCAGGGCAGTGTTATTAGGGATCACACAAGGTCGACTGGATTGGAATGCGCCACGGCCGTTCCAGCGTTATTTTCAACAGTTAAGTCGCATGAGTACTATTCTAGCGGTGTTAGTTTGGGCATGCCAATGTAAACGTATCGATAAACAAAAGCGGATAGCGTTAAAGTTAAGCATTATTTTATCTGATTTATATGCAGCGTCAAGCCTATTACAGCAAAGTGAATTAGCTCATTCATCAAAAGAGAGTATTTTATTAATCGAGTGGTGTTGTAATGAATTATTAGATCGAATGCAAAATAATATTCGCAGCGTAATTGATAATTTCCCCTTAATGCGTTGGCGTTGTTGGTTACGATTTATTTTATTTCCGACAGGATACCGTCGCTATAAGGTGAAAGAAGCATCAATGGGGGCTTTGGCCTCGATTTTGTCATCACCTAATGAAATAAGAGAACGATTGTTTGCAAGGATTGATTTATCATCACAAACTAACAATCCAGTTGGGCAATTGCATGATCTGTGGGAAAAAGTCATTAGCGTGGAACCTTTGCTAAATCGAGTATATAATGCATTACAAAAAGAGGGCGATTATAGTAAAGATTTTAATCAAAATAGGCAGAAAGCAATCGCAATGGGTATTATTTCTCAGCACGAAGCTGACTTACTAGCATCAGTTGAGCAAATGCACCGAGAAATATTGGCTTTCGATAGTTTCAGCACAGCCGAATTAACCCATAAAAGACGTTCAGTGAGACGCCAAGTGGTATGTGATAAAGAAAATTTAGGATAAAGGTTAAGTAAAAATGCAAGTTTTTCGTGGCAATATATTACATTGCAAAGCAAATCCATTAACCCATGGTGATGAAGCTGTTGAGCATATCCCCGATGGTTTATTATTTGTAAAAAGAGGGAAAGTAGTTGGTTGCGGTGCTGCTAGAGCATTGTACTCACAGATACCCGCGGAATGTAACGTTCAGCATGCATCTGATAGTTGGATTGTTCCGGGTTTTATCGACACTCACTTACATTATACTCAAATGGAGATTATGGCTTCTTATGGGGAGCAGTTATTAACCTGGTTAGAGAAATATGCTTACCCTACTGAAGAAAAATTTAGCCAAGATAGGTATGCAGAGCAAGTAGCAACATTGTTTTTAAAAGAAATGTTACGTCAAGGCACAACGTCTGCGGCTGTGTTTACCTCAACACATGCGAGTGCCACTGAAATACTGTTTATGGCAGCTGAAGCACGCCAGATGCGTTTGTTAGCCGGGAAAGTATTAATGGATCAGCGTGCACCTAAAGCGTTATGTGATGGGGATGATAAGGGTAAGCAGGCAACAGAAGAGTTGATTTTACACTGGAATGGTAGGGCGAGGTTAGCGTATGCTTTAACACCACGATTTGCAGCAACGTCGACAAAAGAGCAAATGCAAATGGTAAGTCAATTGTTGCAACGTTATCCTGAAGTCTATTTACAGACACATTTGGCAGAAAACCGAGAAGAAACTCAGTGGGTTGGATCTTTGTACCCAGAGTGTCAAAATTACGTAGACATTTATGACCGTTATCAATTTTTAGGCAAAAAGTCTCTGTTTGCGCATGGCTTACACTTAAGCAATGAAGAATTTCAGCGCATCGCTGAAACAAAATCGGTCATTTGTTGGTGCCCTAATGCTAATTTATTTATGGGAAGTGGCCTACTTGATATAAAAAAAATAAGGGAGCATGATATCCGTTTAAGTTTGGCTACTGATGTAGGCGCTGGGACGAGTTTTTCCATGTTCACTGCGATAAATGAAGCGTATAAAGTTGCTCAAATGCAAGGTTATAGTCTACCTCCATTTTATGCCTTTTATCTCATGACATTAGCCGGTGCTGAAGCGTTGTCGTGGGATGATAAAATTGGCAATTTTCAAATTGGAAAAGAAGCAGACTTTTTAATTTTGCGACCGAAAAAAGATCCTATTTTGGCGTTACGAATGCATAGAGCCAGAGATTTAAAAGAAAAACTATTTGCTATGCTCATGTTGGGCAATTCAAATATTATTCAATCAACCCATATATTAGGCCACGCAACGAAATAGTAGCCAGCTACCTATTGCCACTTAGCTGAATAAGCAAAATCGTTACATGTACGGGTTGACGACAACAATTGTACTGTCGCGACCGTTAATCTCGATAAAATCTTCATGTAACCACTGCGCATCTTCTTGAAAAATTCGCACACAACCATGGCTTGCATGGTAGCCTGGCACCACGGTGGATGCATGCATGGCGAAACCACCATGGAAAAACATACAATAGGGCATGGGTGCTCCTCCTTTACCAACAGGGTATTTGGAGGATTTACATTGAGCACCACGCTTATGGTAGAAACGAAAACGCCCAACAACAGTGCGACAGTCGCGTTTTATATCAGAACAATAATCGCGACCGGCGGATGCCGGGCCCCAATGAACAAGGTTGCCACTTGCATCGTAAGCTCCCCAAGCAAATACGCTAGGATCAACAACGACCATTTTTTTACCCGGTGCTGAGATTAAATTAGGGAAGGGTGAAATATCCAATAAGTCAGTTTCGGATAAACGCTTAGGGATAGCAATACGCATACCGGAGCGTAACGGAATATTCAGGCGATTTAAGCGTTTAACTACTTGTCTTTCATAGGCATCGGGAAATAGTGACTCCCAGCTTTGACCACCTTTAATGCGGATACAGCTAAAGTTAGGATCGCGACAGAAATTATCGCCATAACGTTTGATGGCAAATGCGGGGATGGAAAGATTGCAGAGAAAAATGACGATAGTCGCTATTACTAATTTCCTCACTACGTACTCCTTTCTTGGGTCATGGTTTTCAGGTAACATTATAACAATATAGTTCAAATTTGACGACATTTAGCGTTTTTCAAGAAAGAATCATGGAAATTCAAGCACCTAAGACTGAACAAGCGCTATTACAACGAGTAGTTAGTTTAGCCGGTTTGACATTAACAGAGGCTGCACAACAAGTGGGTTTAATTGTGCCGAATGACTTGCGCACAATGAAGGGCTGGGTTGGTCAGCTACTAGAACGTTGTTTAGGCTGTGACGCAGGAACGGCGCCAGAGCCTGATTTTTCCCATTTAGGCATTGAGTTAAAGACAATTCCGGTTGATGCTGCCGGCAAGCCATTAGAATCAACCTACGTTTCTATCGTACCGCTTTATAACCATCAAGGTATTAATTGGCATAATTCCGATGTAAAAGCCAAATTAATGCGCGTTTTGTGGGTACCTATTGAAGGAGAAGCACATATTCCATTGCCATTGCGGCGTATTGGCTGCGGTATCTTTTGGAGCCCAAACAGAGAACAAATGAAAATTCTGCAAAGTGATTGGGAAGAATTAATGGATTATGTGATCATGGGACAGGTTGAACAAATTGATGCCCGTATGGGGCGTTATATGCAAATACGACCGAAGGCGGCCAATGCGAAAGCATTAACCTGGGGTGTAGCACCAGATGGCAGTAAAATACAAACACTGCCGCGCGGTTTTTATTTGCGTACTTGTTTTACTAAACAAATCATTGCTCATTATTTATAGCGTTTCCCTATATTGTTGACCTATCCTAAGACTTCATCTAGCGCCCGCTTGCTTGGTTATTCAAAACCTTATTTACAATAAAGTAAACGTCGCTTTTGAAACCTCGCAAGCAAACACTATACTCGCTTAGAATAGGTCAACAATATAGGGAAACGCTATAACTTAAAATCGTCTTGTTTTTATCCAGATTTGCTATACTTTACAGTATTAGCATAGTGAAGAGGTGAGTAATGAAAAAAATAATGATGATATTAGCTTCTGGCGCATTCATGATAGCATTATCCGGTTGTGCTGGTATGTCTAATGCTGATACAGGTACAATTGGCGGTGCGGTTGTCGGTGGCGCACTAGGTAGCACAATCGGCGGTGGCGTGGGTAATACGGCAGCGACAATTGGCGGTGCTGTGGCAGGTGGCTACGTTGGAAGAGAAATCGGTAAATCATACGATGAATAAGGTGTAACTCTTGTTATAGCAGTTTTCAATATTAATAAGCCATTATAAGCCAGTATAACGCGTGCTTGCGCGGTTTCAACAGTGAGGTTTACTTACTGTAAATAAGCTTTTGAAGACCAAAGCAAGCGCGTGTTAGCGGAAGTTTATAATGGCTTATTAATATTGAAAACTGCTATAAGGTACACCATATAACACCAATAATGTCACATGAGTGTATTACGGCTGATTTGTCACTGAACTACAAAACATATCAATGTTATGTTGAGTGGTAGCAATCTGCTGTTGGCGTTCATCTTCAGACAAATAATGGTATTCACCTTCGGGACTAACGGTATAAACACGTCGGCCTTTTTCTTTCAGTAGAGCTAAATTATTTCGATAGCGTTGACAAGCCTTATTCAGCTGTTCCTGGTAATCTTCGTGAACAAGTGCTTGTGCTTTTTGTTGTTTTGTTGCTGTTGTTTCTTTCTGATCTGCCTCTGCTCTAGCATTGGCTTGTCGTTGTTGTTTTTCTTGTATTGCACTGAGTGCAGGCGCTGGGTCAAGCGTGATTTTTTCTGCATTGTTGCTAACGGGGTTATTACTATAGTAAACATTACCGTCAGCATCACGCGATTTATAAATTTCAGCGTAAGTATTTGATAAAACAAACACACTAAAGATGAGCGAGATAGTGAATTTTACATACCTACTGCCCATAAGGCGATATGACCTCTAATTTGTTGTGAATGCCAGCAACACCACGTGTATTGGCAGCAATACTTTCTACTATTTGTACAATATTCGCCGAATAAACGCTGCCTGATAACGTCACTATTTGATTATAAGTCGCAATTTTTACTGTCAACGTATTAACATTGGCGGTTGCTTGTAAACTTTTATTTATTTCTGCGCTAATTGCTGTATCTATAGCGATTTGCTTAGCACTGCGGGGATCATTGTGCACATAGTAACCTAAAGCACCTCCGGCAACTACTGCAGCAGCAGCAATCTCGCCACCAGTGCAAGCTGAGACAGACAGGGATAGTAGCAAAATGCTTAAAATTTTAACTGATTGCATAATGATTAAATAAAATGGTATAAGTTTATCTTATATTATCGTCAGCAGGCGAAAAAACTGGATTATAAATAATCCAGTTTTTGTCTAATTTCTTGCTTTAGAATTCATCCTCATCATCATCTTCATCATCCCAGCTCAATGTACCACCGGTTTGATATTCTGTGACCCGGGTTTCGAAGAAGTTCTTTTCTTTTTTCAAGTCCATCATTTCACTCATCCAGGGGAATGGATTTTCAGCGCCAGGGTATTGCTCGGGCAGTCCGATTTGTGCACAGCGGCGGTTGGCAATAAACTCCAAGTAATCTTTAAACATCGCAGCATTCATGCCTAGAATGCCGTTTGGCATTGTGTCTTTTGCGTAACGGATTTCATAATCAACGCCTTCGCGGATTAATTTAATCATTTCTTGTTGAAATGATTCGGTCCATAGACTTGGGTTTTCTATTTTAATTTGGTTAATAACATCGATGCCGAAATTCATGTGCATAGACTCATCGCGCAGAATATATTGAAATTGCTCCGATGTGCCAGTCATTTTATTGCGTCTTCCCATCGATAGGATTTGTGTAAAGCCAACGTAGAAGAAAATACCTTCGAAGACAACGTAGAAAGCGATCAAGTCACGCAGTAAACGTTGGTTCGCTTCCGGTGTCCCGGTTTTGAATGATGGGTCACCTAAACTTTGTGTGAAAGGTAAAGCCCATGCCGCTTTTTCTGCAACGGAAGGAATTTCGCGGTACATGTTAAATACAGCCGCTTCATCTAAGCCTAAACTCTCAATAATGTATTGATAGGAGTGGGTATGTAATGCTTCTTCATACGCTTGTCGTAATAAATATTGGCGACATTCAGGGTTAGTGATGTGGCGGTAGACGGCAAGCACTAAATTATTTGCAACCAGAGAGTCGGCGGTTGAGAAAAAGCCAAGGTTGCGCTCAATAATACGGCGTTCATCGTCAGTTAAACCATCAGGTGAATTCCATAAAGCAATATCTGCAGACATGTTAATTTCATTCGGCATCCAATGGTTGGCATTGGCATCTAAGTATTTTTTCCAAGCCCACTCATATTTAAAAGGAACTAATTGATTTAAGTCAGCACGACAGTTAATGATTTGCTTATCATCAACCTCTACCCGCCTAGCACCCATTTTTAACGATTCCAATCCCGTGTTACCTTGGCTTTCTTGGTTCGTATCTGCCGCATGGTGAAGCGATTTTTCTAGGGTATTGCTGTGTGCTGTCTCATTCCACTGTAATTCACTCATTGTCCTACTCCTTCCATCATAATCATTACTTATTTCCTGTTGTTGCAATTTACTGACATGCCTCGCATTCGGGATCATCAATTGAACATGCTTTAACAGGATTACCCATTTTTACTGCATTTAATGAATCATCTTGTACCGTTGATTTTTCTGCGCTGGTAGCGCCTAAACTACGCAAATAATAGGTAGTTTTCAAGCCTTTAGTCCAGGCAAGACGATACAATCGATCCAGCTTTTTCCCAGACGGTTTTGCCATATAAAGGTTTAATGATTGTGCTTGATCTAACCATTTTTGGCGGCGTGATGCTGCATCAATTAACCAGCGTGGATCAATTTCAAAGGCAGTTGCATAACGGCTTTTTATTTCTTTAGGGATACGATCAATATGTTGTACACCACCATTATAATATTTCAAGTCGTTCACCATGACTTCATCCCATAATGATAGCGCTTTTAAATCAGCAACTAAATAAGGGTTTACTACGGTGAATTCACCGGATAAGTTGGATTTAACATATAAATTTTGATAAGTAGGCTCAATCGATTGCGTGACGCCGACAATATTTGAAATAGTCGCTGTTGGTGCAATCGCCATGATGTTTGAGTTTCGTATGCCATGGGCTTTGACTTGCTGTTTTAAATTATCCCAGTCACATGTTCTTGTGCGATCAACTTCAAAATACTGAGAACCGCGTGCTTCTTCTAATAGGTTCAGCGAGTCAATTGGCAATATGCCTTGATCCCACAGTGAATCTTTGTAAGTACTGTAGGTGCCACGTTCTTTAGCTAATTCGCAGGAGGCTTGAATAGCGTGGTAACTAATTAATTCCATTGAGCGATCGGCAAATTCGACGGCAGCATCGGATGTATAATTAATGCCCAATTTGTATAAGGCATCTTGGAATCCCATCATCCCTAATCCAATCGGGCGATGTTTCAAGTTAGCATTCTTAGCTTGTGGTACAGAATAGTAATTGATATCGATAACGTTGTCTAACATACGCACAGCTGTTTTGATCGTGCGTGCTAATTTTTCTTTATCCAAGCCGGACTTATTAACATGGGCAGGCAAATTGATGCTGCCAAGGTTACAAACAGCAATTTCGTCTTTGGACGTGTTTAATGTAATTTCTGTGCATAAATTAGAACTATGCACGGTACCAATGTGTTGTTGTGGTGAACGTAAGTTGCAAGGATCTTTAAAAGTGATCCAAGGATGGCCTGTTTCAAATAATAAGCCCAACATTTTTCGCCATAAACTCATAGCAGAAATCGTTTTAGTGTTTTTAATGTCACCTTTGCGCGCTTTTTCTTCATAAGCTAGATAGGCTTTCTCAAAAGCTTTACCGTATATATCATGTAAGTCAGGTGTATCGTTAGGAGAAAATAGTGTCCACTCTTTGTCTTCAAAGACGCGTTTCATGAATAAGTCGGGGATCCAGTTAGCGGTATTCATATCATGTGTTCGGCGGCGTTCGTCACCGGTGTTCTTACGCAATTCTAAAAACGATTCGATATCTTTATGGAATGTTTCTAAATAACCACAGCCGGCACCTTTGCGTTTACCGCCTTGATTGACAGCGACCAGTGTTGCGTTGGCAACAACCATGAAGGGAATAGGGCCTTGTGATAAGCCATTAGTGCCTTGAATGTGTGATCCGGATGCACGTACCGGCGTCCAATCATTACCTAGTCCTCCAGCAAATTTTGACAGTAAGGCATTGTCTTTTATGGCACCGAAGATACCATCTAAATCATCAGAAATAGTAGAAAGATAGCAGCTTGATAATTGTGGGCGAATAGTGCCTGAATTAAAAAGCGTTGGTGTTGCTGTCATATAGTCAAAGGATGAAATTAAATTATAAAATTCAATAGCCCGCTCTTCTTTATTCTTCTCTTTAATTGCAAGTCCCATGGCGATACGCATAAAGAAAGCTTGTGGTAATTCATAGCGGGTTTTCTCATAATGAATAAAGTAGCGATCATAAAGTGTTTGTAAGCCTAAGTAGGTAAATTGTAAATCACGTTTAGCATCTAGTGCGATAGACAGTTTATCTAAATCAAATTCTTGTAAAAACAGGATCAAGGCGATTTAGTTCAATCCCTTTTTTAATGTAGTGCTTAAAGTAGGATGGGTATGTCGTTGTCATGTCAGCTGGGGTATTACATCTTTCCAATGCTAAGAAATCAAAGGCTTCATTGCGCAAGTCGTTAAGTAATAAACGAGAGGTCACAAACGAATAGTTAGGCTCTATCTCAATTAATGTTCGTGCGGATAAGATAAGTGCACCGTTAACATCTTTACTGGTGACCCCATCGTATAAATTGCGTTGGACATCATTGATAATTTTGTCAGCAGTAACATCTTCCAACCCAGCACAGGCTTCATTGACAGTAAAACTAAGACTGTCCATATCCAATGGTACGCGCGAACCATCACCTAAAGTGATATGTAATACATCTTTTTCTGTCTGAGCGGTTGTTTTTTTTGAATCGCGAGCTTTTCGATGTTCTTCACGGTAGAGCACATAGGCACGTGCAATTTTTTGCTCACCGGCACGCATAAGTAATAATTCAACTTGATCTTGGATATCTTCAATATGGATAGTGCCGCCATTAGGCATTCGGCGTTTAAAAGTAGCGGTAATTTGCTCTGTCAATTGCTTTACTTTTTCATGAATGCTATTGGATGCAGGCGCATTAGAACCTTCTTGAGCTAAGAAGGCTTTTGTCATAGCGATGGCAATTTTATTGTCGTCATACGGTGCAATTTTGTTATTACGTCGTATCACACGCAATTGCCCTGGTGCAATGGCGCTGAGTTCTTGTGGTAAATCTATTCCTCTTTCTGTAGTGATATTATTTTCTGAGATAATAAAACTACTGTGTTCTTTTGCAGTGCTCATTGACAAACTCCATAGGCTTTTTAAAAATCATGTTATCGCGTTAGTAAAACTCTTTTTTTACAGAAATAACTACTTACTAGACCACCCTTTTGTATAATTGTGGCACAATCTGGACAAAACCACAAGATATAGTTGTTGTTTTGACCAGAAAACACAAGATATCATGTTTTATTAGCAGGGACAAGGGGATAATTTTGTGGATAATGTGGGTATAAGTACGACGAATAAAATAATAGCTGTAAGAACAATGAATTAGCTAATTACGTTATGCATATAAAAAAAGTTATGCATTTTTGCCCGGTGTGTATTTGTCAGTAAATTAGCCAATTTTATGTTAAAAATCAAGTGCCTGTATTAAATCTGCACGCAAGTCATCAATATGTTCTATTCCAACTGATAGACGAATTAAGCCATCACTAATGCCAATCTGCTGACGGATTTCTGTAGGGACAGAGGCATGTGTCATAATCGCAGGGTGTTCAATCAAACTTTCAACGCCGCCTAGGCTTTCAGCTAAGGTGAATAATTGGCATTTTTCTAAAAAAGTCTTAGCAGCTGTTAAGCCATCTTTTAGTACAATGCTAATGATACCGCCGAATGCTGACATTTGCTGTTTAGCTAATGCATGTTGTGGATGACTTGTTAAGCCAGGATAAATGACTTTTTCCACTTTCGGGTGCGTTGTTAACCATTCAGCTAGGCAAAGTGCACTTTCACAATGACGATCCATGCGTAGTGCAAGGGTTTTTAATCCGCGCAGTACCAGGTAACTGTCAAAAGGACCTGCAATGCTACCAATTGAGTTTTGCAAAAAGCCAAGTTGCTGGCGTAATTCATCATTATTGCCGACAACAACCACACCACTGACGACATCAGAGTGGCCACTTAAGTATTTTGTTGCAGAATGAACAACAATATCACAGCCCAACGTTAATGGGCGTTGTAGTATAGGGGAGGCGAAGGTATTGTCTGCAACAGTGAGTATATTATGTTTTTTTGCAATTGCGACAATGACGGCGATATCAGCCAATTTTAATAATGGGTTGGTCGGTGTTTCTAACCAAATCATAGCGGTGTTTTTCTGGATGGCTTGTTCAATTTGTTGACTATCTGTCATATCAACAAAAGTGCATTGTAAAGCACTGGAAACTTTACGCACTTTATCGAATAAGCGAAATGTGCCACCATACAGATCATCTGATGCGATAATGTGACTACCGTGTTCAAGTAATTCCAATACCGTTGCAATGGCGGCCATGCCCGAAGCGAAGGCGAATCCAGCACTACCACTTTCTAAATTAGCGATACAACGTTCATAGGCATAGCGTGTCGGATTATGTGAGCGAGAATATTCAAACCCTTGATGGATGCCTGGACTTTGTTGTGCGTATGTTGAGCTTGTGTAAATAGGAGGCATAACAGCACCGGTACTGGCATCAAGTTGTTGGCCGCCGTGAATAACGCGTGTATTGATATGTTGATTATCCTCTGACACCTATATCTCCTTTAACTGTATATAATAGTCAGGCAACAAATGATAACACATCTGTATAATAGCTGGAAATTTGAGTTAACGCTTTACCGGTACTGGCCTACCATTACCATCTAAGGCGACAAAAGTGAAAAGACCTTCCGTGACTTTTTCTGGATTGGAATTTGTCCGAGAAACTGCCCATGCTTGAACATTAATTTGCATAGAGGTACATCCTATTTTGACTAATTCAGCATAACAGCAGACAATATTTCCTACTTTGACTGGACGAATAAATGACATTTTATCGATAGCGGCGGTAATAACGCGTCTTTGACTGAGCTGACTGGCAAAAGTGGCGCCTCCCAAGTCCATTTGTGAGACTAACCAACCACCAAAGATATCACCATGTGGGTTGGTGTCTTTAGGCATTGCAATTGTACGGGTGACTAGTTCGCTATTTGGCGGTGGCTTGTCTGGTTGAGTCATCGTTTTTGTCCAAATTCATTAATACAAGAAATAATACGATTCGCCAAATTTTCGACTTCACTGTCTTGTAAAATATAAGGTGGAAGTAGGCGAATAACCTTTTCAGAAGTCAGTGTGAATAGTACTTTATGTTTTAAGCCAAGCTGTAAAATATCAGGGCAAGGGATAGTCAACTCTATGCCTATCATTAATCCCTTGCCACGAATATCTTCAACAATAGGATGGTGACTTAAGTGTTCTTGAAACGTTTGCAATAAGTACTTGCCAATTACTTCAATGCGTTCAATTAAATGCGTATCTTGTAACGTATGAATAACAGTTGAGCCGACTTTGCTTGCTAGCGGGTTACCACCAAAAGTGGAGCCATGGCTGCCTGGTGTGAATAAGTCAGCTGTTTTTTTACCCATAAGACAAGCGGCAATCGGAAAACCATTGCCTAATGCTTTAGCTGTAGTGACAATATCGGGTAATAGTCCAGAGTTGTGTTGGTAAGCATAAAAGCGGCCGGTGCGACCTACGCCGGTTTGTACTTCATCCAATACGAGTAACCAATTGTTTTTTTGGCATAGTTGGTGGACTTCACGTAAATAATTAGCATCAGGAACAATAACGCCTCCTTCGCCTTGTATTGGTTCTAAAAATAAGGCAACAATATTGGGGTTGTTAGATAAATGTTTTAATGCAGCAACATTGTTATAGGGTGCCCGTAAATATCCATGAACCAACGGTTCATAACCTGCTTGTATTTTTCGATTGCCAGACGCACTGATCATGGATAAGGTGCGCCCGTGAAAAGCTTTTTCTGTAACAATAATTTGCGGATCATCAATACCTTTTTGGTGGCCATATAAACGACATAATTTTATTGCAGCTTCATTCGCTTCTGCGCCTGAATTGCAAAAGAATACGCGGCTTAAGCCGGAGATTTGGTGCAATAATGCTGCTAGCTCTTCTTGTTCTTCTAGGTGAAAATAATTGGCAACATGAACAAGCTTCGCAGCTTGCTGTTGGATAACGTGTGTGATGCGCGGATGACAATGACCTAGGCCACATACAGCAATTCCTCCAAATCCATCCAAATATTTATTTCCTTCTTTGTCCCATAACCAAGCCCCTTTGCCATGAGTGATAGTAATAGGTAATCGTTTATAGGTATTTGCTAGAAAATTGGTCATAATTAGGTTATTGCTCTTAAATATATTTTTGTGAATACCGCATTAAAGCGGTAACTAACTATTTAGCATTAAGTATAGCTCGCTTAGACTAAAAAGAAGTGAAAATATTTTGACAGATTGCGCATAATTCGATATTGTCTCTAGTTATTGTGGCTGAATTTAGGGAGGAAAACAAAATAATGATGAAAAAAATATCAATTTTTTGTTTAGCCTTATTCTTGTTGCCTGTACTTGTCTTCGCCAGCAACAGTACTGCTCATTATAAGCAAGAATGCAAGAAATATAGACAGCAGTTATTGGCATTATATGACAGAGAGCCTTATTTTTCTTCATGCCGTGATGATCTCTATATGGTGGATTTTCATTTGCTTTATGCTGAAGATGCCTTATCTAAAAATAAACTCTCGCGTGCTAAAAGAGGCGTAGAGAAGGCGGCAAAACAGTTAGATATCATTATTTGCACTAGTAATTGTAAAATAGAAAAAATGTTAATTTTAGTTCATAAAGAGTTAGCTGAACTGGCTGTTGAGCTTAGTGAGGAACTGAATTAATTTGTAGAGTCTACTTTGTTATGGATGTTTGGAAAGTGTGCTTTCATATACTGATACCAGATACTATGCATCTGGCATCAGTTGTTTAGCTTACGCCATGTTTTCTGCAACAAAATCCCAGTTGATCAATTGCCAAAAATTTTCAACATATTTTGGTCTAGCATTTCGTACATCAATGTAATAAGCATGTTCCCAGACATCACAAGTTAATAACGGTTGTTGGTTATTACGTAGCGGATTGTCTGCATTGCTGCCTTGAATGATCGCTAAGCTCCCATCTGAATTTTTTACTAGCCATGCCCAGCCTGAGCCAAACAGTGTTATTGCTGACTGACTAAAAGCTTCTTTAAATGTTTCAACCGAACCAAAATGCGTCGTAAGCTCAGCTGCTACATCATTAGGAGGATTGCCGCCACCATTTGGACTGAGACTATGCCAATAAAAAGTGTGGTTCCATATTTGTGCAGCATTATTAAAAATTCCACCGTTAGCATTTTTGATAAGATCTTCTAAACTACTCCCTTCAAATTCAGAACCGGGGATCAATTTATTTAAATTATCAACATATGTTTGGTGATGTTTTCCGTAATGAAACGCCAATGTTTCTTTTGAAATGTGGGGCTCTAATGCATCCATTTCGTACGGTAGTGGTGGTAATTTATAAACCATGTTCGTTTCTCCCATATTGCAAACATAAATTCAGCAGTTTACTGATTCTTGCTATGAATGACAAAGATAACTTTGGCAAATACTGTATATTTTATTCGTGTTAAGGTTATTAGCGGGCGATATGGTTGTTAAATTTACAATTATAGAGCCATATTAAATCAGTCTGGGCTAAGATTAGACGACTATCATAAGTTTTGTTATAGTCTGCACTTATTTTATAGCAATAAGGACAACTTGATGGATACTATGCAAACCATAAAAGAACAAATTGAAGGCAATCGAATTATTTTGTATATGAAGGGCTCACCCGCTATGCCACAATGTGGCTTTTCTGCTCAAGTTGTACGCTGTTTACAAGCGTGTGATGTTGAATTTGCCTATATCGATGTGTTAGCTAATCCAGAGATACGAGCGAATTTACCAAAATATGCCAATTGGCCTACATTTCCACAATTGTACGTTAATAATGAATTGGTTGGTGGTTGCGATATTATTACAGAAATGTATGAAAACGGAGAACTGCAAACGTTACTCAAAGCGACAAGCGAAAACTAAGTTTTTGTAAGCCCCTTGGTTAAAAGTTATAACGATGGTAAATTTTTTCAAATTTACCATTTTGCTTTAAAACGTTTAACTCATGGTTAAAAGCCATTAATTTTTCTTTGTAATTCGGATCACGTTTGCTAAAGCAGACATAGAGATTTTTATTTTCTAATGAGGGTCCCATGAATTCAATATTATCAAGCTTGGGGTAGAATTTGTTAATGTAATATTCGGCGACAAAGATGTCTGAGAAGGCTAAGTCGACTTCGCCGTAGCTTAATTGTTGTAAATTTTTAATGTCAGATAATGCCATTTGTTTTTGTAAAAAGTCAGCATTATCTAATGCGTTGATATTTTGATAACCGTTGACAATGCCAATGCGGTAATGACGTAAACTATTTAATGCTATGTTTTGATGCTGGCTAGGGTTAGCTACACTATAACGTATGCCTTTATTTTTTCGTTTATAAAAGCCAACGGGACTGCTTGTAATCGGCTCGGAGCAAATCAGATGATCATTTTCTTGGTTTTCGTAAGTGGGGAATAGTGCATTATTGCCATGTTTATCCAGTTGCTTCGCTTCACTCCAAGGTAAAAACTGTACTGAGGTATCATAACCTGCGTTTTGTAATGCGGTGGTAACAATCACATAGACATAACCCATGTTTTTTAACTCAGTACTGACGTAGGGTGGCCACTGGGTAGTTGCCAAGGCAATATGCTTAGCAAAAATTTTTGCTTGAAATGCGCATAACAGAATAGAAAAAATAAATACACGGCAAACCCGTTGCATGGCCCATTAGTCCCCACTTTGTCCGTAACGATTCGATAATAATCAAAATTTAGGGGCAGTGCTAGCCTTATCTCAGGGCTAATCCACTTGTTTTTGCAAATAATTACGTTCGCCTAGTGTATCAAACAGATGAAGTTGTTGTTTTAACCATTCAATGTGCTCTTCTTCACTGGTTAAAATTTTCTCAAGCAGATCGCGTGTACCGTAGTCTTTAATTGATTCAGCATAACTAATAGCTTCTTGGAGCAGGGGAGTATTCAGCATTTCTAATTTATAGTCACATTCCAACATTTCTCTTGTATTTTCACCGATCATCAACTTACCTAAATCTTGAAGATTAGGCATGCCTTCTAAGAATAAAATACGATCACATAGCATATCGGCATGCATCATTTCATCGATAGATTCTTTACGAATTTGTTCGCCTAACTTATTATAGCCCCAATCAGTTAATATTTTTCCGTGAAGAAAGTATTGGTTAATTGCTGTTAATTCGTTTTTAAGCGCATGGTTCAAATATTCAATCATTTTTTTGTCACCACTCATACTAATCTCCCTTGCTGTTTTAGTTACGTAAAAAGTACCAAGCTTATTGTAAGCGGATAATAGAAAATGTCAATGGTTTAATCTGGCTAAGTTATTGAAAAGTAATGAGAATCAATCTTATTGCGATTAGGCTTTATCAGCTAGGTGGCGAAAGCAGGTGTTGTTGTTTTGCTGGCAGCCTACTATCTAAAATTTCCTGGGCAAGTTGGCTGCATTGGCCACAATTGTTGCCGATGTCTAAGCGACAACATAGGTCATCCATAGAACAGGCACCTTGTTCGATTTCTCGCTTTATTTCGCTATCGGTGACACCTTTGCATACACATATATACATAATGTTTACTTTATTGGTTTGATAATATTCTTATTATAGCCTTAATGAGAATGATTGTCAATTACAATTATTGATGGTCTGGATATTTCATCTAAATAAATAGGAACTCTCAGTCTTTTCCAAAATAGAAAGAAGTCTAAATGGATCTGTCCAATCATGTTCCAGTTTTGTTGCTTTCATGTATATATTTAAACAAGCATTTGTACTGCTTCTGTAGCAACTCTGCCGCTTGATCATCCGCTATTGTATTAGCAATGCCATCTCGTTTTTCAAAATTCGACTCTTTGCTTAGGTGTGCTTACTATTGGGCAAGGATTTTAATATTTGAGTGAATATAAAGCAGGATGATGGATGCTTTGGGATGTGTTATTATTTCTTAGCCAAATTAGCGATCTCAAACAGGGACAATCCATAGGTTTGTATAAATAAAACAGTTGAGTGTATTAAGCTAAAAATAGTTAAAAAATAAAACATTATTTTGTTGATGGTAAGTGATACAGTTTGTTGGTATCAGAATATTGTAATGAGCCAGTTTAGCCAATTTTTGTGATTATATTGCAACAGGAGGTATTATGGATAACCGTTCTACTACACAACCGACAGCAGGTAATGCAATCACCTCAGACATGTCATCAATGGGCCTTAAGAAAGCACCTGAAGTATCAACCGAAAAATTAGCCGGAGAAAAATCCCCTCCAACTGACATGCCTTGCATTATCATTAAAAATATTTATGCTTCGGAGCAAGCGCAGGTCAATGTGAGTGCAGCGGTTAAGGATAGTTTTAATAAAACTCAAAGTCAGCTATCTCAAGCGCAGCCTGTTTTTTCTGATTTACTGCAGTGCTTGCAAATACAATTAACAGCCCACTATACCGAGACAAGCTTTGTGAATAAGCGCTTATTTGATACGGATTACTTTTCGCTAGCGGATTATTTTGTGAATCTTCAGGTGGTGGTGACAGCTGATAAGACAAATGAGGTAACGCAAAACAATGACGATAAGCACTCTCACAAACCGTTACGAGAGCGTGATAGACTGACCGGTAAAAAAGAAGCTATTGCACAGGGTGACTTGCTTCAACCCTCAGCCTATCAAGATGCCAATGGCAAGTCACCAGCATCTATCGATACAGTTGTGGTATCTGGAGCGGCAGGTGTAGGTAAGACGACCTTAATGGATTATATTGCTTACCAATGGGCGCTTTTCAAACAAGGTGCGGGCAAAGAAGGATTATGGTCAGATTTTGAGACGGTGCTTATTGTCCGGTGTCGTGATTTGCAACCTAAGGCATTGGGTCTGGGCAAAAAAACGAAGAGTATAGCCGAACTATTACACTGTGCGTGTTGGGGTCAGCTAGATATCTGCTTAGATGAGGCAAAGCAATTACTGAGCACGTTGAAAAGCGCACCGAAGTCCTGCTTGCTTTTGTTGGATGGATTGGATGAGCTGCCAGTACCTAAAAAGACGTATTGGCGCAACTTGCTGTTACAACTATTTCAGTTACCATTTAAGAAGTTGGTGACTACAAGGCCTTATGCAATAAGCAATTTACAGCAATGGCTAAGCCATGACGGATTGGTAGAAATCCAAGGTTTTTCCGATGAGGATGTGCTGACGTTTTTTAAGAAACATTTGGGCGTCACTGAGCGTACCAATAATTTTATTAAAGACATAAAACGGAATCCAGATCTTTGGGCAATAGTGCATATCCCGATTAATGCGTATTTACTGAAAATCTGGTGGAAAACCACCTGTCAAAAGGATAAGCCAGTACTGCTGAGTGAGATGTCGGTGAGTGATTTGTATGAGTCGCTGATGGTGAATGTGTGCCGGCGCTATCTCGCTAAAATAGGTGAATTGGATGAAAATAAGTTATTAGATGATGAGATGGTATTAGAAGTGCCCAGTATCCGTTGTTTATTGGACACGTTAGGGTGTTGGGCTTTTGAAGGATTACGGCAGGATACCGCGCAATTACCCATTAGTTGGTTAAAAGGTGTTCAAGGTGGTTATGAAAGTCCTACATTATTATCGGAGAATCGGTTAAAGCAACTCAATATGCCAGCGTTGAAAGCATTAGGCTTATTGAAGCAAGTCGGGCATGCAATAAGAGCACAACAGATGTATGAGTTTCTCCATTTATCGTTTCAAGAATTTTTAGCGGCAAACGTTATAGCCGTGACGTTGACACAAGGCGCAAAGGAACAAAAAACGCACTTAACGCAAATCATCCATAGGTATAAATATCATCCCAACTTTACCTTAGTATGGCCATCGGTAGCTGGTTTGTTGAGCCGATATCCGACAGTATTAAATGATTTTCTGTCGATTTTAGTAACAGGTCCCAAAGACTGGCTTGGTATTCTTGAGTTTAATTTGCTGATGCGTTGTTTGGTGTCAAGCTTGCCCTCTAATATTGATACAAATGCATTAGGCTTACGACAGCAAACCTTGCTGCGGGCAGTTAAACAACGTATAAAGCAGTTTAACGAGCTGCCAAAAAAATGGCAGTTGACTACAATAGATACTTTGTCCATGTGTCCTAGGCTCATTTACTTGAATGCCGATACGGTGTGGGCACTACTTCGGGATGAGAAGGTAAGTGATTATGTTCGTGGTAAACTGGCGAAAAGCGCCGTTGCGTATTTATCACCAACCCCAGAATTGGTGGATGCAGTATTGGCGTTCCTTTCGAGTGAGACGGTAAGGAGTTATTTTCGTGTCGATCTGGCAAGAAGCGCGCTTGTGCACTTGTCACAAACCCCAGAATGTGTGGAAGCGGTATTGGCGTTCCTTTGGGATGAGACGGTAATGGATTCTGTTCGCGTCGAGCTGGCGAAAAGCGCCTTTGCGCGTTTGCCGCAAACCCCAGAATTGGTGGATTCGTTATGGGCGCTCCTTCGGGATGAGGCGGTAAGTGATCATGTTCGCTGCCCGCTGGCGAGCAGCGTGGTTGCGCATTTGTCACCAACCCCAGAATTTGTGGAAGCCGTATGGGCGTTCCTTCGGAATGAGCAAGTGGATAGAGATGTTCGCGTCGAACTGGCGATAAGCGCCATTGCGTATTTGTCACAAACCCCAGAATTGGTGGATTCGGTATGGGCGTTTCTTCGGGATAAGGCGGTAAGTGATTCTGTTCGCAGCGCGCTGGTGATAAGCGCTGTTTCGCATTTATCACCAACCCCAGAGTTTGTGGATGCAGTATGGACGTTTCTTCGAGATGAGACGGTAAGTGATTCTGTTCGCGTCTCATTGGCGATAAACACCATTACACATTTGTCACTAACCTCAGAATTGGTGGGTGAGGTATTGGCGTTCCTTTGGGATGAGACGGTAGATGATTGTGTTCGTGTCGCTCTGGCGAGAAGCGCGGTTTCGCGTTTATCACAAGTCCCAAAATTTATGGATGTGGTATTGGCGTTGCTTCGGGATGAGACAGTAGAGGGTTCTCTTCGCGGTGATCTAGCGAGAAACGCGGTTTCGCATTTATTACCAACCCCGGAATTTGTGGATGTAGTATGGGTGTTGCTTCGGGATGAGACGGTAAGTAATGATTTTCGCGTCAAGCTGGCGAAAAGCGCCGTTGCGCATTTGCCACAAACCGCAGAATTTGTGGATGCGGTATTGGCTTTCCTTTGGGACGAGGCGGTAATGGGTTCTGTTCGCTGCAATCTGGCGATAAGTGCCATTGTGCATTTGCCACCAACTCCAGAATTGGTAGATGCGGTATTGCTTTTCCTTTGGGATGAGGCGGTAGAGGGTCCTATTCGCAGCTTTCTGGCGATAAGCGCCATTGTGCATTTGTCACCAACCCCAGAATTGGTGGATGCGGTATTGGCGTTTCTTCGGGATGAGGCGGTAGAGGGTTCTGTTCGCGTTGATCTGGCGATAAGCGCGGTTTCGCATTTGTCACCAACCCGAGAATTGGTAGATGCGGCATGGGCGTTACTTCGGGATGAGACGATAAGTGATTCTGTTCGCGTTGATTTGGCGAGAAGCACGGTTTCGCATTTGTCACCAACATCAGAATTTGTGCATGCGATATTGGCATTGCTTCGGGATGAGGCGGTAGATAATTGTGTTCGCGGCTTTCTGGCGAGCAGCGCCATTGTGCATTTGTCACCAACCCCAGAATTTGTGGATGCCGTATTGGCGTTTCTTCGGGATGAGGTGGTAGAGAGCTCTGTTCGCGTTGCTCTAGTGAGAAGGGCCGTTTTGTATTTGCCACTAACCCCAGAATTGATGGATGCGGTATTGGTGTTTCTTCGGGATGAGATGGTAAGTGATTCTGTTCGCGTCGCGCTGGTGAGAATCGCAATTCAACAATTACCCAAATGGCCATATAAAGCCCAAGCCTTTCTAGACAGTTTATTTGTCAAAGACAGTGTTGGGGGTGACCTATCACAGCATGTCGATATCCCAGTGCATTTACTATTGCCTTTGTATAAGGAAGCTCATAATAAGGGTCGCCAGTATATTAGGGAGCAATTAGTAAAACATGGTGTATTAGTGTATGAACAAACCGGTACCGTGGTTGTGGTACAAGCAGGACAAACAGAACAATTAACATTATCGCAGTCTATTATTCAGCAAGTCAAACGAGATCTGCAGACTTATAGAGTGGATATTAACAATTCAGCCAGCATTCTTTCTAAGCTGGGTTTATTTTCGAAATCAGTAATGAGTTTTTTTTCTTCGCAACATACTGAAAAGCGCAGTGGTCAAACAAGCTGCAGTAATATGGGTCGGGTTATGCAATAAGGCACTTTGCCGGACGCTAGCAATTTTTAATATTAAATACTAAAGAGGTTGTTAACATAAATAACGATCAGAACATAATGTCGTTAAAATGCAGGGATCTCTAAGGTTTCAATTTGCACGCTAACGACAAACAAATATAAAGCAGGATGATAGATGCTTTGGGATGTGTTATTATTCTTAGCTAAACTAGAGGTCTCAAACAGGAACAATCAATAAGTTTGTATAAATAAAACAGTTGAGCGCCTCAAGCTAAAAATAGTTAAAAAATAAAACATTATTTTGTTGATGGTCGGCGATACAGTTTGTTAGCATCATCAAATATCGGAATATTGTGATAAGCTAGTTTACCCAATTTTTTTGATTATATTGTAATAGGAGGTCTTATGGATAACAACTCTACTACACAACCGACAGTAGATAATATAATCACCTCAGACATGTCATCAATGGCCCTTAATAAAACACCTAAAATATCAACTGAAAAATTAGCCGGAGAAAAATCTTCTCCAACTAAAATGCCTTGCATTACCATTAAAAATATTTCTGCTTCGGAGCAAGCGCAGGTGAATGTGAGCCTAACAATTAAGGATAGTCTTAATAAAACTGAAAGTCAGCCACCTCAAACACAGCCTGTTTCCCCTGATTTACTGCAACGCTTGCAAACACAATTAACAGCCTGCTATACCGAGACAAGCTTTGTGAACAAGCGCTTATTTGATACGGATTACTTTTCGCTAGCGGATTATTTTGTCAATCTTCAGGTGGTAGTGCAAGCTGATAAGACAAGTGAGGTAACGCAAAGCGATGACGATAAGCGCTCTCACAAACCGTTACGAGAGCGTGATAGACTGATCGGTAAAAAAGAAGCTATTGCACCGAGTGATTTGTTTCAACCCTTAGCCTATCAAGATGCCAATGGCAAGTCATCAGCATCTATCGATACGGTTGTTGTATCCGGAGCGGCAGGTGTAGGTAAGACGACCTTAATGGATTATATTGCTTACCAATGGGCGCTTTTCAAACAAGGTGCTGGCAAAGAAGGATTATGGTCAGATTTTGAGGCGGTGCTTATTGTCCGGTGTCGTGATTTGCAACCTGAGGCATTGAGTCTGCAAACAAAGGACATAGCCGAACTATTACGCTGTGCGTGTTGGGGCCAATTAGATATCCACTTAGATGAGGCAAGGCAATTACTGAGCACGTTGAAAAGTGCGCCGGAGTCTTGTTTGCTTTTGTTAGATGGATTGGATGAGCTGCCAGTACCTAAAAAGACGTATTGGCGCAACTTGCTGGTACAATTATTTCAGTTACCGTTTAAGAAATTGGTGACGACAAGGCCTTATGCAATAGGCAATTTACCGCAATGGTTACGTCATGACGGGTTGGTGGAAATCCAAGGTTTTTCCAATGAGGAGGTGCCAACGTTTTTTAAGCAACATTTGGGAGCGACTGAGCGTACCAATAATTTTATTAAAGACATAAAACAGAATCCAGACCTTTGGGCGATAGTACATATCCCGATTAATGCGTATTTACTCAAAATCTGGTGGGAAACCACCTGTGAACACGATAAGCCGGTATTACTAAGTGAGATGTCGGTGAGTAATTTGTATGAGTCGCTGATGGTGAATGTGTGCCGTCGCTATCTTGCGAAAATAGGTGGGCTGGATGAAAATAAGTTATTAGATGATGAGAGCGTATTAGAAGTTCCCAGTATCCGTTGTTTATTGGACACGTTAGGGTGCTGGGCCTTTGAAGGGTTACGGCAGGATACCGCGCAACTACCTATCGGTTGGTTAAAAGGTGTTCAAGGCAGTGATGACAGTCCGACATTATTATCGGCGAATCGGTTAAAGCAACTCAATGTGCCAGCGTTGAAAGCATTGGGCTTATTGAAGCAAGTCGGGCATGCAATAAGAGCACAACAGAGGTATGAATTTCTCCATTTATCGTTTCAAGAGTTTTTAGCAGCAAATGTGATAGCCGTGACGTTGAGACAAAGCGCAGAGAAGCAAAAAATATACTTAACGCAAGTGATTCATAAGTATAAATATCATCCCAACTTCACCTTAGTATGGCCATCGGTAGCCGGTTTGTTGAGTCGATATCCGACAGTATTAGATGATTTTTTATCGATTTTAGTCGCTGGCCCCAAAGACTGGGTTGGTTCTGTTGAGTTTGATTTGCTGATGCGTTGTTTGGAGTCAAGTTTGCACTCTAATACTGACATAAATGCACTAGGTTTACGACAGCAAACCTTATTGCGGGCAGTTAAACAACGTATAAAGCAGTTTAACAAGCTGCCATATGAATGGCAGTGGACTATAGATACCTTATCCGTGTGTCCTAGGCTCATTCGCTTGAATGCCGATACGGTATGGACATCCCTTCGGAATGCGATGGTAAGTGGTTATTTTCACGGCAATCTGGCGAGCAGCGTCGTTCCTCATTTGTTACAAACTCCAGAATGTGTGGATGCGGTATTGGTGTTCCTTCAGGATGAGACGGTAAGTGATTATGTTCGCGGCGATCTGGCGAAAAGCGCCGTTGCGCATTTATCACAAACTCCAGAACTTGTGGATGTGGTATTGGCGTTCCTTCGGGATGAGAGGGTAAGTAAGTACGCTCGTGACGATCTGGCGAAAAGCGCCGTTGCGCATTTATCACAAACTCCAGAACTTGTGGATGTGGTATTGGCGTTACTTCGGAATGAGACGGTATATTATCTTGCTCGCGTCGATCTGGCGAAAAGCGCCGTTGCGCATTTATCACAAACTTCAGAACTTGTGGATGTGGTATTGGCGTTCCTTCGGGATGAGACGGTAAGTAAGTACGCTCGCATAGATCTGGCTACAAGCGCCGTTTCGCATTTGTCACCAACCCCAGAATTTGTGGATGCGGTATGGGAGTTCCTTCGTGATGAGCAAGTGGATGGGTATGTTCGCCGCAGGCTGGCGAGAGACGCCGTTGCGCATTTGTCACCAATCCCAGACTTTGTAGATACAGTATGGGCGTTTCTTCGAGATAAGACGGTAAGTAAGTACGCTCGTGGCGATCTGGCGGAAAGCGCTGTTGTGTATTTGTCACAAGTACCAGACTTTGTGGATGCAGTATGGGCGTTTCTTCGAGATAAGACGGTAAGTAATTATGTTCGTGGCGATCTGGCGGAAAGCGCTGTTGTGTATTTGTCACAAGTACCAGACTTTGTGGATGCAGTATGGGCGTTTCTTCGAGATAAGACGGTAAGTAAGTACGTTCGTGGCGATCTGGCGGAAAGCGCTGTTGTGTATTTGTCACAAGTACCAGACTTTGTGGATGCAGTATGCGCGTTACTTCGGGATAAGACGGTAAGTAAGTACGTTCGTGGCAATCTGGCGATAAGCGCTGTTGTGTATTTGCCGCAAACCCCAGAATTTGTGGATGCGATATGGGCGTTCCTTCGGAATGAGGCGGTAAGCAATTTTGTTCGCGTCGCGTTGGCGAACAGCGCGGTTTTGCATTTGTCACCAACCCCAGAATTGGTGGATACGGTATTGGCGTTACTTTGGGATAAGCAAGTGGATGGCGATATTCGCGCCGAGCTGGCGAGTAGTGCCGTTGAGCATTTGTCACTAACCCCAGAATTGATGGATGCGGTATTGGTGTTACTTCGGGATGAGACGGTAAGTAATTATGCTCGCTACGATTTGGCGGAAAGCGCCGCTGGACATTTGTTATCAACCCCAGAATTGATGGATACGGTATTGGTGTTACTTCGGGATGAGACGGTAAGTGATTTTTTTCGCTACGCTCTGGCGAGAAGCGCTATTAGGCATTTGTTATCAACCCCAGAATTGATGGATGCGGTATTGGTGTTACTTCGGGATGAGACAGTAAGTAAGTATGTTCGCTACGATCTGGCGGAAAGCGCCGCTGGGTATTTGTCACCAACCCCAGAATGTGTGGATGCGGTATTGGCGTTCCTTCGAGATAAGACGGTAAGTAATTATGTTCGCCGCGAGCTGGCGAGAAGCGCAATTCAACTATTGCCCAAGTGGCCAAATAAAGTCCAATCCTTTCTAGGCAGTTTATTTGTCAAAGACAGTGATGGGGGTGACCTATCACAGCACGCCGATATCCCAGTGCATTTACTATTACCTTTGTATAAAAAAACCCATGATAAGGGTCGCCAGTATATTAGGGAGCAATTAGTAAAACATCGTGTAGTAGTGTATAAGCAAGCCGGCACTGTGCTGGTGACGCAAGCAGGACAAACAGAAAAATTAACATTACCACCACCGCTTATCCAACAAATCCAGAAAGATCTGCAAGCTTACCGAATAAATATTGACGACTCAGTAAGTACTCTTTCTAGATCGAATTTATTTTCTAAATCAGTAATGAGTTCTTCTTCCTCACAACATACTGAAAAGAGCAGTGGGCAAACAAGCCGCGGCAATATCAGACGGGTTATGCAATGAGTAAGGTATTCTGATGATAGTCAAACGGCAACGTTACAGGAATGGGTGGAAGTGTGTTGTGTCCCTCTGGGTTAGTGCTATCAAACAAGGTGCGGATTACCTCTAGCTTGCCATTCGTGAAGCGATGGAGTCGAGTTCAACAGGATCAACTGACGATCATTTGCCGTTTCAAACGTTGGCGATAGAACAAGAACGTTATAAATTAAATGGTTTTTAATTTAAACCGGTTAACGCAAGTGGTTGCTTTGTCATGGCTGGCATATAAACAGCATAAACCCGGTTAATTATTTATCAATCACGACTCGCTACTTCGTGATCCTGTTATCATTGGCAAATAATTAATCTCAATTTCGTTTAGCTGCCGACCTGCCATTCGGAATTTACAGCATTATAGGTAGACAAACTAACTGATTATTTAAAAAACAGAGTGTTTTTAACAAAATTGTTTATGTTTATCATTTAGGCGATCAATTTTGGGTGGGTTTGTCTATTGACAAAAAATAAGCGATGTATAAGACTTAAGGCTATTGTTAATAGAGCATGGAGATAAATTAATGAGTGTATTAGTAGGGCACAAAGCACCTGATTTCACAGTAGCGGCTGTTTTAGGCAATGGCCAAATCGAGGCAAATTATAAATTATCGCAAAACCTTAAAAACAAATATGGATTGATTGTTTTTTATCCATTGGATTTTACTTTTGTTTGCCCATCAGAATTGATTGCCCTGGATAATCGATATGATGAATTCGCCAAGAGAAATGTAGAAGTCATTGCAGTATCGATCGATTCACAATTTACCCATTCCGCATGGCGCAATACACCGATTAAGAGTGGGGGTATTGGTGAAGTGAAATTTACTATGGTTGCTGATACCAAGCATGAAATTTGTCAACAATACGGTATTGAGCATCCAGAAGCAGGTGTCGCTTTCCGTGCGACATTTTTAATCGATGCTCAAGGTTTCGTTCGCTCGGAAATCGTTAACGATTTGCCAATTGGGCGCAATATTGATGAATTTATACGCTTAGTTGATGCATTACAATTTTTTGAAGAAAATGGTGAAGTTTGTCCTGCTAATTGGCAGCAAGGAAAAGCAGGGATGAAGCCAACCTCAGATGGGGTTGCAAAGTACTTGTCTGATAATGCGGATTTGTTATAATCCTCACTTCGTTTAAAACGTTACAGAATTCGCGGCGATGGTTCCTCACTATGGCCGCTTTTTTTTGTTTTGATTTCGTTATTTTTTTGTGATGTGGTTGGCTTAAACGGTTATTTTCGACTGTTGCCAAATCGCTTCCATTTCTTGTTGCGTCGCGTCGTTTAATGACTTATTTTGTTTGGCTAGCGTTTGTTCAATGTAATGAAATCGCGATATAAATTTATTACAGCTTTTTCGCAGTAGCTGTTCAGGATTTAGCCGCAAGAATCGCGCCAAATTTAGACAGGAAAAAAATACATCTCCCAGTTCTTCTTCAATGTTAGCTAATGATTGATTCTTTTTCATTTCAATCGATAGTTCCGTTACCTCTTCTTGTATTTTATCTAGAATTTGTGCTGCATGTTGCCAATCGAAGCCAACCGTGGCGGCTTGCTCTTGCAATGCGATAGCGTAAGCAAGAATAGGTAAGTCTTTATCCACTTGAGAGAGTAACGATAGCATAAGTGTCCTTATTGATTTGTGTCAGAATGATTGCCTAGTTATTGTAGCATTTCTCTACCACAGCTTGTGCGTCGTGTAACATGATTAATGTCTGGAGTTGCCTTTAGTCGAGAAATTAAACGGTCTAATTCTGAAATCTTGCTTATCTTTATTGAAATATCAAGCTGGGTTATGTTATCGCGCTGATTAGTTTGTGTGCGAATACTGAGTAATTCAATTTTTTCAGCAGCTAAAATATTTAATATATCGCGAACTAAATATTGGCGTTCACTGGCTGCTATACTGATATCAACCGGATAATTTTTTGCCACTGCTTGCGACCAGCTTACCTTCAGTAAACGCTCAGGATGTGGTGTATTTAAAATATTTTTACAACGACTCCGGTGAATAGAAACGCCACGACCCCGTGTAATAAAGCCAACAATGTCATCACCAGGAATGGGTTTGCAGCAGCCTGCAAAAAAGCATAATAAATTATCGACTCCTTCAATTTGAATGTCTAGGTTGCCTTGTTTTTGTTTGCTGATCTGTTTATTTATTTTACTGAGATCAATTTCTGGTTTGACATTGTCAATGGCAAACATCTCTTTTATGCCATTGACTATTTGGCCTATTTTAATATCACCATTGCCAATGGCGGCATACAAGTCACTCACAGATTTAAAATTAAATTTTTGTGCTACTTTATTAAAATCAATTTGTTTATGATTGAATGTGTTTCCTAAGCGGCGAAGGTCATGCTCTAATTCTTTTTCTCCCTGAGCGGCATTATTATCGTAATCCTGCTTTTTAAACCAATGGTGTATTTTTGACTTGGCGCGGTTAGAAAATACATAGCCTGCTTTTGGATTAAGCCAGTCGCGGCTAGGCTTAGCGTGCTTTTGTTTTAAGATTTCAATACGATCGCCGGTTTTTAATCGATAAGTCAGTGGTACAATGCTGCCATTTATTTTGGCACCGCGACAACGGTGGCCAATCTCACTGTGAATGTGGTAGGCAAAATCCAGTGGAGTAGAGCCTGTGGCTAAATCAATGATTTCACTATCTGGTGTAAAGACATAAATCCGATCGTCAAAAATATTTTTTGTCTTAGCATGATCTAACGATTTACCGGATATGACTAATTCTCGCTGCCATTCCATGACTTGTCTTAGCCAGGCAATTTTTTCTTCATATTCATCTTGCTTACTGCTACCTTCTTTATATTTCCAGTGGGCTGCAACACCAAGCTCCGATTCTTGATGCATATCAAACGTGCGAATTTGCACTTCCACATTATTATTTTGAGGTCCGACAACGGCGGTGTGTATTGAGCGATAACCATTCGACTTTGGCGAGGTAATATAATCATCAAACTCTTCTTGGACTTGTGGCCACAAGGTATGAACACAACTAAGCACAGCATAACAATCTTCAATAGATTGTACTAGTACGCGCACAGCACTAACATCATATATTTCATGATAGTCAATATTTTTTCGTTGCATTTTTCGATAGATGCTGTAGATGTGTTTAGCACGACCAGAAGTTTCAAAACCTTTGATACCAGCATTGTTTAGTGCTTCATTTAAGACAGTAATGATATTCTCAATGTATTTTTCTCGAACGGCTCGTTTTGAGTCAAGTTTTTTTGCTAAGTCTTTATAAGTGTGGGGATGCATATAACGAAAACATAGATCCTCTAGCTCCCACTTTAATTGCCCAATACCTAAGCGATTAGCAAGCGGGGCGTAGATATGAAAGGTTTCCAATGCAATTTGTTGTTGAGTTTCAGTCGGTAATTTCGCTGCAAGGCGTGTTAAGCAAGTGCGCTCTGCCAGTTTTATTAGCACAACGCGAACATCGCCAACCATGGCTAGCAGCATTTTGCGTAAATTATCTACTTGATTGCGTTGTTTTGATGTGTGAACGGTTTGATCTTTCAATAAATAATGCATGGTTTCCATATGCATGCTGCCTAAGATTAATTTGGCAATGCTTTTGCCCAATTGTTCTTCGATATCTTCTAAGTCGAGATCAGTATATTCTACATTATTATAAAGTATTGCAGCTGCAATAGTGTGTTGATCCGCATGCAGATCAAATAACAGCTCTGCCATTTCAATTCCCATTTGCAAACAAGTTTTATTTTCATAAATGGGAGTATCGCCCCCAGTTAACTGGCTTAATTGGCAAGCTTGAGCGATGAGGTTAACTCGTTCTGAGTGAGACCTATGGGTGATACTTTGTAGCCATGCAGAAACATCGATGCAGCCATCATTTTGTATGTAAATGTTATTTTTAGTGTTAACCATTTTAACTCTCTTTATGCTCAAACAAAGCGATAGACTCAACATGTGCAGTGTGAGGAAACATATCCATTACGCCAGCTGTTTGTAATTTATAGCCTTGTTGCTGTAAGATCCCTGCATCGCGCGCTAGCGTTGCTGGATTACATGAAACATAGACAATCCGCTTAGCAGCAAATTTACTGACATGATTAACGATCGCTTCAGCACCACTGCGTGGCGGGTCTAATAAAAGTTTAGTATACTTTTTCACCCATGGCTGTTGAAAATCACATGTTATTAAATTGCTGGTATAAAATTCACAATTGCTTAACTGATTGTGATTTGCATTAAATTTAGCTCGCTCGACCATGCGTAAGTCACCCTCAATGCCGGTAACCTGTTGACAATAACGAGCGATAGGTAAAGTGAAATTACCTAGCCCACAAAACAAATCGAGAACAATGTCTGTTTTTTCCAAATCTAATAGCGTTAATGCTTGTTTAACCATTATTTGGTTTATTTCATGGTTAACTTGAGTGAAATCAGCTGGATGAAAATGTAACTGTAAATCATACGTTGGTAAATGGTAAGATAATAGATCGTTTCCATCTTGTGGGTGTAATTTAATAATAGAATCCATTTTGCCGGATTGGCTGTAACAGTGAATATGATGTTGTTTGGCAAAATCAACTAATAATTTATGATCATTTTCGGTCAATACTTGTAAATGACGAAAAATCAGTGCCTTAACATCATCGCCTATAGCGACTTCAATTTGTGGTAATTGCTGGCAGCAAGAGAGTGTTGCCACTAGGCGAGATAATTCAGGTAAAATTTTACCAATGCTCGGATGCAGTACATCACAACTTTCCATATTGGCAATATAACGTCCATTGATTTCTCGAAAGCCAACTAATACTTTTTCTTTGGCATGAACATATTTGACTCCTAAACGGGCTTTGCGACGATACCCCCATAAATCAGCAGTTAATGGTGGCAGAATAGATTCAGGCGTAATATTGCCAAAATGTTGTAATTGTTCGAGCAAAACGGCTTGTTTATGTTGAATTTGTTCGTTAGGGTGTAGATGCTGTAAATTACAACCGCCACAAATGCCAAAGTAGTGACAGCGTGCTTTGACTCGTTGTGTCGCCGGTGTTATAACTTCAGTGACAAGGCCTTCATCATATTGCCGGTGTTTTTTTGTGTAAATAAATTGAACTTTCTCTTGGGCTAAGCCGCCGCGCAAAAATGTTTTTTTACCATTGATAATAGCAATGCCACGACCGTCATGGCTTAGTGTATCAATTGTTACGGTAATAGGATCATGCTTCTTCATTTGTTTCCCAGTGGTTTAGAAATTCTGAAAAATGCGGTTGGTTAATTTGCTTTAATGCTGTTTTGATAAGTGCATACTCTTCATTAAGTCGTTCTTCTGTAATTTTTCCTCGTAATAATTGAAACCGTAAAAATACTAAATAGGTATTGAGCACATCGGTTTCACAGTAGTCTCGAATCGCTTTGATATTTCCCTGTTGGTAGTATTCCCATACTTTTGAGCCACCCATTCCCATTTTACCAGGGAAACCTAATAAGGTTGAAATTTTGTCAAGAGGTGCATTAGCACGTGCTTGAAAGCCAGCTAAGATATCCATCAGATCAGTATGGCGCTCATGGTAGCGGTTTAAATAATTATTCCAGCGAAAAGAATGGTCACTGTCGCCGTTTTCCCAGAATCTAGGTGCATAAATTTTATGTAAGAGCGAGCGGTAATTAATCACCGGTAAATCAAAGCCGCCGCCATTCCAACTGACCAATAGAGGGGTTAATTTTTCTATACCGTGAAAAAAGCGTTCAATAATGGTTTTTTCATTATCTGTTTCTTCGCCCAAGGAGTAAATATTAATTTGTGTTGCCGTGCGCACAACAACGGAAATGGCTACAATCTTGTGAAGATAATGCGGTAAAAATTCGGAACCATCTGTTTCTTCACGCCGCATTTTAAACAGTGTTTCAGCAATTTCCGTATCGCTTAAATTGGATAAACCGTGAATTTTTGCACCATTTTCGCAATCTGGAATGGTTTCAATATCAAAGGTGACGATATTCATGACTGTACCTACTCTAACATTAAAAATACAAAGTAGCACAATAAAAAAAACCTGCAAGATATGCAGGTTTTTTTATAAGAGTGCTTGGATGGTTACCTTGAACCCACTTATCAGCAGGTGGGAACGCGCTGTAATGCATTAGGCGTCTTACTCAAGGCAAGCTTGCTCACAACATTATCGAGCTCTATCCCTATCAGGTTATTAATCGGCTCAAAATGTGCCATCTTTTACACTCACCTTAATTATAACGCTTAATTTACTTAGAAACAAGATTTTTTAGCAATATTATTTGCTTTGCTATTGCGCTCAGCATCACATAAAAAAACAATGCAAATTCAATGTGTTATCTACTACCTGGCTGGTCAAACTTATGTCTTAATGAAATAATAATAAACAAAATCCTTGCAAAAATAGTCAATATTCGATAGCATACGCGCAAATAAATAGGCAGTGAGAGAGACATGCGACAAATCGTTATTTTAATTTATTTTTTGCTAAGCACTCCTGTATTTGCGAAAGAAACACACGTTATCATTACGCGCTTTCCTGAGTTGGAGCAAGGCTTGGTGTCGAAGAATATTCAGCGCTGTCATGCATCTGTTGAGCCAGAATGTGAAATACATCAATCTATCGTTATGCTAATGGATTGTGCTAACGATAAAATGAAAAAACTACCTTACTGCCAGCAAAATTACGCATTCTTAACAAAAAAGCACGCATTTATTCGCTCAATTAAAGAATACGGTAATATTGGATTGCTCTATGCGACTGTTGCCGCGGTAGATCATGATGATGAATATTTTTTAATTGATAGCCAGGGCAATGTCATTGAGCTGAGTGGAAAATTGGATATTACTCGGGCAAAACAGTATAAGCGTATCCTAAGACAATACCCAAAAGTATTCTTAGAGTCCATGGTTGTTGCGCCACCTACTTACGAAAAACTAAAAAATGGCCGACAAATTTTAACTTTTCAACAGTTATTAAAAAATGGCTGCCACGCCTGTTCTCAAGCAGGTATTGCCAAGGTGCAATATGCTTTTGACAAGAATGGTAAATTTATTGATGCAAGAGTGGTCAAATTAGTTTCTTCTCTTGATGATCAGTCACTGGCAATGTGATAAAGACTTACTTTAAGTAAGTCTTTATCATCATTTATTTATGCTGGCCCACCTAAATTTTTAATCATACTGACCAAATCAGTAGGAAAAGGGAAAACAACCGTCGAATTGTTTTCTAAGCCAATATTATTAATCGTTTGTAGATAACGTAATTGCATTGCTTGAGGATTAGTTGCTAATTTATTAGCTGCTTCAACTAACTTTTCAGATGCTTGTAATTCTCCCTCAGCATTGATCACTTTTGCTCGTCTTTCTCGCTCGGCTTCTGCTTGCTTAGCAATAGCGCGGATCATGCTTTCATCTAAATCAACGTGTTTAATTTCTACGTTACCCACTTTAATTCCCCACGCATCGGTTTGTTCATCGAGAATACTTTGTATATCGGTATTTAACTTTTCTCTTTCTGTTAGCATTTCATCTAATTCATGTTGACCTAACACCGATCGCAAAGTGGTTTGCGCTAATTGACTAATGGCTTCATAGTAATTTTCTACTTGGATGATGGCTTTCTCTGGTTCAGTTACGCGAAAATAGACAACAGCGTTAACTTTTACAGAGATATTATCTTTTGAAATAACATCTTGACTGGGGACATCCATAACGATTGTGCGTAATTGCACTTTAACCATTTGTTGTATAATGGGAATCAGAATGATCAGCCCTGGTCCTTTCACTTTATAATAACGACCTAACATAAAAATAACGCCGCGCTCGTATTCGCGCAACACTTTAAACATCGGGACAAGCAGGGCAACAAGTATGATGACTACCCACAAAAGAACATTATTTACCATGTGAACTCCTTAACAGTAATTGTTTAATAACTATCCAGCATTTTTCAGGGAGTCTTTGTTATCCATTTGCACAATGCTGAAGTGTTACACTCTCCTTAGATAATAATAATTCTAACTGTCAATCGGCTCTACGTGAAGTAATAAATTTTTAATTTTGATTATTTTAACTTTTTGTCCTTTTTTAAGAGGCGTTTTGCATTGGCATTGCCATATTTCGCCTTCATAGTTGAGCCAACCTTTGTCAGAGCAATCTTCGCGCATAATCCCGGTACTGCCAAGCATTTTATCCTGCCCAGTGACCATGGGTAGAAAACAGGTGCGTAAAGCTAATCCAACAATTGAAAAAATAATAATAGTATTAATGATAACCATTATAGTGATAACAGTCCATGAAATACCCATCCCTGGTGTATTTGTAGGCATTAACATGATTGAGCCAAGAATAAATGCAACAATACCACCAACGCCAAGTGCACCAAAGCTGGAAATGAATGCTTCACCGGCAATAAACGCCATACCTAATAAAATAAGAGCGAGTGCTGCATAGTTGATAGGCAATAATTGTAGGGCGTATAAGGCAACCAGTAGTGCAATCGCGCCGACAACGCCAGGAGCAATCATGCCAGGGTGTGTGAACTCAAAGAACAAGCAATACAGACCAATGAGGAGTAAAACATAGGCAATACTAGGATTGGTAATAGTACTTAATAATGTAATACGCCAACTCGGTTGATAGTACTGTAATGATGTATTGCTGGTGTTAAGTTTGATGTTAAGGTTTGCTGTTGTGACGGTTTTACCATTTATTTGTTGCAGTAAGCTAGTGATATCACCGGCAATAACGTCAATAACACCGAGTTGTAACGCTTTTTTAGCCGTGATGCTGTCTGAAGTGACGATGGCTTTTTTAGCCCAATCGATATTGCGCCCATGGATTTCTGCCAGTGAACGCATATAGGCGGTGGCGTCATTTTTAATTTTATTCTGCATATCAGTAGCGCCGGCTTGATGATTTTTATCTTGTCCAGATGTTGTATTTTGTGGTTTAGTAGCCCCTTTACCTCCGAGAGAAACAGGCGTTGCTGCACCCATATTGGTTCCTGGTGCCATTGCGGCGATAGCACTGGCATAGAGAATATAGGTTCCTGCACTGGCTGCTCTTGCACCACTAGGAGCAACATAGGTGATCACCGCGACAGGGGAGGCTAAAATTGCTTTAATAATATCGCGCATTGCGCTATCTAAGCCGCCAGGGGTGTCTAATTGGATGATCACTGCGTGTGATCCTTGCTTCGCAGCAACTTCTAACCCGGATAAAATATATTCAGCTGTGGCCGGTCCAATGGCATCGTTGACTTCAATAATCAGTACCTGCTTTGGTTGTAATGCTACTGTATTTTCAGCACTAGCTGCGCGATGAAACAGCAGTATCATTAGGCTGATGAAAAAGAGTACAAAACAAAATATGAGCTTTTTTGAATCAACGTGTGCTTGTATCATTGCTAAAGTCGCCTAAATTTCCCTACTAAACGTATAGTCTAGCACGAGATTATCTGAAAATACGTGACAATTAGCTAAACTCTCGCTAGGATACGCTTTTTTAATATTGGAGAATAAACATGCGGTTAATGTTGCTTGGTGCGCCAGGAGTGGGTAAAGGTACCCAGGCGCGCTTTATCAGTGAGCGTTATGAAATTCCCATTATTGCAACAGGCAGCATTTTGCGAGCAGCAGTGGCTGAGAAAACGCCATTAGGGTTGAAGGTAGCCAAGCTAATGGAAAAAGGCCAGTTAATCCCTGATGATATTATGATTGATATTGTCAAGCAGCGATTAGCACAGGATGATTGTAAAAATGGTTTTTTGTTGGATGGTTTTCCACGAACTATTGCTCAGGCAGAAGCATTGAAACAGGCACGCATTAATCTTGAGCATGTTATGGAAGTGGATGTGCCGGATGAAAAAATTATTAAACGTATATGTGGGCGCTTAGTGCACCTTGATTCGGGACGAGTTTATCATATCAATTATCATCCTCCACTTATTCCAGGTAAAGATGATATCACAGGTGACGATTTAGTGCAGCGTGAGGATGATAGAGAAGATATTGTGCGTGATCGTATTGCTATTTACCGTGAAAAGACAAAACCACTTATTGAGTATTATAAACATTTTCAACCGCTGCCTGGTGAGCAAGCGCCAAGTTATGACTATGTTCATGGTGATGACGCGATAGAAAATATACGTAAAGAGATTACCATGATGTTGGAAGCAAAAAGAGTCACTGTTGGTGAATGATGCATAATTGAGAGGACAATGAGATTGAAAAAAACAACGCAACTGGGTATTTTATTAGTAAATCTTGGGACACCGGAAGCGCCTACTGCAAAAAGTATCCGCCAATTTTTACGAGAGTTTCTTTCTGATCCACGGGTGATTGATTTTCCTAAATTACTTTGGTGGTTTATTCTCAATTTATTTATTTTACCTTTTCGTCCACGCCGAATTGTTCCTTTATACAAATCAATTTGGACAGAGCAGGGTTCGCCCTTGCGTTTTATTACGCAACAGCAAGCAGATCTTTTAGCAAACGAATTGGCAGCGACATTTAAACAAAAAATACCGGTGGCGGTAGGGATGACCTATGGTACGCCTAGTTTGCGTCAAGGCCTATTGGAATTAAAACAAGCGGAGGTAAATAAAGTTATTATTTTACCCTTATTCCCACAATATTCAGCAACGACGACAGCCTCAGTTTATGACAAAATAGCAGCAGCCTTAAAGAAATGTCCCTGCTTGCCGGAAATTCGTATGATACGTGATTATCATGCGCATCCTGCTTATATTCAGGCAGTCAGTCAATCAATTCAACAATATTGGCAGGCACAAGGGAAAGCTGATAAATTAGTTTTTTCATTTCATGGTATTCCTTTACGTTATGCTGATAAAGGTGATCCTTACCCTAAACAATGTCAGCAGACAGCGCGTTTAGTTGCAGAAAAATTGGGTTTGCAAGAGGATGAATGGATTACCACGTATCAATCACGCTTGGGTCCTGCGCAATGGCTTACGCCTTATACATTAGAAACGCTGCAGCAATTGCCTAAAAAGGGGACCGAGTCTATTCAAGTGCTCAGCCCCGGTTTTGCAGCTGATTGCCTTGAAACGTTAGAGGAATTAGATAAAGAAAATCGCCATGCTTTTCTTCAAGCAGGAGGTAAACAATTTGCTTATATCCCGGCATTAAATGCAAACGTTGAACACATTGCAATGATGAAAGAGTTGATTATAGCGAATACTCAAGATTGGTAGATATGATAATACGTTTAAATAATCTAGGTAACGAATTATAATAAACAGACGTAGGAAAGTGTTTACTAGTATGGGACAAGCTCAGTGATTTAATGAGGGGACTAGAAAAGGAGAAATAAGCGCATTGTTCATTAGGGTCAAGCAGAGGTGGTGAATCAAGTTGTTTACGCACTTTTGGGGACAAAATATTTAACTTGATCATATCATGGATAAATTCCAGTTTAGAAGGAAAGAATCATAAAGCATTTACACCTTATTGACAATAGTATCGATTAATATGATAATCAGTATTATTATTTAACCCGCCAAAATTGATCAAATCTAAATCAAAACAAGGGTTGATTGTTGCAACTTGTCGCAATAATTCACCTGGAGTAGTTATATGGTACAAAAAAAGGCGTAATGACTGGCTTCAATAAAACGTGTTTTCCCATACTGTTTATATAATTTTTTTAAGCCAAGATGAATTCGGTAACAGCATTCCGGATGAGGCTTCGTTTTAATAAGGTGTTCTACAATTTTAGTGACTATGGTATCAATATTTTCTGCCCAGGATAAAAAGCGTCGCGGAGACCACTGCTGATGTTCTCGGTGTGCTTTTGGCATGTGTTCATTGATAGTGGTGGATTGGCCTTGATCATTTGAACGTAGATGACTGGCGACGGAGACACCTTGATAGAAGATATCTATGGTGTTTTCACTTAAATGGTAATGGACCGCTTTGCTAATTAAGTGATAGGGTACGCTGCAGTAATGTCCTTTTACTTCAATGTGATAATCTAACTTAACGTTCACTTTTTTTATTTCCTTGTAAGAATAAGGAAATGCTGGAAGTGGTTTTAGGTATTTTTTTTCATGTTTTTCAAAATGAGAACGCCTTGAGCCAGGCAATTTCTGGAAAGGCTTGTCATTTAGCTCAACAAGCAATTTGCTAATAGCCTGGTTTAACTCATCTAACGTAAAAAATGTGTGATGGCGTATGCGTGCTAATATCCAACGCTCAACGACCAAGACAGCATTTTCAACTTTTGCTTTATCTTTTGGCTTGTATGGTCGAGTGGGTAGTACCACTGTATCATAGTGAGCAGCCTAAGGCAGCATACTGCACATTGATCTCAGGCTCGTAATAACAGGCCCCGTTAACACCCGATTTTTCGTTGTCTGGAATAATGAGTTCTGTTACGCCACCAAAATAGTTGAACATTCGAACGTGTGACTGCAACCAATCAGGGATAGCTCGCGTGAAGGTGGCTTCAGCATACGTGAAATTACTAGCGCCTAACAAAGCAATGAACACATTAGCTTCTTTTACTTCTCCCGTCTGTTTATACATAATAGGTACCGTTGGGCCGGCATAATCAATAAATGTTTTTTTACCCAATTTATGCTGTTGACGCATGCTAGGTTTCAACGTTTTTTTGAATGCTCTATATTGCCGGCAAAACTCTGGATAGCTGACTGGCGACATGACTTTTTCTTTGTATTCTTTCCACAGCAGCTCACGTGTCACTCCTTTATGCTGAAGCTCTCTGTGTACGGTTACCAGATCAATTTGACTTTTATTCTTACGTTTCTCGCTTAATTGTTGGCAATAAGGCACGAGCTGTTGTTCAATATTATCATTGCTCATGGTTTGGATCGTCGACCATGTCAGTGAAGCCGCTTTAGCCGCTTTAACATAAAGACTCACTGTGCTCGCCGATATATTCAACGCGAGAGCTATCTTTCTATGGCTGATTTGCGCGTTTAACTTCAACCGCAAAAGTTCTCTTAAATTTCTCATTTCTAGTCTCCTTTGACTCATTTTTGGACTCCTTCAAATTCATATTAAAAAAGTCCTTATAACAACAGAGAAAAAAAGAAAAAATATTATTTATCAATGGCTTAAAGCATGTCGATCAATAATTATTCTGATCTCGATCACTGATTATTGAAAAACGGTCAAAAGTGATCGACATGACAATAACAGGCGATTGACATCAGGATAATACGTACTTTGAAAATGCTGATATTTCTCACTATCTTGCTGCGAACGTGCCGTTAAAATGTGGAGATCTCTAAGATTACTGATAATTAAGAATAATCGGAAATAGTTGATTTATAAATGTAAAAATGATAGGATAATTAAGATTTAAGTAATGGCTAATATGCAAAAATATGAAGGTATATATGATGACGCGACAGAAATTTTTCCAAACAATAAAACGTTATGTTAGCACTACTTCGCTTCCAGCTTTAACTGCTGATTCTAAGATTACCCGTATAAGAATATGGAAATCTGGATATTTTCTTGAAAATGGTAATTTCAAACACACTACAGTTGGATTCGCACTTCTAAAAGGCATAGGTCCTTTAAGAAGAGCAAATATTGGACATGTCTCTCTTGAAACAAGAGATTTCTACGCAAGTTTGTGGCCTGAACAACTTACTGTTCTAAACAAACACAAAATACAAGATGGAGTATCGTCAGATCTTGAAGCAGATCTTGCTTCCGAAGGGAGAGCACCTGATCATTTAGTTGATATGGAAACGCTAAATTTAACAAATATGTTAATAGAACTAGAAAAATTTGAATCTCAAAATAAATATCACCTTGTGGGAGGTAATAAAGTATTTAATGCAAATAATGCTGCAAGCTGTAGTAGCTTAGCTTATTCACTGCTAATTGCCGGAGGGATCAGGAAGCTTGTGTCACCTAATTTCTCTATTCGTGACAAAATTCTTGTAACACCAAATAATTTAGCTGACATGATTTTAGAGGCTAAAGAAAAGGAAGTATTTCTGCAAAGAGAAATGATCGAGAGACAAACTTTTAAGAAATAAACCGAGGAGGTTGTTATGTTAAGATTTTTTAGACAAGTATCAAAGAGGCTCGAATCTGATCGTGCATTTAGGCGAATTTTGGAGTTTAGCAAAAACGGTCAACAGGCTGATGCTTTAAAAGAATGCACAAAGCTAGTTGAAGAGTACCCATATGATGTTCAAATTCGTCATCGGCTAGTTATGTTGCAAAGAGAAATGGGAGAAGAAATTCATTTGCCTAATATTATGCCAGAAGGAAATAGTTAGACTATGTTATAAACATCTATCTTCGAATATGCCAGCCGACCCCATATCGTACTCATTCTTAAATATACTAGACCTTGTTAAAAATCGCATGGTGCTCCTGCTATAGCCGCTGACAGATGAGCGTATAACAACAGTTTTTACCGTTTATTCGTTACCTCTACATCCCGCTGTGTTGGCCCTGTATACAATTGTCGTGGGCGGCCAATACGAAAACCTGGGCTGCTGAGCATTTCTCCCCAATGTGAAATCCAGCCAACGGTACGGGCAAGTGCGAAAATCACAGTATACATGTTGGTTGGTATGCCAAGTGCGCTGAGAGTAATACCAGAATAAAAATCCACATTCGGATAGAGCTTTTTCTCTATAAAATAGTCATCTTCTAAAGCGATTTTTTCTAAACGCATTGCAAGTTTGAATAAAGGTGTTTCACCTAAGCCAACTTCGTCTAATACCTCATGACAAGTTTCCCGCATAATTTTGGCGCGTGGATCATAATTTTTATAAACACGGTGACCAAATCCCATTAAGCGAAACGGATCATTACGATCTTTGGCTTTCTTAACAAATTCATTAATACGGCTCTCATCACCAATTTCATGCAGCATATTTAGCACGGCTTCATTGGCACCACCGTGTGCCGGGCCCCATAATGTAGCAATACCTGCAGAGATACAGACAAATGGATTTGCACCGGAAGAACCAGCTAAACGAACAGTAGAAGTCGAAGCATTTTGCTCGTGATCAGCATGTAAAGTAAAAATTCTATCCATAGCACGTGATAATGTTGGGTTAGCATGCCAAGTTGCGTTTGGTGAGCCTGCTAACATATACAAAAAGTTTTCCGCATAACCTAAGTCTTCACGAGGATACATGAAGGGTAAGCCGACAAAGTAGCGATGACACATTGCTGCTAAAGTTGGCATTTTGGCAATTAAACGTATTGCTGAAAGTTCTCGGCTGGCTGGATCATTGATGTCTAGGGAATCATGATAGAAGGCGGATAATGCACCAACGACACCAACCATTATTGCCATAGGATGTGCATCTCGGCGAAAACCGTTAAAAAATTTGCGGATTTGCTCATGGACGATGCTATGTTGATTAACTTGACTAACAAATTGTTTTTTTTGCTCGGATGTAGGTAATTCTTCATGGAGTAGAAGGTAACATACGTCAAGATAGTCAGTCTGCTCAGCCAATTGCTCGATTGGGTAACCGCGATAGAGCAAGACTCCCTTATTGCCATCAATAAAAGTAATTTTCGATTCGCAAGATGCGGTGGAGACAAAGCCTGGATCGAATGTAAAAAAATTGTGCTTGCCTAGTTGGTTAATATCAATGACATCTTGACCTAAGGTGCCGGTACGAATAGGGAGCTCTAGTGGTTCATCCTTGACATTTAGTGTTAGTTTTGCATATTTATTACTCATGATAGTTCCTTGAACATTTGCTTATATGAGATACCATTCACTATAACAGAACTGAATTAGTATCTTTCATTTAATTGTAGATGAAAAATTGAAAGAATTCTAAGTGTTAGTTGAAGATGATGTGTATTCATTGCTGGTATTATGTAAGATAAGTAGCTATAATTCATAAGGTTTTGGAGCGAGTTGAGGAGCGAAAGTGAGCAAGAAAAAACCTGTTAATTTAAATTTAATGTCCATTCGTTTTCCTATAGTGGCAATTGTATCTATTTTGCATCGTATATCCGGGGTTGTTTTATTCCTATTCATACCGATACTTATTTGTACATTGGATAAATCGCTTGCTGGTGTAGAAGAATTTAATGGTTTAGTTCAATTTTTTGCTAATGCTTGGGTGAAATTTATCACTTGGGGCTTTTTAGCACTTCTGCTTTACCACTTGGTAGCAGGCTTGCGTCATATCCTGATGGATATGGGTTTAGGCGAAACGAAAGAGGGGGGTGTTCAAGGTGCTTACTTGATGTTACTCCTCGCGGTAATTGTCATTATTTTAGCGGGACTTTGGATATGGTAAAAAATGCAACAAGTTATAGTGGGAGTGGTTTGCGCGATTGGCTAATCCAGCGTGTGACAGCAATGATTCTTGCATTGTATGTTATTTTTCTCGCAGGTTACATTTTGTTAGTGCCCAAACTAACATTTGTTGTCTGGGAGTCTTTGTTTAGTCACATGATGATGAAAGTTGCTACTTTGTTTGCATTACTTGCATTGATTATGCATGCGTGGATTGGGATGTGGACAATATTAACTGATTATGTCAAATGTGTATGTATTCGGTTGGTATTAGAAATTGCCATTGTCATCGCATTGGTGAGTTATTTTATTTGGGGCGCAATAATTTTGTGGAGCGTATAGATGAGTTCAGTACCAACCTATGAATTTGATGCTGTTATTATTGGTGCCGGCGGTGCCGGTATGCGGGCAGCATTGGCTTTAGCTCAATCTGGGTATAAAGTCGCACTAGTTTCTAAAGTTTTTCCAACACGTTCGCACACGGTTTCAGCGCAGGGGGGGATCACTTGTGCGATAGGTAATGCGCATGAAGATGATTGGCGCTGGCATGCGTATGATACGGTGAAAGGATCGGATTATCTTGGTGATCAAGATGCAATTGAATATATGTGCCGTACTGGCCCTGAATGTGTTTATGAAATGGAGCATATGGGATTGCCTTTTTCTCGTATGGATAATGGTAAAATTTATCAACGTCGCTTTGGTGGTCAGTCAAAAAACTTTGGGGGCGAGCAGGCTGCACGGACTTGTGCTGCGGCTGATCGTACGGGACATGCTTTGTTACACACCTTGTATCAACAAAATGTGAAAGCCAAAACACATGTGTTTTCAGAATGGTATGCGGTTGATTTAGTAAAAGCAAGTGATGGCGAAGGTTATGCGGGTCTTACTATAATGAATATAGAAGACGGTGAAGTTGCTTTCATGAATGCCCGCGCTATTATTTTTGCAACCGGTGGTGCTGGTCGTATTTATCAATCAACAACCAACGCATTGATCAATACCGGTGATGGTATTGGCATGGCATTACGTGCTGCATTACCAGTACAGGATATGGAAATGTGGCAATTTCATCCAACCGGTATAGCCGGTGCTGGGGTATTAGTGACGGAAGGTTGTCGTGGCGAAGGTGGCTATTTAATTAATAAACATGGTGAGCGCTTTATGGAGCGTTATGCACCACACGTTAAAGATTTAGCCTCTCGTGATGTAGTATCGCGTGCCATGTCATTAGAATTTCGAGAAGGAAATGGTTTTGATACAGGTGGTGAAGACTATGTCAAATTGAAGTTGGATCACCTCGGTGCAGAGTTATTAAATAGCCGTTTGCCTGGTATTATTGAATTATCTCAGACATTTGCTGGTGTTGATCCACGCAAAGAGCCTATTCCTGTTGTTCCAACTTGTCATTACATGATGGGTGGTTTGCCAACCAATAAATATGGTCAAGTGCTTCATCATAAAAATGGCTGTGATGAAGTTGTTGAAGGTTTATATGCAGCAGGAGAAATAGCCTGTGTATCTGTGCATGGTGCTAATCGTTTGGGTGGGAACTCATTATTGGATTTGATTGTTTTTGGTCGCTCTTCAGGTATACATGTACAAGAATGCTTACGTTCAGGGTTACCTCTACGTCGTGCAAGCACTGATGATATTGATAAAGCAATGGAGCGGATCCATCGTTGGGATACGAATAAAAAAGGAGAGAGTGTTATTGCTATAAAATCAGAATTGCAAAAAACAATGCAAGAAGATTTTGGCGTATTTCGGCACGGTGACTTCATGCACAAAGGCTTGACAAAAATAAAAGAATTGCAGGAGCGTGTGAAACGTGCATCAATTAACGATCATAGCAAAGTATTTAATACAGCGCGAATTGAAGCACTAGAGTTAGATAATTTAATAGAAACTGCGGTAGCAACCGCAATTGCTGCGAGTTTCCGAACGGAAAGTCGTGGTGCGCATAGTCGTGAGGATTACCCGGATCGAGATGATGAAAAGTGGTTATTGCACAGTTTGTATTATGCTGAAGGTAATCAGATAGGGACACGGGAGGTTAACCAACAACCAGAAACAATGGAACCGTTTGAACCTAAAGAGAGAGTCTATTAATTGGTAAGAGTCATTGCTAAGAGAGTAAATTATGGCAGAAACAGCGACAAGAGAAGTTAAATTTAGTATTTATCGTTACAATCCGGATAAAGATAAAGTGCCTTATATGCAAGATGTGACACTTGATATACCTGCGGATAGGGATATGATGTTGTTGCAAGCACTACTGTTGCTCAAGGATAAAATAGATGATTCATTGTCTTTTCGTCGCTCTTGCCGTGAAGGAGTCTGTGGCTCGGATGGTATGAATATTAATGGTCGTAATGGATTAGCTTGTATCACCCCATTGTCATCATTGAAAGAGCCTATTGTGTTGCGGCCGTTACCTGGTTTTCCAGTCGATAGAGATTTAATTGTTGATATGGCACAATTTTACCGTCAATATGAAAAAATTCAGCCATTTTTACAAAATGATAGCGTAGCACCTGCAAAAGAACGTTTACAATCACCTGAGCAACGCTCTAAACTTGATGGCTTGTATGAATGTATTCTTTGTGCTTGTTGTTCAAGCTCATGCCCTTCGTTTTGGTGGAATCCAGATAAGTTTATTGGACCTGCAGGGCTAATACAAGCGTATCGTTTTTTGGCAGATAGCCGTGATACGCATACACTAGAACGTTTGCAGGAATTAGACGATCCTTTTAGCATATTTCGTTGCCGTAGTATTATGAATTGTGTCGATGTGTGTCCAAAAGGGTTGAATCCAACAAGAGCTATTGGCAAAATTCGCTCATTATTATTAAAAGAAGCTACGTAAGCATAATGCGTTAAGATTATAATGAAATTTAGTTTTTAATCTATTTTTAGCGAAGTTGCGATCAAAGTTGATTATCGAACTATATATTTTTCAAACTCCAGGGGATGAAAGTGGCAAATCAAGAAAATTTAATGAAAAAATTTGAGCAAAATTCATGTTTATTTGGCGGTAGTTCCGCTTATTTAGAAGATTTATACGAAACTTATTTAATGGATCCTAACAAAGTTTCTGAAGAGTGGAGACACTATTTTTCACAATTACCAAAAGCAAAAAATCAAAGTAAAGGTGATTTTTCACATGCCGCTGTACGTGATGAATTTTTACAGCGAGCAAAATCACCGATCAAAGCAGCGTCACTAGATACGCATTATATCCATAAGCAAGGACAAGTGACACATTTAGTAAATGCTTATCGTAGTCACGGCCATCACCAGGCGAAACTAGATCCTTTAGGTGTTGAACGCCTGCCTGCAGAAGATTTAGATTACCGTCATTATGGTTTAACTGAAAATGATTTAGCATTAGCATTTGAGCCAGCCGGATTCAGAGGCTGTGACTCAGGGCAAATTAAATTGAAAGATTTAATTCAGGCATTAGAAGAAACCTATTGTGGTAGTATTGGTATTGAATACAAACATATTACTAATACAACCGAAACCGAGTGGCTAGAGCAGCGCCTGGAGACTAGTCGATCAAAGCCTAATTTTTCTCAACAGCAAAAAATAAAAATTTTAAAGCACTTAGTAGAATCAGAGGGTATGGAAAATTACTTAGGCAAAAAATATGTTGGTCAAAAGCGATTTTCTTTGGAAGGAGGAGAAAGCCTTATTCCAATGTTGGTTGATTTGACGCAAGAATCTGGCCGAAAAGGAATAAAAGAATTAGTCATTGGCATGGCACATCGCGGTCGTTTGAATGTGTTAGTTAATGTATTTGGTAAAGAGCCCAGTGATTTGTTTAATGAGTTTGAAGGAAAGCTAGTTGAGCAAAGTCGCAGTGGTGATGCTAAATATCATATGGGTTTTTCTTCTGATGTAGAAACGCCTGGAGGAGTGCTGCATTTAACCTTAGGTTTTAATCCATCGCATTTAGAAATTATTTCACCGGTTGTTTCTGGTTCTGTTCGTGCCCGCCAAGATAGGCGTCTTGATACTGAGCGCAACCAAGTGCTTTCCTTGGTGATCCATGGTGACGCGGCATTTGCAGGCCAAGGTGTTGTTATGGAAACATTTAATATGTCTCAAGCTAGAGGTTATTGTGTCGGTGGTACAGTGCATATTATTGTAAATAACCAAATTGGTTTTACCACCAGCAATCCTTTAGATGCGCGCTCAACATTGTACTGCTCCGATGTGGCAAAAATGGTGCAATCTCCAATACTGCATGTTAATGGTGATGATCCAGAAGCTGTTGTCTTTGCCGCACAGATCGCATTAGACTATCGGATGAAATTTAATAAAGATATTGTCATTGACTTGGTTTGTTATCGGCGCCAAGGGCATAATGAAGCTGATGAACCTTCAGTGACGCAGCCTGCAATGTATCAAAAAATTCGTCAACATCAGACTACGATGATGCTCTATACACAGCAATTACTCAAAGAAGGCATTATTGCTAAAGATGATGAACAAAAGATGCTTGATGAGTACCGCCGTTATTTAGACACAGGCAAATCAGTCGTGCCATTAGTAGCAGAGAATCCTGATATTTTTCATATGGCGAACTGGGGCATCTACCTGCATCAAGGATGGCAAGCGCATGCTGATACACAGGTGCCGATGGAGCAAATTAAAAAAGTAGGCGAGAAGTTAGCGCTATTTCCAGAGGGCTTTGTTCCACACAAAATAGTAGAAAAAGAAATGGACACTCGCAGACAAATGTTGGCAGGAAAAATACCACTGAATTGGGGCTGTGCTGAAATCCTGGCCTATGCAACATTGCTAGATGACGGTTATGGCGTTCGTTTGTCGGGTCAAGACTGTGGTCGTGGAACGTTTTCGCATCGCCATGCCGTATTACATAACAATAAAACGAACGAAAGTTATGTCCCATTGCGACACTTGAGTGAGGAACAAGGTGAATTTACTATTATAGACTCCGTACTATCAGAAGAAGCTGTATTAGCATTTGAATACGGTTATGCCTCAGCAGAACCACGTCATCTTATATTGTGGGAAGCACAGTTTGGTGATTTTGCCAATGGTGCCCAAGTCGTGATTGATCAATTTATTAGTTCTGGTTTTCAAAAGTGGGGACGCTTGTGTGGTCTAGTCTTGTTATTACCTCATGGTTATGAGGGTATGGGACCTGAGCATTCATCAGCACGATTAGAGCGGTTTTTACAACTATGTGCAGAACAAAATATACAAGTCTGTGTACCAACCACACCAGCTCAATGTTTTCATATGCTGCGTCGTCAGTTGATTCGTCCATTTCGAAAGCCTTTAGTGGTCATGACGCCGAAGAGTTTACTTCGACATAAATTAGCAACATCAACATTAGAAGAATTAACGCAAGGACAATTTAAACTGATCATTCCAGAGGTTGATGCTATTAAAGCGAAAGAAGTTAAACGCGTTATTCTGTGTAGCGGAAAGGTTTATTATGATTTGTTAGCTCAACGCAGAGAAAATAAACAAACGGATGTGGCTATACTTCGTGTGGAACAATTATATCCATTCCCACTAGAAGAATTGACAACCGAGTTAGCTAAATATGATAAGGCAAAAGAAATTGTTTGGTGCCAAGAAGAACCGAAGAATCAAGGTGCATGGTATGCATCAAAGCATAATGTTGAAAGTTGTTTATTGAAAGAGCATACATTGTATTATGCTGGTCGCGCTGCTTCAGCAGCTCCCGCTGTTGGTGATTTAAAGCGACATATCGACCAGCAAAAAAAATTAGTTAATGCTGCATTAATAGAAAAGTGTGAACAGTAGTATAGAGATTGAATTGTTTTAAAAGAGAGAGAAATATACATGACAGTAGATGTTAAAGTACCAATGTTACCGGAGTCAGTAGCAGATGCTACCGTTGCAATTTGGCATAAAAAGCCAGGTGAGACAGTAACGTGCGATGAAAACTTACTTGACTTAGAGACAGATAAAGTCGTCTTAGAAGTACCAGCGCCAGCTAGCGGGGTACTGGGTGAAATATTAAAAGCAGAAGGGACAACAGTGGTCAGCGATGAGTTGCTCACTAGGATTAATTCTATAGAAGCGGGCGCTAAAGTACAAGAAGTGAAACCAGCTGATGTTAAGCCTGTTTCAACAGCGCAACCAAGCCAAAAAACAGGGGATGTACCATCACCATCTACGCCAGAAGCAGGCAATAAAAATGAAGTGATATTATCTCCATCTGTGAGGCGATTAGTGATGGAGCATGACATTGACCCGGGTCAATTAGTGGGAACTGGCAAAGGTGGTCGTATCACCAAAGAAGATGTAGTGACTTTTATTCAAAGCACAGAAAAGACTTCAGAGCAAGAGCCAGAACAGTTGAGCGTTGTCACTGGTGAGCGTTATGAAAAACGAGTGCCAATGTCACGCTTACGGGCACGCATTGCTGAACGTTTATTGCAGTCACAACAAACCACAGCTATGTTAACGACGTTTAATGAAATTGATATGCAAGCTATATTTGATTTGCGTAAACAGTATAAAGATGAATTTGAGAAAACTCATGGTGTGCGCTTAGGTTTTATGTCTTTTTTTACTAAAGCAGTTATTGAAGCATTAAAACGATCACCTGTTGTTAATGCTTCGATAGATGATGACGATATTGTTTATCATGATTACTATGATATTGGTATAGCAGTATCATCTCCTAGAGGTTTAGTGGTTCCTATTCTTAGAGATGCAGATCAAATGACTTTGTCCAATATGGAAAAAAACATTGCCGGTATGGCAGAGCGAGCTAATAGTGGCAAATTAACGGTAGAGGAAATGACCGGTGGCACATTTACTATATCAAATGGCGGTGTTTTTGGTTCATTATTATCAACTCCAATATTGAATCCACCACAAAGTGGTATTTTAGGTATGCATAAAATAGAGCAGCGGCCAGTTGCCGTAAATGGAGAAGTTGTCATTCGTCCAATGATGTATGTGGCTTTATCCTATGATCATCGAATTATTGATGGAAAAGAATCGGTAACATTTTTAAAGACAGTTAAAAACTTATTAGAAGATCCTAGTCGTTTGTTGTTAGGGTTATAACATTAATAGAGGTTAATATGAACTTACATGAGTATCAGGCAAAAGCATTATTTCGTCAGTATGGGATTGCAGTCCCACAGGGTGAAGTTGTCTGGAATGCAGAAGAAGCAATAGCCGTTGCAAACAAGTTAGAGTGTGAAAGTTGGGTAGTAAAAGCGCAAGTGCATGCTGGCGGTAGAGGAAAAGCAGGTGGCGTGAAAATTGTTCATAGCCATGAAGGATTAAAGCAAGCAGTGCAAAACTTAATTGGAAAGCGGCTTGTGACTTACCAAACAGATGAGCGTGGACAACCGGTTAATCAAATATTAGTTGAAGAACCATCCAATATAAAGCGTGAATTATACCTTGGTGCTGTACTTGATCGCTCATGCCAGCGTGTTGTCTTTATGGCTTCTACTGAAGGTGGCGTTGAAATTGAAAAAGTTGCTGAAAAAACACCAGAAAAAATTCTGACAGTAAAAGTTGATCCTATGGTAGGCATAATGCCCTTTCAAGCACGCGAATTAGCTTTTAGCTTGGGCTTAGTAAACAATCAAATAAAACAGTTTGTTAAAATCATGCAGGGATTAGGCAAAATGTTTACTGAGTGTGATTTAAGTTTGTTGGAAGTGAATCCGCTTATCGTCACTGAAGAAGGCAATTTACTGTGTTTAGATGGAAAGATTAATATTGATGACAATGCGTTATTTCGTCAACCTAATTTACGTACATTGCATGATACTACACAAGAAGATGAACGAGAAAATCGGGCGCGTGACTGGGAGTTAAACTATATTGCCTTAGAGGGTGATATAGGCTGTATGGTTAATGGTGCAGGCTTAGCAATGGCAACAATGGATTTAATTAAATTGCATGGCGGTAGCCCTGCAAATTTTTTAGATGTAGGCGGTGGCGCCACGCGTGAGCGTGTGACAGAAGCATTTAAAATCATTATGTCAGATAGACATGTCAAAGGAATATTAGTCAACATTTTTGGTGGTATTGTCCGTTGTGATATGATAGCCGAAGGCATTATTAGTGCTGTAACCGATGTTGGTATTTCTATTCCTGTGATTGTTCGTTTAGAAGGAAACAATGCTGATATAGCGGGGCAATTATTAAAAGATAGTGGCCTAAATATTACACCAGCAAATGGTTTTGATAACGCAGCACGTCTTATAGTAGCAGCAGTAAAAGGTGGCAAAAAATGAGTATTTTAATTAATGATGAAACAAAAGTAATTTGCCAAGGTTTTACTGGCAATCAAGGAACCATGCATTCACAACAAGCAATCAGTTATGGTACTAATATGGTTGGTGGTGTTACTCCAGGTAAAGGCGGACAAAAGCATTTAGATTTGCCTGTATTTAACACGGTACGTGAAGCAGTTGATGAAACCAATGCAGATGCTAGTGTTATTTATGTGCCAGCACCGTTTTGTAAAGATTCTATTATTGAAGCGGTAGATGCAGGGATAAAGCTTATTGTCTGTATTACTGAAGGAATTCCCGCGCTGGATATGTTAACGGTGAAAAGTTATATTGAATGGAACAGTGACGCACGTTTAATTGGTCCTAACTGTCCAGGGATTATTACGCCAGGACATTGCAAAATTGGTATTATGCCAGGCCATATTCATATGCCAGGAAAGGTGGGGATAGTATCACGTTCAGGAACATTAACCTATGAAGCTGTGAATCAAACAACACAAATGCAGTTTGGACAAAGTACTTGTGTCGGTATAGGCGGCGATCCTATCCCAGGGACAACCTTCACCGATGTATTGGCTTTATTTGAAAACGATCCACAAACCGAAGCGATTGTCATGGTAGGTGAAATTGGCGGCAGTGCAGAAGAAGAAGCTGCAGATTATATCAAACATCATGTAACTAAACCGGTAGTATCTTACATTGCCGGTGTTACCGCACCAGAAGGTAAACGCATGGGGCATGCAGGTGCTATTATCGCCGGCGGAAAAGGTACTGCCGCTGAAAAATTTGCCGCGTTAGATGCTGCGGGTGTTAAAACAGTGAGCTCGCCTGCTGCTATAGGAGCTGGAGTTGCAGAAGCAACCGGTTGGAAACCGGTAGGATAAGTATAGTTTAGCTCTACACGCCTTTGCTGTGTGGAGCTAGCACTCTACTAGAAATGAGCGTGTAAAGCGCTGGCGAAAAATGTCCATAAAACGAGGTTAACAACTGTTAGTAATTAAAATAACGAAACCCAGACAATTTTAATAAATTTATTGAAAATATAAGACGAAGCAAAAGCACCTCTAGCAATTTTGCGCGGTGGTTAAATTAATGTGATAATCGACAGTTGTTGCGACTAATGGGGTTGGAAGCAATTTACCTCAAGAAAAATTTAAGTAAATTAAATCTTTGCTTAAAAATTCTCTTTGATTATTTTGGTGATAGCTGAATCAATCAATTTACTACTTGCAGTGCTGACACTAGCATCTTTTGCAAAACTAGACCATTTAGATACAGATGATTTTACCTCATCAATTATTTTAAGCACATCAGATTTTTTTATACTACTGATTTTAGCTAGCTCTAACAATTGCTCGATACCAGGGTTTTTGCCTTCGCCCATTATCATAGAGCAATGCTCACCGCTAGGCCCTGAAGAAAACGTCAAATCATAAGAAGGTGAAGTGCGCCAAGCACCATTTGGATTCATTAAAAAGGAGAAATTTTTAGAGTGATCATCGCGGTTATGGCTGAGGACATTAAACACGCAACTTCTATATTGTTTTTCGCATTCTTTCATGTCTTGAGTTAAATGCATGGTTGCTTTCATGATCATTTCATAGTCAAGGCTTGGCGTTCTATGATCTGCATGTAGAAGTCCGCTTATGGTATGCATGTGAACCCTAGAATTATCTGATTTATCAAACCTGGTACTGCCAAAAAAACCAAGTCCTTTGCGCGCTGGAAATAATTTAGCTTTCGGCACATCAAGACCTGCATCTTGTGCCATCAGATGATAAGCATACTCGATTGCGCCGATATCTTTTGGATCAGCTTGAGAGGGAAATTTAATCAGCCAATGCTGGTTTTCAAGATGCATTAAAACTTTTGGTCTAGCACCCGCTGAAGAGCCACCAAGATTAAGCAAATTTTCAACATAGTTGTCATTGTCATGCTCTTGAAATTCAGCTATTTCTTCAGCGATTTCATCTAAAGAATTATGGGGTATATTAGGTGAATGATCCGCCTCAGGTTTGTAAATTAAAGCTCCCATGCCATGAGAGCCTACAAAACACAGTCTATCAAGCACAGACAGGTTACCTGGATTAATATTATGTTTGATGAGTGCGCGGTCTAGCAGTAATCGATTCCAACCATCCGGCAGAGAATCATTAAAAACACCAAACAAGCCATCAAAAGTAAAATCAGCTTCTGCTATCACGCCGGATTTAAGCGGCAGTTTGAATGGAGATAAATTAAGACCTGTTTCTATAAAGCCGGGATCATATTCAAAAAAAACCTTTCTATTATTTAGTGCCAATCTACCAACAAAGATTTCATCACTCGTAGGTTTGTAGTAAACGTAGACGACTTTTACTGGATCAAATTTCATTTGTGGCCTCTTTTTCTTGATGTATCATCTAAAAGCTCATCAAGAGATGCGGGTAATTCATCATCGCTTTTAGCAAAAAGGTGCTCGAATGTATCGAGCTCATCCAGTGCCAAGGCAATTTTAAGTAGTGACTCTAATGATATTTGTCCTTTTTGCTCAAATTTCTTCAATGTGCCATAGCTTACACCTGATTTTTCAGATAAAGTTCGCTGACCTAAATTGAGCTTCAAGCGCTTATCTTGAGCTTTTTTGGCAATTTCTTTAGCTATCTCAAATGGTGATTTAATTGATATCATAATAACTTTTAACTGCTTTTTATCCATATAAAGGATATTATAATATCTATTCTACAAAGAGTCAACCCTCATCGCAATTTCGTCTAACAAACGCTTTATCGCGAATTTCTGAATACCACCTCTAAGAGGCATGGAATTTTGAAAAATTAAATAGGATGGGTAATGTATAACACTGACGATTTAGCGCAAATTGAAAGCGCCATTGATCTTATAGCGTTTCCCTATATTGTTGACCTATTCTAAGACTTCATCTAGCGTTTGCTTACTTCGTTATTCAAAATAGTAAACGTCGCTTTTGAACCCTCGCAAGCAAACACTATACTCGCTTAGAATAGGTCAACAATATAGGGAAACGCTATAAAGTCTTAAATGACCAAGAGATATAATTGCAGGGTGCGTAATACGCTGAAGCTGATAAGAAATTATATTCTTCTGGCAAGTTGATATCAGATAGGATGGAAATTGTCAGATCAAGTTGCGAGTTTTAAGATTAATATCCAATAATTTTATATTCAGGTATTAGGCGTAGCACTTGTTCACTGTGAAATCTTAATGGCTAGGGCATGTATTTCTTGCTGCATTAAGTCACCTAGTGCTTGATATATCATGCGATGTTGTTCCAGTTTGGATTTGCCAGTAAATGCCGGGCTGGCAATGGTTAATATGAAATGTCCACCACCATTAGCAGCACCACTATGACCAATATGCGCGTCACCATCATCAATGATTTGTAGAAATGACGGGCTGAATTGTTCACGTAAACGTTTTTCTATTTTTTGTTGGGTTATTTCATGTTGATTCATTTTTTTTCCAACTTTTAGCAATTAACTTTGTTTTTCATTAGAAGGTTGACTGGGCTTAATAACTTTTTCATTAGGCAAATATTTCGCGAGCATAATGGCTTGAATAATCAGAAATAACAGCATTAAGCCAAGAAAACCAAACATTTTAAAGTAAACCCACACGTCGGTAGAAAATTTGTAGGCGACGAATAAATTTAAACTGCCTAGTGTTGTTAAGAAGATAACCCAAGCCATATTCCAGCGCTGCCAAACTTTCTTAGGTAATTCTAAATTGGTAAACATACGTTGTAACAGGACTTTTTTGCCGATAAAGTGGCTTGATAAAAATACCAATGCTGAAATCCAAGAAAATACGCTGGCTTTCCATTTTAAGAAAGTTGTATCGTGTAAAAAAAGAGTGATACTACCTAATATAATGACTAGAGTGACAGATATCATTAGCATTTTCTCTATTTTACCGTACCGTAGCCAATAGAGAACTAATTGTACAACCGAGGCAACAATTAATGCAGCTGTCGCTACATAAAAGTCATAAACCATGTAGGTAATAAAAAAGACAAGAAATGGAAGAAAATCAAACAAAAATTTCATGCTGTTTGTTGACCTATAGGTTAAAATAATTAATCCAATAAATTTGTTGCTAACATCAATCTGTTGAATATTCAGTTTAACACATATAGCAGAGTATTCCCAAGTCGCTTGGCTTGAAAAACTGTGGTATAACTTTTTTCATAAGTGCCGATATTCTCTCCTGTGTCAGGAGAAGACAATATATGCAGTTAACAACAAATGGTTAATAAGAAATGAGCCAATTTTTTTACATACATCCAGAAAATCCGCAAGCGCGATTGATTAGACAAGTTGTGTCTATATTGCATCGGGGCGGGGTGATTGTCTATCCAACGGATTCCTCTTATGCGTTGGCATGTCGTATTGGGGATAAAGCAGCATTAGAGCGGATACGAAGAATTAGACGTTTAGACGATAAACACCACTTTACCTTAATGTGCCGTGATTTGTCAGATCTGGGTTTGTTTGCACATGTCGATAATAATGTTTTTCGTTTGTTAAAGCGCTTAATTCCAGGTCCGTATACCTTTCTTTTGCAAGCAAGTCGTGAAGTGCCACGTCGCTTGCAGCATCCAAAGAAAAAAAGTATTGGTTTGCGTGTACCGTCAAATCAAATTGCGTTAGCAATATTGCAAGAATTAGCTGAGCCTCTGATGTCAACATCGTTGCTTATGCCTAATGAGGAATATCCCATGCAAAATCCTGATGACATTCGTGATATGTTAGAGCCTCAGGTCGATGTGATTATTCATGGGGGAATGGGTGGTGTTGAACCTACAACCGTCATCGATTTAGTTGGTTCTGTCCCTGAATTAGTTCGAGAAGGTAAAGGCGATTTTACTGCTTATTTATAGTGAGTGAAAATTTTCTCTCTGTTTATTTTTTGATCTCTTATTTTATAGTGCTTTCATCAGATTTATGCTATAATGCCTGTCTATTTTTAAACCAGATAATGTAAATGACCGAAGTAGCGCAAACAATAAACACATGCAAGGTAAACCCTCGCTTTCGTGGCGAAGTATTTACTGAACTACCTGAAGATCTTTACATCCCGCCAGAAGCGTTAGAAATATTTTTAGAAGCGTTTGAGGGTCCTCTTGACCTGCTACTGTATATTATTAAAAAACATAATATGGATATCGTTGATATTCCTATTGCCGAGATTACTAAGCAATATATGTCTTATATTGATCTGATGCGGGATTTGCGATTGGATTTAGCCAGTGAATACTTAGTGATGGCAGCAACATTAGCAGAAATTAAATCACGTATGTTATTACCTCAATCTAAATTTGATGACGAGAGTGAGGTCGACCCACGTGCTGATTTAATGCGACGATTACAAGAATATGAGCGTTTTAAACAAGCTGCGGATGAGTTAAATGAATTGAATCGCTTAGAGAGAGACAATTACTTAGTCAAAGTAGCAACACCACATTTGGCGTTAGTGAAACCACTGCCGGACGTTGCAATGGATGAGTTGATAGCAGCAATGCGCCGTTTGCTACAACAAGCCGATAGGCAAGAAAGCCATCATATCCAGCGTGAAACCTTATCTATTCGAGAGCGTATGAGTAAGATATTGGATCGATTAAATCAAGAAAAGTTTACTCCTTTTGTTAACTTTTTTAATTACCGTGAAGGGCGTATGGGGGTTGTGGTAACCTTTATTGCCATATTAGAATTATTACGCCAATCGATGATTGATATCGTACAAAATGACGCTTTTACTCCAATCCATTTAAAAGCGGTGGCCTAATGAGTGTAGAAAAAAAACAGTTAAAACATATTATTGAAGGGGCATTACTTGCCTACGGACAAGTGTTGTCTATTAAGCAAATGCAACAATTATTTCCAGCAAGTGATAGACCGGACAGCAAAACGATACAAGATACGTTAGGAGAATTGCAACAAGACTATACTGATCGTGGCATTGAATTGAAACAAGTGGCCAGTGGTTATCGTTTTCAAGCTTGTAAAGCCATCAGTCCATGGCTAGCTAATTTATGGGAAGAGAAACCGCCACGTTACTCACGAGCCTTATTAGAAACATTGGTTTTAATCGCCTACCGACAACCGATTACTCGGGCAGAAATTGAAGAAATCCGAGGTGTGGTTGTTAGTACTCATATAATAAGAACGTTATTAGAACGTGACTGGGTTCGAGTTGTCGGCCAACGCGATGTGCCTGGGAAACCGAGTTTGTATGCAACGACGAAACAATTTTTGGACTATTTTAACTTGAAAAGCTTAGAAGATTTACCTACATTATCTGAAGTACGTGATATCGATACGGTTGAAAAGCAAGCTGTTGAACAGTTAAATTTGGTTGTTGCTGATGCAGATGGTAGCGATAATATTGAGCAAGTCGCAGAATATGCGGATGTTGTTGATCAAGCAGTTATTGAAAAGGACGTTGTGGAATCATCAATAGAAGGGAATAATATTGAGAACATGGTCGAACAAGGTACAGAAAATATAGTGTCAATTGAACAAGAAACAGAATTATTTGAGCAACAAGCATCAGATTAAAGTTGAGAATAGGGTGCTTACAGAAAAATTACAAAAAGTATTAGCAAGGTTGGGCAAGGGATCGCGACGTGAAATCGAAACATGGATTGTAGCGGGGCGGATTAAAGTCAATGGTAAAGTTGCTAAACTTGGCGATCGAGTAGCAGTGACAGATAGTATTAAGGTAGATAATAAGCTTATGAATACAGAACTTACTTACAATAGTCCTACCCGTGTTATTATTTACAATAAACCGGAAGGTGAAATTTGTACACGTCATGATCCGATAGGCCGGAAAACGGTTTTTAATTCATTGCCACGTATTAAAAATGGGCGCTGGGTTAGCATTGGACGTTTGGATATTAAAACAGAAGGGTTACTGTTATTAACAAACAATGGCGAAATAGCGAATCGCATGATGCACCCATCTTATCAAATTGAACGAGAGTATGCTGTGCGTGTTTTTGGAAAAGTTGATGAAAATATTTGTAATAGATTGTGTGAAGGTGTTGAGTTAGAAGATGGCATTGCACGTTTTGAGCGCATTGAAGATGGCGGAGGAACCGGTCAAAACCATTGGTATTATGTTGTTATAAAAGAAGGTCGTAAACGTGAAGTGCGCCGTTTATGGGAATCGCAAAATATTAATGTGAATCGATTAATTCGCATTCGTTTCGGTGATATAGTTTTACCTCGTGAATTACGTCCAGGTTTGTGGGAAGAAATGTCAAGTGACTCAATTAAGGCATTAGCGACAACATTAGGTTTAGCGCTTGATCCAACAATAGAACATAGAAAAGTGCGTAAATCTAACTATATTCGAAGTAAGCAGCGCTTGCGCGCACGCGAACGAAAATCGCAACATGAAGAGCAAGGTGATGATTTAGTTATTGAACAAGTGTATATAGATGATTAACTATCGCTGTTCGGTTTAGCTCGCATTGATAATCAATGTCTCTGTTTGCTTATAGAGGGACACCCTGAACAAAGTGCTTGAATAGTCATACTTACGCTAAAAATGCATGTTCATGCATCCAGTCATTATTAATGAATTTAGTCATATAATTACGGATTGAGTCAGGCAGAATAATTAAACAACGTTCGCCTGGCTTGAGTTGCTTAGCGGCTTGCAATGCAGCCCAAACAGCAGAACCGCTAGAACCGCCAACCAGTAATCCTTCTTCACGAATCAGTCGGCGCGCCATGAGAAAAGAATCTTTATCGTTGACTTTGATGTAATGATCTATCAAGGAATTATCCAATACTTCAGGGAAAAAATCATAACCAATACCTTCGACTAAATAAGGTTGAACCTCGGTGCCACCGCCGAGAATTGAGCCATACGGATCAACGCCAATAATTTGCACTTGTGGAGCAACTTCCTTAATGCGTTTTGCCACACCTGTTATCGTTCCGCCGGTTCCAACGCCAATCACAATCATTGCTAAATTACTGCCCATGTCTTGCAAAATTTCTTCAGCCGTGTGTTGGTAGTGAGCATTGACGTTTTCTGGATTTGCATATTGATCCAATATGTGCGAATTAGGAATTTCTTTTTGCAATCGAATAGCAACACCAATATGACTTTCAGGATCATCCCAAGCTGCTTCGGTTGGTGTGCGAACAATTTTAGCGCCTAGGGCTTCTAGTGCGATTTGCTTTTCGTAACTCATTTTTTCAGGTAGTGTGATCACAACATGATAGCCTTTTACTGCACCTGCCAAAGCGATACCGATACCGGTATTACCAGAAGTTGGCTCGATTAACGTATCTCCAGGTTTAATTCTGCCCATTTTTTCAGCAGATTCGACCATTTGATAGCCAATTCTATCTTTTACCGATCCCCCTGGGTTGAGAAATTCACATTTACCATAGAGTTCACAGGGAAGTGTACGACCAATACGATTAAGTCGAACAATAGGTGTTTCGCCAATAGTGTGTAAAATATTATCATATATCATTAAAATTCAGTTCCTTTCAGTTTCATTAGAAAGTTAAGCCAGCGATTGTAGCGATTGCTGACAGAGATTGTCTATTAAATTCTAATTATGCGGAATAGTTGCTTCTATTGCTTGAAGTTTTATTAAAATTCATTATCATACAATACCTAAATCGGTGGGTCGTTAGCTCAGCTGGTAGAGCAGTGGACTTTTAATCCATTGGTCGAAGGTTCGAATCCTTCACGACCCACCATTTTTCTCGCATTTAGGATAAAAAATGATCGAAGTAAATCAACTACAGGCACAATTAATCGATATGCAGCGTCGTTTGAGTGATTTACGGAGGTATCTTTGACATTTCTGTCAAGCAAGAGCGTCTTGAAGAAGTCAATCGTGAATTAGAATTACCCCATATCTGGGATCAGCCTGAAAAGGCACAAATATTAAACAAAGAAAGCGTGCAATTATCTTCCATTGTTGATTTGTTTAATGTGCTTGAATTAGGAGTAAATGATGCGCTGGATTTGTTGCATATTGCTTCTGATGAAGCCGATCAGTGCGCTATTGATGAAATCAGCAAAGACGCAAACAATTTTTCTAATAAAATAGAGCAATTAGAATTTCAACGCATGTTCTCTAGAAAAATGGATAGCAATAATGCTTATCTGGATATACAAGCCGGCTCTGGTGGAACCGAAGCGCAAGATTGGGCAGAAATGCTATTGCGTATGTATTTGCGTTGGGGTGAAAAGCATGATTTTACTACTGAATTGTTAGAAGTATCTTCAGGTGATGTTGCCGGTATTCGCAGTGCAACAGTGAAATTCAGCGGAGATTATGCGTATGGTTGGTTACGAACCGAATGTGGCGTTCATCGCTTAGTCCGAAAATCACCTTTTGACTCAGGTAGCCGGCGACATACATCATTTGCGGCAGTATTTGTATCACCAGAAATTGATGATAGTGTTGATGTTGATATCAATCCAGCTGACTTACGAATTGATACCTATCGTGCAAGTGGTGCAGGAGGACAGCATGTTAACCGTACTGATTCAGCGGTGCGCATTACCCATGTACCAACCAATATAGTGGTTCAATGCCAAAATGATCGGTCGCAACACAAAAATAAATCGCAAGCAATGAAGCAATTACGGGCAAAATTATATGAGTTAGCGATGCAAAAACGTACCCAGGAACAGCAGTCAATAGAAGAATCAAAATCGGATATTGGTTGGGGTAGCCAAATTCGCTCTTACGTACTAGATGCTTCACGTATCAAAGATTTACGTACTGGAGTTGAAATAAGCAATACCCAGGCCGTATTAGATGGTGATTTAAACCAATTTATTGAAGCCAGTTTGAAGCAAGGTATTGGTAGTGAAGCATGATGAAGAAGGAAACAAGATGACAGATAAAACGTCAACAGATCAACGAGAAAATATTAATGATGTTATTGCACAGCGACGCAAAAAATTAGCGCAGTTGCGTGAAAATGATAATCCTTTCCCGAATAGTTTTCGACATGATGCCTTTGCTAGTGATTTACATGCAGATTATGCTGCTTTTGATAAAGAGATCTTAGCTGAAAAAAAGGTATTCGTGAAAATAGCGGGTCGTATTATGGCAAGGCGATTAATGGGCAAAGCTAGTTTTGTTCATGTGCAAGATATGACTGGGCGTCTGCAAGTCTATGTGCGTCGTGACGATATTGGTGAATCAGGTTATGCTAATTTTAAAACCTGGGATTTGGGCGATATTATCGGTATCACGGGTTATGTTTTTAAAACGAAAACAGGTGAATTGTCTGTGCATGCCGATTCTATAGAATTATTAACAAAGTCATTACGACCATTACCAGATAAATTTCATGGGTTGGCTGATCAAGAGTTATGCTACCGCCAGCGCTACTTAGATTTGATTGCTAATGAAAAGTCACGAAAAGTTTTTCAAATACGCATTGCAACCATAGATTTTATTCGGAATTTTTTGAAGCAACGGCGGTTTATTGAAGTAGAGACGCCAATGATGCAAGTACTTGCCGGAGGTGCGGCAGCACGACCATTTATCACACAACACAATGCTTTGGATATGCAATTATATCTGCGAATTGCACCAGAATTATATTTAAAGCGTTTAGTCGTTGGTGGTTTTGATCGTGTATTTGAGATCAACAGAAACTTCAGAAATGAAGGTTTGTCAACTCGGCATAACCCAGAATTTACTATGTTAGAATTTTACCAAGCTTATGCAGACTATCATGACTTGATGGATTTAACAGAAACTATGCTGCGTGAATTAGTGCAATCAGTATTGAAAACGACAAGCATTCATTATCAAGGGCATGACTATGATTTTTCAAAGCCATTTTTGCGTTACTCAATGCGCGAATCAATTATCAAATTTAATGATTATATCAGTGAGCAAGCTATTGACGATTTGGCATCAGCTAAAAAAATTGCTGAAGATTTAGGCATAGAGGTTAAACCCAGTTATGGGTTGGGTAAGATCCAATTAGAAATTTTTGAGAAAACCGTAGAGCACCGATTAACTGAGGCAACATTTATTACCGCTTACCCAGCAGAGGTTTCTCCGTTAGCACGACGTAATGATGACAATCCATTTTTAACCGACCGGTTTGAATTCTTTGTTGGTGGTAAGGAAATAGCAAATGGATTTTCAGAATTAAACGATCCGGAAGACCAAGCAGAGCGCTTCCGTCAGCAAGTGAAAGAAAAAGCGGCCGGAGATAATGAAGCCATGTGTTTTGATGAAGATTATATTACCGCATTAGAGCATGGTTTACCACCAACCGCTGGTGAGGGGATTGGTATTGATCGTTTAGTGATGTTGCTGACAGATTCGGCTTCTATTCGAGATGTGATTTTGTTTCCACATATGCGTCTGCAAGCGAGTCGTGCAATTAATGAAGAAGCTTAAGCAATGATTGTAATTTCAGTGTTTTGGTAGAAGCGTTTTCCTTTGCTCTTGCTTTCTTTGCGTAAATTAATCAGTAATAAATAGTCGTCGGTATTCATTAAAGCAAAATTAACAATATATCCAATGGTTTTTTGCTGTTCATCGGTGATAGCTGCATTTAGTTCGGGTTCGTTGTTTAATAAAGCACGGGCTTTTGCCAATCCATCTTTCGATTTGCCTAAGTAATGCATGCGGGCAACAATTTCTTGTCCAATATAACAACCTTTTTCAAAGTTGATAGCTTGTTTGATTTTGTCAAAGTCTATCGCTTGCGGTGTAAATGCTGCAGAAGTGGCAGGTGTTATGCTGGCGATATGCATTTGCACATCAAGCATTTGCCAAATATTAGCACCAACAAGCGGCAGGTTGCTATACTGTGCTCGCCAAGACATTAATTGATCGGCGGGGGAAATGACAAGGAGTCGATTTGTGCTGTCAGGTAGACGGATGCAATAACTGTCATGTTGTTCTTCTGCTTCTTGCGCTAGCAACCCAAACTGTAAAAATTTTTCACTACAATCGATTAAGTCAACTTTGGAGAAAATAGCAAATTTTTTTAAGTTTGTTAATAAAATGTCACACATAGTACCAGGCAAACTGAGATAATAACGATTGTTCCAGAAAAAAATGATAAAATTGGCAATGATACGACCTTTCGGATTACAATGTGCGCCGTACAAGGCGCTAGCTTGCACTAGTTGACTGCAATCGCAAGTGAGTTGTCCTTGTAAAAATTTTTCTGCATCCGGTCCCTCTACTTGGATTAATCCCCGTGCTGATAGTTCTACAAATGCTGCTGAGTCAGTTGGGTTGAATGGGTTAATGGTCTTGTCTTGTAACAGTTGTTGCCAAACAGTGTGCATAATCAGCCTCTTCAATGAATACGGTTTTATTCTAAAGCTTGCCAAATTGCCTGGCAAGTATTAATATCAGTGTAATCAATTGAATAGAGATAGGCATGGCTGAAGCAGTTTCTGGAAAAATCTATTGGCAGTGTCGGCGTGGAATGTGGGAGTTGGATTTATATTTAATTCCTTTTTGTCAGCAACAATATACAAAATTAAGCGATACTGAACAAGCTTGTTTTATTCAATTATTATCTTGCCCAGATCCAGATATCCATGCTTGGTTGAATGGCCATATGTCGCCAGCGCCCGAGTTAGCTGCTATTATTCAATCTATCCGGGACTATGCAAAAACTTCAGATAAATCTCAAGTCATCTAGATATGTTGCCTTATGGCTAATTATCATTCACTTAGCTGCTTTATTTCTTATTTTATTTGAAATAATAGACGGTGCATTTTCTTGGTATTGTCTGCTAGCTATTGGGTTTATTGGTTACTCGTTCTATTATTATTGGCGTTTGCATAGTTTACAACATTGGCAAGCTATTATTTGTTTACAGTGGGTGCCAGGTGCTGTAGATTGGTTACTATATACTCAAGATAAACGTATTCACTTTGTCGAATTAATGCCAGATTCTATCTGCACAACAGCCATTGTCTTGCTAAAATTTAAGTCAAAGACGCGTAAAAAAGTCTTTTGGGTTCTTATTCCGCGAGATGCGGTGGCGTTGGCCGAATATAAGTACTTGCAGCGCTTAATGCGTTTGCAAGTCAAGCAGTTATTGGAGCTATCGTGAAACAAAGTGACGAAGAATTAGTTAAATTGACGCTAGATGGCCATCGAGAGGCATTTGATAAATTAGTTTTACGTTATCAGTCCCAAGTTGCGGGTTATATCAATCGCTTTTTGCATGATACGAATGAAGTTAATGATATTACACAAGAAATTTTCTTGCGCAGTTATAATGCTATTGGTCAGTTTCGCGGAGATAGTCGTTTTTCTACTTGGTTATTTCGTATTATGAGCAATTACCTTAATAATTATTTTGCCGCAAGGAGAAGGCAGGCGCCGTTATCGAATATTGATATAGGTTGTCTTGAATATTGGTTAGCACAATCGTGTTTAAAAGAGAATAATAATCCTGAAGCGTTATTACTATGTGACGAAATGAGAACAAAAATCAAGGAAGTTGTAGATAAAATGGGTAATGACATAAAAATAACGTTTGTTTTACGAGAAATGGAAGGCTTCAGCTATGAGGATATTGCTGATGTGCTGAATGTTCCACTGGGCACAGTGCGCTCACGCTTATTTCGTGCCCGCGAAATGATGGCACATGAAATCAACTATTTGTCTAAAAAATAACCAGCATTGCTTTTGTTATGTATTTTAGCTAGTATTCCCAGCCTGTATAATTATAACTGAGAGCCAGTTTATGGAAAATATAGTATTAAAATTAATTTCTATTTTTGTCATTTTTCTTTTAACCCTATTAGGTGGGTTGCTTCCTTTTTTGTCGGTGTATAGAAAAGAAGAGGCAAAGTTTTTTATTTGCGGGCAACATTTTGCTCGAGGTATATTTTTGGGAACAGCATTATTGCATATTTTTCCAGAAGCAATGCTCGGATTTTATCGTTTATATCCAGAAATAGACTACCCTGTTATTGCGTTAATTTTAGTAACCACGCTAGTGCTATTGAATCTCATTGAGTATATTGTTTTATATTTCTTTCGCCGCTCTGTATCGGAAACACAGCATTTTACCGTCTACTTGTTGATAATATTCTTGTCTGTTCACTCGATTATTGAAGGTGCTGCGTTAGGGGTAGGCGCAACAGTGGCAGAAATTCTTATTATTTTAATTGCTATATTAGCACATAAGGGTTCAGCTGCTTTCGCTTTAGTGATAAAAATGCAGCAGTATACCTTATCAAAAAAATTCGTATTAAAAATATTATTATTGTTTGCATGTATGACACCTCTGGGTATTTTAGCAGGTTCGGTTATTGAGAATTTTCAACGCGGTCAAGGTGGTCAATTGACCTTAAGTATCATCAATGCCATTACCGCAGGTACCTTTTTATTTATAGCTTGTTTTGAACAAGAACAGTTATCACGAATTATAAGCCAACATTAGAAAAAAATAACAGTTTGGGTATATTTTGCTTTGTTTTTGGTCTATTATTAATGGCATTGGTAGCATTTTGGTTGTGATGCGCAAGGAGCGTGAGTTGGGGCAACAGATTTTTCGCCTATTACAAATAACGGATACACATATCATGGCTGATAAAAAGGCAACATTGTATGGCGTCAATGCATGGGAGCCTTTTGTAGAAATTATGACTGATATCCGGCAAAATGTTAGGGCAATAGATTTGATTGTGTTAACAGGTGATTTGTCACACGATAATTCAACCGCCTCTTACCAATATCAAGCCGACTTTTATAAACAGTTTGCCGCCCCGAAAATTTACATTCCAGGCAATCACGATGATTATGATAAAATGCAACGCGTTTTTATGAGCAATGCAATGACGAATGAACGTGCTATGTTGCTAGGGCAGTGGCAAATTATTTCATTAAATTCACAAGTGCCAGGTAGTGTGCCAGGTAGATTGTCACAACAAGAAATGGCTTGGTTGCAACATCGATTGAGCCAATATCCTGACCATCTGAGTATTATATTTTTACATCATCCGTTATTTGATTTGGGTGTCACATGGCTTGATCCGTTAAAATTAATTAATCATCATGAGTTTTTAACTTGTATTAACGCTTTTCCACAAGTAAAAGCTGTATTTTCTGGTCACGTACACCAAGAGTTTCATTGTTGCCATCAACAGATTGACTTTTTTACAACGCCATCAACTTGTGCGCAGTTTGCTCCTGCGGTGCATGATTTTGCATTAGAGGAGATAGCACCTGGTTACAGAATTATTGACTTGCATGAACATTCTATTCAAACGCAGGTACGTCGGCTAGTTAATAAAGCATAGCGATAAGTTATTCAGCAATTTCAGTTAGAAAAGTAAAATTATTTTGTAATAATATTTCATATATTTCAGATTTTTTATAGCACTTCAGTTTGCATTTGGCATTTTTTAAATGAGTTTCGACAGTTCTGTATGATATCTCCATATGATTAGCCGTTTCTTTAGCCGAGCAGCCTTGCAACATGTAGCGAAGGCATAAAAATTCTTTTTTGGTAAATTTAATCGATCCACTTGAAGTCGATATTCGATAATATTTTATATTTGTGCTTTCTATAAATTGTATTATTTCTTTAGTATGGCCTGAGAGAGGTGTTGAATGGGTGTAATTTTTTTCAAGGAAAAGTTTATTTTTTCCTGCTTCTTCAATAATATGATGTCCTTTGTCCTTAAAGTAGAGAATAAATCGTTTTAGTAGACTGGCTTTGTGTAAATAAAATGATTTAATATCAGCTCTCGTTATTTTATTAAAGCCAAAATAATAAAATTCACAGGTTTGTTTATTGCGATCGACTAACGTAATACCATCAGCGATACCAAAATTGATTTTTAACTGTTGAAATATCTCAGAGTCCTTATTATCATGCCACAAATGGCATGAGTTGTAATTATGAAAAGGGTTTTTATTGATAAAAGGATTTTTGTATAATTTATTCGTGTAATAATAATTCATCCAGTCAGCATAATTAGACAATGAGATGCGTGCACCAGAGCTATATGTTTTAATGTAGTGAAAATAGGTAATACCCAGTTGTTTAATAGGATCACAAATGGTATCAATTTCTTGGCAATAGATACTATGTGGGCATGCATTCATATTCATGTTAATTGAACCTCAGTTAGGAGTTTAAACTGTTATAAATCAACATGTTAGTGTCGATTAGTTCTTGCAATATGCAAAAGCTGAGGAGATCTTATGCAATTTTTTACGATCCAAGTAAGGAAATTGACATGGACATCAACCAGCTTACCGATATTTTTTGTGAAATCGATGATTTTTGCAAGGAGTTTTCACAGTATATGGAATAAAATTTATTACCTAACTCGAATTTTCAAGGCAGGCGTGGCCCCAGATGCTGCCTCAGCGAGAGTGAAATAATGACAATGATCATCGTATTCCAATCATCAGGTTATCGACATTTTAAAATGTTTTTTACCAGTCCTCTAGAATTTACAGCAGTATACGGACATAACCGATAATGATGCTAGTTTTCATAGGAACAAACAACTTGAGCAAATAATTAATGAAGTTGGTGCGCGGATTATATATTTACCACCCTATCATCCTGAATTTAACCCTATTGAAGAAATGTGGTCAAAGGTAAAAATATATCTTCGAAAGTGCCAAGCATGATCATTAGATAGCTTTCAGGATGCTATCAAAAGTGCCTTTGAAGCTGTTACTCAAAATGATTTATTGGGATGGTTTAACCATGCAGGATATTAGATCATTATTTTAGGAAAGCGCTGTAAATGAAATGATAACAACCGTTGCTCGACTCGGTGGTTTTTTGGCTAGAAAAGGTGATGGTCCACCTGGAGCTAAGACAATTTGGCTAGGACTACAGCGTTTAGCCGATTTTATGCAAGCTATTGATGCCTATCATCAGTATTCGGGGGAAACATATGGGTAAGGATGAAAGTGGTGACAAGTGGATCCTTTGGGGTGGCGATTCATAATCTGATTGTTCATTTCATATACGTTTGGCCGAAATTACACGTTTGGTACCTTTGGGCCTAAAACGTTTGATAATGGTTATTTTCCATGTTATATTTAGCATATGAACATAATGCATGGAAAAAATACACAAACAGAGAATAGGGCCATGGCCCTATTGGGTTACCTTTTAGATGAAGGGATTAAGATCTTTTCAAGAAAAGAGTTAACGCAAAGTGATGCGCCATTTTTGGAAAATGTGGATTACAATGGCCTCTCTAACATTATATATAGACTCGTTAAAGTCGGACGGATTGATAAAATCAAACGCGGGGTATATATCGTTAATTCAGCAGATCCTGTTAGTGAATATGAAATCGCGATGCATTTAGTAAAGCCTGTAATGATATCGCATCAATCTGCCTTTCGGTATCATGATTTGACCGATCAGGTTATTCGCTCGATTACTATCTCAACCCTAAAATCATCATTTGTTCCACAAAACTCTAAGTCATCTAAAAAATCAGGATTTAATGTTAGAGGGGTAAACTATAAAGTGATCTGCCAATCGCCATCGAAGTTTTTTGGAGAAAAAACTGCCTGGATAGGTGATGCTTGTTTTAAGGTCACAGACTTAGAAAAAACTTTTATTGATGGTCTAGATAAGCCCAAAGAGTGTGGGGGGTTTTCTGAAGTCATTTGGACATTTGAGCAAGAATTTAGTCAAGCTAATTTAAGCAAAATTATTGAATATGGAATGCGAATGGATACAGCAACTTCCAGAAGATTAGGCTGGGTTTTAGATAACGTGGTAAACGTGCAAACAGATCAAATATATTGTTTAGCCAAGAAAGAATATTCAGATTATAGACTTTTAGATGCTTCTCGGCCAAATCGGGGTAAATATTGCTCCAAATGGAAAATCCGAGAAAACCATCATTATGAAGGTTAAGGTTTATTATGAATTTAAAGAAGAGGCTTACTGATAAGCAAAAACAAAATAACACAACTTGGGAGTCAATTGAGCGGGACTACGTACAATCGTGGATAATCGCTGCTATTGCCCAGCATCCAAAGTTGTCACAGTCGTTAGTCTTTAAAGGAGGAACTGCCATTAAAAAACTCTGGCATGCATATCGATTTAGTGAAGATTTAGATTACACAGAAATTGTTCCGTCAAATAATGGTGAACTATTAGGAAATTTAGATGAGGCATTAAATGTTGCAAAAACATGGCTTGAATCTTATGGTAATTTTGTTTTTGAATTAACACAATACACCGAAAAGAAAGAGCATCCATTTAATCAAGCAGCTTTTACTATAAGCATACAAATGCCATGGCAAAGAAAACCACTTACCAGAGTTAAGCTGGAAATTTCAAGAGATGAAGAACTTTTATTTGAGCCAATTGAAAAAGAAATAGATCATGATTATGGTGAGGACTTGAGTGACCATAAGATACCAACATATGCTTTAGAAGAGATCATTTGTGAAAAATTTCGTGGGGTATTACAAAATCAAGAAAAGCTAATCAAAAAAGGTTGGACGCGCTCTCGAGTAAGGGATTACTATGATTTATGGAAACTATTATCTAATTATAAAAATAAAATAAATGTGGCAAAAATAAGAAAAGCATTTCCCCAAAAATGCTTAGCAAAAGAAATTTCGTTTAAAAATCCAGATCAGTTTTTTGATGAAAAATATCTAGAATATGTTAAAAAAGATTGGCAGGAATACTTAGAAAGCTTGGTTGATCACCTGCCAGAATTTAATGTCGTCATTTTGAAGCTACGAAGGTATGCTCATGAGCTATTTTGTTAATCAAAGAGGTTCCACTGCGCTCGTTAAATTAAATTGTTTGCCACATGACCGACAACGATATTGGTCGTAACCTAGTAACGTTGAACCTCTCAACTTAAGGCATACCATCACTTGACAGAAAAAGATCGAGTTTTTCTAAGGATATTATTAGAGAAGCGTTATTCTAAAGCGAAAATAGCCCAGATTTTAGATGTCCATCATTCAACGATCTATCGTGAAATTAAACGAAATAGTTGTTGCTATCATTATAAATTTGGACAAATGATTTATTATGCAGGTTACCTTGCGCAAGGAAAATACTTGCGAAGAAGACGACGACCACTTAAGCTCATCAAAACTAAAGTGCTCAGAGGCTATGTTCATGATAAACTATCAAGGGTTGGTCGCCATGGCAAATAGAGGGGCGCTTAAAACGAGAATATGGCACTACAGATGTTATTTCTCACGAATCCATCTATCGCTATATTTATAGTGATTTTGCGATTCGTAATCGTTTTTTTAAGAAACTAAGGCGCCGACATTTTTGGCGAGTTAAACGTGGGAAAAGGAAGTGCCGATTACCTAAAACATTGCTCATTAACAATAGGCCCGCTGAGGTTAACCAACGAGAAGCATTTGGGCATTAGGAATGTGATTTGATGATGTTTAGACGAGGGATAAAATCCAATTTGATTTCGTTAGACTTACTATCAATCTCAACTTGACCAAGCACTAATTGGTTTGCACTACACCAGGCATTAACCAAGTATAGTGGACCAATTTTATCAATCGTATTTTTGGTCGCACGGAGTGCTTTGCCATCCAGGGCAATGACATCTTTTATATCGCCAACAAGCCGCTTACCCAACGAATAAAATGTTCACAGAATGCATCTGAGTCTAGTGCTGCAAACAGTCGATTAAAGGTATCATGTGAAGGGATTCCATTACTTAGATCTAGAAATTGACCAAGCCAGTCTCGCTTTAGTTTTCCGTAACGCTCAATTGAAACCCAGGTATCTGCTCCACAGAGAACTGTGCAAATGGCAATAAATATGATATTTATCAATGGGTGTTTCTTGGTTCGATCCAGTCTCGGGTCAATTAGTGTACTGAAATGGCTGTGAATATTACTATCCGTGTGATGATTACTCCTTTTTTAAACAAAAAGGCTAATAGATCAGATGTGGGGAAATTAGTCAAGCTAATTTAGATGCGATTGCCCTGTAATAAGGATCAAAATTTTACAGTTGTTTGATTTTCTGCTAGGATATTGCGTTTATTTAATAGGGAGGATATTGATGCGTATTGTGAAAAAAGCGTATACGTTTGATGATGTATTGTTACTGCCTGGATATTCAGAAGTGTTACCTAAAGATGTTTCACTACAAACACAGTTAACCAAAACCATACGACTCAATATTCCACTAATGACAGCCGCAATGGATACTGTCACTGAGGCGCGCTTAGCCATTACCATAGCACAAGAAGGTGGCTTGGGTGTTATTCACAAGAATATGTCGATAGAACAACAAGCACAAGAAGTGCGAGCAGTGAAAAAATATGAAAGTGGTGTCGTCAAAGATCCTATTACAGTCAGTCCAAATATGACAGTGCGAGATTTGCTCGCATTAACAAAACAACATAATATTTCGGGTGTGCCAGTGGTTAAAGAACAACAGTTGCTAGGTATTGTGACTGGGCGTGATGTTAGGTTTGAGAAAAATTTAGATCAACCGGTCAGTCAAGTTATGACGAAAAAAGAATCATTAGTCACTGTGAAGGAAGGAACAACTCGTGATGAAGTCTTGGGCATATTACATCAGCACCGTATTGAAAAAGTGCTGGTTGTTAATGATGATTTTCAGTTAAAAGGCTTAATTACAGTCAAAGATATTCAGAAAGCAAAAGATAAGCCCAATGCTTGTAAAGATGACGCGGGTCAATTGCGAGTGGGCGCTGCAGTAGGAACCGGTATTGATACCGACCAACGTGTTGCTGCCTTGGTAGCTGCTGGGGTAGATGTATTAGTTGTAGATACCGCACACGGCCATTCTAAGGGTGTGATCGATCGTGTTAAATGGATAAAACAATACTACCCTGAAGTAAGTGTTATTGCAGGCAATATAGCAACTAGTGCGGCAGCATTAGCATTAAAAGAAGCCGGCGTTGATGCGGTAAAAGTTGGCATTGGTCCAGGTTCAATTTGTACTACCCGGGTGGTCGCGGGTATAGGTGTGCCACAAATTACGGCTATAGATGATGTTGCAAAAGCTTTAGAAGAATATGATATTCCTGTTATTGCAGATGGTGGTATTCGTTATTCGGGCGACGTAGTTAAAGCGTTAGCTGCAGGTGCCTCGGTTATTATGATTGGTGGTTTATTTGCTGGGACGGAAGAATCACCAGGCGAAGTGGAATTATATAAAGGTCGCTCCTATAAAGCCTATCGAGGAATGGGTTCTCTTGCCGCCATGGTACAAACCTATGGTTCTAGTGACCGTTACTTTCAAGATTCAAGTGATGTGTTTGAAAAATTAATACCTGAAGGGGTGGAAGGACGAGTGCCTTATAAGGGTAGTGTGACTCCAATTATTATTCAATTATTAGGCGGTTGTCGGTCGGGCCTTGGGTATACAGGTTGTCACTCTATTCCTGAGTTACATAAAAAAGCTGAGTTTACACAAGTAACAACAGCCGGTGTACGAGAGTCACATGTGCATGATGTTGCTATAACGAAAGAAGCACCTAATTATCCAACAGAGTAAGGATGAAATAATGACGACTGAAATTCATGACCAACGTATTTTAATTTTGGATTTTGGTTCTCAGTATGCACAATTGATTGCGCGGCGCGTACGTGAAATTGGTGTTTATTGTGAAATTCACTCATTTGAAATAAAAGACGATGATATTAAAAAATTTGCCCCTAGTGGTATTATTTTATCAGGCGGTCCGGAAAGTGTTACTATTCTTAATACAGCACGTGCGCCACAAATTGTTTTTGAGTTAGGCTGTCCTGTGTTGGGTATATGTTATGGCATGCAAACAATGGCTTCTCAGTTGGGCGGTGAGGTAACAGTAGGGCATAGACGTGAGTATGGATATGCACAAATAAAGTTGCATGGCAATTCTGATTTATTTAAAGGCATTGAAGATCATATTTCTGAAAAAGGTGAGTCACTACTTGATGTTTGGATGAGTCATGGAGACCATGTGGAAAAAGCACCTAATGGTTTTAAGGTGATAGCAAGTTCTGAGTATGCCTCTATTTCAGCCATAGCTGATCCAGCACGGCAATTCTATGGTTTGCAATTTCATCCAGAAGTGACACATACCCTACAAGGTCAGCGTCTTTTAGAACGCTTTGTGCGAGAAATATGTGGTTGTGAATCATTGTGGACGCCCCATAATATTATTGATGATGCTATAGTGAGAATCCGAGATACGGTTAAAAATGATATTGTGATTTTGGGTTTGTCGGGCGGTGTAGATTCTTCAGTTGTGGCTATGCTGTTACAAAAAGCCATAGGTCAGCAATTGGTTTGTGTGTTTGTCAATAATGGATTGCTACGGGCAAATGAAGCTGAGCAAGTGATGCAAATGTTTTCTGAGCATTTTGGCATTCATGTGGTTTATGTTGATGCTGAAGAGCAATTTTTAGCAGCATTACAAGGAATTTCCGACCCAGAAGAAAAGCGCAAAGTGATTGGCCGAGTATTTATAGACGTTTTTGAGCGTGAAGCGAAACAATTAGAACAAGCTGATTGGTTAGCTCAGGGAACCATTTATCCGGATGTAATTGAGTCGGCAGTAACTAAATTTGGCAAAGCGCATGTGATAAAATCTCATCATAATGTGGGTGGATTACCAGAGGATTTGTCTTTTAAATTATTGGAACCTTTACGTGAGTTATTTAAAGATGAAGTGCGAAAGATTGGCTTAGAGCTTGGGTTGCCCCATGAAATGATTTATCGTCATCCATTTCCAGGCCCAGGTTTGGGAGTGAGAATCTTAGGTGAAATAAAAAAAGAGTATGCTGATATATTGCGTAAAGCCGATGCGATTTTTATCGATGAATTGTACAAGCATGATTTTTATCATAAGGTCAGTCAAGCCTTTGCAGTATTTTTGCCTGTTAAATCAGTGGGTGTGATAGGTGATGCGCGTCAGTATGCACATATTATTGCACTACGTGCAGTAGAAACTGTGGACTTTATGACAGCGCACTGGGCCAAATTGCCTCATGATTTGTTAGATCGTGTGGCTAATCGTATCATTAATGAAGTGCCTGGGGTATCGCGTGTGGTTTATGATATTTCAGGAAAGCCACCGGCAACAATCGAGTGGGAGTAATGACGGTGTCTGATGGTGATTTGATTTGGCTACAGCGCGCGTTATCCTTAGCAAAAAAGGCAGAGCAAGGTGGTGAAGTGCCAGTCGGTGCAGTCATTGTCAAAGATAATGACTGTCTTGCGGAAGCTTGGAATCAACCTATTTTAACTCATGATCCAACTGCTCACGCGGAAATTGTTGCCTTGCGCTTAGCAGCGAAAAAACTAAAAAATTATCGGCTTGTTGATTGCACTGTATATGTTACTTTAGAGCCTTGTCTCATGTGTGCTAGTGCTATGGTGCATGCCAGAGTAAAGCGTTTAGTCTTTAGCGCACTGGATCCACGCCAAGGTGCTGTCACCAGTGTTTTTCAGGTATTAGATAATAATGCTCTCAATCATCGTGTGATATGGCAACAAGGTGCTTTGGCTGAAGAAGCGGGTGGTTTACTGCGGCAATTCTTTCAAGCACGGCGTTATAGCGGTTCCCTAGATTGTTGACCTATCCTAAGATTTCATCTAGCGCCTGCTTGCTTGGTTATTCAAAAGCTTATTTACAATAAGTAAATGTCGCTTTTGAAACCTCGCAAGCAAATACTATGCTCGCCAATAGGTCAACAATCTAGGGAACCGTTATAAGCGTTATTTATCATGATGGGTGTATGCCACTTACTTTTCCAAGTGCTATATGCTGCCGTTTGTTTATGATTGAGATTCAGGTGTTATCATATAGCCTGTCATCACCATAATATGCTCAATATCACGTTTACTAATCGGTTTTAAAAAACAACAATTCATTCCGGCTTTAACGGATATATGTTGTAAATTGGGTGATTCGAATGCTGTGATACCAATTAGGTAGCTGTCTTTATTTTTATCCATTCTTTGCCGGATTTTTTTGCTTAACTCAATACCACTTTTATCCGGTAAACCGAGATCAATAAAGATAATATTATAAGTTTGTTTGTCGAGTAATTTATTTGCAGCTGAGTAAGATAAGGCTTGCTTGATATGAGAGGAAAAAGATGCTAATAGTCCTTCTAACGCATTAGAAGTTACAACATCATCTTCTACTATCAATATTGAAATAGTCTCATTCATATCTAATGATGCCTAATAAATAAATATTTCTATCTATATATTAGTGCATAGTACGGTAATTTACCAAACAATCCGTAGGTTTCTTTGTTGACGTGTGGTATCGATGAGCTATGATAAGTCAGCATAGCTCGTGTTTGTGATTTTTTAATAGTGAGACTTTCATACAATGATAAAAATAACAATAAAATCAAATAGTTATATGAGTTAATATGAAAAGCCAGCTATTCTTTGATGTTCATATCGGTATCAATCTCACCCACACCTATCATTGAGCGAAATTCACTATCTAAACGTTGTTTTATTTGCTGAAAATTATGCTGGAAGTTATTCCATATTGATTGCCAATTAACCGGTTTTTCAGGCGTATGTTGTTGAGAAGTATAATAAAATGATAAGGTATTTTTAGATAATTTAATGGATTCGCCAATGTCGATAACGTCTCTTTGAGCAAAATATATATTGTGCTCATGAAAAAATTCTGAAAATTCATCAATTAACAGACGAATATCCTCAAATGCTTTCGCTCGATGTTGATTATCAATGCTTAATATGAAGAATTCTGATAGTTTATGTTCAATTTGAGTGAGATATCTGTATGATTTTTCTATAATTTTTGCTCTTTTTTCATAAAGACTAGCAAATATAATTTTTCTTTCATACAGTTTTTGTTGTTGCTTATTCTTTTCAATTAATTCTTTTTGTCTGATCTGTGAGGTAATAATCGCTTTGATATAAAATAGCGCTAGGGCGGCGATGATAAGCCACCAGTGCCAGTTAGATTGATTGAATAAAAGTTCATCCATAGTCAATTGCTTTTAGCTGCCTATACTATTAACAATAGCTTAAATATCAAAAAATGCCTCCAGAGTTGCATTATATTTGACCTATTGTTTGCTTGCGTCTAGCATTACTATTAATACAAACTAAAAAAGGTCTGATCATGGCAAATACGCTGTCTGGGATTGATATCTCGCATAACAATGGTGTCATCGATTGGTCTTCAGTGCTCTCTCAAAAAAATATTCATTTTATTATCTTAAAAGCGACTGAAGGCGTAAATTATATTGATAGTCAATTCGCAAACCATCTTGCTGCGTTAACAAAATTGCCGCTAAGCAATCAGTCATTGGGGGCATATCATTTTTTTCATCCTAAGGATGCGGCAGATATGCAAGCGAATTATTTTAGTCAAACGTTATTGAATGTAGCAAAGGGAACGTCATTTGATTATTTAGCGTTAGATGTGGAAGTAACCGATGATTGTCCTCCGGATAAGATAGCATTAGGCATCAATGAATTTTTTAATGTCACAAAAAAACAGTTAAAAAATAGTGATATATTGACAGATAACATATGTTGGTTAGTTTATACTAGTCCTTCTTTTTGGGATGAGCATGTTGATCCTGTGGTGTCAGCAGTGGGGCAGTCAGCAATAGAAAAAATCATTAAAAATCAAGCATTATGGATAGCTGAGTATACTCAGCAGGTAAAACCACACTTACCCAAAGGTTGGTGTAACTATCGTATTTGGCAGCATACCAGTCAAGGTCACATCCATGGTATTAATACCAATGTTGATTTGAATATAATGCAGTGATGACATCTCATGATGTGAACTGTTTTTTTAATGTGGTTACGATATCATTGGCAATAACTTCACTTGCGCGGGTGATAATTTTTGGTAAATATTGGGGTATATTGTGTTGATGTGTTATTAATTTTTTTTCCGATTGGTAGATGAGTGTTAAAGACGATAAGTCTGTGTTTTTATTCGCTTGCCAAAAACCTGTTAAACCACTTATGCTGATGTGTAACTGTTGCTGAGTGCTTTTCTTAGGTTGAAAAGATATTATTTTTTGTGTTGCTGGTGTTACTAGGTATGTTTGTAATAATCCTCCGGTCACTTGATCATCAATAGAGATTTGAAATGGCAGTGTTTTGATATAATCATACAGCACTTGGGTGGCAGGCAATGTCGGGTCCGCTAAAAAATATTTTTTTAGCAAAGGCTGCAGCTTTCTACAATACTGTTTGAAACAGCTCTCATCGTGGCTTGCTAGCTTTACTTCTAGATAAGGGTAATCAACGCGGTAGCCAATTTGTACCGACTCTTCTTGCAATAATGTCTCTATCTGAGAGGAAATAAAACTCTCACTGACGGAAAATAAACGCCATTTTTGACGGTAGCAAGTTGCCGGGGGCATTAAGCATTGTAGTTTGGCTAAAATATCTTGTTTAAAAAGCGGCAAGCATTCTTGTGGAGGGCCTGGCAAAAAGACAATGAATTTTTCCTGCCAATTCAGTGTAAAGCCAGCTGCAGTGCCATGTGGGTTTGGAATAATTGTTGCTGACGGAGGAAAAAGAGCCTGTTGCTTATTATTCTCAGAAATAAAATGATTATGTTTTTTAACACGATTGCAAATAGTCTGCCAAACGGCTTCACTGAAAATTAACGGTTCATTTATCAATTCAGCAGCCGCAAAACGTGTTAAGTCATCTTGCGTTGGGCCTAGGCCACCGATGACAATAACAGCAGAATGCTGTTGCAAAGCATAACGCAAGGCGCAAGCAATGTCTTTTTTGTCATCTGCAACAATAAGATGTTGACCGATTGAAAAATTGTTTTCATGCAGAATGTGAGCAATTTGCTGTGAATTCGTATTGAGAATGTCACCTTGTGTTAATTCATCGCCGACAGCAATAAATGCTATTTTTTTTTGTACCATAAGTTAACCTATCATTTTCATTGGTCATTATAGCGCTTATGCTGGCTTTTTCCAACTCTCATTAAATGATGTTGGGCGTTGCCATCAACTGAGCAGTTGTCGTGTTATGGTAGGTTAGATAGAGATAGCGCATTGTTTTTAAGCGTTTTGTTATCAGTGCCAGCACTCGTGCTAACTCTTCTGCGCTACGCGGGGCCATATCGCATTGTGACAAAAATGATAGACGAATGCCGTAGCGTGCTTCTATAGTTTTTTTAATAGCATATAATTGGTTTGCTAGTAAACGTAATTTAGTGTAATAATTGATCTTATCCGCATTGGCAGCTGTTTCCTGTGCTGCAAGTAATTGATAGGCTTTTCTTAAGTGGGTGTCGTAGTGTTTTGTATTCATATTTTGCCTCATTATCGTCATATTTTTATGGTTAACTATTCAACACTTTTTTTGCAACCTTGCTTATTAATGGCTAGTTATGTTGAGTAGTGAGGTTATGCTGATGATTATCTCTTATCATCTGTTTAAAATATGTAATATATTTCTTTAATGTAATTCATATATGTCTTGGCGTTATGTGAGATTATGCTTACAAGAATAAACAAATGCCTTTGTGATCAAGCACTTTTCCGTTAAGATTGTGTTTTATTTTGCAAAAAAGGTTAAGAGCGAATGATTGCTTTTTCAGGCGATAATGCCTATTCCAATTTCCGTTTAGACAAATTAATTCAACAATTACCCACTGCTATCAATAATGTGCAAGCGAAGACATTTTATATGGTTGATTTTACTGAAGCAGCGACACAAGAAGAGTTAATGAAACTTCAAGCGATACTCGGCAATGATATCCAATGCTTCCAGCAAAAAACATCTTATTTCTATTGTTATATTATTCCCAGGATTGGCACAATTTCTCCTTGGTCATCCAAAGCGACGGATATACTACAGTGCTGTGGTTTAAAAAACATTGCGCGTATAGAACATGGTATTGTATTAACGTTTTTTGCAGAGCAAACGCAGGTGATGGAGGCCTTTGATCGTATTTGTCAGCTTTTTTCTGATCCAATGTTGCATAGTGTTGTCACTGAGTTTGATGCATTAGAACAATTATTTCAACATCATTCTGCCGAATCATTTTGTCGCGTTGATTTACTCTCAGAGGGTAAACTTGCTTTAGAAAAAAGCAATAAGCAATTGGGCCTGGCGCTGAGTGATGATGAAATAACTTATTTACATCAGCTCTATAACGAGTTAGGACGCAACCCGACGGATGTCGAATTGATGATGTTTGCACAAATGAATTCAGAGCACTGTCGCCATAAAATTTTCAATGCGACCTGGACCATTGACGGTGAAGAAAAACCACACACTCTGTTTAACATGATAAAAAATACGTATAAGTGCCATCCAGCAGGAGTGTTATCAGCATATCACGATAATGCCGCTGTCATGGTCGGCTCTGGGGCAGAGCGATTTGCTGCTAATGCACAGCATGGTTATGAATTTACTAAACAAGATGCGCCTATTTTAATGAAAGTGGAAACACATAATCACCCCACGGCAATATCACCTTATTCTGGTGCAGCAACTGGTGCCGGTGGGGAAATCCGGGATGAGGGAGCCGTTGGGCGCGGTGGTAGACCAAAAGCAGGCTTAGTCGGATTTAGTGTGTCACACTTGCAAATCCCTGATTATGTACAACCTTGGGAAACTCATATTGGAAAGCCACAACATATCCACTCAGCTTTACAAATTATGTTGCAAGGGCCTATTGGTGCCGCTCGATTTAATAATGAATTTGGTCGTCCTAATGTATGCGGCTATTTTCGCAGTTACCAGCAAAGCTTGTTTATCAATGGGAAACACACGCATAGAGGCTATCATAAACCGATTATGCTAGCAGGTGGCTATGGCAATGTTTGCCGGCAGCATATTGAAAAAAATAAAATCACAGAAGGTATGTTGCTCATCGTGCTGGGAGGTCCTGCGATGGAAATAGGCTTAGGTGGCGGTGCGGCTTCTTCGCAAGCATCGGGAGCGGGTGACAGCCATTTGGATTTTGCCTCAGTACAGCGAGAAAATGCTGAAATGGAGCGTCGCTGCCAAGAAGTCATTGAGCATTGCATTGCATTAATGGAGAACAATCCTATCGTCAGTATTCATGATGTGGGTGCTGGTGGTTTATCCAATGCGATTCCTGAGTTAGTCAATGACAGTCATTGCGGTGGTATTGTTGCTATCCGTGCCGTGCATAGTGCTGAACCAGGCATGAGCCCGTTAGCCTTGTGGTGTAATGAAGCACAAGAGCGCTATGTTTTGGCGATTCATCCTAAGGACTTACCTTGCTTTAGCGCCATTGCTGAACGTGAGCGTTGTCCTTTTTCTGTATTGGGCAAGGCAACTAAGGCACGCAATATCGTTACTCATGATGAAAAATTCAATAATAAGCCGGTTGATTTACCTTTGACTAAATTATTAGGTAATATGCCACAAATGCAGCGGCGCACAGTCAATCAAATATTCAGCGGTGATGGCTTTATGCCACAACAAGTGAATTTGCAAGAAGCTGTCAAACGCGTATTACAACATCCCACTGTTGCCAGCAAGTCATTTTTAATTACTATTGGCGATCGTTCTGTTGGAGGCCAAGTCGCTAGAGATCAAATGGTAGGGCGCTGGCAAGTACCTGTCGCGGATGTTGCTGTCACCACATCCGGTTTTCGTAGTTACTATGGCGAGGCAATGGCTGTTGGTGAGCGTGCCCCCGTTGCTTTATTAAATCCAGCGGCTTCAGCACGCTTGGCGGTTGCTGAAGCAATTACCAATATTGCAGCAGCTGATATTGCTTCATTAAACGATATCAAATTATCAGCTAATTGGATGGCTGCTGCCAATATAGCGGGAGAGGATGCGGCATTGTATCAGGCAGTAGAAGCCGTTGGGATGACATTTTGTCCCGAGCTGGGCTTAACGATCCCAGTCGGCAAAGATTCATTATCTATGCATTGTAGCTGGCACACCGAAGCAGATCAGATAGGCGTGACGTCACCAGTATCATTAGTTGTCTCAGCCTTTGCGCGAGTACAAGATGTTCGCAAGACATTAACACCGGAGTTAAATACAACAATTGACTCTCTGTTATTACTTATTGATTTAAGTCATGGTAAAAATAGGCTAGCAGGATCTATTCTTTGCCAAGTCTATGATGCCATCGGTTCAGAACCTGCCGATGCCGATAGTACCGATTTGCTAAAAAACTTTTTTGCTTGTATTCAACACATAAGACAACAGGGGTTGTTATTAGCTTATCATGATCGTTCTGATGGCGGTTTGTTGGTAACGCTAGCTGAAATGGCTTTTGCTAGCCGAGTAGGATTTGATGTACAGTTAAATGGATTGGGCGCAGATTATATCAGTGCCTTATTTAGTGAAGAATTAGGCGCTGTATTGCAAATTCCTGCTAGTGAGCATGAGAAAGTTAAACAAATAATAACCCAGCATGGATTGCAAACCTGCACCCAGCTGCTAGGAAAATTGCGCGATGATGAGCAGTTTCATTTTTATCATGAAGATGAATTAATATTACAAGCAGATCGACCAACCTGGCAAGCTTGCTGGTCTGAAACCAGTTATCGCATGCAAGCACTACGAGACAATCCGGTTTGTGCAAAACAAGAATTTGATAACATTACGAAACCGAGCAAGGGCTTATTTTCTCATCTGTCTTTTGATGTGACATCAACACCGGTAGCCGCCTATGTTAATAAAGGTGTTAAACCAACAGTGGCTATTTTGCGAGAGCAAGGGGTCAATGGTCATATGGAAATGGCAGCAGCGTTTTATGAAGCGGGTTTTGCAGCGGTTGATGTGCATATGAGTGATATTATTGCCGGACGTGAGGATTTAACAACATGCCAAGGCTTAGCGGTATGTGGCGGTTTTTCTTATGGTGATGTGTTAGGAGCTGGACAGGGTTGGGCAAAATCGATTTTATATAACCGACGTGCACGCGATGTGTTTACTGATTATTTCCAACGAAAAGATACCTTTAGCTTAGGTGTTTGCAATGGTTGTCAAATGTTAGCAAGCTTAAAAGAGATTATCCCAGGAGCGACACATTTTCCTGAATTTGTACAAAATCAATCAGAACAATATGAAGCACGTTTAGTCATGGTGCAAATTGAGCCATCTCCTTCACTATTTTTTCATGAGATGAACGGCAGTCAAATGCCAATAGTGGTTGCTCATGGTGAGGGACGAGTGCAATGGCAAGAAGCTGAACATGAAGCAATATCAATGCAGCAGCATTTAATTGCAATGCGCTATATTGATGATCAAGCCCAGGTTACGGAACGTTTTCCTGATAATCCAAATGGCAGTGAAAAAGGCGTTACTGCGCTGACATCGAATGATGGACGGGTGACTATCATGATGCCACATCCTGAGCGAGTTTATCGCGCATTACAATTGTCATGGCACCCATCGGATTGGGATGAAAGAAGTCCGTGGCTGCGGATGTTTGAAAATGCACGCATTTGGATAGATTAAGGAAAATATAAATGATTGAAGGCATGGTTAGAACGTATTATCAACATTTTTTACTTGATCCTTTGGTAAGAAAATTACAGTTAGCACGTTTTGCCACGCCAACACAGATTACTTTTTTCAGTATGTTAACCGGGGTGGTGAGTGCTATTGCTATTGCATTTTCATTACCTGTGATGGCGATCAGTTTATTGATATTATCAGGTTTATTGGATACCTTAGATGGGACGATTGCACGTGCACAAGCATCAGCATCAAACCAAGGTGCATTAATGGATATTATGAGTGATCGTATTGTTGAAGCAGCTGTTGTTATCGGATTATTTGCTTACAATCCTAGCGAGCGTAGTGTGTTATGTTTATTGATGCTAGCTAGTATTTTGCTGTGTGTCACATCATTTTTAACCGTTGCAATATTTAATGAAAATGCATCCAATAAGAGTTTTCACTACAGTGTTGGGTTAATGGAGCGGTTTGAAGCATTTGTCTTTTTTATCGCAATGATTCTATTTCCTAAGTATTTTTCAGTGTTATCAATACTGTTTTCTGTGCTAGTGCTTTATACAGCTGGCTATAGACTATATGAGTTTAGTCAAGAGTAGGTAATCTCACTATAATGGTATAGGATTATTTTCATCAAATAAAACGACATTGCTCCAAGTAACTTGCAAAAAATTATTATAAAGAAACGAGCTTAGGTCATGATCTTATCTGACTTGACAATGCTGCTGAGAACTTGGCAACTATGCGACGCTTTGCGCTGGACGTGGCGCATTTGTATTCATAGAAAAGTAGCGTGAAAAGAAAGCTGAAACAGACGATGTAGAGCAACAAATTTTGAAGTGAATTATTGGTTGCTCAAATAGAGGTTAAAGTATGATGCTACCTTGCTACAAGGCAGTTTAGCTGTTGATATTGTCCGTAAAAGTTGATAGTAGTAATGGATAGTGTGTTTATTGGTCAGAAGGGGTAAACCAACAGGGGAGTGGGGTATGACAAACACGGCAAAAGAAAAAAATATTGTAGAAGGTGCAGAGTTAACCGATAGTACCCGCAAAATCCAGGAAGTGCCACCTTTCACCACAGTTGACCATTTACTCGCCGAATACAATCAAAAGGATGAGCAAATCGCTGAAGCGTTTCCTCACTATAAAAATAAACTAGCGGCGGTGATGTGTGCAGCAAGCAAAAAATTGTCCCATGACGATGCAGACAGTGCGAAAGCGTTATTAGGCTTAATCGATAGTGGTGATAGCAAGGTCATCAAGCAGTTAGCCAAGCGATTGCATGCTAATTTAGCCGATACGTCGCACAACAATTGGGAAACGATGTATTTATCGATAGCAACGTTTGCGCATCATGTGCCAAGTGAGTTGCTTGGGCATGATGATGTGTATCCGTTATTAGCGGCATTATCTGCTCGGCTCAAAGGGGTGTTAACATCAGAGCCGACCTTGTTGTTACCGGCGATCTATGCGGTGCATTTACTGATATTAAAGCTGCTTGCCGCGGGTATCACGCATATTACCGAAGAGAAGCGCACGACGATTCAATCGCAGTTATCTGCGGTGAGGGAGACCGTGAGTGAGTTAGTCAAGATGACCAAAGAGGGTGAGCCACCTTTATCGCACTATCATACAGCAATGTTGACGACGATTAAAACATTGTTATCCAGCAGTGAGCAGTTATTGGATGAAGGTATTTTAAAGATAGAGAGCAAACGCACTAAACGAATAAAGCGCATGAAACAAAGCGGACGCTTCGTCTTTCAACTAGCCCGTTGTGCCACATCCTGGTACGGGACGGTGCAGAGCGCGGGGTTATCAGCGGCTTCATCGATTGCTTCAACATGGCAATGTTTGAACACGGGACGGCAACTGATGTCACCGTTGGTAGCGCAGACGAAAACCTACCTCATCGGCCCTAGCGAGGCAGCGCGTTTAATTGCATCTTTGCACGAGTGGCATCAGGCAGAAAGTAGTGTAACCCGATTAGATTTGTTAGAGAGCGATAGGACGCAAGCGAGCGAAGATTACGGTTACGTGTATGGCATGGTAGCATTGCTGCGCTGGATTGACGATGAAAACGATGAAGCGGCATTGTCATCGGCGATACAGAAGCGCATGGTTGCCTATTTTGATGCTATCAACGATAAAACAATGCCTGAACAACAGCAATTATACGACGCTATTTTAGATTGGATCGTTTCTAAGGTGAAAGATAAACCACCCGGTGAGTGGCCTACCGTGTTTATGCGTGGCACCATCCCAAAAGCGATACAGGATTATCAGCCTAGTGACAATGCAACAGCACCTAGCCAGCCTCTGGATTGTTTCGCCACGGCGTGGTATCAACAGTTTCCGCATGATAAAGCTATTCAAGATGCAAGTCATCGAGAAACAGTGTCGCCAGAGCGATGGACGTTATTGAAAAAAGACATTGACCAATCACCGGAGAAGCAATCGCCTTGGGGCGCCTATTGCTTCGCGCAGCTATGTGCACGATACGATGTGGATAACCCACAAGGCGGTGATGTGGTAGCAACAGATGAAGCGATAGTGGCACTGCAGCAAACGCTTAAAAATATCGGTTGTACCGATTATAAAAATATTCCTGAGGAACAGTTGGTACGTTTGTTAACACTGGATGACGTTGAGCGTAAGCAGATTTTGCAGATGATGAGCCAGTTTGTCAGAAAGAAAATAGCGGCATCCGGACAGTCAACAGTCAGCGTTGTTCAATATTTAGAAGGCGTTTTGAATCGCACCGTTCATGATACCGCGGTACCAAAGGAAAGCATGAGTCACTCATCATCAGAGCGAACAGTAGAGTCCCAACAAGCAACACAGATAAGCCTAACAGCGAACAGTCAATACCTCAATGACGGGGAATTACTCTCCCAGTTACCGGTGACGCTATCGCTACCACCCATAGAAGCATCTCATCATGCGCGGGTCAACATCAAAGTGAGCATAAAAGATTCCTTTAATGTGTCTACCCGTGGTACAAGCTTTGTGCTACCCGAATTATCGGTGTTAACAACTCATTTAGTGTCCTTAAGGGAAACGCATTTATCACAAGACGATGTGAATATTTTGCTTGATATTGCTAAGACGTGCCAACAGCATGATTATGTTGTTCATGCAGTCTGTCTTTATGCACTGCTCTATCGCGCCAAGGAGCAAAATGCCCATCACGATACGCACACGCGGCTATTTTATGAAACACAACTAACCCCCTTACTCAATCAGCCACCTTGTGCGAGTAAGCAGATTGCCTTTCAGTCGGCGCAAGGGACGTTTCATCAGCCGGTCGCGATACAGGCATCGGATACGTGGTTTGATGTCGGGTTGCACTTTCAACAAAGTGCATTACTGCATTATTTGCTTTGTCACGGCGGGTTGCCGCAAGCGTTTAATAGCGCATCGACGGAGAAAGAGACCGGTGACGGTAGGGTGGTGGTGACAGATGAAACCATGCTGCATCGATTGTGTCGCTCGGGTATCACCGATGTCTCCCTCTACCAGCGCTGCATAAAAATGTGGCCACAGGCACTGGGTGCTCGGACAGTGGAGGGTCATTTGCCTGTGCATCACGCGGCGTGTTTTGCCAATCAAGATGTATTTGACTATGTGGCCAAAAAGACAACAAAAACAACCACCACTATTCAGGCGGATAGTCAAGGTAATCGCTTGCTGCACTTAGCTGCCATGTCTGCAAATACCGAGGTGGTGAATGTATTGCTACGACAAGCAGATATTGAGGTAAATGCACGCAATGCGGATAACGGCACACCGTTACATTGTGCGGCATTAGGCCGGCAGCTGGCACAAGGTAGGGCTTTGTCGGATTATGCGGCGGTATTCAATAGTTTACTCGTACAAGGGGCAGATCCCATGGCGGTGGATAATCATCAAAACACTGCCAGGGATATCATCCGGCTTTCGGGGAATGTCAGGTTATTGGCGGTTTTTGATAAGGTGCTCAACTGTACAGCGCCAGAGCGATTATGGCAATATTGGCAGACTGCGATGATGTCGTACTATTGCAAAGAGACATTTGTCAACAAACGACTCTTTAATGACGATTATTTTTCACTGGTGAATTATTTTGTCAATCTTCAGGTAGTAAAAAAACAAGACGATACAACACAGGAGCAACAACCTAGCGACGACAAACCAAGCTATCAACCCTTACGAGAGCGTGACAGGTTAGTGGGAGAAAAAGAAACAGTTGAATTGAGTGATTTGTTTCAACCGTCAACGTATCAAGAGAAGGAGAGAGAGACTTTATCATCTATCAATACGGTAGTGTTATCGGGTGCGGGCGGGCGTTGGCAAGACGACATTAATGGATTACCTGGCGTATCAGTGGGCGCTCTTTAAAAAAGGAGAAGGTGAAACGGGGCTATGGTCAACATTTGAGACAGTATTGATGGTTCGGTGTCGTGATTTATATCCTGAGGCACTAAAGCTGGAAGTTAAAGAGAAAAGCCTTGCTAATTTATTACGTTGTGCCTGTTGGGGGCAACTGGATATTAGTCTGGAAGCATCGCGTCAGTTACTCGCCATACTGAAAAAAAAACCAGACAAGTCTTTACTCTTATTTGATGGCTTAGATGAACTGCCCGAACCCAAGCAAGCGTATTGGCACGATTTGTTGGTGCAATTATTTCAGTTACCATTTAAGAAATTGGTGACGACTCGGCCGTATGCAGTAGGGAAGTTACCGCAATGGATAAGTCATGAGGGATTAGTTGAAATCAGTGGTTTTACCGATAGCAATGTGGCGGTGTATTTTGAAAAAGTGCTGGGGCAATCGAATGAAACTGAGGAATTTATTCAGTCAGTCAAAAAGAACCCGGACCTTTGGGCGATTACTCATATTCCCATTCATGCGTATTTATTAAAAAGCTGGTGGGTCACGACGGGCTCACAAGCGGGAGGTGCTCCGTTAGCCACATTATCAATCAGTGACTTGTATCGTTCATTGATAGTGGATGTGTGTCGGCGTTATTTGGCGAAAATAAGTGAATTAAATGATAGTGAATTGATATCTGATGACGTGGTACTGAATGACCCGCGTGTCCATCGTTTGTTAGACACATTGGGGCGTTGGGCTTTTGAAGGATTACGGCAGAATAGTGCACAATTACCGATGAGTTGGTTAAACGGCATTCAGGACAGCGATGAAAAGCCCACGCTGTTATCGACGAGTCAATGCGAACAGCTCGAGGTGGGTTATTTAAAAAAAGTGGGATTATTGAAGGAAGTCGGTAGTCACATTGGCGCGCAACAGCGTTTTGAATTTCTTCATTTATCGTTTCAAGAGTTTCTAGCGGCAAACGTGATAGCGGTGACGTTGAGACAAGGTGAAAAGGCAGAAAAAACACACCTAACGCAAGTCATTCATTGGTATAAATATGACCTCAACTTCACCTTAGTGTGGCCATCGGTAGCGGGTTTGCTGAGGCGGTATCCGACAGCATTAAATAATTTTCTGTTGATTTTAATCACCGGTCCCAAAGATTGGGTGGGTTTTGTTGAGGCTGATTTGCTGATGCGTTGTTTGGAGGCAAGTTTGCCCTCTCGTACCGACACAAAGGTACTCGGCTTACAACAGCAAGCTTTGTTGCGGGCCGTTAAACAACGTATAAAGTGGTTTAATAAGCTGCCACAAGCGTGGCAGAAAGCTACAGTAAAGATCTTGTCGATGTGTCCTAGACTCATTTGCTTGAATGCCGATGCGGTATGGGCATTCCTTTGGGATGAGGAAGTGGATAGCGTTGTTCGCGCCAAGCTGGCGAGCAGCGCTGTTGCGTATTGCTCACCCACCCCAGAATGGGAGGCGGCGGTATGTGCGTTCCTTTGGGATGAGCAAGTGGATGAAAATGTTCGCGACGAGCTGGCGATCTGCGCTGTTGCGCATTGGTTACCCACCCCAGCATTGGTGGAGGCGGTATTGGCGTTCCTTCGGGATGAGAAAGTGGCTGCAGTTGTTCGCGTCAAGCTGGCGAGTAGTGCCGTTGCACATTGGTTACCGACCCCAGAATGGGTGGAGGCGGTATTGGCGTTACTTCGGGATGAGCAAGTGGATGGAGATGTTCGCGCCGAGCTGGTGATTGGCGCTGTTGCACATTGGTCACCCACCCCAGAATGGGTGGCGGCGGCATTGGCGTTCCTTCAGGATAAGAAAGTGAATGGAGGTGCTCGCGGCGAGCTGGCGAGAAGCATTGTTGCGCATTGGTCACCCACCCCAGCATTGATGGAGGCGGTATTGGCGTTCCTTCGGGATGAGAAACTGCCTATATTTACTCGTGGCCAGCTGACGAGGGGCGCCGTTGCACATTGGTTACCGACCCCAGAATGGGTGGCGGCGGTATGTGCGTTCTTTCGGGATGAGAAAGTGGTTAGCGTTGTTCGCGCCGAGCTGGCAAGCAGCGCCGTTGTGCATTGGTTACCCACCCCAGCATTGATGGAGGCGGTATGTGCGTTCCTTCAGGATGAGCAAGTGGATGGAGATGTTCGCGGCGAGCTGGCGATCAGCGCCGTTGCGCATTGGCGACCCACCCCAGAATGGGTGGAGGCGGTATGTGCGTTCCTTCGGGATGAGCAAGTGGATAGCGTTGTTCGCGGCGAGCTGGCGAGAAGCATTGTTGTGCATTGGTTACCCACCCCAGCATTGATGGAGGCGGTATGTGTGTTCCTTCGGGATGAGCAAGTGGGTGGATATGTTCGCGAGGCGCTGGCGATCAGCGCCGTTGCGCATTGGCGACCCACTCCAGAATGGGTGGAGGCGGTATGTGCGTTCCTTCGGGATGAGCAAGTGGATAGCGGTGTTCGCGGCGAGCTGGCGAGTAGTGCCGTTGCGTATTGGTCACCCACCCCAGCATTGATGGCGGCGGTATGGGTATTCCTTCGGGATGAGCAAGTGGATGGATATGTTCGCGTCGAGCTGGCGATTGACGCTGTTGCGCATTGGTCATCCACCCCAGAATTGGAGGAGGTGGTATTGGCGTTCCTTCGGGATGAGCAAGTGGATGGATATGTTCGCGGCGAGCTGGCGAGGAGCGCCGCTGCGTATTGGTCATCCACCCCAGAATGGGAGGCGGCGGTATTGGCATTCCTTCGGGATGAGCAAGTGGATAGATATGTTCGCGTCGAGCTGGCGATTGGCGTTATTGCGCATTGGCCACCCACCCCAGAATCGGAGACAGCGGTATGGGCATTTCTTCGGGATGAGAAACTGCCTATATTTACTCGTGGCCAGCTGGCGAGGAGCGCCGTTGCGTATTGGTCATCCACCCCAGAATGGGAGGCGGCGGTATGGGCATTCCTTCGAGATGAGCAAGAGCATGGATATGTTCGCGTCGAGCTGGCGATTGGCGCTGTTGCGCATGGGTCATCCACCCCAGAATGGGAGGAGGTGGTATTGGCGCTCCTTCGGAATGAGCAAGTGGCTAGGGGTGCTCGCGTCGAGCTGGCGGACGGCGTCGTTGCGCATTGGCCACTCACTCTAGAATGGGTGGCGGCGGTATGGGTGTTGCTTCGGGATGAGCAAGTGGATAGAGATGTTTGCGGCAAGTTGGCGATTGGCGCTGTTGCGCATTGGTCACCCACCCCAGAATTGGAGGAGGCGGTATTGGCGTTACTTCGGGATGAGCAAATGGGTAGCCGTGTTCGCAGCAAGCTGTTGAGGAGAACCGGTGCGCATTGGCTATCCACCTCAGAATGGGTCGAGGCGGTATTGGCGCTTCTTCGGGATGAGCAAGTGGATGTAGATGTTCGCTGCGAGCTGGCAAGTGGCGCCGGTGCACATTGGTCACCGACCCCAGAATGGATGAAGGCGGTATTGGGGTTCCTTCGGGATAAGAAAGCAAATAAATATGTTCGCTACGAGCTGATGAGAAGCGTAATTCAACAATGGTCCAAGTGGCCAAATAAAGTCCAAGCCTTTCTAGGCATTTTATTTGTCAAAAACAGTTATAGGCGTTACCTATCTTGGTGCGCTGATATCCCCGTGCATTTACTATTGCCTTTATATAAGAAAACCCATAATAAGGGTCGCCAGTATATTAGGGAGCAATTAGTAAAACATCGTGTAGTAGTGTATAAGCAAGCAGGTACTGTATTGGTGAGGCAAGCGGGGAAAACCGAATGCCTCGAATTATCACAATCGACTATTCAGCAAATTAAACAAGACTTTAAATCTTATCGCTTGACATTTGATGTTCCAGTAAGTGCTTTATTCCGGCAGAGGTTTTTTGCAACATCTAGAACGACGAATACTTCATCTTCCCAGCGTACTAAAGGAAAACAAACTCGCAGAGAAGAATGCACGATCACATAATCTGTTAGATGGCTATTTGTTTAGAGAATAGGTCACTGTCCAACGAGGTGATCAGCTTATATTGGTAAACAGGTTATCGAGTGTCACAGCTGGCCTAGTAAATTAGCCAATATTTATGATTATATTGTAACAGGCAGTATTATGCATAATAGTTTTACTAGACAAGCAATTTGTTAGATCGGCTAATTTCCCTTGAACATGATAGTACCACTTAATGGTCAAACCAATTTGCACATTAACAAAACAAAGTAATTTAACCGTTGACATTGGCCATAAAAACTGGATAGTAGTCATAAATGATGAGAAAAGAAGGTTGTTAAAAAAACCATTTTTTCGTGTGATTGATGCGCTACAGTAGTGTGTTTATTGGTCAGAATGGGTAAACCAACAAGGGAGTGAGACATGACAAACACGGCAAAAGAAGAAAATGTTGTAGAAGGTGCAGGGTTAACCGATAGTACCCGCAAAATCCAGGAAGAATTGGCGAAAGGGGAAAGTACGTTGCCGGCAGAAAGCACTACTTATGACGAGCCACCTTTCACCACAGTTGACCGTTTATTAGCCGAATACAATCAAGAGGATGAGCAAATCGCTGAACAGTTTCCTCACTATAAAAGCAAACTAGTGGCGGTGATGTGTGCAGCAAGCAAAAAATTACCACATGACGATGCAGACAGTGCGAAAGCGTTATTAGGCTTAATCGATAGTGGTGATAGTAAGGTTATCAAAAAGTTAGTCGAGCGATTGCGTGCTAATTTAGCCGACACCTCGCATAACAATTGGGAGGCAATGTATTTGTCGATAGCAACGTTTGCGCATCATGTGCCAAGTGAGTTGCTTGGGCATGATGATGCGTATCAGTTATTAGCGGCATTATCTGCTCGGATCAAAGGGATGTTAGCGTCAGAGCCGACCTTGTTGTTACCGGCGATCTATGCGGTGCATTTACTGATATTAAAGCTGCTTGCCGCGGGTGTCACGCATATTACTGAAGAGAAGCGAGCGACGATTCAATCGCAGTTATCTGCGGTGAGGGAGACCGTGAGTGAGTTAGTCAAGATAGCCAAAGAGAGTGAGCCACATTACCGTTTTTACCAGAAAATAGGTCGTATATTGTCGTCGAAGTCATCCAAAGAGACAGCAAATGATGAGCCTTTATCGCACTATCATACAGCAATGTTGACGACGATTAAAACATTGTTATCCAGCAGTGAGCAGTTATTTGATAAGGGAATATTAAAGACAGAAAGCAAACGTAGCAAGCGAATAAGGCGCATGAAAGAAAGTGGATTATTTGTCTTTCAATTAGCTCGTTGTGTTACGTCGTGGTACGGGACGGTGCAGAGCGTGGGGTTATCGGCGGCGTCATCGATTGCCTCAACGTGGCAATGTTTGAACACAGGGCGGCAACTGGTGTCACCGTTGGTAGCGCAGGCGAGAACCTATCTCATCGGCCCTAGCCAGGAAGCGCGTTTAATTGCATTTTTGCACGAGTGGCATCAGGCAGAAAGTAGTGTAGCCCGATTAGATTTGTTAGAGAGTGATAGGACAAAAGCGAGCGAAGATTACGGTTACGTGTATGGCATGGTAGCATTGCTGCGCTGGATTGACGATGAAAACGATGAAGCGGCATTGTCATCGGCGATACAGACGTGCATGGTTGCGTATTTTGATGCTATCAACGATAAAACAGTGCCTGAACAACAGCAATTATATGACGCTATTTTAGATTGGATCGTTTCTAAGGTGAAAGATAAACCACCCTATGAGTGGCCTGCCGTGTTTATGCGTGGTGCCATCCCACAAGCGATACAGGATTATCAGCCTAGTGACAATGCAACAGTACCTAGCCAGCCTTTGGATTGTTTAGCCAAGGCGTGGTATCAACAGTTTCCGCATGATAAAGCTATTCAAGATGCAAGTCATCGAGAAACAGTGTCGCCAGAGCGATGGACGTTATTGAAAAAAGACATTGACCAATCACCGGAGAAGCAATCGCCTTGGGGCGCCTATTGCTTCGCGCAGCTATGTGCACGATACGATGTGGATAGCCAACAAGGCAGTCGTGTGGTAACAACAGATGAAGCGATTGTGGAAATGCGGCAAACGCTTAAAAGTATGGGTTGTGCGAGTTATAAAAATATTCCTGATGAACAATTGGCACGTTTATTAATACTGGATGAAGTAGAGCGAAAACGGATTTTGCAAATGATTAGCGATTTTAAACCTAAACACATTTATGCATCAGGAAAGAGTAAGATAACGATTGTTCAACAACTGGAAAATGTGTTGAACCGTGAAATCCATAATACAGTGCCAGTGGAACATGTTGATAGGGCATCGACGTCTACGTCGTCAGCATCCTCATCACTTGGAAAAAAGTAGTTACCCTATCAAACGAGAGGGTAGGGCATGAACAAGAACCTCAAACAATAACAAGCGATAATGATGATTGCCTCATGTATGGTGAGGCAACATCCCAGTTACCGGTGACGCTATCGCTACCACCCATAGAAGCGTCTCATCATGCGCGGGTCAACATCAAAGTGAGCATAAAAGATTCCTTTAATGTGTCTACCCGCGGCACAAGCTTTGTGCTACCCGAATTATCGGTGTTAACAACTCATTTAGTGTCCTTAAGGGAAACGCATTTATCACAAGACGATGTGAATATTTTGCTTGATATTGCTAAGACGTGCCAACAGCATGATTATGTTGTTCATGCAGTCTGTCTTTATGCACTGCTCTATCGCGCCAAGGAGCAAAATGCCCATCATGATACGCACGCGCTACTATTTTATGAAACACAATTAACCCCCTTACTCAATCAGCCACCTTGTGCAAGTAAGCAGATTGCCTTTCAGTTGGCGCAAGGGACGTTTCATCAACCGGTCGCGATACAGGCATCGGATACGTGGTTTGATGTCGGGTTACACTTTCAACAAAGTGCATTACTGCATTATTTGCTTTGTCACGGCGAGTTGCCGCAAGCGTTTAATAGTGCATCGACGGAGAAAGAGACCGGTGACGGTAGGGTAGTGGTGACAGATGAAACCGTGCTGCATCGATTGTGTCGCTCAGGTATCAGCGATGTCTCCCTCTATCAGCGCTGCATAAAAATGTGGCCACAGGCACTGAGTGCTCAGACAGTGGATGGTCATTTGCCTGTGCATCACGCGGCATGTTTTGCCAATCAGGATGTATTTGAGTATGTGGCTAAAAAGACAATAAAAGCAACAGCCTGTGTGCAGACGGATAGTCAAGGTAATCGCTTGCTGCACTTAGCTGCCATGTCTGCAAATACCGAGGTGGTGAATGTATTGCTACGACAAGCAGATATTGAGGTAAATGCACGCAATGCGGATAACGGTACACCGTTACATTGTGCTGCATTAGGCCGGCAGTTGGCACAAGGCAGAACTTTGTCGGATTATGCGGCGGTATTCAATAGTTTACTCGTACAAGGGGCAAATCCGGTGGCGGTGGATAATCATCAAAACACTGCCAAGGATATCATCCGGCTTTCGGGGAATGTCACGTTATTGGCAGCTTTTGATAAGGTGCTCAACTGTACAGCGCCAGAGCGATTATGGCAATATTGGCAGACTGCGACGATGTCGTACTATACAAAAGAGACATTTATCAACAAACGACTCTTTAATGACGATTATTTTTCACTGGTGAATTATTTTGTCAATCTTCAGGTAGTAAAAAAACAGGACGATACAACACAGGAGCAACAACCTAGCGACGACAAGCCGAGCTATCAACCCTTACGAGAGCGTGACAGGTTAGTGGGAGAAAAAGAAACAGTTGAGTTGGCTGATTTGTTTCAACCGTCAACGTATCAAGAGAAGGAGGGAGAGACTTTATCATCTATCAATACGGTAGTGTTATCGGGTGCGGCAGGTGTTGGCAAGACGACGTTGATGGATTATCTGGCGTATCAGTGGGCGCTATCTAAACAAGGGCAAGGTGAAGTGGGATTATGGTCGTCATTTGATACGGTATTAATGGTGCGTTGTCGCGACTTGCATGCTGAGCAGATAGGGGCTGATGTTAACACGATTACGCAGTTATTACATCGTGCCTGCTGGGGTTCATTTAGATTATCTGTCGATGATGCGGCGTCAGTGCTTGCCAAGCTTGAACAATCTCCGGATAAATGCTTATTGTTGCTTGATGGCTTAGATGAGTTGCCCGAGCCCAAGGACGCGTGTTGGCGTGATGTGCTGGTACAATTATTTGAATTACCATTTAAGAAATTGGTGACCAGCCGGCCGTATGCGGTAGGGAAGTTACCGGATTGGATAAGCCATGAGGGATTAGTTGAAATCAGTGGTTTTACCGATAGCAATGTGGCGGTGTATTTTGAAAAAGTGCTGGGGCAATCGAATGAAACTGAGGAATTTATTCAGGCAGTCAAAAAGAATCCGGACCTTTGGGCAATTACCCATATTCCCATTCATGCGTATTTATTAAAAAGCTGGTGGGTCACCACGGGTTCACAAGCGGGAGGTGCTCCGTTAGCCACATTATCAATCAGTGATTTGTATCGTTCATTGATAGTGGATGTGTGTCGGCGTTATTTGGCGAAAAAAAGTGAATTAAATGATAGTGAATTGATATCTGATGACGTGGTACTGAATGACCCGCGTGTCCATCGTTTGTTAGACACATTGGGGCGTTGGGCTTTTGAGGGATTACGGCAGAATAGTGTACAATTACCGATGAGTTGGCTAAACGGCATTCAGGGCAGTGATGAAAAGCCCACGCTGTTATCGACGAGTCAATGCGAACAGCTCGAGATGGATTATTTAAAAAAAGTGGGATTATTGAAGGAAGTCGGTAGTCACCACATCAGCGCACAACAGCGCTTTGAATTTCTCCATTTATCGTTTCAAGAGTTTCTAGCGGCAAACGTGATAGCGGTGACGTTGAGACAAGGTGAAAAGGCAGAAAAAACACACTTAAAGCAAGTTATCCATCGATATAAATATGACCTCAACTTCACCTTAGTGTGGCCATCGGTAGCGGGATTGCTGAGGCGGTATCCGACAGCATTAAATGATTTTCTGTCGATTTTAGTCACCGGTCCCAAAGATTGGGTGGGTTTTGTTGAGGCTGATTTGCTGATGCGTTGTTTGGAGTCAAGCTTGCCCGCTAGTCCCGACACAAAGGCGCTCGGCTTAGCACAGCGAGCTTTGTTGCGGATGGTTAAACAACGTATAAAACGGTTTAACAAGCTGCCATACGCATGGCAGGGGGCTACAATAGAAACCTTGTCCATGTGTCCTAGATTCATTCGCTTGAATGCCGATACGATATTGGTGTTACTTCGGGATGAGCAAGTGGATGAAGATGTTCGCGGCGAGCTAGCGAGGAGCGCCGGTGCGCATTACTCACCCACCCCAGAATTGGCGGAAGTGGTATTGGCGTTCCTTCGGGATGAGAAAGTGGCTGAATATGTTCGCTTCCACCTGGCGAGAGGCGTCTCTGCACATTGGTTACCGACCCCAGAATGGGTGGCGGCGGTATGTGAGTTCCTTCGGGATGAGCAAGTGGATGGACATGTTCGCGCCGAGCTGGCAAGCAGCGGGGTTGTGCATTGGTCACTCACCCCAGCATTGATGGAGGCGGTATGTGCGTTCCTTTGGGATGAGCAAGTGGCTGGATATGTTCGCTGCGAACTGGCAGGCAGCGCGGTTGTGCATTGGCCACCCGCCCCAGAGTGGCAGGCGGCAATATGGGCATTCCTTCGAGATGAGCAAGTGGATAGCGATGTTCGTTTTAGGCTGGCGAGCGGTGTTGCACATTGGTCACCCACTCCAGAATGGGTGACGGCGGTATCGGCATTCCTTCGGGATGAGCAAGTGGTTGGAGATGTTCGCGTCGGGCTGGCGAGGGGTGTTGCACATTGGTCACCCACCCCAGAATGGGTGGAGGCGGTATTGGCGCTCCTTTGGGATGAGCAAGTGGCTGGACATGTTCGCGCCGAGCTGGCAGGCAGCGCGGTTGTGCATTGGTCACCCACCCCAGAATGGGTGGCGGTGGTATTGGCGTTACTTCGGGATAAGCAAGTGGATGTAGATGTTCGCTGCGAGCTGGCGAGCAGTGCCGGTGCGCATTGGTCACCCACCCCAGAATGGGTAGAGGCGGTATTGGCGTTCTTTCGGGATGAGCAAGTGAATGTAGATGTTCGCGGCGCTCTGGCGAGCAGCGCCGTTGCGCATTGGTCACCGCTCCCAGAATGGGTGGAGGCGGTATGTGCGCTCCTTCGGGATGAGCAAGTGGCTGGAGATGTTCGCGGCAATCTGGCGAGCAACACCGTTGCGTATTGGTCACCCACCCGAGAATTATTGAAGGCGGTATTGGCGCTCCTTCGGGATGAGCAAGTGGCTAGGGGTGCTCGCGGCGCGCTAGCGGACGGCGTCGTTGCGCATTGGCCACCCACCCCAGAATGGGAGGCGGCAGTATGGGCATTCCTTCGGGATGAGCAAGTGGCTGGAGATGTTCGCTGCGAGCTGGCGAGCAGTGCCGTTGCGCATTGGTCACCCGCCCCAGGATGGGAGGAGGTGGTATTGGCGCTCCTTTGGGATGAGCAAGTGGCTGGAGATGTTCGCGTCAATCTGGCGAGGTGCGCCGTTGCGCATTGGTCACCCACCCGAGAATTATTGAAGGCGGTATTGGCGCTCCTTCGGGATGAGCAAGTGGATAGATATTTTCGCGGCAACCTGGCGAGCAGCGTCGGTGCGCATTGGTCACCCACCCCAGAATGGGAGGAGATGGTATTGGCGTTCCTTCGGGATGAGCAAGTGGCTGGATATGTTCGCGTCAAGCTGGCGAGCAGCGTCGGTGCGCATTGGTCACCCACCCCAGAATGGGAGGAGGTGGTATTGGCATTCCTTCGGGATGAGCAAGTGGATGGAGATGTTCGCGCCAATCTGGCGAGGGGCGTCGGCGCACATTGGTCACCGACCTCAGAATGGGTGGAGGCGGTATTGGCATTCCTTCGGGATGAGCAAGTGGCTAGGGGTGCTCGCGGCGCGCTGGCGGACGGCGTCGGCGCACATTGGTCACCGACCTCAGAATGGGTGGAGGCGGTATTGGCATTCCTTCGGGATGAGCAAGTGGATGGAGATGTTCGCGCCAATCTGGCGAGGGGCGTCGGCGCACATTGGCCACCGACCCCAGTATTGGTGCAGGCGATATTGGGGTTCCTTCGGGATAAGAAAGTAAATAAACATGTTCGCTACGCGCTGGCAAGCGCAATTCGACAATGGTCCAAGCGGCCAAATAAAGTCCAAGCCTTTCTAGGCAGTTTATTTGTCAAAAACAGTTATGGGCGTTACCTATATTTGTGCGCTGATATCCCCGTGCATTTACTATTGCCTTTGTATAAGAAAACCCATAATAAGGGTCGCCATTATATTAGGAAGCAATTAGTAGAACATCGTGTAGTAGTGTATGAGCAAGCAGGCACTGTATTGGTGAGGCAAGCGGGGCAAACCGAATGCCTCGAATTATCACAATCGACTATTCAGCAAATTAAACAAGACTTTAAATCTTATCGCTTGACATTTGATGTTCCAGTAAGTGCTTTATTCCGGCAGAGGTTTTTTGCAACATCTAGAACGACGAATACTTCATCTTCCCAGCGTACTAAAGGAAAACAAACTCGCAGAGAAGAATGCACGATCACATAATCTGTTAGATGGCTATTTGTTTAGAGAATAGGTCACTGTCCAACAAAGACAAGCAATTTAGCTAATCTTACCATTACCTACGAGTATTGTTAGCATGTGACAAAATACCTATATAAAATTTGATTAGACCAGACAACTCTATGACTGGCGGGTCTTTTGGTTTTTAATAATAGAGTAATAAAGAATCAATTTTTTGCTAAAGTAGTTGATGGCTGAGTCAAGAGAATGCTGCCGAGAACTTGGCAATTATACGGCATTTTGTCCTATTAATTGTCTAAATTTTATTGTATCAGCCATATTTTTGTTAATATATTAAACATATTGTGTGAGTGACATTGACAAATCAGTGACATCTAAATGCAAAATGAGTATGCTTATACTTGCTTAACGAGGAAAACGGTCAAACATGCAAATAAGCAGTATTATTATTGGATTATCATTGGCTGCCTCACTCATTGGTACAGCCATTGTACGCAGTAATGCAGCAAAATTGGGTTTAATTGATTACCCGAATAATCGTAGCTCACATGAACAACCGACTCCCAGTGGAGGTGGTTTAGCCTTTGTTACTAGCTTTTTGCTGGGGTTGTTTCTACTGACCAATACCCATTATATTGATGACAATTTACTGTATCCGATGGCTTTGGCACTGAGCTGTGTTGTTATTGCCGGTATTGTTGATGATATTCTTGGTTTATCTGCGTTATCACGCTTATTTTTGCAGAGTCTGGGATTGTTCTCTGTCATGTTGCTTTGGGGGGGGATTGCTAAAATTGATTTAGGCTATATGATTGTTAATGGCAGTAGTTTGCTCCAAATCATTATTTTTATTGGATTATTATGGCTAATTAATTTATATAACTTTATGGATGGTATTGATGGATTGGCTACAGTTCAAGCAATTACCACAATTGGTGCTATTTTTGTACAAATTTATTTTTTTTCACCTAATAATCAAGTATTGATCGTGCTTGGCTTATTATTGGCTTGCTTATTGGGTTTTCTGCCTTGGAATTGGCCCAATGCAAGGATCTTTATGGGGGATACCGGCAGTTATTTTCTTGGGATGTTCTTTGCCTTACTCATATTGATTACTATACAAGAAGACAGTATCTCGGTTTGGTCATGGTGTATTTTATTAGCCTTCTTTTGGGTAGATGCGACATTTACATTAATTCGTCGTATATTGCGAGGTAAACGTTGGTATTTGCCTCACTGCTGCCATGCTCACCAGCGTTTAGCGTCACGTTGGCAATCTCATCGGCTTGTTACAGGAATGGTATTTGTATTAAATACCATCTGGTTATTTCCAATGAGCTGTCTGACGATACGCTACCCCGATTATGCTATGCTGTGGACAGTATTTGCACTGTTACCAGTACTGGCTATTTGTATTTGGACTAAGGCGGGTAAAGATTAGATAAACAATCGCGTAAAAATTTTATTTGAGATCACATTATGTTGAAATATGCTTTGCGTCGCTACTTAGCAAGTCGAACGACACTATATGTTACCGCTGTCATCAGTACAATATTCATGACTTATTGGTTGACCAGTTCTATTCGTCTAATCAATACTGATGCTTTACTTTATTTGCGCGTTGCCCAAGCGTATCTTGATCACGGTTTTAATGCGGCCTATGATTTATATCGCTGGCCATTTTATTCTTGTTTTATTGCCATTATTAGTCAAATTTTTTCTATTTCATTAACCATGGCAGCGTATGTCGTCAATATTTTATTGCAAATTATAATGGCATGGGCATTTTTACATTTGATTAGGAGCTTAGGTGGCAATATACGTTGTCAATGGTTTGCCTTAATCATATTACTCGCTCACCCTGCCTTGAATGATTATCGCAGCTTTATTATTCGTGATTTTGGATTTTGGGCATTTTATTTAGTTGGATTGATAGCGTTACTGCGGTTACAAAAAAGAAGAGATGGCGTGTCAGCTTTGTTTTGGTGCAGTAGTTTTATTGTAGCCACTTTATTTCGTATTGAAGGACTTGTGTTCTTCATTGCATTGCCTTTTGCATTATTATTTAATCGAAATGAGACCATGATACAGCGATTAAGAACCTTGATCTATGCTCAATTGCCACTGCTAATCGTGACAATCATTGTGCTAATTTCACTTTATTTTTTTCATAGCAATTTTCATGAGTTTGGTCGATTGCATGAAGTGTATTACGCTATTACCCTAATGCCAGGTGTTTTAGATAATGTGTCAGATACTATCAGTCAAGTAAAAACCAGTGTTTTAACTTATCAATCACAACGCAGTGGTTCCATCATTGTGATTGCTGGCTTGGTTGGTTTATTATTAGTTGAAATAGTAAAAGTTACCAATATTCTATTTTGTGCTTTATCGCATTATGCTGCTAGAAAGCGTTTAATTGCCGACTCGGGATCAAGAAAAGTGTTACAAGGTGCTATTTTTATCAACTTGGCTTTATTGCTTTATTTTGTTGGCTCTTTTTTATTTTTATCCGGTCGTTATATTATTCCATTAAGCTTAATATTTTTACTGTGGACGCCTTTTGCCATTGAATATTTTTATCAATTATATTGTGTTAGCCAGTGGCGGGTGCTGAAGCATTGGTATTATTTTGCACTGTTATTTGTTTTGAGTGGTTATATCATCTACAATATGTTAAATACAAATGTAAGTAAAGCGTATGTCAAAGAAGCAGGTATTTGGATGCAAAAGCACTTACCTGGTGATGCAGTGATTGCGTCAAATAGTGCAGAAATTCTCTATTATAGTAAGCCTATGGTGTCTGGGTGGCGGCATGATTATTCTATGGATGTTAATGAGTTACTAACAAAGTTAAAAAAATATGATTATATTGCTTTGCGACAACGGCGTCGGCAACATATAGCGGAAATAGCTGAGCAATACAATTTAAAGCCTTATAAAATATTTGTTAATAAACGAGGAGATAAGGTCTACCTATATAAAATTGATCGACAAAGTAAACCGCCATCAGAAACGTCATCATGATATAAGCAGATGAAGTAGGTGAGTTAGATGATAAGTAATGGTATCTCAACAGAATTAGCCTGGGATCCTTATTTTTTCCAGGCATCCGTGTTATTTTCTCCTATTTCCGCCATAGCCCGCAGTTTTTTGTTGCATCAGCATTGGCCAACGCTATCAGATTATAATCAAGTAAAGCTAAACGTGCAGCGATCAGTGAGAAACTATCCCATATTGGCAAAAAAAACCTTTGTTAAGCAAACCATGCAAAGTAGCCGATCGGCTGCATTAGGCTATGAACAAAGAATTTATCTAAAGGGAGAAATTCAAACACGGCTTTGTAATTGGCACGATTATTTGAATGCCTTAGTCTGGTTGACTTTTCCACGAAGTAAACAAAGGTTAAATGTTCTACAGCATCAATTGATAAGTCGTTGTTCAACAAAGCAACGTACTGCTTTGCAAAATCAGTTAGCGCATTTTGATGAGTGTGGCGTGGTTGTGATTTATCGGCAGCAAAGATACGCTGATTGGTTGCGGCAGCATAAATGGCTTGAATTATTTTGGCAAGCACGTGAGGTATTGTTAAATAATATGCAGTTTTTTATTTTTGGGCACGGCTTATATGAAAAAGCATTACAACCTTATATCGGCTTAACCGGCAAAGCCTTAGTCTTTGCGGTAGATGATTATTTTTTTACATTAGAAGACACTGAAAAATGGATGTATATTGATGAATTAATCCATGGTTGTTTGAATAATTTTAGTTGGTGGCAAACAAATAAAAAATTACAACCACTGCCAATTTTAGGCATTCCTGATTGGTATCATCAACAGAACAAGCATTTTTATCAAAATGCGTCGTATTTTCGGGCAAAGCAACAGTAAGAGAGTTCAATGGTAATAACAGTGGGGGTATGATAATGGAAAAGAAGTATCGTATAGCCTTTATCGGTGCTGGTAATATGGCACAAGCGATATTGCAAAGTCAATTACAAGCAGGGACTGATCCTTCGCAAATAATATTAGCGAGTCCACGTCAAGAAAAATTATCGCAGCTTGCTGAAAAATATAGTACCAAGGTAACTAGTAATAACAGTGAGGCGATTGAATTTGCTGATATTATTGTGTTAGCAGTTAAACCACAAATGTTGACAAAAATAAAACAAGATTTTGATGTAATCCATCCGAAAGAAAATCAATTAATTATTTCTGTGATGGCAGGTGCAACAATTGATATGATAAAAAAGACTACCGGCTACCCAAAACAGCAGATTATTCGTACCATGCCGAATATGCCTGCATTATTGCAACAAGGTATGACAGCTATTTATTCTGATACAGCGGTTTCTGAAAAATTTAGAGAGATAGCTTCAGCTATGATGTCACCTGTTGGCGATATACTCTGGCTGCAAGAAGAAAATGATATTAACAAAGCCACTGCCATTTCTGGCAGTGGCCCAGCCTATTTTTTTCTATTGTTTGAGCAGTGTTATCATTGGGTGAAAAAAAACAATAGTATGGATCTATCAGAAAAGACATTTTTACAAAAATTAATTCATAAAGATGAGTATATTGCTAAAGCAAGGGCTTTATTTCAATTGACTATTGATGCGTTGCAAAATGCGGGTCAAGCTCTGGGGCTTTCCTCAGCTCAAGCAGCGCAGATGGCAAGCATCACCGGGATAGGCGCGTTACAACTTGCCGCACAGTCTGAATGTTCAGTTTCAGTATTGCGCGAACAAGTTACTTCAAAAGGGGGAACGACAGCTGCTGCATTAAATGTACTGATGGCATTTCCTTGGCAGGCTTTTTTGAGTGCTTATAATGAACATGATGCGTGTTTGCAATATAAAGCGTGTGTATTGGCAGCGGTAAACGCAGCGTATCAACGGGCATCGCAACTGAGTATGATGGCTGACTAAGGATTAAATATTCCAGTAATGAACATGAATGTTGGCATATCATTTTTCTTATAGTAGACACTTTTTTCGCCATCTGGTCGATTTTTAAATCGACGGTGTTGCCATAGATATTGCTCCGGATACTGACGCAAGTCATTTTCCAATAATTGGTTAAATTGACTGGCGTCAACAACAGGGTCACCACTAGGGTAATTTTCCAATGCTGGGTGTATTATGATTTCATACCCTTGGTTGTCCGGTAAGCGATGATAGAATACCGGTAGCAAAATGGCATTTGTCTGTTGAGCTAAGCGTGACATGATGGTGATGCTAGCGGTTGGAATAGAAAAAAACGGCGCAAAGGCACTGTGTTTTTTTCCATAATCTTGATCAGGAGCATACCAAACCGGCACTTTGCTTTTAATACAGGTTAGTAATGTACGCAAATCGTGTTTAGAGATAATGCTTTTAGCAAATTGTTTGCGTTTTTGTTCCATAATATGATTAAAAACAAAGTTTTTATGCGGGCGATATAATAAGTGAAATTTTTCATGTTCACCACAAATACGACCAGCAATTTCTAAGCAGGTAAAATGGGCGCCTGCCATGATGATGTTTTTATTGCTGGCTTTAGCTTTTTCTAGGTATTCTAATCCTTTAAAATGGGTTAGTTTTTGAATGCGTTTAGCAGACATCCACCAAGCCATGGCAACTTCCATCATACCCATGCCAGCGGACATAAAGCATTTTTTGATTAATTGTCGTTGCGCGTTTTTATTGAGCTGAGGAAAGCATAGCTTTATGTTAGTTGCGGTAACATGGCGACGATAAGGGGCAATATAGTAACTGATTTTTCCTATGTATTTACCTAACAGTAATTGCCAGCGGTAGGGCAGGTAGACCAAAAGGCGCATAATGGCTAGAAGTAACCAAATGCCCCAATAGCGTGGGTGATATGATTTATGTATCACGGTTGTCACCTTAACTGGACAAAGTTTGTGTATTGTGACTTAATTAGTTTAATAATTCAATCAGAGATTTATCTTATGCAATATACCATATTTTTTATTTCAGACGGTACCGGTATTACCGCGGAAACGCTTGGGCAAACATTGCTCAGCCAGTTTCAAGCGTTGACGTTTGAACAAATCACCATTCCGTTTGTGAACCGGGCAGAAAAAGCGCAAGAGGTAGTTTTACGTATTAATAAATTGGCTGAAAAAAGCAATTTACGGCCAGTAATTTTTTCTACTATCGTCAATGAGGAAATTAAGACAATTGTCGCCAGTACAAATGCGGTTTACATTGATTTTTTTCAAGCATTTATTCCTAATTTAGAAAAAGCGTTTAATGAAAAAGCAGGAGAATTTGTTGGTTATTCACATGGGATCAAAAATCAACAGCGATACACTAACCGTATAGAAGCACTGAATTATACATTAAATGCGGATGATGGTTTAGCATTAAAAACCTATGAAATGGCAGATTTAATTTTAGTGGGTGTTTCGCGTACAGGTAAAACACCAACAAGTTTGTATTTAGCGATACAGTTTGGTTTGTATGTTGCCAATTATCCGATTACCGAAGATGATTTTCCTTTAGCGCGCGTACCATCTGCATTACAAAAATTTCAGAAAAAATTATTTGGTCTCACTATTCAGCCATTACGCTTGAGCGAGATCCGTAACGAAAGACGAGCGGGTAGCCAATATGCCTCCATCGCGCAATGCAAAAAAGAAATTAACGCAGTAGAAAAAATGTTTCACCGCGAAAATATTCCTTTCTTAGAAACAACGCATTACTCTATAGAGGAAATATCAGCTCGAATTTTGACAAAAACAGGTTTGAGTCGTAGATCTTAATAGGATTCCACACGTCAACTTATTCAGTTGACGTGTGGAGTAAAATATTAAGCTTTAAGTGCTTCTGGAACAGAATTAGCTTTACCAAATGGTGATGCTGGTGGTGTTTTGTTGTTTCCATCTGATATGGACTCATCGCCATTAGCTGTATCAATGAAAGGTTGAGTATTAGCAGGTACTTCATTTTCATTTGTGTTTTTAACTAAATACGTTTTATCTGAAGTATTCTCTGATTTAGACATAACCGGCAAAGAAATGGTTTTCTTTGTTGATAAATCTTCTTGCAGTGGTTCATTGGCTAGTTCTGTAATCATTGTTTGGCTACGAGACAATGGCACATTGCTTGGGAGCTCAATACTGTATCCGTGACGATAAGCTCCCTGGTTAGCAGAAATCGATGTGGTTATCGTTGATAAGCCTCCTCGAATAACAACAGGTTTGGGCAAGCCCGCCTCAAATCCCGTTCTAACTGTGAGCCCGGCAAATCCACTGGCATTGAGAAGGATAGCAAGTCCGTCTACTACTTTAAGGCTGTATTGCTTAACGAAAGCCAGAGTCTTGTGCCACGCTTTATAAGCACCTTCTCCAGGTAGTTTTGCTGGTTTGCTGCTTGCCTTCTTTTCAGTGCTTTTTGCAAATAGCTTTTTAGGGCCTCTATAGAATACATATTCGGGGAGTTTTATTAAAACAGCGGTTGCTGCTTTTGCTAATACATCTGCGATAGATAGGGACGTGTCTTTAAACACTTGTATGTTAAAGAAGGTATTAACAAAATTGGCAATAATATTGACACCTACAAACGTAGAAACAGTGGTGATGATAGCGGGGACACCAAATTCTAGCAGTGTGCTTGTTACCATGCTTGACCATGCTTCTACCATGGCCACACTGGCATGGAAACATAAATAAGCGGCGCCAGCTAATAAACTGATTTTAAACAACCCTTTGAATATATTTTCAATGTGTTGATAAACGATTTGTCGTGTATCTGCTGCAGGGTTACCCGTTGGGTTTTGCCAGTAACGTTTAAAACGGTCGAGTAAGTGATTAAAGTTTCTTTTATTGACGTCTTCTTTAAAAAATCGCCCAATACCAACAACTGTTCCCTTGATTAAACCGACAAATCCCCAGCCATATGCTCTGATTTCTGGAAAAGTGTTTTCTAAACTCACACACCAACTTTGCCATGTTTTGCTCATAGAGTAAGCCATCAGAGAACCAAAACCGATAAAGGTGGAAAGGCCGCCGACTACAGCCAAACCTGTTACAAGCAAAGCAGGTAATGCGATAGGTGCTCCTATAACAGCAATATAAATGATAAATCCAATAACAGAAGCAAAACCAAGAGCGGCGGCATACGTTAATCCCATCAATAGTTTACCACCGGGGTTGGTGAAGCCTTGCCAGGGATCGCGAATGATCGCCAATTGATGTAGTAATTCTTTATTTTCTCCGGTAACCAGTGTGCTATTGGTTTGCAAGCTAGCAAGGGAAGCTAATCCAACCACAGGTAGGGCAACCCAGCCTAGTAGAGGGAGTAAAAATTGAAGCGCATAGTAAGTTAAAAATGCTTGGAACACACCCATAACCAGTGCTGCAGCTAAACCAAATTTACTATAAGCTTTTTTCTCTTTCTGCAGCTTTTTACGTGTATGCGATAATTTTTTCTCAGTATTAGCTAATTTATACTTTGGTGTATTTGGCTCGATATTTCCTACTGGGTTCATACTGAAATAGGAAATCGGTTGTTGTTTATTTTTTTCATTATAATCAATTAATCGGGCTAATACGCGTTTGCGCAATTTTAGCATAAATTGGTATCTTTCACCGGACCCAAATTTATCGGCCTGTTTTATCTCATTATAATGATCATATGCCGTATTATACAGTTTTTGGTCAATTTCTGTTAATTTTTTAATCAAATACAAAGTATTGTTTTCTACACTTGCTTCTCTATTGTAATCAGCATTGTTGTTCTTGATTTTTGCTTGCATTTGTTGCTTTAATTCATTCAGCATAATGATTTTTTCATGAGATAATCCTTTTAGCGCATCGATGTCTTGAAGTGTTAATTCTTCTTTTGTTTCGTTAGGCCGTGCAATAATGCGATAGAGTTTATTTCGATAAGCCGATCTGTCCTCTTCAGTTAGCAAACTCATCAATTGCTGAATTTTGATGGTTTCAATTTCAGGAATTGTTCTTGTTTTCAAATGGCGGTCAGTTAGTCCTTTTTTACGAGCAAATTGATTAAGAGCACTTTTTAATCGTCTAACATAAGTAAAATTAAGCTGGTTATATTCTGGATTATTTTTGTCTAACTCTTTTAAATCAACATTTTGCAAAAACTCAATTTGATTTAAGACATAGTCAAAAAACAGTTGGCATTTTTGTGTGTCTGATTTTTTTGGGTCTTGCATCAGATAGTAGACACCATGTAATCCAGTTGGCCCAAAAGTTTTATGGTACTGATCAGATTTTTTGTATGTGATGTCAAGCAAGCTGAGCAGTTTTGCTGTTTCAGGATCATATTTTTTAGTAATAGTGCCTTTTGTTTTGATATAAGTAGCCAAGGTTAAAAACATAGATTGTTTGGCTTGGAAATCATGTTTCCCTGTTCGTAAAAAGGATAGGGAAGCTTGGATGTTGTCATATAGCAGACTATCTACTAGGCCTGAAAATGGAGAAATAGCTTGTTCAACTAGAATATGATCAGTCAAATGGCGGTTTATAGCTAGCTGACTGATAACATGCAATAGCTTGCTATTATCTAGCTGTTTTAGAGTTTCATCATTTTTTGCATGGCTATACAATTTTCCTAGCATAGCAATTAAGGCGTTAATGTGTTGCTGTTCCGGATTGTAATTTGGTATTGAAATATCATACTCTTTATATAAAGCATCAATCTTTGCCAACTTTTTCTTGCTTGACTTATGTTGTAAAATTCTAGATGGTTTGAGACCTAAGCCCTTAGCAATTAGGCGAGCCAAGCGTGATTGATAGAGCACATCGCTACTGGCAGCAAATTCATATCGCAATGTTATCAGTTGAGCTACACGGGCTTTGTGAAAATTTTTGCTGCGATTATAGTGTTGTACAATTGTTCTAATATTGTCATTATTCAATGATTCTGTATTTAGCGTATGTGGGTTAGCCGCTTCAAATAAATGAAAGATGACTGCCGCAACTTCATTTTTAACATCATCTGTTTCAACAGTATCAACAATGTTGAATAATTTTTCTAGCGTATGGTAACGTGCACGGCCTCTTTTTTTGTGGTAATTAAGCGGTTGTTGCAAGAGAGTTTGTAAGGCAATGGCTTTATCGATTTGATCGACAGTAGACGCCTTATCGATGCTTAGCAGTTGCGTAATTTTTTCTAATAGCTTTGTTCTTTCAGCAGCATGTTTTTCTATTAGCTTAGATTTTTCGCTGCTTTGTGCTGCACGCAATGCTTCGGTTTGACTATCTTGTAGATAGTCAAACCGTGTACGTAACATGTTAATTTGTTTATAATGGTTGTTTCGTTTAGCAATTTCTCTATCAACCCCATTAATGGAGCGGAAAGATCCATGACCTAACAATTCGGCTAGCTCACGAAGGATTGCTCGTTGTTTTTCGGAGTCAGAAACAAAATCATAGTGAAATCGTAAATAATTAATCCGATATTTTTTGTAAGTATTTTCCAATTGTTCTTCGGTAATATTGTCTTTTACAGATTGAATCTTAACGCTATTTTCTTGTTTTATTTCAAAACGGTCTACCTCGTTTGCAAGTTGTTTTAATATGTTGGTGATCTGCACTTCAATTGGGCGGTTAGTGTGCGCATGGAGAAGATATTCGGATTCTTCAGTCATGACTGGCTGGGGTTCAGTCAACTTTTTGCGGAACGATTCGGCATAGCTATGTGGATCTTCAGGGGCAACAGTGTTGTCGATGTTTCTGCGTTGTTTTGCAAGCTCAAGAGTTATTGATGACATACTTCAATCCTTCTATGTTTTAAATCATAATAAATTAACAATGTGTTTATTGCTGCCCAATATATTGCGCTACATTAACCGAAGAAACGATAACAAGTCAAATAATTTTGGAAGTATTTTATCCATATTCTTTATAAAGAACATAAATTAAACAGACATGGGGTGTATTCGTTTTAATAAAAATCAAACTTTCGTTCGGAAGTGCCGGTTTAGCTTAATATGGTTCTTATTATGAGCAGCTCAGCGGCTTAAGCAAGAATTTGCTTGAAAGCAAATTCTTGACGTAAAGCATCAGACAGGTCAGAATCGATGCGCTTATTGTAGCAGCATTAGAAATGAGGATTTCATGAAAATTATTGTGCCAGTTAAACGCGTTATTGATCCGTATGTTCGGATCCAGGTAGATGAGGCGAATAATGAAATTAAAACAAGCAATGTGAAAATGGCCATCAATCCTTTTGATGAAATTGCACTGGAAGAAGCATTACGCATTGCTGAAGCCAGGAAATCAACATCAACAGAAGTCATCGTTGTTTCTGTTGGAGGGAAATCCAGCCAAGAGACATTGCGTCACGGATTGGCATTAGGAGCACAACGTGCGATTCATATTGAAACAGAAAAAAGATACCAACCTTTATCAATCGCGAAGATATTAATGTTAATTTGTCAGCAAGAACAGCCAGATATCGTACTGATGGGAAAACAAGCGATTGATGGTGATAATAATCAAACCGGTCAAATGCTAGCCGCATTATTAGCATGGCCACAAGCGACGTTTGCTTCTGCTGTTAACTTTACCAGCAATGGGCTTGAAGTCATGCGGGAACTGGATGGCGGCACTGAAACATTGGCGTTACCATTGCCCGCTATTATTACTTGTGATTTGCGCTTAAATGAACCACGCTATGCCTCTTTACCCAATATTATGAAAGCAAAGTCAAAACCTATGCAAACAATGACTGTGGCGCAATTGGAACTTGATTTAACAGAAGATATGACGCTAGAAGCGATTCGACGTCCAAATGAACGACAAAAAGGAATCAAAGTTGCCGATGCACATGAATTAGTAACGAAATTGAAAGAAAAGGAGCAGGTACTTTAATGAATGTTTTAATCGTTGCTGAGCACCATCAAAATCAATTGCATAATACAACTCGACATGTAGTGAGTGCGGCAAAACAGTTGTCGACAGAGGCTAAAATTGATGTATTAGTAACCGGTTTCAATTGTCAACAAGTTGTCGATGCTGCGTGTGATTTAGATACTGTGGAACAGGTATTGGTGGCGGAAAATGAGAAGTTACAGCAGCATATTGCAGAAAATATTGCGGAAGTTATCAATTCATTGGCTCAGGACTACCAGTATATTATGGCTCCTGCAACGACCTTTGGGAAAAATATTATGCCCAGAGTTGCTGCTCAGTTAAATACATGTCAAATTTCTGATCTGACTGAAATTATTTCTGCCGATACCTTTGTGCGGCCAATTTATGCCGGTAATGCCTATGCTAAGGTGAAATCAACAGCAAAATGCAAAGTCATGACAGTTCGTGCAACCGCATTTCCTGCAGTTGAGAACAGTAGCACTAAAAAAGCAATAATTAAGAAAATCGCTACATCAATCGATGTCACGTCAGCGAACTTTGTACAACATGAATTAACGCAATCAAAACGGCCAGAATTAACGGAAGCACGCATTGTTGTTGCGGGCGGACGAGGCTTGCAATGTCGTGAAAACTTTACGTTATTGGAGTCGCTTGCGGATAAATTAAATGCAGCAATAGGTGCTTCGCGAGCCGCAGTAGACGCTGGCTATGTGTCTAATGATTGCCAAGTAGGGCAGACAGGAAAAGTCGTTGCTCCGGAGTTATATATTGCGATAGGCATTTCAGGGGCAGTGCAACATGTGGCCGGAATGAAGGCGAGTAAAGTGATTGTTGCTATCAACAAAGATCCTGATGCGCCTATTTTTCAGGTAGCGGATTATGGTTTAGTAGGCGATTTATTTGCTATACTGCCGCAGTTAGAAGTAGAGTTGGATAACGTTTTATAGGAAACTTGTATGATTATTGGAATACCAAAAGAAATTAAGAATCATGAATACCGTGTTGGTCTCACTGTAGCAAGTGCGCGTGAAATTGTTAATGAAGGTCATGAAGTAATTGTCGAAAGCAATGCAGCTGAGGGGATTGGATTGTCTGATCGCGATTATGAAATGGTTGGTGCACGCATTGCAAAAACAAGTAAAGAAGTTTTTGAGAAAGCTGATCTTATTGTTAAAGTTAAAGAGCCTCAAAAAGAAGAATGTTTAATGCTAAATCAAGGGCAAGTGTTATTTACCTACTTGCATTTAGCTGCCGATCGTCAACAAACCCGATTATTAGCAGATTCTGGTTGCACTGCAATAGCTTATGAAACGGTTACCGATAGCCATGGGGGGTTGCCTTTATTGTCTCCCATGAGTGAAGTTGCAGGCCGAATGTCCATACAAGCTGGCTCTTACTGCCTAGAAAAAGGTCAAGGTGGGCGAGGCGTGTTGTTAGGCGGTGTTCCAGGTGTCGCACCAGCCGGAGTATTAGTTATTGGTGGTGGTGTTGTTGGCACAAGTGCTGTTCGTATGGCCGTGGGTAAAGAAGCGCAAGTTACTGTGCTTGATAAATCGGTTAATCGTTTGCGCGAGTTAGATAGAGAGTTTGGTGCACGCTTAAATACTATCTATTCGACGCAAGACTCTTTAGAACATTATTTAACTCGCGCTGACTTAGTGATTGGCGCTGTATTAATTCCAGGGGCTGCTGCACCCAAATTAGTGTCCTCTGATATGTTAAAAAAAATGAAGAAGGGAGCGGTTGTTGTGGATGTTGCTATTGATCAGGGTGGTTGCTTTGCATCTAGTCGCCCGACAACATTTGATGAACCGACTTATATTCAAGATGGCATAGTGCATTATTGCGTGACGAATATGCCAGGCGCAGTAGCACGCACATCAACATTTGCGTTGAATAATGCAACCTTACCTTATGTTTTACAGATTGCTAATAAAGGTTATAAGCAAGCATTGCTAGAAGATGATAATTTCCTAAATGGTTTAAACGTGCATAACTCACATATCACCATAGAAGCCGTGGCAGAAACGTTTGCTATGCAATTTACACCAGCAAAACAAGCGTTAGAATGTTAACTTCATTTTCCATTATGGGTTAGGCAATAGCATACTAGTGTGCTATTGCCTGCTGATAATACGAAAAGCAGGTTAATATTACTCTTTTGTCTCCTGCTGTGAGATATTTTCATTATTATTGAGGTTGTCATCGACAACAAACATAATATCATTGTTTGAGTTATCTTTAGGTTGATTTTCTATCGGGTTGGCTGTTTGAGTTTTCGTCTGTGATCGGCGGCGCCTATGACTCTGCCTTGACTTGCTTTGGTGCTTTTTCCTGGCTGTTTCACGTGATTTTTGCCGGCGTCGTTTTATATCAGCTTTTTGTTCTTCAGTTTCTGTTGTCGGTGCTGCGTTAGCTGATGTGTTTTCAATGGCAGTGTCTTTTTCTTCTATTTTTAAATCATACTTGATGATTTGTTCTTTTCCAGGACCGTGATCAATAGTAATTGAGAATTCAGGTGATGACTCTGGTTTTGCATCGATGTTAACCGGCTTTGTGTCACTGTTTGTTTTTTCAGTTGAAGAAGAGGGTTTCTTCTTATTATGCGTATCTGCTTGTGGTTCGAACGATGCTTCAGTTTTGAATGTCTTTTCTTTGGAGTAATTGGCATGCGCACTTTGCTTTTTTGTTGATGAACGTTTTTTTGATTGATGTTCGGAACGAGATTGATTACTCCTATTGTTTTGATTGCCTCGCTGTCGGTGTCGAGAATGTTTGGACTTTCGCTGATGATTTTGCCGTTTTGGATTGTATGGCCGCTGCTCTTTTTGCCGGGGAGCAGGGATAGTTTCTTCTTCAGTTTTTTCTTTTCCAAACAGCAATTTGCTAAGGCGTCGTATTAGGCTAGCGGGCTTTGCCTCAGCTGCTGTCGGTCTTTCAGGGTATGAAAGTGATTGTACCGCTGGGATATCGATTTCTGTTAGTTCACGTGGTTTTTGCATCTCTATATTAGATGGGGGTTGCTCTATTTTTTCATAACTTTTCTTCATTCGGTTATTTTGCTGCGAGCGTATGGTTTCGATTTTATATTGAGGCGTTTCGTAGTAAGGATTTGCAATAATAAATATTTTAACGTTATTTTCATTTTCAATATTAATAATGCCTTGGCGCTTTTCATTGGTAAGAACGGCAGCAACATTATTTGGTACTTGCACATTAATTTCAGCAATATTAGCTTCATTTGCATACTCACTTAATAACCGTAATAGTAACAAACTCAGTGAATCAATACTGCGAATATTTCCTAATCCATTACAACGAGGGCAGGTGATTTGACTGTACTCTGATAATGATGGGCGTAAGCGTTGTCGAGATATTTCTAGCAAACCAAAACGAGAAATACGTCCAAATTGTACGCGAGCTTTATCCATTTGCGTTTCTTCATAGAAAGTGTTGGTAATTTCACGTTGGTCATCAGGCGAAGCCATATCAATAAAGTCAACAACAATTAATCCACCCAAGTCGCGTAAACGAACTTGCCGGGCTACTTCTTTAGCAGCTTCTTTATTCGTATTAAATGCTGTTACTTCAATATTTTGGCCTTTTGTATCTTTAGATGAATTGACATCAATGCTGACTAATGCTTCAGTCTGTTGAATAACCAGCGAGCCACCTGATGGCAGTCTGACTTCACTTTGGTAGGCAGTTTCAATTTGCGATTCAATCTGATACTTAGTGAATAAAGGGGCGCTTTCGGTATAAAGAAAAATTTTATCGGTAAATTCTGGTCGAAGTTGCTTAATGAGATCTTTTGTCTTGTTATAAACCGCTTCATCATCAATAATAATTTCATCAATGTCTTTACGCAAATAATCACGTATGGCACGAGAGACAATATCACTTTCTTGGTGAATTAAGAAAGGAGCGGGTTTTTCATCATGCGCTTGCTGAATAGCATGCCATAGTTTGAGCAGGATATCCAAGTCCCATTGCAATTCTGCTTGAGATTTGCCAACGCCCGCTGTTCGAATAATTAAGCCCATGTGACTAGGCACATTGAGATTGTTAATTATTTCGCGTAATTCATCGCGCTCATCTCCACCAATGCGACGTGAAATTCCGCCTGCATTAGAATTATTTGGCATTAACACTAAATAACTACCGGCTAATGTGATATTGGTTGTTAATGCAGCACCTTTATTGCCGCGTTCCTCTTTATCAACTTGAACGATAATATTTTGATTTGCATCAATAACGTCATTGATTGTGATATTTTCTTTAGAGGGTGAGTTTGTTTTATACAGCGATTCTGCGATTTCTTTAAACGGGAGAAAGCCATGTCGATCAAATCCATAGTTAACAAATGCAGCTTGTAAACTAGGTTCAATACGAGTGATTTTTGCCTTATAAATATTGCTTTTTCTATGTACTCCGGGTTTATCGATATAAAGGTTTTCTAATTTGTTTTTGTAGACTAAGGCAAAGCGAATTTCATCGCTAGCGTGTGTTGCATTGATTAATAATTTATTTTTTCCTGAATTGGCGCTCATTTTCATTATCCCTACGCGCCACGAATCACAATCCACCTATGTGTGTTCAGTCCATAAAATCATACACTATGCGTGTTTTCACGCATTTCAATGTATATAGCATACTCTTCGCCAATATACTGCATTAGTGCCATTCGTTATTATCTTTAGTCTGCACTGCCATTATTTGTCAATGACAAATAATCTTCAAATTTTCTGGACGGTACACTGTTAACTTAAGTTAATTGTTTTGCGTGACCGCTACTGTCTGTTCATCTCATACTGTCATAATGTACCGATATCTTAATCTAGCAACATCGACAGTGACCAAATAACGTACCAACCTTGTGGTTACATTGCTTCACTTTGTTTTCTCAAAGTGCTGTATATACCTTAAACAATCTTATTGTAAACTCGCTCGAGGCTGCCGAGTAGTATATACTATCTTTAAATTTTTCTCAATGTAAAAAACTGTTTAGATAGAAAACATCTACCTTGATTAAATATAAGCCTTATATAGAATAGAGCGGGACAAATGGTTGAAATTATTACAATTAATGGTACATATAATGGACAGAGATTAGATAATTATTTGCTACGAGAATTAAAAGGGGTGCCGAAAAGTCATATCTATAAGCTGATTAGAAAAGGTTCCATTCGAGTTAATAAGAAAAGAGTTAAAGCGGATTATCGATTGCTTAAAGATGATCAATTACGATTACCGCCAATGCGTGTTTCCACGTCAACACTGCAGCCAACTTATTTATCAGATAGCACGAAGCAACAGTTATTAAAAGCAATCCTTTTTGAAGACGATTACTTTTTAGTGATAAATAAGCCGCGAAATTTAGCTGTTCATGCAGGCTCAGGGGTTAATCTTGGCTTAATCGAACAAATGCGGTTGTTGCGAGCCGATTTAGATTTCATTGAATTGTGTCATCGTATTGATAAAGCAACCACAGGTTGTGTTCTATTAGCAAAGCAGCGACCAGCGCTTTTATCCTTTCAACAATCCTTACGAGCACATGCCATTGAAAAAAAATATTTATTGATCACGCATGGGAAATGGCCAAAAGAAACGCAGTTGGTGGATCAACCATTACAGAAAGGTGAGATCAGAAGTGGTGAATATATTGTTAGTGTTGATGACCAAGGCAAGCGTGCTTTAACACGATTTAATTTAAAAAAATATTTAAAAGGTGCTAGTTTAGTTGAAGCTGAGTTAGTAACTGGACGCACGCATCAAATAAGAGTGCATTGTGCTGCCATAGGCCATCCAATTGTCGGGGACGATAAATATGGTAATCGTAACCTGGATAAAGCATTATTAGGAAAAAATAAAAATGGATTATTGTTGCATGCGCAAAGCCTATCTTTTACCTTCGTATTAACGAGCAAACATTATTGCTTCCAGGCAGCACCAGATCAAGCTTTTGCGACAATGTGTAAGTGAAAACAATGTTTGCCAGCTGCTAAGACATTTTGCTTAGATTATAGCAGTTTTCAATATTACTAAGCTATTATAAATTTCCTCTAACACGCGCTTGCTTTGGCCTTCAAAAGCTTACTTATAGTAAGTAAACCTTCATTTTTGCAACCGCGCAAGCACGCGTTATACTCGCTTATAATGGCTTAGTAATATTGAAACTATAAGAAGCTATGTATCGTAGTAATTGCTTTTTTTCCAAGGCCAAATTGACGTTTCGCTTCATTTTTTAAGTATTCAATCAAACCATTAATATGGCAACCGCCAACGTAAGAGAGCTTGGGATCCAATATATATCGAATAGGTTGCTTATATTCAGTGTAAGTTGTTAATTTAATGCCTTGTTCTTTTTTTTCTTTGCCTAAGAGTTCAGTTAGTAGTTCTTCAGTTAACAGTTGTTTGATAGAAGGGCCATAACCGGTTTCATATTCATACCCATTTTTTTTGAGTTTACCAGCATGCCAGCGACCAGCACCGTTAGAGAGGTATTCCATCACTAAAGTAAATGCTTGGTCAAATTTTAAGTCTTTTATTTTATCAGCTAGTTTTATTATTGCTTGATATGAAGAACGGCATTGTACACGACTAGCACGTGTTTCACTGGCAAACCGGGTACCACAGAGAGTCCAAATTCTCATATACTCATCTCTTGTCCTATCAATAGCCGTTAATAATGAGTGGTTTGCTTTTGCTTTTATCATATCCGTTTGTGCAGGATAATCAGTGGCAAGTGGAGCTACTTGCAACAGATTTCCCCGTGCTTTATATCGCTGTTTTAACCAAAAACTGGGCAATTCAGCCACCATGATAGATGGTGGCTTAGGAGGGCATAATGTTCGATTAGAGGCTTTTATCTTAAATTTTTTCTCTCTCATTATTTCATGTTTTAAAAGAGGAGCCCATTGTGTGCTAATAAGTACTTTAGCAGGAAATTGATAGTTGTTAGTTTTATAATAGTTATCCAATTCAACTATGCGTAGGATTTCATTGTATTTGTCATCTGCTCTAAAGATAGCATTTTTAACTATAGTTAAAAATATCTGCTGCCTTTCATCTTCCGGTGTATAGGCATTCCAAGCGTCTGTTAATGTCTGATTAGTGATGAATAGGTCGATATTTTCTCGTGTTTTAGGACTCTTTGCTGTTTTATATTGCCTTAATTTTAATATTAAATATTGATATATTTCGTCATAATTATAGCACTCAACTTGTTTTAACTTTGTCATAATATAAGCTGGGTTTGACATGACATCTAGTGATATTGGACAAAAGTATCCTTGCTGCTTTAAGAAAGTAATGGCGTCTTCAGTGAGATTTGGCAAGAGGGTGTCTAATCTTTCAATAGTATTCTCTGTAAGATTAGCTGATGGGATGCCCCACTGATGATACACATTATCTAATGTAAGTTTAGTAGGCAAAATACCAAAATCATCACACATTTCGCCTAAAATTCCAGGGAGGTAAAAGTTTGAGAAGGGAGTTAGAAAATATTCTTTAAGCTGTTGTAATTCATTGTTATCACGGATATTGAATGTAATAAAGCGATTGCCATTATCAAAAATAACATAAACAGGATGGGTAAGGTTGTTTTTATTTTGGGAGGTACTGTAGACAACCCAGCTGAACTCATTTTTGCTATTAGCAATACCACGATAAAGATGAATGGCACATTTGCTGCCCATTTCGTTAATTTTTACGTGTCGTCGTAATGCCATAGCTAATATGAGGCAACGTAATCGCGTGGAATAGATATTTTCCATATCAGTTAAAGCATCTGGCTGTTGTGTTATACGGTTTTTTTCTACAATATTCTTACTATCGTAAACAGGAACAATATAATGTTTGGATTTTTTTTGATGTCTTCCTGCTGAAGCATTGGCATTAATTAATTCGCCTAAAACAATATCTTTTTCTGGATTTGCCAACGTAAGATTGTTACTCAAGCGGTATACTTCCGGTAAGAGCTTTTGCTTGATTTGCGAAAAAGAGGCTTTTGCATGATAGCTTGATTGAAACCATGCTTCTAACTGTTGCGGTAAGATGTCAATGTTAGATATTGCAAAAGCAAATGTCTCAATTTTATTGTCACTATGATTAAGTGATTCGTCAATAATTAATAAAGGCATTTCACCCGGCATATTGGCAATGTTTATTTGGGGAGTCACAAATTGAATGGTTTTAACTTGTGTTACTGCTTGGTTCTGATTCGCTTTTCTCACATGCGCATTCAGTTGAAGACTGTTTAGATCGATAGAGAATGCATAGGTTGGAATAGCTTGGCTAGATATTTTGCTAAGAGATTGATTGGTCATAAATTGATCAACAAAATTTTGATAGTCATGGATAAATCGATAATATCCCTGAGGATAGCTGTATTGCATGGTTTTCATCTCAGCTAATATGGTGTTAACCTCTTTGATAAAGCTGTTGAGATCTGCTTGCTGATGACTAGTATCAGTGGTGATTTTCGCCAGTTTTGTGTAGAAATAGTGGAGGATTAAGGCATAATCAGTTGGCATATCCGCGATATTTTCAACTTCAAATGATTGTGATTCTATTATTTTTTCATCGTCATCATAACAATGTAACGTGACAAGAGTATTTTCATCGGTAGGATAGTCACTTAATCGAATTGGAATGCCCGTGGTTTCGCCCAGTCTTATTTTGCCCAATTTGTATTGATATTTTTTTTCAGCAATAAAAATATCAATTAAAATAGTTTTAGTGTCTAGCCTGCCTGAAATTTTATCTAAAAAGCTTAAGTATTTATGATAGCGGAAAGAGAGGTTGTCTCTTTCATTATTTCTTTCGATAAGCGATATTTCTGGATAAATGATGCAGGTATTTTCTTCCGTTGTTAATCGGCTTACTCTAAAGTTTAACTTGTATGAAAGCATGGCTGTTTTCCTTTTAGCTTACATTTGGAGAAATAGTGTCATTTTGCTCATTACTGTCTTTTCCAAATCCAAATTGACGTTTGCATTCGTTTTCCAGATAAGTAATTAAGCCTGCTATGTGACACCCACCGACTTGAGATTGAGTTACATCTAAAGAATATTCAATAGGTGAGTCTAATTCAGTGTTGGTGATAAGATGAATAGAGCTATTCACTTTATTTTTTTTCAACAACATAGTAAGAATATTTTGTACAAGCAAGTGTTTCATCGACGGTCCGTTGTTACGAGTATAATGTCCATGGTTACTTTCTTTTCCTGCTAACCATCGGCCTTTTTTATTGCCGCTACGCAAATAACATATTACCTTAGAAAAGATTTGGTCAAAGCTTCGTTCGTTATTATTTATATCATTCATTATCTCTTCAATAGCTTTGTAAGAAGCTCTAGATGTGACAATAGCCTCTCTGGATGTGCTGAACATGCTAACTCCACACATACACCAAATACTATAATATTGTTCTTTTGTTCCTATAATAGTATTAATGAGTGATATTCTGGCAATCGCTTTTGTTTGTTCAGATTTGGCCGAGTATTGTGTAGTATCAAGAGGCTTAACTTTGGCCAGTTTTCCCCAAAAAAGACAGCTTGTTTTATGCCACCAGTTAGTAGTTTGTGTTTGAGTTCTGTTCGCTTTTGATACTGGATCGTTAGCTGTTATAAGCGATTTATCAATAGCACAATCATATACTTCTGTATTGCTTGTTGCTAAACTTATATCATGCAATAGCGCATTAACCGTTTCAATATGGAAAAGTTTAATATCTAGTTTATTTTCTTTAAGCAGAGCCAACCATGAAGTCTGTGTTTCTGCTGAGCGGGGTGTTGATCTGGACTTATAGTATTGAATCAAGTTAAGTAAACGCAGCGCTTCATTGTATGCGGCATCAGCTGGATATCGATCATATCTTTTTTGCCCAACAAATGAATATAAATTATTTTCTTTGTATTGAATGCGTGTGTATGGATCTTCAACAGAATTAGAATATTTTTTTTCTTCAAGCCATGCTTTAATGATTTTTTCATCATAGATATAAAAATTTCCCTTTATATCTTCAATATAAACAGGGTTTTTCATTACCGCACATGACATCTTGTCCACTAAGCTTTTATTTTCAAGAATTTTTTCGTCATCATTTGACAGAGTGTTTAGGAGCCCTGAAGAAATTTCTTTTCTGTTTTTATGTAATCCTGTCGCTAAGATACCAAAATCATCACATATTTCACCTAAAATGCCGGGTAAATTTAATTTTGTTAGAAAATATTTTTTTAATTGATCGAGTTCACTTTTGTCTCGGATATTATAAGATAACAGTTCTTGATTGTTGGAAAAAATCACGTAAACAGGTTTCTTGCGATCTTTTCTATCCTGGGTTGTGCTGTAGACAACCCAGCTGAATTCAATGCCTTTATTGTCTATGCCACGGTAAAGATAAATAGCTGGCTCTTCATTCGCTTTTAATTTTTTCACATATTGGCGCAACGTTAATGCTAAGATTAACATGCATAATTGAAGTGGGTTACTATCATTGAATCGACATTTTTTCATGAATGTTTTTTTAAAATCGTAGACAGGGATTGTATAACAAGAATTTGTCACATAAATGTTAGCCGATGTGGTTTTGCCTAGATAGGTCAGTGCAGCATCAGTCAGTGGAAATGTAATGTCTCTATCCTGTTTATCGGGCCTGTAGTTTTTAGTTAGTTCGTGGGTCTCAAGTAAGATTTTTTTTACGTCAGATGCAAAAGAGTTTTTCGAAGGTTGTATTGATAGCATTAACGTTTGTAGTTGCGAAGGGAGCGTATGGCTGTTTGTTAATGCAAGAGCAAATGTCTCTATTTGTTTTTTTGATTTATTTAGGCTTTCACTAAGGATTAATAGCGGCATATCTTCAGGCACTGTTACAAGGTTTACATGAGGCGTTACTATTTGCAGTGTTTGACTGTTTGTTTGTGTTGCGCTTTGCTCAGTTTTTGATCTGCACACATGCAGTTGGAGATTTTTTGCATCAATAAAAAAATTAAAACCTGAGTTAATTTGCTTTGAAGTGATATTTGTATTCTCTTTTTCATTAAATTGCTGAGTAAACCTGTTAAAAAGTTGTATGAATGTATTTATGTTTGGATGATTTGCAGTAGATATGTCGGCTAGTACAGAGTTGACATCGTGAATAAAAGCATTTATTTCATCTTTTTTATTTGAGTTTAAAACGTCAGAGTCGATGAGTTTAGTGAGTTTTATATGATAATAATGAATAATTAATGCATAGTCAGTTGGCATTTCAGCAATATTATGAATTATAAATGATTGACAGTTATCGGTTTTTTTTTTATTGCCGTAAAGCTGTAAAGTTATAGCAATATTACTATCAATGGGGTAGCTCTTTAGTTTAATGGGGTACCCGGTAGTTTTCCCTATTTCAAGGTGGCCAAAATTAACTTTGATTTTTTTTTCAGCAAAAAATAATTCTAATGAAATAGCATCAGGACTTACTTTACCTGCAATGTTACCTAAAGCGCTCAAATGTTTATCATAACGATAAGAAGCTAACGCTTTATCAGCTAGGCTGATTTCTGGATAAAGAATGCAGGTATTTTCTTCCGTGGGTAATAAACTGACTCTAAGGTTTAAATGATACGATAACATGTTTTTTCCTTCAATGACTTAGGGTTTATTTTATTATTCATTTTGATTTTTCTAGAACAGATAATCTGCTATTCAAAGACAAGCATGTAGAAAAATATGTTATATTGTAATAGAAATTACCATTTGATTTCAAGTAGTGGCTTGAAAAAAAGTAAACCTTTACTTGCTGTTTCTTTTTTGTTCAGCGCGGTATTTTTTAATGTAATCGTAACAAACTATCAGTTGTGCAGGTATTGCTATAAAATTTTGACAGTTAATCCATCTTTTAGTTACAATTTGACTCTTAATTTGTTTGTTTGGTTAAACAATGCCCATTGCGGGTAGTTTTAGCAAGTAATTAATCAATTTTAAAGGAATACCAGAATATGGCTGTACAAAAGACGCGCAAATCAAGATCAAAGCGGAATATGCGTCGTGCTCATCATTCACTAAAGAGCCCGAGTTTATCAGATGACTCATTGACAGGTGAAACTCACCGAAGACATCACATGACAGCCGATGGCTATTATCGGGGACGCCATGTAGTGATTAAGCCCGACAAAAAATCTGACGAAAATTCTGAAGAAGAATAACAACTTGACTAGCATTAGCATATCAGTAGATGCTATGGGCGGTGACCATGGCCCGTCTGTTACTGTGCCTGCATCTATTAAAGTATTAGAAGAAAATCCTGAATTAACATTGCTGTTAGTTGGCCAGTCAGAGGTGCTGAATAATGTCTTGAAACAGTATCGATATGATCCCAATAGACTCATCGTCCAGCCTGCGTCGCAGGTTGTTGGTATGGATGAATTACCATCAATGGCATTGCGAGGTAAAAAAGATTCATCGATGCGTGTTGCTATTGATTTGGTTAAGTCAAAAAAAGCAGTTGCTTGTGTTAGTGCAGGGAATACGGGTGCTTTGATGGCAACAGCGCGTTTTGTTTTAAAAACATTGCCCGGCGTTAAACGACCTGCAATTACAACATTGCTGCCTAGCGACAAAGTGGATTGCCATGTGCGTATTTTAGATTTAGGTGCCAATATTGACTCTAGTGCAGAATTGTTATTTCAATTTGCTGTTATGGGCTCAGTGATGGCAGAAGCAATAGATAATATCGACAGGCCGCGAGTTAGTTTATTAAATATTGGTGAAGAAGATATCAAAGGTAATGAACAGGTTAAAAAAACAGCGCTCATGTTGCAAGCAAGCACGCATATTAATTTTGTTGGTTACATTGAAGGAAATCGTGTATTTTCTACTGACACCGATGTGGTTGTTTGTGATGGCTTTGTGGGTAATATTGGATTAAAGTGTAGTGAAGGACTTGCAAATTTAATTATTGAGTCAATGCTAAAAGCGTTTCGGCGTAATCTGTTTTCTAAACTGGTTGGCTTATTAGCATTGCCAATATTAAAAAAAATCAAAAAACGAATTGATCCGGAAGATTATAATGGTGCTAGTTTGGTTGGTTTGCAAGGTATCGTTATCAAAAGTCATGGACGTGCTAATGAGAAAGCATTTTCGGCGGCAATTAGACAAGCCGTACGTCAAGCTAAGCAAAATATTCCTCAAAGATTGCATGAACGTGTGCAAAAGATATTGGAAGATCAAACAAAATGAATTATGCAAGGGTTATTTCAACAGGTAGTTATTTGCCGGAAAAGATTTTGACAAATCATGACATAGCAGAAATGGTCGATACGTCTCATGAATGGATTGTTGAACGCAGTGGTATTCATTCTAGGCATATTATTGGTGAAAGAGAAACTGCATCAACCATGGCTTATAACGCCAGTTTGGATGCAATAAAAAATGCCGGTATCTCAGCAAAAGAAATTGATTTGATTATTGTTGCAACAGTGACGGCTGAGCAAATCATTCCCAATGTGGCTTGCTTATTACAAAGCCAATTGGGCTTACCAGGTATTCCTGCGTTTGATCTGTCTGCAGCTTGCGCAGGATTTATTTATGCATTGAGTACTGCGGAGCAATATATTCGAAGCGGTGCTGCAAAAACAGTGTTAATTGTTGGCTCGGAAGCGATGTCAATGATTACTGATTGGACAGATAGAAAAACGTGTATTTTATTTGGAGATGGTGCTGGTGCGATAATATTACGGGCAGATCAAAAGCCAGGAGTTTTATCTTCTCATATACATGCTGATGGCGGTTATAGAGACTTAATGTATTTGAAAAATGGCTTGCCTGGACTAAAAACTAATATGCCACCGTATGTTTATATGGAAGGGAAGGAAGTGTTTAAGTTTGCCGTCAATACATTAGGTAGTATTGTTGAAGAAACATTAAGTGCAAATTGTATTGAGCCAGATGCGATTGATTGGTTAGTGCCTCACCAAGCGAATTTGCGGATTATCTCTGCTGTTGCAAAGAAATTATCGTTGCCTATGGAAAAAGTGATTGTGACCATTGAGCATCATGGTAACACTTCTGCTGCATCAATTCCTCTGGCGCTAGATCAAGGTATTAAAGATGGACGTATTAAAGCAGGGCATAATATTATTATAGAAGCGATCGGTGGTGGTTTTGCATGGGGATCAGCGTTGATCAGAATGTGAGAAGGAATAGAAATGAATAAAACAGCTTTTGTATTTCCTGGACAAGGTTCCCAATCAGTTGGGATGATGTCATCTTATTTAAAAAAATATCCTGAAATAGAAGAAATCTTTCAACAAGCATCATCATTGTTAGGATATGATTTATTACAATTGATTTCAGATGGGCCCATAGAACAGTTAAATCAAACAGAGTATACGCAGCCAGCTTTATTGGTTGCAGAATATGTGATTTGGTTGATTCATCAAAAAGTATCTAACAATATTCCAATATGCTTAGCAGGACATAGTTTAGGTGAATATAGTGCATTACTTTGTGCCGGCACCCTGGATTTTGATTCTGCTGTTAAATTAGTTGCCGAACGTGGTCGATTGATGCAGCATGCAGTACCTGCTGGTCAGGGCTCAATGGCTGCCATCATAGGCTTATCTGATCAAGATGTTGAAAAAGTTTGTTTGCAAGCAGCGGAGAATCAAGTTGTTGCGCCAGCAAATTTTAATTGTCCAGGGCAAATTGTTATAGCAGGGCATAGTGATGCGGTGTTACGAGCAATGGAGCATGCTAAATTGCAAGGAGCAAAGTTAGTAAAGCAGTTGCCTGTGAGCATACCATCACATTGTTCTTTATTAAAAGATGCCGCACAGGAATTTGCACAAGTGTTAGCATCGGTACCATTTCAAGCGCCACGAATTGCGGTTATACAAAATGTTGACGTGGAAGTTCATCAACATCCAGATGATATTCGTGCGTGTTTAGCGAAGCAGTTATGGTCGCCAGTTCGCTGGGTTGAGACTGTACAACGTATCGTAGCGGAAGGTGTGGAAAATATCTTAGAGTGCGGTCCTGGAAAAGTATTAACAGGATTGAATAAGCGCATAGAAAAAAATATTGTCTGTTTCTCTTTGCAAGATGCAGAAATCGAGAATGTATTGTTAGGAGTATGATATGCAGTGGCAGTTAGATGATAAGGTTGCATTAGTCACAGGTGCCAGTCGTGGTATTGGCCAAGCAATAGCGTTAGCGTTGGGTCAAGCAGGTGCTATTGTAGTCGGTACAGCAACAACTGAGCAAGGAGCAGCCAATATCAGTCATTTTTTGCAAGAACATAACATTCAAGGCACTGGATTAGTGTTGAATATCACGCAAATTGAGAGTATAGAATCCGTTGTGGATGAAATAAAAACGACTTATCGCAGTCCTGATATTTTGGTTAATAATGCCGCTATTACGGAAGATAATATATTGCTTCGTATGAAAGAAGAGCAATGGCAACAAGTGATTGATACGAATTTGACATCTATATTTCGGATGAGTAAAGCATGTTTACGCGGCATGGTTAAAGCGCGTTGGGGGCGTATTATCAACGTCAGTTCCGTCTCTGGGTTTTCTGGTAATTTGGGACAAAGTAATTATGCTGCAGCAAAAGCTGGTTTAGTTGGATTTAGTAAATCATTGGCGATTGAAGTGGCAACTCGTAATATTACGGTTAATGTTGTTGCCCCTGGTTTTATTCAAACAGATATGACAAAAGCGATAGCGAAAGAGCATGCTGAACACATGTTAAAAATGATTCCAATGCAGCGTATGGGAGAGCCTAAGGAAGTTGCAAGTGCTGTAGCTTATCTGGCATCACCAGCAGCATCCTATATCACCGGTGCAACGTTGCACGCCAATGGTGGTATGTATATGGATTAAGCGATAAAATGTTATTTTGTTAAATATAACAACAAATTGTATAAAAAAAATTCACAAATAGTGAAAATTTAGGTTGGCAAAATTGAAAAGATCGATAAAATAGCATTTGTTAACAAATTAGTTGTTAGCAAATCGAGTGAATTTTGAATGTTAGAGGATGGAAATCGCATGAGTAGTATAGAAGAACGTGTCAAGAAAATTATTGTTGAGCAATTAGGCGTTGATGAAAAAGCTGTTGAGATGAATGCATCTATCGTTGATGACTTGGGTGCTGATTCACTTGATACGGTAGAATTAGTCATGGCATTTGAAGAAGAATTTGATGCTGAAATTCCTGATGAAGATGCTGAAAAGTTAATCACTGTATCGGATGCAGTTAATTATATTAATAACCATATCGAAGAAAAATAGTGAGCTAATAAGTAGAGGGTTCTATTGTGACTAAAAGAAGGGTTGTTGTCACTGGTTTGGGAATGCTTACACCACTAGGATTGACGGTTGAGAAAACCTGGTCTGCTGTTAAGGAAGGCAAAAGTGGTGTTGGGCTTATTCAACGATTTGATGTTTCAGATTATCCCTCTCGAATTGGTGGTGAAGTACAAAATTTTGATCCTTCGTCTTATTTTTCGGATAAAGAAATTCGAAAAGTCGATGTTTTTTTGCAATACGGTATTAGTGCTGCTTTTCAAGCAATTGATGATGCAGGGTTGGAAATTACCGAAGAAAATGCAAAACGCATAGGCGTTGCTATTGGTTCTGGCATTGGCGGCTTGCCGATGATTGAAAAAAACTACGATACATTGCTAAAAAAAGGACCGCGAAGAATTTCACCTTTTTTTATTCCTGGCACGATTATCAATATGGCTGCAGGTTATTTAAGCATTATGAAAGGTATTCGTGGGCCTAGTGTTTCTGTCGTCTCTGCATGTACTACCGGCAGTCATAATATTGGCGAAGCGGCACGTATGATCAGTTATGGTGATGCAGATGTCATGATAGCTGGAGGAGCAGAAATGGCGACAAGCCCGCTAGGCTTAGGTGGCTTTTCTGCAATGCGAGCACTATCAACTCGGAATGATGAACCGGAAAAAGCCAGTCGACCGTGGGATAAAGATAGAGATGGCTTTGTTTTAGCCGATGGAGCCGGTATTTTAGTGTTAGAAGATTATGAACATGCAAAACAACGTGGCGCTTATATTTATGCTGAATTAAAAGGCTATGGAATGAGCAGTGACGCTTCGCATATTACCTCGCCACGGCCTGATGGGGATGGTGGTTGCAGTTGCATAATTAATGCGTTAAATGATGCAAAATTAAATACAGATGAGATAGACTATATTAATGCGCATGCGACATCAACACCGGTGGGTGATAATATAGAAATCGTAGGTATAAAGAAAGCGTTTGGAAACTATGCCTATAAAGTTCCAACTAGCTCAACTAAGTCAATGACAGGTCATTTACTCGGTGCGGCAGGCTCAGTAGAAGCTATTTTTTCCATTTTAGCTATTCGTGATAATGTTTTGCCCACAACTATTAATTTAGATAATCCCAGCGATGAATGTGATATTAATTTAATTGCAGGTGGTACACAGGAGAGCAACGTTAATGCTTCAATGACAAATTCATTTGGATTTGGTGGTACCAACGCATGCCTTATATTTACCCGTATTTAAGTTATTCATCTCAATATATCGTTTACGATATTCCAACGATATGTGACTAGCTGCTATGAAAAAATCATTATTTATATTGTTTACTTCTATCAGTGTGTTGGCAGTGAGCTTGCTAACAGCATTGATCATTGACTTATTCTATTATGCTCATGTCCCTTTAACAATTGAGCAAGATATTCAAGTCGAATTGTCACCAGGCTCTTCGTTAAAACAGTTTGCTCATCAACTAGCCATGAAAAATATTATAAAACAAGAGGATAAGAAAAAATTTGTAACACTGGGCTGGATTAGAGGAGATGCAAAACATTTGCAGTCCGGGGTATATTTGTTTCACCCAGGGACTACCGCCCACAAACTATTAAGAAAAATACGTCATGGCAAAACAATTCGTTATAAAATCACTTTTCCTGAGGGCTGGCGTTTTAGTGAAATGAAAAAGCGATTAGCGGCAACGGATAGTTTGAAACAGACAGTAAGCCAACTTTCCAATGAAGCGATACTATCCAATTTAACCATAGATGAAAAATCTTTAGAGGGAATATTTTATCCTGACACTTATTTCTATCGTAAAGGCACGGAAGATAAAGATATCTTGCTGAGTGCTTATAAAAAAATGAAAATAATATTATATGAAGAGTGGGATAATCGTGCCGATAACAGTATTTATAGAACCCCTTATCAAGCGTTAATTAGTGCATCTATCATTGAAAAAGAAACAAAATATGATGAAGAGCGCTTTTATATCGCTGGAGTTATCGTTAATCGCTTGAAAAAAGATATGTTATTACAAATTGATCCTACGGTTATTTATGCCATGGGAGATAGATTTCAAGGTAAATTACGATATGTAGACTTAACAATAGACTCACCCTATAATACCTATTTGTATAAAGGATTACCGCCAACACCAATAGGCATGCCAAGTCAACAATCGATTCATGCCGCGCTGCATCCCTCAGCTGAACAATATTTATATTATGTTGCTCAAAAGGATGCTAAGCATTTGTTTTCAAAAACATATGCACAGCACTTATTAAATATTCAATACGTTAAACAGCAAGAACAGGCTGAGGAAAATGATGACAGCTAGAAGTAATTATTTTATCACAGTCGAAGGAATAGAGGGTGTAGGGAAAACTACCGTTATTAAGAGTATAGAA
>CBDDLJ010000020.1:0-41978 GCA_965230635.1 Gammaproteobacteria bacterium
CAAGGGTGTTTTCCTAGATGAGAAAGATAAATACGGCAATACGGCGTTGCTCCTGGCTGCCTGCAACGGACATCGCAAGATGCTCCAGTATCTACTGGACAGAGGCGCCTCCCTCAAGGAGAAAAACAACAACGGCAAGACGGCGTTGCTCCTGGCTGCCTACAACGGACATCACGAAATGTTCCAGTGTCTCTTGGACGAAGGTGCTTCCCTCGAGGAGAAAGACAAATATGGCAAGACGGCGTTGCTCCTGGCTGCCTACAACGGACATCACGAAACGCGCCAGTGGCTCCTGGACTACGATTCTTCTCTCAAGGAGAAAAGCAGCACCCCCTTGCTCCAGTCTGCTTACGGCGGCAACACGACTTTCCTCCAGGCTGCTTATAACGGAGATCTCAATACGCTCCAGTGGCTCCTGAAAAACGGTACTTCACTCGAGGATAAAAACAACAATGGCGATACGGCTTTGCTCCTAGCTGCCTGCAACGGACATCTCAATACGCTGCAGTTGCTCCTGAGCAATGGCGTTTCCCTCAAGGAAAAAAACAAAGACGGCAATACAGCTTTTCTCTTGGCTGCCCACAACGGACATCTCAAGACGCTCCGGTGCCTCCTGGAGAAAGGCGCTTCCATCAAGGAGAAAAACAACAACGGCAATACAGCGTTGCTCCTGGCTGCCGACAATGGACATCACGAAATATTCCAGTGCCTTTTTGACGAAGGTGCTTCCCTTAAGGAGAAAAACAACAACGGCAAGACGGCTTTACTCTTGGCTGCCCACAACGGACATCTCAAGACGCTCCAGTGCCTCCTGGAAAAAGGTGCTTCCCTCAAGGAGAAAAATAACAACGGCGATACGGCTTTTCTACTGGCTGCCTACAACGGACATCACGCAATACTCCAGTGGCTCTTGAGCAATGGCGTTTCCCTAGAGGAGAAAAACAATGATGGCAATACGGCTTTTCTCCTGGCTGCCTACAATGGACATCACGCAATACTCCAGTGGCTCCTGAGCAATGGCGTTTCCCTAGAGGAGAAAAACAACCATGGCAATACGGCCTTGCTCCGGGCTATCAGCTACGGACATCTCTGGACATTCCGGTGGCTCTTGAAGAAAGGTGCATCCTTTAAGGAGAAAAACAACAACGGCGATACGGCTTTTCTCCTGGCTGCCTACAACGGACATCACGAAATACTCCAATGGCTCCTGAGCAATGGCGTTTCCCTCGAGGAGAAAAACAACGATGGCAATACGGCCTTGCTCCGGGCTATCAGCTACGGACATATCAGGACACTCCATTGGCTCTTGGAGAAAGGGGCTTCCCTCAAGGAGAGAAACAACAACGGCGATACGGCTTTATTACTGGCTGCCTACAGCGGACATCTCAAGACGCTCCATTGCCTCCTGGAAGAAGGTGCTTCCCTCAAGGAGAGAAATAACAACGGTGATACGGCTTTACTACTGGCTGCCTACAACGGACATCACGAAATACTCTACTGGCTCCTGCGCGACGGCGTTTCCCTCGAGGAGAAAAACAATGATGGCAATACGGCTTTTCTCCTGGCTGCCTACAACGGACATCACGAAATACTCCAGTGGCTCCTGAGCAACGGTGTTTCCCTCGAGGAGAAAAACAACGATGGTAATACGGCCTTGCTCCGGGCTGTCAGCTACGGACATATCAGGACACTCCAGTGGCTCTTGGAGAAAGGTGCTTCTCTCAAGGAGAAAAATAACAACGGTGATACGGCTTTGCTCCTGGCTGCCCATAATGGACATCTCGAGATGCTCCAGTGCCTCTTGAAAAAAGGTGCTTCCCTCAAGGAGAAAAATAACAACGGCGATACGGCTTTTCTCCTGGCTGCCTACAACGGACATCACGAAATACTTCAGTGGCTCCTGAGCAACGGCGTTTCCCTCGAGGAGAAAAACAGCGATGGCAATACGGCCTTGCTCCGGGCTGTCAGCTACGGACATATCAGGACACTCCAGTGGCTCTTGGAGAAAGGGGCTTCCCTCAAGGAGAGAAATAACAACGGTGATACGGCTTTGCTCCTGGCTGCCCATAATGGACATCTCGAGGTGCTCCAGTACTTTCTGGAAAAAGGGGCTTCCCTCGAGGAGAAAAACAACAACGGCGATACGGCGTTGCTCCTGGCTGCCTACAACGGACATCGCGAAACGCACCAGTGGCTCCTGGGCTACATTGCTTTTCTTAAGAAGAAAAGCAACAGCGGCAGCACCGTTTTTCTCCAAGCTGCCTACAATGGAGATCTTAAGACGTTCCAGTGGCTCCTGCACAACGGCGCTTCCTTCAAGGAGAAAAACAACAACGGCGATACGGCTTTGCTCCTGGCTGCCTATAACGGACATCGCAAGATGCTCCAATGGCTCTTGGAAAACGGTGCTTCTCTCGAGGAAAAAAATAATGATGGCAATACGGCCTTGCATTTGGCCGTGCAACAAAAACATAGAAAAGTGGTAGATGCCATACTGAAACTAACCCCCTTAGAAGATTTGATGAAAACATTGACACAAAAGAACAAGGGGTTTTTCGGCTTGTTTCGCCAATCGCCACTGGATTTAGCCAAGCAAAAAGATAAAGGTATCTATCAGCTGCTTAACTGGCACAATGATGCTTGTCTGCTCTATGGTGCCATTTGCTCTGACGATTTACCTACGATTAAGCAACTGAGTATTCCTGAGGTACTGATTATACTCCAAGACCATGGTTATGCACCGATGGTGCTTGCTGCTGCTAATAACCGTATCAAGATGCTAACTTTTTTCTATCAACAAGCCTTAAGTCTTGAAAGTTGCGATGGAGAAGGCAATACTCCTATATTGGCTGCGGCCGCTAATAGCCAAATGGCAGCTTGTGAATGGCTCCTGCAACATGGTGCGCAATTAGTGGTAAAAAATGCTCAAGGGTACAATCCCATTGATCTGGCTCAAAAGAACCAAGACAAAACAGTTTATTTACCTCAAAAGAAGCAGCGCCAAGCAGTAACTGAATTCTTAGAAAGTCAATTAACTTTATTTGACTTCAGTGAAGACGCATTGAAGCAGACTATCGCTTGGATCCCAGATGGCCAATTTTCTAATAAAACCAGATTGACGGGGGGAAAATCTAGCATTATCTACACAGCACATTGGGATAGCCATGGCAAAGAGGTGATTTTAAAAGATGAACTTGCTATTACATCTAGTTTGAACAAACAATCTGACAACAACAATAACGATGACGATAAAAAAGCTGCCTTGCGAGAAATAGTATTATCCAATCACTTACGGCATCCCAATATCGTGACCCTGTGGGGAGTGACCAGCACAGAGCTGTGTTTAGTATTTGAATATATGGAACGCGGTGCTTTGTCCATAGTCCTTCAGGAAAAACCTTTACTTAACTGGCAACAACGCTGGCAGATCATCAAAGATGTTGCACAAGGATTGCATTACCTACATACCGGCGTCTTCGTCGAAGAAAACCAGGAAAAACACCATACTGTCATACTCCATCGCGATATCAAGAGTCTAAATATCTTCATTAATAATGACTATGGCGCCAAAATCGGTGATTTCGGGGAATCCCGCGATCAACCTCCCATGACGCTAAAAAGCAATCAAGTCAATCGTGGTACGGTGCAATGGATGGCGCCAGAAGTATGGCGAGAAGAATCCTATACGCGAGCTAGTGATATCTACAGTTTCGGGATGGTCGCATGGGAAGTAGCGGCCCATACTTTCCCTCCCTACCAAGCGCTTGAAAAAAAATATGATAGGTTTACATTTAATTATAAGCTCAAGAAACATGTCGCTGATAATAGCGCCCGTGAAACTTTGCCCGATATGCCAGAAGAAGAAAAGCGTCGGTTTGAACCACTGATTACATCGTGTTGGGCACAAGAACCCAGTCAACGTCCTAGTACCACTGAGATTATGCAAACCTATTTTGGTCTCTTTCAGCATACATCGACCTTAACAGCACAACAGTCTGAAGGCGCAAGACCCACTGAGATCAACCATTCTTCCCAACAAATAAATACCTTCTAAGGAGAAAATAGGAAAATAGAAAAAGAGCGCAAAAATTTTCATTATATCTCTAACCGTAATGGAAAATTCTTCTTGGTGCAACGGAATAAAATCATACTTTACTTGATCTCCGTAGCGAAGTAGTCTGCCGCCTTTTTTAGTATTGCCAAGGGTGTGATTATTAGGGACTTACTGACGATTCAATTTATTGGTCTTGGCTAGGTTATGCTTTTCATCACGCCATAATGCAATCAGCACCAACATCAGCTCATTTACGTTGGTAGTTGTGAAGACAACCTGTTGCTGGATGCATTACCATGATCCAGCAACACTTTGTTTGTAATCACTATTGATTTCTACTAGAGAAATAACATAAAATGGGCAATATTAGCAGGAGGATTCGAGTGTTCACTGTCGTTATGATCAAAACACACTTATCCACAAAAATAGAGGATAACTGTGTGGATAACAACAGAAAATAAAAAAATGATCATAAGACAATCAATTTTTTGCCTGGCGGAGGAATAATGCAATTTATTCGATTTGAAAAAAATATGGATGCAGCTACTCATATTCGTTTTTATGAAATTTTGTTATTGCCGCAAGTGAGCCATCAGTGGCAAATTGTTTGTTATTATCATAGTAATCAACGGCGAGGTGGCCAACACCGTGTTGAAATTTATCCAGATAAAACAGAGGCAAAACAACGATTTGATTTATTGATCAAGCAACGTTATCAACGTCAGTATCACCCGGTACTGAATCATAACCCAGTGAACCAGTGGCAATTTCTGTCATAACGTCATCATGCTATTATGAGTTATCATTTTTAGTTAAAGAATAATTTGATGTAATGAGGTGAAATAAACAACTTGTTTTAAAAGATAGATACAATTGAGCTTAACATTAAGAGTTAAACCTATCAATGTTGTTATGTGTTTATTTAAATAGGTAGATGAGAAGTATTTTAATCAACTTATTCACTAGCAATACAGTATTGAGCTCATTAATCTATCCATTGATGTTTAGTTTAAGTAATAATGATACAAAGAAAACGTTTGAATACAACTATTTTTTGTAGCACTTTTTCGTTTCCGGTTATTTATAGCTAAGCTGATAAGTTTATGTTGTATAAAATTAAGGATGATCAAATATGAAGCAAAAAAGATCCATGACATTGGATGAAATTAAAGCGTTGACTACCAACATTGAATCTCGCTCAGTTGAGTATAAACAGTCTATGGCTGAGCTTGAAAAGTTAGGGAAAGCTATTTGTGGTTTTTTAAATAGCGATGGTGGTCTTGGTTTAATAGGTATTACAGATAAAAGGAAAATTGTCGGTATTGAAGTAACAGAATCAACGAAAAATAAGCTATCAATATTTTGCAATCACTTCGATCCTTGGCCAGACTTGAATATTAATTATGTACCTCTTGAAAATACGAATAAACAGGTTGTTGTCATTGAGGCAGTACCAAGAAGTGACAACATGCCTTTTGTCTATAAAGGTACACCATATTTACGTAATGAAGCTCAACTAAAACAAATGTCTGTGGAAAATCACCGGCAGCGTTTATTACAATCATCCGGGCTTTCCGAGCGATGGGAAAATTTGCCTGCAAAAAATAAATACAGCTTTGATGATTTAGACTCAGAAGAAATATTAAGGACGATGAATATTGGTTTAAATGAGAAGCGGATACCCGATAACATCTATACAAGAGATCCTCATGAGGCATTGATTAGCTTAGATTTGATCAGCGGGTCAGGTAGACTGACTAATGCAGCGATGATTCTTTTTGCAAAAAAAGAATCATCTGATTACATACAGTGTTTTCTTCGCATGGGTCGTTTTGTTGATGAGACCATGAACCACACTTTAGATAGTAAGCAAGTCAATGGTAATATTTTTCAATTGCTGGAGGAAGCAGAAATTTTTGTACGAAAGCATCTGCCTATTGCCAGTCGATATGACCCCAATAAATTGGAACGTATTGATGAAGCTGCGCTTCCTTTCTTAGCAGTTCGTGAAGCAATTATTAATTCGTTAATTCATAGAGATTATTCCGATTATGCGGGTGATATTGCATTATTAATTTTTAATACACATTTAGAGATCCATAATATTGGAAATCTTTATGGTGGGATGACTGTTTCTAAACTAAAAAAACGTCATCCTTCTCGCCGTCGTAATCCTAAGATAGCTCAGGTATTTTATATCAGGAAATTGATTGAGCGATATGGTAGCGGCACATTGCGTATGATCGATTTATGCAAACAGCAAGGATTACAACCACCTGAGTTTTCTGAAGCAGGTGACGGTTTTCTAGTTAAATTTTATTTTAAAAAGCCTATTGGACCTGCATTAAAATTGCCAGTTCCTCAGAAATTACCTGACTTAACCTCACGGCAGCTGAGCATTCTTCAAATATTAACCCGTTTTGATAACAAACCCATAGCACTTAGGCAAATTGTGGAACAGCTTGAAGATCCTCCTGCGTCTCGTACAGTAGGTGATGATTTAGCACATTTAAAATCACTACATTTAGTAGATTCTTTTGGCGTTGGAAAAGGCGCAAAATGGTTTTTAATAAAAAAGAATGGGGCGAAATAACCTATCAATGGGGCGGTAATGGGGCGGTAATGGGGCGGTAATGGGGCGGTAATGGGGCGGTAATAGGGCGGTAATAGGGCGGTAATGGGGCGGTAATGGGGCGGTAATGGGGCGGTAATGGAGTGGCAATGGGGCGGTAAATAACAGTAAAAACAGAGTTAATGGGGTATATTGCAATATAACTAATTGATTTTGCTATTAAAATTCTCCTTGTTTTATATCATAATGGAGATTGTCATTGATATTTTATCATTTCAAGGGATCGTAAAAGCAGCTGAAATTTTAAATACACTTTCAGATAATCCTGCTGAAAGGACGCTAAGGGACGATCTTACCAAATTAAAAAAGCTTGTGCGTATTACCCTGATGTCGGTCGCCACACTCACTGAGAATAATTATTCCTCCTAACAAATATGCACTTTTTAAGAAGAAAACAGTAAAATAGAAAAAGAACGGTAAGTCCCTAATAATCACACCTGATTAAACTTAGCTCATTTCACTGCAGTAAGATCAACAAACTGTGGAAGTAATGCTTTAGGATCAATTTCCTCACGTCGTAGTGAGTGGATTTGGTCAAGCAGGTAGGTAAAATAGGCTCTTGTATTCACATTGTTTATTTTGCATGTTTGAATCAAGCTGTAAAGCAATGCAGCGGCATGACCACCACGCTTATTTCCAACGAACAACCAATTGCGGCGTCCCAGAGCAAAAGGTCTAATTTGATTTTCTACCCAGTTATTGTCAATATTAACTTCTCCATAATCGGTATAAGCAGATAGTTGCGACCATTGCTTGATCGCATAGTTAAACGCATTGCCGAGCTGGCTTTTTGGCAAAACACTCGCTTGATTTTCAATGAGCCAATCATGAAAGGAGGTCAAGAGTGGTATGGCACGTTGCTGTCGTTGTGATTTTTTTTCATTAGCACAGAGGAATTTTATTTCCTGCTCAATACGATATAACTTTCTAATTATTTTTAATGCTTTAGCAGCGAGTCCTTTCGTTGTTTTCCCCCGCGACTTTATAAGCATCGGTAAACTTTCGGCGACAGTGGGAAAAGCAACCAAGATTAATCACATCACGGCATGCACGCATGCTGTTATAACCACTATACCCGTCAGTTTGTAGTAACCCTTGGAAGTCAATTAACCTCGTGCTGGGTACTTCTGAGCCACGACTAAGATGATAGTCAAAAATAACAAATTGATTGTTTGGTGAAGGACTGTGAAAACACCACATGTAACCTTTCTTATCTTTATCTAATACCTTGACTGGCGTTTCGTCAGCCTGGAGATAGTTGATATGACCTACTTGCTCCCATAAGGCCTCTCTTAAGGGAGCTAACCCTTCGCAAACTTGCATGACCCAATTGCCTAGTGTGTTATCAGGTAGGTCAATGCCATCACGGGCAAACATCTTAGAGCGCCGATAGAGTGGAATATAGTATTCATATTTGCTAAGGATTACTTCGCTAATTAAACTGCTGGTGGCCATACTCTTAGGGAGTGGTTCTTCTTCTTTTTTTTGCATGTTAATCTTTCCGCAAGGACGGCACGTATATTTAGGGTAAATATGCTCTTCTACTTTAATAACAGCCGGCACGTAAACTAATTTTTCCCGTTTATCTTCGCCGATTTTCTCCATCTTGCCGCCACAACACGCACAGTCTTTTTCCTCTTCAGACAAATCATGCAGGCAAATTTCTCGTTGAAGTATAGAGGTATCAATCACATGGCCTTTTTGTCGCTTTTTTCTAGTATAAGTAATGGTTTTATCTTCAACCTCTTGCCCTTCCTCATTGACCGTAGGTATTTCAATCTCATCAAACAAACTCAGCTGGTCAATATGCTTTTCACTGCTTTTGCCAAAGCGTCGATGACGAGAGAGTTTATATTGTTCCTCCCACCAGGTAATTTTTTCTTTAGCACTGTCTAATTGCTTTTTAAGCGAGACAATTTCAGCTTGTAATGAAGAAACCGGATCGGCGATTTGTGTCGTACTTTCTGAAGTGTTCATAACAGTTATGATAACATAACTTACTAGAAAAACCAGTGTTTTTATCAAAAAATTTAGGTGTGCTCATCGTAATTAAGCTCTTCCCAATTTGACATTAAAGGCCAGTCTAACCCAGCTAACAACCAACTTAATTGCTTTGCATCCAACATCACAACATCATCACTTTGCTTTACTATGTGAAATCGTCCATGCTCCAGTCGTTTATAAATCAATACAAAACCATTGCGGTGCCAACCTAACACCTTAATCTTATCTCGTCCACGATTATAAAATATATAAATCCCCTGTTGTGGATTGTGTCCAAACTGTTCTATCACCACACTGCAGAGACCATCTATTGCTTTTCTGAAGTCAACTGCTTCACGACCAATCCAAATTTGATTGCTGTGTAAGGTTAACTGCATGATTAAAGTTCCTTTATAATCGATAAGAGTTTTTGTATATTATGATGACTTAAAATACGAACCCGAATGCCATTGTGTAATAAGATATCCACACTGAGTTTTTCAGGTAATAGGGCTGGATTCAGTTCACTAGTAAAACCTGATGTCTGCGCAGCCACCAGTGGTAATGGGGCTCTTCGTTCTCTTATCCAGCGACAAAGCGTTTTACTACTGACACCAATTTCCTCTGCAAAAGCAACACGAGTTTTACCACTTTGCTTCCACGCTGCTACGTAACGCTCTCGCGCTTTGTCACTAAAACGCTTCTTGCTGGTTCTTACTTTCATTGATTACTCCATGCTTGCTAACTTGGAGTCATTCTAGTTGTTAGGAAAATATTGCCAAGGGTGTGATTATTAGGGGCTTACCCCCAATAATCAAAAAAACACGAAAAAATACAATAACCTAACAGAGCAAGCGATTAAACCAGTGATGATTGCTAGGAAAAACTTTATGTTCGCGCAGCCTGTAGATGGATCTCATGTCTTGTGTTTACATTTTAGCTTAATTAGAATAGCATTAGAGAATGGGTTTAGTCCTTACCGATACTATGCAGAATTACTAAAAGCTATCCCTTATTGTGAAACAGTTGAAGACTTTGAAAAACTACTACCTTGGACACTTCAAGAATCCAAACCAAACTTAATCGGAAAATAAATTCAAGGCACTCTTCTACCTCATGTGAGCTATTGATAGTATGTGGTTGTTACAGCGCTTACGCTTGTTTGTCCACTGCTCTCTTCAGTATGTTGTGAGGAAAATAAACTCAACTTAGAAAGAGCGCTTACTGAATCGTCAATATTTATTCGGTAAGCTTGCAGATCTTTCTGGATTTGTTGGATAAGAGGCGACGATAATGTTAATTTTTCTGTTTGTCCTGCTTGCGTTACCAGCACATTACCGGCTTGCTCGTACACTAATACATCATTTATTACTAATTTCTCCCTAATATACTGGCGACCCTTATCATGGGTTTTCTTATACAAAGGCAATAGTAAATGCACTGGGATATAGGTGTACTGTAGTATATCATCCCAACCACTGTCTTTGACAAATAAACTGTCTAGAAAGGCTTGGGATTTATTTGGCCACTTGGGTAGTAGTTGAATCGCGCCTCTCACCAGCTCCAAGCTAATAGACTTATTTACCGTCTCATTCCAAAGGAACGCCAATACTGCATCCACAAATTCTGGGGTTTGTGACAAATATGCAACAGCGCTGCTCGCCAGCTCGACGCGAACATAACCACTTACTGTCTCATCCCGAAGTAACGCCCATACCGTATCTATTAATTCTGGGGTTTGTGGCAAGTGTGCAACGGCGTTTCTCGCCAGCTTGGCGCGAACATAACCCTTTAACATCTCATCTCGAAGGAGTACCAATACCGCATCCGCACATTCTGGGGCTTGTGACAAATGCTCAAAGGCACTGTCCACCAGCTTGCTGCGAATATGCTTATTTATGTTATCATTTCGAAATAATGCCCATACCGCATCCACCAATTCTCGGGTTTGTGGCAAATGTGCAACGGCGCTTCTCGCCAGCTTGCTGCGAACATCTCCATTCACTTGCTCATCTTGAAGAAACGCCAATACCTTATCTACCCATTCTGGAGTTTGTGGCAAATATGCAACGGCACTTATCGCCAGCTCAACACGAAAATAAGCCTCTACCATCTCATCTCGAAGGAGCACCAATACCGCATCCATACATTTTGGGGTTTGTGAAAAATTCTCAATCGTGCCTCTCGCTAGCTCGCAGCGAACAGAATCACTTACCGTTTCATCCCGAAGCAACGTCAATACCGCATCTAACAATTCTGGGGTTTGTGACAAATATGCAACGGTGCTTCTCGCCAGATAGCTGCGAACATATTCATCCATTTGCTCATCTTGCTCATACCGAAGTAACGCCAATATTGCATCCACCAACTCTGGGGTTGGTGAAAAATGTGAAATGGCAGCTATCGCCAACTCCTGACTTCCGCGTCCGCACTACAGTCCTATCCCCACTGGCAGGGTGCAAGCTGCTGTTTGATGTTAAAGATGCTGTAAATAATTTTGGCATCCTCAGTCATTTTTGATGACAAACGATACTGTTGATTATCAGAGGTATCCTTTAAAATACTTGCCTGTACCTGACAAAGCGCATCCGTAATACGTTGAACACTCATTGGTTGTCCAGCTTGTGTTAGTTTGAGCTGAACGTGCCTTATCAGCGCAAAGACCATATAGCAAAGCAGAATATGTGTTTCAATACGCTTGGGTGTATAGTGGTAAATTGGCCGCATTTTTAAGTTGTGCTTATTGATCCGAAAGGATTCTTCAATTACCCATAATCGCCGATAGGTTTGATAAATGCGATGGTCAATATCGACTTTATTGGTAATAACACCGTGTAGTCCATCCCATTGTGCATCATAGTCAATTTTTTCCTGATCAATATACGCACTTGCTTTTCCTGCTATATCGACATATTTAAGATACCCGTTATTATTCACTAAGCGTTTCACCTGTTTACACGTACTTAATTTTTTTCAAGCTTTTTAATCAGTCGCTCTCTATCTTTGGCATCTTTTGCCGCTCGTTTTGCACTATAAGAAACAACCAGCCGACGTTCACCAAGCGAGACGACTCGGTAAGCTGTCATGTCATCATCACTCTCTAGCGTGTGATAACCCGCTCTATCCAACACCTGAGCCTGAACCTCTCTGGACAACTTTCTCAGTGGGTAAGCAACCACATAGTGAAACCCAGCTGATTCCAGCGCAGACAAATTATCCGATGTCATCATGGCGCGATCGCCAACAACGGTGACTGAATCTATCGGTAGGTACTCTCGCCAATGATGAATTGATTCAATTAATGTCTTACATTCTGCCGTATTCCCCGGAATAAGCGATAACCCACCGGTAAGCCTTCCGCCGTCGTCGCTAATGCCAATACGACCTGGGTTGTATTAAATTTAAAATCCTTGCTATAGCCAAAGGCACGCAACGTATCTTCTGATACCGTCTCAAAGGATAATGTCGTCACGTCGAATAAGACCACATTCACCTTACCATCAAGCGCTAACGACGTACCAGAAAACACGCGTTTTTCTACCTCAAACTCGCCGCTCAAGTAACTTATCCATCATCCGATAAATTCTATCCACCGGTAAATCAATATCAAACGCCGTCTTCGACAACACACTCAAGCGCCGTTTGCTGCCCGGCTCCAGTAGCCGTGAAAAAATCACCTGGCGTAAGGTCTCTTGTTCTCGGCCTGTGAATACGGTTGAAAAACCAAGCTGCTCATAAAATGGTCCAAATACATCCATCATGCCCACATTAATACGGGCACATTCCGTCAAATTCTGCAGTAAAACAGGTTGTCTCATGGCTTGTCTCTGCATTGATGCGCTATCAGTCAGACACCGCTGGCGATAGTGTGCTATCCAAAACGTTGCTTGTTCCATCCACACCGCTAATTGCTCTGGATCAGCGCTATGCCCGAAGGTTTTGATAGTGAATTGCTTCACTTTACCATCAATTCTGACGTTATGGCAAACCAATACCGAGCAACGCCGTGTACCACTATTGCGCTTTATACGAGCAAACATCCACCCTCCACATTGATTTATTTTCCAGCAAAGAAATGATAACATCACGCACTACAATAATAAATACCAATTTATTGATTAATAAATATTTATTTTAATTTAGGGAAATATGATGCTGAAGTCAGGAATATGCAACGGTGCTTCTCGCCAGATAGCTGCGAACATATTCATCCATTTGCTCATCTTGCTCATACCGAAGTAACGCCAATATTGCATCCACCAACTCTGGGGTTGGTGAAAAATGTGAAATGGCAGCTATCGCCAACTCGAGACGAACATGCTTACTTACCGCCTTATCTCGAAGGAGCGTCGATACCGCATCCACACATTCTGGAGTTGGTGTTAAATGCGAAACGGCGCTTCTCAACAGCTCGCTGCGAAGATACTTATCCACTTGTTCATCCCGAAGGAACGCCCATACCGCATCCGCAAATTCTGAGGTTTGTGACAAATGCGCAACGGCGCTTTTCGCCAGCTTGCCGCGAATATCTCCATTCACTTGCTCATCTTGAAGAAACGCCAGTATTGCATCAACAAATTCTGAGGTTTGTGACAAATGCACAACGGCGCTTTCTGCCAGCTTGCCACGAACATAGTCCCTTACCGTCTCATCCCGGAGGAACACCCATGCCGCATTCACAAATTCTGGGTTTTGTGACAAATGTGCAACGGCGATTTTCGCCAGCGCACCGCGAACAGAATAACTTACCGTCTCATCCTGAAGGAACGCCCATACCGCATCCATCAATTCTGGGGTTTTTGACAAATGCACAACGGCACTTATCGCCAGCTTGGTGCGAACATATATATCCACTTGCTCATTTCGAAGTAACGCCCATACCACATCCACAAATTCTGGGTTTTGTGACAAATGTGCAACGGCGCTTTTCGCCAGCTTGCCGCGAATATCTCCATTCACTTGCTCATCTTGAAGAAACGCCAGTATTGCATCAACAAATTCTGAGGTTTGTGACAAATGCACAACGGCGCTTTCTGCCAGCTTGCCACGAACATAGTCCCTTACCGTCTCATCCCGGAGGAACACCCATGCCGCATTCACAAATTCTGGGTTTTGTGACAAATGTGCAACGGCGATTTTCGCCAGCGCACCGCGAACAGAATAACTTACCGTCTCATCCTGAAGGAACGCCCATACCGCATCCATCAATTCTGGGGTTTTTGACAAATGTACAACGGCAATTCTCGCTAGTATGACGCGAACAAAACCATCTACCGCCTCATCCCGAAGAAATGCCCATACCGCATCTACACATTCTGGAGTTTGCAACAAATGCGAAACCGTGCTACTCGCCAGATCGGCGCGAGCATAACCCGATACCTTCTCATCTCGAAGGAACGCCAATACCACCTCCATACATTCTGGAGTTGGTGACAAATGTGCAACTATGCTTCTCGCCAGATCGCAGCGAACAAAACCCCTTACTGACTTATCCCGAAGTAACCCCAATACCGCATCTACACATTCTCGGGTTTGTGACAAATGTACAACCGCGCTTTTCGCCAGCGCGCCGCGAGAATAACTATCTACCGTCTTATCCCGAAGGAGCGCCCATACCGTATCGCTACTCAAGCGAATGAGCCTAGGACACATGGACAAGGTTCCTATTGTAATCCGCTGCCATTGCCAGTTATATGGCAGCTCGTTAAGCCGCTTTATACCTTGTTTAACTGCCCGCAACAAGGTTTGCTGTTGTAAACCTAATGCATTTGTATCGGTACTAGAGGGCAAGCTTGACGCTAAACAACGCATCAGCAAATCAAACTCAACAAAACCAACCCAGTCTTTGGGACCTGTTACTAAAATCGATAGAAAATCATTTAATGCTGTCGGATATTGACTCAACAAACCGGCTACCGATGGCCATACTAAGGTAAAGTTGGGATGATATTTATACCGATGAATCACTTGCGTTAAGTGTGTTTTTTGTTTTTCTTTGTCTTGTCTCAACGTCACGGCTATCACGTTTGCCGCTAAAAATTCTTGAAACGATAAATGGAGAAATTCATACCTCTGATGTGCTCTTATTGCACGCCCGACTTGCTTCAATAAGCCTAATGCTTTCAAAGTTGGCACATTGAATTGCTTTAACCGATTCGCTGATAATAATGTGGGGCTTTCATCGCTGCCTTGAACACCTCTTAACCAACTGATGGGTAATTGTGCGGTATCCTGCCGTAACCCTTCAAAGGCCCAACACCCTAATGTGTCCAATAAACAACGGATACTGGGGACTTCTAATACCATCTCATCATCTATTAACTTATTTTCATCCAATTCACCTATTTTGGCCAGATAACGCCGGCACACATTCACTATCAGCGACTCATACAAATTACTCACCGACATCTCACTCAGCAGCACCGGCTTGTCCTGTTGGCAGATGTTTTCCCACCAGATTTTGAGTAAATATGCATTAATCGGGATATGTACTATCGCCCAAAGGTCTGGACTTCGTTTTATGTCTTTAATAAAATTATTGGTATCCTCAGTGGCCCCCAAATGTTTCTTAAAAAACGTGGGCACATCCTCATCGGAAAAGCCTTGGATTTCCACCAACCCGTCATGACTTAACCATTGCTGTAAATTGCCTATCGCATAAGGCCTTGTCGTCACCAGCTTTTTAAATGGTAACCGAAATAGTTGCACCAGCAAGTTACGCCAATATGTCTTTTTAGATACTGGCAGCTCATCTAATCCATCCAACAAAAGCAAGCAAGACTTCGGCGCGCTTTTCAACGTGGTCAGCAATTGCCTTGCCTCATCTAAGCGAATATCTAACGGCCCCCAACACGCACAGCGTAATAGTTCCGCTATATCTTTTGTTTTTTTGCCCAGACCCAATGCCTTAGGTTGCAAATCACGGCACCGGACAATAAGCACCGTCTTAAAATTTGACCACAACCCTTTTTTACCCACGCCTTGTTTGAAAAGCGCCCATTGGTAAGCAAGATAATCCATCAAGGTCGTCTTTCCAATACCTGCCGCCCCGGATACCACAACTGTATCGATAGATACTGGTAACTTGCCATTGGCATCTTGATAGACTGAGGATTGAAACAAATCATCCTGCGCGATAGCTTCTTTTTTACCGGTCAGTCTATCCTGCGCTCGTAACGGTTTGTGAGAGTGCTTATCGTCATTACTTTGCGTTACCTCATTTCTCTCATAAGCTTTCACCACCACCTGGAGATTGACAAAATAATCGACTAGCGAAAAGTAATCTGTATCAAATAAGCGCTTGTTCACAAAGCTTGTCTCGGTATAGTAGGTTGTTAACTGTGTTTGCAAGCGCTGCAGTAAATCAGAAAAAACAGGCTGCGTTTGAGATGGCTGATTTTCAGTTTTATTAAAACTATCTTTAATCGTTAGATTCACAATGACCTGCCCTTTCTCCGAAGCAGAAATATTTTTTAAAGGTATGGTAACACGAGTTAACGAGGATTTTTCTCCTGCTAATTTTTCGGTTGATATTTCAGGTGTTTTATTAAGGGCCATTGATGACATGTCTGAGGTGATTGCATTATCTGCTGTCGGCTGTTTAGTAGAGTTGTTATCCATAAGACCTCCTGTTGCAATATAATCACAAAAATTGGCTAAACTAGCTCATCACAATATTCCGATACTGATGATACTAACAAACTGTATCGCTAACCATCAACAAAATAATGTTTTATTTTTTAATTACTTTTAGCTTAAGATGCTTAACTGTTTTATTTATGCAGCTTTATTGATTGTTCCTGTTTGAGATCCTTAACTTGGCTAAGAATAATAACACATCCCAAAGCATCTATCATCCTGCTTTATATTTGTTTGTTGGTAACATGCAAATTGGCATCTTCGAGATCCCTACATTTTAACGACACTTCGCAGCAAGATAGCGACAAATCTCGGCATTCATTGCATAACTTGGCCAATATTATTGTGGCTTATTTGATCACTGCGCTTTTCAGTATGTTGTGAGGAAAAAGAACTCATTGCTGATTTAGAAAATAAATTTGACTTAGAAATAGTGCTTACTGAATCATCAATATTTATTCGGTAAGATTGCAGATCTTTCTGGATTTGTTGGATAAGCGGTGGTGGTAATGTTAATCTTTCTGTTTGTCCTGCTTGTGTCACCAGCACAGTACCGGCTTGCTCGTACACTAACACACCATGTTTTACTAATTGCTCCCTAATATACTGGCGACCCTTATCATGGGTTTTCTTATACAAAGGCAATAGTAAATGCACTGGGATATCGGCGCGCTGCGATAGGTCATCCTCAGCACTGCCTTTGACAAATAAAATGTCTAGAAAGGCTTGGGTTTTATTTGGCTGCTTGGGCAATAGTTGAGTTGCGTTTCTCGCCAGCTTGCAGCGAACATAATCACTTACTTTCTCATTCCGAAGGAACGTCAATACCGCATCCACACATTTTGGGGTTTGTGAAAAATGCTCAACCGTGCTTCTCGCCAGCTCGCAGCGAACAGAATCACTTACCATTTCATCCCGAAGCAACGTCAATACCGTATCTACCAACTCTGGGGTTTGTGACAAATGTGCAACGGCGTTTCTCGCCAGTTTGCTGCGAGCAGAATCACTTACCGTCTCATCCCGAAGTAATGCCCATACCGCATCCGCACATTCTGGGGCTTGTGAAAAATGCACAACGGCACTGTCCACCAGCTCGCTGCGAACATACTTACTTACGTTCTTATTTCGAAATAATGCCCATACCGCATCCACAAATCTTGGGATTTGTGAAAAATGCGCAACCGCGCTTCTCGCCAGTTTGCCACGAATAGAATAATTTACCGTCTCAGCCTGAAGTAGCGTCAATACCGTATCTACCAATTCTGGGAGGTGTGGCAAATGTGCAACCGCGCTTATCGCCAGCTCGACGCGAACATAACCCTTTACCATCTCATCTCGAAGGAGCACCAATACCGCATCCACACATTTTGGAGTTTGTGAAAAATGCTCAGCCGTGCCTCTCGCCAGCTCGAAGCGAACAGAATCACTTACCGTTTCATCCCGAAGCAACGTCAATACCGCATCTACCAATTCTGGGGTTTGTAACAAATATGCAACGGTGCTTCTCGCCAGATGGCTGTGAAAAAAATCCTTTACCTTCTTATCCCGAAGGAACGCCAATACCACATCTACCAATTCTGGGGTTTGTGACAAATGTACAGCTGTGCTACTCGTCAGAGCGACACGAACAGAACTACTTACCGTCTCATCTCGAAGGAACGGCAATATCGCATCCATCAATTCTGGGTTTTGTGACAAAAGCGAAACGGTATCTCTTATCAACTTGACGCGAACATATTCATCCGCTTGCTCATCCCGAAGGAACGCCAATATCGCATCCATCAACTCTGGAGTTGGTGGCAAATGCTCAGCGGCGTTTTTCGCCAGATCGCCACGAACATAATCCTCTACCGTCTCATTCCGAAGTAGCGTCCATACCGTATCCAACAACTCTGAGGTTGGTGGCAAATGCGCAACGGCGCTTTTCGCCAGCTCGCCGCGAACATACACACTTACCGTCTCATCTTGAAGGAACGCCAGTATTGCATCCACAAATTCTGGGGTTGGTGACAAATGCACAACGGCGCTTTTCGCCAGCTGACCGCGAACATAATCACTTACCGTCTCATCCCGGAGGAACACCCACGCCGCATTCACATATTCTGGGTTTTGTGACAAACACGTAACGACGCTTATTGCCAGCTCGCTGAGAAAATAATCACCTACTGTCTCATCCCGAAGTAAAGCCCATACCGCATCCATCAATTCCGGGGTTTGTGGCAAATGCGCAACGGTACATCTCGCCAGCTTGACGCGAACATAACCTTCTACCGTCTTATCTCGAAGGGATGCCAATACCGCGTCCGAAAATTCTGGGGTTTTTGACAAATGCGCAGCGGCGCTTTTCGCCAGCGCGCCGCGAACATAATAGTCTACCGTCTCATCCCAAAAGAACCCCCATGCCGCATCCGCACATTCTGGGGTTTTTGACAAATGCACAACGGTGTCTCTCGCCAGATCGCGACGAACATAATTAATTACCATTTCATCCCGAAGTAATGCCAATACCGTATACACACATTCTGGAGTTGGTGACAAATGTGCAATGGCGCTGCTCGCCAGCTTGCAGCGAAAAGAATTATTTACCGCCTCATTCCGAAGGAATGCCCATACCGTATTGGCATTCAAGCGAATGAGCTTAGGACACATGGACAAGGTATTTATTATAGCCTGCTGCCATCTTTGTGGCAGCTCGTTAAACCGCTTTATACGTTGTTTAACTGCCCGCAACAAAGTTTGCTGTCGTAAGCCTAGTGCATTTGTGTCCGTATTAGAAGGCAAGCTTGACGCCAAGCAACGCATCAGTAAATCAAACTCAACAATACCAACCCAGTCTTTGGGACCTGCTACTAAAATCCACAGAAAATCATCTAATACTGTCGGATATCGACTCAACAAACCGGCTACCGATGGCCATACTAAGGTGAAATTGGGATGATATTTATACTTATGGATGACTTGCGTTAAGTGTACTTTTTGTTCCTCTGCGCCTTCTCTCAACGTCACTGCTATCACGTTTGCCGCTAAAAATTCTTGAAACGATAAATGGAGAAATTCATACCTCTGTTGTGCTCTTATTGCATGCCCGACTTGCTTTAATAAGCCTAATGCTTTCAACGTTGGCACATTGAGTTGCTTTAACCGATTTGCCGATAATAATGTGGGGCTTTCATCACTGCCTTGAACACCTTTTAACCATCTGATGGGTAATTGCGCGGTATCCTGCCGTAACCCTTCAAAGGCCCAACACCCTAAAGTGTCCAATAAACAACGGATGCTGGGGACTTCTAATACCAGCTCATCATCTAATAACTTATTTTCATCCAATTCACCTATTTTGGCCAAATAGCGCCGGCACACATTCACCATCAGCGACTCATATAAACTACTCACCGACATCTCACTCAGCAGTACCGACTTATCCTGTTGATAGGTGGTTTCCCACCAGACTTTGAGTAAATACGCATTAATCGGGATATGCGCTATCGCCCAAAGGTCTGGATTCCGTTTTATGTCTTTAATAAAATTATTTGTAGGCTCAGTGGCACCCAAATGTTTCTTAAAAAACGTGGGGACATCCTCATCGGAAAAACCTTGGATTTCAACTAACCCGTCATGGCTTAACCATTGCTGTAAATTGCCTATCGCATAAGGCCGTGTCGTCACCAACTTCTTAAACGGCAACTGAAATAGTTGCACCAGCAAGTTGCGCCAATACGTCTTTTTAGGTACTGGCAGCTCATCCAGTCCATCCAACAAAAGCAAACAGGACTTCGGTGCACTTTTCAACGTGCTCAGTAGTTGCCTTGCCTCATCTAAATGGATGTCTAACTGACCCCAACACGTACAGCATAATAGTTCGGCTATATCCCTCTTTTTTGTGCCCAGACCCAATGCCTTAGGTTGCAAATCACGACACCGGACAATAAGCACCGTCTCAAAATTTGACCACAACCCTTCTGTGCCAGCGCCTTGTTTGAAAAGCGCCCATTGGTAAGCAATATAATCCATCAAGGTCGTTTTCCCTACACCTGCCGCCCCGGATACCACAACCGTATCAATAGATGCTGGTGGCTTGCCATTGGCATCTTGATAGGCTGAGGGTTGAAACAAATCGCTCGGTGCAATAGTTTCTTTTTTACCGGCCAGTCTATCGCGCGTTCGTAACGGTTTGTGAGAGCGTCTATCGTCATTGCTTTGCGTTACCTCATTTCTCTCATAAGCTTTCACCACCACCTGAAGATTGACAAAATAATCTGCTAGCGAAAAGTAATCCGTATCAAATAAGCGCTTGTTCACAAAGCTTGTCTCGGTATAGTGAGCTGTTAATTGTGTTTGTAAGCGCTGCAGTAAATCAGGAAAAACCGGCTGTACTTGAGGTGTCCGGCTTTCAGTTTTATTAAGACTATCCTTAATTGTTAGATGTACATTGACCTGTCCTTGCTCCGAAGCAGAAATATTTTTTAAAGGTATGGTAATGCCAGTTAACGAGGATTTTTCGGTTGATATTTCAGTTGTTTTATTAAGGGCCATTGATGACATGTCTGAGGTGATGGCATTATCTGCTGTCGGTTGTGTAGTAGAATGGTTATCCATAAGACCTCCTGTTGCAATATAATCACAAAAATTGGCTAAACTGGCTTATCACAATATTCTGATACTGATGATATTAACAAACTGTATCGGTGATCATCAACAAAATAATGTTTTATTTTTTTACTATTTTTAGCCTAAGACGCTCAACTGTTTTATTTATATAACCCTATTGATTGTTCCTGTTTGAGATCCTTAATCTAGATAAGAATAATATCACACTCCAAAGCATCTATCATCCTGCTTTATTGGCCCTTTAGAGATCTCCGTATTTTAATGACATTTTGCAGCAAGATAGCAACAAATCTCGACATTTTTAAAGAAATAGCTTTTAGTTCATCTTATTTTTTTCGAAATAGACTATTGAAAATTTTTTAAATAGGATCATATTGTTCTGATTCTAGGATCTTAAGACAGTTTAAATCATCACGTAATGTTCTAGTGTAGACGTTTAATTTGTATGTCGTCAGTAGAAAACATCTGATATTCGTTACTAATGATTCCCTTTTTATAACACTACTCAAATTATAACGTGCTTATTGCTATTGATAACAATATTTTTTCAGGTGCTAACCCAGAAACTGTGAGCTGTTTAAAAAGAAAGCTAAGCATGCTACTTGCTTGATTATTTTTTTGTCATCTTGTATTATATTATCCATTTCACTCAGCATGACGGATGGTAATTTACTGGTTTTTTATCAGCTGATCCTATATATTTGTAGAGGTTGTCTTAGTTGTTGATGTGTTATAAGTGAGTACTGCACCTGTTTGTGATATTTTAAAAGCGACGTTTTGAATAATCCTGTCCGTTATATCCGGATAACATTGAAAGTCGATATAACGTGCATGTGTAACAGTCAATAGAACCGCTATAATTAAGTGTAAGTCAGACATTGTACGTAAAAGGAGTTTACCGTTGCGCTGGAGTAAATATATACTGGCATCGCTTTTTGTCCTGTTTCCTTTAGTGTCCTCTGCTATTGGTTTAGGTGACATTACTTTAAACAGTTATTTAAATGATCCGCTTAGGGCCACTATCCCCATCTTGCAACAGGGTGATACACAGCCGGGCCAATTAAAAGTACGTTTAGCTTCCCGTAGTGAGTATAACGAAATGAGTTTAGATCGCTCTAATTTTTTAGCGCAACTTACGTTGTCAATTGACTCTTATCAAAACGGACAAGCTTATATTAGCGTGACGTCATCAGAACCTGTTATTGAGCCAGTATTAATTGTCCTGGTTGAGTTGATATCTCCTGAGGGAAAATTATTACGTAGTTATACCTTGTTTTTTGATCCACCACAATACAGTGAACGTGTTGTGGTTGCTGCGGCACCTTCTATGATAAAACATAAATCGCAAAAAGAACTTCCATCTCCTGTCATACAAAAACCTACGAAAAAAGTGAATACAATGCAGAAGGAACGGCGTTTTGGTCCGGCGAAATCAGGTCAGTCATTGTGGGCGATAGCAAAACATTATAGCCGACATAATGCAGCCAATATACAACAAGCGATGTGGGCAATCTATCAACGCAATCCACGCGCTTTTGTTCATGATAATATCAATGGCTTGCGAACCGATCGGCGGTTGGTGATTCCTAGTAATCACGTGATGGAACAAGTCAATAGAAAAGAAGCGACTAGAGAAATCAACAAACAAAATATTGCCTGGCAAAATCGTATATTAACAAAAATGGTTCAACCGCCTGTAGAAACAACCGATAATGCTATCGTCGCCGCACCTACTTTATCATTAGAGTATGGATTGCCATCTGCTAAGACAGCGCCAGATAAAGAGGGTGCTGAGCATAAAGCAAAGCCAGCCTTACCACTGTTAATGGCAAACTCACTGGAAAAGTCTAACAAACAAATCGATCGACATCCTCCTGTAGTGAGTATGGATGCCGTGGTTGCACCTCTTAGTGAGTCATCTTCGGTAACAATAGCACCAGCAAAAATTCAAAATGAAAATGCCTCAACGGAGATGGCCGTATCGGAAGACACTTTGTCAGTGAGCCGGAAAAGTAATCACTTGCTTATTCAGCATATTCAGTCACTTGAGGAAAAACTCAAAGATCAACATCATATGATGAAAGCTGCATTAAAGCAGCGCGATGAAGAAATTGAACGCTTGGCTAAAATGCTTGAGGATAAAAAAATAGCTATTGATATGTCTGCTAAGCCTGGCAATGCAGCTGGAGAGACGACACTATCCCAAAAGAAAGGTACACCGCTAGAAGAGGCTCCATCTATGTCCTTGACAGTTGAACCTGCACAACCGCGGCCATTCGATTCAACTGACTCTCTTGCATCAAAAATGGATGAGCTTGAAACAGAATCAATTGCTATTGCTACTCCTGACATACAAGTTAAAAAGTCGGTGACTTCTATTCGACTTATTATTTTAGTTTTAATTTTTGTTTTGTTGGCAATTAGCTTGGGTGTATTTTTCTTTAGAAGAAGTCATCGTAGCAAGATAGAAAGTGCCGATCGTATGTTTGAAAAAGAGTCAGAGGTTTTTGAAAAACTTGCCATGGATGAGATGGTTGAAGAAAATCAAGGGGTTGAAGAAACGCTAAGTAGCAGTGTTGATAAAAAAGCCAAGGTAGACACTGAAGGCCCAACTGACTCTGAAATTGATCCGATTGAAAAAGCCCAAGTCCTCATGGCATATGGTCGTTATGAACAAGCTATTTCTATATTACATGACGCATTGAAAATACAACCTGATGAGGTGGAGTTGTTGGTTCTTCTATTGGAGTGCTATGCGATGAGTAAGGATCGGCCAGCCTATGAAAAAGCCCTTAGCCAGCTGCCAAACAATCTAAAAGTGCATAACCCTACATTGTTTAAAAAAGTCAAAGAAATAGAACAGTCAATCAGTCAGGATGTATTAACTGAATTTGCCGATGAAAAAAAGAAGCAGCAGAAGGAAATATTTTCATCTGTTGCACCAGAAGAAGCTGGTGTCATCAATTTTTCAATGGAAGAAGTTGAAGAAGAAATGCAGCGAGTAAAAGAAAAAAGAAAAGAAAAAGACAAGCCAAAAGATGAACAAGCTATTGACTTTACTAACAATGAAGACGATGGTGTATCGACACTGACAGAAGAAAACAATGCGACAAAAAATGAAGTTGATCCGTTTTTACAAGAATCAAAAGAACAGCCAACAGAGCCTGTGACAAAAGAGAATATAGAAACTAAAATAAACTTAGCTCGCGTTTATATAGAAATGGGCGATGAAGAGGAAGCTAGAAATCTGTTAGAAGAAGTCTTGCAGATAGGCAATGAAAAAGAACAAGCTAAGGCTAGAGAATTGTTAGGGAAATTGTAACTTATCGTCTATCTAGGTCACTTATGCAAAAATACGCACTAGGATTAGCTTATAATGGTTCCGCATATTATGGTTGGCAAATACAAGATAATGATTTACCAACGGTGCAGTCATTATTACAGCATGCTTTGAGCCAAATCGCTAATCATCCGATAACGGTTATTACTGCTGGACGTACAGATAAAGGTGTGCATGCAACATCACAAGTAGTACATTTTTGTAGTGATGCAGTACGCCATCGAGATGCGTGGGTTAGGGGTGCTAATCGTTATTTACCAGCAACAATACGGGTTAATTGGGTAAAACCTGTTGATGATAATTTTCATGCACGATTTTCTGCAAAAAGTCGGCGTTATTGCTATTTACTCAGTACAGAAAGAGTGCCTACGGCGCTTTACCCGAGTATGATTAGTTATGATCGCCGCCAATTTAATGTTGATCATATGCAGCAAGCAGCCAATTTTTTACTAGGCGAGCATGATTTTTCTTCTTTTCGTGCTGCACAATGCCAAGCAAAACACCCGGTGCGTACAGTGTTACGGGCCAATATATGCCGACATGCTGAATTGATTCTGATAGATTTAGCCGCTAATGGATTTTTGCATCATATGGTGCGTAATATTACCGGCGTCTTAATGCGCATTGGTGCTGGAGAACAGCCCATTGATTGGATGCAAGCTGTCTTGCGAGCAAAAAATAGGCAGCTTGCTGATATCACTGCGCCTTCAGATGGCTTATATTTGATACATATTAGTTATGAAGATAATTACCATTTACCTTCTGAGCCAATATGGCCATTTTTTATGCAAAAAAATTCAATTGAAATAAAAAGCTGATAGTGGTGCAAACTAGATAGAGTATGGTAATATCAATCCCCACTTTTAAGCAAAAGTAATGATATATTATGAGTTGGTTTGAAAAATTATTGCCATCACGTATTCGAACAACGAAAAGTGATAAAAAAGGTGTGCCTGAAGGGGTTTGGACAAAATGTGCATCGTGCAATGCGGTATTGTATCGTCCAGAATTGGCCCGTAATGACGAGGTTTGTCCAAAATGTGGTCATCATCTTCGTGTTAGCGCTAGACAGCGTATTGCCTTATTTCTAGATAAGGAAAACCAGACTGAAATTGCCAGTACGCTAGAACCTATTGATCGTTTAAAATTTAAAGATACAAAAAAATATAAAGATCGTATTAGTCAAGCACAAAAAGTGACTGGAGAGAAAGATGCTTTAGTCGCTGTCCGCGGTCAATTATTAGGGATACCTTTAGTCGTGTGTGTGTTTGAATATCGTTTTATTGGTGGCTCAATGGGAACGGTTGTTGGTGAAAAATTTGTCCAAGCATTGCAAGTCGCGTTAGAGAATAAAGTGCCACTCGTGTGCTTTTCTAGTAGTGGTGGTGCTCGCATGCAAGAAGCATTACTTTCCTTATTGCAAATGGCAAAAACCAGTGCGGCGTTAAAAGTACTGGCTCAGCAAAAATTACCATTTATTTCAGTATTAACCGATCCAACCATGGGAGGCGTATCAGCCAGTTTGGCCATGCTAGGGGATATCATTATTGCTGAGCCCGGTGCCTTAGTCGGTTTTGCTGGCCCACGCGTTATTGAGCAAAATATTCGACAAAAATTGCCCGAGGGGTTCCAACGTAGTGAGTTTTTGCTGAAACACGGTGCGATTGATATGATTGTTGATCGACGTGATATGCGAAAGACAATAGCAAGGTTATTAGCAAAATTATTACGACAACCCGAACCTGATATGACAGCAAACGTTACTGACAGCGAATGACATTTCATACAAAATTGGTAACATTGCCTGCGTGGTTAGCCTATCTAGAAAAATTGCATCCAAAAATGATTGATTATAATCTAGTACGTGTTAACCAAGTTGCTAATCGATTAAATTGCACGCAGTTTCCTTGTCCGGTAATAACCATTGCCGGCACAAATGGTAAAGGCTCAACGGCAAAAGTGGTTGAAACGATTGCATTGAAGGCTAAATTAACAGTAGGATTATATTCCTCGCCTCATTTTTTGCTTTTTAATGAACGCATTCGCATTAACGGAGTGGAAATAGATGATGCATCACTGTGCCAGGCATTTCAACGCGTGGAGCAAGCGCGCGAAGATATCACGTTAACTTATTATGAATTTACTACATTGGCAGCATTATTATTATTTCAACAGGCGACATTGGATTTGCTCGTTCTTGAAGTGGGCATGGGTGGGCGTTTAGATGCTGTTAATATTGTTGATCCTGATGTGAGCGTTATCACTAGTGTTGCATTGGATCATGAACGCTACTTGGGCGAGACGGTAGAGGCGATTGCAACAGAAAAAGCAGGTATTATGCGAGCGGCTAAGCCTGTTATTTTTGCTGCTAGAGATATACCTGACGCAATTGTCGCTAGGGCCAACCAGTTACAAGCACCGTTATATCAGTATGGACAACATTATCAATTTAAGAAAACAAAAACCGGCTGGATTTGGCAAAACGATAAGCTTACATCATTAGAATTACCTCATACAAAATTAGCTTTCATTAATTGCGCTGCTGCGATCCAAGCATTGTTACTCTTGCCCGCTTTCGCTATTGCGCGTGAAGCAATATCTGCAGGTATTGCCTGCGCTAGCTTACCTGGGCGTTGCCAAGTTGTGTCAACCAAGCCTATGATCGTATTAGATGTTGCGCACAATCCACATGCAGCCAAATGGTTGAATCAGCAATTGCAACAGTATCACCATATTAAAAATTGGCATGCTATTATAGGCATGATGGACGACAAAGCTATTTCGGCAACTTGTCAAGAATTGTTGCCACTGGTTAATTCTTGGCAAGTTGTGTCACTACCAACAGAAAGAGCTGCGTCAGTTGATAGGCTGCAAAATGCGCTTTATCAGTTAGATATAAGCAATATACAAATAGCAAAATGTGTTCAGTCAGCGATAGATAACATGAAATTATCTATTAGGCATGATGAGGGAATACTTGTCATGGGATCATTTTATACGGTGGCAGCGTGCTATAATGGACACAATTCTTGGGGTTTCTATGACAAAAAGTAGAAAAAATAGACATATTTTGCTGATATGCACTGTATTGACTGCATTAATTGTCATTTTTTTTCCTATGTTGGTTGAAAAGCCTTTAGTGACATTTAAAAAAATTCATATAGATAATAGTATGTTTGAAAAACAACTGATAAAGAATATATCAAACTTAGTGCAAAATGATATACAAACGCCTCGTATTCGCGAGAAACTTCGCTCAGTGTCCTATGTTCAGCAGCAAGGACTGCAAATACCTCAAGCATGGTTATTATTAGCAGGCAATTATGAAACGGAAAAAGCCGCTATTGCTAAGTTAGAATTGTTAGAAGCAAAACAATTAAACGTGTTTATACAACCAAAACAGTTAACCGGTAAAATGACTTATCAAGTAGTCATTGGACCAGAAATTAATCGAAATGTTATTAATCAATTAAAGCAGCAATTAGCCCTGGATGCTGCAGCGATTATTCCTTATCAGCCAGCGTAACAAGGAAAATAAGTCATGCCAGATGGAACCACATATCACATATCTTTCAATGTGATTGATTATCTCTTTCTTGCTGTGGTTATTTTATCAATATTATTCAGTTTTTGGCGTGGCTTTGTCAGAGAGGCATTGACTTTATTAACCTGGGCTGGTGCTATTGTATTCGCTGCTCTTTTTTGTGCTGATTTTGCAAGTTATTTTTTGCAAAGTATTCATGCTATGTCACTTCGTTTACTAACAGCCTTTGTGCTTATTTTTTTACTGATATTAATAATAGGCAGTATTTTATCTAAGTTACTATCGAATTTAGTGAAAAAGTCTGGGTTAGGTTCAACTGATCGCTCAATTGGTGTCCTGTTTGGCTTGGTGAGAGGTTTACTTGTGGTTGCGGTAATTGTTATGTTGGCAAATTTCAGTCATTTTTCTGAGAGTCCTACATGGAAAGCGTCAGCACTTGTTCCCACCTTTGAATTAATGGTAAACTGGCTGCATCAGCAGGTGCGGGATATATTATCAGCATTTGCTCGATAATATTTATTGAAAAGAGATCAAGGTAGTAGTAGAAAGCTGAAAAAAAGATTGCATAGCTATTTTAATTTTACAACAGAGGGTGATGTTCCATGTGTGGCATTGTGAGTGTGATAGGTGTACCACAAGCAAATCAAGAAATTTTTGATGCATTAACCCTGTTGCAGCATCGAGGTCAAGATGCTGCAGGTATTATGACCTCGGATGATCAGCAATTTTTCTTGCGTAAATCCAATGGCTTAGTGCGTGATGTTATATATACACGCCATATGCTGCGTTTGCAAGGCCACAAAGGAATAGGTCATGTGCGCTATCCCACTGCGGGTACGGCAAGTGAAGCAGAGGCACAACCTTTATATGTCAATTCGCCTTATGGTATTGCCCTGGCTCACAATGGCAATTTGATTAATTCACGTGAGTTGAGAGATGCTTTGTGGAAGTCCGATTTGCGTCATTTGAATACAGCGTCTGATTCTGAAGTTATTTTAAATGTATTTGCTAATGAATTGCAACGAGGCGCTAAAGTCCAACTAACACCAGAAGATGTTTTTAGAGCAGTAAATGCAGTGCATAAACGTTGTATCGGTGCTTATGCTGTGGTTGTTATGATTACTGGCTATGGTATTGTTGGCTTTCGTGACCCACACGGCATTCGTCCTCTTTGTTTTGGTAAAAAGAAAAATGAACAGGGTGATGCTTACATGATATCATCGGAAAGTGTTGCTTTAACCGCATTAGATTATCAATTAATTGATGATGTTTTACCAGGAGAAGCCATATTTATTGATAATAAAAAACAATTACATCGGCAGCAGTGTGCCGATCAACCAGGTTATTCACCATGTCTTTTTGAATATGTTTATTTAGCTAGACCCGACTCATTGATAGATAAAGTGTCTGTATATAAGGTGCGATTAAAATTAGGTGATTTTCTTGCTGAAAAAATCCAGCGTGAGTGGCGTGAACACGACATTGATGTGGTCATGCCAATACCTGAGACCAGTCGTGTTGCTGCTTACTCACTGTCACTACGTTTAGGATTAAAATACCGAGAAGGATTGGTAAAAAATAATTACATTGGTCGCACATTTATCATGCCAGGGCAAAAGAAACGAAAAAAATCCGTACGACAGAAACTAAATGTGATTGACTTAGAATTTCGAAATAAAAATGTCTTATTGGTTGATGATTCTATTGTTCGAGGCACAACAGCAAAAGAAATTATTCAAATGGCTCGTGAGGCAGGAGCAAAAAAGATTTATTTAGCATCCGCATCGCCAGAAATATGTTACCCCAATGTGTACGGTATTGATATGCCAGCGGTAAATGAATTAATTGCACATGGTCGATCCGTTGATGAAATGAAGCAATTATTAGCTGTAGATGGATTAATTTTTCAAGACTTGTCTGCTTTAATTGCAGCAGCGCGTGAAGGCAATGCAAAAATCACACGATTTGAAGATAGTGTCTTTACAGGTGATTATATTACTGGTGGCGTGACCAAAGAGTACTTAGATTACGTGCGCACTCAACGCAATGATAGTGTACGACAAAGCAGTTTAACAACAAATAACCAAAGTTCAATTGACTTGTGTAATAACGATGATTGATCTCTCTCCTATTAATCAATTTTTGTCATGTAAAACCCCTGATGCCTGGATTAAAACAGCCAAAAAAAATATCACCATTTTATTAATTGATCATGCTAATTGTGAAAAGAAAGCGGCATCTAGCGCAATGAATTTAATTTACCGCTATCACCAACATATAGACTTATTACAAAAAATGTCACGTTTGTGTCGTGAAGAAATGCGTCATTTTGAGCAAGTATTAGCGATCATGCAAAAGCGCAACATTAACTATGATTTCTTGTCATCCAGTCGTTACGCTGCAGAATTACGCAAACAAGCTCGCACAAATGAGCCAGAAAGATTAATTGATCTGTTGATAATAGGCGCTTTTATTGAAGCACGCTCTTGTGAGCGGTTTTCGCAGTTAGTAGAATGTGTGGATGAAGAATTAAGTCGATTTTATTTATCCCTATTAAAGTCAGAGTCACGACATTTTCAAGACTATTTGCTTTTGGCTGAAAAGTACAGTCCTACGCCTATTGTTGATAGGCTTGATTTCTTTGAAAAAATTGAAGCAAATTTAATTCTCAGTCCGGATACACATTTTCGATTTCATAGTGGTGTTCAGCAATAAAGCAGAGTAAAGTCGTCATTATTACTATAGCCCAATAAATTTGTCATTGATCCTCCTCTCTTAGAAAGTCAGAGATATCAATAATTCTATAAAAATAATGTAAGCCCCTAATAATCACACCCTTGGCAATATTTTCCTAACAACTAGAATGACTCCAAGTTAGCAAGCATGGAGTAATCAATGAAAGTAAGAACCAGCAAGAAGCGTTTTAGTGACAAAGAGCGGGAGCGTTACGTAGCAGCGTGGGAGCAAAGTGGTAAAACTCGTGTTGCTTTTGCAGAGGAAATTGATGTCAGTAGTAAAACGCTTTGTCGCTGGATAAGAGAACGAAGAGCCCCATTACCACTGGTGACTGCGCAGACATCAGGTTTTACTAGTGAACTGAATCCAGCCCTATTACCTGAAAAACTCAGTGTAGATATTTTATTACACAATGGCATTCGGGTTTGTATTTTAAGTCATCATAATATACAAAAACTCTTATCGATTATAAAGGAACTTTAATCATGCAGTTAACCTTACACAGCAATCAAATTTGGATTGGTCGTGAAGCAGTTGACTTCAGAAAAGCAATAGATGGTCTCTGCAGTGTGGTGATAGAACAGTTTGGACACAATCCACAACAGGGGATTTATATATTTTATAATCGTGGACGAGATAAGATTAAGGTGTTAGGTTGGCACCGCAATGGTTTTGTATTGATTTATAAACGACTGGAGCATGGGCGATTTCACATAGTAAAGCAAAGTGATGATGTTGTGATGTTGGATGCAAAGCAATTAAGTTGGTTGTTAGCTGGGTTAGACTGGCCTTTAATGTCAAATTGGGAAGAGCTTAATTACGATGATTACACCTAAATTTTTTGAGAAAAACACTGGTTTTTCTAGTAAGTTATGTTATCATAACTCTTATGAACACTTCAGAAAATACAACACAAATCGCCGATCCAGTTTCTTCATTACAAGCTGAAATTGTCTCGCTTAAAAAGCAATTAGACAGTGCTAAAGAAAAAATTACCTGGTGGGAGGAACAATATAAACTCTCTCGTCACCGACGCTTTGGTAAAAGCAGTGAAAAGCATATTAACCAGCTGAGTTTGTTTGATGAGATTGAAATGCCTACTGTCAATGAGGAAAGTCAAGAGGCTGAAGATGAAACCATTACTTATACTAGAAAAAAGCGACAAAAAGGCCATGTGATTGATACCTCTATACTTCAACGAGAAATTTGCCTGCATGATTTGTCCGAAGAGGAAAAAGACTGTGCGTGTTGTGGCGGCAAGATGGAGAAAATCGGCGAAGATAAACGGGAAAAATTAGTTTACGTGCCGGCTGTTATTAAAGTAGAAGAGCATATTTACCCTAAATATACGTGCCGTCCTTGCGGAAAGATTAACATGCAAAAAAAAGAAGAAGGACCACTCCCTAAGAGTATGGCCACCAGCAGTTTAATTAGCGAAGTAATCCTTAGCAAATATGAATACCATATTCCACTCTATCGGCGCTCTAAGATGTTTGCCCGTGATGGCATTGACCTACCTGATAACACACTAGGCAATTGGGTCATGCAAGTTTGCGAAGGGTTAGCTCCCTTAAGAGAGGCCTTATGGGAGCAAGTAGGTCATATCAACTATCTCCAGGCTGACGAAACGCCAGTCAAGGTATTAGATAAAGATAAGAAAGGTTACATGTGGTGTTTTCACAGTCCTTCACCAAACAATCAATTTGTTATTTTTGACTATCATCTTAGTCGTGGCTCAGAAGTACCCAGCACGAGGTTAATTGACTTCCAGGGGTTACTACAAACTGACGGGTATAGTGGTTATAACAGCATGCGTGCACGTCGTGATGTGATTAATCTTGGTTGCTTTTCCCACTGTCGCCGAAAGTTTACCGATGCTTATAAAGTCGCGGGGAAAACAACGAAAGGACTCGCTGCTAAAGCATTAAAAATAATGAGAAAGTTATATCGTATTGAGCAGGAAATAAAATTCCTCTGTGCTAATGAAAAAAAATCACAACGACAGCAACGTGCCATACCACTCTTGACCTCCTTTCATGATTGGCTCATTGAAAATCAAGCGAGTGTTTTGCCAAAAAGCCAGCTCGGCAATGCGTTTAACTATGCGATCAAGCAATGGTCGCAACTATCTGCTTATATCGATTATGGAGAGGCTAATATTGACAATAACTGGGTAGAAAATCAAATTAGACCTTTTGCTCTGGGACGCCGTAATTGGTTGTTTGTTGGAAATAAGCGTGGTGGTCATGCCGCTGCATTGCTTTACAGCTTGATTCAAACATGCAAAATAAACAATGTGAATACAAGAGCCTATTTTACCTACCTGCTTGACCAAATCCACTCACTACGACGTGAGGAAATTGATCCTAAAGCATTACTTCCACAGTTTGTTGATCTTACTGCAGTGAAATGAGCTAAGTTTAATCAGGTGTGATTATTAGGGACTTACAAAATAATCACCGGTAGCGACATTGCTAGATACACTGCCAATGTGAAATAAAACGGGAATTACTGCAAATCCTCTGGGCACTTTTAATGCTGCTACTTTATCTTGAACTTCGGATATAACATCTGCTCCTAGTTCTCGGCGTTTAAATTTAAATTCACAGACAAATAGATTCTTAGTTGTAGTTTGAATTAAAAAATCAATTTGGCAACCAGCCTTAATCGTTGACTTAGATTGCCTAAATGGACCGCTAGCAATAATATCAGCTGGATTAATGCCGAGGCTTTCCAGTAACACATTTCTATTTTGCAAAAGCAATTGTTCTAGCTGCAGACCGATATGTACTTCAAATCCAGGTAAGCTTGATATGGCTGTATTTTGAAAGCCATTTAAATCGATTTTGTTTCGCTGAGGCTCTATGAGTTTTAAATAGAAGCGCATGTAGGGATCACATATTCGATACAAGCTCTGTTTGAGTGGTTTGTTAGTTTTAAATGACCAAAGATTTTGTTTTGATACAAAACCAGCAATAATTAAATGTTCCATGAAGCTGCTTAAAGTGCTGCTGTGAGGGAATCCTGTGATTTTGCGTACATCAGCTAATGTTTTCATACCATCCTTGAGGCTATCAAGAATTTTTTTATAAGCAGCGCCTTTACCACTAAATAAGTCGTGAAAAATGCGATCGAATTCTAAAGCAAGCAGGCTATCTTTTTCAAAGCACAATTGCTTAATTAAATCATCAGCTGTTTGACCTGGTATGATTTGTTCTAAGTACCAGGGAATTCCACCCAGGATGCTCAGTAATTTATACGTATCGTAATCAGATCCTTGAAAGCCTGATGAACGAAGCAGCTTATTAGCATCTCTTATTGGAAGTGGCTCTAAGGTAATAGTAAGATTAATTCTACCAAAAAATGCCGTGCTTTTTAAGATATTCTCTTCAATCCATGTTGATACTGAGCCACAAAAAACAACCATAATTGATAGTTGTTGTTTGTCCCACCACGCTTTGAGCTTGGGAATAAAACTTGGATCTTTAGATCCCATCCATGAAATTTCATCGAATAAGATGATGTCGCCAGACTTATAGCGTTTCCCTCTATTGTTGCCCTATACTAAGCGAGTATAGTGTTTGCTTGCGAGGTTTCAAAAGCGACGTTTACTTATTGTAAATAAGGTTTTGAATAACGAAGCAAGCAGGCGCTAGATGAAGTCTTAGTATAGGGCAACAATAGAGGGAAACGCTATAATATGGCTACTTAAATGCTCAAAAGCATCAGTCCAATCTTGGAATGTAAAAGGTGGCAATTTCAGGTGTGCTGCAAGCTGACGTGCAAAATGATCGCGTTGACTTTGATCATCCATGCCTTCTTGGGGAGCCAGCCCTGCAAAATCCCAAAGTCTATTTTCTGGGTATAATGATGCAAAGAAATTGACTAAGCGGCTTTTGCCGACTCTTCGCCTACCTTTAATGACAACTAAGTTAGGTGTTTTTTTCTTATGAAGCGCCTTTAAGCGATCTAACTCATTTTTTCGACCAATAAATGCCTGCGTTGCCATCATAACCTCTTATTCTCTATTTACCATCAATGATATAATGAGACTTGATTGAAGTCAAGATATTTTGCTCAAAACGCATTTTTGTCTAAAATGAGACGGTCAGAGTCAATGCTAATGAAAATTACATAGTTGAGGTAAAATTTTTTAGCTTATATTTTATCCTTTTTGATATTTTGTGCTCTATAACTGGGTCCATTAATTTTAAACAATTAAAATTAACAAATCCGGCGCAAGGTATTTAATCTTACCTCATTCTGATGGATACCAGCTTTTCAAAAATCACTCTCCACATTCAAACGCACAAAGGACCATATAGTCAATAGCAGAATGCATTCTCAGGGCAAAATCATACATCGCTCTCTATTTGATTAATTAATAATTCACTTCGAAATTTGTCATTCCACATCGCCTGTTTCGATTTTCTTTTCATATTTTTTTTCTGCAAGGGTATAGTTTTAATTGTGTCAGTCTTTTCTAAAATAGGAAGGTTCGCCAGTATATTAGGGAACAATTAGTAAAACATTGTGTATTAGTGTATGAGCAAGCCCGCACTGTGCTGGTGACGCAAACAGAAAAATTAACATTACCGCCACCGCTTATCCAACAAATCCAGAAAGATCTGCAAACTTACCGAATAAATATTGACGATTCAGTCAGCATTTTTTCTAAGTTGAATTTATTTTTTAAATCAGCAATGAATTTTTTTTCCCTCACGACATACTGAAAAGCGCAGTGGTCAAACAAGCTGTAGTAATATTGGTCAAGTTATTCAATGAATGTCGTTATCTTACTGCGAAGTGCCGTTATAGCATTTCCCTATATTGTTGACCTATTCTAAGCGAGTATAGTGTTTGCTTGCGAGGTTTCAAAAGCGACGTTTACTTATTGTCAATAAGGTTTTGAATAACGAAGCAAGCAGGCGCTAGATGAAGTCTTAGGATAGGTCAACAATATAGGGAAATGCTATAAAGTGCGGGGATCTCTAAGGTGCTAATTTGCATGTTACCAACAAACAAATATAAAGCAGGATGATGGATGCTTTGGGATGTGTTATTATTCTTAGTCAAACTAGGGGTTTCAAACAGGAACAATCAATATTTTGTTGATGATCAGCGATATAGTTTGTTAATATCATCCGTATCAGGATGTTGTGATGAGCCAGTTTAGCCGATTTTTGTGATTATATTGCAACAGGAGGTCTTATGGATAACCATTCTACTACACAGCCGACGGCAGATAATGCCATCACCTCAGACATGTTACGAACGGCACTTAATAAAACACCTGAGATATCAACTGAAAAACTATCTGGAGAAAAATCCTCTCTAACTGACATGCCCTGCATTATCATTAAAAATATTTATGCTTCGGAGCAAGCACAGATCAAAGTGAGTGCAGCGATTAAGGATAGTTTTAATAAAACTCAAAGTCAACTACCTCAAATGCAGCCTGCTTTTCCTGATTTACTACAGCGCTTGCAAACACAATTAACAGCCTGCTATACCGAGACAAACTTTGTGAACAAGCGCTTATTTGATACAGATTACTTTTCGCTAGCAGATTATTTTGTCAATCTTCAGATGGTGGTGACAGCTGATAAGACAAATGAAGTAACGCAAAGCAATGACGATAAACGCTCTCACAAACCGTTACGAGCGCGCGACAGACTGGCCGGTGAAAAAAAAGCTATTGTACCGAGTAAATTGTTTCAACCCTCAGCCTATCAAGATGCCAATGGCAAGTCACCAGCATCTATCGATACGGTTGTGGTATCCGGAGCGGCAGGTGTAGGGAAGACAACCTTGGTGGATTATATTGCTTACCAGTGGGCGCTTTTCAAACAAGGCACGAGTACAAAAGGGTTGTGGTCAAATTTTGAGACGGTGCTTATTGTCCGATGTCGCGATTTGCAACCTGAGGCCTTGGGTCTGCAAACGAAGGATATAGCGGAACTATTATGCTGTGCGTGCTGGGGTCCGCTAGATATCCACTTAGATGATGCAAGGCAATTGCTGATCGCATTGAAATGTGCACCGGAGTCCTGTTTGCTTTTGTTGGATGGATTGGATGAGCTACCAGCACCTAAAAAGACGTATTGGCGCAACTCGCTGTTGCAACTATTTCAGTTACCGTTTAAGAAGTTGGTGACGACAAGGCCTTATGCGATAGGCAATTTACAGCAATGGCTAAGCCATGACGGGCTGGTGGAAATCCAAGGCTTTTCCGATGAGGATGTGCCCACGTTTTTTAAGAAATATTTGGGAGCGACTGAGCGTACCAATAAGTTTACTAAAGACATAAAAAAGAATCCAGACCTTTGTGCGATAGCGCATATCCCAATTAATGCGTATTTACTCAAAACCTGGTGGGAAACCACCTATCAACAGGATAGGCCGGTACTGCTGAGTGAGATGTCGGTGAGTCATTTGTATGAGTCGCTGATGGTGAATGTGTGCCGGCGCTATCTGGCCAAAATAGGTGAATTGGATGAAAATAAGTTATTAGATGATGAGCTGGTATTAGACGTCCCCAGTATTGGTTGTTTATTGGACACATTGGGGTGTTGGGCCTTTGAAGGGTTACGGCAGGATACCGCACAATTGCCCATCAGTTGGTTAAGAGGTGTTCAAGGCAGTGATGAAAGCCCTACATTATTATCGGCGAATCGGTTAAAGCAACTCAATATGCCAGCGTTGAAAGCATTAGGCTTATTGAAGCAAGTCGGGCATGCAATAAAAGCACAACAGAGGTATGAATTTCTCCACTTATCATTTCAAGAATTTTTAGCGGCAAATGTGATAGCAGCGACGTTGAGACAAGGCAAAGAGGAGAAAAAAGCACACTTAACACAAGTGATTCATAGGTATAAATATCATCCCAACTTCACCTTAGTATGGCCATCGGTAGCCGGTTTGTTGAGTCGATATCCGACAGCATTAAATGATTTTCTGTCGATTTTAGTAGCAGGTCCCAAAGACTGGGTTGGTATTGTTGAGTTTGATTTGCTGGTGCGTTGTTTGGAGTCAAGCTTGCCTTCTAATACGGACACAAATGCACTAGGCTTACGGCAGCAAACTTTGTTGTGGGCAGTTAAACAACGTATAAAGCAGTTTAACGAGGTGCCGCAACAATGTCAGCAGGCTATAATAAATACCTTATCCATGTGTCCTAAGCTCATTCGCTTGAATGCCGATACGATATGGGTATTACTTCGGGATGAGACGGTAAGTAAGCATGTTCGCGGCGAGCTGGCGAGCAGCACCATTGCGCATTTGTCACCAACTCCAGAATCTGTGGACACGGTATTGGCATTACTTCGGGATGAGACGGTAGTTAATTATGTTCGTCACGATCTGGCGAGAGGCACCGTTGTGCATTTGTCACAAACCCCAGAATTGGTGGATGCGGTATTAGCTTTGCTTTGGGATGAGCAAGTGGATGAAAATGTTCGCGTCGCGTTGGCAAAAAGTGTCGTTGTGCATTTGTCAAAAATCCCAGAATGTACTGGTGCAATATGCGCGCTTCTTCGGGATGAAACGGCAAGTAAGTATTTTCGCTGCGAGTTGGCGAGAGATGCCGTTGCGCATTTGTCACTAACCCGAGAATTGATGGGTGCAGTATGGGCGTTACTTCAGGATGGGACGGTAGGGGATTTTGTTTGCAGCAAACTTGCGAGAGATGCCGTTGCACATTTGCCACTAACCCGAGAATTGATGGATGCAGTATGGGCGTTACTTCGGGATGAGACAGTAGGTGATTATTTTCTCAGCGGGCTGGCAATAAGCGTCGTTACGTATTTGTCACAAAACCCAGAATGTGTGAATGCGGCATGGGTGTTCCTCCGGGATGAGACGGTAAGTGATTATGTTCGCGGTCAGCTGGCGAAAAGCGCTGTTGTGCATTTGTCACCAACCCCAGAACTTGTGGATGCAATACTGGCGTTCCTTCAAGATGAGACGGTAAGTGTGTATGTTCGCGTCGAGCTGGCGAAAAGCGCCGTTGCGCATTTGTCACCAACCCCAGAGTTGGTTGATACAGTATGGGCGTTCCTTCGGGACGAGACGGTAGAGGATTATGTTCGTGGCGAGCTGGCGAAAAGCGCTGCTGAGCATTTGTCACCAACTCCAGAATTGATGGATGCGGTATTGGCGTTCCTTCGGGATGAGCAAGCGGATGAATATGTTCGCGTCAAGTTGATAAGAGATACCGTTTCGCTTTTGTCACAAAACCCAGAATTGATGGATGCGATATTGCCGTTCCTTCGAGATGAGACGGTAAGTAGTTCTGTTCGTGTCGCTCTGACGAGTAGCACAGCTGTACATTTGTCACAAATCCCAGAATTGGTAGATGTGGTATTGGCGTTCCTTCGGGATAATGAGGTAGAGGATTTTTTTCGCAACCATCTGGCGAGAAGTACCGTTGCATATTTGTCACAAGCCCCAGAATTGGTAGATGCGGTATTGACGTTGCTTCGGGATGAAACGGTAAGTGATTCTGTTCGCTGCGAGCTGGCGAGAGGCACAGTTGAGCATTTTTCACAAACCCCAAAATGTGTGGATGCGGTATTGGTGCTTCTTCGAGATGAGATGGTAAAGGGTTATGTTCGCGTCGAGCTGGCGATAAGTGCAGTTGCACATTTGCCACACCTCTCAGAATTGGTAGATACTGTATTGGCGCTACTTCAGGATGAGACGGTAAATGATTCTATTCGTGGCAAACTGGCGAGAAGCGCGGTTGCGCATTTTTCACAAAGCCCAAGATTTGTAGATGCGGTATGGGCATTATTTCGAAATAAGAACGTAAGTAAGTATGTTCACAGCGAGCTGGCGGACAGTGCCGTTGTGCATTTGTCACAAGCCCCAGAATGTGCCGATGCCGTATGGGCATTACTTCGGGATGAGACGGTAAGTGATTCTGCTCGCGGCAAACTGGCGAGAAACGCGGTTGCACATTTGTCACAAACCCCAGAGTTGGTAGATGCGGTATTGACGTTGCTTCGGGATGAAACGGTAAGTGATTCTGTTCGCTGCGAGCTGGCAGACAGCGCCGTTGCGCATTTGTCACAAGCCCCAGAATTGGTGGATGCGGTATTTGCGTTTCTTCGGAATGAGACGGTAAGTGAGTATCTTCGCAGCGATCTGGCGAGAAGCGCAGTTCAACAATTGCGCAAGTGGCCAAATAAGCTCCAAACCTTACCACCACTACTTATCCAACAAGTCCAGAAAGATCTGCAAGCTTACCGAATAAATCTTGACGATTCAGTAAGCACTCTTTCTAAGTTGAATTTATTTTCTAAATCAGAAATGAGTTCTTTTTCCTCACAACATACTGAAAAGCGCAGTGGTCAAGCAATCCACAGTAATAGAGATATAATGAAATTTTGTGTATGACTATATTTTAGTCATATTAGTTAAACGGTGTATTCTACCATGCATTTGCTGTAAATTGTATGGTGTCAAATAAACAATTACGACAGTAGGAGAAATACACCGATGAGTAAAGATAATGTAGCTACGTTAGATGATCCCAGCAAAAATGGTTGTAAACGACCAATTAACACAATTTTTACGGGAGCAAGCAAAAACAATGTTGAAAGTTGCGATCGAAGTTGAAGCCAATGAGTTTGTGAGTGCCCACTCAGCTCTAAAATTAGACAGTGGCCATCAACAAGTGGTTCGCAACAGTTATTTACCCACCCGGGCCATTCAAACAGGCATTGGCCAAGTGAATGTTACCATTTCGCGTGTGCGCGATCGTGGTCCTGGTTCAAAAGAACGGATTCAGTTTACCACCTCTTTGATTCCAACGTATATGCGTCGTACCCTGACACTGGATGTCTTATTACCATTACTTTATTTAAAAGGTATTTCCACTAGCGATTTTCAAACCGCCCTAGAGCCAAGATTAGGCAAACAGGCCAAGTCCATTTCACCGAATGTCATCAGCCGTCTAAAAGCCAGCTGGTACGACGATTATTGCACATGGCAATCGCGTGAGTGATAAACATTACGTCTACTGGTGGGCAGACGGCATTTATCTGGAAACTCGGATGGAAAGTGACAAAACGTGTTTATTAGTGATTGTTGGTGCCGATAAAGACGGCAGAAAAGAGCCGGTTGCTTTTATTGATGGCTTTCGTGAAAGTAAAGAAAGTTGGTTATCATTACCACGCGACTTGCAAAAACGTGGATTAAAGCAAGGTCCAGTTGCCACGGTCGGAGATGGTGCCCTGGGGTTTTGGGGAGCATTAGAAGAAGTCTATCCTAAGACAAAAGTGCAACGTTGTTGGGTACATAAAACAGCAAATGTATTGGATAAATTACCCAAATCAATACAAGCAAAAGCTAAATCAGATATACACGATATTTACTTAGCAGAAACATTAAAAGATGCTCAGGATGCTTGGCAACAATTTATTCAACAATATCAACATAAATATCCAAAAGCAACGCAGTGCCTACAAAAAGATAAAGCATCTTTGCTAACTTTTTATCAATTCCTTTTTAGTGAAATGATAATCACCATTAGCACAATATTTTGTAAATATTTCAAATACGCGATCCAGATTAATCAGTTCATTTTTGGTAACATACCACAGATCAAATAGATCCCGTCCTTTGCGTCTTTGATAAAGTGCTCTAAGTTTTGTCGCCATTAACTCGTCAATCTCATAAGTCGCAATTTTGGCATTGCCACTCCACCAATCAGAATCTACACTAAATTCTTCGATGCGTAACGGCAGCACTTGGAAATGCTCAGTGGTATTGATTTCAATCTTGAGTTTTGCCGGTAGTTTATTGATCGCTTCGTATTTATAAATCAATTTGGCACTGCGCTGAGTAATTTTCCATTTAGGATCACCAAGCCAAGGTTTAAGGATAGCCCTTATTGCATCTATTGTTTGGCCTATGGGATCAGCATTTTTTTGGATAAAATCTATATCCTCACTATACCTAGATGGCGGCCTCAGAAATAATTTGTTCAGTGCTGTACCACCTCTAAAAACTAACGCTTCACTTACATGCGGATTATTATATAAATCTACTAATGCTCTGCTTATTATTAAATCTTGCTCAATTTGGTTAGGCAATTGCCATCCAACATTTTGTCGCCACCTTAAAATGAATTTTTCTGGTATCATAAATCACTCTCAAAATCAGTATTTTCTACAATCTTCCATTTTTTACACCTAGGGTGGCCAGTTTTTGATATGTATGGAACAAGGGAAACATAGGGGCGGTCAACAGTTTCTATATACTCTGCTAATTTTGCTATTATTTGTTCCTTCTTATCTTCATCCTCTAGAACATCAATTCTTTCTAACATGAAGCCTAACCTTTGTATCTGACAGATTTCTCCCAATTTTTCAGCAAGTGCAATTAGTTTATCTTCATCAATGCTAAGAGCAAGTTCGGATAAAACGGTAGCAATGTG
>CBDDLJ010000021.1:0-196786 GCA_965230635.1 Gammaproteobacteria bacterium
AGTCATGCGCACATTAATGGCAGTTTATGATATGCCCATCCAAGGGATAGAGATGCCGGCGGCAAGAGCGACCTTGCAGAAAAAGACAGTGCAGTTGCTAATCAACTATTACCAACACTCAATAAAACAGCCAGAGGAAAGCCATCAATTGGTGCGTTTAACCGCAGCACAATATTTGTTGTTTTTACAGCCGCAACTCACCATGCTACAGACAGCGCCTATCAACACACTGATTACATCGGCCGATCGTGAATTGATTAAAGAGCTCCAGATTGAGCAGACGACAGCCGATGAAGCGCGAGTTATCACGATTGATTCACCCACGAATATTGCATTGCAAGGTTGGCGTCAACGTTACCCCGATGATGAAGCGTTGTATCGGTTATTAAGGAGTTATCCAACACTGCCAGCGGAGGAAAAAGGGGGATTTCTTCAGTGTATGCAGGAATTTGTTAAAGATGGCAGTACAAAGCAGCTTTCTTATTGGGGCCGTGAAGTGATTGCTGCATTGGGTGAGGAGTTTATTTCTGCGATTAGGCAACTACCGATATGCAGCGGTCCTGCCGGCCCGGTAAAATTTACGTTTGCCGGTATCATGGCAGCGGCCCGTGGCAAAATTATTGCGCATAAAGGGGATATTGATGAGGCTAAGCGGGTCAAAATGGCGATGTTGCGAGAGCACTTGGGGCTTTTGAGTGATATGGCGACTGAGCATCGCCTGTTTGAGCAGTGGGAATCGCAAATGGATAAATGGCATATCGGTGAGTTAATTGCAGCTGGAGTCATTGAAGCGACTGTCGCGCCGATCATATCGCCACATGAAGTCGATGTTGAAATTTTATCTGGCCAGGCAGAGACAGCAGTGCTTGCAGCTAGCACAATAGAAACTCAGCCGCTAGTAGTGCACCGCAGTGACACGGTTTCACGCGGTGCTGGCGCTGCAGCTGCTGCACCGCATCCCTTCGCGAGTTATAGCCAGGTTGATAATTCGACTATTTTCATTTTTGGTCATTTATCAGTTGATCCACAATTTCCGATTGATACGTTATTAGATAAGCTAGCAGCGTTACTGAGGTCAAGTCGTCAAGGGTTGTCGTTGGAATTAATGCAGCTTGCGGAGCGATTTAGCGCGTCAGGGACATCGGAGCGGGCGCTGTATTGCTATGCGGCGGCGTATTGTGTCCATTTACAAGATCAATCTCCTTGTCCGCCAACGCTAGTTCCTTGTATAGAGCGGTTACTGAAAACGTTAGCGGACACCGGTTTTGCAACAGATGCAGGGCTGCGCTGTATGCAAAAACCTAACAGTGTGGAAGGGGAGACATGGCTACATTATTTTATCACGACGTATCCGGCTCCTCATTTGATTGATTATTTGCTTAACCAACAACAATACCGGTGGCAGTTACAGGCACGTTACCGGGGTAAGACACCGCTGATGCTGGCGATACAATCCAGAGATGATGCATTATGTGAGCAATTGCTAGCTCACGGGGCAACGACAGCGGATTGCGATGATACTGGCAACACGTGTTTACATTTAGCTTGCCAGCAAGGATTCAGCAAGGTGATGCCAGACTTACTAGCGGTTGCTAAGCCATTAAACACAGAAGTGGTGGGTCCACTCAATGCGGCGGGAGATACGGTACTGCACGCATTGTGTGCATCGGGTTGCGATGAGTGGGGCTGTTATGAAGATATGCTCAGGTGTTTTCCATCGGCGGTCAATCAGCGTAACCTTGCGGGTTATTTTCCGTTACAGCTTGCGGCTTGTTATGCACCATTGGGTATTTTTACCGAGCTACAGGCAAAGACAACGGCGGTTCTCAGCTCCGGAGAGGATGGGAAAACATGTTTGCATTTAGCGGCGGAGTTTGGCAATGCGGCTATTGTGCAGTTTTTGGCACCCCAGGGAGAAGTGAATGCGTTGGATGGGACACAGTGCACTCCCTTGCAGCTTGCTGCCCGAGGAGGGCAACTGGGGCAAGGACGCAGTGCAGACGATTATCAACAAGTGTTTATCGCATTGCTGCAGCACGGGGCCGATGAAACTGTTAGGAACTGTCAAGGTCATACGGTGCATGATACGGTGTCAGATTGCCAAGCGATACAAGAGGTTTTTGAGCAGGCATGGGCGCAGGCACCGCAGTGCTTGCTGCAACGCTGGCAGGCAAAGTGTGCGACGTATTATACGCAATGGTCATTTGTGAACAAGCGATTATTTGATACAGATTACTTTTCGCTAGCGGATTACTTTGTCAATCTTCAGATAGTGGTGCAAGCTGATAAGACAAATGAGGTAACACAAAGCGATGACGATAAGCGCTCCGACAAACCGTTACGAGCGCGCGATAGACTGGCCGGTAAAAAAGCAGCTATTGCACCGAGTGATTTGTTTCAACCTTCAGCCTATCAAGATGCCAACGGCAAGTCATCAGCATCTATCGATACGGTTGTGGTATCCGGAGCAGCAGGTGTAGGTAAGACAACTTTGATGGATTATATTGCTTACCAATGGGCGCTTTTCAAGCAAGGCGAGGGTAAAGAAGGATTGTGGTCAGGTTTTGATACGGTACTTATTGTCCGGTGTCGAGAATTATTTCCTGGGAATTTGATGCTAGATAATCAACACTGGGATATTGCGCACTTAGTCTACCGTGCCTGCTGGAAAGACTTGAGTCTACCGGAGAGTGATGCGCGGGAATTATTATCAAAGCTGCAAGAGAAACCGAACAAATGCCTCTTGCTATTGGATGGATTGGACGAGTTACCGGTCCCTAAAACGGATTATTGGCGCAGCTTACTTGGCCAACTGTTTCGCTTGCCGTTTAAGAAATTGGTAACGACACGACCTTATGCGATAGGCAATTTACAGCAATGGTTAAGCCATGACGGATTGGTGGAAATCCAAGGCTTTTCCGATGAGGATGTGCCCACGTTTTTTAAGAAACATTTGGGAGCGACTGAGCGTACCAATAATTTTATTAAAGACATAAAACGGAATCCAGACCTTTGGGCAATAGTACATATCCCGATTAATGCGTATTTACTCAAAATCTGGTGGGAAACCACCTACGAACACGATAAGCCGGTACTGCTGAGTGAGATGTCGGTGAGTCATTTGTATAAGTCGCTGATGGTGAATGTGTGCCGACGCTATCTGGCTAAAATAGGTGAGTTGGATGAAAATAAGTTAATAGATGATGAGATGGTATTAGATGTCCCCAGTATCCGTTGTTTATTGGAGACGTTAGGGTGTTGGGCCTTTGAAGGGTTACGGCAGGATACCGCGCAATTACCCATCAGTTGGTTAAGAGGTGTTCAAGGCAGTGATGAAAGCCCCACATTATTATCGGTGAATCGGTTAAAGCAACTCAATGTGCCAACGTTGAAAGCATTAGGCTTATTGAAGCAAGTCGGGCGTGCAATAAAAGCACACCAAATGTATGAATTTCTCCATTTATCGTTTCAAGAGTTTTTAGCGGCAAACGTGATAGCAGTGACGTTTAGACAAGGTGCAGAGGAGAAAAAAACACATTTGACGCAAGTGATTCATAGATATAAATATCATCCCAACTTCACCTTAGTATGGCCATCGGTAGCCGGTTTGTTGATTCGATATCCGACAGCATTAAATGATTTTCTATCGATTTTAATAGCAGGTCCCAAAGACTGGGTTGGTATTGTTGAGTTTGATTTGCTGATGCATTGTTTGGAGTCAAGTTTGCCCTCTAGTACCGGGGCAAATGCACTATGTTTACGACAGCAAACCTTGTTGCGGGCAGTTAAACAACGTATAAAGCGGTTTAACGAGCTGCCAAAAGCATGCCAGCAGACTACAATAGATACCTTATCCACGTGTCCTAGGCTCATTCGTTTGAATGCCGATGAGGTATGGGCGTTACTTCGGGATGAGAGGGTAAGTAAGTATGTTCGCTGCAATCTGGTGAGAAGCGCCGTTCCGCATTTATCACAAACCCCAGAATTTGTGGATGCGGTATTGGCGTTACTTCGGGATAAAATAGTAAGTGCTTCTGTTCGCGGCGAGCTGGCGATAAGCACTGTTGCGCATTTATCACTAATTCCAGAATTGGTGGATCCGGTATTGGAGTTCCTTCTGAATGAGAGGAGAGAGGTTTTTTTATGCAGCAGGTTGGCGGCAATTGCCATTGTGCACTTGTCACAAAACTCGGAATCTGTGGGTGTAGCATGGGTGTTACTTTCGGATAGGGGGTTCGGTAGGTATTTTACTGGCAAGCTGGTGAGCCGCGCTGTTGCGCATTTGTCACAAACTCCAAAATTTGTGGATGCGGTATTGGCGTTCCTTCGGGATAAGACGGCAAGGGTTTCTATTCGTCGCTATCTAGCGAGAAGCGCCATTTCACATTTGTCACAAACTCCAAAATTTGTGGATGCGGTATGGGTGTTCCTTCGGGATAAGCAAATAAATAAATATCTTCGTACAGAAATGGTAAGTAGCGTCGTTGCGCATTTGTCACAAACCTCAGGATTTGTAGATGAGGTATGGGCGTTACTTTGGGATGAAACGGTAAGTAAGTATGTTCGCGGCGAGCTGGCGATAAGCGCTGTTGCGCATTTGTCACAAACCCCAGAATTTGTGGATGCGGTATGGGCGTTTCTTCGGGACGAGACGGTAGAGGGAGATGTTCGTGCCAATCTGGCGAAAAGCGCCTTTGCATATTTGTCGCCAACCCCAGAATTTATGAATGCGGTATGGGTGTTGCTTCGGGACGAGACGGTAAGGAATGATGTTCGTGGCGATCTGTGGAAAAATGCGGTTGCGCATTTGTCACAAACCCCAGAATTTGTGGATGCGGTATGGGTGTTTCTTCGGGACGAGACGGTAGAGGGAGATGTTCGTGCCAATCTGGCGAAAAGCGCCTTTGCATATTTGTCGCCAACCCCAGAATTTATGAATGCGGTATGGGTGTTGCTTCGGGACGAGACGGTAAGGAATGATATTCGTGGCGATCTGGCGAGAAATGCAGGTGTGCATTTGTCACCAACTCCAGAATGTGTGGGTGCGGTATTGGCGTTCCTTCGGGATGAGACAGTAACGAGTTCTGTTCGCTACGGTCTGGCGATAAGCGCTGTTGCGCATTTGTCGCCAACTCCAGGATTGCTAGATACGGTATTGGCGTTCCTTCGGGATGAGACAGTAACGAGTTCTGTTCGCTACGGTCTGGCGATAAGCGCTGTTGCGCATTTGTCGCCAACTCCAGAATTGCTAGATACGGTATTGGCGTTCCTTCGGGATGAGACGGTAAAGGATTATGTTCGTGGCGATCTGGCGAGAAACGCCGTTACGCATTTCTCACCAACTCCAGAATTGGTGGATGCGGTATGGGCGTTCCTTCGGAATGAGACGGTAGGGGGTTCTGTTCGCTACGGTCTGGCGAAAAGCGCCGTTGCGCATTTGTCACAGACCCCAGAATGTTTAGGCACGGTATTGGCGTTTCTTCGTAATGAGACGGTAACGGTTTCTGTTCGCGGCGCGCTGGCGATAGGCGTGGTTGCGCATTTGCGACAAACCTCAGAATGTGTGGATGCGATATTGGTGTTACTTCGGGATGAGACGGTAAGTAAGTCTGTTCGCGGCAATCTGGCGAGCAGCGCTGTTTCGCATTTTTCACAAACCCCAGAGTTGGTGGATGCGATATTGGCGTTACTTCGAGATGAGACGGTAGAGGGTTATGCTCGCCGCGATCTGGCGAAAAGCGCCGTTTCACATTTGTCACCAACCCTAGAGTTGTTGGATGCGATATTGGCGTTCCTTCGGGATAAGACGGTAAGGATTTCTATTCGCGACAATCTGGCGAGCAGCGCCGTTTCGCATTTTTCACAAACCCCAGAATGTGTGGATGCGGTATCGGCGTTTCTTTGGGATGAGACGATAAGTGATTATGTTCGCGGCTCACTGGCGAAAAGCGCAGTTCAACTATTGCCCAAGTGGCCAAATAAAGTCCAAGCCTTTCTAGACAGTTTATTTGTCAAAGACAGCGCTGGGAATGACTTATCACAGGACGTCGATATCCCAGTGCATTTACTATTACCTTTGTATGAGAAAACCCATGATAAGGGTCGCCAGTATATTAGAGAGCAATTAGTAAAACATGCTGTATTAGTGTATGAGCAAGCCGGTACTGTGCTAGTGACGCAATCAGGACAAACAGAAAAATTAACATTACCGCCACCTCTTATCCAACAAATCCAGAAAGATCTGCAATCTTACCGAATAAATACTGACGACTCAGTAAGCACTATTTCTAAGTTGAATTTATTTTCTAAATTAGCAGTAAGTTCTTTTTCCTCACAACATACTGAAAAGAGCAGCGCCAAATTAGAGATCTCAAATAGGAACAATCAATAGATTTGTATAAATAAAACAGTTGAGCGTCTTAAGCTAAAAGTAGTTAAAAAATAAAACATTATTTTGTTGATGATCAGCGATACAGTTTGTTAATATCATCAGTATCGGAATACTGTGATGAGCCAGTTTAGCCAATTTTTGTGACTATATTGCAGCAGGAGATCTTATGGATAACCGTTCTACTATACAATCGACAGCAGATAATGTAACCACCTCAGATATGTCATCAATGGCCCTTAATAAACGGCCTGAAATATCAACCGAAAAATTAGCCGGAGAAAAATCCCCGCTAACAGGTATGCCTTGCATTACCATACCTTTTAAAAATATTTCTGCTTCGGAGCAAGGGCAGATTAATGTAAGTCTAGCGTTTAAGGATAGTCTTAATAAAACTGAAAGTCAGCTATCTCAAGCGTGGCCTGTTTTTTCTGATTTACTGCAGAGCTTGCAAACACAATTAACAGCCCACTATACCGAGACAAGCTTTGTGAACAAGTGCTTATTTGATACAGATTACTTTTCACTAGCCGATTATTTTGTCAATCTTCAGATGGTAGTGCAAGCTGATAAGACAAGTGAGGTAACGCAAAGCGATGACGATAAGCGCTCTCACAAACCGTTACGAACGCGCGATAGACTGGCCGGTAAAAAAGAAACTATTGCACCGAGCGATTTGTTTCAACCCTCAGCCTATCAAGATGCCAATGGCAAGCCACCAGCATCTATCGATACGGTTGTGGTATCTGGGGCAGCAGGTGTAGGGAAAACAACCTTGATGGATTATATAGCTTACCAATGGGTGCTTTTCAAACAAGGCGTGGGCAAAAAAGGGTTGTGGTCAGATTTTAAGACGGTGCTTATTATCCGATGTCGTGATTTGCAACCTGAGGCATTGGGTCTGGGCACAAAAAAGAGGGATATAGCCGAACTATTATGCTGTACGTGTTGGGGTCAGTTAGACATCCGTTTAGATGAGGCAAGGCAATTACTGAGCACGTTGAAAAGCGCACCGGAGTCCTGTTTACTTTTGTTAGATGGATTGGATGAGTTGCCAGTACCTAAAAAGACGTATTGGCGCAACTTGCTGGTACAATTATTTCAGTTACCGTTTAAGAAGTTGGTGACGACACGGCCTTATGCGATAGGCAATTTACAGCAGTGGCTAGGCCATGACGGGTTGGTGGAAATCCAAGGATTTTCCGATGAGGATGTGCCGACGTTTTTTAAAAAACATTTGGGAGCAACTGAGCGTACCAATAATTTTATTAAAGGCATAAAACGGAATCTAGACCTTTGGGCGATAGCGCATATTCCAATTAATGCGTACTTACTCAAAACTTGGTGGGAAACCACCTGTGAGCACGATAAGCCGGTACTGCTGAGTGAGATGTCGGTGAGTGATTTGTATGAGTCGCTGATGGTGAATGTGTGTCGGCGCTATCTGGCCAAAATAGGTGAATTGGATGAAAATAGGCTATTAGATGATGAGATGGTATTAGAAGTCCCGAGTATCCGTTGTTTATTGGATACGTTAGGGTGTTGGGCTTTTGAAGGGCTACGGCAGGATACCGCGCAATTGCCCATCAGTTGGTTAAAAGGCATTCAGAGCAATGATGAAAATCCCACATTATTATCAACGAATCGGCTAAAGCAACTCAATATGCCAACGTTGAAAGCATTAGGCTTATTGAAGCAAGTCGGGCGTGCAATAAGAGCACACCAGGTGTATGAATTTCTCCATTTATCGTTTCAAGAATTTTTAGCGGCAAACGTGATAGCTGTGACGTTGAGACAAGGCGCAGAGGAGAAAAAAGCACACTTAACGCAAGTGATTCATCGGTATAAATATCATCCCAACTTCACCTTAGTATGGCCATCGGTAGCCGGATTATTGAGTCGATATCCGACAGCATTGAATCATTTTCTGTCGACTTTAATAGCAGGCCCCAAAGACTGGGTTGGTTTTGTTGAATTTGATTTGCTGATGCGTTGTTTGGAGTCAAGCTTGCCCTCTAGTACCGATACAAATGCACTAGTTTTACAACAGCAAACCTTGTTGCGAGCAGTTAAACAACGTATAAAGCGGTTTAGCGAGCTGCCAAATAAATGCCAGTGGTCTACAATAAGTACCTTGTCCATGTGCCCTAGGCTCATGCGCTTGAATGCCGATACGGTATGGGCGTTCCTTCGGGATAAGAAGGTAAATTATTATTTTCGCAGCACTCTGGCGAAAATAGCTGTTGCTCATTTGTCACCAACCCCGGAATTTTTGGATGCGGTATGGTTGTTACTTCGGAATGAGCAAATGGATGAACATGTTCGCGTCGCGCTGGCGAGAAGCGCGGCTGCGCATTTCTCACAAACTCCAGAATTTGTGGATGCTGTGTGGGTGTTCCTTCGGGATGAGCAAATGGATGAACATGTTCGCAGCAAGCTAGTGAAAAGCGCTATTGCACACTTGTCACAAACCTCAGAATTTGCGGATCCGGTCTTGGCGTTACTTCGGGACGAGACGGTAAGTAAGTATGTTCGTGGCAAGCTGGCTATAAGCGTTGTTGCGCATTTCTCACCAACTTCAGAATTTGTGAATGCGGTATTGGCGTTACTTCGGGATGAGATGGTAGATAATTATGTTCGCTTCGGTCTGGCGAGGAATGCTGTTGCGCATTTGTCACCAACTCCAGAATTGGTGGATACGGTACTGGCGTTCCTTCGGAATGAGCAAGTGCATAGACAGGTTCGCGGCCAGCTGGCGAGAAGCTCTGTTTCGCATTGGTCACCAACCTCAGAATTTGCAGATACGGTACTGGTGTTCCTTAGGGATGAGACGATAAGCGGTTCTGTTCGCGGCGATCTAGCGATAAGCGCGGTTGCGCATTTGTCACAAACCCCAGAATTGGTGGATACGGTACTGGCGTTCCTTCGGGATGAGACGATAGGCGGTTCTGTTCGCGTCGCGCTGGCGAGAAGCTCTGTTTCGGATTTGCCACAAACCCCAGAATTGGTGGATGCGGTATGGGCGTTACTTCGGGATGAGACGATAAGCAGTTCTGTTCGCGGCACGCTGGCGAGCAATGCCGTTGCGCATTTGTCACAAACCCCAGAATTGATGGATGCGGTGCTGGCAATCCTTCGGGATGAGACGGTAATTAAGTATGTTCGCTGCTTGCTGGCAAAAAGTATCGTTTCGCATTTGTCACCAACCCCAGAATTGGTGGATGCGGTGCTGGCAATCCTTCGGGATGAGCAAATGCGTGAATATGATCGCCACCTGCTGGCGAAAAACATCGTTTCGCATTTGTCACAAACCTCAGAATTGATGGATGCGGTATGGGCGTTCCTTCGGGATGAGCAAATAGATGGATATGTTCGCGGCGATCTGGCGAGAAGCGCCGTTGCTCATTTGCCACAAACCCCAGAATTGGTGGATGCGGTATGGGTGTTACTTCGGGATGAACAAGTGAATGGAGGTGTTCGCGGCGATCTGGCGATAAGCGCCGTTGCACATTTGTCACCAACACCAGAATCTGTGGATGCGGTATTGGCGTTCCTTCGGGATGAGACGTTAGGTCCTTTTCAACGCGGCAATCTGGCGAGAATTGCCGTTGAGCATTTCTCACAAACCCCAGAATTTGTGGATACGGTATGGGTGCTACTTCGGGATGAGCAAGTGATGGGATATGTTCGCAGTAATCTAGCGAAAAGCGCCGGTGCGCATTTCTCACAAACCTCAGGATTTGTGGATGCGGTATTGGCATTACTTCGGGACGAGACGGTATGGGATTCTGTTCGCGGCAATCTGGCGAAAAGCGCCGTTGTGCATTTGTCACAAACCCCAGAGTTTGTGAATGCGGTATTAGCGTTCCTTCGAGATGAGCAAGCGGATGAATATATTCGCGGCGATCTGGCGAGAAGTGCCGTTGAGCATTTCTCACAAACCCCAGAGCTTGTGGATGCGGTATGGGCGCTCCTTCGAGATGAGCAAGTGGATGGAGATATTCGCTGCGATCTGGCGACAAGTACCGTTGCGCATTTGTCAGAAACCCCAGAGTGTGTGGATGCAGTATTGGCGTTCCTTCAGGATGAGCAAGTAGATAGATATGTTCGCAGCAAGCTGGCGAGAAGCGCAATTCAACAATTGCCTAAGTGGTCAAGTAAAGCTCAAGTCTTTCTAGACAGTTTATTTGTCAAAGACAGTTTTGGGGGTTATCTATCACAGTGCGCCGGTATCCCAGTGCACTTATTATTGCCTTTGTATAATAAAACTCATGATAAGGGTCGCCAGTATATTAGGGAGCAATTAGTAAGATATTGTTTATTAGTGTATGAGCAAGCCGGCACTGTGCTGGTGACGCAAGCAGGGCAAACAGAAAAATTAATATTATCGCCACTACTTATCCAACAAATCCAGAAAGATCTGCAACCTTACCGAATAAATATTGACAATTCAGTAGGCACTCTTTCTAAATTGAATTTATTTTCTAAATCAGCAATGGGTTCTTTTTCCTCACAACATACTGAAAAGAGCAGTGGTCAAACAAGCCGCAGTGATATTGGTCGGGTTACGCAATGAGTAAAGTATTCCTGGATATTTCATCTGAACAAATAAGAACTCTCTTTCTTTTCTCACTAAGATCAATGAATTAGAATTATTTTTTAAGAAACAACTGTCACCCATTGGGTGAAAAAAGAGAGTGAAGTGATTATGCCAAAAAACATTTGCTTTATTGCTCGAGTATCAGAAATTTTACTGTTTATAGCGTTTCCCTATATTGTTGACCTATACTAAGACATCATCTAGCGCCTGCTTGCTTGGTTATTCAAAACCTTATTTACAATAAGTAAACGTCGCTTTTGAAACCTCGCAAGCAAACACTATACTCGCTTAGAATAGGTCAACAATATAGGGAAACGCTATAATGCAATGGGGCAATTTGTCAGACGCTTACTAATATTATACCTCTGATTTAATTGATATTCATTATTTTTTCCATGATTTTTTGATGGCTGCAGAGTTTTTCAGGGACGACTAGATATTCTCTTGTTAATATCAAATTGCAATTCATTTTAAATTGACACTGTTGCTAGAACTATAAACACTCCTACCTTTTCCTCAAGTATTAATGGTAGATTTATCTGCCTTCAACTCCCGCAAAAGCAAGCAGTGGTTCATAGTTCCCCTGATCCGCAGCCTGCAGTGCAGTGATATATTCTTTGCGGCGGGTTCCCATTGTTTGAAGATCGTGCTTGCCTGCCCAATCTATAGGTTTTCTATCTAGCACCTTAGTTAGTAGTGCATCAGCGATGATCCGCGCATGGCGACCGTTGCCGTTTGGGAAAGCGTGAATATAAACAAGCTGATGGTGGAAACGGACAACAATTTCCTCCGGTAAATAAACCCCATTTTCTATCCAGTGCCGCGCATCGCCCAGAAGCATCCTAAGCTTGACAGCGATTTGTTCGGGATCAACACCGATATTCTTGCCCGTCTTGCGAAATGTTCCGCCCCACGTCCAGACCTCCCCAAACAGACGCTTGTGCAGTTCACGTACAAAAAGCTCGTCCAGAATATTTTTTTCCCGGCTCCTATTAAGCCACTGCAATCCGGTCTGGATATTACCCTGCTCAAGATGATCAAGTTCATCCCGCGTTTTAACGTGCTTGAACTTCAGACCTTCCATTTCATCGGGATCAAGAGGCGTAGCACCTTCTGGGTATTCCATAATAGCTATTTCTCGTCATTCCAGAAGTCGGACGGCATATTATCTAGCATGTCTTTTTGCAAACGCTCAATTTCATGGGCGATAGTTTTCCCTGATAGCATTTGATCTTCCAGCGCCATGTGTTTGTTAGTTGCTTCCACAATGCGTTCCGCCTTCTTTCTGGCACGCTGCACCAGTATGTCTTCCACCGTGTTTTCCGGTACGATAGCATAAATGAAACGGCAGCCCATCCCTTCGGCGAGATTTTTAATGGTTTTGAGTGTCACACCGCCAGACAGTTCGGCTTTTTCTGTTTTCCAGATATGGGCGCGAGTCATGCCCAGTCGCCGTGCAAGCTGGGCGGCGGACATACCAAGTGCATTGCGGACGGTAGGCAGCCAGCCTTCCTTGGGCTGTTGCACAGGCCGCAGCTGTTTGGCAGCCTTGTTGACGAGGGCTTTATACTGCTCGTTGGCGATTTGTTTGACGATGTTCATTGTATACTAAAAAGTTGACATTTTTTCTTATAACGTATACTTAAGAGTATACATAAAAATTAAAAATGTCAACTATTAAGTACACAAAATTGGTCAAATTTCCTTGCGTATTCTCAAAGGTTTCCGCATTTTAACGGCATTTTGTAACAAGATGTCGGCAATCCAAGGTGTTTTTAGGGAAATTAAAGTAAGCTTATTTTGCCCAAATTAACTATGGAATTTTCTATGACATTGATATTATCAGCGGTTTATTGCAATTTGTCTTTCTGTTCCTTACTTGCCAATATAGTTTGACTTTGCTCTTAAAGTGTTATGTTCCCTACAATTAGGGGGGATTGTAAGAAGCCCTTGTCTGAACATTTTTTGATCTTTAATCTTCTATAAAAATTCTTACTGATAATGAAAAAGATTTTTTGAAATGGCAAAATGTCAAATATAGAAGGATATACAACTCGTGAGAAACGTTTAACCGAATGCTGCATTAGAGAACTTCAACAACTGGTGACATTATCTTAATTTATACTGACTGACGGAAAATCAGTACTAATATTAAACAAAAACAATGGCTCACCTTTTCTAATCAATATGATATTGTGAACTTCCTTAAAAAATGTTCTAAAAATGACCTGCCAAATCCATTTATTCAATACTCAAAAGGAAATTTGTTTAACATAATATGATCTTGCTGTTTAATGCCTTTGTTATCGCTTCTCTATTTTATTAAATCAGGCTAGAATAAGCTCTTTCCCAGTCTGATTAAGGGGCTCTAATGTACGATTTAACAATGAAATTGGCCGATATTGATCCAGAAATTGCAGCAGTGGTTGTGAAAGAAGAACAGCGACAAGAAGATAATGTCGAATTGATCGCATCAGAAAATTTCACATCACCTGCAGTTATGGCTGCACAAGGTTCTGCATTAACGAATAAATATGCCGAGGGTTATCCGCACAAACGTTATTACGGCGGCTGTGAATATGTCGATATTGCTGAAGATTTGGCAAGAGATCGGGTAAAAAAATTGTTTGGTGCTGCTTATGCGAATGTTCAGCCGCACTCAGGTTCACAAGCGAATGCAGCGGTTTATATGGCATTGTTGCAGCCGGGCGATACAGTGTTAGGAATGAGTTTGTCTGAAGGTGGCCACTTGACTCATGGTTCCAAAGTTAATTTTTCCGGTCGTTTATACAACTTTGTTCACTATGGTGTGAATAGTGAAACTCAAGAAGTGGAATATGATGAATTAGCGCGATTAGCGCAAGAGCATAAACCTAAATTGATTGTAGGTGGGTTTTCAGCGTATTCACGTATTCTTGATTGGCAGCGTTTTCGGGAAATTGCTGATAGTGTTGGTGCTTATTTAATGGTGGATATGGCGCATATTGCTGGGTTAGTTGTCGCCGGCTTATATCCCTCGCCAGTGCCCATTGCTGATGTTGTCACATCAACCACACATAAAACATTACGTGGCCCGCGTGGTGGTATTATCTTGGCACGGGAAAATCCAGAGTTGGAAAAGAAATTTAATTCATTAATTTTTCCTGGTACCCAAGGAGGGCCGTTGATGCACGTTATTGCTGCAAAAGCGGTTGCCTTTCATGAAGCATTGCAACCTGAATTTAAAGCCTATCAGTGCCAAGTAGTTAAAAACGCACAAACCATGGCAGAAGTTATGAAAAAAAGAGGTTATAGCATAGTTTCTGGCGGTACGGATAATCATATGTTTTTAGTTAGCTTTCTAGATAAAGATATTACAGGAAAAGATGCTGAAGAAGCGTTGGATAGAGCGAATATTACGGTTAATAAAAACACGGTACCTAATGATCCACGATCACCATTTATAACCAGTGGTTTGCGCCTGGGTACACCGGCAATAACAACGCGTGGTTTTAAAGAACAGGAAGTCAGTGAATTGTCAGAATGGATATGTGACGTCTTGGATAATTTGCAAGATGAATCCATTATACAATCAACAAAAGAAAAAGTGTTAGCGCTCTGTCGACGCTTTCCTGTGTACCGAAAAACAAGTGGCTAGTCTATGCACTGCCCTTTTTGCAAACACATTGAAACAAAGGTGGTTGATTCTCGTTTAGCTAGCGAGGGTGATCAAGTACGGCGGCGGCGCGAGTGCCTTGCTTGTGGTGCAAGGTTTACTACTTTTGAAGTGGCTGAATTAAATTTTCCTCATGTTATTAAGCGCGATGGACGGCGTACAACATTTTCAGAAGAAAAACTGCGAACGGGTATGTTAACTGCACTGGAGAAACGCCCTGTTAGTATGGATCAAGTAGAAGCTGCACTTCGGTATATCAAGCAAAATCTACAGGCTGCGGGAGAGCGTGAAGTAAAATCAGAATTAATTGGTGAATGGGTAATGGGAGAGTTGTTAAAGTTAGATAAAGTTGCTTATGTGCGTTACGCTTCTGTTTATCATAGTTTTGAAGACTTGGATGCTTTTCGCCAAGAAATTCAACGCATACACCGCCAAGGGGACGAATAATGACAGGCTTTGATCCTAAAGCGAGGCGTGAAGCCAGACGTTTAGCTGTGCAAGCATTGTATCAGTGGCAAGTTACAAATAAGAATATGGATGAAATTGAATCGCATGTTTTAGCAGAAAGAAAAACTGAAAAAAAAGTAGACAAGGGTTATTTTCATGCGCTTGTTCAAGGCACTGCTGTTAATGTTGAACTGCTTGATAAAAAATTCAGTTGTTATCTCGATCGCTTGCCAGAGGAAGTTAGCTTAATTGAGCTAGCTATTTTGCGCTTAGCAACTTACGAATTGTACGATTGTTTGGACATCCCATATCGGGTTGTTATTAATGAAGCGGTTGAGCTAGGAAAAACTTATGGTGGGATTGATAGTCATAAGTACATCAATGGTGTTGTCGATAAAGTTGCCCGCGAATTACGGCAAGCTGAACAAGTAAAACAATCCCAATAGAAAATTGAGTAAAGACCTTACTATCTTCATTTTTACTCTGATAATTAAGTTGTAGGTATTTTTCGATGACTATATTTTTATTTTAGCTTGCCGTTGGTTTTTATTATTGTTAGATCTAGCTTAGAGTAAAAGAGCTCTCCCTTTGATTGCTCAAAGAGAGAGTGGTAATATTTTTATTATTAGACAGCTTATCGAATATAGTTTTATAATATTAATATACCCATTTCAATTGCTGATTTTATTATTTATTGTTATTATTATTTCTTTTTTACTGGATTATATTTTTCTATTAATCGTTCTTATATCTTGTATTGTAGTCATTCAATCTTAAGAAAATATTAAAATTTTTGTAAATATTTTTTATTTATAAGTAGGGATTTTTCTCATTAATTTTTTGTTAAGAAGCCATTGATGATGATTCAAAATGTATAAATAAATCTTTGTTTTTTTATCTGTTGAAGAATAAAAAAACTCTCCCTTGGAACAAGTCAAAGGGAGAGCAATTCTGTTTTTATTATTGAGCAGTTTATTGAATACAGCTTTATTATTTATTTTTTTAACGTTATTTTTTCTATTATTCATTGTTTCTATAACTTGTATTGTAGCTGCTCAATCTTAAGAGAATATTAAACTGATAACAAATATTTTTTATTTGTAAATAAGGCTTTTTCTGGCTAAGCTTTTGCTAAGAAATGGTTATAAAAGGAAAGCATTGATGATGATTCGAAGTGTATGGACAAATCCAGTACATTTTTTGGCCTTTGGCTTTGGCAGTGGTACCTTGCCTAAGATGCCAGGGACATGGGGTACAGTGGCTGCAATTCCCATTTATGTGGCAATGCAAGATTGGGAGTGGGCGACTTATGCAGTATTTTTGGTCATTTTAGCGATTGTGGGTATCGGTATATGTGATAAAACATCAAAAGATTTACAGGTACATGATCACCCAGGCATTGTTTGGGATGAATTTGTTGGTTTTTTAATTACCATGTTTTTACTTCCTAATAGCTGGTTATGGATAGGGCTTGGATTTGTGGTTTTCCGCCTGTTTGATGTGTTAAAACCATGGCCAATTGCCGTCATTGATAGGCATGTAGAAGGCGGTTTGGGTATTATGCTGGATGATTGGTTAGCCGGTATTTATGCTTGTCTGTGTTTGCATCTTTTGCTGTGGGGGTGGACTAGCTTTGTCCGCTGACAAGCTGGCTTTCTTTAGTAAAAATAGCCCAGGAATGAGAGCAAGAAAGATAATACCTGAAGCATAGAAGCAATTGATATACGCTATCATTGCCGCATGGCGTCCCAATTCAAAACCAAGGATCTGTGGTGTTATGGGATCGGTGAGTGTAAGCTGAGTGTCACTTAACCACTGATGCAGTGCTGGACTTGTTGGGTGAATATGTCCGCCTAACCGATTCCAGTTAGTTTGCGATAAACGTGTGATAAAAGTGGTAAAAATAGAAACACCTACAGAGGTTCCAAAGCTACGACCGAAGCTGAATAATCCAGAGGCTTCTGCTAACTGATCTTCTCGCAGGGTGGTTAAGGCGATAACAGATAAAGGTATAAAAACAAGTCCCATGCCAAATCCTTGGATACCGCAAGTGACCATAATCCAGTAATCATTGATTGCTAGGGAAAAATTGCTCATGAGAAAAGAGCCAAAGGTACAACATAATAGACCGCAGCAAACTATTTTGCGCGGATCAAATTTATTTATTATGTTGGAAGTGACCATCATGCCAATAGCACAAGCAATTCCTCTTGGTGCCATGGTAAGGCCTGCCATAGTGGGGGAGTAATTTAACAGTGTTTCTAGCATAATCGGTTGAACAATAATAGTACCCATTATGCAAAAGCAATAGCAGCTGAGGATGATAGTGCCGGTTAAAAGGTTCCAATCACCAAATAAACGCAAATTGATAATATTATTTTTAATGAGTAAACCGCGAGTAATAAAAACAGCTAGGCAACTAATACTGACTGCAAACAGTATTGTCATTGAGTAGCTTTCAAACCAACTATTTTGATTGCCGCGATCAAGAAATAGTTGCAAGCCACCAACTCCGATTGCCATTAGGATTAGTCCTAAAAAATCAGTTTTGATTTTTTTGCCTTCGGAACTACGTACAAATTGAAGCACCATCATAAAGGCAATCAGAGAAATAGGAATATTGATATAGAAAACCCACCGCCAATTTGTTGCATCAGTGATAATACCGCCTAAAGTGGGGCCTAAAATGGGAGCAACCATAATACCTATGCCCCATATTGCCATAGCTTGCCCTTGTTTTTCCGCTGGGAAGATGCTGCGTAGAATATATTGTGACATGGGAACAAGCATTGCACCAAACATGCCTTGTAAAATTCGAAAAGTAATGATTTGTGTTAAATTGACAGATAAGCCACAGAGCATAGAGCTTATTAAAAAGCCCCCTATGTTAATTAACAACAATCTTTTACTGCCAAAACGAACAACACAATAACCCGTGAGTAACATACAAATTGCAGCGGTTACAATGTATGAGGTTATCACCCAACTGATTTGATCAGCATTGGCACCTAATGATCCCATCATGTCGGGGAGTGCGACATTGACAATCGTCATATCAAGGACTTCAATAATAGCCACTAACATGACTGCAATGGTGATGATGGCTTTTTCAAACTGAGTATCAGTTGTCCTGTTAGTATGCTTCATGACATCGTGTTAGTGATGATAGCTGTGTTGCAGTTATTGTGCTTAGTGGCCATTTTATCTTGTGTATTTACTGTAATTTTTGTGCTAGCACCAATACGTAATGGAACCGAGGGTTTATCATCATTGAATATGATTTTTACAGGAAACCGTTGTGTCACTTTAATCCAATTTCCAGTTGCATTTTCAGGTGGTAGCAATGAAAAAGCGGCGCCACTACCAGAGCTAATACTGTCAATATACCCTGTAAATTTTTTCTTTGGATACATATCTATTTGAATAGTAACTGCTTGGCCAGGTTTGAGATATTTGAGCTGGGTTTCTTTGAAATTTGCATCAACCCACCAGCAATGGTTTTCAACAAGGTAAAATAACGGTTGATTTGCCGTAATTGTCGTGCCTTGACGCAATTTGAAATGAGTGACATTGCCATCGCAGGGTGAGTATATTTTTGTATAGGCCAGCTTCAATTCACTTTGGTTTAATTCAGCTTGTGCTTTTTGTATTTTTGCATTGAGTTCACCGGTATTACCCAATTGAGTATAAGCTTGTTGTAATTGTTTTTCTGCTGCCCGAAACGATGCCATTGCTGAATCTAATTTACCTTTTACATCATCACCACTTGCTAAGGGTGCTTGGCCTTTTTTAACTAATGTCATGATACGCTGGTAGTTTTTTTGTTGTAAAGTTAGCAAGGCTTTGCTGCGATTGAGCTGTTCTTGAGCAATATTAACACTATCATTATCTGAATTCATTTGTTGCTTAGCTAGTTTTAAGTTAGCTTTTGCACGGTCTACCTCTATTTGATAAGAACTGGGATCAATTTTAAAGAGTAAGTCGCCTTTTTTGACAGGTTGATTATTTTTTATATAAATTTCAGCAACAGGACCATTAACTTGTGCTGCAATTTGAACAACATTGGCTGAAATATAGGCATCTTCGGTTTCTGGGTGTAAAAGCTTGTGTGAGAAATAGCCATATAAAGCGATAACAACTCCACTGATGATGATTAAGAGACCACCCATTTTCATTCTGTTTGATAATTGCAAAATAATACTCCAATCTCATACTGTCATTAACGGATTTTGTTCAGGATAGTGTAGTTTTCTTTATGTGTAAATTTATTTATTTAGAAGAGTATGGAAAAATGCATACCGGAGTATTTGAAATGAATAGATGAACTATTTTCGATGGTATGGATGGTGATGAGCGATAGTCAGTGCTCGGTATAATTGTTCAACAGCAATGATGCGAGCTAGCGTGTGTGGATAAGTTAATCGTGATAATGACCAGCTGGTTTCAGCTTGTTGCAAGCATTTGTTGGCAAGTCCATCAGGCCCGCCGATGAGCAATGTGATATTCGAGTGATGCATTTGCCAAGTTTGTATTTGTTGACTTAATTCGATGCTTGACCATTGATTGCCTGTTTCATCGAGTGTGATCAACACACTGTTTTTAGGTGTAGCGGCGAGTAGTTTATCACCTTCTTCTTCAATTAATGGTTGAATATTTGTTTTCTTATTGCGTTTTTGCATGGGAATTTCAATTAATTTAAAATGACAAAAAGCAGATAAGCGTTTAGCAAATTCATTGACTGGCTGATTAACCCATGCGGGGAGATTTTTGCCGATGGCAATGAGTGTTATATTCATTGTTGCGTTTCGATTGCCTTTGGAGGATGGCTCCATAGCTTTTCTAAGCTATAAAATAGACGTGTTTTTGGTTGCATAATATGAACAATAATATCACATAAGTCAATTAATATCCATTCACCATCATCTTCACCTTCTATTCCTAATGGCCGGCATTGTTGCTGTTTTACATTTTCAATGATGCGGTTTGCAATTGATTTGACGTGACGTGAGGAGTTGCCTGTACAAACGATCATGTAATCGGCTATATCAGTTAACTGCTTTACATCAATGACAACAATATCTGTGGCTTTAATGTCATGTAGTGTGTCAATAATCAGAGTTTCAAGTGCTTTTACTTTCATATCATTCCTACTATTAGCTAGTTGTACTATCATTATATAACTGTTTTCGCTCAATATATGCCAATATATTTTCTGGTACTAAAAAGCGTGGAGTGATACCAGCATTTATTTGTGCGCGAATTTGAGTTGATGAAATATCCATTTCTGTAACAGATTGGTAATAGATTTTACCGGACAAATTGTCGTGCAGCTCAGTGATGTCGTCAGCCAGATGATTGGCAAGGAAATCCTCTAATTCAGTTGATAATTCAAGTGAAAAACCAGGGCGTTTCATAATAATAATATGCGATATATCAATAATTTTTTTCCATTGATGCCAGGTTGGTAATTGCATAAAAGTGTCAGAGCCTACCAGCAGGCAAAGCGGTGTATCTGTAAACTTTTGTTTAAACTCTTTCAGTGTATCGATGGTATAGGAAGGTGTATCACGTTTAAGCTCGCAATCACTGACCACTAAATCAGAGCAGTTGTCGGTTGCAAGCATCAGCATGGAAAATCGATCCCGATCAGAGGCAATCGCTCCCTCTTTATGTACAGGGTTTTTGCATGGGATAAAGTGAATTTGCTGCAATTGACAAATGGCTAAAATTTCCACAGCGCTACGCAAATGACCCAAGTGAATGGGATCGAAGGTTCCACCGTAGAGCCCAATAGGTTTCGCGTGTGTTGTCATGTTACTATCCATTAATCGGTTTGCTAGTCGAGCGTAGTGTAATATAAGTGCCTAATTGATGTAAAGCATGCCACGCATTGCCGCCAGTGATGCCTTTAATCGTTTGATCGATCGGTGTTAGTTTCACTAATAACTTTTGGCATAGCGTATACTCAAAAGATTGCATGACTTGATGAATAAATTGCTGTCGAAATGTTGGGATGCCAAGTTGTTTAAACGTTGATTCTGTCAGTGTGCCTTGTTTCGCATGGTAAGTTAGTGCTGTTAGTAGGCGTAATTCACGTGCAATGGCCCATAGTACTAAGACAACCTCAATACCTTCTGCTTGTAAGTGTTGTAAAATAGTGGTTTGTCTTAAGGTATCGCCTAGTAAGCAGGCATCCACCCATTGGAAAATATCATAGTGAGCATTGTCAGTAAGGATATTTTTTAGCATGGCCAGTGTAATATGCTTTTCGGTATAAGCTAATTTTATTTTTTCAATAGCTTGTTGCGCAGCTAGCAAATTACCTTCCACCATGTTGGAAAAAAAAGCTAAGCCATCAGAGCTAATCGTCATTTGCTCGCGATTAAGCCGTTGTTGTAGCCACTGAGGTAATTTTTCCTGGTTGACAGGCCATATAGGAATAATTGCACCATGTTGTTCAATCATTTTAAACCATTTACTGCGTTGACTGCTAGTATCAAGGCGTGGCATGGTAATCAATAATATGACATCCGCATGTGCTAGTTGTAGGTACTCACACAGCGCTTTAGAGCCTTGTTTCCCGGGCTTACCGTTAGTGACAGTTAAGTCAATAATGGTTTTGTTACTAAATAAGGATAAACGTTGGCTGGCTGATAATAACTGTCCCCAAGAAAAACCTTGGTCGTTAGTCGTTAAACGAATATGATGTTGAAATCCTATTTTTTTTGAGTGTTGTAAAATACAATCGTGTGTTTCATTGACTAGTAAAGGTTCGTCACCAAAGATAAGATAGACCGGTTGTAATGTTTGCTGTAAATGTTTTTCTAGGTTATTAACGGTTAACTTCATCGTTTGAATCCAGTTGTTGTGCTGCTAATGCATTTTGCACGTCGGTTGAACTTAGTTGAGCAAGCAGTTGGTAAGCGATATCGCGCTGGATTTCAGTAATCAGTATTTCTTTTTCAATGGGGGTGCTTAACACTTGCCCTTCATTGACCATATAATTGCGAAAAGCGCTAATCGTTTTTGGTCCATACAGGATTTTATTTTCAGTATTGCGTAAGTCATAAGCCACTTTATAGGTTAAAGTGTATTGTTTTGTTGCGGAGCTAGCGCTTTCACTAAGTACTCTATTTTTATAGGATTCATTAAAGATCCGTAGCGTTAGTTGTGCTTGATTGGCTTGAGGCATTAAATTAACATGTAGTGATTTTAGAATTTGCGCTAATTGAATCGTCAGCTTGCCGTATGGCTCGGCACTGGATAAGTGTATGCTATGCAATTCTGTCGGCAAAGGCATTGTATGACGCAGTGAAAAACCGCAGCTTGCCACTGAAAGGCAGACAGTAATAACATAAACATAACGTAAAATAATTTTATTCAGCTGAGTTGGCAAGATATTACATCCTTACAACAATGTTGATAAGTCTATCAGGCACATAAATAATTTTTTGTGGCGATTTGTTCGCAATGTGCTCTCGAATTTTTTCATTTGCCAATGCAGCATTTTTTATTGTTTCTTCATCAGCGCTTTTAGCAACAACAATTTCACTACGTAACTTACCATTAATTTGAACGACTAGTTTTACCCTATCTGTTTTTAACGCTTCTTCAGAGAATGTTGGAAATGTTGATTGAAGAATATTTGGACCAAAGCCCACAGTTATCCATAAATTATGTGTAATGTGAGGAGCAATGGGTGCCAGCAAGCGTAATAATATGCTCATAGTTTCTTGTTGTAACATTAATTGGTGTGGAATTCTTGCACTAGTCTGGCTAGTCGAAGTGGATTGGTTGATTCTCTCTAGCAGATTGTTAATTTTCATGCAGGCTGAAACGACGGTATTAAATTGTAGTCGCTGGTAATCAAATGATGCTTGCTTTAAAATTTCGTGTAATTCACGTCGTTGCTCTAAAATAGCAAAATCAGCATGCTGCCATTCGCTTTGTATGCTGTCTTCTTGCTGACATTGCTTATTTAATGCAAGCAATTTTTTATTTGCCATGCAGGTTTGATACATTTTTTTTAAGAAACGAAAAGAACCAGCAACACCTTGATCAGACCATTCTAGCGATTGCTCAGGAGGTGCTGCAAACATTGAAAACAAACGTACTGTATCTGCCCCAAATTTTTCAATCAAGGTACTAGGATCAACAACATTGCCTTTTGATTTTGACATTTTTGTACCATCTTTTAGCACCATACCTTGAGTTAGCAAGCGTAAGAAGGGTTCGTCGGAATTCAGCAAGCCTTCATCACGCAAAAGTTTATGAAAAAATCGTGCATACAACAAATGTAAGACGGCATGTTCCACGCCGCCGATGTATTGATCAACAGGACACCAATAATTAGCTCGGTGATCTAATATGGCGGAAGTTTGATCATGGCTTGCAAAGCGAGCATAGTACCAAGAAGATTCGATGAAAGTGTCAAACGTATCCGTTTCCCGATGCGCTGGTTTTCCACATTTTGGGCATAGCGTTTCATAGAATTCTGGCATGCTTTTCAATGGCGATGTTGGGCCATCTAGTTTTAAGGATTCTGGCAATAGCACAGGTAAATCCTGCTCAGGTACGGGCACGGCACCACAGTCGTCACAATAAATAATGGGAATTGGACTTCCCCAATAACGTTGTCTTGAAATACCCCAGTCACGTAAGCGGTAATTGGTTTTGCGCTTTCCCTTGTGTTGTTTTTCTAATAAGTCAGCGATGGTTTCGCAGGCTTGTTCTGATGTTAAGCCGTTGCAATCACCACAGTTATATAAGATACCATAATCTGTGAAGGGCTTTTGTTGGTAATCCCAGTCAGCGTTATCTTTCGGTTTTAATATGGGTATTATAGGTAATTGATGTTTTTGTGCAAACTCATGGTCACGTTCATCATGCGCTGGTACTGCCATGACACCACCGGTACCGTATTCCATGACAACATAATTTCCAACCCAAATGGGGATGCAGGTATCATTGAGTGGGTGATATGCTTGCAAGCCAGTATCAATACCACGCTTTTCCTGTGTCGCTAGTTCTGCTTCAGTCATTTTAGTGTGGCTGCATTCTTCAATAAAGCGTTTTAGCGTAGGGTTATTTTTTGCTGCAGCTTGTGCTAATGGATGTTGCGGAGCAATAGCTAAATAAGTAGCACCAAATAAAGTGTCTGCCCGAGTTGTATAGACAGTAATCGTGTGTTCCATATCAGCAACAGGAAAGTGAATTTCAAGCCCAGTGGAGCGGCCAATCCAATTCCTTTGCATAGTTTTCACCTGTTCAGGCCAATGATCTAATTGCTCTAAACTATCAATTAATTCATCAGCATAGGCAGTGATTTTTAAAAACCATTGAGGAATTTCACGCTGTTCGATAGTAGCGCCAGAGCGCCAACCTTTGCCATCAACTACTTGTTCATTGGCTAATACGGTTTGATCAATCGGGTCCCAATTAACGATAGCATTTTTACGGTAAACTAAGCCTTTTTTAAAGAGTTGTACGAAAAACCATTGTTCCCAGCGATAATAGTTGGTGGAGCAAGTGGCAATTTCACGTTGCCAGTCGTAGGCAAAGCCTAAGCGCTTGAGTTGGTGCTGCATTCTTTTAATATTCAGGTTGACGTTATCCGATGGAGTAATATTGTGTTTTAGTGCTGCATTTTCTGCTGGTAGTCCAAAGGCATCCCAACCGATAGGTTGTAAGACATTTTTTCCTTGCATGTGTTGATAGCGCGAGACAACATCACCAATGGTATAATTTCGAACATGACCCATGTGTAAATCACCACTTGGGTAAGGGAACATGGATAGGCAATAGAATTTTTCTTTTTCAGGGGCTTCACTTGCCCGAAAGCTTTGGTGTTCATTCCAATAGGCTTGCGCGCTTACTTCAATGTCGGCCGGTTTATATTCTTGCTCCATACGATCCTCTCTAAATTATATTAATAAAATCATAACGCAGATGACTATAAGGTGCAAAAATTGTTGTATATTGGCAAAGAATGCCTAAACATTAATCTGCTTGAACGGATTGGAACGTTTCAACTCTTTGACTATACTTAAACAATAAGGCAAAAAGTTTTGGAGATCGTCATGCCAGAGAAAACAACGAAAAAATCATGGGAAGTTGCGTATGAGAAAATGTTGCATCGAGTAAAGAGCGCAAGTGACCATTGGCAGGAAAAAAATGGCCAGCAAATGGCAGGCTATATTCGTCATGCTAAAGAAAAAGCTGTTGCGTTAGGTGAAATTTCCGAGCAGGAAGCTGAAAAAATTGCTCATTATTTACAGAGAGATATCAATGAAGCGGCTAAATTTATGCTAAATGCACAAAAATTGTTTAAAGAATCGTTATATTTTGATTGGAAAGTGATCGAAGATCGATTGTATGACGCTTGCTCTCAAGTAGCTGATAAGACAGCACTCGAATTGCAACGATTTAAACATCAATTAAAAATGCATAAAGTTATTTACCGTGCAGGTGAAGTTACTGGTCCCGGTAGTTTTCAGTGTTCAAAATGTGGTCAAAACGTGCATTTTGATAAAGTGAGTGAGATTTTCCCTTGTAGTCGATGTCAAAACAAGGACTTTATTCGGTTAGCGTCGGCGGATGATGTGACACCAACATAAAGAAAATAAAAAGAGACAGGTAATCACGAGCAATACCGACGTTTGCCCATAACGCATCAATGGTGTGCTGCCATCGACGGCGACAACATGGCCTCTTAATACATAAGGCTGATCGATCGGCGCTTGTTGAACAATTTTTCCCTGTGGATTGATAATGGCGGTAATGCCGGTGTTACTTTCAAATAAAATATAACGTCCCGTTTCTAGTGCCCGTGTTTGCGCGATTTGGATGTGTTGTTGCGCAGCATTAGAATGACCAAACCAACTGTCATCATTGATCAATAATATGAGCTGTGCTTGTGGTATCATGCTAAAAACTAAATTAGAATAAGCAATTTCATAGCAAATTAATGGTGCAATAAGAATATTGTTAATAGAAATAAGCGATTGTTTATTATCACCTGGTATAAAATCTGACATGGGTACATTAAAAAAATGAATTAATCCCTGTAACACTGAGCGTAAAGGTAAGAACTCCCCAAAAGGCACTAAATGGCGTTTATAGTATTGCCCAACAGCATTGCCATAAACTAACATGGCATTAAAATAATGTTGATCATTATTTTTTTTCTCGGCTTCAACCGGCACACCAACGACAACAGCAGAGTTATGTTTTTTTGCTTCTTTACCTAATGTCGCTAAATAATCTGATACCGCCCAAGATGGGGCAGGAATAGCTGATTCAGGTAAAATAATTATATCTTGGCCAAACTCTTGAGTTGTTGATTGTGCGTAATGATCCAGTATGTGAGAAAAGATATGTTCATCCCATTTTACTAATTGATTGATATTTCCCTGTATTAAACTCACGTTTAATTGTTGTTGGCTTGGTGTTACCCACTGGGTGGGTAACATAAAGTTGATAAGGATAATCATCGCAATACCGGCAATGGCACTCATTTTATATTGCCAGTGCTCACGCCACACAATGTAACACAGACCACTGAGAAACATGAGAAGAAATGCCACACCATATGTGCCGAGTAGAGGTAAGTAAGCGGCTAAGCCATCAACTTGACTATAGCCTAGTAATACCCAAGGAAAGCCGGATAAAAATTTACTGCGCAACCATTCAGTAAAAACCCAACAGGAGGGGATTCCTATAAGCCAATAAGCAAACCGTCTTTTGCGAAAAAGATAATGGCTTATGTAGCCTGCCAGAGCAGGAAACAATGCCATGAAGGCGATGAATAGTACTGTCAAGGATAGGGAGATTATCGCATGGGCACCACCATAGTCGTGAATACTGATGTATATCCACGATGTGCTAGTGGCAAAGAATCCAATACCGAATAACCAACCACGCCAGATAATTTGCGTACGCGAGGCAACTTGCCAACAAAAAATTAAGCCTAATGGCGCAAGAATTGCCATTATGGCATGATTGTAGGGTGCGAAGGCCAGCGTCAACGATACCCCAGCACTTAAGGCTAAAATGTCGTATTTAATATAATGTAGCCAATGGTGTTGACTATTTTTTATGTGCATGATATCATTTAAGAATATTTAGTAAGACATCAAAGTTAACAAATTTTGCATAGAAATGGAAATGATGGTGTACATTCCATTTCAGACTAGTGTAAATAATGACGTCTTCAGCAAAATAATAAGAGGAGAATAAGACATGGGAAACATGCAAATTTTATCTTTCGACTTTGACGGCTGCCTATTTAATAAACACTTCCACGACAATGTGCTTGATTGCAATATCGGATTACTTAACACTATTAACAATGAAAAAACGCAGTATGACAAAATCACTGTGTTTGTCGGTTCGAATCGGCAGTCGGTAGAAGTTGATATTTTAAATAGTTTTCCTTTCGATAGAAAAAATACAGTAGGCAGAGGATCCTGTTTTCCGAGAGCAAAGCAAGTAGCTCAATATTTGGGGGCGCATCTTGATACATTTTTATTGTCAGATTTGGCGGCCGATCAACCTGCGGGCACAGCTTTTAACAAGGCATTAGATGAATTAGGTCAAAGTGTTTATTATGTTGATCATTGGTCAGATTATGAACCTGGTAATGAAGCTAAAAAAGCGCATGCAAGGCAAAAAGATAAAGAGAGAGAAGCAAGACACGCTAGTTGTATTGATGATGAAACAAAGGCAACAATTCTATATGCGCAAATGCACAAATCAGCTGTTGAAAATCCAGACATGGATATTGTCTATGATTTTTATGATGACAAAGACAACATCCTCAATGCATTAAAAATTTTTTACAGCGATAATGCATTTCTCATCCCTGAGAATGTGACATTAAGGTTATATCGATACGGTCATCTTGATCAAGAAAACAAGCTTAAAGCTGCTGAAAATATTGCTGAGATAAAAGGAAAAGGGTATCGTGATAGCTCATACCGTGAAACAACGAAAATGATGGTGCAAGCAGCCCTGAATAAAGAAATTTCTGGCATAGTAAATGTTGCTAAAAATATGGATATAACACAATTTAATTTAAACTGGAAGAAGAAAACAGCTCTGCATGTCGCTAAGTTTAGCGGTTTAGCACTGTTAGCTGCTGTTATCACAAGTGCCTCTATCGTTGCGACAGTCGCCTCTTTTGGTTTGTTAACCCCTTTTAGTAGTATGGGGGTTGTAATTGGAACAACGTTATTAGCAAAGGCATTGTTTATGACGGCTACTGCCATAGGCGTTACGTTACTGGCAACAGGTATTAAAGGTGCGGTTGTATCAAGTAAAAAAGCAAATCCGTATAGCCAGTACCAAGATAAAGATATTGTTGTTGAGAAAGAAGTAGCGAGGGCAGAGCAGAAAGGTAATCATTCAAACAAATGTCAAGCAGTGAGCAAGACTGTTGACGAAAGTGATCAGGTAAAGTTACTTGATTCACCGCCTGCTGCTACAGCTCCTGACTTCCGCGTCCGCACTACAGTCCTATCCCCACTGGCAGGGTGCAAGCTGCTGTTTGATGTTAAAGATGCTGTAAATGATTTTGGCATCCTTAGTCATTTTTGATGGCAAACGATACTGTTGATTATCAGAGGTATCCTTTAAAATACTTGCCTGTACCTGACAAAGCGCATCCGTAATACGTTGAACACCCATTGGTTGTCCAGCTTGTGTTAGTTTGAACTGAACGTGCCTTATCAGCGCAAAGACCATATAGCAAAGCAGAATATGTGCTTCAATACGCTTGGGTGTATAGTGGTAAATTGGCCGCATTTTTAAGTTGTGCTTATTGATCCGAAAGGATTCTTCAATTACCCATAATCGCCGATAGGTTTGATAAATGCGATGGTCAATATCGACTTTATTGGTAATAACACCGTGTAGTCCATCCCATTGCGCATCATAGTCAATTTTTTCCTGATCAATATGCGCACTTGCTTTTCCTGCTATATCGACATATTTAAGATACCCGTTATTATTCATTAAGCGTTTCACCTGTTTACACGTACTTAATTTTTTTTCAAGCTTTTTAATCAGTCGCTCTCTATCTTTGGCATCTTTTGCCGCTCGTTTTGCACTATAAGAAACAACCAGCCGACGTTCACCAAGCGAGACGACTCGGTAAGCTGTCATGTCATCATCACTCTCTAGCGTGTGATAACCCGCTCTATCCAACACCTGAGCCTGAACCTCTCTGGACAACTTTCTCAGTGGGTAAGCAACCACATAGTGAAACCCAGCTGATTCCAGCGCAGACAAATTATCCGATGTCATCATGGCGCGATCGCCAACAACGGTGACTGAATCTATCGGTAGGTACTCTCGCCAATGATGAATTGATTCAATTAATGTCTTACATTCTGCCGTATTCCCCCGGAATAAGCGATAACCCACCGGTAAGCCTTCCGCCGTCGTCGCTAATGCCAATACGACCTGTGTTGTATTAAATTTAAAATCCTTGCTATAGCCAAAGGCACGCAACGTATCTTCTGATACCGTCTCAAAGGATAATGTCGTCACGTCGAATAAGACCACATTCACCTTACCATCAAGCGCTAACGACGTACCAGAAAACACGCGTTTTTCCACCTCAACTCGCCGCTCAAGTAACTTATCCATCATCCGATAAATTCTATCCACCGGTAAATCAATATCAAACGCCGTCTTCGACAACACACTCAAGCGCCGTTTGCTGCCCGGCTCCAGTAGCCGTGAAAAAATCACCTGGCGTAAGGTCTCTTGTTCTCGGCCTGTGAATACGGTTGAAAAACCAAGCTGCTCATAAAATGGTCCAAATACGTCCATCATGCCCACATTAATACGGGCACATTCCGTCAAATTCTGCAGTAAAACAGGTTGTCTCATGGCTTGTCTCTGCGTTGATGCGCTATCAGTCAGACACCGCTGGCGATAGTGTGCTATCCAAAACGTTGCTTGTTCCATCCACACCGCTAATTGCTCTGGATCAGCGCTATGCCCGAAGGTTTTGATAGTGAATTGCTTCACTTTACCATCAATTCTGACGTTATGGCAAACCAATACCGAGCAACGCCGTGTACCACTATTGCGCTTTATACGAGCAAACATCGACCCTCCACATTGATTTATTTTCCAGTAAAGAAATGATAACATCACGCACTACAATAATAAATATCAATTTATTGATTAATAAATATTTATTTTAATTTAGGGAAATATTACGCGGAAGTCAGGATCAAGTAAAAAAGCAAATCCGTATAGCCAGTACCAAGATAAAGATATTGTTGTTGAGAAAGAAGTAGCGAGGGCAGAGCAGAAAGGTAATCATTCAAACAAATGTCAAGCAGTGAGCAAGACTGTTGACGAAAGTGATCAGGTAAAGTTACTTGATTCACCGCCTGCTGCTACAGCTGCTCAAATTACATTTGGTTTTAAGAAAGGTAGCACTGCTACTAAAGAAAATCCATCAAAGATACCGCCAACAAATTCCATAACTAAGCGAATGTAGTCATTCAACATCCCCTACTGATAGGCTAGTTTTGGCTGTAAAGAAGTTGAACTAAGTCTATACATTTCATTTATGTTACAGATTAATATTTCTGCTAACAGATGACTCAATTGATTAGATGGTGGTTTAATAGCAAGAGAATATGCGATAACATAGGCTTGGCGGCAAGCTAGCGGTCCTATTATGATTATTAAGGCAGCAAATTTTAATATAACATGGAAATTATGAGTATATGTGGTTTAAAAATATACATTTTTATCGATTTTATCAAAAGTTTTCTCTGACAGAGGCTGATTTGTATGACGCATTGAGCCAACATGTAAGTCGTGATTGCAGTAAATTGGAGCGCAGTACGTATGGGTGGACGGCACCATTGGGGATGGCGCATCAACATTTAGTACATACAATTGAAGGCAAAATGATGATAGCTGCATGTAAGCGTGAGAAAATATTGCCAACAAGTATTGTACGCGAAGAAACTGAAAAACGATTGTTAGACATGGAAGCGCAGCAAGCACACCCACCATCACGTCGTGATCGTCGTAATATGATTGAAGAAGTAACTTTGAAATTGTTACCGCAAGCATTAACCAAATCCAGTATTACTTATGCTTATATCGATGTGAAACAGGGTTGGTTAGTCATTGATACACCAAGCAGAAAAAATGCAGAAGATTTCACTGTATTGTTGCGTAATAGTTTAGGCGCATTACCGGTTAGTTTACCGAAAACCAAGCAATCGATACGCTATACCTTAACGAATTGGCTATTGGGTATTGATTTACCAGCTGGCTTACAATTGGAAGAAGATTGTGAATTACAAGATCCAGAAAATGCCAAAGCACAGATTAAATGCCAGCATCAAGATATTAGTTCTGATTTGATTACAGCTCATGTGAATGATGGTATGCAAGCCATCAAATTAGCCTTAAGTTGGCAGGATCGCATGAGTTTCACTATTGATGAACACTTTATTATAAGGAAAGTAAAATTTCTAGACTTGGAACAACAGGAGATGGATAATCAAGCTGAGTCAGCAGAAGAGCAGTTTAGCGCTAATTTTAGTATTTTTTCTGGTGATTTTGCTAAACTGCTGCCTTTATTGATCAAAGCATTTGGTGGCTTAGAGTCAGCAAAGGAAGCAGCTTTAGTTGAAAAAAATCGATTGAGTATAGAAGAAGAAATGCTAGTTGAATAAGTAAGGATAGTTTTCTAATGACAACAGAAATAACGCATAGCAATAATGTTATACGAGTGTTATCGTTTAGTTTTGATGGATGCTTGTTTAATTTACCTTTTCTTAATGATACAAGACTAGCGCGTGACATAGTAAAAAGCAATCAGCATTTGCTTTCTCAAATAAAAAAAGAGCGAGATAATTATAGCGAAACAAGGGTGTATATTGGATCCCATCGCCAATCTATGCTGATCGATTATTTATACTCCGGTGCTGATCAAGGAAATAAAGGATCCTGTTTTGGCAGGATACAAGAAATTGCTACTGCATTAAAAGCTAACTTTGATCCTTTCTTGCTAGCGGATATTTTTGAAAAGTTACCTGATGGAAAATCTTACTATACTGCATTAAAACAATTAGATAAAAATAACACTTACTATGACAATGGTGCTCAACATAACAACACATCAAATAAACAGTGTAATTATCAAGATAAAAACAAAGTCATCATTGTGTATGCACAAGTGCATAAAACAGCCGTTGAAAACCCGGGTAAAAAAATTGTCTATGATTTTTATGATGGTAAGCAAGAGATTCTTCAGGTACTGAACAGTTTTTTTAGCGGTAATAAAAATTTGATTCCTAGCAATGTCACCTTGAAATTACATCAATATGGTGGCAACAAAATTGATAAACTAGATAATTTGCGACCAAGATTTATTGGTCGATTGCAAGGTGCTGGTTACATTGATAGGCAATATCGTAAAACAGTTGATACTATGGTTAGTAGTTGTAAGAAAAATGCCAACTTTATTGATGTCACTACAGGCTTAGATAAAACTTGCTTTCAGCAAAGTTTATTTACTCATCTATATCTAGACGCAATAGAAATGGCTAGCAAAGAAGGAAATAAACCTAAAAAAGCTTACCTAGCAAAACAAGGTTTAGCAGTTTTAGATAACTTAAACTATTTTCAGGAGAAAAAGAAATATTCATCAGAAAAATTAACACATTTTATTAGAGAAACACATGCTATTATAGAAAATCCTGAAGAACAGCAGATTACTCAGTACAAAAGTTTTCTTAGCGAGCTTAACTGGGAACGGTCGGCAGTTAAAGCAGTAGGGTTTGGAGCGTTAGCTTTGCTTGGTGCCTCAATTGCTACGATTTCTGCTACGGTAGCTATTGCTTCTTTCGGTTTTTTAACACCATTAAGTAGTCTCGGTATTGCTATCGGTACGACTTTAGTTGTACAAAGTTTATCTATTATAACCACTCTATTTGGTGCAGGTATGTTTGCTGTCGGTGCTGTATTCTCCTATCGAGCAGGTCAAGATCTACACTTACATAGTCAGATGGTGGATATTGCTGTTAAGGCAACAGCATATGCGGCTATGTCGAAGCATGGTAACACGGAAGAACGGAAAGATTTTTTAGGGGACAATAGCCTTGACGACTCTATTTGGAGTAATGGTTCTGTTTCATCTCCAAGAAAATTCGATTCAAGCGATGTTGAGGTGGAAAGAACGGAGCAAGTTCCTAAAGATCTGGACTTTTCACCAATAGCGCGCAATATTACATAGGATCATACTGGATCTTTGCAAAGGCGCAGAGAAAGCTTAACGTTTTAGTAAGAAACTATTATAGCATTTTTCAATATTACTAAGCCATTATAAACTTCCTCTAACCCGCGCTTGCTTTGTTCTTCAAAAGCTTATTTACAGTAAGTAAACCACACTTTTGAAACCGCGTAAGCACGCGTTATACTCGCTTATAATGGCTTAGTCATATTGAAAACTGCTATAACACGAAAACAAATGTTAACATTAGAAAAAGCCGCTCATCATCAGCGCTATATGATGATATTGCTGGTCATTATAATTTCAAGTAAGCTTAAAAAAACAAAAGTTAGCAGCACCTTATTGATTCATTATGGTTGCTTGCAGTAAGGTGATCCTTCTTTTATCTGCTTGTAACACGGTAAATATGAAGTTTTTGATAGTGATGGTTTCATCTTTTTTTGGCATATAACCAAAACCACGCATGACTAAGCCGCCAATGGTATCAAATTCTTCATCACTCAACGAAGCGTGGAAATATTCATTAAAGTCTTCAATAGGCGTTAAGGCATTAATCGCATAGAGGTTGTCTTCTTGCTCTTGGATAAATTCATGTTCTTTTGTATCGTGTTCATCGACTATTTCACCAACAATTTCTTCTAATACATCTTCAATCGTTACTAAGCCAGCGACACTACCATATTCATCAACAACAATTGCCATGTGATGGCGATGTTGTTGAAATTCTTTTAGCAAAACGTCAATTCGCTTGCTTTCTGGGGTGAACACAGGTTTTCTCAGGTATTCTTTTAATTTGAAGTTTTCTTTTTCCGTTTGATTGAATGCTGCTTTCAATATGTCTTTAGCAAAAAGAATCCCCATGATTTCATCTTTGTTTTCCTCTATAATGGGGAAGCGAGAATGGCCGGATTCAATAATATGAGGAACAATTTCATCTAAGCTGTCAGTCACATTAATGGTTATCATGTGTGACCGTGGGATCATGATATCACGTACTTGGTTTTTTGATACTTTCAATACACCTTCTAACATTTCTAAATCATCATCGTCAATAATTTTTCGTTGTTTTGCATCACGCAATAACTCAACTAAGTCTTCGCGATCTTGTGGCTCTCGCGATAAAGATTGACTTAAGCGTTCAAACCAAGATTTTTCTGGCTTGGCTTTGCTCGATGTATCATCACTCATGGGTTTACTATTCTCCTTCAGCGTTTATTCATAGGGGTTTGCAAACCCCAAATGGGTTAATATCTGTATTTCTTCCTGCTCCATAATTCGAGCTTCTTCATCTTCTTCGTGATCATAGCCAAGTAAATGTAGTGTACCGTGCACAATTAAATGGGCAAAGTGTGTTATGGCCGTTGTTTTTTGATGATTGGCTTCTTGAAGAATACGGTTAGGGCATAGTAATATATCACCTAGCAGTGTTGTTTTAACACCATCAGGTATTTGTGCAGGGAAAGATAATATATTAGTTGGTTTATCTTTATGACGGAAACGTAAATTATAGTCTTGCATGGTTTTTTCATCGACCATAGCAATAGCAAGCTCTGCTGCGGATCGTCGCCCAGTTAATGTAGTACTGACCCATTCGGTGATAGCTTCATTAGATGGAACAAATGTGTCGGTGCTATCGCGCTGTATATATAAGTCTAAAATAGGCAGTGGATTGGCATTATTCATGTTTGTCATAAGCATCAATAATTTTTTGAACAAGAGGATGGCGCACAACATCTTTTGAGGTAAAATAATTAAAACTCATCCCTTTTATATTTTTACATACCTTAATAGCATGGACTAAGCCAGAGGTATGATTTTTTGGTAAGTCAATTTGTGTTGTATCACCCGTGATAACAGCAATAGAACCGAATCCAATACGTGTTAAAAACATTTTCATTTGTTCTTTTGAAGAATTTTGGCCTTCATCGAGGATAATAAATGAATCATTTAGTGTTCTCCCACGCATAAAAGCAAGTGGTGCAATTTCAATGGTATTTTTCTCAATTAATTTAGCTACATAATCGAAACTTAACATTTCATAGAGTGCATCGTAGAGTGGTCGTAGATAGGGATCAACTTTTTGTGTTAAGTCACCGGGTAAAAAACCCAAGTTCTCACCCGCTTCTACTGCAGGACGGACAAGAATAATACGGTTAACACGATGGCACTCCAATGCGTCTATAGCACAGGCTACGGCTAAGAAAGTTTTTCCAGTGCCAGCAGGCCCTATGGCAAAATTTATATCACACTGCTGGATATTGTTGACATAGTTTTTTTGATTGGTACCTTTTGTTTGAATATAACCTTTTTTTGTCTCAATTTTGACTCGCTTCCCGGAAGATTTTTTGCTTGCATCAAAATGATTAAAAGCACTTTGTAAAACCGTATGAATTTGTTCGCGTGTCAAATTATTATATTTATGAGTGAGGTTATATAAGTCACTGATCGCTTTCTCGGCACGATGTACTGCTAATGGGGGACCTGAAATTTGAAATTCGTGACCACGATTAGTGATTTCGACATCAAATAGTTTTTCAACTTGCTTCAAATGTTCGTCGAATTGGCCGCAGAGTAGGGCAAGGCGTTGATTGTCAACAGGTGAAAGCGAGATACAATTGGATATGGGTACACCGTTCAAATTTTTTACTATCTCCTCGAGTAACTAACTTACTTCTATTATAGTGCAATTACATATCCCAAGTCACTACTTTGTTTGTAAATTTATCAATAAATTGACAGTTATTTGTTCAAAAAAATAAATTGTTAATAATCAATGCATAAAGTTGCTTTCAGGGTGAGCGTCCAACAGTTTCCCTCGGTAATCACATCTTTACAATTCATGCGTACAAATATCATCTGAATTTCACCTTGGTTTGGCCGATGGTGTCGGGTTTGCTGAAAGGATATCCTAAGACATTAAATGGTTTTCTATCAAATCTAATTGCAGGATCTCGAGACTGGATTGGGTTTGTCGAATTTGAGTTGCTGTGTATTTGTACCATGTTGATCAACATGGTGCAAATACACAATAGCGTAACGACTAGTATCGATAAAACGAGTTTGCTAGTATTTTTATATGATTTTTTAAATCGAGATGATTTTGCTAACGGTATTCAGCATGGGCTGTGCCTTAATGATATGTGCTGCAATTTTAGTCACCTTACTACCAATTTTAGGCCAAAGTTTGATTTTTCTAAAAGCAATTTATAAGTTGCTTTTAGTCAAAATGTAGAACCAGAGAATAAAAAGCAATATATATGTTGCTATATTAAAAAAAAGCAACTAATATATTTCTTATATATGATAAAGCAACTTATGTATTTACTATGAAAGATTCTCTACTTAAACAATTCAAAAAACAACGCCTAGTGCTTGGTCTTAAGCAAAAGGATATGATGTTACGTGTTGGTATCTCTAGACAGCAATATCAATACTTAGAATCCAAGGGAAATCCAAGGCTTGATACACTCACATTAGTCGCGAGGGGGCTTAACAGCGAGCTTATGCTAATTCCTAGAGACAAGCTAATTGATGTTAAGGCGATACTTGAAAATAAAACTTCAGAGTCATCTCTACAGTCTTCAGAAAAACAATGGGATAATAAAAAAAAATTTTCTGATGATCCATGGCAAGATTTGCTAGAGGGTGTGGAATGAGCGCCAATGAATTTGATGAAATCACTGTGCTAAAGTTAATGTTACATGGCAGATTAGTAGGCTATTTGGTGGGCTATAATAATGGTCGAAATGCATTGCACTTTGCAGATGAATTTAAAAATGATGCCAATCGTCCAACATTTAGTTTGATTACGCACCCAGCTTTTCCAAGATCTAAAAAAATCATGAATGAGCTTTGGATTAAAAACCATAGAATACATCCTACACTATCTAACCTATTACCTGAAGGTTCTATGCGAGAATGGATCACGCAAAAACTTAAAATTCACACCGATAACGAATTTTATATCTTTTCATATTTGGGCAAAGATTTACCTGGGGCACTAGTTGCTGAGCCCATGGAACCCGATGATGTCCCTGAAAGCATTCTTATAGCGCATGAGACAGCAAAGCCAGTCAGCTTCAAAAAAACCAACTTAGAAAATAAGTTTTCTTTAGCTGGTGTACAGATCAAGTTTTCTATGAAGGAAAAAGAAGGGCGTTATAATATTTCAAAAGAGAATGAATTGGGTGATTGGATCATTAAAACGCCTTCAACAAGACATCAAGATGTGCCTGTGAATGAGTTTACAGCGATGACATTAGCTTCATTGGTTGGTATTTATATCCCTGAAATAAAACTAGTTGAGTTGAGTAAGCTTGATAATTTGCCTCAGATTAACTTGCCTAATGAAAAGTTGGCATTTGCAATTAAGCGTTTCGATAGAGACGATAATATGCGAATTCATATGGAAGATTTTGCACAAGTATTAGTAGAATATCCACATGATAAATATAATTCAGCAAACTATGAGCAAATCGGTAGAATTCTATATGAATATTCTGGAGATGGTTTAGCTGATACGCAGCAATTTGCTAGACGTTTACTTGTCAATATCTTACTTGCTAATGGCGATGCTCATATAAAGAATTGGAGTTTGCTTTATTCCGATCATATTACTCCTAGGCTTTCACCGGCATATGATATTGTTACAACTAGCGTTTATATCGATGAAGAAAGACACTATGCTCTTAATTTAGGAAAAAATAAAGATTGGTACAAAGTAACTTACCAACATTTTGAGAGCTGGGCTGAGCATGCAGGGATTCCTTGGCGAGTTATAAATCCACATCTTGGTGACACTATGGAAAAAGCTAGAAGTCTTTGGCCTGAGGCATTAAAAGATCTTCCTATGAATGAAGCACATAAGAAAAAACTCCAAACTCATTGGAAGAAATTACAAAAAGATTTTCGAATTGAATAAAGTGTTCCAAGCATTTGATAGCTTTTTCATATTCGTGGCTCCGTTCCTCAATATTGACAAATAATTAACCTTCCATTTCATTTATTTACATGCCAGCCATTTCGAATTTACAGCAGTATACGGACATAACCTTCTTGCTGACATATATAACTTCTCCTGTTCTTTGGTTATACGTTTACCAGGCACTTTATACTCCCTAAATGGGTTAGTATAAAATTGTCCTGAAAATATACAATCTATGGCCGGAAAAGTTAATTGTCGCCTAATATCTGAGCTCGGTACTCGGTAACAATCCGGGATATTTTAATGTCAAAGATTTGTCTGGTTTCATGGCTGATTTCACGATAGTTATCCTTTGGTAGGTTTTTTGTATTAAGCTTAATTGTCTTAATGATATCAGGCTTATTGGATTTTTTAATCGTGAGCCACGATGGCCATTTTGCCCGCCTGGCTTGTTGGTGCTTTTGGTCTTATTGCTACCGCGTTTTCGATTGGGATCGCTTGATGGTGGCTTGCTGCTGTTGTGACTATTCAGACCTAATCGGTTACAGAGTAGAGTTACAACCAACAAGAGCATTTCTATTGCAGCCTGTAGAGCAGGTGAAATATCTTTCTTCTTTTCGAGAAGATTCTTTACCTCCTGACTTCCGCGTAATATTTCCCTAAATTAAAATAAATATTTATTAATCAATAAATTGATATTTATTATTGTAGTGCGTGATGTTATCATTTCTTTACTGGAAAATAAATCAATGTGGAGGGTCGATGTTTGCTCGTATAAAGCGCAATAGTGGTACACGGCGTTGCTCGGTATTGGTTTGCCATAACGTCAGAATTGATGGTAAAGTGAAGCAATTCACTATCAAAACCTTCGGGCATAGCGCTGATCCAGAGCAATTAGCGGTGTGGATGGAACAAGCAACGTTTTGGATAGCACACTATCGCCAGCGGTGTCTGACTGATAGCGCATCAACGCAGAGACAAGCCATGAGACAACCTGTTTTACTGCAGAATTTGACGGAATGTGCCCGTATTAATGTGGGCATGATGGACGTATTTGGACCATTTTATGAGCAGCTTGGTTTTTCAACCGTATTCACAGGCCGAGAACAAGAGACCTTACGCCAGGTGATTTTTTCACGGCTACTGGAGCCGGGCAGCAAACGGCGCTTGAGTGTGTTGTCGAAGACGGCGTTTGATATTGATTTACCGGTGGATAGAATTTATCGGATGATGGATAAGTTACTTGAGCGGCGAGTTGAGGTGGAAAAACGCGTGTTTTCTGGTACGTCGTTAGCGCTTGATGGTAAGGTGAATGTGGTCTTATTCGACGTGACGACATTATCCTTTGAGACGGTATCAGAAGATACGTTGCGTGCCTTTGGCTATAGCAAGGATTTTAAATTTAATACAACCCAGGTCGTATTGGCATTAGCGACGACGGCGGAAGGCTTACCGGTGGGTTATCGCTTATTCCGGGGGAATACGGCAGAATGTAAGACATTAATTGAATCAATTCATCATTGGCGAGAGTACCTACCGATAGATTCAGTCACCGTTGTTGGCGATCGCGCCATGATGACATCGGATAATTTGTCTGCGCTGGAATCAGCTGGGTTTCACTATGTGGTTGCTTACCCACTGAGAAAGTTGTCCAGAGAGGTTCAGGCTCAGGTGTTGGATAGAGCGGGTTATCACACGCTAGAGAGTGATGATGACATGACAGCTTACCGAGTCGTCTCGCTTGGTGAACGTCGGCTGGTTGTTTCTTATAGTGCAAAACGAGCGGCAAAAGATGCCAAAGATAGAGAGCGACTGATTAAAAAGCTTGAAAAAAAATTAAGTACGTGTAAACAGGTGAAACGCTTAGTGAATAATAACGGGTATCTTAAATATGTCGATATAGCAGGAAAAGCAAGTGCGTATATTGATCAGGAAAAAATTGACTATGATGCACAATGGGATGGACTACACGGTGTTATTACCAATAAAGTCGATATTGACCATCGCATTTATCAAACCTATCGGCGATTATGGGTAATTGAAGAATCCTTTCGGATCAATAAGCACAACTTAAAAATGCGGCCAATTTACCACTATACACCCAAGCGTATTGAAGCACATATTCTGCTTTGCTATATGGTCTTTGCGCTGATAAGGCACGTTCAGTTCAAACTAACACAAGCTGGACAACCAATGGGTGTTCAACGTATTACGGATGCGCTTTGTCAGGTACAGGCAAGTATTTTAAAGGATACCTCTGATAATCAACAGTATCGTTTGCCATCAAAAATGACTAAGGATGCCAAAATCATTTACAGCATCTTTAACATCAAACAGCAGCTTGCACCCTGCCAGTGGGGATAGGACTGTAGTGCGGACGCGGAAGTCAGGAACAAGAGCATTTCTATTGCAGCCTGTAGAGCAGGTGAAATATCTTTCTTCTTTTCGAGAAGATTCTTTACCTTCTCAATGGATTCGCTAATCCTAACATCTTTTAAAGCCACACCGTCTCACCTATTTCGTTTAACGGAGTTAGTGTAACATGGGTTTTGAAATTGAAGTTTGGCTTAGTTTCCGTTCGTCTGAGTAAAGATAATTTCTTCAAGCTACCCATATTTTGTGGCCGTGTGTGGAGTCACAGGATGCCTGGCGCATGAATCTTTAACACATCTAAATCGTCATGGATATTTAAAATATTTCGCCAAAAATCTTGTCAAATACTTTTTCAAAAAAAATTTGTTTTTTTCATCAGATTGAAGCTACAGAGTTCTGTTTGAGGATTTAAGCTGAAAACGCTGAATAGTTACAAAAATAGAAACAATAGCAAAATTTCAGCGTGTAGATACCGCCCAGTGACGACATCGGTGGCCTTATCGCAGCCACTAAAATCCTAAGTATCTAGCTAATCATAAACAAAATTATATGATTACTTACTTTTTACCCATTTTTTTACCTGATTTGTTTTTGCTTGAGCCTACGGCTGGATTTACAGTTGGATTTACCTGAACACCCACTCCGCCAGCAGTTAGTGACTCACTTCTAGACCCAGTTTCTTGTGCCGCAGGTTTTTGCGCTACAGGGGCTGGAAAAACCACGTTCGGATTATCTCCGTGTTTTGTTACTTCTGTATTAGGCTTCATAACAGTACTCCTCTTTTTAACAATACAACACATACTAAACAATTTAATTTTAATTATCAAGAAAAAACTAAGTATTTGCTACTAACAAGCTAATTGCTCCCTGTTAAGCTCTCTATCTTGTTGAAAACATAGAGAAATATTTTAGTGAAACCCATTATGGCAGCTTTTGTTCAAAACCAATTTCCTAAGGAGTATAGTGGACCCCATTAGCTGTAAAACTCTCTCTAGTTAATGAAAAAGCGGTTACATGACAAAACAACCTTCTGTTTTCTTGCTGGTCTCTTCCTCCACTACTTCCTCTGGATATAAAACTTTAAGATGCTTTCTTATATTATGCACCTCAATACTATGACTAATACGCTTACCATTATATATCTTTGTTAAATCCTTTGCTAAATCTAAGATATTAGATGGGGTTACAATGTTCACATTAAAAAATTCATACATTTTCCTCACATCATAGCGAGGTCCACCAACAAGATCTGCAGCAATCTTCCAATACCCAGGAGATGAAGCTTTTTCAGCTACCTGTTTGAAAGCTTCCTTATCAACATAAAAAGAACCCAAACCTGCAACCAGCAAATCCCACGTAAGCTCAACGCAGTTTGTGTGGAGAGCAATATCACCACATCGCGATCGCGAGTTTTTATCTTCGAATTTCCCCCTGTATTTCTGCTTGGCAGATGCCTTATAGAAATACATCATCCTATTTGTATTGAACGCATCAAGATAAGCTGTTTTCATTCGCTCTATTATTTCTTTAGATAATTTAAAAGTAAAAACTTCTGGCTCAAAACCTTCAGCTTTTCTATCACGCTTCAATGTGCTAAAGATGCAAGACTGTAGCTCACTATCACCTTTTTGTTTCTTTTGAACATCTTCGCCCGGCCATAAACTAATGTAAAAACTATCCCCCAGCATCATAGCGCAATGACCTATTTTCCCCCCACGCGCCGCTAACATGAGATCTTTACTATTTCCTGATAATACAGTAAAGTATAAACCTCCCGTTAACGTTCCAAGCAGGGTCATATCAAACTCGTAAGGGTTAGGCACCCAAACAAACAACGTTACATTTTCCTCTGAAACTTCATTCCCTGCCATATCATGCTCCATCTATTAGTTTAAAATTAAGTACAGCCCTACGAATACTGTTACAGCATATTAGAAATATAATACTCTTGTCAATCTATGCTGATCCCCATAATTTAGACCAGTGATTAAATGGTTAGAGAGTGTATAATTAGTCGTCCCTGAAACCCCCCATTTATCCTGCTACGTAGCTTATTATTGAATGCTGTTTAGGCACTATTTTTCTCAGGTTAAATGCACAACCTGAAAGCAACGCATTAATTTTATCGCCTTTTGCGCCATGCAAATAATTTCTATCCATCCGATGGTCTTGCTTTACATGCCCAATGATAGGCTCAATACCAGAGCGACCACGCAGTAATTTTTTCATTACCCCTTTGAGTCCTTTGAGTCCTTTTCGACCAGTAACATAAACATTAACATCATCAGGCTGATTGCTTTTTCCTTTGTAACCTTGATCAACAAACGTATCGTTTGCGCGAATGCCTGTGTTTTTTTCTGCATTATCAATAGTTGATTTCAATGTGTGGCCATCATAGGGATTTCCATGAATCGCACTTATTGATACAATCCACGGATCGTTGCATGTTGTAGCTACGGATACTTTGCAACCAAATTCATATTTTTTATGCGATTTTCCTTTTGAAATGCATTCAACCTCTGGCGCCCATAAACTGTAAATTTTTTGCTTATCGCGTTGCTTTTGGAAAAGTATCTTTTCAGAAATTGATAACAATTTTGACAACCTCGCATCTGGAAAATCAACTTTTCGCTTAATATCACGGATCATTCGACCCAAGTATGTTTTTAGCTTCCTTCTTTCTTTTTTTGCTCGCTTCATTTGTCTGGCATGCAGGTATCTGCTGTGCTTAATAAACGCTTTTTTTCCAACTCGCGCATAACTTTGACGCAAACTGACACCTCGCTTTTTTGCTGAAGCGACTAATTTTACTCGTGCAATATGATACAATTTTGAATCTGTCGGAAACGTTATCGCTTTTTCTTGCACAGTTGTATCCACATTCAACCGCTTACATTGCTTTTCCGTTAACAACGCTTCTCGTTTTGCAACGTTAAGCGTTTCCTCTAACATTTGCTCAATCGCTCTTTCACCTACCTTTTTTCGCCATTTCGATAACGTTGTTGGGTGGCACGGCAATTCATGTTGAAATGTTTTAAAACCACAAAAATATTGCCAATAGGGGTTTTCACAAAATCTTTCTACCACTGATTCATCACTTTCACCTTCAAGATATTTGATGTAATGCAAGCCAACAATCACGCGGATAGGAATTGATGGTCGTCCATTATTTTCGCAATAGTACATGCCATGGTGCTCAATCAGCCAATCCCAATTGATTATATTGGTTAGCTGGTAAAGGCCATGATTCTTATCCAAAAAGCTCTTACAGTCAGCTCTAGATTTTGACACCCTAAGGGCGCTGGTATTCATGTTTTCTCTAAGCCATATTCCACGAATGTCACTGGGGCTGAGTTCAATATTGTAGTGAGTTTTTAGTTGTGCGGAGACTTGTGCCTGTCCCAAATGTGGGTTATCTAGTGAGAACTCAATCACGTTTTTTTCAAGGTGTTTATCCGTTCTATTTTTATAAAGTAGTTCAGCGAGATGCTGTAAATTAACATCATGGTATTTTTCTTTAATCAGGGACTGAATATTACGCTTTAATGTATCTGATACTTTATTACTCTGCCTTTATTGCCATGAACAATAAATTTAACCCCTAATTTTTGATGCTTGGCAACATATCTTTCTATGGTTCGCCGTGAGCGATTCAGCAGCTTTCCCGCATTATGAATACTGATGTTGCCTTGCGTAACCTTTGCAATGATATCTACTATTAACTGAGTTTTCGAATCCATAACAATCATCCTTAGCGACCTCATATAAACACGGCAACGTGTTAAGAAATCACTGATTTGTTATGTCCGTCAATCCCCCTCAATAAATGAACAATACGACAAAGTCGCTTGGTAGTTATAATACGTCAAAATCGCTTGGTGATCACACTTTTACAAATAATACTTTAACAGTGGTTCCTCTTACAGAAGAACAAAAAGCTGATTTAGTGCTCGCTTTTCAATCGGAACGAATAAAACAACAGCTGCCCCATCGCGATGTACTTATAAAAGAAAAACCGCCAGTAACAACTTTACCTCAAATAACCTTAGGGTTCCAAACTGCAGGAACTCTATCTCCACAAGCCAAATTATCTATTCCTTAAACAAACCGCCAGTGCGGAATTTTGTAGGTTAGGGTCGATCGACATATTCGGAGCAAAATTTCATTTTGAAATGTTACCTGCAAACCGTTGTCAGTATGGATCTTGGTGAGTATTAACTATCAATTATTTCTCCTCGCAGTGAATTTGGTAGAGCTTCGTGTATTTTAACACGAACGAATTGACCAACTAACCGACTGTGGCCGATTGCATTAACAACGCGGTTGTTTTCTGTACGGCCAGATACTTGATTATCATTTTTTTTCGCATGACCTGTGATTAAAACATTTTGGATAGTGCCTATCATATTTTGGCTGATTTCTGAGGCTTGTTGCAATAGGCGGTTTTGCAGAATTTTTAAGCGTTGTTTTTTTGTTTCAGCGCTCACACCATCGCGTAATATTGCCGCAGGTGTGCCAGGGCGAGGGCTATAAATAAAGCTGTAGGAAGTGTCAAAATTGATTTCTTGTACTAAATCCATGGTTGCGATAAAGTCTTCATCAGTTTCACTTGGAAAGCCAACAATAAAATCGGATGAAACGCTGATGTTAGGTTTAATTTGCCGTAATTTAGCAATCTTTTCTTTGAATTCTTCAACTGTATAACCACGTTTCATCATGCCCAGTATGCGATTTGAGCCGCTTTGTACTGGTAAGTGTAAGTGATTAGCTAATTCAGGCGTTTCGGCATAGGCTTCTATCAAGTTATCAGAAAACGCTTGTGGGTGAGATGTGGTGTAGCGTATGCGATCAATACCATCAATGCATGCGGCATAATGAATAAGTAAAGCAAGATCGGCAGTACCGCCTTCATGCATGGGACCACGATAATCATTGACATTTTGCCCGAGAAAAGTAATTTCACGTACGCCTTGCTGCGCTAATGCCGCAACTTCGGCAAGGACATCATCAAAAGAACGACTAATTTCTTCACCGCGCGTATAGGGTACAATGCAAAAGCTGCAATATTTGCTGCAACCTTCCATAATTGAAACTAATGCGGTTGGGCCTTCAGCTCGTGGTTCCGGTAAATGGTCAAATTTTTCAATTTCTGGAAAACTGATATCGACAGCAGGCTTTTTTTCATGGATGACTTTGTCATATAATTCAGGCAAGCGGTGTAATGTCTGTGGTCCAAATACTATGTCCACTGTGGGTGCACGTTTTATTATCATATCGCCTTCTTGGCTGCCAACACAACCTGCTACCCCAATAACTAAATGCGGTTTTTTTTTCTTTAATTTTTTGAAGCGGCCCAATTCGGAAAATACCTTTTCCTGTGCTTTCTCACGAATAGAGCAGGTATTTAAGATAATGACATCTGCTTCATCGGCTTGTTCTGTTTTTTCCATTTGGTGGGATGCTGCTAAGACATCAATCATTTTATTGGTGTCATAGACATTCATCTGGCAGCCATACGTTTGTATAAATACTTTTTTAGCGGTAGTAGTCATATTTTGGTCTCGCTTGCTAGCACTAGGCCGCTTAAGAGACGGCCTTGTGGTCGATAGTTTTACAGTATGTTTCTTTGATGAATGGTAATATGGCCAAGGCTAAGAGTAAACAGGCAGGGCATACAAGCAGCGCAATTTTGTACTCTGAGACACTATATAGTCTTTGATTGTCCGTTAAATGTCCACTCCAAAGTAAATCGAGTAATTTTCCTACGATCAGAGGAGCTAGAGCTGGTCCTAAACTGTTCACCATATTCATAAAACCTAAGGCGCTGCCACTGTATTCTGATCGATGTTGTTCACGCACAATAGAAAAAGAAGGCACAAAGCCTGTTGTAAAAAAGCCAAAGAGAAACAATAAAAAGTTGTAAGTGAGGTAGCTTAAATTGGGAACATATAAGATAAAGATAATCAATGTAAGTGTTGTAATAGTACTAATATAAAGTGTTACTTTACGACGGCCAATGAAATCGGATATGCTGCCGAAAAATGGGCTGCCAAAAATCCAGCCTAGGTACATGATCGATACTAACCAAACTGATTTTTCTACAGAGAAACCACGCAGTGCAGGCATATAGGATTGTAACCAATACATTAATGCGGCTGTTGGCGCGTACATTAAGGCACCGTAGGCCGCAGTTAGCCAAGTTTGTCTACTACTAAGAATTTTCTTTGAACCAATCAGTAGATCGCGCAAGTTAATTTCTTCACCATGCTTATTACGAGCTCGTTTCATGCCGGGAGGTCGATCACGAATAACAAAAAACATGATAAGCATGAGTGTAATGCCAAAAACACCTAATATCAGCATAGCGTGGCGCCAACCATAGCGTTCTAGTGCTAAGCCTAGCGGTGCGGCACCAAATGCGGCACCTGTAATCCCAATAGTTAATGTTAAACCGTGCATAAGAGCAAAACGCTTACTGCTAAACCAATTGGCAGTGATAATGAGGGCGCCTAACATAGCAAAACCCGATCCAAGACCTGTGACAAAGCGGGCTATTTCAATATAGGCAAAATTTTGTGCAGAGGCCATGATGACGGTACCAACACCGCAAACCCCTGCAGCAATCGTTAATAATTTACGTGGGCCAAAGCGATCGAGTAGTAAACCTGCAGGGAGTTGCACGGAACTATAGGCTAAAAAGTAAAATGTTGATAATAATCCAAATTTTGTTGCGCTTATGCCGAATGTGCTGCTTAATGGTTTCAACATGACGCTGGTTGAATTTTGTAATAAAAATTCATAAAAGAAAAAAATAGCAGCAAGTAGCCACATCGTCAGTGGTAAAAATAAACTGATTTTTTTCTGTTTTATTCTACTTCTTGTTGTTGTGCTCATAAATGTCTCTTATTTGCTCGTTGTGTCTTGTAAATAATTAGATAGAATATATTCTCCTAACTAAACGGTTGTTTCAATTAGGTATTTGCTAATACCAAAGTTGTTTTATTATGCAGAATAACTTGAGTATTTACAATAAATCAATGTGCCTATTTTGAAATAAATGATCGTTGCGGGTAAACATTACGTATTTTATACGTAGTGTTTATTGCACCAACTGTTTAAAATAAAGACTTGTGTTGATCAATTTATCATTTTATAATCGTTACTATTCTCCACTATTATGAGAATAAACGGTTAGGGGCCGCTATGTTTAATTATACATATAGCTCGGAATTTTCTGCTATAAATGGACAAACACACGTCATTTTACCTTCTGCTATCCTAGTTTACTATGGGAAAAGAGTGAAAAATCATTTAAATGGACTTATCGTGGCAGAAAGCGATCATAGTGACAAGCATTCTTTCACACACTTAATTGATACCGAACAAGATGTAAGAAATATAAAACAAGGTTTAAACATTGATGTTGCTAATTTAATTGAAGGTAAACGTGAATATAAAGTTTGGTGTATTTCTCAATCAGATGGGTATAACAATGCCATTAGTAAGTGTTATGTTGATACAGATGTTGTTTTTATTTTTAGTTGTGGTGTTAGTTTAAAAGGTACTGTTTCAGTTAATATGCAAAGGGCAAAAGAGATGCGAGGAGAAGGTTGGGAAGCTTATCGGGTTTCGTATCCTAAAAATAAAGATATTAAATTTACCCCTACAGCGGGGAGTGAGTTTTTAACAGATAAACAGTCAATCACTATCCACAAAGATCAAGCAAAAGAGGTAATGCTAACCTTATTGCGACAAGTATCAAAATTGATATATATCAATGCAGCATCTTCATTAGAAAGTTTATTGGAACCCTCTAATGTAAAAAACTATTTATTGCAAATCTACGGTATAGAGTTTGAAGAGTTGCAGGATCGCTTGTCGCGCTGTTTTGACGATAGTGATAGTATTAAGTTAAAAGAAATATTGGCTAATGTTGATACTTATTACACAAAAACATTGGATATTAAATATGAACATTTGACTGCCTTTGATTTGATTCCGGCTTTTAGAAACGACGAGACTATTTCTAAGCAAGGCAACGTATCCAGATTTTTTCGTATCAATAGTAGCTTAGAAACAGTGCAACAGGAGGAAGACTCTGTTCAAGTGGTGTATAACAGACCGGATCGACCCTATATTGGTTTGGTGCAGAATTATCTTAATTATACAGCAGACAATTTTCATACATTGCAACCAGTAGAGCAGGTTACAGCAGTTGATCTTCATCGTGCTGAAGCGATTTACAGTAAGATTGCAGCGATTCCTAAATTTTTAGCATATAGTCACCGTTTAGCCAATGGTATTGATGAAAGTATAGTAAGTATGTCCAAAAATTTACTTAAAAAATATATTGAAGTATTAATTGGAACTATTATAGCCGCTAGCCCAAAATTAGCAGAACAGCTCATTAAGAAAGCTAACTCTGACACTGTAAGAAAAGAAGACGCATCTGTTTCTTTTTCATTTTTTTCGCCTCAGGAAATACTTAGAAAGCCGGCACCTTTGCAAACCGGTAGGGATCCTGCTAAGCGATTGCTCGATAGCCATTCTAATTATAGGCGTTCAGCTTCAGTAGCTCCTACATACCGGCGATGAGCAATTTATTGTAATTTTTTCTTCAATAATGCATTCAACTGCTGGGGATTTGCTTTGCCCTTTGTCGCCTTCATCGCTTGGCCAACAAAGAAACCAAATAATTTTTCTTTACCTGCGCGGTATGCGTTGAGTTGCTCAGGATTGTTTGCTAGTATTTCATCGATAATTTTTTCAATTTCATCTGCATTCGAAATCTGTCGTAAGCCTTGTTCATCGATAACTTGATCGGCACTTTTTTCACTTTGCCATAAAGTGTCAAAGATAGTTTTAGCAATTTTTCCTGATATGGTTTTATCGTGAATACGATCAAGTAATCCTGCTAATTGTGCTGTACTAACAGGGCTTTGTGAGATAGTGAGGTTCTCTTTATTTAATGCTCCAGCCAAGTCACCCATAACCCAGTTAGCAACTAATTTTGCTGGCGCACAACTTTGTTGTTTTACTGTCTCAAAATAGTCAGCCAATGATTTTTCTGCGGTTAATACACTAGCGTCGTAGTTGTTCAAACCATATTCTTGTTGAAAGCGTTGATATTTTTGTTGAGGCAATTCAGGTAACATATCTTTTAACTTAGCGATGGTATCTTGAGAGATGATAACAGGAAGTAAGTCAGGATCGGGGAAATAGCGGTAATCATTGGCTTCTTCTTTGCTGCGCATTGCTCGCGTTTCATTTTTGTTCGCGTCATATAAGCGTGTTTCTTGAACAATAGAGCCGCCACTTTCTAATGTCGCAATTTGTCGACTTATTTCATAGTTTATAGCTTTTTCAACAAAACGGAAGGAATTAATATTCTTCACTTCCGTGCGCGTGCCGAATTTTTCTTCGCCTTTAGGACGTACAGAGATATTGGCGTCACAGCGAAATGATCCTTCCTGCATATTACCATCGCAGATTTCAATATAACGTACTAGTGTATGCAATGCCTTTAAATAGGCAACGGCTTCTTCAGCGCTACGCATATCAGGCTCAGAGACAATTTCTAATAATGGGGTACCCGCGCGGTTTAAATCAATACCTGACATGCCATGAAAATCTTCATGTAGTGATTTTCCCGCATCCTCTTCTAAGTGAGCACGTGTGATATTTATGCGCTTTTCAGTGCCATCAATATAAATAATCAAGTGACCTTTGCCAATAATCGGTAGTTCAAACTGACTGATTTGATAGCCTTTGGGCAGATCCGGATAAAAATAATTTTTTCTGGCAAATACCGACTCTGATGGAATATCAGCGTCAATGCTTAGGCCAAATTTAATCGCCATAGCAACTGCTTTTTCATTGAGCACGGGTAATACACCTGGGAGACCTAAATCAATAGCACAAGCTTGTGTATTTGGTTCAGCTCCGTAAGCAGTTGCAGCACCAGAAAAAATTTTAGATTCCGTTTGTAATTGTGCGTGAACTTCTAATCCGATAACACTTTCCCATTCCATAAACAACCTCTTTTAACCCTGTAATAACGTTGGTATTTTTTGATGCCAGTCAGTATTTTTTTGATATTGATGAGCCATATTTAATAACTTTCCTTCTTGAAAGTAATTACCAATAATCTGTAAGCCCACAGGTAATTGTTGGTTAAATCCTGCGGGTATGGCAATACTAGGTAGTCCTGCCAAATTAACAGCAATAGTGAAAATATCAGATAAATACATTTTTATTGGATCATCTGTTTTGCTGCCAAGTGGGAAGGCAGTAGTTGGCGTAACAGGTGATATGATGCAATCAACTTGTTCAAATGCGCGCTGAAAGTCTTCGCGAATCAAGCGGCGTACTTTTTGTGCTTTTAAATAATATGCGTCGTAATATCCAGCAGATAAAACATAGGTACCCACCATAATACGACGTTGTACTTCACAACCAAAGCCTTCTCCACGGCTGCGTGTATATAGGTCTTCTAAATCTTTCGGCGCATCACAACGATAACCATAACGAACACCATCATAGCGTGATAGGTTAGAAGAAGCTTCTGCCGGAGCAATAATATAATAAGTTGGGATAGCAAATTCTGTGTGTGGCAGGCTGATTTCAGTAACGTTAGCGCCCATGCGAGTATATTCAGTTATAGCATTATCGATCAGTTTAGCAATAGTATGATCGAGTTGTTCGGTGAAATATTCTTTAGGTAAGCCTATTGTCGTGCCTGTTAAATCTTGCTCAAGTTGATCGATATATTGTGGAACCGGTTCATTCATAGACGTTGAATCTTTTTCATCAAAGCCGGATATGACATTCAGCATATGGGCAGCGTCTGCTGCATTGCGAGCAAAAATTCCTGCTTGATCCAGGCTAGAGGCATAGGCAATCATGCCGTAACGTGAAACGCGACCATAGGTTGGTTTTACCCCCGTTAATCCACAGAATGAAGCAGGTTGGCGAATGGAACCACCGGTATCAGTGCCTGTTGCTGCTGCGCAAAGCTGTGCTGCGACAGCAGCAGCAGAACCGCCAGAAGAGCCGCCGGGTACTCGTGTGGTATCCCATGGATTTTTGACAGTGCCGAAAAAACTATTTTCATTCGAAGAACCCATGCCAAATTCATCCAAGTTAGTTTTACCTAAGGTAACGAATCCAGCATCATTACATTTTGAGACCACAGTTGCGTCGTACGGCGCAATGAAATTATGTAACATTTTTGAACCACAAGTGGTTAAGATACCTTTTGTGCAAAAAATATCTTTGTGGGCAATAGGAATGCCTGTTAGCGGATGATGGTTTCCTTCTGCACGTTTTTTGTCTGCAATGTTAGCTTGATATAAAGCAGAATCAGCACAAACATGGGTGAAACAATTGAGTTTGGGTTGCCAACGTTGAATAGCATCAAGGTGGGCTTGTGTTAATTCCATACTAGAAAATTCAGCATTTGCTAAACCTTTAGCCATTTCGAGTAATGTTAATTGCAGCATATTGATGTTTCCTTTATTCAATGACTTTTGGCACTAAATAGAGCCCTGCTTCTTTTTGAGGTGCTAGTGATAGCATGCTATCTCTTTGATTAACCTCTGTGACTTTATCGGCCCGCAAATGTTGTGTTGCATCCAGAGGGTGAGCCATTGGTTGACTATTACTAGTATCGGTACGATTTAAATCATTAACTAGCGTTAAAATAGCGGATAAATCGTGGTTATAGTTGGCTAATTTATCAGCAGGTATGGCTAATTTCGCCAAGTTAGCTATTTTTTCTATGTCCTTTTCAGAGATAGACATGTGTACTCCTTGTGATCAAATAAATAAGTATCTTATTCGATTATGCTAAATTCGGTAGTTGGTGTCTACTGTGGTAAATTAATGTACTGAATTTTGTTGATATTTTCAGTATCTTAGTGAATTTCAGATAATTATATCGTTAATAATAAATAATTTGCACATAAGGGCAATCAAAGCGTAAAATAGTGCAAATTTATGCGTATTTATAGATTAAGAGGCAAGAATAGTGCTAAAACGATTTCGTGGTGTATTTTCCAATGATTTATCGATTGATTTAGGGACAGCAAATACCCTAATTTATGTGCGTGGCAAAGGTATCGTCTTGAATGAACCTTCCGTTGTTGCTTTGCGACAAGATTTTACCAGTGGGACAACGCGAGTGGTCGCGGTTGGTATCGAAGCGAAACGTATGTTAGGTCGCACCCCTGGTAATATTTCAGCCACCAGGCCGTTGAAAGATGGTGTTATTGCTGATTTTTATGTCACTGAAAAAATGTTACAACATTTTATACACAAAGTTCACGAAAACAAATTTCTTCGACCCAGTCCACGTGTATTGGTTTGTGTGCCGTGTGGCTCGACTCAAGTTGAGCGTCGAGCGATTCGTGAGTCCGCTATGGGCGCAGGTGCGCGCGAAGTTTACTTAATTGAAGAGCCTATGGCTGCAGCAATGGGATCAGGCATGCCAGTGGAAGAAGCCAGTGGTTCCATGGTTGTGGATATTGGTGGTGGAACGACTGAAGTTGCGATTATTTCATTGAGTGGTATTGTTTATTCAGCCTCAGTTCGTATTGGTGGTGATCGTTTTGATGAAGCTATTATTAACTATGTGCGCAGGAATTATGGCATTTTAATCGGAGAAACCACGGCTGAGCGTATTAAACATGAAATTGGTACGGCTTATCCAGCCAATGAAGTGCGAGAATTAGAAGTGAGAGGGCGCAATTTAGCCGAAGGTGTGCCGCGTAGCTTTACATTAAATAGTAATGAAATATTAGAGGCATTGCAGGAACCACTGTCGGGTATTGCTGGTGCAGTGCGAGCGGCATTAGAGCAAGCACCGCCCGAGCTAGCAGCAGATATTGCAGAACGTGGAATGATATTAACTGGTGGTGGTGCATTATTGCGCGAATTAGAAAGATTATTGATGGAAGAGACAGGATTACCTGTTATTATTGCGGAAGATCCATTAACTTGTGTAGCAAGAGGCGGTGGCCGTGCCCTAGAGTTAATGGATGTTATTGGAGGTGATTTTCTATCGACGGATTAATTAGCATTTTAAAGGTAATTTTTATAGCGAGATTTGCCAAATAGCGGCATTCACTGGAAAAGTGCTGAATACTTTATTAAGAGAGAGTACCTTTGCTATTTAGACAGTCATCATTTCTAGGTTTTAAACTTATTGTCCTTGTTATGTTTTCGGTCGCATTAATGATTGCTGATTACCGTGACTTTCATTTTTCTCGTATTAGAACTTATTTATCTGTATTTATTGCACCACTACAGTATACGGTTTCTTGGCCAATTGAAGCATTTGATTGGGTTACTGAGAATATATCTAAACAACAAAATTTGATAAAAGAAAATGCCAGCCTGCGTGCGCAAACGTTAATGCTGCAAGGGAAATTACAGCAAATCTTGATTATTCAAAAAGAAAACAGTCAATTGCGCGCTTTATTACAGTCTACTGCTAAACATAAAGAAGAATTTACAATTGCACAATTATTAGCTGTTAGTACCAAACCTTATTCATCACGTGTTATTATTGATAAAGGGATAAAAGATCACGTTTATTTGGGTCAACCTGCGTTAGATGCTCGGGGTGTAATGGGGCAAATTATTCAAGTTGGGCCAACGACCAGTCAAATTATGTTAATAACAGATGTCAACAGTGCTGTGCCGGTGCAAGTGTATCGCAATGGCTTGCGAGCGATCGTTGTTGGGACAGGCTCTAGGCGCTACTTGGGTATGATTAATATAGCGGATACGGCCGATATTAAAGTAGGTGATTTGCTAATAACCTCAGGTTTAGGCATGCGTTATCCTGAAGGTTATCCAGTCGGTATGGTAATACAAATTGAGCAAAAGCCAGGAGAGCACTTTGCAAAAATTTTTGTTAAGCCGAGCGCACATTTACTACAGAGCCGACAAATTCTGCTTGTATGGCAAAAACTTAATAAGCAACAAAAAGCATTGCAAGACGAATTTTATTCAGCGCTAAATAGAAAAAAAATGGGAAGTTTACAGTGACCTTGTATGGAATATTTTGGATCTTTTTAAGTATTGTTATTGCGCTGGCATTGGCTATTTTGCCATTGCCACAGTGGGCGGTATGGTTTCGGCCTGAATGGCTGTTGTTAGTTGTTATTTATTGGTGTATTGCGTTGCCTCATCGAGTCGGCTTAAGTGTGGCATGGCTGTCGGGCCTAGCGTTAGATGGCTTAAGTGGCTCATTGACAGGAGAGCATGCTTTAGCGATGGTGATAGTTGCTTATGTTGCCATCGTTATTCATCGGCGTATGCGGACGGTATCAATTTGGCAGCAAGCATTGACACTTTGTATGTTAGCTGTCTTGTTTCAATGCATTATCTTTATTGTTCAGAGTATTATCTATCAACCACCACGAACAGTGATGTTTTGGTTGCCAGCAATATCGAGTATGTTTTTTTGGCCATGGGTTTTTATTATTTTGCGTGATTGGCGTAGGCGCTTTCGTATTATTTAGTGGTGAGGATGAAAAAGGTAAAGTGGTTAATACACAAACTGTGGATTGTTAGTGCGTTTGTAATCATTATTATTGCATTATTACTGGGTGTAGCACGCCTGAGTATACCGATGATTTCTCATTATGAAAGCAAAATTGCGCTATGGTTGAGTGGTAAATTCAATGTTCCAGTAGAAATTGGAGCCATTGAAGCGAGGTGGCATGGATTTGAGCCAGGATTTAACATTCGTCGTTTGGCTGTTTTAAATGATCAAGCAAAGCCAGTATTAACAGTTCGTCAAGCTTATGTTGGTATATCAATATTTCAATCTATCTTGCACCGGACAATTATTTTAGGACATTTACACATAGATGGTGTCAATTTAACGCTGCAGCATGCACTAGGAAAGTGGAAAATTATTGGGTTACCGGTAGAGAAACTGTCTAGTGGTGATGAAAAAATACATGTTGACCAACTACTCGAGTGGATTTTCAAGCAACCTCGTTTAGAATTAAAAAATGTCCAGCTTGACTTTATTACCTGTAAGAATGAAGTAATACCATTTCGTAAATTATTCGCAACAGTTATTAATACCGGTAAAAGACACCGGGTACGCGGAACAGTCTCTATCGTAGATAAGCGCATCACAAAATTTAATTTTGCACTTAATGCGGCGGGTAATTTATCTGATCTAAACTCAGTCAATGCAAAATTTCATGTGGACGGAAAAAATCTTAAATTAGTGCCGTGGCAGGCTTATTTTGCTAAATTGCCAATTTCTATTACACGGGGTAATGCTTCTTTTAAATTACAAGGACAATATAAAGAAGGAAATATTTATGATCTGCAAAGTCATTATGTATTACAAAATGTAAAATTTGCTGATAATGAAAAGTTGCCGGTCATTAACAGGTTAGATGGTAATGTAAGGTGGCAGTTAACAAACAATATGGCATGGGAATTAGTAGCGTTTATTAAGCGCTTAAAAGTGGATGGTCAAGTATGGCCAAGAGATTGGTTGCTGATAAAAAAAAGCACTGGGGATAGAGATAATCAAGGACAGATGGCCATTGCGTTAAAGTATGCAAAGATAGACATGCTACAACAGTTTTTGACCAAGCTGCCTCAGGCATCTGTATTAAATCTACCGCTAGAAGAACTGCAGTTATCTGGTGAGATTGAAGATTTTAATATTATCGTACCAACGAATAAAGCGATCTCGGATCAATTTTCGGGGCGGGCAAAGCTTAAGGATGTGGGGTTAAATCAATGGAAAAATTTGCCCACATTGCGCGGTATTAATGGAGAGCTTGTTTTTGATCAAGATCAGGGAACGCTGACGGCTTATTCTGATGATGTCTATATCAACATTCCTACTTTATTTGATAAATTATTCCACCTACAGGCGTTAACATTAAAAGCGGATTGGAAAAAACAGGCAGAGGCATGGCAGATAAAAGTGCCTAACTTTTATCTATCTGATGGTTTTGCAGAAAGTACTGGCCGTTTTAATCTACAGTTATCAGAAAACAAAAAACCAATGATAGAAATGCTAGCAGCAATAAAAATACCTCAATTTGAACAAGGTGAATTAAATTACTATTTTCCAACAAAAAAGATGCCTGACAAGCTAGAGCATTGGCTAACACAAGCGATTAGAAAAGGTACTGATCTACAGGCTACAATGGTATTGCATGGAGAGTTGGATAAATTCCCTTTTCTTGAACAACCAGGCACATTCAAAGTACAAGGACATTTCTCAGAACTTGATTTAGCTTATCATCCCGAATGGCCCTTGTTAGAAAATTTATCAGGTGATATTCATTTTGATGGTACTCACATGACTATCAATACAAGCCAAGGTCAATTATTAGGTAATAATATTGTTCAGGGTCAGGTAGATATTGCTAGTGTAGTTAGCCTACCAGTCATGCTATTAATTACAGCAAGTGTGCAGGGCGTTTTGCAAAATGGATTGCAGTTTATCGCTGAATCACCATTAAATGACTCAGTAGTTAAAGGTATACAAGGGATAACAGCAAGTGGACAAATGATATTAGATTTGAACTTGTTATTACCGCTAGCAAATAAAAAGAAAGACGATGCTATTAAGGTTACCGGGGATTTATTGCTGTCTAATAATGTCATTAATGTGCCTAAGTTACCTTTTCCTGTTGACGTGCAACATGGAGATGTTCATTTCACAGAAAAAGCAGTAGCCTCTAACACAATTAAGGCTACAGTGCTGCACGAGCCAACTGACATCACGTTAGCAACAGGCGATAAAAAAACATTGATTTCTGCACAAGGCTTGTTAAATATCGCGGCATTAGAACAAGAATATGGAATAACCTTAAAGCCTTTATTAACGGGGAAAACGCCTTACAAAACACAAGTTGTATTACAACAGGAAGAAGCAGATAATATCACAATAACAACAGATTGGCAAGGCATTGCTAGCACCTTACCAACACCTCTGATGATGACAGCTGAACAGGCGAAACCTACCACAGTTACTATTCAGCTAGATAAAAATGGCGATATTCGCACAGAAAGTATGTTTGCAAAGCACTTAACTAGTCAACTGAATTGGACTAAACAACAAGATAGCAATACCTATCGAAAAAGAGGTGTTGTACAAGTCAATCAAGATAAGCAAATTGATTTGCCTGATGAAGGTTTTTTGTTAACTGGTTACTTAAAACAATGGATTTGGGAAGATTGGCAGCCAGTCTTAGCATTATTAAAAGAGAAAAAATTTTCTGATAATGAACAAAGCTCCATTTTTTCAAAAAACCTTCAAGTAGAAAATATACAAATTGCAGGGTTGCAGTTTCCTCTGACTGAAGTTGCATTTGAGAAAAAAGACGATAGCTGGGTATTCGATTTTTCAGGTTCAGATATTACTGGTAGCGCGGTTATATCTACTGCAAATGAGTCAACAGAAGTCTTGCTGGAGATGGATAAGTTGATTATAAATCCAGTAAAGATTCATAATAAGCAAGCTATGACAGTCAAGTTGAAAGATATTCCCACTATTAAGGCAAGTTGTCAGCAATGCTTTTTGAAAAGCAAGCTGTTAGGACAAATAAAGTTACGCCTGGAACAAGCTACTGAAGGTTTGCGCATGGATCTGCTTGAAGTTGATAATGATATGTTTCAATTGACAGCCTATGGTTTTTGGCAAAAAAATCTCAATGGAGAGTTTACCGAAGTTACCGGACAGTTAACAACCAATCAATTAAGTGATATCTTACAAAGCTGGAATTTGCCGGGTAATGTGCACAGCAGGAATGCCAAATTTAATTTTGATTTAGAATGGGTAGGCAGTCCAGAGCAACTGTCTTTAAAAGCACTTTCCGGTGATTTAAATGCGGAAATAAAAGCAGGCTGGATTGCCGGTTTAAGCAAAAAAACAGGGGCTAAATTAGGTTTGGGTAAGATATTGAATTTATTAAGTTTACAAAGCTTACCAAAGCGTTTATCGCTAGATTTTCAAGATATTACACATACAGGATATTACTTTGATTTGCTAAATGGCCGCTTTACTTTTAATGAGGGAAATGTTTTCACAAAAGATTTAGAAATATCAGGTAATGTTGCCAATATTTTTATCCGAGGGCGTGCTGGTTTAGTCACAGAAGATTATGGCTTAAAACTAACCGTCATGCCTCATTTAACATCAAGTTTACCGGTTATTGCTACAATAGCAGGGGGGCCAGTTGCTGGTGCTGTGACATGGGCATTAGGAAAAGCTGTGAGTTCAGGTGTTGATAAAATGACACGTTATGAATATTTAGTAACGGGGCCGTGGCAGAACCCAGTGATATATCCTTTAAAAAAATCCATGCACAGGATCCCAGGTAAACCTACTCAACAGCAACACTATGATGACTCCATGGAAATGGAGAGTGAAAGCGGGTATACTTAAAGATATATTTTAAAGAAGGAATAACATGACACAATCACTTGAAATTGCACGCCAACTATTGCTTGATCCTGCTGGGCTAAGTGATGCGCAGCTGCAAAATATTTTAGGCAGTGTGCTTGGGAAATTTATAGATAGTGCAGATCTCTATTTTCAAGCATCTCAACATGAATCTTGGGTATTAGAAGATGGTATCGTTAAACAAGGCCATTACGATATTGAACGAGGCGTTGGCGTTAGGGCAATTAGTGGAGAAAAAACAGGATTTGCTTATTCTAATGAAATTTTATTACCAACCTTAGAAACTGCGTGCAGTGCAGCGCGCAGTATTGCGCATGCAGGCGGTTCTGGTCATGTTAAAATTGCTCCAACACAGCCATTACAAGCATACTATCCGATTACTGATCCTTTACAGAGTCTTGTCGATCAAGATAAAGTTGATTTACTGCGACGAATTGATACATTCGCACGGCAGCTTGATCAGCGTGTTAGTGAAGTCATTGCTAGTTTATCGGGAACGTATGAAGTTATTTTTATTTTTGCTAGTGACGGTACAATAGCAGCGGATGTGCGGCCATTGGTACGTTTAAATGTACAAGTGATTGCAGAACAAAAAGGTCGACGTGAAAAAGCTGTTTCTGGAGGTGGTAGACGTGGTGATTATCGTTACTTCCTAGATAATGACCGTTATAAGCAGTATACAGAAGAAGCAGTCAGGCAGGCCATCTTGAATTTATCCGCTGTTAATGCTCCTGCTGGAACGATGCCTGTTGTTTTAGGCCCAGGCTGGCCGGGTGTCTTGTTGCATGAGGCGGTAGGACATGGCTTGGAAGGTGATTTCAATCGCAAGGGAACATCAACATTCAGTGGACGCATTGGAGAACAGGTGGCAAGCAGTGCTTGTACGGTAGTCGATGATGGAACCTTAGCGGAGCGGCGAGGATCATTAAACATTGACGATGAAGGAACTGTATCACAACATACGGTGTTAATTGAAAAGGGAATTTTGCGCAGCTATATGCAAGATAAGCTCAATGCGAAATTAATGGGAATGCCAGTAACAGGGAATGGACGACGTGAGTCCTATGCTCACTTGCCAATGCCACGCATGACAAATACTTATATGCTACCAGGGGACTATACGCCAGAAGAAATTATCGCAAGTGTTGATAAAGGTTTATATGCGGTGAATTTTTCAGGAGGGCAGGTGGATATTACCTCAGGAAAATTTGTGTTTGATACTAGTGAAGCATACCTTATTGAACATGGCAAAATCACTCAAGCGGTAAAAGGCGCTACGTTAATTGGTAATGGTCCTGAGGTTATGCAAAAAATTTCAATGGTGGGTAATAATTTGGAATTAGATAGTGGTATCGGCACATGTGGCAAAGAAGGTCAATCTGTTCCTGTTGGTGTAGGGCAACCTACACTAAAAGTAGATGCATTAACAGTTGGCGGAACTGAATAACATAAAGTAAGTTTTACATGTGTTTTATAAAACTAAAAATGGCGCTAGTTATCTGCATAGCGCCATTCGAAAGTTGATACATCAAAACGGGATATCATCATCAAATTCTGCTGCAGCTGCAGTTGGCTCGGCAGCTTTATGTGGTGTTGCTTGAGCATTTGACGTGTAGTTGTTACCGCCAGCTGGATTGCCTGCGGCAGCGCCATTTCGATCAAGCATTTGCATTTCATCGGCGATTATTTCCGTTGTATAACGGTCATTACCACTTTGATCTGTCCATTTACGCGTACGGATTTTGCCTTCAATGTATACTTTAGCACCTTTGCGTAAATATTCACCTGCTATTTCACCTAAGCGACGGTATAATACGATACGATGCCATTCGGTATTTTCGCGTTGCTCACCTGATTCTTTATCTTTCCAACTTTCTGATGTTGCAATAGAAAGATTAGCCACTGCTTGTCCATTTGGCATATAGCGTACTTCTGGATCATTACCTAAGTTACCGACAATAATGGCTTTATTTATGCCTCTAGACATAATATTCTCCTGTTTTTCCGAATAAATGTGAAACTTTAACTATGTATAGCACTGCTATAGAAATTATGCAAGCTTTCTTGGTCAAGTTGACGTCTGTCCACTTTCAAATAGGCAATACCATCATCTGCGAAAACATTGGCTTCAATAATGCCAGCAATAGCGCCTAATTGCCGTCCATACTGCTGTGCTTGTTCAGTGGTTATATGGTCAAAGCGTAGTAGAATGTTGCTCAATTGTTTTGGTTTTACCATACGATACGCAAGAAAAAGCCATATCGCTGACAAGGCAGCATTGGCGATAAATATAGCAGATAAATCAAATTGATCGCGTAAAAAAGCACTGAGCGGGCCAGCAATAAAAATACCTAAGAATTGCGCGGTGGAATAAATTCCTGATGCGGTCCCTTTGCTAGCAGGTGGAGCTATTCGTGTTAACAGTGAAGGTAAATTGGCTTCTAAAAAGGTAAAAGCGGTAAAAAATAACAGTAAGTTAAGGATCAAGCTAATGAGTGAATCGTGCTTTAATAGTAAACCAATCTGAGCGATCACAATGCAGGCGATAGCGGTAAGAAATAGCGGTTTTAAGCATTGTTTACGTTCGGCTAACAATAGAAAAGGGATCGAGGCAATAAATGCGAGTAGTAAGACCGGTAAGTACAGCATCCACAATTGCTGTGAGTTGAATCCAATGTGTTGAGTTAAACACAAGGGAATAGCAACAAAACTTGCCATGAGAATAGTGTGCAAAGTAAAAATGCCAATATTTAGTCGTAATAACTCTGTATTTTTCAATACCTGTTGTATTTGTACCGGCTCAACTTCCATATCTCTATGAAAACAGGAATTATGTGGCGAAGGGATAATGCCATGTAAAATGAATAATGCTATTACGCCAAATAATGCTGCGCACCAAAAAATACCGGGGATACTTATAAATGCATTTAGCAATGGACCTAACAACATGGCAATAAAAAAAGCTGCACCGATGGACATGCCAATGATTGCCATCGCTTTACTGCGCTGTTGTTCGCGTGTTAAATCAGCTGTTAATGCATTAACAGTACTGCCAATGGCGCCAGCGCCTTGTAATGCTCGACCAATGATGAGCCAAGTGATTGAATGAGAAAGAGCGGCAATGCTGCTTCCCAGGATGAAAATAATTAATCCCAGTGTAATAATCGGTTTACGGCCAATTTTGTCAGATAACATGCCAAAGGGAATCTGTAATAAGGCTTGTGTTAAACCATAAATACTCATGGCTAAGCCAAAGGTCCAGGTGGTGATGCCAGGAAATTGTGATAAATAGATGGCAAAGACTGGCAGAATCATGAACAGACCGATTAATCGACAGGCATAAAGACCGGCTAAGCCAGTGGTGGCCTTCCATTCTAAATGCGACATCTTTTCTGATAAACCCATACTGTCAAAATTTGACATTCAATTTTCCTAGCAGTAGAAGATTTGTTATAATACAAAACTTTTTTAAAAATTGCATTGGCTTATTATGGATAAAATTACCGTTCGTGGGGCTCGCACCCATAATTTAAAAAATATTGATGTAAAAATACCTAGGGATGAGCTTGTTGTTATCACGGGTTTATCCGGTTCAGGTAAGTCATCGTTGGCATTCGATACCCTTTATGCCGAAGGGCAACGCCGCTATGTTGAATCTTTATCGGCTTATGCACGCCAATTTTTATCTGTGATGGAAAAGCCTGATGTTGATCATATTGAGGGCTTATCACCTGCTATTTCCATTGAGCAAAAAGCAACATCGCATAATCCACGCTCAACAGTGGGTACAGTGACAGAAATTTATGATTATTTGCGTTTATTATATGCACGGGTAGGCCAACCACGTTGCCCAGAACACAAAATAGTATTAGCAGCACAGACGGTTAGCCAAATGGTTGATCAAATTATGGCGTTACCTGATGAAACAAAAATCATGATCCTTGCGCCGGTGGTACGTGAACGCAAAGGAGAGCATGTGCAATTGTTGGAACAATTGCGATTACAGGGATTTGTTCGTGTGCGTATTAATGGTGAAATGCATGAATTAGATCAAATGCCGGCATTAGCATTGCGGAAAAAACATTCAATTGACGTTGTTATCGATAGGTTGAAAATACGTAAAGATAATCAATTACGGATATCCGAATCTATTGAAACAGCATTACAACTTACAGATGGCTTGGTGATTATTGGCTTTATTGACGATAAGCGACGCAAAGATATGTTATTTTCAGCGAAAATGTCTTGTCCTGAGTGTGGTTATAGTTTATCAGAATTGGAGCCACGATTATTTTCATTTAATAATCCCAACGGTGCGTGTCCTAGCTGTGATGGTTTGGGATCAAAACAGTTTATTGATCCGAGTTTAATCGTGCACAATGAAGAATTAAGCTTGTCCGGTGGCGCTGTGCGTGGTTGGGATAGACGAAATGCTTATTTTTATTCATTGTTGCAATCATTAGCTGAACATTATCAATTTGATTTGGAAAAATCTTTTAAAAATTTACCAGAAAAGATCAAGCAGATTGTTTTATATGGCTCAGGTGAAGAAAAAATAAATTTTCAGTATTTTTCTGGGCGTGGTAAAACAGTGACGCGTACACATTGCTTCGAGGGAATTATACCTAATGTTGAACGACGCTATCAAGAAACAGAGTCGTCTGCAGTGCGAGAAGACTTGTCGCGTTATATTTCTGTGCAAACTTGTCCTGAGTGTAACGGTCAGCGTTTGCGTGAAGAAGCACGACATGTGTATATTACCAATAAATCGCTGCCTGATATCACTCAGCTTTCTATCAAGGATGCCTTGGAATTTTTCGAAAAATTATCTTTGCCAGGCTATAGAGGTAAAATTGCGGCAAAAATACAAAAAGAGATTTGTAGCCGCCTGGGTTTTTTAGTTAACGTGGGCTTAGAGTATTTAACCTTAGGTCGTAGTGCTGAGACACTATCAGGTGGAGAAGCGCAACGAATACGTTTGGCAAGCCAAATTGGCGCAGGTTTAGTTGGGGTAATGTATGTGCTAGATGAACCCTCTATAGGTTTGCACCAGCGGGATAATGATCGTTTATTAAAAACACTAACACGATTACGTGATTTAGGTAATAGTGTTATTGTTGTTGAGCATGATGAGGATGCAATTTTAGCAGCCGATCATATCATTGATATGGGACCGGGTGCAGGTGTACATGGTGGTGAGGTCGTTGCGCAAGGCAATGCACAGACCATTATGCGCAGTCGCAAGTCGATTACTGGTAAATTTTTATCCGGCAAGCGGCAAATTTTAGTGCCTACAGAGAGAACTAAGAAAGATCCACGGCGGATGTTGCGTGTTATTGGCGCTTCTAGCCATAATTTAAAAAAGATTAATGTAGATATCAGTGTTGGTTTATTCACCTGTATCACCGGTGTTTCTGGTTCAGGTAAATCCAGTTTGATTTCGGGTATTTTGTATCCTGCTGCTGCGCGTGAATTAAATGGTGCGACGCAAGTAAAACCAGCGGCACATGAAAAAATCACTGGCTTTGGTAATTTTGATAAAGTGATTGATATTAATCAAAGCCCTATTGGACGGACACCACGCTCAAACCCAGCTACTTACACAGGAATATTTACTATTATTCGCGATTTATTTGCAGCAACGCCTGAAGCACGTTCTCGTGGGTATAAACCCGGACGATTTAGTTTTAATGTGAAAGGTGGGCGTTGTGAAGCCTGCCAAGGTGATGGATTAATTAAAGTTGAAATGCATTTTTTGCCTGATATTTATGTGGTATGTGATGTTTGCAAAGGTAAGCGTTACAATCGGGAAACCTTAGACATTCGCTATAAGGGTAAGAATATTCATGAAGTATTAGACATGACTATTGAAGATGCTGCCGAATTCTTTTCAGCTATTCCAGCATTATCGCGTAAGCTAGCAACATTAATGGATGTAGGCTTGTCGTATATTAAATTGGGGCAAAGTGCAACGACACTATCTGGTGGAGAAGCACAGCGGGTTAAATTAGCTAAAGAATTATCGCGCCGTGATACAGGTAATACCCTGTATATACTCGATGAACCAACCACAGGACTACATTTTCATGATATTGAACAATTACTCAAGGTTTTATTGCGTTTACGTGATCACGGTAATACAATTGTCGTTATAGAGCACAATTTAGATGTGATTAAAACAGCGGACTGGATCATTGACCTTGGCCCAGAGGGTGGTGATGGTGGCGGAAGCGTGGTTGCAACCGGTACACCAGAAAGCGTTGCTAAACATTCGACGTCACATACCGGGCGCTATTTAAAAAAGATATTATAGCAGTTTTCAATATTATGTGTAACAAAGCGTCTTTTGATCGGAATGAGCAAACATCTAGCTGGTTTTGTCATAACCAATTCTGCCATAATGACTTATTCATCGCTGTGCTTCATTGTGTATAATGGTTTATGTTTTTTGCCTATATTGACTATTTTGTGTAAGTCTTGGCCGTATTAAATTAAGCTAATAATTAATGATTGAAATCCGATAACTTTATTGTATGATAAACTACTTTCTTTTTGAAAAGCAGTTAAAATGCGATAAAAAAGAACAGATTCGCATTAATTTGAACAAAATAGTGTAGATATAGACGAGGAATGGTAAATTAGTGGCCATTGTAATCAATTTAGACGTGATGCTCGCCAAACGTAAAATACGGTCTAAAGAATTGGCGGAAGCGATTGGTATTACCGAACAAAATTTGTCAATTTTAAAGACTGGCAAGGCTAAAGCTGTGCGTTTAGTAACCTTAGAGGCAATATGCCTTTATTTAAAGTGTCAACCGGGCGATATTCTTGAGTTTCAGCATGAAGCAGCTCTAGAAGAAGTATAGTGAGCTACAATGTCTTTACTCACGTCATTTCCTAACAAAGAAACTACCGGCTTGATCAAAGCGCCTCATGGTCAACTAGAAGTATTGATTACGCCAACCACTGATATTGAGTTAAAACAAACCATTGCCATCATTTGTTATCCACACCCATTGCATGGCGGCACTATGCATAATAAAGTAGTGAGTACGCTTGCACGCACGTGTCGAGATTTAGGTATTGCCAGTGTACGTTTTAATTATCGTGGCGTCGGTTTGTCTAGTGGCAATTATGCTAATGCTGTGGGAGAAGCTCGCGATTTGCAAACTATTATCGCGTGGTTAGGCGAAACCGTTCCAGGGTACACATTATGGTTAGCAGGTTTTTCATTTGGCGCCTATGTGGCGGCATCTGTAGCAAATACTATGGATACTTGTCAGCAATTAATTTCTATTGCGCCAGCCGTTAACCACGCAGATTTTACCGTGTTAAATACGATCAGTTGTCCTTGGTTAATTGTCCAGGGCGAACAAGATGAAATTGTTCCAGCACAACAAGTGCTTGCTTGGGCGCGGACTATCCCACAAGCACCACAGGTTATTGCTATTCCAACAGCTAGCCATTTTTTTCACGGTAAATTAGTGGTATTGCGTGATATACTGCGTAATGCGTTAAGTGATAAGCCCTATGGATCTTCTTGAACGTTATCTAACGGCAGTAAAGGCCAAGCAACTTTATGCCGATCCTGAACAAGAAAAAGTGATCACTTGTTTGCAAAGTATTTATGATAAATTAGTCCAAGAGGATCAACAATCACAAGGATGGTGGTCCCGTATAAAAAAAAGTTATCATCATAAATATGCCTTGGTGCAAGGTTTATATTTATGGGGTGGGGTTGGCATAGGAAAAACATATTTGCTTGATTTATTTTATGACGCGTTACCTTTTTCAGAAAAACTACGCATACATTTTCACGATTTTATGCGTATCATTCATGAACGTTTATATGATGCAGAGGGTGTGATTAATCCATTGCAGCATGTGGCCAAGGGCATTGCCAAACAATATCGCGTGATTTGTTTTGATGAATTTTTTGTGAATGATGTCGGTGATGCAATTATTCTAGCAAATTTATTACATGCTTTATTTGATCGAGGTATTTGCTTGGTGATAACCTCTAATTTGCATCCAGATGATTTGTATCACAATGGCGTGCAGCGGGAATTGTTTTTACCCGCTATCGATCTTTTACACCGTTATTTACATTGCTATCATTTAGCGATTGTTCAAGATTATCGACAACGTTCATTAACAGCAGCGAGTCTTTATTTTTTTCCATTGTCAGAATTAAATGATGAAAAAATGCAAGAAACGTTTACAATGTTAGCAAAAAATCCGGGCAAGCAAATGCCGATTCTGATCAATAACCGTTATATTGAGACCATTGCTTGGGCGGATCAAGTGATATGGTTTGATTTTAGTGTCATATGCAATATGCCACGTAGCCAGCATGATTATTTGGCAATAGCAGAGCAGTTTTCCTATGTATTAGTCAGTAATGTTACTAAAATACCAAAAGAAAAAGACAATATTGCGATATACTTTATCAACTTGGTTGATATACTCTATGATAAGCGGGTAAAATTAATTATACATGCGGCAGCGCCTGTTACTGACTTATATTTAGCAGGGCGTAAAGCATTTGAATTTGAACGTACCAAAAGTCGATTATTAGAAATGCAGACAGAGGAATATTTAAGTTTGCCGCATCGTGCTATAATAAAACAGTAGCTAGCAAACAACAATAAATGCTGATGACAGGAGTAATGAGTGACTGAAGAGGGCAAATTAGAGCACGAAGTGAATGATATGTGGACAGCTGTCAAATCGGCGGTTGATAATGTATTTGAGCGTGATTTGACGCCAGATGAATTTTTTTACTTATTAAGTTGTTATCCCCATTTAGAATTATGTAATATTGATTACCCTTATATCGATCCGGGTACTAAGGCAGAAGTGATCAAGATGCCAAATGGATGGCAAGTTTTGGATCTGCAATCAGTGATAACTACCAGTGCCAGTGAACTACAACAACGACGACATGCCTATCCGCGTTTGGGATCCAGCTTGTCATTGTCAACTCATGATGATGATGAAGAAGGCGGCGGCCATGGCACAATTGTTAAACAATTTGCTGATATTGCGGAAGCGATGATTGATCTTGCGATTAAAAAAGGTTGGAAGGCAGCTGAAATTATTTCTGGTTATTATCCTATGCAGCGAGTTGCCTGGGTTGTTTCTATGGAGCGTAACTATGAATTAAGAGGATTTGAGCCAACTGGCGAAGACTTAGTGGTAGCAGACTGGATTTCTCAAGTTCGCAACAAAAAACTCTATGATAAAAGCAAAAAGAAAATGCTTACACCTAAGGCTTGAGTGAGTTAGGTGTGTTTTGTTGTGTTTTCTCATTGTTTTTTGTAACCATACGGGCTGTTAATGTCTTTGGCAAATAAGTCTTTTTTTCAACCATGTTATTTTTATTTGCTGACTGATGTGCGGTTTCTTGCGGTATTTGTCCTTTTCTGTTTTCTTTATCTGCTTCATCTTCTGAAGAAATGGTTTGTTTTCGTTCTTTCACTTCTTCAAGATGTTTGGGCAGTGGAATGTCAGCTTGGTCATTAGGAAAAACGCAACAGCCATCCGCTTTTATGTCAGGATTTTTAGCTATAAACTCTTGGTATAATGCGTTTTGTACATTAGGGTCACTTAATTGCTTATCTTCTGGTAAGGTTGATCTTGCTATAAAGAAATCTTCTCCAATAATCGTTGCTGTTTGGCCATACTGCCGTCGAATTTCTTTTATAAATTCAATAACTTCTTGATTAGAAAAACCGGCACAATCGCTTAAGTCAAATGTTTGTAATCCTAATGTTTGTGCTTCAGTAGTCATTATTTTGAACATTGCGATACGTTCTTTGGATCCCCATTTGGGATGCATCAGCATAGACATAGTATACCCATGTCCACCTTCAGAGGGCGTTAGTTTAATATCTCCAAATTGCTCTTTTTTGGCACTACCGCCCATTTTCCTGATCATTGTGCTGGTGACTTTTAAATTGTATACCCCTTTTGTTTCTAGCGCTTTTTGTAGTGCGGCTTGGTGTTGTTGTAAAAAATTATGTTTAAAGTCAATGGTCTGAGCAGGATCAGACAGGTTTATTTTGTCATGGGGAAAACGTAGATTGTGAAGCGTAGTTGCACGTGCAATTCTTACTGCTTGTCCATAGGTGTTTTTTTCTAGATTTTTTTTACGATTATTATATAAATTAACCAGTAATTGTTGCTGTTGACAGTGATGGTATTGCATATCGGGTAAGACAACACGCAGGTAGAAGTCGTCAGATTCTTTACTTGAGATTGTTTGTGTGTCACCATTTTTGTCCGTGTATTTAAATTCTTTTCTAGCAAATAACGCTTTTATATCTTTTTCTTCATTATGTTGTATCGCTTTTAATGAATATATGTCGTTATTGAATTGTTTTTCCCATGCTTCCATTAAGCGTGCTGTGGCATCGCTGTCACCTCTAGCGGCTTTAGAATAATCTTTTGTTTGTTGCTGACTATTTTGAAAATTGCGGACACTGTTAGCAAAAGTGTTCAGGAGTTTGCTGTATTGCTTGTGTAATGCTTTTGAGTCGTCTTTAAGTTTTGCTGCTTCAGGAAGTGAAATGCTGGCTAATGCAGGCTTGCCTTCTGCTATATCTGCTAATAGATAATCATTATAATATGTGGTTTGCTCAACGGCTAAGCGAGCGCCAAAGTTCATTGATGAAGTGGGTGTTTTTTCTTCATCATAGGGGAAGTGTTTTTTTTCTTTCGTATTAGCCAATTCAGACTTTTCCGGCAATAAGTCGGTAGCGCCTGTTGCAGTGATAGTGGTTTCTTTCATTGGCTATTTACCCCTAGTGACTTAGCATGATTTATTTAGCAAGATATTATATCAATATATCGCTTAAATTATAAGGCAAAAAGCTTAAAAATATCTTAAGGAAAGATGATTTTTTATAAATAAAAGGTCAGCCTGTCAAATATATGCACAAAACCCTGAGTAATCACTGTTATTCAGGGTTTTGTGAGCATTGAGTATTAATAATGATTTATTTTTTTTCAGCAATATCTTTCAGTTTTTTCAGTGCTTTAATCTTAACAATATTCCGCGCTGGTTTTGCTTTGAAAGTAGTTGGTTCACCTGTGAAAGGATTAATACCTTTACGAGCTTTAGTTGCTGGTTTTTTCTTCACTTCAATTTTTAATACGCCTGGTAAGGTAAATGAACCATTACCTTTAGGGTTGATGTGACCAGGAATGATTTGCTCGGTTAAGCATTCTAATACGCTACTGACTTGCTTTTTCGTTAAGTCAGTACTTTCAGCAATAATGTTGAGTAGTTCTGTTTTCTTAACAGGTGTTTTGAAGCTTTTTAACTTCGTTACTTTTTTTGCTGTCGTTTTTGCTGCTACTTTCTTTACTACTTTTTTCACTGGTTTCTTAACAGCCTTTTTCACGGTTTTCGCAGTTTTCGCTGCAGACTTAGTCGTCCTTTTCGTTGCAGTTTTAGCCATACTTTTTACCTTCCTCTATTAATGGTTACAATTAAAGACGGTAACATAGCATAAAATACTAGGAATAATAAAGTTTTTTCATATAAAAGGTTCATTTTAGCTAAAAAACTCCTTAAAATTGCCTTGTTTGGCTAGAAACAAGGCAAAATACCGATTTTTTGTTGATGAATAGAAGGAAAAGAATGGAATATTTTTACCAGAAACACTTATTTTTCTGCGTCAATATGTCGAAGAGTGGGAAAAAGTGTTGTCAGCAGGCCGATGCACAGTCAATGTGTCAGTTAGCTAAACGAATAATTAAAGAAAAAAGCTTAGCTGGTCAGGGAGGGGTGAGAGTTAGCTCCTCTGGGTGCATGGGGCGCTGTGCTCAAGGCCCAACCTTGGTGGTGTATCCTGAGGGTGTTTGGTATACCTATACGGATTCGAATGATATTTTGGAAATTATAGAATCACATATAGAAGGTGGACACATTGTGCAGCGGTTGTTGATGGATGATGTGTGAGCCATACTGTGTTTGAGCAGGTATATTCCGAAATATTCATTCGTAAGTCGAATAAAGTGGTGATGACTTTACCTTAGATAAAATAATGTTGAAAGACGAAACGGTGAATAGTTGTGAGATTATTCAAATAGTCAAAAAAGTATTGGTGCGTTATAGCGGTTCCCTATATTGTTGACCTATTCTAAGACTTCATCTAGAGCCTGCTTGTTTCGTTATTCAAAACCTTATTGACAATAAGTAAACGTCGCTTTTGAAACCTCGTAAGCAAACCTATACTCGCTTAGCATAGGTCAACAATATAGGGAACCGCTATAAGCTATATCAAAAGGATCAAATGAAAGAAAGAATCATCCTACATCTCAGGTGGAATTAGTTAAAATTTTTTTAGATTTAACTCGTCAAATTTGCAACTTGAACTAATAGTTTTAACTCCATGTGGCATGAATTTGTAGGAAGACTTGTACCGACCTCAGTGCTTTCATCTATCTTGAAACAGCAGATTTTGATATTGTTCAGCGTTGAAAAATTGTCTGTTAATTGGTCGTCCCTGAAAAACTCACTAACCATCAAAAAGTCACGGAAAAAATACTGAATATCAAGTAAATTATAGCAGTTTTCAATATGACTAAGCCATTATAAACTTCCTCTAATACACGCTTGCTTTGGTCTTCAAAAGCTTATTTACAGTAAGCAAACCTCACTTTTGAAATTGCGCAAGCACGCGTTATACCCGCTTATAATGGCTTAGTCATATTGAAAACTGCTATAACCTGAGAAAAATAGTGGCTAAACAGCATTTAATAATAAGCTACGCAGCGGGGTAAAGGGGTTTTTCAAGGACGACTAGGCTAATTGATAGGAATTATCCGTTAAATTTTACATATAAGCCACTGCTAACTTCCTCAGGTCATGGTAGCGATAGGTGAAAAATCGTTTTTTTAGCATTGTTATGCCACAAACAAGCGTGTCAGTTGTATGGCTATTTTTTTGCTGCTTAGGAATTATTTAAAGAAAAAATCGGACTAAAAATAGGCAAATGAAATGGAGGTGTCTATTAAAGTCTAAACACCCTTTAGCTTTATAATCACTTCTTTTTTGTTCAGATATTGTGCTTTATGAGCGTATGTTACTTTTCAACCGTTGTTATTTCGTCAGCTTTGCATTGATTGGGAACATAGACAAATAGATTCAAATGCCCATTTTATTTGCAAAACTAACTTTATTCATTGATAGAAAGCTGATATTTTCAAATTGTTACAGTAAATTGCTGATTACCCCTTGATTTATTGTTGCAAATTTATGTAAAATTCGCGCTCTTATAAAAGTGGGCTGTTTTGATTTAGAGCGGAATTTTACATGAAAACTTATAGTGCAAAGACAGAGACAGTAAAACGTGATTGGTACATTATTGATGCAACTGATCAAGTTTTAGGGCGTATGGCGAGTAGTATTGCCAGTCGCTTGCGCGGTAAAAACAAACCTGAGTATACCCCTCATGTGGATACAGGTGATTATATTGTTGTTATTAATGCAGAAAAGTTAAAAGTGACAGGCAATAAATTTACTGATAAGGTCTATCATCATCATACCGGTTATCCTGGCGGGTTAAAATCGACCACTTTTGATAAATTATTAGCAAAACATCCTACGAGGATTCTTGAAAAGGCAGTAAAAGGCATGCTGCCAAAGAATCCACTGGGTCGCGCTATGTTTCGCAAGTTGAAAGTATTCGCTGGCCCGGAACATAATCATCATGCACAACAACCTCAACAGTTGGATTTAACGGAAGATAGGTAATATGGCAGCTAAGAAACAGTATTACGGTACAGGTAGACGAAAAAGTTCAGTCGCTAGAGTCTTTATGCGTCCTGGAACAGGCAAGATAACTGTCAACACGCGCGCACTGCAAGAGTATTTCCCACGTGAAACCGCGTTAATGTTGATCAATAGACCATTAGAAGTCACTGAGCTAGAGGGTAAATTTGATTTTTATATCACCGTGCGAGGTGGTGGTAGCAGTGGTCAAGCAGGTGCGGTTCAATTGGGTATTGCTCGTGCACTAGTTCATTATGATGAGCTCGATGATGAAAGCGGGGAGCGCAGGTTAGATCCTGAGTCTCTTCGCCGCAAGTTGCGTGCTGCAAATTTAATGACACGCGATGCACGTATAAAAGAACGGAAAAAAGTTGGCTTCCGTAAAGCGCGTAAGAAAGAGCAATTTTCTAAACGTTAATTTTCAAGTTTCTAGCATATTTGAGGGATATTCTGTGTCACAGGAAACAGTCAATAAAGGACGTAGACAATTTTTAGTTGCCTTAACAGCAGGTTTAGGTGCGATTGGAGCATTGTTTGCAGCAGTTCCTTTTGTTTCATCTTGGTTTCCCAGTGCACGTGCTAAAGCGGCGGGTGCGCCAATAAAAGTTGATATTAGTCACTTAGCACCAGATGACTTGATGATAGTCGAATGGCGTGGTAAACCGGTGTGGATTATACGCCGCAGTCAAGACGATTTAGAGCGCTTAAAGACTCCACGTAATTTGCGTGATCCGGAATCAAAGGTTAACCAACAACCAGAGTATGCGCGTAATACTTATCGCTCAATTAAACCGGAATATTTAATTTTAGTTGGCGTTTGTACTCATCTTGGTTGTTCACCAACCTTTGTTCCTGGTATCGGAGAATTAGGCCCTAATTGGCCAGGTGGTTTTTATTGTCCTTGTCATGGTTCTAAATTTGATTTGGCTGGACGAGTTTATACCGGCGTTCCAGCACCGATTAATCTAGAAGTGCCACCGTATAAATTCCTTAGTGATACTGTTGTAATGATTGGTGACGATTCAGAGACAGAGGCGGCTGCATAATCATGGAAACGAAGACAAAGGCAAAAACAGATTGGCTGGATGCTAGATTCCCTTGGCGCAAAATGTGGAATGAGCATGTAGGGGAATATTATGCACCGAAGAATTTCAATTTTTGGTATTACTTTGGCTCGTTAGCTTTGCTTGTTTTAGTGAGCCAACTGCTTTCTGGTATCTGGTTAGCTATGTTTTACACACCTACTCCAGAAGGTGCATTTGCATCAGTAGAATATATTATGCGTGATGTAAAAATGGGTTGGCTAATTCGCTATCTTCACTCAACTGGCGCATCAGCATTCTTTATTGTTGTTTATTTGCATATGATGCGAGCCTTATTATACGGCTCATACAAAAAACCACGAGAATTGGTTTGGTTAGTCGGTATGTTTATTTTCTTTGTGCTGATGGCTGAAGCATTCATGGGCTATTTATTACCTTGGGGGCAAATGTCCTATTGGGGTGCGCAAGTTATTACTTCATTATTTGGTGCGATTCCTTACATTGGCGATCAGCTGGGTATGTGGATACGTGGTGATTATAATATTTCGGGCGCGACGTTAAATCGTTTCTATGCATTACATATTGTTGGGTTACCTTTGATATTACTAGGATTTGTGTGGATGCATATTGTCGCATTACATGAGGTTGGCTCGAATAATCCTGATGGTATTGAAATTAAGAAAAACAAAGATGAAAAAGGGCGTCCAGTAGATGGTATTCCTTTTCACCCCTATTATACCGTAAAAGATATCTTTGGCGCTGCTGTATTTCTGGCATTATTTACCGCTGTTATCTTTTTTATACCGGAAGTTGGTGGTTATTTTCTTGAGCACGCTAATTTTATTCCTGCCGATCCGCTGAAAACACCTGAGCATATTGCGCCAGTTTGGTATTTCACCCCATTTTATGCCATATTGAGAGCAATACCAGATAAACTATTCGGTGTTGTTGCCATGGGTGGTGCAGTCGGTATTTTATTACTCTTGCCATGGCTAGATAGAGGTTCTGTAAAGTCTATTCGCTATCGTGGTCCAATATATAAAACAGCCATATTTTTGTTTATTGTAAGTTTTATCGTGCTAGGTTATTTAGGTACTGTTACCGTCACACCATTAGCAACAAACCTTGCTCGAATATGTACTGTGGTTTATTTCGCATTTTTTCTATTAATGCCGTTTTACACAAAGATTGATAAATGTAAACCGGTGCCAACACGGATAAAATTGAAGTGAAAAAGAAGCTGTTTGTCGTTTTATTCATGTTACTACCAGGCATTGCCTTGGCGTCAACATCTGGTGGAGTTAAGTTACAGAAACCCTTTGTTGAATTAAAAAATAAACAATCTTTACAGCGTGGCGCAAAATATTTTATGAATAATTGTTTATCATGCCACTCCCTAGCGTATATGCGTTATGATCAATTAGCTAAAGGTATTGGTTTAGTTGATGACAAGGGTGAAGTGGATGAGGCGCTAGTCAAAGAAAATTTAATTTTTACTGGTGCAGCAGTAACCGACCCTATTTTAAGTGCTATGCCTAAAGAGCAGGCTGAACAAGCTTATGGCATTGCACCTCCTGATTTAACATTAGTTGCACGCGTGCGAGGTAACAGTTGGTTATATACTTATTTTAAAAGTTTTTATTCCGACCCAGCGCGCCCATTAGGTACGAATAATTTGTTATTTCCAGATGTCGCGATGCCAAATATCTTTGAGCCGATGCAGGGAACGCAGCTACCGGTTTATATAAAACAATCCGTTGAGATGGATGGTCAACCTCAAGAAATTGAAGTAATAAAAAAATTAGAGTTAAAAAAACCAGGTTCTATGTCTTCTGCGGAATTTAGTTTAATGCTTACTGATTTAGTTGCATTTTTAGATTACGTTGCTGAGCCTGTGAAGTTAAAGCGACATCGTTTAGGTGTTTTAGTGTTATTATTTCTATCTCTTTTTATTATTGTGGCTTATTTACTGAAGAAAGAATATTGGCACGATTTGCATTAGAATTATAGGTTAGAGAAACAAATTTAATAGTGGAGTTATAATTATGGCCGTAGTTGCCAATAAACGATCGATTATGACATTTTACTCCGATGCGTTGGATATATACTGCCATCGAGTACGAATTGTTTTAGCGGAGAAAGGTGTTAATGTTGAAATCATTGATGTTAATTTAAGTGATAAGCCTGAAGATTTGGCTCAATTAAATCCATATAATACAGTTCCTACATTAGTTGATCGTGACTTGGTCATCTATGAGTCGCGAATTATCATGGAATACTTAGATGAACGCTTTCCTCATCCTCCATTAATGCCAGTTTATCCAGTGGCACGTGCTGAGAATAGACAACTTATATTTCGTGTTGACAAGGAATTATACTCGCTTTACCACAGTGTCCAGGATGCTAAGGATGAAAATATTGCGAGTTTGGCTCGAAAGCGCTTGGGAGAGGCTATCGTTAGTTTAGAGCCTGTTTTTAGTCAGAAACGTTACTTTTTGGCAGATGAGTTCTCTATGGTAGATTGTTGTATAGGAGCACTATTATGGCGCTTACCCCGTTTGGGTGTTGAAGTTCATCGTGAAATCAAAGCGATACAAAATTATTGTCAACGAGTATTTGATCGAAAATCCTTCCGAGCAAGCTTAAGTGAAGCTGAGCAAGAATTATGTGAAGAAGCTTATGGCTGAAAAAATGACATCAACGCGTCCCTATTTATTGAGAGCGTTTCATGAGTGGATTGTTGATAATGATTTGACACCTTATATTGTTATTGATGCGGAATCTCCAACAGTCAATGTGCCTAGGCAGTACGTTGAAGAGGGTAAAATTGTTTTAAATATATCACCATTAGCAACAGAAAGCTTAATCATGACGAATCATCGTATTGAATTTGAAGCAAGTTTTGGTGGTGTAGTTGAAAAAATATCGGCTCCTATTAGAACAGTGTTAGCAATCTATACCAGAGAAAATGGTCGCGGTATGATTTTCAGCGAGGAGGAGCCAGAAGATGAGCCACCTCCAACGGATGAGCCGGGTGATGAAGGTGGTGTAGGAACAGCTGGGAAACCAAAGCTGCGAGTAGTAAAGTAAGCTGTAAGAGGAATATTAAATAAAAACTCGGCAGAAGCCGATCAGTTTATCGGCTTCTTAATATGATTACCTATTAACTCCAGTCATCTTCAAAAGGATCACTATATAATTCTTTAAAACGCTTTTCTGCAAGTATATCTTCTATTGCTCGTCTAACTTGAACTTGATGTTTATTTTTTACTCTGTTTTTTTGTAAGTTATCAGAGTTGATTAATTCAAAGCCTATTGTTCCTTCATCAATGAAGTCACTGCTGTCTATATAGTGGTTGTTATTTTGCATAATGATACTCCTGTTAAGTCGTTATCCACAAGTTCATCATATTTTCGTTTCATTATGATATTATTAACATCATTAGAAAAAGCAAATTAATTTTATTAAAGTGGTTCTTTTATTAACCGATTTTTGTATATGACCAAATAAAAAACTATTTTTTGGCTACACTTTATGCAAAAGCCAATTTGTATAGGAATGTTTGTCATTACAACACATCCTGCTATGTTGTTAGCAATCACAGTCATTAGATTATTTGTTATTTTTTAGTGCTTCGCATGCACTTATTGCAATTTTTGTGATGTCAGCTTCCAATTGCCGAATAACTTTTTGTGCATTGTGAGATAATTCAAACGGTTTATTTAACTGACGCGCTTGTTTTGTTGCAATATCCTCGACGATTTTTAAATCTTCAATTTTTTGTAGTAGTTTTTGCAAAAGAGGGTGGCTAATGACGGTGTCATTTGGTTCATAAGCGCTAAGGTTGTTGATTTCCAATACAGGTGCTATGTTCATGGCTTGTCTCTCCCTTCACTAAGTGATTTGTCTAACAATTCCATTCATTTTGTATTCGGAAATATTTTTGATTAATACATTATAATCATAGACTAATTTTACAGATTATTGCAGGGTTAAAAAGTACAAAAAAAGACCAGTAATAATTTTACCGTGCTTATTTGCCATATATTTCTTAATTATTCATATAATTAGTAAAAATAATGAGAAATGTCTTACAGAAAATAGAGTCATATCTCATAGCGAAGAGAGTATCTCATGATGCCATTTTAAGGCATGTGAACTTTCTGTTAGATGAGGTATTATTAGTATCACAAACAATCAGCAGTGTTTTAATAGGAAAATGATGGCAATGTCTGCAAATATTGTGCTACTTTTCTCGTTTTTTGTATTTCTTTTGGTTATTTACTCTATTAAGGTAGGTAACATTACACTGTATTTCAAAAAATTATTGCTTTCTATTAAAAAATTGACAGTTTTGCCTACTAAGCAGGAATCTAAGGCGCTTACAATGACAACAGTTAACATGTCAGAGAGTACTGATAATATATCAGAAATTGTATTTCCCACTTTTCCGTCTGTGAGCGCGTTGGAAAATAAACGCAAACCATTGTTACGGATGGCGATGTTAATATTTAGGTTATTGTCCAAAAGTAATCCTGTTGCTAAATGGAGTCTTATTGTATTGCTTGCTGGCATAGTAGGTCTTGCTACATATGTAGCAAAGCATCAATTTTTATCAATTGAATTACGTTTACTATTAGCAACTAGCAGTGGTTTAATCTTGCTAATAACTGGCTGGTTTTTGCGTCATAAGTATTTAATGTATGCTTTGCTATTACAAGCAGGTGGCTTAGGTATTATGTATATTGCCGTGTATACGGCTTACCAGTTGTATCAATTATTGCCGTTATCATATGCTTTCGCCTTATTGTTTTTATTTTCATTCATGGGTGGGATTATTGCTATCGTGCAAAATATAAAAGTACTAGCCATCTTTGCTATTGCTGGTAGCTTTTTAATACCACTATTGCTAGTCAGCGATACGGGAAATGACTTTGGGCTGTTATCTTATTATGCATTGTTAAATATGTTAATCACAACGGTAGCAAAATATAGAGCGTGGCGAAGTTTGAATGTTGTAGGACTTCTTTTTACTGTGGTTTTATCAGGCCACTGGGGGCTTTTTAAATATACTCAAGATCAGTATTTAGTAACGCAAGTTTTTCTTGTTTTATTTATCTTACTGTATGTTCATATCACGATTGCATTGGCTGATTTAGCTAAAAAAAAACAAGTTGACTGGATCAATAGACTGTTTGTCTGTATGGTTCCAATCGTGGGTTTTAGCTTTCAATTTTATATAGTGAAGCATATTGCGCACGGTGTTGCATTCAGTTTGTTTTTCTTTAGTTTGTTTTATGCTGTTATGGTATTTTATTTGTTACAAAGAGATAAGAATAAATATTATTTGCTTATTGAAGTATATCTAGCGTTTGCCATCTTGTGCGCTACATTATTCATTCCATTAGTTATTCACGGAAGTTGGCTAGTTGTTGCCTGGGCACTTGAAGGAGGTGTGTTGCTATGGTTATTTATCCTGCAAAATCGTTGGTGGGGCAGGATATTTGCTGTGCTATTGCAATGGCTTTCAGGTTGGCTTTTGCTAGCAGAATTTCCAAGTATGGCAAATAAGATGCCATTCTTAAATGCAGGATTTACAGCAGGAGTAGTAATTGCAATCGTTGGTATTATTTCTGCGTACGGTTTATCACGCAGAGTAAAAAGCGCAGTTTATTTCGAGTATCGGTTATCACAATTGAATTTTATTTGGGGTGTGAGCTGGTGGTTATTTGCAGTTAGTAAACAATTATACGCTTTATTTCCACATTTTATTGCTATTCCATACTTGTTTGAGCACTCTTCAGTGCGGCTAATAGAAACACATCCGCAGATTTATAACGAGAGTTACTATTGGTCAAGCATGTTGATATGTGTTTTAATAACAGCATTAGCTGCTTGGCAAGCATTTCGCAAATGGAATTGGATATATACTTATAATGTAGCTATTTTACTGATGCCAGCCATGGTTGTCATATTTTTTGCAAACTTGCCGCAGTACGCAACACTATTTTTACAAACACCTATTTGGCTAGCAGCTTTAGTTATTTTGTATTGGATGCTTTACCAGTATGAAAAATACCCTATGCGTTTCTTGAAATTATATCACGGTCCCACTTTTGTTTTGCTTGTATGGCAAGTAACGCTATGGGTGAGTTTAACCATAGCTATTGGTATTTTTAGACAACCTGGCTTAAAGCATTTGTTATATGCGATAGTGCCCGCTATATTTTTATTTTTACTGCAATGCCCTTCTATTATTCAGCGATGGCCTTGTAAACGGTGGTCACAGCAATATTTAGGCACAGGAGGTTTTTTAATCGTATTATATATGATGTTTTGGTTGTTATTCACTAATTTGCAACTGGATAAAAATGTATTATTACATCCTTATTTGCCAGTATTAAACTTAACTGATATCACTTCGATTATTGCGCTAGTTGTTTCTTTGCTATGGATCATCAGAAAAGAAAATCTTGATGCATTAAATTGGGATAAAAATTTTAGAGATGGTTTGCTGGTGTTCCTTGGAGTAATTTCGATTATTTGGCTAAATGCGATGTTGCTGCGTAGTTTAATGGTTTATTTTGACTTGAGCCCAAGGACCATATTTTCCGTGCATATTGTTCAAATGACTATGTCTATTTTATGGGGTGTCATGGCATTAGCAATGATTATTATTGCTAACTATCTGAGACTGCGGTGGTTGTGGATGACAGCGGCAGCTTTAGTTGTATTGGTCATAATAAAAATGCTGTTAGTAGATTTTTTGGAGAGTTACGTAATTGAACGCATAGTGTTTTTTATTGCAGTGAGTGTTATTTTACTAATTATTGGTTTTATTTCACCTTTGCCTGCAGCTAACAAGAACTAAGGAAATATGTTTAAATTTTTATCGAAAATCATCATTTTATTTTTCACATTGCAATCCGTGTATGCGACAACTTTGCAAGACTTTGCTTATGCTATACCTATTCATGTTGAAAAAAATAAAGATTTACATCAGTTTTTTATACCGGCGGCAGTATATCAGCATGTCATGCATGCAAACTTAGCTGATATGCGAATTTTTAATGCAAATGGTAACGTTGTTCCTTTCCAAATAGAACAGCAGGAACTTAGAGAAAATTCATTAAAACAAAAAATCGAGTTTTTACCGGTTTATGCAGACACTGCTAATATTAGTGATGTTTCGCTAACATTAATAAAGCAAACTAGCAGTTCACGGACCAATGCTACTAACGAAGAATTACAAGGATATTTAATTCCTGTTGAGATATTTAAAGATAAAGTCATGCATACAGTTGAATTGCAGTGGGAAAAAGATAATCATACTTGGCTGTTGGATGTTGAAATTAAACAGAGCGATGATCTAAAGCATTGGACAAATGCTTCGTTACAATGTGCAACATTGGTAAATTTAAATTATAAAGACCGTGTTTTGTTAAAGAATACATTGCCTGTGGAAAAGGTAAATAAGAAATATGTATTCGTTAAGTGGTGTGGTAATGTTCCTAAGGAATTTCGTATAAAAAATATTTATATAAATTTTATTGAAAAATCTCAGGATGCATTGCAATGGATGACACTATTTCCTTTAGCTGCAGTAGAAAAAAATACATTAAAATATGATAGTAAAGGATATTTTCCAATAGCCAAATTAAATTTAAACTTTGCTGATCAATATGGTGCACTAACAGTACGTTTTTTTTCTAAAGATAGGCAGCAGAGTAAGTGGAGCTACATTATTAGTGGCTTTTTCTATCATATTGGTGTACAAGACAAGATGATTACGAGTAATCCAGTGCATATTTCTCGAAATACGAATTCTTTGTGGCGGATGGAAATAGCAAAGAAAAAAAGAATAAAACCTCCTTACCCAGAATTAATGCTAGGCTGGCTCCCGGCAAAAATTATATTTTCAGCGCAAGAAGAATCATCATTTATCTTGGCTTTTGGTAGTAACTCAAAAGAGATTGAAACAGAGAGTGTAGGATTAGAGAACTTTGTGAAAAAGACAGAAATGGACAGTGCGTTTATTTCTCAGGCCAGATTAGGCCAAATATATACATTGTCTGGCGAAAAAGCCTTGATTAAAAAAAATGATTGGCTTAATTCTTTACTATGGTTTTTTCTTGCCATAGCGGTTTTATTTGTTTTTTTTGTAGTGTATAAAATTAAAAGTGAATTGAGGAGAAGATAAAATGGGATTACTTGTTGATGGTGTTTGGCAAGATGAATGGTATGATACTAAATCAACTGGTGGAAAATTTAAAAGAGAAATGACTAAATTTCATGGAATTATAACAGCAGACAAGTCAGCAGAGTTTGCTGCAGAACCCAGCCGTTATCATCTCTACATTTCACATGCTTGTCCATGGGCACATAGAACATTGCTATTTCTTCGTTTAAAAGGCTTGGATAACATCATATCTTTATCTATCGTAGATCCCTACATGGCAGAGAATGGTTGGACTTTCTCTGAGAATGAAGGTTGTATTCCTGATAGTATTAATCACTGTCAGTACTTGCATCAAATATATACCTTGGCGATGCCTCATTATACAGGACGTGTTACTGTCCCTGTCTTGTGGGATAAAAAGAAAAAAACCATTGTCTGTAATGAATCAGCAGAAATTATTCGGATGTTTAATTCTGCTTTTGATGAGTGGGGTCATGCTGATTTGGATTTTTATCCTACACATTTGCGTAAAGATATTGATGAAATAAATAAGTTTGTTTATGAAAATATTAATAATGGTGTGTATCGATGTGGATTTGCTACTGAGCAGAGTGCCTACGAAGAAGCATGCCAACAATTATTTTCTGCATTAGATACAGTAGAGCAACGATTAGCAAATCAAAGGTTTTTAGTGGGTAATGAAATTACCGAAGCAGATTGGCGATTATTTACAACATTGATACGTTTTGATGCAGTCTATGTTGGACATTTTAAGTGTAATATCAAACGTATAGTTGACTATAAAAATATTCATCAATATTTACAAGTCTTGTATAGTATTCCAGGTGTGGCAGAAACAGTTAATTTCAAACATATCAAAGAACATTATTATATAAGTCATACGGCAATTAACCCGACTCAAATTGTTCCTTTGGGACCGCAACAAGCATTCTAGCCATGGTATAACGATTGAAAATTGTTATAAGTAGTTGCTTGCAATTTACTTTTCGTTGCAAAGATGCATTTATCCAATAGAGTGCCCCTTTCGCTTTTAATAGACACACATTTATCGATTCGTCGCACTATTTCTTCTATTACTGCTGTGTGAAGTAAGGCTTAACATGATCAAAATATTATTCAATGACTATACTGTATATATGAGGACAGCAGTAGTGTTTAGAAAGAAGCTTTATTAACTATATGATTATATTAAAAATAGAAATATTTTAACAAAAGGGTTAAGTCTATATTAAGTAATTATTTTTACTGCAATTGGCCTCATTTTAGGAAACCATTTTAAAAAAAAACTGTCAAATTAATATACAGAAAATTTTAAAGGTGTGATATGAATGAGCCCAAATTAGTAAAAATAGAAATAACCAAACAAGATGGTAGTAAAAAAAATGTTGATTTACCACAAGATAATGAATTGACGGTTGACATTGCAGAAACAGTAAAATTAGTTACAGAGGATAATTTAGTCGCTTTACTTAAAACGCCAGACAACGGTCCATTAGTCGTTATATTAGAAAATAGTGAAGGGCAACAACAAGCAATCAAAGTTAACCATTTCTTTTCTTCAGTTGATGAAGGACAAGATAGCCCACAAATTATTATTGTTGCTAGCAATATTGAAGGTGCATGGGTCCCACCTGATTTCATAACGACACCAAGTGTTGCTTTTTCGCCTGTAACTATTCAAGCAGAGGGCCTAGATGCCGCTTTGTTAAGTGCGGTGGATCCATTTGTTTTTGAAAGAAAAGATATAGAGATAAACGATGACAGATCAACATCCAGCGATATATTGATGCTGGATAGTGAGGAACTACCAACCATTTCTATTGCAGATGCAGAGAATGTTACTGAAGGTGGCATTGCTACTTTTATGGTAACGTTATCTAAAGCCAGTAGCAAAATGGTAACAGTAGAATTTGATATATCTGATGATACACTGATATCCATGATGACCGATGATCTAGCAAGTGGTTTATTGACATTTAATCCAGGTGAAACCAGCAAAGCAATCACATTGCAAGTGCTTGATGATAATATCGATACGCCAGATAAAGATCTCCACGTCTATTTAAGCAATGCGGAGAATGCATCAATTCTTGACGATCAAGGTGATGCATTGATCTTAGATAATAGTGAACCACCGAATTTATTGATTAGCAATGCAGGGAATGTGACTGAAGGTGGTGTAGCGACATTTGTTGTGACTTTATCTGAAGCCAGTGGCAAAACAGTAACAGTAGCATTTAACACATCAGATGGGACTGCGATTGCTGGAGAAAATTACGATCCGAAAAGCGGTTTGTTGACATTTAACCCTGGCGAAACCAGTAAAACAATCATTGTACAAACGTTTAATAACGCCACAGATGAAACGAATAAAGATTTTCATGTGGATTTAAGTGATGCTGTCAATGCAAGTATTATTGATAACCAAGGTGATGCGTTAATCTTGAATAATGATATGCCACCAATGCTCTCTATTAGCGATGCAGCTGATGTGGATGAAGGGGGGGTAGCGAGCTTTGTGGTGACCTTATCCGAATTCAGTGGCAAAACAATCACTGTCGGATTTGATACCTCAGATGGGACTGCGATCGCCGGGGAGGATTACGATCCGGTGAGTGGTTTGTTGACATTTCATCCGGGTGAGATCAGTAAAACCATTACAGTACAAACTCATAGTGATGGCCTGGACGAAGCGAATGAAGATTTTCATATTGATTTAAGCAATGCGGTGAACGCATCTATTCTGGATAATCAAGGTGATGTGTTAATTCTCGATAATGATGCACCACCAACAATTTCTATTGGCGATGCGGAGGATGTAACCGAAGGTGACATGGCAAGCTTTGTTGTGACTTTATCTGACGTCAGTGGCAAAACGGTTACAGTAGCGTTTGATACCTCAGATGGGACTGCTATCGCCGGGGAAGATTATGATCCGGTGAGTGGCTTATTGACATTTCATCCGGGTGAAACCAGTAAAACCATTACTGTGCAAACGCTCAATGATGGTACAGATGAAGCGAATAAAGATTTTCATATTGATTTAAGCAATGCGGTGAATGCATCGATTCTGGATAATCAAGGTGATGCGTTGATTCTCGATAATAATGCACCACCAACGCTTTCGATCAGCGATGCAGAGGATGTAACCGAAGGTGGGGTCGCGACGTTTGTCGTCGGCTTATCCGAAGCCAGTGAGAAAACGGTTACGGTGGCGTTTGATACCTCAGATGGGACTGCAATTGCTGGAGAGGATTACGATCCAGTGAGTGGGTTATTAACATTTCATCCAGGTGAAACCAGTAAAACCATTACTGTGCAAACGCTCAGTGATGGTATAGATGAAGCGAATAAAGATTTTCATATTGATTTAAGCAATGCGGTGAATGCATCGATTCTCGATAATCAGGGTGATGCGTTGATTCTCGATAATAATGCACCACCAACGCTTTCGATTAGCGATGCAGAGGATGTAACCGAAGGTGGGGTCGCGACGTTTGTCGTCAGCTTATCTGAAGCCAGTGGTAAAACGGTTACGGTGGCGTTTGATACTTCAGATGGGGCTGCAATTGCTGGAGAGGATTACGATCCGGTGAGTGGTTTATTAACATTTCATCCAGGTGAAACCAGTAAAACTATTATAGTACAAACGCACGATGATAGTCTAGATGAAGCGAATGAGGATTTTCATATTGATTTAAGTAATGCGGTGAATGCATCGATTCTAGATAATCAAGGTGATGCATTGATATTGGATAATGATGCACCACCAACTATTTCTATTGCAGATGCAGAGGATGTGACTGAGGGTGAGATAGCAACGTTTGTGGTGACTTTATCAGAAGCCAGTGGCAAAACGATAACAGTCGCATTTGATACTTCAGATGGCACAGCCATTTCAGGTGATGACTATGATTCTGCAAGTGGCTTGTTGACATTTCATCCGGGTGAAACCAGCAAAACAATCAGTGTGCAAACACTCAATGATAGTGTAGATGAGTTAGATGAACATTTTCACGTTGGTTTAAGCCATGCGGTCAATGCCGTCATTATTGACAGTCAAGGTGATGCAAACATTTTAGATAATAGTGATATTTTAGTCAGCATTAGCAATGGTGAGCCTTCATCACAAAAAGAACCATTTAGTGATGATAGTACTGTTGAAATCACATTTACGATCTCGCTAAATATAGAAAGTCTAGATGCAGTTTCTGTGGATTATGAAACTGTTCAAGGTGGTGGCCCTGGAGGAGGTGATGATGCCACGTCGGGACTCGATTATGAGCCAATAAGTGGTACGGTTGTTTTTGCTCCTGGGGAGACAGAAAAAGAAGTTACTGTGGCAATAAAGGCAGATGATCTTGTTGAAGATTTAGAATATTTTCAAGTAGTATTAAGTGATCCAGTCAATGCAACAATTGATGTTGCTAACGGTATTGGTATTATCGAAGATAGATCAATAATCGGTAAAGATAATAGTGATAATGATTTTTCTGGCAGTAGTGGTCATAATGCATTGGTTGGTGATGCTGGAGGTACAGTATTAGTAGAGATAGATCCTGTTGTTAATATAGTCTACGTGCTTGATACATCTGGTAGTATGGGTGACAATAATAGACTCAATATTTTGAAAGCTGCTGTTAAAGATTTAAATGAGGATTTATTGGCACTAGTGGATCAAGGTGCGACTGTAAGCATTACTATTGTAAGTTTTAGCGGTGAGCCTCGCACAAGCACTTCAGAAACTATTGCTTTAACTAGTGATACTATTAGTGAGTTGAATGGCGAAAATGGTATAGTGGATAGTTTAACAGCCAACGGGTTCACATCTTATACAGAAGCTTTATTTCAAACACAAGATGTAGTTTCTTCATTCGACACAGGCAGCAATGTAAAAAATACAGTGGTATTTGTATCAGATGGTAATCCTCTTGGAAGTAAAAATACAAGGTTTTCTAATCATCCAGAAGTCCGAGGCAATGATGAGCCATCAACATATAATTATATAATGAATCCGCCATTGCCACAACAACCATTAGTTTCACAGTTTTGGCCATTTTTACTGAGTAATGATGTTACGACGAGAGCAATAGGTGTAGGAAACGGTGCTATTGAAGACAGTTTAGCCTTTATTGATAATGAAGGAGCACCTATTATTGTTGAGGATGAGCAAACAGCAACTGACTTGTCAGAAGTGCTGCGTGATATCGTTTTTTCGTCTATTGAGGATGCGCCTCTTGGCATGGATACTATTCAGGGGCAAGCGGGGGATGATGTGATTTTTGGGGATGCATTAATATCACCGGTTGATTCTGATTATACTTTTGATGAAATTATTACGAATGAATTTAATGGTAATCAGAGCGAATTATTAGCATTCTTATTAGATCCAACAAATGATTATGCAAATGCAAAAATTTACACTGATTCTGACCGTGGTGAAGCAGATCTCATTTACGGCGGTGATGGCAATGATGCTATCTTTGGACAAGGCGGTGATGACGATATCCATGGTGGAGCAGGAGATGATTTTCTCTCTGGTGGTGCCGGAGTTGATACTATTGCCGGTGATGCTGGCGATGATGTTATCTTATTTGAAGGTGCCGCCAATGGTGTGGATGTGATTGATGGTGGTGCTGATACGGATACGTTACGATTTGATGTTACAGGTGAAACTTTAGATTTAACCTTATCGACTTATGATAATAAGTTTGTAAATTTAGAGCAGATTGATCTTGGCAAAAATGGCAATACACTTGTCATCGATCCGGATGATGTTCTGGAAATATCAGGCAATAATCAGATTATAATCGATGGTGATGCTACTGATACAGTAGAAGGTTCTAATTGGACAGATCAGGGTAGTACCGTCATTATGAACACAACCTATCATGAGTATAGTGGTATTTCAGGCGGTGCCTCTGTGACTTTGTTAGTTGATGAGCAAATTACACAAGTGCTTTAATATCTCTAAGCAACATGGAAGTGCATATTCTTTACTTGACTATAAAGGACAAAGCGAGTGATATTGTAAATCATACCCAGTTAAATAAATATTGGCCGCTGCCGCAGTAATTTTCAATAGCCTGAGTAATGGTTTGCATTGTCATTTGATCGGATGTTGTTGTAACATACTGTTTACTATAATATCGAATGATTTTTCTTATGTCAGTGTTATTTTTTGTTGCGATCGCAGGGAAATGTGAACTAGAAATAAATTGTTTAGCTGCTTTTCGGTAATAATACTTAGCTTTTAGTGAGTTTGCTTTGACACCGAGCCCTTGGGTGTAATGTTTGCCAAGTGCGTAGTGGGCGCAAGGCATACTATTTTTTGATGCTGCTTTATACCAATAAATAGCTAAGGACAGATTTTGTGGAACAATATCACCACTTTCATAGTGTGTAGCTAACATGTATTGCGCATTTTCCTCGCCTTGTTTTGCGGCATCTTGTAGCAGAGTAAGAGTTTTTGATGGATTAGCTGGAACACCAAGTCCATATTGATAAAAGTAAGCTAGGCGTGTTTTCGCTAGCGGGATATTATTTGCAGCGGAATGGTAAAAAGCAATTGCTTTTGGTAGGTGGCTTTGTGTGCCTCGGCCATGGTAATAATGTTGCGCCAGCTGAAACATGGCACTAGGATCTTCTTGAAAAGCAGCTTTATGGTACCAAACGATAGCTATACCATGATTGATGTGTGGGGTAGTTGTCGTTGCATAGAATTTTCCTAATGCTTTTTGCGCAGAAGGTTTTCCTTTGTCTGCTTCGCTTAATAAGAGTTGATGTGCTGTATTATACGCTCCTTTTTGTATGCAAACAGATGCTTTATATGTGTTGGGTAGTAACTTAATAAAGATATAGCTGAAGAGTAGTCCCCAGCCAAGAAAACTAAAAAAGTAGATAATAATGTGTTTTACTGTGGCAATACGGGCATGATTCAGTGATGAGTCATGTTCAGTGATTTTATATAGAGTTGCTTGTACAGGGATGAGTGGCAGAAAACTAAAGATACCCAGCAGCAAATAGAGCGGGTTGTCTATAACCATAAAAATCTGCAAATAAAATGCTGAACGCAGAAGAAAATACAAAATACTGAGAAGCAATGGATCCCATTCGCTGGCGATATGATATTGCTGTGCTTTTTTACTAACAAGACGAAAAAAGTAGATATTAAGTAATGGGCTGGCGATAGTTAGAAGGATAGTGGGGATGCGTTGCAAACTCTTAGGCAGCAATTTATGTTGCTTCAGCGTTTTCCAATTTGCGTGCCACCAAAGGATACTATAAAGACCTAGTGTTAGGATTTGAATAAAAATAAAATCCTTTTGCTGTAGTCGTGTCTCGGTAAAATGATGAGTGCTCGCACTTTGGTTAGTACTGTTCATTATTTTAACATAGCCTGTTTAAATTCATCCCAATTTTAGGTAGTATATTGAGTCAATCTTAAGATAAAATTAACATCTTAACAGAATTGTATTAATTATCTTTACTTGCTAAAATTATGCCAGGTTTAATAACCAAGTATGCTGTACATGGGTTACTATAAACAAACTGTCCAATCTAAGCCTCTATTAGAGAAGTATGGGGCATATTTAGTAAGAAAGCCAAGCTGGCGTCATAAATTTTTGTTTGAGATAAGTTATTTTTATAACCGATTGCGTGTATTAACCGGACAGATGGCAATAATTTCATAAGATTTGCCCAGGCTTGTATTTAAGTCGTTTGCCTGATAAATCCATGCAATCATCTATTTTTGGTTTGTTTGAAAGGATTAAAGATCGTCCAACAGGGTTAATAGTGGCCTGTAATGATTACTTCGAATTAGCCGGTAGAGGTATTAAATCACATGACATAATATCGCCTAGCGATTACGAAGAACACGGCATTCAGCATCATTTTTTACCCATTGCGGATTTTACAGCGAATGTTGATGATAAATTAGTCGTTGATACCTTATCGTTAATGAAACAATTCAATCAGCAACAAAAACCCATTGTTGTTCATTGTAAAGCTGGGCGATCACGAAGTGCTATGATAGTAGTGTTACACCTTATTCAAATTGATGCATCGCTGCATGTCATAGACGATAGTGGGCAATTGAATAGTAAAGCGACGTTATCAAATGCGATCGATAAGCTGATGGCAATTCGAACTAACGTAGTGATAGAGCAATCAAAAAGATTAAAAGCACAGAAAATAATTGAGGCATGTTTTGTCAGTGATGATAAAAGCAAGCAGCAGTCTAGCTATACTAACATAGCGAGAAGTTTTTCTACTCAATTACCTACTAGATTAACAGTAGAGGCTTATCTATGTTCAGAGCAGTTTATCAAGGACTTTCTACAAAGTCATGAGTATAAAAAATTGATGATGTACATAGCAAATGATTATTCAAAAAACATTATTTTTTTTAAGATGATAAAATCTTTTTTTGAGAGCATCATGCAAGGTGATTTAGCTTGGTATAGTAATCTTCATCAGTTGGAAGATGCTACGCTTAATGACGCATTAATCGGCTTTTGTTCACAACAACAATGGGAAAAGGAAATTCTCCGTGGTAGTAAAGAACAGAATCGTTGTTGTTATCACTTAATCAATAATCTAAAAAAACGTGTGGATGCATTATTGAATTACCGTTTTCCACAATACACACAAACATTTTCAGTAAGAAGAACAACTGTCAGCCAGCAGAAAAAATCTTTGATACAGCAGGAGTTGCTTGATAGAGATGCGGCAAACCCAACATTGAATACTTTTTTTGGCTTATCACTATTCAGTGGAGCAGCTGTGTTAACGGGTGTATTTTTCTTTCCAGCGATGCCTTTGATTATTCCGGTTGTTGTCGGAATAATGGGTGTTTTTATTATGACTTACAGTCTGATGGGATTGTTTGCTATTAACGCGTTTCCGACTAGAGGATGTGGTATGAATAACTACTCAGCACAAGATCATTCGTTAGCTCAAACGGTACCGTTGTTAACGGCAACAGCAGGAGCCTGGCTTTGTACAATTATAGAGCATTTGTTACAACACAATAATTTGGGTTATCTCTAGTCTTTCGCTATACTAGCCAATTGTGGCAGAATTCTTTATAGGGAACATACATGAAAAAACGATTGCTTAGCTTGTTAACCGTTGTTATATTGGCTTTATTTTGTTCACCTTATTTTATGGGGATGATTTCCGAAAAAAAGATACAAACGTTAGCAAAGCGCGCAAGTGCCAACCCTGATTTTTCAGTGAAAGTAAGTGACTATCAGCGAGGTTGGTTTGCATCGACAGTAACGCTTGATTTACAAACCCAATCAGCCATTTTAAATCGTCATTTAAATATGCCTAGTAATGTCGCCTTGCTACAAGTAAAGCAATGTAAAATTACTCATGGCCCTCTTATATTAGCGAATATTAACGGCAAGCGTAAATTGACCTATGGACAGGCATGTATAGTTTGCAAGGATCAGTCAGCGTCAACGCAACAATCCCAACTAGCCAGTGAAAATATGAATATCAGTTTACATATACACTTTAATGGTAGTGTCTCGGGTGAGCTGAGTTTTGATGAATTAATTTATTCAAATGATAAATTTAAAACTACATTTAAACAGGGAAAAATGACGGCTAAAATAAATAATCAATTTAACCAAGTTAGCCATCATCTATCAATCAACTCTATTGAAATAGGCGATCAGAAAAACGGCGTACAAATAAATGCTATAAAATCTCAAGGTAATGTTTCTCAGTCTGACTATAATCTGTGGGTAGGAGAACATATCTCTAGTATTGCTGCTGTTGTTATTTTTCAACAGGGAACATCTTTATTCAAGCTTGAAGATCAACATTATCAACATAATACCTCTCTTGAAGGAGATGTCATTAATACAGCCTATCTTTTAGATATAGAAAAAGTTAAGTCATTGGGCAAAGATGTTGGGCCTATAAAGCTAGACATTGCTTTTGATAATCTCGATGCACAAGCGCTAAGTCAATTATTAGTTATAGCAAAAAAATCAATGCAACAGTTGCTTCATCATGATGTTAATATCAATGCGCAAGAATATTCGGAAAAAGTGCAATCATTATTGCCTATTTTGCTAAATCGAGGTTTTCGTCTGGCGTTTGATCCTCTTTACATTCAACTGCCAGAGGGAGGAATTAACTTACAGGTTAATGTTACTTTTCCTGAGCAGCAAGAAAAGTCGGTTAGCATTGAACAATTAATGTTGGGATCTGATGCAGCGCTTGTTATCACTGTTCCTAAGAAATTTGCACGAAGTGAACTAATGAAAGCTTATATCTTGAGTCAAGCTCGGCAGGCAAATGGAGTAAAGCAAAGCCCAAGCCAAATCAAAAAGAGAGTAGACGATGTGCTTTCACAATTGCTAGGTGATGGGGTGATCAGTGAGCGTGACGATGATTACCTATTCTCGATAGGATATAAACAACAAAAGATTTATCTGAATGATATTCAAGTGCCCACTATTGACGCATTAATAAATAAATGGTCACCAGTTGATGTGTTTTTGGCACCAGTAAAGCCTGCTGAGGCGAATTCACTGGGTTCAATACCAGATTCTTCATCTTCAGAATGACGTATGTCGTGACTAAAATAAATAATTAAACATCGCGGCAAAATGGATGTTATGATGATTGTTCCAGTTATAGCAGTTTTTAATATGACTAAGCCATTATAAACTTCCTCTAACCCGCGCTTGCTTTGGTCTTCAAAAGCTTATTTACAGTAAGTAAACCTCACTTTTGAAACCGCGCAAGCACGCGTTATACTCGCTTATAATGGCTTAGTCATATTGAAAACTGCTAAAGTTTAGTTAGCATTATGGATTTTTTAAGCATAAATATAAATCCAATAAGGCTAATGCATGCAGCGGCGATCAGTATACTACGGTGAGATAATAAGCCAGTACCACTCACTATAAAACCACCAATAGACCAACTAACTGCAGCAGCGGCTTCAGCAATCCCCATGACCCAGCCTTGCTCATTGTCAGAAACACAATCTGACATTAAGCTAAGGATACAAGTATAAGCTAAGCCAACACTGATAGTGAGGGGTAGTATAATTAGCCAGTAAGTTAATTCATAAGGTGCTAGCAGGTTAACAAGGATGCTAGCGCCTAAGGTCAATAAACAAAATTGTGTTATCTGTTGGGTAGAGGCAAAGCGCAATGCTAATCGGATCAGCAATAACATGGTAATTGACATAGCAATGCCTAAATAAGTATTGAACAAGCCTATTTGCAAGGTGCTATAATGAAATTTTCCCACTAAATCTAGAGATAGAATCTCATAATAAATACTCCAAGCTGTTTGTTGTAGTATGAATATGATCGTCATTGCTCGCAGAGCAGGCTTTGTAAACACTTTAGTGAGTAAATTTAACACATGTTTACGTGGCTGTAATGCGTGTAATTCTGTTTTATGTGTTTCACTAAAGAATAGATACAAGCAGATAGAATTAAATAAGGCGAGACTTGCGGCTAATATAAAAGGTGTTTTATAGTTAAACCAAGTCACTATAGATGACGAAGAAAAGATACCACCTAGTAATGGGCCCATGCACCAACCAAGAGAACTGGCCAGAGTAATCATAGCAAGATTAGTGGTTTTGTCTTCTTTTGAACTGATATCGATAATAGCAGCTTGCGCGATGGCTTGACTGCCTGCCAGTAAGCCGGCAATACAACGACCCAAGATGAATAGGATCAGGCTATGAAAGACTATGCCAAAATAACTAATCGCATAAGCAAGAACCGTCCCTAATAAACAAAGTAGCATGATCTTTTTTCGACCAAGTTTATCCGACATGGCGCCAAAAAAGGGAGAACCGATCAACATAAATACAAAAAAGCTACAGACACTAATGCCGAAATAAAATTCTCGCAAAGCCATTGATGTATTCGCTGCAACTAAGTTACTTTGCGGGTCAAGAAATAAGGGACTCAGTAAAGGAAAAATGAAGCCAAACCCCATTGTATCTATGATTAACACCAAGAATAGAGGTAATAATACTTTGATTTTACTGTTATTTTCTAACATAAGCGGTCCTCTTTTAAAGATAAATAATAAAAATATAAATCAAGAAAGACAATGTACAGCATAATTATATTGTCCGCGCCGTGACGGTTAGATCATCCTCGATTTTAGCAGGTTTCTCTAAACCTGCAAAGCGCTTGCACTGATTTTCAAAAAAGCAGATTAAACCATTAATATTACATCCGCCAAAATAATCTTTTGTTAAATCTAATTTATAGCGTAGGCCATGTGTTAATTCTTGGGTAATTAATGTGAGGGTATCACCATCTAGTGTTGTGTTGAAAAGAGGAATAGTGAGCAAGTTTTTCATGAGTAGAGGTTTTATTGAAGGCCTTTTATCTTTTCGATAGCGTCTACTCATTGGATCTTTTTTTCCAGCACGCCAATGCCCAATAGGTTTTTTAAAAAAACGAATAATTTGTTTAACAGTCTCTTCGAAAGAAGTCGTCTTGATTGGTAATGTTAACAAAACTTTGAAGGATTTACGGGTAGTCTCCTTATTTTCTGCCGGTCTCCATATAGTACTGTATTCAGCCAATGTTTTAGTAATTGCATTTTTAATTTGTTCATGTGCCTGCTGTCTTATTATGGCAGAGGCTGCTTCATAATGATTTTTTTCTAAAGGTTTAACCGCAGCTAGTTTTCCAGATCGTAATTTATTGCCAAGCTTTGAATATCGTGTAATGGCGCTAGCGTCTGTTGGGGATATCATCGGTTGTTTGGGATTTTTAGCACAAGTCGTTTTTTGTTTTGCCTGTTTCATTTTTAAACTCCTTAACGGTGTTCTTAAATAATATTGAGATATCGTATCATATAGAATATAAGAATCAATTCGAGTCAGTCAGCTTTTTTATTGATAGAAGTGTTTCATCCTGTAAAATGCGTATGTTGACTTATATTTGACCGAGAAATTTGTTAGCAATGTACTACAATTAAGAAAAATGCTTGCTTGGTCGGCTTATGCAGCAAAATGGAATGACGTTAATAGAAACAATGATTGTATTAATGATAATGGCTATTTTTCTAGTGATGGCAACACCTCTCTATAGCTATCACCGTGCAAAGATTAATGCTGATACCACCATGGCACAGTTACAAACGGCAATACAATTGGCAAGGTTATCCGCGTTAACTTCTGGGGTAGCTGTGACATTATGTCCTAGTGCAAATAAGCAGTATTGCACAGATGATTGGTCGCAGGGTTTTATTGTATTTACTGATATTGAACAAACGCACCAAGTGACTAAACGTAGTCATTTATTGCATGTATTTCAACTGAATTTACCGCATTCACTATTAGTATTGCGTGCATTTCCAGAATCGCATTACATGACTTTTCTGCCGCGTGGGTATAATCAAAGACAAAATGGCACTTTTTACTATAGCGATCATCACGCTGCTATTTATCAACAATTAATTGTTAACCGCATGGGGCGAGTGCGTTTAATTAATCACAAGCAACTGACGTAATGCTCACGCGGCCAGTGTTAGCAATATTGATGTTACGGCCATCATTGCCAGCACAATCACTGGCATTAAGAATATAGTCACCCGCACCGCTTTTAACAAAGCCGCGGCTATTATAAACAATATTACTGCTGGCTGCAGTCACGGTAGTGCCTTGCTCTAATGCGCTGTGTACTTTTATTTTATCCGCGTTGTTGGCAATATCACCATTGCCATCGTTATCGACAAATACGATCCAGCCATGTGTCCAATCTGTACCGCAAGTGTTTAAGTTTGCATCAGCAGCAGCGCACATGGCAACATTGGTATTTTGTCTTACGGCTTCTGAGCGCGCTAACGCGAGCGATGAAATAAATTCAGTGGATAACGTACGTGCTTTATAACCTTGAATAAGTGCATTATAAGAAGGGACGGCAATGGAAACTAAAATGCCAAGGATAACCAAGGTCATGAAAATTTCGATTAACGTTAAGCCTTTTTGATATGTCATGAGTTAATTTTCTCTCATTTGTGTTGCTAGTATTATTATAGCTTGTTGTTGTCTTCCTATGGGGAAAGATTAATAAAAGTTGTTGATTTCTAATAAAATTTTTTATAAATTTCATGTTGTCACTGTGTTATGCTTAGCAGATATAATCAAAAGTGAGGGGTTATTGTGAAAACCAACAATTTGTTCAGAATTCTACCATTTATGATGATGGCATTTGCATTTTTTGTCAGTCATTCAGCCTTTGCTTTAGTAACACTAGGCGAATCTGCAGAAAATATTATGGGTCCTATGGGGGTTGCTACTGCTGCGATTTATGGTATGTGTTATATTATTGGTACAGCATTTTTTCTTGGGGGATTGGTGCAATATAAAAATTACCGTGCGAATCCGCAACAAGTCAGACTGGGTACAGCTATTTTACTCGTAGTAATCGGTCTTGTTTTGATCATTTTACCCTTTTTAGCAAAATTTTCTTCGTCATCAAGTATTGGTCTTTGAGTATGGTATCCATTCCTTTTGTTATTTCACATCGTGGCGCTAATCAATTAGCACCAGAAAACACATTAGCGGCATTTCACAAAGCCGCTGAGCTGGGAGTACAATGGATCGAGTTTGATGTCGCATTGAGCAAAGATAATGTTCCCGTTGTTATTCACGATGATACTTTAGAAAGAACGACAAATGGCCGTGGAAAAGTGAGTAACCATACGTTTGCTGAATTGAAAAGTTTAGATGCCGGTAGTTGGTTCTCTCCTGAGTATACTGGCACACAGATTCCCAGTTTGGTGGAGGTGCTACAATTTTGTCAGCAGTATCGCTTAGGAATGAATATTGAAATAAAATCACTGAAAAAAAACATGAATGTTGCCGTGAAGACAATTTTGCAAGTTGTTAAACCCTACTGTTTGCCTAATTATTCCAATGTTATTTTTTCCAGTTTCTCTATCCCAGTAATGAAAGCATTACGTAAGGCAGATAGTATGTTACCTATGGGGTTATTACTATCCTATAAACGCATCGATTGGCGTTTGTTAGCTCAAAGGTTACGTTGTGATCATATACATTTAGCTAACACATTGGTTACACCTGAATTTGTACAGAAAATTCATCGAACTGGCAGAAAAGTACTCAGCTATACGGTTAATGATGTTGAAATGATGCAAAAATTTCGACAAATAGGCGTGGATGCAGTATTTACTGATAATTTATCATCTGGGCACTTTACAGATTAGAAAAAAGCTTGGATATGTTTTTTTGTCAGGGGGTTTTTTCACTTTTATTTAATCGGTGTATAAACAAATCAAAAAGGTTTAAATATACTCTGCTGGCTTCCCGACTTTAATCGACTATAAAATTCAATAGCATAATTATCTGACATGCTAGCAATGAAATCACAAATAATACGTAAGCGTTCATTTTCATTTGAAATACTATGAAATAATACTCGTACATCATCAGGCAATAGTTTTTCGCCATTATTTTTTGGTTCAGCCACTATAGAAAAAATAGTTTTTATAATTTCTGATGCGCGGTAGGCGACGATCCGTAATCGACGTGATTGAATAACGGCTTCATACGAGTAGTGTTTTAATACATCGACTTTTCGTTTCGCGCTATCTGCAAGTGTGACAATAGACAGTGCAGGACATTCTTGATTGATATCTATTTTTACTTGCCGGACAAATTCGTCAACCAGACGTGAAGTTAAATCAGTTCGGCGATCAGCATGTTCACTAATGGTGCGAGCTTCTTGGTATAGTTGTGCAGCGGAAAATACAGGGTTTTCTGATAATTGTTGCTCAACTTTGCTCATCAAGGGTTCATAGAAAATTTCCAGTAGGGTTTTTTGTACATCCGCAGCATTCATAACCAGATCAGGTGATAATTTTTTAACAATGCTTGCTATAATAGTTTCATCTGCTGTTATCATGTGTAATGGATTAATAAATCCACCTTTCAAAGCGTCTTCTGTATCATAGGTAGAGTAAGCGATATCATCAGCGATATCCATAATTTGACATTCAACAGTTTTCATTGGTTGCTGTTGGTGTTTCTCGCTTAGAACGTGTTGTTTAATATTGTTAACAAGTGCCGATTCCGATTGATAGTAGCCTTTACACAATATTTCACCCTGCATCGCAGGAATAACCCGATCATATTTTAAAATCCCTGCCAAAGTGCGAAAAGTTAAATTTAAACCATATTGCTCAGCTGGTGTGGTTTTAAGACGCTTACGTTTTTTTTCAAGGCGAGATAAAATCCGTAAAGTCTGTGCATTGCCTTCAAATCCGCCGGCATCACACATACACTCATTTAAGGCCATTTCCCCAGTATGACCAAAAGGAGGATGTCCCATATCATGGGCTAATGCGATGGTTTCAATCAAGTCAGTGTCTATAGGGAACTTTTGTAAGAACGGGGTTTCATGGTTTAATTTCAAAGCAATGGTTTTCGCAATTTGGGCAACCTCCAGTGAATGTGTTAAACGATTGCGAAAAAAATCAGACTCTAGTCCTGGAAAAATCTGTGTTTTGCCTTGTAAGCGCCGAAACGCAGCGGAATGAATCAATCGGCCATAATCGCGTCGAAATGATGAACGATATTCTGGCAATGAGACTAACTGCTCTTCAGTAAATTCACGCTCGGTATCTAATTTTGTATATAACATTATTTACTCTACTCTTGATGATGTTTATTGATAAAGATATTGATAATATCAGCAACTTCTTGCGGGAAATCTAAATGAACATGATGAGTGCCTACAATATTATGCGTTTCAATATCGGCGATTGCTTCAATACGATGTTGTATAGTGTCAACTGGAAAATTGGCTAATAATCCTGATTTGCTTTTAATTAAACATGTTGGTGCGGTAATGGCGTTTAATAACGCAAGTGCTTGTTCTTCACTAAAATAGAATGGTAAGGGTAGTAATAATTTGGGGTCGGATGACCAAGTATAGCCATTATTAAAAGGTTTCACCCCTCGTTCGACAATGGGGCGTGCTGTTTCTACAGACATATCGCTTGCTTTGACACGCGTCATAACAGCTTCTTCAATGCTGTCAAATAGTCGAGTTGACTGTTTATTGCTAGACTGTAGTATTCGTTTTACCGCTTGTTTTAAGTGTAAAGGAATACTGGCGGGTGCATCAGATAGTGGGCCAATAGCATCGATCATAATCGCTTGAGAAACACGCTCAGGAAAACTGCTTGCAACGAATGATGTGATAGCAGCACCTAATGAATGTCCCAGTAAGATAAATTTATCAAATCTCAACAGGTTGGCAATATTAATAATCCATTGTACCGAGTCAATGAAATGATAACGAAAACCATCGTTCAAATGTTCCGATAAACCGTGACCGGGTAAATCAATAGCATAAAGGTTCAAGTTTTTCAGTTGAGGCGCTAAGAAGTCAAAACTACCTGCATTATCTAACCAACCGTGTATAGCGATGGTCGGGATCCCTTGTTCGTTCCCCCAGCGTTTTCCTTCTATGCGAAAATTGACAGTGTTGACTGAAAATTTTCTAACATCAGACATAAGTTTATGCTCTACTGTATAAAATAAGGCTATTGTAACATACTTAGTATTATCCAGCATAGCCAGAATTGATAACAAATATGTCTATCTATTATGCCAGAGGTATTGCCAATCGTTAGCAAAAAAATGTCGTGTTAATAGTCATATGAGTATTTCTGCTTGGGATTTTTGCATGACTTTGATTAAAACAAGAACGTTATGAGAAAGATTAAGATGATGACATTGGTATCATATTGGTTTAAGCAACTATACTATCTATTATAAGAAATAAATAAGTATAACTGTGGAGTGTCAATGGAAAGGCTTTTCATTACCGGAGCTGGGCCAACGGGATTAGCTGCGGCATTATTTTTAATAGAAAAAGGCTATGATTTAACCATTATTGATAAAAAACCTGCACGTACAGCATTTAGCAAAGCCGTGGCAATGAATGCCCGTTCTTTAATGTTATTAGAAGAAGTTGGTGTAACTGATCGCCTATTAGCGGTGGGAATAAAGCTATTCCGTATGAATTTCCGTTACCGAAATGAAATATTGTTACGTGTTGATTTTTCAAGTTTATCACATCGCTATAATTTTATGTTAGCACTGCCCCAGTCTGAGACAGAAGCGATACTAGAGCAAGCATTGAGTGACAAAGGTAAGAAAGTTTGCTGGGGCAGTGAATTAATTGAATTTTCGCAAGGTATGACACGGGTTGGTGCAGTATATCAAGAAAAAGACATCATGATTCGACAGTATTATGATTTTTTCCTCGGTGCTGATGGTAGCCATAGTACGGTTCGTCAAGAGATGGGGTTAGATTTTGTTGGAAAGCGCTATCAAGATGAATGGAATTTGATTGACTTACAGCTTGAAACGCCTTTTGCTAGCGATGAAGGCAATATTATTTTACACGATGATGGTGTGATTTTATTAATTGTGCCGATAGCTAAGGAGAGATACCGCGTTGTTTCCAATACCAAGCAAGCATTGGATTATTTACCTGATGGCTGCGAAATGGGTTCGATTTTTTGGCAATCCAATTTTTCTGTCAGTTGTCGACAAGTACCACATTATCAGGACAAACGTGTATTTTTGTTAGGTGATGCTGCGCACATTCATTCACCAGCAGGAGGACGCGGTATGAATCTAGGTATTGAAGACGCTTATATTTTTGCTGAAATGTTAAGCAAGGACAGAATTCGTGATTACTCAGTGCAGCGTCATGCGAAAGGTGCCTCTGTGATCTCTGATACGGATCGTTTGTTTCGTATTGCTTCAATGAAAAATCCGTTAGCACGATTTTTTCGCGACCATTTATTGTTCAACCTGTTACGAAATGTATCGATTCAACGTCGGATATTACCGCGCATGGTCGGTTTATGATTGCATCACAGATGCTACGTTGTGTTTTGCACCACTGTCTGAGATCAGTTAGAATAACCTTTTGATTAAATTAAAAAAGGTTCATGATGGTTATCACACGTTTTGCTCCAAGCCCTACCGGTTACTTACACGTTGGTGGTGCGCGTACCGCATTGTATTCCTATTTATATGCCAAAAAACATCAAGGAAAGTTTATTTTACGGATTGAAGATACCGATCAAGAGCGTTCGACCCAGGAAGCAGTGGATATCATTTTACAAGGGTTACAATGGTTAGGGTTATGCTGGGACGAGGAGCCTGTTTACCAAACAAACCGTATGGCACGTTATTATGAAGTCATCGAGCAATTAATAGAAAAAGGCCATGCGTATCGCTGTTATTTGACGAAAGAAGAATTAGATGCTATGCGTGAACAGCAAATACAGCGAAAAGAAAAACAACGTTACAATGGATATTCTCGTGAATTAAACTTAGCAGATAGCGGTGAACCTCATGTCGTGCGTTTTAAAAATCCTTTATCTGGGATTGTCACATTTACCGATGAAATTTTAGGTGAAGTCAGTATTAGCAATGAAGAAATGGATGACTTTATTATCTTGCGTAGTGATGGTATGCCAACGTATAATTTTGCTGTCGTGGTAGATGATAGTGATATGGGTGTTACTCATGTTATTCGCGGCAATGATCACTTAACTAATGCTGCTCGCCAAATTAATTGTTTCCGCGCTTTAGATTTAGAGCCACCACGCTATGCACATATTCCTATTATAGCAGGTGAGGATGGTAAGAAATTATCAAAACGTCATGGTGCAGTGAGTGTGTTGCAATATCGAGAAAAAGGTTATTTCCCTCAAGCATTATTAAATTATTTGGTACGATTAGGTTGGTCTTGTGGTGATGAGGAAATTTTTTCATTAGCAGATATGACGAATAAATTTGACTTAGCCGCTGTGCAAAAATCACCTGCGGTGTTTAGTGAAGATAAACTAAATTGGTTAAATCAGCATTATTTAAAAACGTTAGCTATGGATGATATTATTCCTGAGATTTTATGGCATTGTCGACAGTCACGTATTGATACCAGTTTAGGGCCTGCGCTAGAAGATGTAGTTGAAGCTTATCGCGAGCGAGCAGTGACCTTAGTTGAATTAACGGAGAAGATTGCCTGTTATTACCAAGAATTGTCAGCTTACGAGCAGACAGCGGTGGATAAATTTATCACAAAGAACAGCCCGAGTTTACTGACAGTGGTAAAGCAAGCATTACAAGCACTTGCATCATGGCAAGTAGACTCATTGAAGCTATTGATTAAAGATGTTGTTAAGCAACAATGCGTTAAATTTCCGCATGTGGCTCAACCATTGCGCATTGCGCTAACTGGCAATGTTGTGTCACCTGCGATTGATCAAACCTTATACTTAATGGGAAAAGAAAAAGCCATTCATCGGATTGATAATTTGTTAATGTGGATTGAACAAAATCCGGTACTATGAATGATGGGTCGCTGAAGCACTTTCTGTTTTATTATTGAACGATTATCTGCATGGCTTAACAATATAAATGGGTTAACCCCCTGTCGTTTGATTTTTTTGGCTTATGCTTGACAGAAGTAGGCAAGGCTCATAAAATGTCGCTTCTCTGTCTGGGGCTATAGCTCAGCTGGTAGAGCGCTTGCATGGCATGTAAGAGGTCGGCGGTTCGATCCCGCCTAGCTCCACCAAAGAGAGAGATTAAGGTAATTATTTAGCATGGCTTTGAATGCAATCATATAGGCATTCTGAGAAAAATGTTGTATAATTATTAATTGTTGTATTATATAGCTAGCATGACTCAACATCGTCGAAATAAGACAGTTGTTGAGAAATACAGTAAGTAGTTTATGTTGTTGTCCCCATCGTCTAGAGGCCTAGGACATCGCCCTTTCACGGCGGCAACAGGGGTTCGAATCCCCTTGGGGATGCCATCTTTTGGTAGAGGCCTGTTATCGTTACCTCGACAATGGTTACGATGAGTTCACTTGCTGACAATTTAAACTGTCCCCACCTTATTCAAAAAGCTGTTTTGTTATCACCTCTTTGCAATTGACCATTAGTTTGGTAGCATGGTGTGTATATAGCAAGAGGCGCAGAGCATACATCATCCGCTTAGTAGGATGGCATTGAAGGAGTGTCAGTGTATGTTACCAACTGCAGTACAAGTGAGAAAAGCAGATGAGTATATGGCAAAAGCCAGTAAGGAGCTAAGTCCCGAAGGTCAATTTCTTGCTTATGGTCGTGCTTGGAAGCTATTGCGGCAGCTGGAGGAGCCAGAGTATTGTGCTAGGCAGCGAGACTGTTTAGCGAAATTAATCGCTGCTTGCTACAAAATAACAGTTTGGGATGATGCAGAGCGTGATGCGGCGATTACAAAATATAAAACCGCGTTAGGCAAATTGCCGCCATTGCTATCAGCAGAAGAAAAGGCCTTGTTGACAAAAGTACGTCGTCTAATGGAGAAAGGACTGACAAGCCATCATGTGGATAGTCGGTTTTTTGCTTATCAGCAGGCTTGGAAGCAATTAAAGAAACAAAAGTCGCCTGGACTGATACCAACGATGCGCGATTGTTTAGCAAAATTAATCGTTGCTTGTCATCAAATGACAAATTGGAGAGATGAAGAGCGCAATGCAACGATTCAGAAATACCAAGCCATCTTAGTAGGATTATCCGAAGCAGCACCAACACCGTCACCGTTAGCAAATACTGCTGTAAAAGAGATATCTTCTGTCGCAGTTCCCGCCACCTCACTGCCCCCCATCGCGACGACGAGCCAGCCGGTTGTTGCGGGCCCGACTTCCTCCTCGGCAATGCCAGAGTTAACACCGAAGATAGCAGCATTATTTTCCGTGGTACCATTTGCCAATACCGAAAAACTGGTGTTGGCGTATCAATTGCAAAAGCATCGTTGTTTGCAACATCCTAAGGATGAGTCAGCCAAACAACACTTGCATGACATTGAAGATATTATTCAGGATAATATCATTGCGAATGAAATGGCATTAAGTGAGTCGTCACTAAAACAGGGCATTATCTTATTGGGTGCAGGTTTAAGTGATAAGACCATGCAATTACTGATAAAGCAGTTGTTTAAGCTTATTGCTGACAATCCTTTAGACTTTTTAGCTGGATCCGCCGCAACCGAGCTAGGCATGGTGAAAGCAGGGGATAAATTAACGGATGCGCAATTAAGAAAAATAACATCATCGCTCGTGCAGCAAATGCAAGGCTTGCATGCCCCGGACATTGCGATGATGTGCCTGGTGCTCAATACATTGTACCAAGCGTTAGCCACGATGATGAGTAAACAAGTAAGCCATATGAGTCAGGCATTACATTTGGCACCAATTAAAGCGGTGCTGTATAATTTAAAACATCGGTTACAAGCTGTTGAAACGAAATTACATAATGCGTTAGATCAGCTTCAGTGGACGGATATCCATGCGACGATTGAGTATGCGTTAGATAGCTTAGCGCGCTTTACCACGGAGGAAATGCCGTGGCAACAACGTGCGCGCTATGCCAGAATCACTGGTACCTTGTTGCTACAGGCTGCGGGTATTGGTGGCGCTGTTATAGGAGCAGTGAGTGACCCAGATGCTTCCATCGGTAGTGCGATAAATGCAGCGGTGGGATTATTACAACATTTGTGGCGACACGATGGAACAATCTACCGTTACTGCCATTGCAACCAGCCCTATTTTACTGCGTTAAAAAAATGGCAGGTACACTTTATCGACGAGGTATTACCGCAATACCCATTGTGGGACAATGCGTTGATGTCCCTGAGACTGCCAATTGAAGATAATGATAAAAGCCGGTTATGGCTGAAAAATAGCAATGCCCAAGTGGGAGTCATGCGCACATTAATGGCAGTTTATGATATGCCCACCCAAGGGATAGAGATGCCGGCGACAAAAGCGACCTTGCAGAAAAAGACAGTGCAGTTATTAATCAACTATTACCAACAGTCAATAAACCAGCCAGAGGCCAGTCATCAATTGGTGCGTTTAACTGCAGCGCAATATTTGTTGTCTTTACAACCGCAACTCAGTACGTTACAGACAGAGCTTATCAACACACTAATCACACTGGCCGATCGTAAGTTGCTTAAGATGAGTGAAGTCACGCAGACGATAGCGGATGAACCACGAGTTATCACGATTGATTCACCAACGAATATTGCATTGCAAGGCTGGCGTCAACGTTACCCCGATGATGAAGCGTTGTATCGGTTATTAAGGAGTTATCCAACACTGCCAGCGGAGGAAAAAGGGGGATTTCTTCAGTGTATGCAGGAATTTGTTAAAGATGGCAGTACAAAGCAGCTTTCTTATTGGGGCCGTGAAGTGATTGCTGCGCTGGGTGAGGAGCTTACTTCTGCGATTAGGCGGCTACCGACGTGCAGCGATCCTGCTTGTCCAGCGAAGCTTACGTTTGCTGGTATCATGGCAGCGGCCCGTGGCAAAATTATTGCGCATAAAGGGGATATTGATGAGGCTAAGCGGGTCAAAATGGCGATGTTGCGAGAGCACTTGGGGCTTTTGAGTGATATGGCGACTGAGCATCGCCTGTTTGAGCAGTGGGAATCGCAAATGGATAAATGGCATATCGGTGAGTTAATTGCAGCTGGAGTCATTGAAGCGACTGTCGCGCCGATCATATCGCCACATGAAGTCGATGTTGAAATTTTATCTGGCCAGGCAGAGACAGCAGTGCTTGCAGCTAGCACAATGGAAACTCAGCCGCTAGTAGTGCACCGCAGTGACACGGTTTCACGCGGTGCTGGCGCAGCAGCTGCTGCACCGAATCCCTTCGCGAGTTATAGCCAGGTTGATAATTCGACTATTTTCATTTTTGGTCATTTATCAGTTGATCCACAATTTCCGATTGATACGTTATTAGATAAGCTAGCAGCGTTACTGAGGTCAAGTCGTCAAGGGTTGTCGTTGGAATTAATGCAGCTTGCGGAGCGATTTAATGCGTCAGGGACATCGGAGCAGGCGCTGTATTGCTATGCGGCGGCGTATTGTGTCCATTTACAAGACCAATCTCCTTGTCCGCCAACGCTGGTTCCTTGTATAGAGCGGTTGCTGAATACATTGGCGGACACCGGTTTTGCGACAGATGCAGGGCTGCGCTGCATGCAAAAACCTAACAATGTTGAAGGGGAGGCATGGTTACATTATTTTATTGTGACGTATCCGGCTCCTCATTTGATTGATTATTTGCTTGACCAAGAACAACACCGGTGGCAGTTACAGGCACGTTACCGGGGTAAGACCCCATTAATGCTGGCGATACAATCCAGGGATGATGCGCTATGTGGACAATTGCTGGCTCATGGGGCAACGACAGCGGGTTGCGATGGTGCTGGCAACACGTGTTTACATTTAGCTTGCCAGCAAGGATTCAGCAAGGTGATAGCGCGCTTATTGGAAACTGCCAAGCCAGTAACGGAAGTGGTGGGTCCACTCAATGCAGCAGGTGATACGGTACTGCACGCATTATGTGCATCGGGTTGCCATGAGTGGAGCTGTTATGAAGACATACTCAGATGTTTTCCATCGGCAGTCAATCAGCGCAACCTTGCAGGTTATTTTCCGCTGCAGCTTGCGGCTTGTTATACACCACTGGGTATTTTTACTGAGCTACAGGCAAAGACAACGGCAGTGCTCAGCGCGGGAGAGGACGGGAAAACGTGTTTGCATTTAGCGGCGGAGTTTGGCAATGCGGCTATTGTGCAGCGTTTGGCACCCCAGGGCGAGGTGAATGCGTTGGATGGGATGCAGAGTACTCCCTTGCAGCTTGCTGCCCGAGGACGGCAACTGGGGCAGGGGCGCAGTGCGGACGATTATCGACAGGTGTTTATCGCATTGCTGCAGCACGGGGCGGATGAAACTGTGAGAAACTGTCAAGGCCAGACGGTGCGTGATGCGGTGTCAGATTGTCAAGCGATGCAAGAGGTTTTTGAGCAGGCATGGGCGCAGGTGCCGCAGTGTTTGTTGCAACGCTGGCAGGCAGAGTGTGTGACGTATTATACCCAGCCGTCATTTGTGAACAAGCGCTTATTTGATACGGATTACTTTTCACTAGCGGATTATTTTGTGAATCTCCAGGTGGTGGTGAAAACTGATGAGACAAATGAAGTAACGCAAAGCAATGACGATAAGCGCTCTCACAAACCGTTACGAGCGCGCGATAGACTGGCTGGTAAAAAAGAAGCTATTGCACAGAATGATTTGTTTCAACCCTCAGCCTATCAAGATGCCAATGGTAAGTCACCGCCATCTATCGATACGGTTGTGGTGTCCGGTGCTGCGGGCGTTGGGAAGACCACATTGGTGGATTATATTGCTTATCAATGGGGACTTTTCAAACAAGGCGCGGGCAAAGAAGGGTTGTGGTCAGGTTTTGAGACGGTACTCATTGTCCAGTGTCGAGAGTTACTTCCTGGGAATTTGATGCCAGATAATCAATATTGGGGTATTGCTCACTTAGTCTACCGTGCCTGTTGGAAAGATTTGAGCCTACCGGAGAGTGGTGCGCGGGAATTATTATCAAAGCTGCAAGAGAAACCGAACAAATGCCTCTTGTTATTGGATGGATTGGACGAGTTACCGGTACCTGAAACGGATTATTGGCGCAGCTTGCTTGGTCAACTGTTCCGCTTGCCGTTTAAGAAATTGGTGACGACAAGGCCTTATGCGATAGGCAATTTACAGCAATGGCTAAGCCATGACGGGTTGGTGGAAATCCAAGGCTTTTCCGATGAGGATGTGCCTACGTTTTTTAAGAAACATTTGGGAGCGACTGAGCGTACAACTAATTTTATTAAAGACATAAAACAGAATCCAGACCTTTGGGCGATAGTGCATATCCCGATTAATGCGTATTTACTTAAAATCTGGTGGGAAACCACCTGTCAACAGGATAAGCCGGTACTGCTGGGTGAGATGTCGGTGAGTAATTTGTATGAGTCGCTGATGGTGAATGTGTGCCGGCGCTATCTGGCCAAAATAGGTGAATTGGATGAAAATAAGTTATTAGATGATGAGCTGGTATTAGAAGTCCCCAGTATCCGTTGTTTATTGGACACCTTAGGGTGTTGGGCCTTTGAAGGGTTACGGCAGGATAGCGCGCAATTGCCCATCAGTTGGTTAAAAGGTATTCAAGGCAGTGATGAAAGCCCCACATTATTATCAGCGAATCGGTTAAAACAACTCAATGTGCCAGCGTTGAAAGCATTAGGCTTATTGAAGCAAGTCGGGCGTGCAATAAGAGCACACCAGAGGTATGAATTTCTCCATTTATCGTTTCAAGAATTTTTAGCAGCAAACGTGATGGCAGTGACGTTGAGAGAAGGCGCAGAGGAGAAAAGAGCACACTTAACGCAAGTGATTCATAGGTATAAATATCATCCCAACTTCACCTTAGTATGGCCATCGGTAGCTGGGTTGTTGAGTCGATATCCGACAGCATTAAATGATTTTCTGTCGATTTTAGTAGCCGGCCCTAAAGACTGGGTTGGTATTGTTGAGTTTGGTTTGCTGATGCGTTGTTTGGAGTCAAGTTTGCCCTTTAGTACCGACACAAAGGCACTAGGCTTACAACAGCAAACCTTGTTGTGGGCAGCTAAACAATGTATAAAGCGGTTTAACGAGCTGCCACAAGAATGGCAGTGGACCATAATAGATACCTTATCTGTGTATCCTAAGCTCATTCGCTTGAATGCCGATACGGTATTGGCGTTATTTCAGGATGAAACGGTAAATGATTCTGTTCGCGGCAAGTTAGCGAGCAGCGCGGTTTCGCATTTGTCACAAACCCCAGGATTTATGGATACGGTATGGGCGTTCCTTCGGGATGAGACGGTAAGTGATTATGTTCGCGAGAAGCTGGCGAGCAGTGCCGTTGCACATTTGTCACCAACTCCAGAACTTGTGGATGCGGTATGGGCGCTCCTTCGGGATAAGACAGTAAGTGATTATGTTCGCGGTGCGCTGGCGAGCAGCGCTGTTTCGCATTTGTCACCAACCCCAGAATGTGTGGATGCGGTATGGGCGTTATTTCAAGATGAGACGGTAAGTAATTATGTTCGCGGCAAGCTGGCGGAAAGCGTGATTGCGCGTTTGTCACCAACCCCAGAATGTGTGGATGCGGTATGGGCGTTCCTTCGGGATGAGAAGGTAAGGGATTCTATTCGCGGCAAGCTGGCGGAAAGCGTGATTGCGCATTTGTCACCAACCCCAGAATGTGTGGATGCGGTATGCCTGTTCCTTCGGGATGAGAAGGTAAGTGGTTCTGTTCGCGGCAAGCTGGCGAGCAGCGCCGTTTCGCATTTCTCACAAATCACAGAATTTGTGGGTGAGGTATTGGCGTTTCTTCAGAATGAGAAGCTAAGTGAATATGTTCGTGTCAAGCTGGCGATAAGGGCCGTTTCGCATTTCTCACAAATCCCAGAATTTGTGGATGCGGTATGGGTGTTCCTTCGGGATGAGACGATAAATAAGTATGTTCGCGGCAAGCTGGCGATAAGGGCCGTTGCGCATTTCTCACAAATCCCAGAATGTGTGGATGCGGTATGGGCGTTCCTTCGGGATGAGATGGTAAGGGATTCTATTCGCGGCAAGCTGGCGGAAAGTGCTGTTTCGCATTTGTCACCAACCCCAGAATGTGTGGATGCGGTATGGGCGTTCCTTCGGGATGAGAAGGTAAGTGGTTCTGTTCGCGGCGAGCTGGCGAGCAGCGCCGTTGCGCATTTGCCACAAACCCCAGAATTTGTGGATGCGGTATGGGTGTTCCTTCGGGATGAGACGATAAATAAGTATGTTCGCGGCGAGCTGGCGATAAGCGCTGTTACGCATTTGTCACCAACCCCAGAATGTGTGGATGCGGTATGGGCGTTCCTTCGGGATGAGAAGGTAAGTGGTTCTGTTCGCGGCAAGCTGGCGAGCAGCGCCGTTTCGCATTTGTCACCAACCCCAGGATTTATGGATACGGTATGGGCGTTCCTTCGGGATGAGACGGTAAATGATTATGTTCGTGTCGATCTGGCGATAAGCGCGGTTGAGCATTTGTCACAAACCCCAGAATTGGTAGATGCGGTATTGGTGTTCTTTCGAGATGAGACGGTAAGTGATTCTGCTCGCATCGCGTTGGCAAACAGTGCCGTTGCACATTTGTCACCAACTCCAGAATTGGTGGATACGGTATGGGCGTTCCTTCGGGATAAGACGGTACATGAGTATGTTCGCGGTAAGCTAGCGAGAAACGCGGCTGCGCATTTTTCATCAACCCCAGAATTGGTGGATGTAGTATGGGCGTTCCTTCGGGATAAAGCGGTTTATGCTCGCGCCGAGCTGGCGAGCAGCGCTGTTGCGCATTTGTCACGAATCCCAAAATTTGTGAATGCGGTACGGAGGTTCCTTCGGGATGAGACGGTAGATTATTATGTTCGCGGCAAGCTGGCGATAAGCGCGGTTGCGCATTTGTCACAGACCCCAGAATTGGTTTATGCGGTATTGGCGTTCCTTCGGGACGAGAAGGTAAGTAAGTCTGTTCGCCGCGAGTTGGCGGGAAGGGCCTTTGCACATTTGTTACAAACCCCAGAATTGGTGGATGTGGTATGGGCGTTTCTTCGGGATGAGACGGTAAGTAATTCTGTTCGCGTCGATCTGGCGAGCAGCGCCGTTGAGTATTTGTCACCAACCCCAGGATTTGTGGGTGCGGTATGGGCGTTCCTTCGGGATGAGACGGTAGATTATTATGTTCGCAGAAAGCTGGCGAGCAGCGCCGCTGAGTATTTGTCACCAACCCCAGGATTTGTGGATGTGGTATTGGCGTTCCTTCGGGACAAGACGGTAAGTGATTATGTTCGCGGCGAGTTGGCGAGAAGCGCAATTCAACTATTGCCCAAGTGGCCAAATAAAATCCAAGCCTTTCTAGACAGCTTATTTGTCAAAGACAGTGATTGGGATGACCTATCACAGCGCGCCGATATCTCAGTGCACTTACTATTGCCTTTGTATAAGAAAGCCCATGATAAGGGTCGCCAGTATATTAGGAAGCAATTAGTAAAACATCGTGTATTAGTGTATGAGCAAGCCGGCACTGTGCTGGTGGCGCAAGCAGGACAAACAGAAAAATTAATATTACCGCCACCGCTTATCCAACAAATCCAGAAAGATCTGCAAGCTTACCGAATAAATATTAACGATTCAGTCAGCACTCTTTCTAAGTTGAATTTATTTTCTAAATCAGCAATGAGTTCTTTTTCCTCACAACATACTGAAAATCGCAGTAATCAAACAAGCCACAGCAATATGGGTCGGGTTATGCAATGAGGTATTTTGTCAGACGCTTACCTAAAGTTGTATTAACATCTAGTATTTTAGGATGATAAATATTATGTCAAATACCAACTAAAATTGCCGGTGTATTGTATCGTAAGGAAATGGTGCTGTTGACACAGAGGGTACGTCTATTGCTGATATTAGATTATCAGTTTGAATAGCTAGATAATCGACTTTGATAATTGTCGTAACGTATTCATATAATCCTGCTCATTTAAATCTTTTCTACCATTTTTAATATCCTCTAACCATTCAGCCAGTACAGACATCATCAGATGTTGTGCTTCGTGTTCATTTTTTCCTTTTTTCCTGACTTCAGCATCATATTTCCCTAAATTAAAATAAATATTTATTAATCAATAAATTGGTATTTATTATTGTAGTGCGTGATGTTATCATTTCTTTGCTGGAAAATAAATCAATGTGGAGGGTGGATGTTTGCTCGTATAAAGCGCAATAGTGGTACACGGCGTTGCTCGGTATTGGTTTGCCATAACGTCAGAATTGATGGTAAAGTGAAGCAATTCACTATCAAAACCTTCGGGCATAGCGCTGATCCAGAGCAATTAGCGGTGTGGATGGAACAAGCAACGTTTTGGATAGCACACTATCGCCAGCGGTGTCTGACTGATAGCGCATCAATGCAGAGACAAGCCATGAGACAACCTGTTTTACTGCAGAATTTGACGGAATGTGCCCGTATTAATGTGGGCATGATGGATGTATTTGGACCATTTTATGAGCAGCTTGGTTTTTCAACCGTATTCACAGGCCGAGAACAAGAGACCTTACGCCAGGTGATTTTTTCACGGCTACTGGAGCCGGGCAGCAAACGGCGCTTGAGTGTGTTGTCGAAGACGGCGTTTGATATTGATTTACCGGTGGATAGAATTTATCGGATGATGGATAAGTTACTTGAGCGGCGAGTTGAGGTAGAAAAACGCGTGTTTTCTGGTACGTCGTTAGCGCTTGATGGTAAGGTGAATGTGGTCTTATTCGACGTGACGACATTATCCTTTGAGACGGTATCAGAAGATACGTTGCGTGCCTTTGGCTATAGCAAGGATTTTAAATTTAATACAACCCAGGTCGTATTGGCATTAGCGACGACGGCGGAAGGCTTACCGGTGGGTTATCGCTTATTCCGGGGGAATACGGCAGAATGTAAGACATTAATTGAATCAATTCATCATTGGCGAGAGTACCTACCGATAGATTCAGTCACCGTTGTTGGCGATCGCGCCATGATGACATCGGATAATTTGTCTGCGCTGGAATCAGCTGGGTTTCACTATGTGGTTGCTTACCCACTGAGAAAGTTGTCCAGAGAGGTTCAGGCTCAGGTGTTGGATAGAGCGGGTTATCACACGCTAGAGAGTGATGATGACATGACAGCTTACCGAGTCGTCTCGCTTGGTGAACGTCGGCTGGTTGTTTCTTATAGTGCAAAACGAGCGGCAAAAGATGCCAAAGATAGAGAGCGACTGATTAAAAAGCTTGAAAAAAAATTAAGTACGTGTAAACAGGTGAAACGCTTAGTGAATAATAACGGGTATCTTAAATATGTCGATATAGCAGGAAAAGCAAGTGCGTATATTGATCAGGAAAAAATTGACTATGATGCACAATGGGATGGACTACACGGTGTTATTACCAATAAAGTCGATATTGACCATCGCATTTATCAAACCTATCGGCGATTATGGGTAATTGAAGAATCCTTTCGGATCAATAAGCACAACTTAAAAATGCGGCCAATTTACCACTATACACCCAAGCGTATTGAAACACATATTCTGCTTTGCTATATGGTCTTTGCGCTGATAAGGCACGTTCAGCTCAAACTAACACAAGCTGGACAACCAATGAGTGTTCAACGTATTACGGATGCGCTTTGTCAGGTACAGGCAAGTATTTTAAAGGATACCTCTGATAATCAACAGTATCGTTTGCCATCAAAAATGACTGAGGATGCCAAAATTATTTACAGCATCTTTAACATCAAACAGCAGCTTGCACCCTGCCAGTGGGGATAGGACTGTAGTGCGGACGCGGAAGTCAGGAGTCAGCACTCTTTCTAAGTTGAATTTATTTTCTAAATCAGCAATGAGTTCTTTTTCCTCACAACATACTGAAAATCGCAGTAATCAAACAAGCCACAGCAATATGGGTCGGGTTATGCAATGAGGTATTTTGTCAGACGCTTACCTAAAGTTGTATTAACATCTAGTATTTTAGGATGATAAATATTATGTCAAATACCAACTAAAATTGCCGGTGTATTGTATCGTAAGGAAATGGTGCTGTTGACACAGAGGGTACGTCTATTGCTGATATTAGATTATCAGTTTGAATAGCTAGATAATCGACTTTGATAATTGTCGTAACGTATTCATATAATCCTGCTCATTTAAATCTTTTCTACCATTTTTAATATCCTCTAACCATTCAGCCAGTACAGACATCATCAGATGTTGTGCTTCGTGTTCATTTTTTCCTTTTTTGATTAATATTTGGTAGATAGCTTGTATGCCAGCAGGTGTGTTGCTATTAATTTGTTCTATGATAGTTAAGTGTTGTGCAATATGTAAATAGGGATTAATTTTACCACTTTCTGGTGTTATAATGTCATTGAGTGAATCCATTGTTGCAAAAAAATTGTGAAATTCAGGATGATTGTGAATAATGGTTGCAGCGAGGGATTCCATCGGCTCTAAGGGTTGGTTGTTCTTTACTTTGGCCCATGCATCATGAAAAAATTGTCGAAATGTCACATAATCATTGCCGTATAGCATATTATCTCGTCTCCGTTTTATCGAGAAAAGGGCAGAGATCATTGACTATGCAGTGGGGGCAGTCGGGTTTGCGTGCGGTGCACGTATAGCGTCCATGTAAAATTAGCCAATGGTGAGCATCTTTTTTAAAATCTTCAGGCACAATGTGTAATAATTTTTCTTCAACTTCATTGACATTTTTACCCGGAGCTAATTGGGTGCGGTTGGAAACGCGAAAAATATGAGTATCTACAGCGATAGTTGGTTCACCAAAAGCGGTGTTTAAAATGACATTAGCCGTTTTGCGGCCTACGCCAGGTAAGGCTTGCAAACTTTTGCGCTCAGAGGGAACTTGTCCTCCGTGTTGCTGTAGTAATATTTCACATGTTTTTATAATATTGGCTGCTTTGGTATTATATAATCCAATCGTTTTAATATAATCTTTTAATTTATCTTCGCCTAAATTTAATATTTTTTTTGGAGTATTAGCAATTTTATACAATTTTTGCGTTGCTTTATTCACGCTGATATCGGTTGCTTGGGCAGAGAGGATAACAGCAATTAATAATTCGAACGGGGTTTTGTATATTAACTCCGTTGTTGGTGCGGGCTTTTCTTTTTTTAAACGTTGAAAAAAATTTTGAATTTGCTTTTTATTCATCTGACAATCCTTGTTTGTGCTTTTGTTTGACTCGATTGATGGCTTGCTTGATATAGTCTTGTCGTGCGCGAATGATTTTAGCTTTTTTTTCATTTTCTTGGTGAGCTTGTTTAGCAGCAATGTATTTTTCATGACGTTGTTGCTTTAATCGTTGTAAACGCAGGTTGCGTTGTGTGTAACGTTTGCGGGCTTGAGCAGCTTGGGCTTTTTGCTCGATTGCTGAAGGTTCTGCGATCGCTTTGATATTAATACAATCCATAGGACAGGGCTCTATACATAATTGACAGCCAGTACATTCATCAGCTATGACGGTATGCATCATTTTACTTGCCCCGACGATAGCATCCACTGGACAAGCTTTAATACATTTAGTGCAACCAATACAGAGTGCTTCATTAATAACAACAACGTTGAAAGGACGAGTATTGTCAATGACCTGTTGGCGATAAGGAGCAGGATCTATCGACATCAATGCAGCAATATCTTCTAGCGTTTCCATGCCACCAGGGGCGCAGCGATCAATGGTTGTTTCACCTTTCGCTACCGCTTCAGCGTAAGGTAAGCAGGCCTCATAACTGCATTCACGGCACTGGGTTTGAGGTAGACAATTGTCAATAGCGGTTACTAAGATATCCAGTTTTTTTTGCATAAATATCGTACCTACTTTTGTAGCTGTTCGATTTGTTGTTGCTCAATGCGTTGTAATAAAGGTTTAAATGTGCCAATAGTTTCGCCAAACAAGGAATTGTTTAATCGTTGCCAAGATAAAGGCGGGATCTGTAAGAAATCTTCTACTTTTTCAGCTAACTGCGGCAGTATTGGCTTTAAATACAGCATGATAATGCGAAATAGCTCCAAACCCATTGTACAAATAGCTTGTACTCGATCGGCTTGCTCTTCTTGTTTGATTAAGACCCACGGTTTTTCTTTATCAATGAATTTATTAACTTTGTCTGCTAAATCCATGATGACTCGTACTGCGCGGGCATATTCGCGATTCTCAAAATAGTCTGCAACGATCGTATTCGTATCGAGTGCCAGTTTATGCAATAGCTCATCTAGACAGTTTTTTGCACATTGGTTATCAAAATGTTTGTTGATAAAGCGCGCGCAACGAGAGGCGATATTGATCACTTTCCCGATTAAATCCGCATTAACGCGAAGTTTGAAATCTTCAAAATTAAAATCAATATCATCTAAGTGGCTATTTAACTTGGCAGCAAAATAATAGCGTAAATATTCAGCTGGCAAGTGTTCTAGAAAGGTTTTCCCGCTAATAAATGTTCCCCGGGATTTTGACATTTTTTCACCATTAATTGTTAGAAAACCATGTGCATAAATGCCGGTAGGTGTGCGAAAGGATGAGCCATGCAATATGGCAGGCCAAAATAATGAGTGAAAGTAGATAATATCTTTACCAATAAAATGATACAGTTCATTTGGGCTGTCTTTACCCCAGTAATCTTCAAATTCTATCAGCGGGTTATTGTCGCAGTAATTTTTAAAACTGGCCATGTAGCCCACAGGGGCGTCTAACCAAACATAAAAATATTTATCTTCGGTTCCTGGAATTTTAAAGCCAAAATAAGGGGCGTCGCGGGTAATGTCCCAGGATCGTAATCCTTGCTCAAACCATTCATTTAACTTATTAGCCACTTCTTTTTGTAAATGACCTGCATGCGTCCAATTCTTTAACATATCGGTATAATCTTGCAATTTAAAAAAGAAGTGGTCAGTTTTCCTTAATTCAGGTGTTGCGCCGGATAGAATGGACTTAGGGTTTAACAATTCCATTGGGCTATATGTTGCACCACAGACTTCACAATTGTCACCATATTGATCGATGGCACCACAGCGAGGGCATTCACCTTTGACATAACGATCCGGTAAAAACATTTTTTTTTCAGGATCGAATGCGTGTTCAATCGTGCGGCGCTCTATATCACCGCGTTTTGCTAAACGTTGATAAATTAATGTGGCTAATTCATGATTTTCATCCGAGTGGGTTGTGTGGAAATTATCGAAGTCAATGTGAAAATTGCTTAAATCCGTTTTATGTTCTTGATACATTTTTTCTGAAAATTGTTCAGGAGATATACCTTCTTTATCTGCTTTGATCATAACAGGGGTGCCATGTGCATCATCACCGCAGACAAAGTGGCATTCACGGCCACGCAGCTTTTGAAATCTTGCCCAAATATCAGTTTGTATAAATCCAACTAAATGTCCCAAATGAATGGATCCATTCGCGTAAGGTAATGCGTAAGTCACCAATAGTTTTGCTGCTGTGGTCATAATCTATTAAATCCTGGCTGTAAATGTTATGAATCATACCGAAAAAAGTTAAAATTTTCAGCACTTTTTGCTGTATTTATGCTAGCATGGCCACATTAGCATCGCGAGGCAAAAATTATGCAAAAAATACGTGATAAATTAGCAGAATTTCACGATCCTTTTCTTGATACTGATTTGGTCAGTGCTAAGACGGTTAAAAATATAACAGATAGCGCTGAAAGTGTGCAGTTAACATTGCAATTTGGTTTCCCTATTCAACAATATCAAGATGATTTGATACAAGCGCTACAAGCGCATTTGAGTGATAATTTATGTGGAAAAAAATTGGAAATACATTGTGAGACAAACGTTGCTGCGCATCAAGTGCAATCCGGTGTTGCAAGTATACGTCAGATAAAAAATATTATTGCGGTAGCGTCGGGTAAAGGGGGCGTAGGAAAATCAACCGTTGCTGTGAATTTGGCATTGGCATTGGCTAAGGAAGGTGGGCGAGTTGGGTTATTAGATGCGGATATTTATGGTCCTAGTCAACCACAAATGCTAGGTTGCTATCAACGTCCTGATGCGATTGATGGTAAAATGAAACCAATTGAGCGTCATGGTATTTACACAATGTCCATAGGATATTTAATTGCGCAAGATAATGCAGTGGTATGGCGTGGACCTATGATAAGTACCGCATTGCAACAATTATTGCGCGATACGGCTTGGCCGGCATTGGATTATTTAGTGATTGATTTACCGCCAGGGACCGGCGATGTGCAATTAACATTGGCTCAAAAAATTCCAGTCAGTGCTGCAGTTGTTGTAACAACACCACAGGACTTAGCATTACTCGATGTGCGTCGAGCGATAAACATGTTTAAGAAAGTATCAATTCCTGTGTTAGGTGTTGTGGAGAATATGAGCTATTCAATATGTCAATCTTGTGGTCATGTAGAAGCTATTTTTGGCCATGGCGGCGGTGATAAAATTGCCAAAGAATTTTCATTGCCGTTATTGGGTGCTATTCCATTAGACAAACAATTGCATGAGCAAACCGATCAGGGTAAACCAACCGTGGTCGCTGCTGCGGATTCTACCATCGCGCAGCAATTTTATACCATCGCTCGCCACGTAAGTGCGAAACTTTCCTTGCAAGCGTGTGATGAGTCGAGTAAATTTCCTAACATCGTCATTGAAAAAAGTTAGCAGTGGGAGAAGTAAAGCAATGTCAATAAAGCCTGATAAGTGGATTGCCTATATGGCGAAAAAACGTGATATGATTAACCCCTTTGAAGAATCACAAGTGAGAGAGACAGACGCAGGGCGGATTATTTCCTATGGCACATCAAGCTATGGTTATGATGTGCGTTGTGCTGATGAATTTAAAATCTTCACAAATATTAATTCTGCTGTGGTTGATCCGAAAGCCTTCGATAGTAATAGTTTTGTTGATATTCAATCAGACGTTTGTATTATTCCACCAAACTCTTTTGCTTTGGCGCGTACAATTGAGTATTTTCGCATACCGCGTAATGTATTAACCATTTGTTTGGGTAAGTCAACGTATGCGCGTTGTGGTATTATTGTCAATGTGACTCCGTTAGAACCAGAGTGGGAAGGACATGTTACCTTAGAATTTTCTAATACTACCCCGTTGCCGGCAAAAATTTATGCAAATGAGGGTGTGGCGCAAATTGTTTTCTTACAATCTGATGAAGATTGTGCGGTATCCTACAAAGATAGAAAAGGTAAATATCAGGGGCAAACGGGTGTCACTTTACCGAAAGTGGCAGAAGATAGTTAGATTTATAGCGGTTCCCTCTATTGTTGACCTTCTAAGCGAGTATAGTGTTTGCTTGCGAGGTTTCAAAAGCGACGTTTACTTATTGTAAATAAGGTTTCCTTAAGGTAATTTCTGTAAAATTAATCTCTGTGTGTGATTAGACGATAACGATTTAAAAAAGGATAACCTAATGAGTACGATGAGACCATCTAGCTACGCGCATTCACAATTGCAGATGGACGCTGTCTCTGTATTACAGCAGTATCACCATTATTTAGCCGATTTTGGTCACTCTCCTGTCACTCATTTAAAAATGTGTCTTGCGCTGAATATGCCAAACTCTTTAGTTAAGCGTGTTGTGCAGGCGGGCCAAGCTTATCAGCAATTAGCGTTGATGTCCGAAAAAACAATGCAGAAATTATTGCGTAAAAAAGCATGGCGTAAACAGATGATGCGAAAAATTCATGCTTATTTGCGTCGTCGTCAAAAATACCATCAGCACTATCTGGATCCGGCGTTATTAAAGTTACCCATTGATATTGACTCAGAATTAAAACATATTTTGCATGGCCTGAGAGAAATGCATGCTGCACTAACAGATTGTATGAGTGAAATGAGGATCATTGCGCAAGAAAGTATAACATTGAATCAACAAATGCAAAGAACTGAACACGCATATCATGTTGCGTTAAACCAAAAGGCTATTGATACTGGCAAGCATATGCTTACCGCTTTATCGGATTGTGGTTACGAAATACGAGAGCAAGATCACGGCTTACTTAATCCAATGAGTAAAATTGCCGAAGAGTTTGTATCTATTGATTTGGATAAATTAGTTTTAGCCCAGCGTGAAAAACATGGTGAGGCAATTCATCATGGTCATATTATCCGTATGGTGAATTTATTGGCTGCATTGTCTCGCTATCCAGCATGCCGTGAAGAATTAGGTATTGACATAGAACAGTTGAAAGTCATAACACATGAAGAGATCCATAAGCATATTAATTGTCTGCGCGAACATGCAGTATTTGCTGCGGCAGAAAAAGCATGGCTGAAGCATGATGTTGAATGTGATGAGTTAAAGCAACAACATAAGCAGCTTATACAAACATTCCAAAATAAAGTGGAAGACTTACAATGTCGACAACAACGAGTAGAACAGCAGGTAGAAGCGTACTGTCAGCAAGTTGAAGCGTATCAAAAGCAGTATAGTCAATTGTTTACCAAAATGGCTGGCTTGCGTCCAAGCATGAGTGCGAATAAAAAGAAAGATGACTTATTAGAAGCATACCAAGAAATAAAACGATGCGGCCTTAATAACAGTGCTCTATAATAATAGGAAACCAGGTTTTAGCTAAATCTGCTCGATAACAAAGGGCTTGTATTTTCTTCTATGTTTTGGTTAGTGGTTTCAGTGAATATCGATATATCGCCTGTAGCTGAATCAACTTCAGGATCCACTGTGAATAGGCACTCATTCTTTTTAGCGATTTTTTCTTTTCTGACTAAAAAGAATAGAATTGTTGCACAAACAGCAGTGGCAATTGCGCCAAAAGTAATTAATCCTAGGCCCAAAGGATGTACCGGTAAGAGTAAGATGCTATAGATACCATAAGCGACAAAGCAAAGGCCAGCGGTCATTCCTATTGTAGCTCCTGATACCCCACCAATAAACTCATCTTTTCGGTATTTTCTTTGTTTCTTTCGCTCTTTCATTAGCCTTATTTTTGCTTGTTGTGAAGCTATCAATTTCGATGTATCGATGAGTAAATTTTTTTCATACAATTGATTATAAAGTATCGTCGGTAAGTCTTCTTGAATACTGCCTTTATAAACAGAATTTTCAATACCGGAAGGTTTTAATGTTAACTCGAATAGTCGGCCGTTATATGGATTCGTATTTAAAAATTTGCACTCTTCTGGCATCCAGCCTAACGCTTCGGCAACTTCTCGTGATCTGTTGAAATTAAACAGTTGCTCCCTATCAATGGGTTTGTTTGTAATAATAAATTTTGCATAACTCTTTGTTTTTTCTGTTTGGTTATCGTCGAGTATTTTTTTAAAGAGGTTTAAATCATCAACTGTATTACGTGTTACATCGAGGACAAAGAGGATGGCGTCGGCATTGATTAGACATTTGGATATAACAGGAATAAGTGCTTGTTTTCCCGGGGTATCCCAAATGATGGCGGGAACGATTTGCTTCTCTTTATGCAACGTTAATTTATGAGAGGTGATGTGAGTTGTTTCTTGGTAGTCCTCAGCTATTTCTTCATAAGTCAAAAGATTGATTAATGTCGTTTTCCCAGATTGAGAGTTTCCAATAAATACGATATTGACAGAATCCATTTCCACCTCTGTTACTGATTTACCGCTATAACTATACATTTTTTAAACTTTATCTGTCAATGAGAAAATTAAATTTAGAGTGTGTTGAAATAAGATACAAGGTTTAACATGGATAAATAAACATGTTCAAATTAGCTAATTGAATACAGGTATTACTCTCCGGTCAATGTGTTGGAAAGTCAGGTATAATACCTTTTTTGAGATCAGCATAGGCATAGACTTCAAGATGAATGATAAAAAAAAGAACATAAAAAAACCGGTGTTTTTTATTACAGGCACAAATACTGGCGTGGGCAAAACGTTTGTCACTTGTGCCATGTTACAAACCATTTCAGCATGGGGCCTCACAACAGCTGCGATGAAACCTGTTTCAGCCGGTGTTATTGAAACAGAATCAGGCGGCATGGTAGAAGATGTCGTTGCATTATCGACAGCAATGACAGCGACTCTACCAATGGAAATTATGAATCCATTTTCATTGAAATCACCTATTTCTCCCAATATTGCAGCAGAAAAAGAAGGCGTCACGTTAAATGTTGCGGCATTACTGGAAAAAACTACCTTATTTTTAAATCAACCAGAGGATGTATTGCTGCTAGAAGGTGCTGGTGGCTGGGCTGTTCCATTGAATGAGCACGAATTGTTAGCCGATTATGTTGAAGCATTACAGATCCCGGTTATTGTGGTTGTAGGAATAACGTTAGGCTGTTTAAATCACACGTTATTAACAGTGAAGGATATACAGTCGCGTGACGTGCCATTAGCCGGCTGGATTGCTAACCAAATTGATCCGGATATGCAGGCTTACCATGATAATATACAAACGCTTAAGGATAGAATAACGGCACCGTTATTAGCAACCATTCCTTACCAATTGTCACTGGATTATAAACACTGTGGTCATTATTTTTCTTCGCAATTATCGCTTCTTATACGATAAATCAGGAATGATACTCAATTGTTTATTTGTTGGCTGTTATTCACCAATTCTTTTAATTCTTTTCCGGGTTTAAAATGAGGAGTGTATTTCGCTTCAGTAACAACTTTTTCACCTGTTTTGGGGTTGTGCGCATTTCGTGGTGGACGATAGTGTAATGAAAAACTGCCAAAACCACGAATTTCAATACGTTCTCCACTTGATAATGTTTTACTCATTGTTTCAAGAATGAGATTAGTTGCCTCCAATATTGATTTTTCTGGAAGGTGTGCAAACCTTTCGGTGATTTTTTCTATCAATTTTGATTTAATCATAGTGATTTCAGCGTAAAAGGCTGCCCCCTTTCTTGTATAAATATAACTCTTTAAATTAGCAACTCTATGCTTTTAAATGAAAATTCTATTAAAATAATAGTAGCAGCAGATTTCAGGTTTCGCACGAAAAAACGAAAAAAATTTAAATTTATTCAGGACTTAGGTAAAAAAAGCACAATTATTGTTCATTCAGCAGTAATCCTTGTTTTGTTAACACCTGATCACGATAAAAAATTTGGTTTTTATGTATTTTTATCGTTTTTTTAGCAAACCATTGAATAACTTGTGGGTAAAGTCGGTGTTCCAATTGATGTACGCGTTGTTTTAGTGTCTCAACAGTGTCTTTTTTTGTTACAGTCAGTCTCGCTTGGCAAATAATGGGTCCATTATCCAATTCCGCAGTGACCACATGTACTGTTGCACCGTGTTGTGTATCGCGGTTTGCAATAATTTGTTCATGTGTATGTAATCCAGGGTATTTCGGTAATAACGAAGGATGTACATTTAAAATACAACCAAATGGATAATGCTTGACGAATTTCTCTGATAGAATACGCATGAAGCCTGCAAGAATAATTAAGCTTGGTTGATAGGAGTTAATACATGCCATTAATTTATCGTCATATTGCTCGCGTGATAATGATGCATTATTGCTGATAATGTGGGTAGGAATGGCATGCTGTTGCGCGCGTGTTAAGCCATAAGCGGTAGCTTTATTGCTGATAACAGCATCGATGCTTGCCTCAATTTTATTGTCCTTTATAGCATCAATAATTGCTTGTAAGTTACTGCCGTTACCAGAAACTAGCACAACAAGAGAAAGTTTAACCATATGACTTACTTAATTTCCAGTGTTGATGCTGTTTCAGTTTGCACCTCGATAAAGCCAATTTCCCAAGCATTGCAATCGGATGTTTCTAGTAGTGTCAGACATTGTGTTGCTTGCTCTTGTGGCACACATAACACAAAGCCTATGCCACAGTTAAAAGTATTGTACATTTCGTTTTGCTCGATATGCCCTGTTTCTGCTAACCAAGAAAAAATACTGGGTTGTTCCCATGCGTTTTGATGGATGATGGCTTTAACGTGGGGTGGTAACATGCGCGGGATATTTTCAATTAACCCCCCGCCGGTAATATGTGACATCCCTTTGATGGTTAACTCCTGTAAGAGTGGTAGGACATTGGGGACATAAATACGTGTTGGTGATAGCAGTACGTCGGCAAAGGTGCTGTTATCAAAGGTGTTACTTAAATCAATTTTTTCATCATCCAGAATTTTTCGCACTAAAGAGAAACCATTTGAATGCAAACCACTGGCTGCCAACCCAATTAGCACATCGCCAGGACGAATTGTTTCGCCTGTTATCATTTTACTTTTTTCAACAATGCCGACACAAAAACCAGCAATATCGTAGTCATTACCTTGATAAAATCCAGGCATTTCTGCCGTTTCCCCACCGAGTAATGCCATATTCGCTATTTGACAACCGTGACAAATGCCTTCAATGACAAGACTAGCGGTATCTACATCTAGTTGGCTTGTTGCAAAGTAATCAAGAAAATATAAAGGTTCTGCGCCGCAAGTGAGTATGTCATTGACACACATAGCCACTAAGTCAATACCGACGGAGTCATGTTGCTGCAGATCAAAAGCTAATTTGAGTTTGGTGCCAACACCGTCTGTACCAGAGACTAAGACGGGTTTTTGGTATTGGCTAAGATCGAGTTCAAAGCAGCCACCAAAACCACCTAATCCTGTTAACACTTCTGGCCGGTATGTTTTTGCCACACGGGGCTTAATGCGGTTGACCAAATCATAACCAGCAGAAATGTTGACACCTGCTTGTTGATACGCTGTGCGTTTGTTCATTTTATATGCTTTCCTAACAGATTTGAGCGACTAGTGTGTAGGATACAGGGATTATTGTTCGCTAGCCATTGTTCCCTTTACAGTTTATTGTGACATGACAAAGTTGCTCGGGAATTAAACTGTCAATTTCCCTTACTAATCGCACTAAAAACAATCAGGCAAAAATGTAATTCTTTAATTTGCAGTTTTATCAAGAGTTACTGGGAAGAGGACGTCCTTGACGTATTTCGTTAATGGCTTCTTTGTATTGTTGTATTAATTTTACTTTTGCAGTATTTCTAGCTCTTTTAAGGCACAGATCTATTTCATCTTGTGTCAACGTTACGGAGCTATCTATCGCTAAAAGTTCAGGAAGCTCATTTTCTATATTTTGGAACTCTCTGTCTAAAATTTCCTCAAGCCTGTCATCAACTTCTTTTGCTACTTGCTTTTTGTCTGAAAAAAATACAGGACCTTTGATCATAATTGGCTTCTCCTCGTACGTTATTTATCAAACCGTTTAATTATAGTCTTTTTTTAGATTTAAAGCTAATCTTTTTTAGGCTGACTAGAAACAGTCAATTTTTTTCTATCTTTTTCTTCTTGAAGGTAGCTTAAAAAAAGTTTTTTGGAATCGCCACCAAATCTTTTTTCGGCAGTACTTACAGCAGCGTTTATCTCATCTTTTTTTACAGGAGAAGTTAAAACGGCAGTATCAAGATAAGAATCACTATCACTGCCACTGGAAGACTCACCACTTTCAGGTCTTATACGGAAAGAAGTGCTTGCTATTGATTCCATTAGTTTCACCTGAATATTAAGGCCAGCAGCCCAACGTTCTGCTCGTTTTTGCTGTCCTGTTCCCATAAGATGATCCACTTTTTTATTTAAAATATTAATAGGCACCACGATTTTTTCTAAGAGATTCTTTTTTGTTGATATGTAGTTGGCATGTCGTTTCCAAAACCATTTGATAGCGACTTCGGCTAAGCCATTTTTATTTTTTACTTTATTTAAAATTTTGCTATTAGGATCGATATTACCTAGGTAATCAAGAAATTCTTTCCCATAAAGCCATTGTTCATTTAACCACTCTAATGTTTCATCATTGCTTTTATGTTGATTGCATGCACCACAAATTAACCAAACATTATCAATGTCATTGAAATATAACTCGTAAAAGAACAAAGTCCCATAAATTTTATCTTCATGCTTAACAAAAAACTTATCCATACCAGGCTGTTTTAATAAAAATTTGGCAAACGCTTTTTCATTTTTATCATTAAGTTTATTAACCAAAGCCATTTGTCGCTTTAGAATTTGCTCTTTTGCTTGCATATGGTCGGTATGCAGTGACTCAACTTGCACGTAATCTCCATGTGCAATACAAGGCACTAGGAGTTTTCCTGTTTCATCTTGAACAGCATGTTTATTCAACTCACCGTAACGTTGGTAACGCGCAGCCGCTGGTGTTTCAGTGCCTGGTATAGGATTTTTACCGCGTGTTGAGGTAATAAACCCAACGGGGTCACTTTTTAGTTTAAACAATTTATTGGTGTCAATTTCAATTTTTTCTTTTGTTTCTGGGTTGAATGCAATAAGGCAGTGTTTCTCTTGTGTTTTTTCCCACTGAGTTGGTAAGCCCACTTTAGGTAGGTGTGCCTCATCAAATAAGACTTTCGCCCATTCTTCATAATCACGCTGTTTTAATTTGTCTTTTATGTCATCACTACTAGCGGCCATAGTCATTACTCCTGATAAGTAAGAGGTTTATTTGTGTAAGTATAGCATTTTTTCTGATTAAAAACCTTTATTTATATTAATGATTTTGGGGTGAGATCTTACTCTGGCATGTGATCGACACAAGGCGATAGTTATTGACATTGGCCGTAAAAGCTGATAGTGGTATATAGGTGATGAGAAAGGGAGCTATTCAAAATAACAACAATTTTTCGTGTTGTTTTCTGGTTTTATGATAAAGAATAAATGATGCAGGCGGATTTTTGGTAGTGGTAATGTCTACAACAGGGTTACTACATCTAAAACCAGGTGTTATTGGTTTTTTAGAATAGTGTTTTTGTTAATCAGAGTACATAAAGCAGTTAAAGGGACAAAGTATGACAGACACAGCAAAGAGGGAAGACGTCGCAGAAAGTGCGGAGTTAAGTGACAGTACGAGCAAAACCTATCAGGAATTGGCCAAGGAACAAAACACATTAAAGGAAGTGCCGCCTTTTGCCACGGTTAAACATTTATTAGCCGAATACAATCAACACGATGAACAAATAGCTGAAAAGTTTCCTAACTACAAAACCAAACTGGTGGCAGTGATGTGTGAAGTGAGCGTACAACTGCCACATGATAATGAAGAAAACGCGAAAGCGTTATTGGATTTAATAGAGAGTGGTAATAGCAAGGTCATCAAGAAGCTGGCCGAGCAACTGTGTGCCAACTTGGCGGATACATCGCACAACGATTGGGAGACGATGTATTTGTCGATAGCAACATTTGTGCATCATGTGCCAAATGACTTACTTGGGCATGATGATGCCTATCAGTTATTAGCGGCCTTATCTTCTCGGATAAAAGCGATGTTAGCATCGGAGCCGACCTTGTTGTTACCTGCGGTCTATGCGATGCATTTGCTGATTTTAAAGATGCTTGCTGCTGGAGTGATGCATATAACAGAAGAAAAACGAACGACTATTAAAGAGTGGTTATCTGCAGTGAAGGAGGCCGTGAATGAGCTAGTTAAGATCACAGAAGAAAGTGAGCCACACTACCGTTTTTACCAGAAACTGGGCTGTATATTGTCCTCAGAGATAGCAAATACGGTGGCTTTATCACACTATGATAAAGCGATGTTGACGGCTGTTAAAACATTGCTTTCAACTAGTGAGCGATTATTTGATGAAGGTATTTTAAAAACCGAGAGCAAACGAGCTAAGCGAATAAAACGAATGAAAGCAAGTGGACTATTCGTTTTTCAATTAGCCCGTTGTGCCACATCCTGGTACGGAACAGTGCAGAGCGCTCGGCTATCGGTAACCTCATCCATCGCATCGACATGGCAATGTTTGAACGCAGGACGGCAACTGATGTCACCGTTGATAAAGCAAACGAAAACTCATCTCATTGATTCTAGGGAAGAAGCGTGTTTAATTGATTTTTTGAAAGGTTGGTACCAGGCAGAAGATAGTTTAGCCCGGTTAGAGTTGCTGGAAGGCGACAAGACAGAAGTGAGCGAAGACTATGGTTACTTGTATGGCATGGTAACGTTGCTGGGATGGATTGATGATGAAAGCGATGACGATTTGTCATCTGCGATACAGGAGCGCATGGCTGCCTATTTCAACGATATAAACGATAAAACAGTGCCTGAACAACAGCAATTATATGATGCTATTTTGGATTGGATGGTGACTATTGTGAAAGGTAAAGCCTTTTGTGAGTGGCCTACTGTATTTATGTGTGGTGCCATCCCACAAGCGATAAATGATTATCAGCCCATTGAAAATGCGACAGCATCTAGCCAGCGTCTCGATTGTTTAGCCACGGCGTGGTATCAACAGTTTCCGCATGATGAGACTATTCAAGAAGCAAGTCATAAAGAGACAGTAACGTTGAGGTGGCTGAATTTATTCAAAAAACGCATTGAAAAGTCACCGGAGAAACAATCGCCTTGGGGCGCATCTTGCTTAGCGCAGCTACGTACACGATGCGATGCCGATAGTCAACAACGCCGTGATGTGGTAGCAACGGATGAGGCGATTGTTAACCTGCAGCAAACACTTAAGCACATGGGTTGCACGGACTATCAAGACATTCCTCGTAAACAATTGGAACGTTTACTAACACTTGATGAATTAGAGCGTGAGCAGGTTTTACAGATGGTTAGCCAATTTACACCAGAGAGCGTAGCGGCATCAGGAAACGCAGAAGTAAGCGTTGTTCAATATTTGGAAGATGTATTGAACCGTAAAGTCCATTATACTGCTGTGACAGAGGAAAACGCTAGCAGCTCACCAGGAAGTCAACAAGAACCTCAAACAAGAACAACTGATAATGGTGCGCGTATCACACATAGCGAATCAACATCAAGTTTACCGATTACGCTATCGTTGCCTCGGGTAGCGGCTTATCATCGTGCGCGAGTGAATATTAAATTAACTATAAAAGATGCTTTTAATGTTTCTAGCAGTGGTACGAGTTTTGTACTACCTGAATTATCGGTGTTAATAGCACATCTAGAAATACTAAGGGAAACGCATTTATCGCAAGACGATGTGGATATCTTTATCAATATTGCTAATACGTGCCAACAGAATAGTTATATTGTTCATGCGGTATGTATTTATGCGCTGTTTTATAGGCGCAAGGAGAAAGACATATATAGAGATACACACACGCTGCAGTTTTATCAAAAACAATTAGTACCTTTGTTAAGCCAGAAACCTTGCGAAGGTAAGCAGATTGCTTTTCAGTCTGCACAAGGGACCTTTCATCAACCCGTAGCGATACAGGCAGCAGATAAGTGGATTGATGTTGCATTACGCTTTAAGCAAAGTTGGTTAATGCATTATTTGCTCAGCCACGATGAGCTGCACCAAGATTTTAGTCTACAAACGACAGATAAAGCAGTCCGTGACGGCATAATTGAGGTTGAGCATGAGACTGTGTTTCATCGATTGTGCCTTTCGGGGATTACCGACTTATCACTTTATCAGCGGTTTGTAACAATGTGGCCACAGGTACTGGGTGCTCGGACGCCAGATTTTCATTTGCCCTTGCATAAAGCAGCATGTTTCGCTGATCAAAATGTGTTTCATTATTTAGCTGAAAAAACAACAAAAGCCTGGGTACAAGCCGATAGTCAGGGCAATACATTACTGCATTTAGCTGCAATGTATGCTAATACCGAGGCGGTTGATCTATTGTTACAACAAGGCGTTGATGTAAATGCACGCAATGCGGATAAGCGCACACCATTACACTGTGCCGCAGCAGGCCTACAGTTGGATCAAGGCAGTACATTGGTGGACTATGCCATAGTATTTAATAGTTTATTAGCGCAAGGGGCTGATCCCACGTGTATGGATAGTTACCAAAAAACAGCTAGAGATATAGCAATGTCCTCAAGAGATGGTGCATTATTGGATATATTTGATAAGGCGCTCAATCGCATAGCGCCAGAACGATTATGGCAATATTGGCAGACTGCGATGATGTCGTACTATACGAAAGGGACGTTTGTGAAAAAACGACTATTTAATGACGATTATTTTTTACTGGCGGATTATTTTGTGAATCTTCAAGTGATAAAAAAACAAGATAGCAAAACGAATAGACAACAATCCCGTGACGACAAGCCTACTTATCAACTACTACGAGAGCGTGACAGGCTAGCGGGTAAAAAAGAAGTGATTGAATTGGGTGACTTGTTTCAACCGTCAATCTATCCCGACAGTGATGGGAAGCTCTTACCATCTATCAATACTGTTGTGTTATCCGGTGCTGCAGGGATTGGGAAGACGACATTGATGGATTATCTGGCTTATCAGTGGGCACTGTTTAAACAAGAGCAGGGCGAAGCGGGGTTATGGTCAGCATTTGATGCGGTGTTGATGATTCGGTGTCGCGACTTGCATCCTGAGCAAATAGGCTCTGACGTTCGAACTATCACCCAGTTATTGCATCGTGCCTGCTGGGGCTCGTTAAGGTTATCAGCTGATGATACGCAGTCACTGCTTGCCAGACTTGAGCAATCTCCTGCTAGGTGCTTATTGCTATTAGATGGATTAGATGAACTGCCAGAACTTAAGCAAGCGTATTGGCGTGGTTTGCTGGCACAATTATTTCAGTTGCCGTTTAAGAAATTGGTGACGACTCGGCCGTATGCGATAGGGACGTTACAAAAATGGATAAACCATGATGGGCTAGTTGAAATCAGTGGTTTTACGGATAGCAATGTGGCGGTGTATTTTGAAAAAGTGCTGGGGCAATCGAATGAAACCCAAGATTTTATTCAAGCGATAAAAAAGAACCCGGACCTTTGGGCTATCACACATATCCCGATTCACGCATATTTATTAAAAAGCTGGTGGGCAACTACCTGCTTACAAGAAGGACCTGCTCAGTTGGAAGAACTATCAATAAGCGGCTTGTATGGCTCACTGATAGTGAATGTGTGTCGGCGTTATTTGGTGAAAATAGGCGAATTAAATGGTGATGAATTGTTAAATGATGATATGGTGCTGGCTCACTCATGTGTCGATCGTTTACTAGGCACATTGGGACGTTGGGCTTTTGAAGGGTTGCGGCAGGATACCGCACAATTACCGATCAGCTGGTTAAGCGGCGTTGAAGGCAGTGATGAAGGGCCCACGCTATTATGGACAAATCAACTTCAGCAGCTCAATGTGGCTTATTTGAGAGCGCTGGGTTTATTGAAGCAAGTCGGCAATGGCATAAGTGCGCAACAGCGTTTTGAGTTTCCCCATTTATCGTTTCAAGAATTTTTAGCTGCTAGAACAATAGCGGTAATGTTTAGAACAGGTACCGAGGAAGAAAAGACACATATCATTCACGCCGTTCATGCGTACAAATACCATCTGAATTTTACCTTAGTTTGGCCGATGGTGTCTGGTTTGTTGAAAGAATATCCTAGGGTATTGAATGATTTTTTGTTGCATCTAATCGCAGGACCTCGTGACTGGGTTGGTTTTGTTGAGTTTGAATTGCTGATGCGTTGTTTAGAATCAAGCCTAGTGTTAAGCACAGACACAAGCATCCTATGTTCACAACAGCAAGGCTTGCTGCAGATTATTCAACGAAGAATTCAGCAGTTTGGCATACTGCCAGACAATTGGCAGAAGTCTATTTTGGATATCTTGTCCACGTGCCCTAAGCTTGCTCGATTAAATGCTGGGGCGGTATTGATCCTCCTTCGAGATCATCTTGTAGATGGATGGGTTCGTGGCAAACTGGCAGTATGTACTCTTGCTTCATTGTCGGAAAATCCTCGTTTTGCAGAGGTGGTATTGAAACTCCTTCAAGATCAGTGCGTGCATGGAGGGGCTCGCTGCGAGTTGGCGGCAAGTGCCGCTGCCTCTTTTTCGGAAATCCCTGGCTTTGTAGAGGCCGTATTGACGCTCCTCCAGGATCAGCGTGTCCATGAGGGTGCTCGCTGCTATCTGGCCGTGAGCACCGTTGCCTTGTTGTCAGAGAATCCCAGTTTTGTCGAGGCGATATTGATGCTTCTTCAGGATCCCTGTGTAGATGGAGGTGCTCGCTGCGATCTGGCAGCAAGCGTCGTTGCCTCGTTGTCGGAAAACCTCGGCTTTGTGGAGGTGGTATTAATGCTCCTTCAGGATCAGCATTTAGTTGGAAGGGCTCGCTGCGAACTGGCGGCAAGCGTTGTTGCTTCGTTATCGGGAGATTTCTATGTTGTGAAGGTGGTATTGATGCTTCTTCAGGATCAGCGTTTGGATGGAGCGAGCCGCTACGATCTGGCGGCAAGCGTTATTACCTCGTTATCGGAAAAGCCAGGTGTTGTGAAGGAGGTATTGACACTCCTTCAGGATCAGCGTTTGGATGGAGCGAATCGCTACTATCTGGCAGCAAGCACTGTTGCCTCATTATCAGAAAATCCCAGTATTGTAGAGGTGGTATTGATACTTCTTCAGGACCAGTGTTTGGGTGGGCGGGTTCGTGGTGATCTGGTGGCAAGCACCTTTACTTCGTTGTTGCCAGAAAACCCTGGTATTGTGGAGGCGGTATTTGCACTACTTGAGAACCAGCGTATAAATGGACTGGGTTGCCGCCGCTGTTTGACAGCAAGTGCCGTTGCTTCGTTGTCAGAAAATTCTGGTTTTGTGAAGACGGTATTGACGCTCCTTCGAGACCCGCGTGTGGCTAGAAGTGTTCGCTGCAGACTGGCGGCAAGCGCCGTTGCCTCATTGCCGGAAAACTCCGGTATTGTCGAGGCGGTATTGGCGCTCCTTCAGGACAAGCGTGTGTTTGAAGGGCATCGCTGCGATCTGGCAGCAAGTACCCTTGCCTCGTTGCCGGAAAATTCTGGTGTTGTGAGGGTAGTACTGATGCTTCTTCAGGACCAGCGTGTGGGCATAAGGGCTCGCTGTGATCTGGCGGCAAGCGTCGTTGCCTCGTTGCCGGAAAACCCTGGTGTTGTAGCGGCGGTATTGACTCTCCTTAAGGACCAGCGTGCGAGTACAAGAGCTCGCCGCTATCTGGCGGCAAGCGCCGTTGCCTCATTGCCGGAAAATCCTGATGTTGCAGAGGTGGTATTGATTCTCCTTCAGGATCAGCATGTAGCTAGAAAGGATCGCTGCCATCTAGCAGCAAGCGTTGTTGCCTCGTTGTCAAAAAAACCTGGTGTTGTAGGGATGGTATTGATGCTCCTTCGGGACCAGCGTGTGGATGTAAGGGCTCGCTGCAATCTGGCGGCAAGCGCTGTTGCCTCGTTGTCGAAAAATCCTGGTATTGTGAAGGCGGTATTGACGCTGCTTCAGGACCCTCGTGTGGGGACCGGGGTTTGCTACGATCTGGCGCAACGCGTTGTTGCCTTGTTGTCGGAAAATTCCGGTGTTGTGGAGGTGGTATTGATACTCCTTCAGGACCAGCGTGTGGATTTAAAGGTTCGCTGCAATTTGGCCGCAAGTGCGTTTGCCTCATTATCGGAAAATCCGGATATTGTGGAAGCGGTATTGAGGTTTCTTCGGGACCAGAGTATGGACGTATGGTTTCGCCGTGTTCTTGCGGCACGCATCTGCCAGCATTGTGTTAAATGGCCGAATAAAACCCTTACCTTCCTCGACAGTTTATTTGTCAAAGGTCGCTATGAAGGGGAACTATCTGGGGATATTGATATTCCTGTGCATGTAATACTGCCTTTGTACGAAAAGACTCATGAGCAAGGTCGCAAGTATATTAAAGCGCAATTAGTAAAACACCGTGTCTTAGTGTATGATCGAGCAGAGACTGTATTAGTGAGGCAAGCAGGGCAAACTGAACATCTTAAATTATCGTTGTTTACCATTAAACAAGTCAAACAAGCCCAATTGTATCGCTTGACATTTGATGATCCAGCAAGCTCTATATTCCATCAAGAGTTCTTTGCAGAGCGACAACCACGAATTCTTGATACTCGCGAAGAAACTCGCCGACAAGAGGACGAGGGGTGTATCCCTCGACTTCGACACTTTTTTTCATAACTTACTGAAATGAATAGATTTTCCTCTTATTATATCAATGATTTCAGGGTGAGATCTTACTCTGGCATGTGATTGACACAAGGCGATTTTAGTTGTGTCAAAGCAAAATAGAAATGTCCCTTTTCTAAATAACAAAATATTATTGCAGTATAATTTTCAATCATCTGTGGATGTAGTGCGGTTAAAGATGTGGGCAATAATATGGTAAACCTTTTGGACTTGAGCTTTAACTTGCCTACACCCTCAGAAAAACAGTATAAAAGAAAAACTGAAACAGATAAGTGGAGCGAGAAATTTCGAAGCAAACTATTGATTGGTGAAATAGAAAGCAAAATATGGTGTTACTCTGCTTATTTTTAAACCGCCAGTTGTCAGTCTATGGTCAGCCTGGCATAATCTGCCTGTAAGAGGAGAATAATCGAAAATGAACAAAATTTGCACTTCATTGCGTGCTTGTGTGTTAATCTTTGTACTTACGTTGGCACTGACTGCATCGGCAACATCAGATGAAATGTACAATGTCGTTATTCCGGTTGCTGACAAACAGGCTAATCAGGCCGCTTTGTTAAAAGCCGCTTTCAAGCAAGTGTTGATAAAAGTTGCTGGTAATCGAGCTATCATCAATGATCCCACTGTCAAAAAGCAATTGAATAATGCACAACAAATGGTGCTTGATTATGCGTATCTTGACAAGCCAGGTATTGATGGCCAGCGGTTATTAAAAGTACGGTTTGATCCTGCATTGATCCAAGATGTTTTGCTCGGTGCTGAGCAAGAAATTTGGGGAGGGCAACGTCCGGTTACGGTTGTTTGGTTGGTCGATGACAATGGTAAGAAAAAACAAATTATTGCAACGGATACTAAAATACAGATAACCAAAACATTAGCGCAAGTAAGTGAGCAACGGGGGCTACCCATGATGTTGCCACTGATGGATTTGGAAGATTTAGCTAAAATTAGTCCGGATCAGATTTGGCAGTTAGATATTGATGCCATTAGCAGTGCATCCATTCGCTATAGTTCTCCAGTACAAATTGTCGCTAAGATTAATAGCCAACAAGAAAACAATGCAGTAAACATCGATTGGTATGTGTTACATGACTACAGTCGTAAGCACTATAGCAATACAGCGAACAATATAACAACAGCACTAGAACAGGGATTACAGGAAGGAATTGATTTCATTGCACGTCGTTATGCTCGTAATGATGATGAGCAAGGCCATCCATCTACCGTTGTTTTGACGGTATATAAAGTTAAGGGTGTAGAGCATTATGCAAAACTGATGACTTATTTAGAACAATTGCCGATTGTCAAACGATTCGAAGTGCAGCGCATTGGTGGTGAGGATGTGACGTTGGATTTATCCGTTTTAGGTGGTCGACAGGCAATTGTGAAAGTTTTTTCTGAAGATAAAAAACTAGAACCCATAAAAGAAGGGGGTGCTTTAGATGCCAGTAATTTGCGTTACCAAATGAGCACATAGCAAATAGTATTACAGTGGACATCGATGATTCCTAGAACACAGCACATAAGAGGAGTGCAGTCATGCAGACAGTGACCAAATGGTTTTGGTTTAGCAGTGCCATTTTATTTTTTGTTTTGCTCTACTATTTAATTCCTGTCTTAACGCCTTTTGTCGTTGCTGCTGTTCTGGCCTATTTATTTGATCCTATCGTAAATCGTTTACAAAAAATAAAAATTCCTCGCGTCATAGGTGTTGTTATAGTATTTTTTGTTATTATGCTATTGATAGCCATGATTTTATTGTATCTTATTCCCCTGCTGGAAGAACAAATCATTATGTTATTCAAGAAAACTCCGGCACTTATTAGCTGGGCCAGTGATTTGTTGGATAGCTACTTTGATATTCAGTTGAGCTTGTCAAATAAGCTAAGTACAGAGAATATAAAAGGGCTCTTAAGAAATAACTTACAACAAGCGGGTGGCATTTTGTCGATTATCCTTAAAACAGTCACGACGTCAAGCTTGGCATTAGTCGCATGGGTGGTTAATTTATTATTGGTACCTGTTGTATTATTTTACTTATTGCGAGACTGGCATCAAGTGGTGCAAGGTGTCTATCATTTATTACCACGTCGCATTGTTCCCGCAATAACAAGTTTGCTAGGGGAATGTAATGAAGTACTCAGTGCTTTCTTTCGTGGTCAATTGTTAGTAATGATTGCTTTAGGTATTTTATATTCAGTAGGATTGACAATTGTCGGTGTGGATTTAGCCGTATTAATTGGTATGTTAAGTGGATTAGTCAGTATTGTACCGTATTTGGGTTTTATTATTGGGATTATTGTCGCGTCCATCGCTGCTTTTTTTCAATTTCAAGAGCCCATTTATTTATTATATGTCGCTATCGTTTTCTTAATCACAAATGGCCTTGAGTCATCGGTGTTAACACCATTATTAATTGGTAATAAAATAGGATTACACCCAGTAGCGGTTATTTTTTCGATTCTAGCGGGAGGGCAATTATTTGGTTTCGTTGGTGTGCTGTTAGCATTACCTGTTGCAGCGGTTATTATGGTTTTTATTCGTTTTTTCTGTCAGTATTATATGGGTAGTCAACTTTATCAGATGAAACGCAACAGCAACGAGGCTAAAATGTGACCGAACAGCTAATATTCACCACAGCAAGCTTATCACCGCATGCAACTTTTTCTAGTTTTTACCCGGCAGAAAACTCAAGTATTATTGACTATTTAAAAAGATTTGCCCAAGGACAAGAAGAGCAATTTGTTTATTTATGGGGGAATCATCGCAGTGGTTGCAGTCATTTACTACAAGCAACTTGTCATATGGCAAATGAATACCAACAATCTGCTATGTATTTATCCTTTCGGCAAAAGCAAACATTAACCCCTAGCGTTTTAGAAGCGCTAGAACAAATGCAGTGTGTTTGTTTAGACGATATTGATGCTATTGCTGGTGATACAAACTGGGAAGAAGCTCTTTTTCACTTATATAACCGATTACGCGATAGTGATGTACGATTATTAGTGGCAGCCCATAACTATGTTAGCGCAATCCCCTTTCAACTAGCGGATTTGTGTTCCCGGCTTACTTGGGGAGTAGCGCTGCGCTTGCAGCAACTTAATGAGCAAGAAAAAGCAGCGGCTATACAATTTTCTGCCAAACAGCGAGGCTTTGAGTTATCGGATGCTGTGGTAAAGTTTTTGTTAAACCACTGTGCCCGTGATCAAGCAAGTTTATTTACAATTTTAGAGCATTTAGATAAAGCATCGTTAGTGGCAAAACGAAAATTAACTGTACCTTTTGTTAAATCAGTATTGGCGATCCATACTCATCGTAGCTGACTAAAGATACCGATTATAAAATTAGTTGTTTTTTTATGGTTAAGTGCGATGAGTATCTGCCTGCAACTTTAATGCAGTTTCTGCTAAACGTTTTCCAAGAGCGATGCACAATCGCTTTTCTTCTTCATTAACCACTGTCTTATTGTCAGCTCCGGCTGTATGTGATGCGCCATAAGGGGTTCCTCCTGTTTGAGTTGTGATTAAATCAGCTTCAGAATAGGGCAAACCTAGGATCATTGTGCCATGATGCAGTAGCGGCAGCATCATACTGAGTAATGTCGTTTCTTGACCGCCGTGTAAACTGGCCGTTGATGTAAAAACTGATGCTGGTTTACCAATTAGTGCGCCTGATAACCACAACGATCCTGTTCCGTCCAAGAAGTATTTTAATGGAGCCGCCATATTGCCAAAACGAGTGGGGCTACCGATTGCAATACCATGACAACTTTCTAAGTCAGCTAGTGTTGCAAAAGGCGCACCTTCATCAGGAATACTGGGCTCAGTGGCTTCGCAAGTGGTTGAAATAGGCGGCACTGTTTTCAATTTGGCTTTTGCCTCTGGAACTTCTTCAATGCCACGAGCAACATAGTCTGCCATTTTTTTTGTATTACCATGACGGCTGTAATATAACACCAGTAATTCAATCATAGAAAGCTCCTTTTATTTCTCTAGAAAGTCAGTATCCCAAATTTAGTAATCGTTGTCTATGGCGCAATCTTCGCTGTATTGTGATGACGTCAACTGTAAAAATGGGAGGGATAATGGGTTAGTTGATAAAGGGTCAAAAGCTGACGAGCAGCGCAGAAATTGCTCACAGCACATACAGATATATCCAATAAAATAATGAACATTTTTATGACATAATAGTAACACAAAGCGTCAATCAATGAGGAGGGCACGATGACAATGAATCAAAAAATACTACCAGCCAACCAGGATAACTTATCCCATATAATCAGTGTGCTAGGGCACGAATTACGCACTCCCTTGAATGCAATTTACGGTATGTCACAAATTTTAAGGAAACTGGATAATATAGATAATCAAGTTATGCGCAGTATTGATGTGATTTACCAATCATCCCGCGATGTGTTACCTATCTTGAATTATATTTCAGATTTTTACTCAAGAGATGGAACTTACCAGTTTCGTCAAGAACCTTTTAACTTGTTGAGTGTAATGGAAAGATTAATTCAAGAGATATACGAAGAAGCAAGAGAGAAAGAATTAAATGTGTTTTTAGATTTCCAACCGTTTACGTTACAAAATGTGATGGGCGATAAAAAAATTATTGAAATGGTGCTAACATTCATTTTAAATAATGCACTGCGATTTACTCAGCATGGTGAAATCTATGTCAAAGTAGAAAGTCAAAAACAAGATGATGAAATTGCTGATTTTACTATCACAATTGAAGATAGTGGCTGCGGTATTGAACCAAGGATCTTAGATACACTCTTTAATTTATTTTCACAAAATAGTCAAGATGACTATAAAAGCTCAGGCTTAAAATTATCAATCAGCCAAGATTTAATTAATGGTATGGGAGGGGTGATTAATGTGCAAAGTAAGCCTAACATGGGAACGCGCGTTAGTATACATTTGCCATTGCAGCTGCAAGCACAAGAGACTGTAGACACCAAAGTGCTATGGGATACTTTTCGACAGTGTTTGCGCGTATTGATTGTTGAAAATAATGAGTGTATAGGTGAGTCATTAAGTCACTATTTAGCGGTTAGCGAGTCAAACGTGGTTTCAGAGGAAAATATGTTGGTAGCAATGAAATCTGCTTTTGCACAACGTAAGCCATATAAAATGATTGTGGTAGATGAGTGTTTTATCAGTGCTTACCGGGATGAGTTACGAGCATTATTTAATTCTGCACCACAGCGCTTAATATCAGGTTGCTTGTTTGTTGTTTTAAGTGATGAAGAAAGCAGTCAGTCGATACAATTTTTAAAGGATACAGTATCTGTCAGTGTTATAAAAAAACCATTGAAACCATCTGTCTTGACGCGACAGTTAGCACTAGATTGGTGTCATTTTAAAAATAGTGAAAAGCAACATAACACGGCAGTACCGTTTGATTTTTCTCCTAGTGTATTATTGGTTGAAGACGATGAAATAAATATTGATGTGGAAAAAATGATGCTAGAGTCATTAGGCTGCCAAGTTGATGTTGCTTACAGTGGTGAAGAAGCATTAGATTTAGTAAAAAAACTGACTTGTCATTACCATTTAATTTTCTTAGATATCGGTTTGCCGGGTAGAAACGGTTTTGAGATAGCTCCCATGTTAAAAGAAAGTGCCAAAGCTTACCAAATGCCTATTGTTGCCATGACCTCTTATGTATCTGATCGCAATATACAGCGCTGCTATCGCTCAGGTATGGTGGATGTTATACCTAAGCCGGCAACGATAGAGCAGTTGGAATCTACGTTACGACAGTTTATTCCAAATATTTAGTATTAGCGCGGTTTGTCATAATAATGTCTCATTTTGAGTCAATATCATATTGACTTAGCATGGGCGCATTTCTTTTCATGAGAGGTTACGAATATGATACACTTGCTTTTCACCACAGATCACATATTTTAAGGTACAACATGACATGAAAACAATATCCGCCTTGCAAAGAAAAAAAACAAATGGTGAAAAAATATGCGCTTTAACCGCTTATGATACCAGCATGGCTCAATTGTTGAGCGATTGTGATATTGATTTCATTTTAGTAGGGGATTCTGTTGGCATGGTGGTTTGCGGTTATCCAGATACTGTGCCGGTGACGTTAGACATTATTCTTTATCATTTGCAGAATGTGAAGCGGGCCCCTATTCACTCATTAGTTGTTGCTGACATGCCATTTGCCACCTATTCGGATACGAAAACTGCATGGAAAAATGCTGCCCGCTTAATGCAAGCGGGTGCACAGATGGTAAAAATGGAAGGAGGGGCTAATTTAGCAGATACCGTTGGTTATCTCTCTGAACGTGGTATACCTGTCTGTGCGCATATTGGTTTATCAAGCCAAATGGTACATCACATGGGTGGCTATAAGATCCAAGGGCGTGAGCAAGCAGATGCTGAGCGGATATTTAATGATGCGAAGACATTGGAGCAAGCAGGGGCACAATTGTGCTTGTTGGAATGTATCCCGCTGGAGTTGGCTAAGAAAATCAGTACCCAATTAGTTATACCTACTATTGGTATTGGCGCAGGTCCGCATTGTGATGGACAAATCTTAGTAACCTATGATTTACTTGGGTTAACCCCGCATAAACCTTATAAGTTTGTTAAAAATTTTTTAACTGGCCAAACAGGCGGTATTCATGCTGCGATAAACGCTTTTGTCAGTGAAGTTCGGCAAGGTGATTTTCCGACTATGGCGAACTCATTTCAATGAAAATCATTAAAACAATAGCCGCCATGCGTGAACTACATCAGCAATGGCAACGAGAGTTTAAAAAAATTGTGTTAGTGCCTACCATGGGTAATTTACATGAAGGTCATTTGTCACTAGTTGATTTGGCAAAAGACTGTGCGAATGAAGTCATTGTGAGTATTTTTGTTAATCCTATGCAGTTTGGGCTACGAGAAGATTATGTTAATTACCCTCAAACGATTACAGAAGACTTAACCAAGCTGCAAGATAAAGGTATTTCAGCGGTGTTTATGCCTGACAGTAAAGAAATGTATCCGGCGGTATTATCAAGAATGACATATATCAAGGTGCCTGAATTATCTGATATATTATGTGCTGTTACACGACCTCAATTTTTTCAAGGGGTGACCACCATTGTTGCTAAATTGTTTCAGATAGTACGACCTGATATAGCTGTCTTTGGTAAAAAAGATTATCAACAATGGCGTGTTATTCAACGTATGGTATCAGAATTAAATTTTCCTATTGATATTATTGTTGCTGACATTGTTCGGGAAGGTGATGGTTTAGCAATGAGCTCACGTAATGCTTATTTGTCACCGCAGCAGCGTCAATCAGCACCAACATTGTATAAACTGTTAAAAGCGGCAGCGTTAAAAGTAAAGCAAAGAAAAGAACCACTGTCTGAAATAGAACAAATATTCATGTCAACATTAATAGCCAACGGATTTATTCCAGATTATTTTTCTATTCGGCGCCAATCTGATTTAAGAATACCTGAAAAAAGTGATAGTGAACTTGTCATTTTAGCCGCAGCTAATTTAGCAACTACTCGCTTAATTGATAATATAGAAGTCAGCGTAGGTGTAACATAATGCAAGAATTAACGATACTCGGGGCTGGCCGAACAGCGAAAGTCTTAGCTTTTCTTTGGTCTAGAGAAAAGATTTTTGCCATTCGTCAAGTGTTAACAAGCCAATTAATAACAGCCAAAAAAGCAGTTGAGTTTATTGGCTCGGGAGAGCCTATTGCAGAATTTGCGCAAGTGAATGCTTGTAATAATTACTTTATTGCAGTGCCTGATGATGTGATAGTGGCTATTGCTAAACAGTTAGCTCAGCGTCATATTATCAAGCCGGGAGATTTGGTGTTTCATTGTAGCGGGACATTATCATCGGATGTGCTTGAACCAGTAAAAGCACAAGGAGCAATTATTGCCAGTTGCCATCCTATCTATAGTTTTGCTGATTTGTCCTTTGCTTCAGAAAATTTTGTCAACATTTATTGCACCTTAGAGGGTGATGATAATGCTTGTCAGCAGTTGAAAAAAGTGTTTGCATCGATTGGTGGACAAGCTGAAATATGCACACAGCTAGATAAAGAACTGTATCATGCAAGTTTAGTTATGGTGAGTAATTATTTGGTAACGTTATATCGCATTGGTTTGGATTGTTTTGCAAAAGTAGGGATAACAGAGAAAAAAGGCTTAGCCATGCTAGCACCCTTAATGCAAGCCAGTTTGCAACAATGTGCGCAAAATGGACCTATCGAGGCATTAACAGGTCCTGTGGCTAGAGGCGATGTAGAGATTATTAAAAAACACTTGCGCAGTTTAAAAAAAACGCTACCACAGTATGAAACACTTTATCGACAGCTAGGTAAAAACACGTTAGAATTGGTACAACAGCGAGGACAGGTGTCAGCAGATATTACTCAACAAATACAGCAAATTTTACAGGAAGGGCAAGATGAGTAAACAAGTGAAAACAATTGCGCAAGGTGATAAAGTCACCATGCATTTTTCTATGCATTTAGCAGATGGTAGTGTTGCAGATAGCACGAAAGTAAATAATTTACCAGGACAAGTTGTGATAGGCGATGGTACGCTAACGCCAGGGTTTGAGGCACACTTACTTGGATTAAAAGCTGGAGATAATCATCAATTTAATGTTGCTGCAGAGGATGCTTTTGGCGCAATCAATGATGCTAATATTTACATATTACCGGTTGCGCAATTTTCACAAGAATTGGATTTACAACCGGGCTTAATAGTTGAATTTGAGCAACCAAATGGTAGCAAATTGCCGGGTACTGTACGTAAAATCAGCGAAGAAGGTGTCACAGTTGATTTTAATCATCCGCTAGCTGGACAAGATATTTTATTTAAGGTTGATATCATTGCAATAAATTAATTCCTCCGCAAAAAAGCTGCGGAGGAATTAATCCACTTGCTTACCCAACGGTTTTCCAATTACCTGCCGCATCGCGACATGCTTTTCCATAGACTTGCTTTTCACGTCCACCTATAGTGGCAGTAAATGAATATTCTCGACATGGTTGCCCATCGCGAGCGCTAAGTGTTTTTAATGGTGTGACAGAGTAAGTTACTTTTTCATCGGGATTTTCCCAAGTCGTTGTTACATCTGTACGGGAGTGCTCTAATGCGCGGTTAAGTTTCATGCGGTCGACTTCATCCATTGAGTGGCCAACGGCATTACCCAGCACAGCGCCAACAATGGCTCCACCGAGTGTGGCAACTATTTTACCAGTCCCACCACCAATTTGATTACCGACAACTCCTCCAACGGTACCACCAACAATCGTACCCACTGCATCATTATTCATATTTTGGCAGGCTGCAAAAATGTTTAAGCTAAGCACAACTGTACCAAGTTTTACTGTTTTTTGTAATATATTAGCATTAAATGTGCTCATTTAGTACTCCCTTGCCCATGGTTATCATTGTTAAGTAATCAGCATATAGGATTTTATCTGTTTAGCCAATCCCTATTATGCATGATTTTTATAGGCAAGGAATTATCATAGCGTTACATATTACTGTCATGTTGAATATTCAGCTGATCGTGCTGGTATAGTCACTTATTCATAAAAAGAAACATAAAAATTATATTTTTTAGCAACTTTGTTCATTGGTTGATATCTAGCAGGTTATTAAATAGTACGGATAATATTTCTCACCCACCTACATGCAGGTGAGAATATCGTTGTCGATTAACTCAGCTTATTAATCACTAAATAAATTGCGCCATTCCCACGGAATACATAAACCAAAATTTCTTTATCAGCTTTTTCAGTCAGTGTATTTAAATCATCGATAGTAACTGACGGACGATTATTGATTGACATAATAATATCACCTGGTCGTATTCCTGCTTGAAAAGCAGGTGAATTTTCCGTGACTTGTAATGCTTGCACGCCACGCAAATGGCCAAAGCCAGGAATGATGGCATCAAAATTCTTAAGAATAATACCGTTTAAGAATGGATCTTTTGCCTCCTCTTGATGTTTGTATGCTTCTGGATCAGCAGAGACAAGCTTAAAGGTTAACTTGGTGTTGTCTCGTAGTACTTGAATCTCCAACTTAGAACCTGATCGGTATAATGCTATGCGATTTTGCACTTGGCCGGCAGATTCAATTTTTTTATTGTTAATCCGTTGAATAATATCGCCGGGCAGTATGCCAGCTTTTGCTGCCGGTGAATTTGGGCTGATGATGGTGACTAAAGCGCCTTTTGCACCGGGTTCGTTAAGTGCTTTTGCTAATTCTGGTGTAAGGCTTTGGATCATGATTCCTACCATACCTCTGGCTACATTGCCAAATTTTATAATTTGTTGCATGATGGCAAGTGCCATGTTTGATGGAATCGCAAAGCCTATGCCAACGTTGCCACCATGTGGCGCAAGAATAGCAGTATTAATTCCTATTAATTCACCTTTTAAGCTCACTAGTGCGCCGCCAGAGTTACCAGGATTAATAGGTGCATCAGTTTGGATAAAATCTTCATAACCTTCTATACCTAAGTCATTTCGCTCTAAGGCACTAATAATACCCGATGTCACTGTTTGACTTAAACCATAAGGGTTACCAATAGCAACGACAAAATCACCAACTTTTAATTTGCTTGAATCACCAATAGAAATTTGTGTTAATTTTTCTGCTTTAATTTGTAATATGGCAATGTCAGAAGCGGGATCCGTTCCAACAATTTTAGCTTTAAAACGTCTGCCATCAGATAAGGTGACGGTGACTGCTTTGGTTTGCTCAATTAAATGAAAATTTGTAATAATGTAGCCATTTTTAGCATCAACAATCACACCAGAGCCCAGACTTTCAAATCCTTTATGTTTGCGTTGTCTTTGTGCTGGAGGCGGTTCACTGCCTTCTTCTGCTTGTTCATTTTCATCTAGAAGTGAGTCGCTCATATCCGTACTGCGCCCCGATGCCAGTACATTCACAATAGCATTTTGTACATTCGCGATCATAGGAGCTAGACTAGGAACATTTTGTCCATTGACGTGAGCGGGCATATTCGCATAGCTAGTGGCTGATATGAGCAATAAAACCCATAGTCCTACTCGCGCTGTAAGTCTTTTAACCATGTCTATCTCCATATTATATGATGAATGTATTGTCGTTATTCAGTACTTTATCTTAGAACGACTATATTTGGTTAATTTTTTCACAAAAATAGAGACGTTCTGGATCAATCTTAGCTATGCTGAATGAATACAACGTTTTTGTCAAAAAGGGAATTATTGCATAAATTTTTGTCTTTGTCATTGTTTCGCATAGCTAGAATTGATAACGAATATTTTTTTGAATTAATTTCGTATTTTCACCGAGATTGATAAAAAAATTGCCATATGGGTGTGCTGTGCTTTTTATAGTGTGGGAATTGAGGTAATTTAATAGTTCTGATTAATAAAGGTTTGGTTTAATCCGGTGCAGTAAACCAAATCAATGTTGCCATACGCCCACAATTTTTATCGCGTCTATATGAGAAAAATAATTTTTCTTCAGTAAAGGTACAATAATTATCCCCATAGATTTGTTTTACTTTGCATTTGATCAAGTGTTGTGTGGCTAAACTATAGATATCGGCTAACCAATGATCTTTATTCGTTGCATGAAAGTATTTTTTCGTTTTGTGATCTGTTTCTGTAAATGCTGTATAGACATCTTTTCCTATCTCAAAAGCAGTTGGGCCTATCGCAGGTCCTAACCAGACCAGCGTATCGTTTGGTTTCATGGGCAATGCTTTTAGTGTTGTCTCAATAATCCCATGCGCTAAACCGCGCCAACCGGCGTGTATTGCTGCAACGCAGTTTCCCTGTGTATTACAGATTAATATTGGTAAACAATCTGCTGTGAGCGTGGCACAGACGATGTTGGCTTTGTTAGTGAATGCAGCATCTGCTTTTGGGTTTTTTTTTGATGTTGCTGCATCAGTCACCGCAATACCATGGACTTGGTCTAACCAGACTGGTGCTGAAGGTAATGCCAATTTTTTCTGCAGCAGCGTTCTATTCTTGCGTACTACGTTAAGATTATCGTTTACCGACGTAGCAAGATTAAGTCCAGCATAATTTTTTTTACTGTATCCACCAATACGTGTTGTAGTATAGGCATGAACGTTATCTGGGGCTGGCCAATTTGGTTTTATGACACTCACCATAATTTTTTTAATCCTGCGTTCGTAATAGCGTTAAAATATAATCAATATCTTGTGGCATTGGCGCAGTCCACTCGAGATATTTTCCTGTTATTGGGTGCTTTAAACCCAATGTTTTAGCATGTAACACTTGATGTTTTAATGCACACAAGGCATCGGTTAATGCTTGACTACAATGGCTGGGTAATTGCAAGCGACCGCCATACACGGGATCGCCGACGATGGGAAAATGAATGTGTGCCATATGTACACGAATTTGGTGAGTGCGACCGGTTTCAAGCTGAACTTTCAGTAAAGTATACTTACCAAGCCGTTCTACTATGCGATAATGAGTAATAGCTTCTTTGCCCGATGAGACAATCGCCATTTGTGTTCGTTTTTTGGGATGGCGACTAATAGGAGCGTTAACAGTGCCGCCACTGATCACATTGCCGACAACTAAGGCGTAGTAAATCCGTGTAAATTGGCGTTCCTGTAATTGTTTGACCAGATGTGTATAGGCAATTAAATGCTTTGCAATGACTAATAGCCCGCTGGTGCCTTTATCTAAACGATGAATTAATCCTGCACGTGGTAATTGAACCAGTGTAGGAATATGGTGCAATAACGCATTGAGTAGAGTGCCTTGCCAATTACCGCAAGCAGGGTGAGCGACTAAGCCTACCGGCTTATTGATAACAATAATATCATCGTCTTCGTAAACGATATTCAACGGGATATCTTCAGCAGTAAATTTATTGGCTTTTGCTAGGGTTGTATCGATAATAATACAATCATTTTCTTCCACTTTATCTTTAGCACGTATCACGCGACTGTTTACTGTAACGTCATTTTGCTTGATCCAACTTTGTATACGACTACGAGAGTAGTCTGGTAGTAAATAGCTGAGTGCTGTGTCTAAACGGTTACCAGCTTGCTCTGCGGGAATGGTTAATTCAATGTGAATTTGAGCTGTATTCTTGGTCATGATCAAGTATAATTTAGTTCGTTTTCAGAATTGTACACAAGTTTAGCATAAAGGTATACAAGCAGTGAAAGATAGGTTATTCAAAGGGTTAGCGCTCGCTTTTTTAACAGTTTTCGTTACAGGTTGTGGTTCAACAAAAATGCATTCCGTTGCTGATGACTACAAGGAACAGTCAGCTAAAGATATTTTTCAGAAAGGGGATACGGCTTTATTACATGGCGCAAATAAAACAGCCATTAAACATTTTGAATCATTAGACACGCTTTATCCTTTCAGTGAGTATGAGCAACAAGCGCAATTAAATATTATTTATGCGTATTTCAAGGATAATGATTTTGCAGGTGCCAGCAGTGCTGCAGCTCATTATATTCATCTTTACCCACGTGGTAAAAATGTAGACTATGCCTATTATATGAAGGGTTTATCTAATTTTAATCAAGATCGTGGTATTTTTCAGCGTTATATCAAGACAGATTTGTCAAAGCGTGATGTGAGTACAGCACAACAATCGTTTGCTGATTTCAATCAATTAATCACACGTTTTTCCAGTAGTGTTTATGCACCTGATGCACAGAGACGAATGGTGTTTTTACGCAACTTATTAGCACAACAGCAATTGAACGTTGCTTCATTTTATTTCCGCAAAAAAGCATATGTTGCAACAATCAACCGTGCTAAAGATGTGATTATGCATTACCGGGAATCACCGCAAGTGATTCAAGCGTTTGCACTGTTATCAATGTCTTATCATGCACTGGGTTTGCAAAAGTTGTCTGATCGAAGTCTCGACGTGTTGGCAATTAATTTCCCGGATTCACAAGCGTATAAAGATGCTAAGCGATATATGTTGACGCCTGTTAAAATGACATAAAGAAGTATTGAATACTGCCGATTGATCTTAGTAGTTACAGTCAATGTTTGTTAGTTTGCTATGAAGAAAATATATACAATACCACTGGCTCGAAAAGTCTTTCGCTTATTCATTGTTACTTTACTCGCCTCTCTGTGCACACAGGTATTTGCTAATCAAGATGAATTGGAGCAATTGATCCATGATGCCAACAGTAAAATCAATATCGGTGTTAAAGTTCAGAATTTAACAAATGGTGAGGTTATTTTTGCAAAAAATGCTAATCGCACTTATATTCCTGCCAGCAATCAAAAAGTCGTCACTGCTGTTGCCGCTTTGCTTTATCTTGGATCAGAGTATCGTTTTCAGACAAAGTTGTTAGTGTCAGAGCATTCAATTGATAATGGTCAATTAAATGGTGATCTATATTTTAAATTCAGTGGCGATCCAGATTTGCGTATACGTGATATTGATGAATTAGTCGTGTCGCTAACGAATCATAGTATTAACCGAATTAACGGTAATATTTACATTGATGATAGTAGTTACGGTGGCCAAGACTTAGGACCTGGTTGGATGTGGGATGATACTGGTTATTGCTTTTCATCCCCTATTGGCGCAAATATTTTAAATCAAAATTGTGTTGCGCTAACAATTAAACCGAGTGCAACGGTAGGACAACCTATACAGGTGCAATTTTCTGATGCCAATCAGTATATCAACATTATTAACGAGGCGGTGACAAAACCAAAAAACACCAAAGGTTGTTATACTTTGTTAAAAGCAGGTCCCAAAAATTCTTATACTTTATCTGGCTGTTTGCGTGCGAATATAAAAAAACATACATTGACAGCTGCACTAACTGATTCTGATTTATTTATTAATGAAGTGATTAAAGGATTATTTAAAAAACATAGCATAGCAGTTATGGGTAAATATAAACAAAAGCGAGCGAAAGGAGATTTAACTGAATTAGAGGTTCATCAGTCAAGGCCACTACGTGAACATGTCGCTATGATGTTGAAAGAATCAGATAATTTGGTTTCAGATACAGTCTTTAAAAAAATAGGCCTGCATTATTTTCGCAGTCAAGGAACCTGGAAAACAGGCTCAAAAGCAATACGTAAAATATTAGAAACATGGTTAAAAGATTATGATGGTGTGATTGCTGATGGTTCTGGCTTGTCACGCTATAACTTAGTATCACCTGATGAAATGGTAGTATTATTATCGAATGTCTATAAAAATGAAAGGGTTGCAAATGAGTTTATAGCTGCATTGCCTGTCTCGGGTGTTAATGGTACATTAAAGGATCGCATGGTCGATCAGAATGCTAAGGGTAAGGTAAAAGCAAAAACCGGAACTATGGCTAATGTAACGGCTTTATCAGGATATATTTATACGCTTCAAAACAACGTATTAGCCTTTTCTATTTTGATTAATGGTATTCCTGGATCAACTAAGGAGTACCAAGATTTGGAAGATAGGTTTTGTCAATTTCTCGTGACGCATTACTAGCTGTAAGGAATCTATTATGCACCTAGCTATTATTTTTTTTATTATCGCTATTCTAGTAGGGGCTGTTGTTTTTTGGTTAGTTAAACGCTTTATCCCTGCTAGCCGGCTTTTAGCAGTGAGTAGTTCTTTAGTTGTCAGTGTGTTGGTTTTCTTGTTCTTGCAAGGTTTTGTTAGTATAGAATTACAAATAAAATCTTATGATCGTAACTTGCGTAAAAAGCATCCTGTTTTTTCTTTAATTGCTAAGCACAATGCAGCAGAATATCAAACTTTTTTAGATGAAATACGTAGTAGTTTTCAATTTTCATTGACTAAGGAACAAATGGTAGAATCTTCTTTTGCTCTGATGAGCAAAATATATCCTCAATATGTTGCCAGTGCTTCCGATCAAGATATCTATGAAGATTTACTGGCAACGTTATCACTTTATAAAAAAATGTATCAAGATTATCCTGTATTGATTTTAAAAATAGAGTTTCCACAACGTTTTCTATCAATTGATTTGCAGCGTTTACAGAATCCTTATTATGAAAAAGAATTATTGAAAATGCAAGAAACCCGTTCGAGACTGATTGCAACAGCAATAACACAACCACAATCTGCTCCTAAAGAAGCCGTTATAAATGCCAGTGTTGATCGCATTTTACAAGCGTTAATTGAAAAGTTTGGTGAAACAGCTGTTATTGCTACGTTTACTGGGAACGAGGATATGACGTTAGATAAGAGGCAAGCAGCTGAAATTGTCATTCAATTTTACCAGTTACTGCTTGCACAAATGCCTGCTGGGGCAGGGCCTATTATGCGTTATTTTAGTCAAGCAATGATGGATGATGATGAGGTGTTGCAGAGTGATTGAAGCGTGTTTTTCAGTCAATTTCCTTTAAGCTGACATTCTGCACTTAGTTTGATTAATAAATCTCAATACAAAATCCGTCAGCTAAACCTAAATGATTATTGATTTAGTCGTATAGATGGCTCAATCTATTTTTAATTTTTCCCAATAGGAATAATAGATTAAGGTATGAGATCTGTGTCAAGCTGTCACAAATTACATAATCGCAACTATGACATTGTATCATTAGGGCGTACTCTAACTTAACACATTTGCATTAAAACAAACAGCTGGCTTGTCTGCTTTTACACTCAGGATAAGCGAGAGAGCATGGACAGAAAATTATGGTTTTATTAGTGGTCTTGAGGAATTAGCACTAACGAGCTCTCTTTTTTTTGGTGGTTGTACAATATTACCTGTCGTTGAACAATATTTAATTAGTTCCTTGTTGATAAATGCGTCGTTGTTTTTTTTACAGCGCTTTCCTAAAATAAAGAACCTGCTATAATGAGTGATGATTAACGAAAGATGAGAGAAAATAATGGCTTACTCACTAGAACTACGAACAAAAGCATTGCATGTCTACGAAACTGGAACCTGTTCTCAAGAAGAAATAGCGCGATTATTGGGCATAGGTATTAGCACCTTAAAAAGATGGTTGAACAAAAAAAAGAAAGGAGAAAATTTATCTCCTCCAAGTACACGTTCAGGCCGCCCTAAAAAAATTACTGCGGCAGGCAGACAAACTATTAAACAGTTAGTGAACGAAAATCCAAGTATCACGTTAGGCGAACTATCAACATTATATTACCAGCACTACAAAATAAAGTTATCAGCTTCGATGCTATGCAGAGAGTTAAAAAGTTTGCATTTCAGTTATAAAAAATTAAGTCTATATGCTACTCAAAAAGAAACCGATGACATTAAAAAAAAAGAGCGCAGTATTTAGCTCAAATAAAAGATGTTCCGGTAAAAAATCTCATGTTTTTAGATGAAGCAGGCGCAAATTTACAAATGATACCTCGATATGGACGCAGTCCCAAAGGTGAAAGAGTCGCTTTTTCTGCCCCCTATCAACGAGGGAGGAAAATAACGATGCTCAGTGCTATCAGTATTTATCAGGTTGAAGCAGCTATGTATGGTACTTGGAGTGCAGATAGTCAAATATTTAATGAATTTATAATACACATGCTACGACCTATTTTAAAACCAAGCCATGTTTTAGTCATGGATAATGTTAGTTTTCATAAGAACAAACAACTTGAGCAAATAATGAATGAAGTTGGTGCGCGTATTATATATTTACCACCCTATCATCCTGAATTTAACCCTATTGAAGAAATGTGGTCAAAGGTAAAAATATATCTTCGAAAGTGCCAAGCACGATCATTAGATAGCTTTCAGAATGCTATCAAAAGTGCTTTTCAAGCTGTTACTCAAAATGATTTATTGGGATGGTTTAAACATGCAGGATATTAGATCATTATTTTAGGAAAGTGCTGTAAGTTCTCCGATACAGAGTTTAGCAATAATACCGTAATAATTGCTAATGAATTATTATATTATAGTGCGTAAATATAGATATAATATTCTGAGTGTTCATGATGTTTTATGTTAACAAAAATCGCTCTTTTTTTGAACAGTCCTGTTAAAAAGAGTCGTTAAACAATTACCTTTAATGCAATGCATTATCACCGTCGTACTTTTATCAGTTAACAGAAACGTTATAATAAGTTAATTTTTTCTAAACGTTGCTTGACTATACTGGAGGAATTTTCTAGCTCAGCTTGGCGAGCGCGCTCTTTAGCAACAACATTTTTTGGTGCACGTTCTGTGAAATTTGGGTTGCCTAGTCTGCTGCCTAATCCAGTTAACTCTTTATTGATCTTCATTAATTCTTTTTCCAATCGTTTTAACTCAGCTTCTTTATCAATTAATCCTGCCATAGGAATTAAAATTTCCATATCACCGACTAATGTTGTTGTTGAAATAGGAGTAGATGCATCTTCTGCCAACCATTCTAGTGAACTTAATTTTGCTAAGGTTTGTAAATAAAGTTTATTATTTTGCCAATATTGTTTGTCCACAGGACTACCTTTATGAAATAGAACATTTATTTGCTTAGCAGGAGAAATATTCATCTCTCCACGAATATTGCGAATACCTATGGTGACTTGCTTTAACCACTCAATTTCTGTTTCAACACTATCATTAATAACAGCTTCATTGAATTCAGGATAAGCTTGTAGCGAAATGGTTCGGCCAGGAATACCAGCAAGCGGTGCGACTTGCTGCCATATTTCTTCTGTAATAAATGGCATAATAGGATGGATTAACCGTAGCAGTGTTTCTAATACAGTGACTAAGGTGTTCCTAGTGCCAAGCTTTTGCTCTTCGTTAATATTGCCGATTAATGTCGGTTTGGATAATTCTAAATACCAGTCACAATACTCATTCCAAGTGAATTCATATAATGCGTTAGCGAGCAAATCAAAACGGTAGTTTTCAATATGTTGGTAAATAGCTTTAATGGTTTTTTGTAAGCGTGAGTAGATCCATTGATCTGCGAGATTTAATTGATATGTGCTTCTGGTTACCTTTGTTTCATTATTTTCTGTATTCATTAAGACAAAGCGTGCGGCATTCCACAATTTATTACAAAAATTGCGATAGCCTTCAAGTCGCCCTAAATCAAAACGAATATTTCTCCCTGGGGTAGCTAAGGCACAGTAAGTAAAACGTACGGCGTCTGTGCCGAAGGTCGGAATGCCATCAGGAAATTGTTTCTTTGTGAGTTTTTCAATATTTTCTTTCTGTTTCGGTTGCATTAAACCATAAGTCCGTTTTTTGATTAAGTTAGGTAGAGAAATGCCATCAATTAAATCGATAGGATCAATAACATTCCCTTTGGATTTTGACATTTTGTCACCTTCCGGATCACGAATCAAACCGGTGATGTACACTTCGTGAAAAGGTACTTCTCCCATGAATTTTAATCCTATCATGATCATACGTGCTACCCAGAAGAAAATAATATCAAATCCGGTAACTAATATGTTGGTAGGGTAGTAAGTTTGTAAATCTTTTGTTTGTTTAGGCCAGCCTAGTGTAGAGAATGGCCATAATGCTGAAGAAAACCATGTATCTAATACATCATCATCCTGTGTCAGTGTTAATTCATCCCCAAGTTTATGTTTTTTTCTAATGGCTTGTTCGGAAATTCCGATATACACATTACCGTTATCGTCATACCAAGCAGGAATACGGTGGCCCCACCACAGCTGGCGGCTGATACACCAATCTTCAATATTATGCATCCATTGGTAATAGGTTTTCGTCCAGTTTTCCGGAATAAATTTAATTTTTCCTTGTTCTACTGCGCTGATAGCAGGTTCAGCTAAAGGTTTTGTTTTTACAAACCATTGATCAGTTAGATAAGGTTCTATAATAACGCCGCTGCGTTCACCACGGGGGACAGTTAAGCGATGTTTATCTGTTTTGACAAGTAGATTCATTTGCTTTAATTCATCAATAATTTTTTTGCGTGCAATAAACCGATCTAAGCCTTGATAGGCAGTCGGTACGTTTTCATTTAGTGATGCATCTGGGTTAAATATGTTGATCAATGGTAATTGGTGGCGTAGACCTATAGCATAATCATTAAAATCGTGAGCCGGCGTGATTTTAACACAACCTGTTCCAAAATCGATTTCTACACGTTCATCAGCAATGATGGGAATTTCTCTATTGGCTATGGGTAGTAATGCTGTTTTTCCTAACAAATGTTGATAGCGCTCATCGTTAGGGTTAATTGCAATGGCGACATCACCGAGTAGTGTTTCTGGGCGAGTGGTAGCAACGATAATGCTATCACTGCCATCGGAGAGAGGATATTGAATATGCCAAAGTGCTCCTTCTTCTTCTTTTTGCTCAACCTCTAAGTCAGAGATAGCGGTGAGTAATATTGGGTCCCAATTGACTAAGCGTTTGCCACGGTATATTAAGCCTTCTTCATAGAGCTTGATAAATACAGTCTGCACTGCATGCGACAAGTCTTCATCTAATGTGAAACGTTCACGTTCCCAGTCAGGGGAACTACCGAGTCGACGCATTTGCTCACTAATTTTTCCACCTGATTCTTCTTTCCATTGCCAAATTTTTTTCACAAAGGCATCACGTCCTAAATCTTGCCGTGATTGCCCTGTTGCTTGTAATTGTCGCTCCACTACCATTTGGGTAGCAATACCGGCATGATCGGTACCCGGTTGCCACAAAGTATTAAAACCACGCATACGATGAAAACGTATTAGTGCGTCCATGAGAGTATCTTGAAATCCATGTCCCATATGTAAGCTGCCGGTGACATTGGGGGGTGGCAGCATGATGCAGTAAGAAGGCTGATTTGAGCCATTGGCTTTAAAATCTCCTGAAGTTTCCCACAGCTTATACCATTTTTTCTCGATTGCGTGAGGGTTGAATACTTTATCCATATGTTTTTCCGTGGTGATAGCTAAAAATGAAATTATAACGAAAATTGTATTGGTTTGCATTAATTCAATATTTAGCTAGTGTATTACTTAAGCAAGTGATTAGTCCTATTTATTGATCAGTCTAATTTAATCTAAAAATAATTATTAAAATGTTTGAAAATACCATTAAATATGCTTTAATAATTTTTTAAAACATGTTTTATTGGTTTTTGAATTAATTAACCATAGGATGAAGTGATTATGCCAGAGCTATTCAGTGAGTTTCAATTTAGTCCATTTCAAATCGATGGCGCTGCACAACAGCATGGTTTTCAACAAGGTTTCTTGTCGGCAGAAAAAGTGAAGGGGCTTCAATACTATGTAACACAATTAAATACAATTTTGCATGGAAACTCGTTAACCAATCTACCTGCTGAGAATCAGGAAAGCCGTAGCTGGTATCAGACTGCAGCTAAACAATTACAAAAACAGTCATTGTGGAATGCTATTTTATTACCTGATTGTGATTCAAACGCTATGAGTCAACGTGCTAAATTATTACAGAGGTCCTTACCATCACAAGGAATATTAGCTTTATCAAGTCAAGATATTCATTATATTATACAGGAAATTTTTTCTCAATTAACACGACGTTTGCAGCAAGCAAGACGACAGCTAAAACGTTTTTATTTTAAGTATCTTATATCTAAAAAAAATCGTAGAGACTATTTTCTTTAAAAAATCAATTAGTGCAGTTAATGAAACAGTTGAGTGCAACAATGTTAGCTCGTATTGCCTGTGCTAAATCGTTAAATGATTATACTTATAATGCTAGATAATATTTATTATTTTCGGTCTTTGTGTTAAGGTTTTTTTTACTAAACGGATATCGCTATGAATGTTAAAAGTCATGATGGTTTTTTCAAAACTTGTATGCAAGATATAAGTATTGCACAAGATTTTTTGCAACAACACTTGCCAAAAGAAGTGTTAAACAGTTTAGATCTAGGGACTTTAAAAGCAGAATCAACAGAGTTTATCAGCCGAAACTTTAAACGTCGGTATGTTGATATGTTATATAAAGTAAATATCGATGATGATATAGGATTTATCTATATTCTTGTTGAACACAGTAGTAAGCCGGATCCTTGGATGCCTTTACGTTTGTGGGAATATCAATTATATATCAAGCGACATGCGATTGAAAAAAATCAGTTAACAAAACTACCATTGGTTGTCAGTTGTGTTTTTTATAATGGGAGCCAAGTCTATACTGCACCGACAAATTTTTTTGATTTGTTTGCAAAATCTGATCAAGCATTGGCTCGAAAATATTTTTCTGGACCTATGCATCTTATTGATTTATCTAAAATTTCTGATAAAAAATTACGTCAGCATACTCAGTCAGGCTTGATGAGTTTTGCAATGAAACATATTTGGGAAAAAGAATTGTTGCCTATTTTAAAAGGAGTGAATGACTTTTTGTCAGATGGGGTGGAAAATCAAGACTTTTATATAAGAAATGTGCTAGAATACATTTTGAGACAGTTTGAAGATATATCTGATGAAGAGCTAACCGAGGTGATGACGCAACTGCCTTTGCTGGCAGAAGAAGGAGGGAGTATGAGAACAATCGCTGATCGTTTTATAGAACAAGGTATTGAGCAAGGTATTGAGCAAGGTATTGAGCAAGGTATTGAGCAAGGTATTGAGCAAGGTATTGAGCAAGGTATTCGGCGAGGTATTGAGCAAGGCATTCAACAGGGTGCGAAAGAGAATATGTTTGGAGTAGCCAGGACAATGTTACAAGAAGGGTTTTCATTGGACGATATAAAAAAAGTAACAGGCTTATCCACTGATGAATTGCTAGAAATATAGGCATCATCTACTAGCAGAAGGGAAAGGGAGTATGAGAACAATCGCTGATCGTTTTATAGAACAAGGTATAGAACAAGGTATTGAGCAAGGTATTCGGCGAGGTATTGAGCAAGGCATTCAACAGGGTGCGAAAGAGAATATGTTTGGAGTAGCCAGGACAATGTTACAAGAAGGGTTTTCATTGGACGATATAAAAAAAGTAACAGGCTTATCCGCTGATGAATTGCTTGAAATATAAGCATTTTTTAACTGCAGATCATTATTGAAGTTCCCAGAATAAATGTCTTCACTTTAAAAGCAAGAGAGAAGATATAATGCCCTATCTATAGAATTCAATCTAACTTTTTGATTAATTACTTATTTTTTTGTTAAATCATGGGTATACAATGGAAGATTCTGAGCGTTTAATGCAGAATAAATAGTGCGCATACGGGATTTAGTATCTGGATCATTGCTAACAAGAAAAACCAAACGTTTAAATTGTCCATAAAATGCAGGTAATTCTTCATGTAATGAAAGTAAAATGTCATTTTGGTGCTTAGGTGGATTATCAAAGCCAATTTGAATAGTTGGGGGATTAGCGGGGCCTTCACCAATAAGATTGTGCGGGATAAAACTATCTTCACGGAAAGTCCACAATAATTCATCAATATGATGTGCAACATTACGATTTTGACAATAGATATAGACACTGTTTTTTTGTTGGTATGCTTTTTCTAGTAAACGGCAAGCGAACAACATTGTTTGTTGTTGCTCGCTTGTACCTAATAAGTAAAAATCAGCTCGCGTATTCACAGTTATGTTAGCTATCTTAGTATTGATTTCGTAGGAACTGTACTAATAAAGGCACAGGGCGACCAGTACTTCCTTTTTGTTTACCAGAGTGCCATGCAACACCAGCAATATCTAAATGGGCCCAACGAAAATTTTCAGTAAAGCGAGAAAGAAAACATGCCGCAGTGATACTACCACCATACATTCCGCCAATATTTGCAATATCTGCAAAGTTACTATCTAATTCACTTTGGTAGAGATCTTCCATCGGCATATGCCATGCACGATCGTTGATTTCTTCACTAGATGAAACAATTTCTTGCGCTAATTTTTCATCATTGCTGAAAACGCCACACATATATTTGCCTAAAGAAACTACCATAGCACCGGTCAAGGTAGCGATATCAATAACTAGACGTGGTTTAAATCGTTCAGTATAAGTTAATGCATCACATAATACGAGTCGACCTTCAGCATCTGTATTAAGAATTTCAATAGTTTTGCCTGACATGCTAGTGACGACATCTCCCGGTTTGGTTGCCGTACTGCTAGGTAAATTCTCTGAAGCAGCAATAATACCGATAATGTTTAATGGCATATTTAATTGAGCTGCAGCTTGAATGGTGCCTAGCACAGAAGCAGCGCCGCACATATCAAATTTCATTTCATCCATTGCTCTGCCAGGTTTAATCGATATTCCGCCACTATCAAAAGTGATGCCTTTACCTACTAATGCGATAGGCGCTTCGGAGCGTTTTGCTCCATGGTATTGCAATACGATTAACTTTGCAGGTTGTGCAGAGCCATGACTTACTGATAGCAGTGAGTTCATGCCTAGTTTTTCCATTTGTTTTTCATTCAGGACGTTAATAGCCAGTTTTTTGTGTTTATTGGCCAGTTTTCTTGCTTCTTTTGCTAAATAAGTTGGAGTACAAATATTTCCTGGTGCATTGCCTAAGTCTTTTGCTAATGTCATGCCGTTTGCAATGGCTTGGCCAAACTGAAGCTCTTTTATTGGCCTATTACTATTGGTAACAAAACTTATTTTTTTCAGTGCTACCTCTTTTTTTTGATGATACTCATAGAGTACATCTTGTACAATCAATTGTGCTTGTAGTACACACCATTGTTTGTTACGGCCAGGAACAGAAATATCATGCAGACAACTGTGTATTTGCTTGCAGTTTAATTTGTTCACTGCTTGTAGTGTTGAGCGCAGGATACTCAAATATTTTAATGTTGATAACTCGTCTTTTTTACCAAAATTAATCAGCATTAAACGTGATGCGTGTAAACCAGCAGGATCATGCACAAGCAAATTTTGCCCTGTTTTTGTCCAAATATCACCTTTCGCAAGAATTTTGCGCAATTGTGCAAGACTTGTTTTATTTAGACCTTTGCTAAGAGAGTTTACGTTTTGCTCTTCAAAAAGTCCAATAAGAATACAATCCGATTTAATTTTAGACAGATTTTGCGTTGTACTATCAAATTTCATTTTTTCACCTTATTACTGGTTTAATTAATTCCTGCTTCCATAGAAAATTATAGTGCTTCTTGCAGAAATTTAATAGAATGAGTATGACTAATGTTTAAAATACATGCTAAGTATTAGTAGACTGATATAGAATTAATGGGGATGTTATTAAAAATACAATGATAATAAGACGATATATCAGTAAAGAAATTGTGCTATCATTACTCGCGGTTACTGGCATTCTGGCTATAATATTTCTTGGTAACTTATTTGTTCGATTATTAGCGCGAGCAGCAGCTGGCAAAATTAGCGCAACGGTATTATTTAAGTTAGTGCTTATTCAGGTTCCTTACTTGATCAGTATGTTACTGCCTGCAGGATTATTTATTAGCTTATTACTCGTTTATGGTCGTTTATCGGTTGATAGTGAAATGACCGTATTAAAGGCCTGTGGTGTGGGCAAATTACGCTTACTTGGCATGACACAAGTGTTGACTTTAATCGTGACAGCAATTGTAGCTTTGATGACACTGCTGATAAATCCACAAATTTTACTTCTGAAAAATCGCTTATTGCAGCAAGCGTCAACTGATCTCTTAGTGCAAACTTTGATGCCAGGTAGATTTCATGTCGCTAAAGATGGACAACAAGTTTATTACGTAGAGGGTGTACAACGAGAAAAGAACCAAGTTAACAATGTATTTATGGCAAAATTAGAAAAACATGATAAACAATTTGTTAGTGATGACTCTACTAAAGAAGTGTGGAGTGTCGTTATAGCAGAAACAGGACAGCAAGAAATTGATGAAAAAACAGGAAATGAGTTTATTGTTGTAGAAAATGGCTATCGTTATACGGGGGCTTCAGGAGGAAAAACGTTTCGCTTAATTCGCTTTGATCGTTTTGGCACCCGTATCAGTGAGCAGCCTAAAGAATTGCGTTCTCGCCATGAAGAGTGGAGTAATCAGAAGTTATGGCATGACAGCCCTGTCGATAAACGTGCTTTAGCTGAGTTACAGTGGCGTATAGCCATTCCGTTATCGATTCCGATATTGGCTTTGTTGGCATTACCTCTTAGTAATTTGCGCCCGGGACGTGGACGTTATAGTCATTTATTACCAGCATTATTGATTTACATTATTTTTGCTAATATGCTATTTGTTAGTCGCAGTTGGTTAGTCCATGGAAAGATTAGCCCCTATCTTGGTTTATGGTGGCTATTAGCCTTACTATTGCTATTAAGTCTCTTGTTATTTTCAAGTGAAAACAAGTGGTTAGCTAAATTATCAAGAAAATTAAGACGGAGATGTAAGTGAAAATAATTCCACGGTACATAGCGATAAATATTATTGCTATGACATTGCTTGTCAGTATTGCATTAATGGGTATGAACTTTTTCTTAGTTTTTACTAGCCAAATGTATGATATTGGCAAAGGTGACTATACATTACAACACGCTTTTATATATGTCATTATGACCATGCCGTACGATTATTATCAAATATTTCCTATTGCTGGTTTGTTAGGTTGTATGCTGGGGCTAGGATTATTGGCGTCTCATAGCGAATTAATCATTTTGCGGGCTAGTGGCATGTCTGTACGTCGTATAACAGCCGTTACGCTAGGTATTATTTTATTATTAGTATTGGCGGTAACTTATCTAGGCGAGCAGATTGCACCGCATTTATTGTATAAGGCTGATGTCATGCGTACTATGGATAAAAATAATGGTCAAGCTGTAGCGACAAAAAATGGGGTATGGTTGCGAGAAGGTAATAATTTTATTCATGTCAATAATGTATATCGGCATGGTGAAATGGAGGGGATTACCCGTTTTATTTTTGATAGTGAGAGACAATTGAAAGAAACAGTTTGGGCGGATAAGGCAAGCTATAATGAAGGCAAATGGCAATTAAAAAATGTGAGGAAAAGCTATATATATCCAGATCATGTTGATTCTGAAACCGCGGCTCAAATGGAATGGAGTGTTCATTTAAGCCCTGGTATTTTGCGAGTGGCACAAAGTGAGCCAGAAGAAATGAGTTTGCATAAGTTATACTCTGTTATGCAATATAAGAAAACAAATAAGCTAGAATATGTTGGTTATGCTTTACCGTTTTGGCAACGTATTTTGCAACCATTAGCAACCTGCGTCATGATGTTTTTGGCAATACCTTTTATTTTTGGACCACTGCGTAATGTTTCTATGGGACTGCGTATTTTGGCAGGATTGACTCTCGGGTTTTCATTTTATTTTCTTAATCAATTTTTTGTGCCATTTAGTATGGTGTATCAATTTCCACCATTTGTTGCTGCCATTTTTCCAACCTTATTGTTTTCTATGTTAGGTTTTATTTTGATGAAAAGAGTACGTTAGTATTACGGCTGAACCTGAACTTAGGATGATATTTTAGTCCCTTCAAGTATTAATCGTTCTGCTTTTTCCATATTTATCAATGTTCCGTATAGCACTAAGACATCACCTTCTTTTAATGCTGTTTCAATATTTGGATCCGGGCGTTTAATACCATCACGACATATGGCTGTAATTTTGACCGCTAAGTTTTCAAGCGCCAATTCTGCCAATTTTTTACCACAGCTAGCAGCACCAGGTGGGAGATTAACAACAGACAGTTGCTCAAGCTCTTGTTCTTGAATTTCCATATCTTCAATATCATGACTAGGAAAAACACGGTGTAATAACTCATAACGGCCTTGCCGTACTTTACGTGTTGCCCGCAAAGCGCGTGCTGCTGGCACACCTAGCAATACAAGGGCATGAAAGGCAAGCATAAGACTAGCTTCCAGTGTTTCTGGGATGACCTCAGTGGCACCAGCTTCCTGTAATGATTTTAATGGTCTATCATCATTGGTTCGTATTAAGATAGGCAAGTCGGGGAAATTCTTTCGTACTTGATGAAGTATTTTATATGAGCTAGGCAAATCAGAAAAACTGATGATTAATGCTCTTGCTCGGATTAATCCAGCTGAAAGTAAAATGTTGAGATTACGAGAGTCTCCATATTGTACGTTGTCACCGGCTGATTGTGCTTCTTCTACCCGTAGTGGTTCCATATCTAATGCAATAAATTCAAACCCTTCCGTTTCAAGGAATCGAGCAATATTTTGCCCGACACGACCATAACCGCAAATAATAATATGTTTACTTAATTGATGAGATGCGGCAGTAACATTTTCTATTACTTCTTTAGCGGTGATTTTTGCACTTTCCTGAAAGATTTTTTCGGCAATGTTTTTATTAAAACGGATCAGAAACGGAGCTAATGCCATACTAAAAATGAGAGCGGCTAATGCTATTTGGCTATACTGTTGAGAGATTAATGTTGATGAAGAGGCTAGGGCTAATAAAGCAAAAACCAAATTCTCCACCTTGAGCTAGAATTAAGCCAGTACGAAAGGCGGTGACATGATCGGAACCAAAGATTAGTGATAAGCCTGTAATTAAAAGGGTTTTGCCAATGATGATGCCAAATAACAACAGAAGCACACCTAACCAAATTTCTGGTAGTTGTGTGACATTTAGTAACATGCCAATGGTGATAAAGAATAATCCTAACAAGACATCACGAAATGGACGAATTTCTACTTCTATCTGGTGCCGGTATTCTGTTTCACCTAGCATCATACCGGCAGCAAATGCTCCTAGTGCAAGTGATAATCCCATGGTTTCTGTTAACCACGCTGCACTTAGTGTAACCAGTAAAATAGTTAAGGTAAATATTTCTAGAGATTTTGTAACAGCAATTTCTCTAAATAATGGCCGTAAAATCCAACGGCCTAGAAATAGAATCAACATCATAACACCAACGGCTTTAACTAGTGCCCAAAATAAAGGTATCAAAATATTTTGGCCACCATCTGATAAACTTGGAATTAGTATCAAAAAGGCAATGACGGCAACGTCTTGAAAGAGTAAAACACCTAGTGCATTGAAGCCGTGCGGCTCATTTAATTCTCGTTGGTCATGCAATTGTTTTATTGTTATCGCAGTGGAAGACATGGCAACGACACCGCCAATAACGACAGCACCCGGTAGCGTTGCACCAAAAAAAAACCGCAGTGCCTAGCGCAAGAAATGTTGTAATGAGAACCTGTAATCCACCCAATCCTATGACTAGGCGTTTCATCGCTAGTAACTTCGTTAATGAAAACTCTAATCCGATAGTGAACATTAAAAAGACAACACCATATTCAGCAAGCTCTCGTGTTGCCTCAGTATCACTGATCAACGCTAATCCATAGGGGCCGACTAAAATACCGACGAGAAGATAGCCAAGTATCGGAGGTAAATGCATGCGACGAAATAAGGTCGCGGCCATGACCGCGCTGGTGAGTAAAATTAAAATACCTTCAAGGACAGTAAGTTGCATAGTGTGATCCTTTATTAACCACAGTGGTGGTACAAATTTGAAATTAGTGTTTGAGATTCAATTGCTTTCTCAAAAAAAGTATTGCTAAATGATTCTTTCGATGAAATAATATACATCAAAATGACGCTGATTATAAGTGTTTTCTGTTAAATAGTTGAATTAATATTGAATAAATCGAGATAATGTAGATGTCAGATACTCGTTTAATGCTAGCATTCCTCGCCACCGGTCGTCATTTGACCCAAAAGTCTATTGTCAGGCAGAGTGATGATGACCAGCAAGGTGACAAAGGTACGGATGGCCAAATTATATTGGCAATGAAGCCTAAGAGACATCCAGTAAAGCCATTAAGAAGTTTGCCTGTTCATCACCTGCATAAGCCAAAAAAGATACAATCATCAATACAAACAAGAGATAGGGTAGGGAAGTCACCCAATGAAGAGTTACTTGTTTTAAGCTTCTTATGTGGGTTGCTGTTAATCATGGGCGTGGCGGTAGCTGCGGAACTTTTTTTACCTTTAGCAACATCAACATTAGCGAAAGTATTATTGTCAACAGTCAGTGTATATGTCATGGCTTATGCTGCAGCCGCGGTGTGCATGTTAAAACTTTTCCCAGCATGGGATCAACAACGGAATTGTACTGAAGAAGAAGAGTTGCAAAAAAAGAGTGTCTATAGTCAGTCACCACCATGCTATTTGCCTAGCCAACAATTACAACTGGAGGTAACACCATCAAACAATGCTGAAAAAGTCATACCAGCAGAACTAGCCAAGCAGTATAATTATGAACCACTTGATCCTAATCGATTTTCCCTAGATAAACTGTAAGCAGGATGAGAATAGCTTTACACACTAGTATGAGGCTGTGTCAGGTAGGGATGTTTCCGCATGGTGTGCGTAGCGAGTGGGATCAGCAATATTAGCTTCTTTAAATCCTTTTTTTCGCAATGTACAGCTGTCGCAATAACCACATGCTTCACCTTGTTGGTTTGCTTGGTAACAACTGATACTAAGACTGTAATCGACACCAAGTTGGTAGCCAATCTGTATGGCTTCTGCCTTACTCAAATAAAGTAGGGGTGAGTGAAAACGGATTGGATTACCTTCAATCCCTGTCTTTGTAGCAAGATTTGCCATTTGCTGAAATGCTTCTATGAATTCAGGACGGCAATCTGGATAGTGAGAATAATCAATCGAACAAATCCCAGTAAAAATATCATAAGCTCCAAGGATTTCAGCCCAGCCTAGTGCGATACTTAAAAAGACTGTATTCCTAGCCGGGACATAAGTTGTTGGGATATGGTGACTATCTGAGAAAGCAGGAACATTGATACTATGATCAGTTAAGGCAGAGCCGCCTAACTCACCAATAGCAAGTGGAATAATGCGGTGTTCGGCTACTTGCATTTTTTTAGCGATGTTCATAGCAGCTTTCAATTCAACCGCATGACGTTGTCCGTAATCAAAGCTTAAACAATAACATTGAAAGCCTTGTTCCCTAGCTATGGCTAAGACGGTAGTCGAGTCAAGACCGCCTGAAATTAATATGATTGCTTTTTTCATCGTATTTGCAAATTTGAGTATCCAAAAGGATTTGATTTAATCGCTATAGGCTTCTTCAGTTTCCTCTTCTTCTTTGCGTTTTTTCACAGGGGGTTTGTAAGCAACATATTCTACAGTATCTTTTGCTGTACGATCTTGGTAGCATTCAGTCATTGATTGTACCATTGTGCCCAAAATTTGGTAGTTACTTCCAATATTATGAACTTGAAAGTCAGAGTTTAATGGTTTTAAGTACAAGTCGTCTCCATCAAACAGTATTTGTTTGAATTGCATTTTTGTTTCATTGTTTGCGACAAGTGCTGCAAAATCATTATTACGTGGTTTAATTGTCGGTTCTATAATAAGTACGCTGCCTTCCGGATAGCGCGGCAGCATTGTACTGTCTTCCATCGATACGGCAAAAGCTTTTTCGCTAATAATAGCATCGGTAAAGACATAGCTTGTGATGTCACTTGGGATAGTTCTTTCAGGCCAAACAGCCGCTTGCTCCCAGCTCAGTAGTGGAATTTTTTTCCAGCTACGGTAATATGGATTATGGCTACCGGGTAAGCGGCCGCTAGGTAGTGGTTCATCGCCAATTAATTGGCTAATGTTGATATTGAAAAATTTTGCAATGGGGCTTAATGATCCGACTTTAGGATTATCCGTTTCCCCAGAAGCCATACGGTGTATGACGGGTTGGCCGACGCCTGTTTGTCTGGCTAATTCAGTGACTGTGATTTTGACTTCATGCATTAAGGCTTTCAAAAATATTACATAATTTTGACATTATCTCCCCCCTATTTACGTTTTAATATTAAAACTAAATCATTTCAGCTATATTACCCTAAAATATGCGTTAATGCATCATTTTTTATTTTACATAAATATATGTAATAAAATACATCATATTAATTTTATAATTATTTTGACATATAAAAATTATACCCGTAAAATACCTTAACTAATAATTAATTTATTTTTTTATGCATATTGGGTGTGTAATATAAAATTTTAAATAAGGATTTATTAAACGTAGTATCGATCACATAGATTTGCAAATATTTTTTGCAAATTTTATGAAAAAAGTTTGTGGAAAACGCTATCAATAGATAAGGAAGTTATTCTTGTCCTCATTGGTGCTTCTTTATCTCTGTTGAAACGATTTGTGACCTGTCTCCCGATCAGGTCGATTCAACAGTCAGATAGCATTGCCACATCCCCTGCTGTTCTATAAACTGGGCATTACGCAGCAGGGGATTTTTATTGCAAACAATTCTTTTGGATTAATCGGATGCAGCTGAACGATTAGAGTGTGTTATAGCAGTTTTCAATATTACTATAAAATGGTTAAATCAACAGCCGATTCGAGTTAATATTTTAATTAAACTGAAAATATCGTTACTATATCAGCCTATCATGCATTTTCTTGTAAGCGACACGAAACTTGATCCGATGATTTCTCGCTTGCCAATGGCATATCAGGCTGAGTGGTATGCTATTAGCTGTTTCGGTTTACTGCAAAGTGGGCTAAATCGATCAATGCTTGTTGATATTCTGATGCCGGCAATGCTTGAATGGCGGTTAGTGCATCGTTGATATAGCGTTGGCCTGTCATGTAAGTGTATTCAATCGCATCGGTGGATGCAATCGCTTGCTGGATCGTGTTTAAATTCGCTGAGCCATTACTCATAATACATTGACGAATGAGTTCTTTTTGCTGGCGAGGTGATTGCTGTAGACAACGTATAATAGGTAATGTCACTTTGCCTTCGGCTAGATCATCTCCTAAGTTTTTACCTAATAATTCAGTGTTACCTTGATAATCTAATGCATCGTCAATTAATTGGAACGCCATACCTAAGGCGGTACCGTATTGATCAAGACTATCAATGATTGCTTTATCTGCATTGCATAGCATGCCTGCAGTTGAACAAGCTGCCGCAAATAGTTTCGCTGTTTTTGCTTCTATAATTGAAAAATAAGTAGACTCATCGATTTCTGGGTTATGTCGAAACATTAATTGTGTTACTTCACCGATAGCCAGTTTGTTAGTTGTACTGGATAGTCTGGCAAAAATATCGGATTGATCAATAGTTACTATCATTTGGAAAGCACGCGAGAATAAGTAATCTCCGACGAGCACACTGGCTTCATTTCCCCAAATATGATTGGCTGTTTCATTACCACGTCGTAACTCAGAGTCATCAACAACATCATCGTGTAATAATGTTGCTGTATGAATAAATTCAATCAGTGTTGCTAAAATATGCTGTTGGTTGCCACGATAATGCAATGCTTTCGTTGTAAGTAATGTTAACATAGGGCGCATACGTTTACCGCCACTGTCGATAATGTAATGGGCTAATTGGTTAATTAAATCAATAGGTGTTTCCAACTGCTGGACTATTTCCGCATTCAATGCGTCTAATTCCGGCTGTAATAACTGTTTAATTGCCTCAATTGTCATGAACTTATACTTCCTCAATCGCGTCACGCCATGCTAGGGTAGGTAGATGTCAGTGTCAAGATGGCTAAAAAATTAGAAGAGGAAAATTATTATAGCTGTTTGCAAACAGGCACATCTGCACATTAAATTATCTATAGTATTGTTTTGCGGTAAAATAGAGAGATTTTGCTTTTTGCTTACACCGAAATCATATAATACTTGTAGTTTTTCCCTAATTCCATTAAAATATACCCCCTTTAAAGCCATATTATGGCTTTTAGCACAGAATTTTAGTGTTTGTGGAGAGAAATAATGCATGTAGTGTTTATAGCCGGTGGTTGTCAGTATCGAGTGAAAGTAGGCGATACGTTAAAAGTGGAAAAAATTGAAGCAGATGAAGGTGCTGATATTGAATTTGATAAAGTATTGTTGGTCAGTCAAGCGGATTCAGCAAAAATTGGTCAACCTTATGTCGAAGGCAGCAAAGTTAAGGCAACTGTTGTTGGGCATGGGCGTAGTAAGAAAATTAATATCATTAAGTTTAAGCGCCGTAAACATCATATGAAGCGTCAAGGCCATAGGCAATATTATACCAAAATCAAGATCACAGAAATTCAAGCAGCTTAATTCGTTAGGAGATAGATATGGCTCATAAAAAAGCAGGCGGTAGTTCGAAAAATGGTCGCGACTCGAATCCAAAGTTTTTGGGTGTCAAGTGTTTCGGTAATGAATTCGTTAAGGCGGGTAACATTATTGTCCGTCAACGTGGCACAAAATTTCATCCAGGATCTCATGTTGGTATTGGGCGTGATCATACGCTTTATGCTTTAAAAGCAGGGCAGGTACAATTTGTTGTAAGAGGCAACAAAAATCGTAAGTTTGTTGACATTATCCCTGCCGAGCATCAAAAAGACACCCGCCATTAATGATTATTGGCTATTTGCTGCAACAAGCAGCAAATAGCTTTTCTACTAAAGACTATCCCAGGTAACACATGAAATTTGTTGATGAAGCAAAAATTAAAGTCATGGCAGGTAAAGGTGGTCCTGGCTGTCTAAGCTTTCGTCGTGAAAAATGTGTCCCTTTTGGTGGTCCCAATGGCGGTGATGGTGGCAATGGTGGCAGTATTTATTTACAAGCGACAGAACGTTTAAACACCCTTATTGATTTTCGTTATCAGCGAGAATTCAAAGCAGAAAATGGACGGCCTGGTGAAGGTAGCCAGTGTACAGGAAAAAGTGGTGACGACTTAATTATCCCAGTGCCAGTGGGAACAGCAGTATATGATGCTAATACCCATGAATTGATCGGTGATTTAACTGAAAATGAACAAAAACTACTTGTGGCCCATGGAGGTAAACGAGGCTTAGGCAATGTGCACTATAAAAGTAGTACGAATCGTACTCCTAGGCAAACAACGCCTGGTACCCCCGGTGAGATACGAGAGCTGCACTTGGAATTAAAATTGCTTGCCGATGTCGGTTTACTAGGATTTCCTAACGCCGGTAAATCAACACTGATACAATCTGTTTCTGCCGCACGTCCCAAAGTAGCAGACTATCCTTTTACAACGCTTTACCCTAATTTAGGTGTTGTGCGTATTGATGTCGATGCCAGTTTTGTCATTGCCGATATTCCCGGCTTAATTGAAGGGGCTTCCGATGGTGCCGGCTTAGGGATCCGATTTTTAAAACATTTAGTGCGTACACGCATATTGTTGCACTTAATTGATATCCATCCTATTGATGAAACCGATCCAGTCCAGTCAGCCCAGGCGATAGTGAGAGAGTTAGAGAAGTATAGCCCTGAATTAGCAGCAAAACCCCGTTGGCTCGTGCTAAATAAAGTCGATATGTATGTAAATCAGGATGCAGAAAAACGTTGTCAACACATTGTAGATGCATTGCATTGGCAGGGCCCAGTTTACCAAATTTCAGCATTAACTGGCGCGGGCACTAAGCAATTGTGTCAAGATTTATACCATGCCCTTATAGCGGTTCCCTATATTGTTGACCTATCCTAACATTTCGTCTAGCGCCTGTTTGCTTGGTTATTCAAAACCTTATTGACAATAAGTAAACGTCGCTTTTGAACTCTCGCAAGCAAACACTATACTCGCTTAGCATAGGTCAACAATATAGGGAACGGCTATAACGTAGCAGATCAAATACAATAAAATTCATGTTTGGTTGAAATTGATACCCAACCTGATTCAAAATGAAACAATAATAGAATGGCTCATTACCACTTGTATGGTGATAAATCGATTAACTAGCATCCAATGCTTTGATTTTTGCATGCAAGCGGCTTTTGTGACGAGCAGCCTTATTTTTATGGATGATGTGTTTGTTGACCATACTATCAATGATAGGAACGGCTGCTTTATAAGCAGAACGTGCTGCTTCTATGTCTTTTTCGCTGATAGATTTGATTACTTTTTTGATATGAGTACGCATACGAGAGCGTAAACTTGCATTGTGCTTACGGCGCGTTTCATTTTGGCGTGCCCGTTTGATTGCTGACTTAATATTGGCCAATTTTTACTCCATTTACTGTTTTGTTAAAACAAGACCGGCAAATATGCCGATTTTTTGCATTGATGTCAACTGTCTCTTTTAAAATGAACGTTAATTAGTAAGGTGTATATTAACTGAAGTGGCCGTAATTTGTATAATCATTATGAAAGTGTTGCTTGTCTCGATTGGTAACAAGATGATAGTACTTTTTTGAGTAGATATTATAGGTAGTGGTCCTGTTTATTTTGTATGAAAATCCATCATAGGGTAGAGTGCAAATTTACTTCAATTTTGCTATTCTATCTGCCAGCCATAAGTAAATATATAACTTGAGTTTTTAATGTCAAAGAAAGAAGCGGCAATTGTTGATGTTATCGTTGTTGGAGCAGGTGCTGCGGGCTTAATGTGTGCCATTGAAGCAGGTAAGCGTGGGCGTAAGACATTGGTATTCGATCATAGTAATAAGCCAGGTAAAAAAATTCTTATGTCTGGGGGAGGCCGTTGCAACTTTACCAATTATCATATTCGTCCAGAGTGTTTTCTTTCTAATAATCCGCATTTTTGTAAGTCAGCGCTTAGTCGTTATACCCAGTGGGATTTTATTGCATTAGTGAATCGATATGAAATTGCTTATCATGAAAAAACACTAGGGCAATTATTTTGTGATGGCAAAGCTAAAGATATTTTAAATATGCTATTAACTGAGTGTGAACTTGCCAGTGTTGATATTCGTATGAATACGCCTATTGAGAAAATGACTCGCCAAAGTGAAAATCGATTTCAACTAGAGACTAGTCAAGGTAATTTCATTGGCCAGTCATTAGTGATAGCAACCGGAGGGTTATCTATTCCAACATTAGGTGCTAGCCCCTTTGGTTATAAAGTAGCAGAGCAATTTGGCATTAAAGTGTTACCTACGCGTGCTGGGCTTGTTCCTTTTACTTTACATGAACATGATAAACAGCGATTTTCAACATTGGCAGGCGTGGCTATTGATACGGAAGTAGCTCACCAGCAGCAGACTTTTCGAGAGAATACATTATTTACCCATCGTGGATTGAGTGGCCCAGCGATGTTGCAACTGTCTTCTTATTGGCAGCCAGGAAGTAAAATCCATGTTGATATGTTTCCAAATCAATGTGTCATCAGCTACTTGCAAAAAAGTAAGCAACACTCAACTAAGCAATTAAAAACCGTGTTAGCAGAACAGCTACCAAAACGCTTATTAGAAATCATTATTCCGCAAAAGTTAGCTGAAAAATCGATTCAAAAGCTGACTAATCATGATATCGAGTTAGTAGCGCAATTGTTGCATAAACAACAGTTTATACCCAATGCGACAGAGGGCTATCGTACAGCTGAAGTGACACTGGGTGGTGTTGACGTTAATGCTTTGTCTTCGAAAACTATGGAAGTCAACGGTTTGCCTGGGCTTTATTTTATCGGTGAAGTTGTTGATGTCAGTGGTTGGTTGGGAGGGTATAATTTTCAATGGGCATGGTCTTCTGGTTGGGTTGCGGGCCAAGTTGTCTAACCGCTGTTAATAGGATTGTACTATGTTATAGCGATTTGTAACAATGCGTAAATGATTTTTTATTTCTGCTCTATAAACTATAAATATGGAGTAGCCTGAGGGTTCAAATAAAATATGCTGGTTGATTTTCGCACACTCTTAGCTGTTAAGCATTATGCTATTTTTGACTAGCCTGTTTTATCAGTGCTAACTAGATGATCTTGCTACACTTTAACGGATGCTTTAGTATTCGCGCATATTTACACACATTTTGGGGCATACGATCATAGATGGGCAAAAATTTACTGAAATCAGCCGGTACTGTTTCAAGTATGACCATGCTATCACGTATCATGGGTTTTGTGCGTGATGTGGTGATTGCTCAATTGTTTGGGGCAAGTGCGGCTATCGATGCGTTTTTTGTTGCATTTAAAATTCCTAATTTCATGCGACGTTTGTTCGCAGAAGGCGCTTTTTCTCAAGCGTTTGTGCCGATTTTATCTGAGTATTCAAAACAAAGATCAAAAGAAGAAGTCCGCGTATTTATTAGTCATATGACAGGTGTATTGGCCACTGTATTATTGCTATTAACTTTGTTGGCAGAAGTGAGCACCCCCGTATTAATTAGTGTATTTGCACCAGGATTTTTACGTGACCCGGAACGTTTTGCCCTCGCTACCGAAATGTTACGCATTACTTTTCCGTATTTAATGTACATTTCATTGACGGCATTAGCCGGAGCAATATTAAATACTTATGGGCGTTTTACCATACCAGCATTCACGCCGGTACTATTGAATGTTTCTCTGATTGGCGCTGCGTTGTGGCTGGCGCCACAACTTGACATGTCAGTAATGGCATTAGCTTGGGGTGTTTTTATTGCTGGGATTGTACAATTAGTCTTTCAAATGCCTTTTTTATGGCGGTTAGGTCTACTACCTTGGCCTCGTTGTCGTTGGCGTGATGCTGGCGTTTTGCGTGTGCTGAAATTAATTATACCAGCATTATTTGGTGTTTCTGTTGCGCAGTTGGGTATATTGCTTGATACGTGGTTTGCCTCATTTTTGCCTCCAGGTAGTGTTTCTTGGCTTTATTATTCAGACCGAATTACCTCGTTGCCTTTGGGTGTTTTTGGTGTTGCGATAGCCACTGTTATTTTGCCGCATTTATCCAAATGCCATGCGGTACAGTCAGAAAAAAATTATTCTATTGCCTTGGATTGGGGAATACGTTCAGTGCTATTGCTAGGGGTTCCTGCAGCGATAGCCTTACTCGTACTGGGTGGACCAATTTTAGTGAGCTTGTTTCATTATGGCGCTTTTAGCGAAAATGATGTGAATATGGCACGGCAAAGCTTAATGGCATTTGCATTGGGAGTGCCGAGTTTTATGTTAGTAAAAGTATTAGCGTCTGCTTTTTATGCTAAGCAAGATATTAAAACACCAGTAAAAATTGCCGTGATTGCCTTGTGTGCCAATATGGCACTCAACGTAGCGCTAATCATCCCACTTCGCCATGCAGGATTAGCATTAGCAACATCGATTGCAGCAATGTTAAATGCTATATTGTTATTTATCAGTTTATATCGCCGACAAATATTTACCCCACAGCCCAAATGGTTAGTATTTGCTGGACGACTTTTCATCGCAAACAGTGTATTATTTCTGCTACTATGGTTTGGTAGCGCGCATTTAACTACCTGGCAGCAATGGTCATGGCAACAACGAGTAAGCCAATTAGCGATATTAGTTACAGCAGGCATAATGGTTTATTTTTTTACGTTGCATTTGATTGGTTTTGTTTGGCGTGATTTATGGCCACAAGAGAGAGATATATGAAAATAATTCGTTTCCTTGATCAATTAAACGCAAGTCATTTTGCTTGTGTTGCTTGTATTGGCAATTTTGATGGAGTTCATTTGGGTCATCGTGCTTTGTTACAAGCGAGCATTAATAAAGCGAAAATACTTAAGTTACCTGCTGTTGTGATATTATTTGAGCCACAGCCTTTAGAGTTTTTTCAACGCGAGAAAGCACCTGCACGTATAACCACTTTTCGGGAAAAATATGCTGTTCTCAAAACAATAGGGGTCGATGTAATCTGTTTAATACGTTTTTCTAAATCATTTGCTGATATGACAGCGCAGCAGTTTGTTACTAATATTTTACATCATGCATTAGGAGTAAGAGCTTTATATGTGGGTGATGATTTTCAGTTTGGCCAAGGGCGTAAAGGCGATGTTAATTTATTAAAACACATGGGGCCACAAATTGGTTTGGCAGTTTGTCATCAGTCAATTGTATTTTGTGATAATGAGCGCATCAGTAGTACGCGAGTAAGACACGCATTAAACCAGGCTGATTTTAGCTTGGTGGAACGGTTGTTAGGCCGACGCTACGTGATACAAGGTCGTGTTGTCCACGGTGAAAAACGAGGTAGGCAACTGGGGGTGCCAACAGCGAATATTTCACAACGGCAGCGGTTATCATTGCCTTTAAAAGGTGTTTATGCGGTAAAAGTACATGGTTTAAACAAAATCTACTCTGCTGTAGCCAATATGGGCAATCGACCGACGGTTTGCGGAAAGCATAAATTGTTGGAAGTTCATCTACTGGATTTTGATGGAGATTTGTATGGTAAGTATTTAACCATTGAGCCGATAAAAAAAATTCGAGAAGAAAAGAAATTTACCAGTGTGGCTGAGTTAAGTGGGCAATTGCAAGCAGATATTCAATCTGCACAAACACTATTTCACGCCCTTAGTCTGTGATATCCTTAGCCATAGTAACAGCTTAGGTACAAAAAATATGGCAGACTACAAATCAACATTAAATTTACCCGCAACCGATTTTCCCATGCGGGCTAATCTAGCAAAACGTGAACCTGCTCGATTTGCACGTTGGAACGAGCAAAAAATTTACCAGCAACTCATGCAGCTGACTAAAGATCGCCCAAAATTTATTTTGCATGATGGCCCGCCTTATGCTAATGGCAAGATCCACTTAGGTCACGCTGTTAATAAAATCTTAAAAGACATCATTTTGAAATCAAAAACCTTAAGTGGTTTTTCAACACCGTATATTCCAGGTTGGGATTGTCATGGTTTACCGATTGAATTAAATGTAGAAAAGAAGTTAGGAAAAGCAGGACATAAAGTATCAGTCCGTGAGTTTCGTCAAGCGTGTCGGAAATACGCTGCAGAGCAAGTTAAATTACAATCTGATGCTTTTCAGCGATTAGGTGTTTTCGGTGATTGGGAAAAGCCTTATTTAACCATGGATTATGAATTTGAAGCGAATATCATGTTAACATTGCGTGATATTATTGCTAACGGTTATTTGCAACGCGGTTATAAACCGGTACATTGGTGTGTGGATTGTGGCTCAGCATTAGCTGAAGCAGAGCTTGAGTATAAAGATAAACAATCGTCGGCAATCGATGTGCGTTTTAGCGTCGTCGATGAAGAAGCTTTTTGGTCTAAGTGTCAGCATACATCTTCAGAACATATGAATGGATCACTCTCTGTTATTATTTGGACAACTACTCCATGGACTTTACCAGCGAACGAAGCAGTAACACTACATGCAGAATTTGATTATGTTATTGTGGAATGTAAAAGCAGTAAACAAGTTGAATATTTATTTATTGCCGAAGCACTAGTTGCTGATGTGATGGTTCGCTGCGGTATTAGTGATTACCAAATTAAAGCAACATGCCAGGGAGCAGATGTTAGCGGCTTGCTATTACAGCATCCGTTTCTAGATAAGCACGTGCCCATCGTACTTGCTGATCATGTAACATTAGAGGCCGGTACTGGTGCTGTGCATACAGCGCCTGGGCATGGTTTAGAGGATTATTTAGTTGGCCTAGAATATAATTTGCCAGTCGATCATGCGGTAGAAAGCAATGGCTGCTTTGCCATAGAAACGTCTTTTGTCGGCGGCAAGCATGTGACAAAAGCCAATGATCTTTTAATTGATGTATTGCAACAAAAAGATAATTTGCTGCATGTGGAAATGATCACACACAGTTATCCACATTGCTGGCGCCATAAAACACCAGTGATTTTTCGTGGCACGCCACAATGGTTTATTAGCATGGATCAAAATGGACTACGGCAAAAAGCGTTAAAGGCGTTAGAAGATGTAAAGTGGATTCCTAAGTGGGGTGAAGCTCGCATGCATGCGATGTTAGAAGGTCGTCCAGACTGGTGCATATCACGCCAGCGCAGTTGGGGAGTCCCTATTCCTGTATTTATTCACAATAAAACCGGTCAGTTGCATCCTGACACATTAGCATTAATTGAACCCGTTATGGCTCTTGTCAAGAAGCATGGTATTGAAGCATGGTTTGATTTAAAAGAAGAGCAATTGCTAGGTGATGATGCCGCTTTCTATACGAAATCTACTGATGTATTAGATGTTTGGTTTGATTCAGGCGCATCTTATGCTTGTGTGTTGCAACAACGGCCAGAACTTGCCTATCCTGCCGATGTCTATATTGAAGGTTCTGATCAATATCGAGGTTGGTTTCAAAGTTCATTATTATCAGCAACCGCAAAAACAGGACAGGCTCCTTATAAACGCATTATCACTCATGGATTTACTGTTGATGAGGCAGGGCGAAAAATGTCGAAGTCTTTAGGTAATACGGTACATCCTGAAGAAGTGATGAATACATTAGGAGCAGATATATTACGATTATGGACAGCGAATACAGATTATCGTGCTGAAATGTCATTGTCGGATGAAATTCTAAAGCGCACAACAGATATCTATCGACGTATTCGTAACACCGCTCGTTATTTGTTAGCAACACTAAATGATTTTGATCCCAAGCAACATTTATTGCCACAAGAGCAATGGTTAGCGTTGGATCAGTGGGCTGTTGCAACAGCAGCTAAAGTGCAAAATGAGGTTATACAAGCCTATGATGATTACCAATTCCACCTTGCTATACAAAAAATTCATCATTTTTGTTCAATCAGTATGGGGAGCTTTTATCTGGATATTATTAAGGATAGACAGTATACAATGAAAAGTGATAGTGTTGCGTACCGTTCTGCTCAATCGGCTATTTACCATATTGTTGAAGCATTATCACGTTGGTTAGCACCGGTTTTGGCATTTACTGCAGAAGAAATTTCTGAGTTTATCCCTGGCGAGCGTCCTGAATCAATTTTTTTTAGTCAGTGGTATGATAAACTAAGTACAACAATCACCGGCAATATGGATTTAAATTATTGGAATCGGGTGATCCAATGCCGTGATAATGTGAATAAGGAATTAGAGAAAAAGCGTAATGACGGTGAGATAAAGTCAGCGCTGGGTGCTGAAGTAACTATCACAGGCGATCGAAAGTTATGTGATGATTTGAATCAATTTGGAGAAGAATTGAAATTTGTCTTTATCACGTCAAAAGTGACTGTTTGTTGCGATGAAAATCTGACTTCAGGGGACATGATTATTGCTATTAAACCTTCAAGTCATACAAAGTGTGTTCGTTGTTGGCATCATTGCAGTGATGTGGGTAGTCATTCTGAGCATCCAGAATTGTGTGGACGTTGTGTGACAAACGCGTTTGGTGAAGGCGAAAAAAGGCAATTTGTATGATATCAGCAAGAAAAAAAACACCACTTTGTTGGTTATGGTTGAGTTTATTTATTGTTGTTATCGATCAACTAAGTAAATATTGGGTGTTGACAACTTTATCATTCGAAATTCCAAAAACTTTATGTCCCGGTTTAAACTTAACGTTAACGTATAATGTTGGTGCTGCTTTTAGTTTATTCAGTTGGGGAGACGGTTGGCAGCGTTGGCTATTTATGTTGATTGCCATTATTGTCAGCCTAATTTTAATTATCTGGCTAGTGCGTTTGTCCAAACAGCAAGTTCGTTTAGCGTCTGGTTTAGCGCTTATTTTGGGCGGTGCTGTGGGTAATCTAATTGATCGCATTTATTACGGCTATGTTATTGATTTTATTGATTTTCATATCGGCCAGTGGCACTGGTATACTTTTAATATAGCGGATACCGCTATTACCATAGGCGCAGGCTTGCTGATTTTAGATATTATCTTAAACAAGAAAGTTGATAGCTTAGAAGATAAAACATCGGTTTGATTACCTGTTTTGTCTATTTTTCTTTGATTGACAGCTGTTGTATCTTATTAGATAATTAATAAATTAATTATAAGGCCGCGGCGCTGATTTAAAAAAATACAAAAATGTTTCTTTATTAGAGGATAAAAAGTTTCAATCCAGTCATTTTCAATGAAAACTGAGTATAGAGTTAAAACTATGTATCAAGCTCGAGGAGAATTGTTTTACAGATTTTGTTGTTGTTGTATTGAAAGCAGTTAAAAATTAGAGGTAGTAGCAATGTACTTTAGCGATATTCTGGGAGACTTTCAATTTAATCAACCTTATGAAAAATTTACTAATTATGCTAGTTTTTTATCAAAAAAATGACAGCGGTCGGTTAATCTTGAGTTTTCGAACAGAGTTAATACACAACTTTGAGTATAGTTTGATGTTAACTTTAACTTATTTTAGTAGCTATAAATTTCACTTTTGGCAAGGTTTGAAAAAGATGATAAAGAATCTAGGCCTGGAGTATTATAAATTTCAAGAAAATAATATAATGAATAAGCGGAGGTGAAAATGCACATTGAGACTTTTTTGTATGCTTGTCAAAAGAAAAAATACCGAGCTATAGAAAAGCATTTTAAGTTTGTGGGTGAAATAAACCAAACAAGAAGGTTAGCAGCGATCTGTCATCGTATAGAAGCTATCTGTAAAAATCCATTAAAATATAAAGTAAAAAAGAAAATACAAAAAATTTTTATAACAAAGCAGAATTTTCCTCCTTTATTTTTTCATCGCTTGTCAGAAAGTGATACATCAGATAAAAAAACGCGACGCCAATGGTTAGATGACGCCGCATTATTCGGTAATGTGGAATTAGTAAAATGGTTCTGCAATGATGCCCGTGGCAAAAAACAACTGGCCCCTAAGTTAGCGACTGTTAAAAAAGCTGCTCAATCAGGCAATACAGAGTTAGTGCGGTGGTTATATGATAAAACACACATTACTCCTGACCAAGAGATGCTGAAAATAGCAGCCAGCTCAGGTAATGTAAAGTTAGTGCAATGGTTTTGTCGTAGGCTTACACCGTGTCTCATTAGCTTAGAAAATGCTATTTCATCAGGTAATTTAGCATTAGTGCGTTGGTTATGTGATGAAAAACAGCTTAAACCAACCGAAGATATGTTACAAGTTGCTATCAACTTAGGTAATATAGAGGTAGTGCAATGGCTGCGTAATGAAAAGCAGCTTAGCCTGAGCCAAATCAAATTGAAGAAGGCTAGTTATAGCGTTCATTTAGAATTAGTACAATGGTTAGGCGATGTGGATCGCGGTAAAAATCGACTTGCCTTAGATTATCATCTATTGAAAAAAGCCAAAGCATATCGAGCCGATAATGCCGATTTAGTGCACTGGTTGTATGAAGAAGCTTATGATAAGAAACTGTTTCTGCCAAAGATAGACAGTTCACAAAAAATGACTGGGTCAGATATATTAGCACTTATGCAGTGGCTATGTGATAACAGCCATGCAGATAGGCAATTTATACCATCATTAGGAATATTATATAAAGCAGCTAAGTTAGGTAATTTAAAATTAGTAAAATGGTTATGTGATAAAAATCGACAGGATAAGCAGCTCATTCCTGATGAAGAGACACTGAAAATGGCTGTTAAGTCAGGTAATTTGGAGTTGGTAAAGTGGTTGTCTGATGAATTGAAATTTATACCAAAATATACCAGCTGCCCATCAAAGTTTGAGAAAAGCATATTATCAACTGCAATAAGATCAGGTAACTTAGCGTTAGTTCAGTGGCTAGATGGCAAAATTGAAGTAGACGTTAAAACGAAGCCTAGTTATTTATTTTTGGCAGCGGCATCAGGTAGTCTAGAATTAATGGAATGGCTGTATATTAGACAGCTCGCTCCGGGTCAACGAATCTTAGAAATTGCAGCTGGCTCAGGTAATTTTGAATTAGTGCAGTGGTTATGTTCTACAGAAGAAAAACTTATCCCGAATATAAAAACGTTAGAGAATGCAGCTAGCACAGGAAATTTGGCATTATTGAAGTGGTTATTTGCAAAGTTTTCTTCTTATCATAATTTTACAATAGCAGAACATCAGCAGAATTTTTCAGGTTTTTTAAAAGCGTACCTATCTATGTTAACTAGAGCTATTTGGTCAGGCAGTCTAGAAGTCGTAGCATATCTTTATAAAAAGATTTCCGCTAAAAAAGAGATATTGCTTGAGGCTGTTAAGTCAGGAAATTTGAAGGTAGTGCAATGGTTCTGTGATCCTGCCCGTTTTCACAAACGTCTTAGCTTGAACCAAGAGATATTATTTAAAGCGGTCGATCATTATGAATTGCTGCAGTGGTTATGTGATAATACCAGTGAAGGCAAGGAATTGCCTTTGACTCAGTCTATGTTATCTAGAGCTGCTTGTTTAGGCAGATTAGAGACCGTACAATGGTTATGTGATGATGCGAGAGGAAATAGAAAACTTACACCAGACCAAACCACGTTAAACTCTGCTATTTTATCTGGTAATTTAGCATTGCTGCGATGGTTTCGTAATGAGTGTCAAGCAGATACCTCGCTTATCCCTGATCAAAAAACACTAGAATATGCCGCTTTGCATGGTAGTTTGACAGTAGTCAAATGGGTACTTGAAGAAATGCGTGAAGAAATTAGTGAAAATACATTGGTATTGATTGCTAAGCATAATAATAATGTTGCTAATTTTTTACGTAATTATCTAACAGAATGTGCAGAAACTCAACGTAACTTGCGCCGCGATCCTGAGTCTCCAACACAAGCTAGGCTGATTGCCTGGAATTCAGAGATCGGCTTTGGCCTTTCACAAAAAGGCTACTTATATCGTACAAAAGAATTAGCTGAAGATCAGTTGCACGCTGCTTCTGAAGAAACAAAAAAATTGGCACTTAAACAAATCACAAGAGCGGTTTCAGATACACTTCTTGAGTATAATAAAATATGGAAGTTATCTAAGACAGAAGAGACAAAAAGATTGTCTTACCGAGAATTAAAAATAGTTTTATTGGAGATTAAGTTAAATGAGCATGTGGATATGCCTCTAGAAGATAGCGTTGAAAAAATTACTCACTTTTTTAAAACCAGTACAGGCCATTGGAATGCAGGCCAAAAGAAGCGCGATACAAATGAATATAAACCTAACAAAGGTCCTTCAATTAAGACAATACTCATGAGAAATTTGTTAACCATTCCGCTATTTCATCACAAAGTTGCTGATAATATCCTGACATTAATTTCACACACAGAAATGCAGCATGGTATTCTATACAATTTAGATTTAAGCAAGAAAAACTTCGGTGGATGTAATATTGAAGGCCTGATTCGCTTTTTTCACAATGAATGTAAACGATATGCAGGTTTAGGCTTAAGGCCAGCACAAGAAAAACAGACAAATAAATTAATATTTAATAAATGTGCTTAAATTTGACCACTAGAATTCATAATGATTAATTTTTGATCGTGTTGAAGGTTTGTTACCTGGACAACTATTTTACTATCCTGTATAATTATAACAATATACCATGATGGGAATATTGATAACGGCAGTTTAAGATATAAAATGTGTAGTTTATTAGTAATGGCGTATTGTCAAATAGTTAGGTTTATCAATGTATTTTTGTTTGTCAATAAGCTTAGTGAAAACGTGTCGTATAGATAGATATATGAACATTTTTCAGTCGGCTTTTGCCATAACTGAGAAAAGTACTGAATTGTAACCAAAAAGTTAAGCATATTGTATGGATTATCATAAGAAAGAAATTGAGCTATATGATGACGGTGACACTGGTAATAGTGGTAATGGTGATTTATTTGGCGAGCTATTGCCTGAAGAATTGCGGCAACTCGATCAGGCTATCCAACACGAATTACAAGGAGCCGCAAAAAAATTAAAAGGCAAAAAAATGTCATTGCGTGACTTAATTAAAGCATTGCGTAATTTAGTCAACTCAGGCCATAAAAAACACACAGTGCGAGTACCTGGCAAAGAAGAAGAATATGAAAAAGAACAAAAAAAGAAACAAGGCCAAGGTTTTAAACAAGGAATAAAAAAACATCCCATTTTAGGCGATAATGCACGTATGCACGGAACATCGGATGATAATACAGCAGTGAATGTTAATTCAGAAAAAGCAAAAGAAGAGTTTGAGAATCGCAGTGAGCCTAGCCCACAAAATCAGCCAAGAAATCAGTTAGCTCATCAAAAACAACAGCAGCAGGAGCTAAAAATGAAGCAAGGTACTACTCCTAGCCGCTAATAGCCTAAATTTACTGCAAAATACTCGTTTAGATTAAATCTTGATGCTATTATTAACTTATGTCACATGTAATTGAACGTTTCGCTAGTTTTTCTGATGCCATCTTGTTTGGAAATGAACAAGATGTACGTGATTATTTGCAATATGGCGCTAAAACAGAGGAAATTGATGAATATGCTTTCACGCCACTGATTGAAGCACTGATCGCAAATAAGCCTGAAATTGTTCAAATATTGTTAGAGCACAAAGCACTGGTAGAATTTCCTGATGTCAGTGGCCGCACGCCATTATTTTGGGCTGTCGATAATTATGATTTGCCTATGTGTAAGTTATTATTAACACATAAAGCAGATCCTAATGCGTATACTATTGCCAGCCAACCGCTTTTGGTAAATCCGATTTTGCGCGAACAACACCGATTAAAAAATTTATTGCAAAAGCATGGTGCAAGTCTTACATTTGCACAAGATTATATCAATACAAAATTAATTGGTCACCGATTTGAGTTAAATGGTAATACGACATTGCTTGATCACAAGGGTGTTATGATTAATTTAGATTTTGAAGGATTTTTCTTGGAATTTACTCTGGGCATTATTCGGCAATCGTTAAAACGTTTCATTCATCATTTTTTAGCAAAGAAATTGAAGGATTATTTTCCCTATGTTAAATTAGTTATGAGAGCATTATCTGTTTCTGCTGAGCTGCTTAAATTTCAACATCATACGGTGAAAATAGAAAAATTTCAGAATCAGATCAATCGATTATTACGTTTTCGTCCGTTAATTATTCCTGTAGGATATGCTGGGCATGCGATTACTTTCATTGTTTATAAAAATGCATTTGTTAAAATTGACCGAGGTTTTTTAAGTCATCAGGAAGGCAGTGTCGTTATCTATAAGATTGGCAATCCTGCCATGCTCACTGGTGATTTTGTAAAAAACCTATTATACCAATTGCAACCAAAGCACTTTGTTGAAAAAACTTATAAGGAAGTATTGAAATTAAAACCGGTATTACGCTTACCTTTATCTTCTCAAAGCGTCGGTAATTGCTCTTGGGCTAATGTGGAAGCTGTGGTGCCTACCATTATGTTTTTGGTTATGTGGGGGCATAATCCTAAAGCTAGCACTAAGCAGTTAGAACACTTTATAGTACAATCCATGGAGTTTTATGAAGCTTGGTCACATTGGGATAAAGCAGTAACACTGACGGAATGTATCCGAAGTTTTCATGATTCAGATACTGTTCGAAAAGCCACTAAGGCTGATATACTTGGGGCGATTATATTTCATCAATGCGATTATCGGAAGCCAGAAGATATTGAATGGGCTGAAAAGATCGTTCCAGTACTAACATTGCCTGAGTATGATTATGTGTTAAAAAGTTATATTGATTTATACTATAATCAAGAAATGACAGAGGAAGGAAAAAATCTGATGCATTTGTTAGAAATTTGTGGCGCATCATTCGAAGATTGGTTTGATAACAAAACGCATAATGAGTATGAGTGAATTCATGTCTACAGTAGGCCAAGGAATACAACAACTTTATTCTTTTTGTCATTATGTACTGTGCCGCTTTAAAAATGATGGCTGCTTTTATAGAGCATCAGCATTAACTTTTACCAACTTATTAGCAATTGTCCCGCTAATGTTTGTTGTTCTATCTACATTATCTGCTTTCCCGCTTTTTGAAAATTTGTCAAATAATGTGCAAAACTTTATTTTTGAAAATTTTGTTCCTAGTGCTGGGCAAGTGGTAAAAAAATATGTACTTGATTTTGTAGATAAAACATCAAACTTATCATTTGTTGGCTTGGCATTTCTTATCCTGACAGCCATTTTAATGCTTTATACCATAGAACAAGCACTGAACAATATTTGGCGAGTGCATCGACACCGACGTGGGGTTTCAACTTTTATGCTGTATTGGGCTATTTTAACATTGACGCCAATTTTATTAGGGATTGGTTTTGGGTTAAGCACGTATGTACTTTCTTTACCTGGAATATCATCAGCAGCCGCAATGTTGGGTATAAAAGAATGGATGTTTTCAATGCTGACATTTAGTTTAATTGCTGCCGTATTTAGTATTATTTATATCACGGTGCCCAATTGTCATGTGCCTGTTCGATCAGGTGTTCTTGGCGGCATTATTGCTGCCTTTTTATATGAAATTGCTCGCTGGGGGTTTGCACTATATCTTACTAAATTTTCCACGTATCAATTAATTTATGGCGCGTTAGCAACCATCCCTATATTTTTAATATGGTTATACTTATTATGGTTAATTATATTGTTAGGTGCAGAAATCACACATTGCTTAACTTATCGTTATACTATTACCAGTAAGCAAATATTGGATCCATTTACTCATGCATGTCAATGGTTAGCTTTATTATGGCAGGCACAAAAAAAGGGCAAAACACTATCGTTATTACAGCTTGTGTGTCACGATCGCTATAAATACGAAGTCATGCCAGATGAACAAATAGAAGCATTATTAACATCTGGTTTTATTATGCAAGTGTCATCAGGTAAATATGTATTAGTGGTAGATTTTTCTCAAACGACACTGGCCGATATACACGAACGTTTGCCTTGGAAATTTCCTTTTCCAGCGGCTCAATTAACAAGCACTATTTGGCGGCAACAATTTTCTGATGTGCTGCAACAAGGCAGTCATAATCTGAAACAGATTTTATCCGTTAAATTGGTAGACATTGTTCAGGAATCGATATCATCCGAGGTTGTTGTAATAAACACATGATGTTGCTGGCTTTATGATGCAAAGAGAAAAAGTAAAAACACACAAGCAAATTTTTTTGTCAAAAAAAAGCTTTATAGCGTTTCCTTATGTTGTTGATCTATTCTAAGTGAGTATAGTGTTTGCTTGCGAGGTTTCAAAAGCGACGTTTACTTATTGTCAATAGTAAGTCCCTAATAATCACACCTGATTAAACTTAGCTCATTTCACTGCAGTAAGATCAACAAACTGTGGAAGTAATGCTTTAGGATCAATTTCCTCACGTCGTAGTGAGTGGATTTGGTCAAGCAGGTAGGTAAAATAGGCTCTTGTATTCACATTGTTTATTTTGCATGTTTGAATCAAGCTGTAAAGCAATGCAGCGGCATGACCACCACGCTTATTTCCAACAAACAACCAATTACGGCGTCCCAGAGCAAAAGGTCTAATTTGATTTTCTACCCAGTTATTGTCAATATTAGCCTCTCCATAATCGATATAAGCAGATAGTTGCGACCATTGCTTGATCGCATAGTTAAACGCATTGCCGAGCTGGCTTTTTGGCAAAACACTCGCTTGATTTTCAATGAGCCAATCATGAAAGGAGGTCAAGAGTGGTATGGCACGTTGCTGTCGTTGTGATTTTTTTTCATTAGCACAGAGGAATTTTATTTCCTGCTCAATACGATATAACTTTCTCATTATTTTTAATGCTTTAGCAGCGAGTCCTTTCGTTGTTTTCCCCGCGACTTTATAAGCATCGGTAAACTTTCGGCGACAGTGGGAAAAGCAACCAAGATTAATCACATCACGACGTGCACGCATGCTGTTATAACCACTATACCCGTCAGTTTGTAGTAACCCCTGGAAGTCAATTAACCTCGTGCTGGGTACTTCTGAGCCACGACTAAGATGATAGTCAAAAATAACAAATTGATTGTTTGGTGAAGGACTGTGAAAACACCACATGTAACCTTTCTTATCTTTATCTAATACCTTGACTGGCGTTTCGTCAGCCTGGAGATAGTTGATATGACCTACTTGCTCCCATAAGGCCTCTCTTAAGGGAGCTAACCCTTCGCAAACTTGCATGACCCAATTGCCTAGTGTGTTATCAGGTAGGTCAATGCCATCACGGGCAAACATCTTAGAGCGCCGATAGAGTGGAATATGGTATTCATATTTGCTAAGGATTACTTCGCTAATTAAACTGCTGGTGGCCATACTCTTAGGGAGTGGTCCTTCTTCTTTTTTTTGCATGTTAATCTTTCCGCAAGGACGGCACGTATATTTAGGGTAAATATGCTCTTCTACTTTAATAACAGCCGGCACGTAAACTAATTTTTCCCGTTTATCTTCGCCGATTTTCTCCATCTTGCCGCCACAACACGCACAGTCTTTTTCCTCTTCGGACAAATCATGCAGGCAAATTTCTCGTTGAAGTATAGAGGTATCAATCACATGGCCTTTTTGTCGCTTTTTTCTAGTATAAGTAATGGTTTCATCTTCAGCCTCTTGACTTTCCTCATTGACAGTAGGCATTTCAATCTCATCAAACAAACTCAGCTGGTTAATATGCTTTTCACTGCTTTTACCAAAGCGTCGGTGACGAGAGAGTTTATATTGTTCCTCCCACCAGGTAATTTTTTCTTTAGCACTGTCTAATTGCTTTTTAAGCGAGACAATTTCAGCTTGTAATGAAGAAACTGGATCGGCGATTTGTGTTGTATTTTCTGAAGTGTTCATAAGAGTTATGATAACATAACTTACTAGAAAAACCAGTGTTTTTCTCAAAAAATTTAGGTGTAATCATCGTAATTAAGCTCTTCCCAATTTGACATTAAAGGCCAGTCTAACCCAGCTAACAACCAACTTAATTGCTTTGCATCCAACATCACAACATCATCACTTTGCTTTACTATGTGAAATCGCCCATGCTCCAGTCGTTTATAAATCAATACAAAACCATTGCGGTGCCAACCTAACACCTTAATCTTATCTCGTCCACGATTATAAAATATATAAATCCCCTGTTGTGGATTGTGTCCAAACTGTTCTATCACCACACTGCAGAGACCATCTATTGCTTTTCTGAAGTCAACTGCTTCACGACCAATCCAAATTTGATTGCTGTGTAAGGTTAACTGCATGATTAAAGTTCCTTTATAATCGATAAGAGTTTTTGTATATTATGATGACTTAAAATACAAACCCGAATGCCATTGTGTAATAAAATATCTACACTGAGTTTTTCAGGTAATAGGGCTGGATTCAGTTCACTAGTAAAACCTGATGTCTGCGCAGTCACCAGTGGTAATGGGGCTCTTCGTTCTCTTATCCAGCGACAAAGCGTTTTACTACTGACATCAATTTCCTCTGCAAAAGCAACACGAGTTTTACCACTTTGCTCCCACGCTGCTACGTAACGCTCCCGCTCTTTGTCACTAAAACGCTTCTTGCTGGTTCTTACTTTCATTGATTACTCCATGCTTGCTAACTTGGAGTCATTCTAGTTGTTAGGAAAATATTGCCAAGGGTGTGATTATTAGGGGCTTACTGTCAATAAGATTTTGAATAACGAAGCAAGCAGGCGCTAGATGAAGTCTTGGGATAGATCAACAACATAGGGAAACGCTATAAAGGAAGTTGATAGAACAATCTCCTGATATGAGATAGTTTTATTATGCTAAGACAACTCATCTGGTGTCAACTATTTCAAGTAGTTATATTGCAAACATTGATCGTCATTTTTTCGCCATATTTAAATTTTTTATGTACATGAAATAATGATAAAAATTAATGTGTATTCAAATAGTTAATTAGAAGTTACTCTATGGAATGACTCAGTAAACGTATGATGTCAGCTGATGTCGCTGGTTTTATAATGACAGCATCAAATTTCTTTTGAGGAGAGATTGGTAAATGGTCTGATATTGCTTGTGTTGTGTGAGCATATATCCTCGTGGGATCTGATTGCTGACTTTTTTCGTGCGTTCTTATTTTTTCCATGGCAGTAATACCATCTATGCAGGGCATAGCGATATCAAGTAGAATCAGATCGTAATGTTGTTTCATTGTTTTTTGAATAGCATCAAAACCATCATGGACAATATCAATGTGTATTTTAAATGGTATTTGCTTAATATTAGCGAGTATTGTATCAACGATACTTTTACTGTCATCAGCGAGTAATATATGATAAGTCATGATTCGTTTCTCCTATTTTTTAGATAATATCAATGATTCTATGGCTTCACTTCCACATTGACAATCAACTGAATTTTCTTGCAGTGGGGGATGACATAAGGACTGTGTTATCTTTATTAATTTAAATTGACATTATCCATCGATAAAAACATTTGCAATGAGTAATATTTCATGTTAATTTTTACTCATTGCCAAATAATCTGTATCTATACCATTAGTATGAGGTAATGTAGATGCAGTATTCAGAAATAAATCTTTCAAGTCATGTCGTCACACGTATTCACTGTTATAATTTGTCACCTAGTGCGTACCATTGCTGGTTGTGGTTAACATTGCGTGCTCAAGAAGAAGGAAAGAATACCTTGGTCATTTCATACAAAAAAATTGCGCAACATATAAGAAAGTGTCATCGTACTGTTTTCCGTGCTATCAAGGAATTAACCGAAAAACAATTACTGTCGATAAGTAAAAACTATCGGGAAGATGGGGGTCGGCATTGTAATACCTTAGTTTTAGTGCCACTGGTTGAGTCTTTCATTGAAGAAAATAAATAAAATAGTTTATTTTTTGTTCATATCGTGCTATGATAGACGAAAATAAATCAGCCAAAGAGAACATAATGAGCACAAAAGGTCCTGATATACCGATTGAATTTAAAATTAATTTATTTCAATATCGGGTGAATACCTGTTATGTTGAAATACTTTCTTTATTTCAAGAAATACTATCAACAGCAAAGTTAGATAAGCTGCAACAACAAGATTACCAACAGCGACTTTCACAGAAGCTAGAAGAGATCAGTCAATTTTCAAAAGAAATGGAATCATTAATTTTGAATAAGCCAGCAAAGATTGAAAACTTAGTTAAAAAAAGCACTTTGGACTGGTATCAGGAACTTGCAAAGGAACTGACACAGGCAGATATACCGATTTTTATTGATTTTAATAGCATGCTACCTCAATCTATGCTTGGCCATCTCAATGAAATGAAATCTTTTCTCGTTCGTATTACTGTTTTCCTAGGAAAATTTTCAGAAAATAGTGGTATTAATCTCTTTTTAGGTTTTTCAAAACGTTTATCGCAAGATTATTTGAAAATAGATATGATGCTGCCAAAAAATATTTTTTCTGAAAATATATTGCAAGTTTTAGATATATTTTTGTGCCAGATGCCTTTGAGCCGTAATATTCATGAAGTTCTAGATAATATTAATGGCAATCTGTCCGGCAATGACCCATTAGAATTATTGAAGTGGTATCAACTGATTGAAACACTAAGCATTGTGACTCAAATGAGTGAAGATGATAATGAGCATTATAAGATAACGCTTTGTTTACCCGTCAATATAGAGTCGATTAATGTCACATTAGCTCCACAAGAAAAATCAATCGTGCTATTTGATAGTTGTAGTCAACATGCTTCTTACTTATGGAATATATTTGGTGAGCGTTTGTTATACTATAATCTGATAGAAGAGCTTGATGAATTAGAAGAGTATTGTTGTAAAAAAACTGTTAAAAAGCATGATGTTTTCATTATGGTTAATAATGAAAAAGAAGCTAACTTATTGTTATCAAAAAAATATTTTTCACAGAAAAAAAATAACAATATCAGCATATATGATCGTAGTGGTAAATTATCCCATTGTGCGGCTAATTATCATTATTATCCACATACTGTATTAAGCAAGCTGACATTTGTTAGCAATAAGCAAGTAGACACATGGCTGACAAGAGAACAAGAAACACCTTTAGCGCTTTGCATTGAAGACAATGCCTCTATGCGTAGTCTTTATGCATGCTATTTTAAAAGTGTATTGCCTCAAATGAAGATTGATTTTACTGAAACAGCAAAAGAAAGCGTGCATATGATAAAGAAAAACAATTATTCCATTGTTTTTGTCGATATCATGTTGCCCGATCTCAGTGGGTTAGAGTTAGTTGAGCGTTTATCCAAGCAGTATGCGGGTATTCCGTTTATTGCTGTTACCGCACTTACCTTGCCGAAAGAGAAATGGGCTGAGCATGGATTTTCAGATTACTATGTGAAACCAAAGATTTTTGAGCAACTTGAAAGTATTGTGAGTAAGTATAATTTACTTCACTAGTGTTTATATACTGAAGTTATTTAGAAATGCTGGCTGTTTATGCTAGTAGTGACTTATAGCAGTTTTCAATATGACTAAGCGATTATAAACTTCCTCTAACACGCGCTTGCTTTGGTCTTCAAAAGCTTATTTACAGTAAGTAAACCTCACTGTTGAAACCGCGCAAACACGCGTTATACTCGCTTATAATGGATTATTAATATTGAAAACTGCTATAATATTTTTTCACAATGTTTTAGTGATAAAAAATGATCATATTATCATTAGGAATGCTTGTTATCAATATTAGTTAGCTAGTCCCACTTCCCCATTTATAGTTAATGACAATTTGAAAAACAGTTTTTACTGAGGGATCCAGCATGATAGCGTTTTGCTTAGCGCAGTCAGGATTTGTGTTGTAGAGGAGATATTGTCCAGTATTGGTGATGCGGAATTGTCTAAGCAGTTTTGTGCCATTCTTTAATTCAATTAAACAGATTTCATTATCATACTCGGGAATGATTGTTTCATTTAATTGCAATGCGACAACAATGTCTCCAGAATTGAAATGAGGTTCCATTGCGTTATCATCAACTTCAAACGAGCAATATTTTTCTCCTAATTCTTCTACCTGTCGATCTACCATTTTTTGCAAATCAGCTTTATCAATATCAAACTGAAACATATTCGTTAATTTTCGTCGAGTGGGTAATAATTGCGTTGGTGGGCTGCCACTGCCAGACAATAACCATTCCTCGGTGCAAATAACGTTTTCATGCTTCATAGCTTTGACAATGCGGTAGGCACCTTTTTCTGTTAAACCTTGACTAGAACCTAATAAATTTTCCCAGTGATTGATGGTGGCAATACCAAAATTATGTTTTTTAGCGAATGCTGCTTGCGAAAGCCCAGACATTTTTCTTAATTTTTTCAATCGCTTAGCGCGTTGTTGTGGCGATGTATCTGTCATTTGTGCTGATATCCCGATAATTTTATAACGCAAAATACATTATTTATAAAAAAAATATTAATTTTCAGTTAAAAAAGCTTGATAACAATAAAATATTATGCTTTAATGATTTTGTCTGTACTGAATGAAACATTTTAAGGGAATTCAATACACGTGTATAGGATCCAATAGTTTAACGTTTAGCCTGTAAGCTTTGTTAATCTTTTGGACTTGATGGGTAGCCTACACAGTCAAGTTATCACATCAAGGACCTATTCTAATGGCATTGAGTCAACCGTATTGGCGTAATGATAGATACAGATATTTGGCACTATACGTCGCCAATAGTGTTTTAACGTTCATTGTAGAGACGTGTTAGCGGTTTTTAATATTGTTGAGCTGTTTTAAGCGCAAGTAACGTTGAGTTGCTTTAGGAGTAGTGCTTCCATACTTTTAAGCATCCACTTGTGTTTGCTATAGCTCAGCAGTATTAAGAATCCAGTAACAGCTATTAGCAGATGATAGCGATCCGGTGATTGCTGTAACAATCACCGGATCATATGGGCAAAACCCACACAGTCAACGCTCATTATACGCATGATAAAAGCCGCTGTAAAGCTTTTATCTTATGTTCTCGCGTTGCATTGTGCGGTGGAATTATGGAATTCATAGTATAAGGAGAGCGCCGACATGAAGATATCCTTTCATTTTAAACAGCATTTTTGAAAACTAAACTATATTAGTATCGACATTAATCAACAAGGAGTGTGAATATGCAAACGAAATGTTTTTTAAGAAAAAGTCTTGTTGCTATTTATTTATATAGCATAAGTTCACTGGTGTATGCAGCAGATGGCAGTGCGCTACGAGATTATGTAGCAGAGTTGCTTAGGATACTGAATAACTATGTTATTCCGCCATTATGTATTTTAGGCGTCATCGGTGTAGGTTTTGCTATGACACGCAATGTAGGATTATCACTCAGTGTTGCCGTGCGTATACTCATTGGTATTTTTATTGTTGCTAGTGCCGGTTGGATTGGTGATCAGGTATTTAGTGTCAGCATTTAAAGGAGTTATACATGGAGCAAGATATTAAACTATCTCCGGTTTATTCTGGGCTATTGCGACCTCCTGTTGTTTTTGGTATTCCACTCGATGCCATGACAATCATTGTTGGTGCAGCAATGGTGTGTTTTGTACTGGGGCATTCACCTTTATATATGCTTGCTTCATTTCCACTTTATATCGTTAGCTGGGTATGCTTTCAGGCTGATCCATATTGTTTCGCTATATTGCGTTCATGGCTACAATTGAGAACATCAGCTAATAAATCATTTTGGCAAGGACAATCATATGCACCCTGGTAGAATTAATAAGAGTATTAAGAAAGAATTGCTTATGTCAGAGACTTTCTGTATTTCACATTTAGTGAACGACCGTGTGTTTTGTTGTGGTGATAATCGTTATGGCGCGATATTAAAAGTTGATGGGATTCCATTTCATACTGCACAGGCCAATTTGCTTAATGATATGCAGCAGCGTTGGCATTCGGCAATAAATCATTGTACTAGCAGTATCACGCTATATGTGATGTTGCATAGACAACCTATTAGAGCACAGTTATTGAATGTGAGCACCAATTTCTTTGCCAATGATTTTGATCAAGATTATAGCCAGAAATTTAAGAAAAATTTGCTGTATCAAAATAGTTGGTACTTGATAATTGTGAATCAAGCAGAGTCAACTGCTCATATATCAAAAGGGCTTTCTCTTATGAAAAGACTTTCTAAAAAAATATTAATAACATCGCGCCAAAAGGCACAAGATAAGAGTTTGTCTGACTTGAATGACTCGGTAAAACATTTTAAAAATCATTTGGCGGCATATAAAGTGACAGAAGTGACACAAACAAGCAATCCTAATTTATTAGGTATTCTTAGCTTGATTATAAATGGTGGCAATGTGACGAATTATTTGAAAGCTGATTCGCCTACATGGTTTGCAAAAAATGGTGAAACAGCTTTACACGATATGAAAAAATTGCCAAATGGACATTTAAGTCAATTTCTTTCTGAAAAGCGTCTATTTTTTGGTTATAACACCATACAATGGGAAGGTCATACAAAAAACAGACATCGTTTTGGTGCAGTTTTAAGTATCAAACAGTACCCAACAGAAAGTCATGCATTGATTTTTGACTTTTTACTGCAGTTGCCAGCATCTTTTATCAGTGTACAACGCTTTACTATGATAGGGACAGAAGAGGCAAGGAAAAAAATAAAAACACAAAAGGTAAAGTTTGTGAACACACAAGACGATGCGTGTTCACAACAAACTGAATTAGATGAACTATTAGATGCTGTTATATCAAGAAAAAAGTGTCTGGGCTTATATCATAATAGCTTGTTGCTTATTGAAAATTCAAAAGAAGCATTAGAAAATATCATTGATAAAACAGTGCAAGCATCAAGTGCTATGGGAGTAGCAATGGTTAGAGAGACACTGGGTCTGGAATCCGCCTTTTGGTCACAGCTGCCGGGAAATTTACATTTGGCCCCTCGTGTGGGCTTGATCTCTTCAGAAAATTTTACTGACTTTAACTCCTTTCACCAAGTGCCTATTGGTTATTGTAATAACAATCATTTGGGTTCAGCACTTTGTTTGTTAGAAACACCTGCTAAAACGCCTTACTTTTTTAATTGCCACACGCCTGGAGCAGTAGATAACCCTAGTCCAGGGCATACGCTGGTGTTTGGTGCGAATAATGCGGGTAAAACTGTATTGCTAAGTTTTTTAGCCACTCAACTACAACGTTACCAAGGGCAACTGTTTGTTTTCGATCGCAATAGAGGTATGGAAATTGTTGTACGTGCATTGGGAGGGCAATATACTGTTTTATCACCAAGTCAATCTGTACGATTAAATCCATTTCAATTGCCCGACTCAGTTGCAACACGACAGTTTTGTTGGCAATTATTATGTGAGTTAGCTAAAAGACCTGGGGAAACATTACTAGCTGCGGAATTGGCTCAACCTTTAAAAGATTGTGTTGATTATGCTTTTGGTCAATTGTTACCAACACAGCGGCAATTATCACATGCTTTAGACGTATTGCCGATTGATTTTCCACGTATGAATGAATTAAATCAATGGCTTGCAGGTAAAGGAAACTATGGTTATTTATTTGACAACAAAAATGACACGCTGCAAATCAGTGCAATTCAGGGATTTGATTTAACTCATTTTTTAGACAATGAGCCTGCTGCTGTATTAAATGTATTGTCTCATTATCTTTTGTATGTATTAGAAAGTAAACTAGATGGTGTGTTAACGACCATTATTTTTGACGAAGGTTGGCAGTGTTTAGATAGTACATTTTGGCAAGCAAAGTTAAAAACCTATCTAGCGACATTACGAAAATTGAATGCCCATGTTATTTTTGCCACTCAAAGTCCAGATACCGTAGCTAGCTCAGCGATAGCGCCCATTTTAATTGATAATAGTCCAACACATATATTTTTCCCTAATGTTCATGCAAAGGGTGAGGTTTATTGTGACAGATTTCATTTAACTGAAGAAGAGCATTTGTCAGTTAAATCATTAGATCCTACAGCACAACAAATGTTAATTAAGCAATCAGGTAGCTCCGTTATTGCTCAACTGAATTTGGCTGAGATGGCTTCTTATTTGAAAGTATTTTCTGCAAATGCCAAGTCAATTATAAAACTAGACAAAATGAGAAAAATCTATGGCGACATGCCTGAAATTTGGTTGCCATATTTTTTGAACAAGGAGGGATAACAGTGAGACTGGCTTGCTATATGACTATTTTATTATTGTTTGCTATGACTTTTTCAACGGTGCATGCGGGTGTGTTGGCAGTATCAGACATAGCCATGCTAAAAAAATTAGTTGAACAATATAAATTACTTGAAGGAATGAAATCCAGCATTACCTCTCAATTAAAAACAGCAGAGCAAATTAAACAAGCGGCAACAGGGCATTACCAACTTGGTAATATATTAAGCGACCCACAACAATTTATGCAATCTGCTAAACGTTGGGATGATGCGATTAATCATTTATCTGCTGGTAACTCTGAACGTTATCAGGAGTTATTACAATTATATCAACAAAAAGATGGTTTGTTAGATGAAGGTGATTTCAGCTTGTTAAGCAATCAGGTGTTGGGTGATTTTTACGATGAGCAAGTAGCGGCTCATCGAGCGTCCAGAGCAGAAGCCACTATGGCTTATGATGATATTAATGAATATGTTATGCGTATTGATGAAATAGCACAGCATATAGAAAAAACGGAAAATAATAAAGCTGCACTGGACTTGAATGCTAGACTGTTAACAGAGTTAGCTTATTTAACAACACAACAATTAAAAATGCAAGCATTAATCAACCAACAAATGGCAACTAATACGCAATTACACCTACATGAAACAACATTCAATGCAAAGTTTAATGATTTACCTGAAGGAGAACAAGATGCACTGGCTATGTAGTATATTTATTTTATTAAACATGATGGGCTGTATGCAAAAAGAGTTAATATCACCTTGTCCTAATTTTGGTAAACATTGCCACAAGACATGGTTAGTTGCACCTAGTGATAATAGTGAGGTGATTGATGAAAAAAATTAGGATAATAACAATAGTGACGATTTTCTGCTTAGTTGCTTGCCATGATAAAAACCCATTAACAGAATTGCCAGCAGAGCGTGTAGGCAAGTTATTATGGCGTGCGGCTGACATGGCGGAAAAGACACTACACGTAAGTGAAGAGGGTGGTTTATACATAAAATGTGTCGATCGAAAAGCTGACAAAAAAATTTGCAAAAAAATATTCTCATTGATGTTGAAGTATCTGCAAAACAGCATACCTAATCTGACATTAGCATCATTACAGGATAGACACGTGATAGACACTTTGTTGCATCAATTCAATGAGGCAAGATTTGTTGGTTTGTTAGCGTGATCATTAGTCCAAACGGCTAATATTGATAATGAATGTTTCAGGAAGAAGTAGTGTGAATAGCAATGGAAAAATTGATAAAAGTCGATGCGATGATAAAAATGTTGAAGAGCATGTATGTTAATTGGATGGAATATTATGCAATATAATAGCGTTATAAAAGATGTGTTTGTATTAGCAGATGACTTTATCAGTGATATGACACAGGTAATTTATCCGCAGCTAGTAGATAATTTGGCAATTCCGTTAGCAAGTTTGCTTAGTTTGTATTTCGTGTTAATGGGTATGGCTATTTTACAAGGAAAGATTAGCTTATCTTTTGAAAGCCTAGTCCATCAATTTTTGAAGATATCTTTTGTGCTGCTGTTTGCACTGAACTGGGGAACAGTATGTCAATACTTATTAGATCTTTTTGTTAATATTTCCAGTGAGTTAGCAACGATTTGTTTTCAAATGATTGTGCAGTATTCAGATGGTGTACCACAAAATTTGGATGAAATGCATACGTTACCATCGATACTGCAACTAACTGTTACACACGTTACTAAATTGTTTAATAACATATGGGCACAAGGCAGTTTGACGAGTCCTTCTCCATGGTTAACTAGCTTGTTATTTGTCTTGTTTAGTTTTGGCGTATTATTATTAACTGTTTTTGAATTGATCACTGCAAAGCTAATACTAGCGGTTTTATTACTGTTAACGCCACTGATGGTTTGTTCTACTTTATTTAAAGCAACATATGGTTTTTTTGACAGTTGGCTTGGTCATTTAAGCGCCTATGCCATGGTGTCATTATTAGTAGCAACGACAAGCATGATCGCTGTTACCTTTCTTATGGCAGCATTGTCACCTTACGTTATTGATATAACTCGTGTTAGGTTGGTAAGTTTTGTTCCTGTGATGGTTGCTGGAGTCATTGGTTTAGGGTTGGTTATGAAAGCAACGAAGATAGGCATTTCAATTGGCTGTTCTCTTTCTTCGTTAAGCCAGTCAGGCCAGTGGGGGCAACAGGTAGGATCATTTTTAACTCTGGTTCAATAGTTAACAGCTTGTATGCTAGTTCACTAGGTTCTGTCTTAAGAACAGGGACCAGCGCATTTAGTCGTGCGCAACCTTTAACTAGAACGATTGGGAACAAGTTAAAAAGTGTTAGGCAGACATTATTAAGAAAGTCATGAGGTGAGTATGGAACATCAATTAAAAGCATGGATTACTAAAGCAAAAAGCTGGGAAGATGATCGTTATGCAGGAATTGTCGTGTCGCGTCAACGCTATCAAATAGCTTTTTTTGGTATTAGCTTTTTAGCAGCATTATTAACAGTGAGTATTATATTGTTATTACCATTGAAAGATATTGAATATATTGTACTGCATCAATCAGAAAATGGCGTGGCTTGGGTTGAACCAT
>CBDDLJ010000022.1:0-164610 GCA_965230635.1 Gammaproteobacteria bacterium
AACCGTCACTTATTGAATTACGAAAGTGAAAAAACGGTATTAGGATTAACCGGATTTGCCCTTGTATGTAGAATTAGCTGTTGGCAAAGGATTTACCTAGGCCCTCCAGCAAATGCGCAAAACAAAAATGCAAAGCTGGAATAATACAGAGATGATTTTATCATTAATTTTACTTAATTTGGTTGGCGGCGATTGTGTCAGCGATATTGATGGCCTTGCGCACTGTAAAACTGTGATTACCGAGGGAAACTGTCGGACTAATTACCAAGCGATTTTGTCGTAATACCTTACTCATTGCATAATCTGTCTGGCATTACTGCGGCTTGTTTGAACACTGCGCTTTTCAGTATGTTGTGAAGAAAAAAGACTCTTCACTGATTGAGAAAACAAACTCAACTTAGAAAGAAGATTTGCTGAATCGTCAATATTGATTCGGTAATCTTGCAGATCTTTCTGGATTTGTTGGATAATAGGTCGCGGTAATGTTAATTTCTCTGTTTGTCCTGCTTGCGTCACCAGCACAGTGCCGGCTTGTTCATAAACTAATACACGATGCTTTAATAATTGCTCCTTAATATACTGGCGACCCTTATCATGGGTTTTCTTGTACAAAGGCAATAGTAAATGCACGGGAATATCGACGCGTTGTGATAGATCATGCCCACCACGGTATTTAACAAATAAACTGTCCAGAAAGAATTGGACTTTATTTGGCCATTTAGGCAATAGTTGAGTTGTGCTTTGCGCCAGCACTAAGCGAAAATAATTACTTACTGCCTCATTCCGAAGGAACGCCCATACGGCATCCATAAATTTCGGAGTTTGTGACAACTGCACAACGGCGATACTTACCAGTTCACCGCGAACAACATAATTTACCGCCTCATCTCTAAGGAGCGCCAATACCGCATCCACCAATGCTGGGGTTGGTAATAAATGCCTAACGGCGCTGCTCGCCAGATCGCCGCGAACAGAATCACTTACCGTTTCATCCCGAAGGAATGCCAATAAGGCATACACTAATGCTGGGATTTGTGACCAATGCGCAAAAGCACTTTTCGCCAGCCTGCAGCGAACAAAATCACTTACCATCTCATTCCGAAGTAATACCAATACCACATCCACCAACTCTGAGCTTGATGAAAAATGCGCAATGGCGTAGCTCGCCATATTGCCACGAACACATCTATCCACTTGCTCATCCTGAAGGAACACCAATACTGCATTTACCAATTCTGGCGTTTGTGGCAAATGCGCAACCGCGCTATTCGCCAGATTGCCACGAACATACTCATCTACCGTCTCATCTCGAAGGAATGCCAATACCGTATTAACCAATTCTGGGGTATGTGACCAATGCGCAACCGCGCTTATCACCAACATACCGCGAACAAAATTACTTACCGTCTCATCCCGAAGGAGCACCCATATCGCATTCACAAATTCTGGAATGTGTGACCAATGCGCAACAGCGTTTGCTGCCAGCTCTATGCGAACATCTTTATCCACCTGCTCATCTATAAGGAACGCCTGTAACGCATCCACACATCCTGGGGTTGGTGACAAATGCGCAACGGCGCTTTTCGCCAGCTTGCCGCGAACATAACCACTTACTGTCTCATTCCGAAGTAACGCCCATACCGCATCCACACATTCTGAAGTGTGTGACAAATGCGCAACGGCGCTTTTCGCCAGATTACAGTGAACATAACCACTTACCGTCTCATCCCGAAGGAACGCCAATACCGCATCCACACATTCTGGAGTTTGTGACAAATGCACAACGACGCTTTTCGCCAGCTTGCCGCGAACATCTCCATCTACTTGCTTATCCTGAAGGAACGCCAATACCGCATCCATCAATTCTGAGGTTGGTGACCAATGCGCAACGACGCTTATCGCCAGTTTACCGCGAACATTTCCATCTACTTGCTCATCCCGAAGAAACGCCGATACTGCATCCACCAATTCTGGAGTTCGTAACCAATGCGCACCGGCGCTCCTCGCCAGCTCACCGCGAATATCCCCCTTTACCGTCTCATCTCGAAGGAATGCCCATATCGTACCCACCAATTCTAGAGTTGGTGGCCAATGCGCAAGGGCGCTCGCCAATCTGCGATGAAAAAAATCACCTACCAGCCGATCCTGAAGTAACACCCATACCACATCCAACAATTCTTGGGTTGGTGACAAATACGCAACAGCGCTTATCGCCAGTTTGCCGCGAGCAAAAACCCTTATCATCTCATCCCGGAGGAGTACACATACCGTATCGACATTCAAACGAATGAGACTAGGGCACATAGACAAGGTATCTATTGTAGTCCACTGCCATGTTTCTGGCAGCTTGGCAAACTGCTCTATACGTTGTTTGACAGCCCGTAACAAAGTTTTCTGTCGTAAACCTAGTGCATTTATGTCAGTATTAGAGTGCAAACTTGACTCCAAACAACGCATCAACAAATCAAACTCAACAGAACCAACCCAGTCTTTGGGGCCTGCTACTAAAATCGACAGAAAATCATTTAATGCTGTCGGATATCGCCTTAACAAACCCGCTACCGATGGCCATACTAAGGTGAAGTTGGGATGATATTTATACCAATGAATCACTTGCGTTACGTGTGTTGTTTCTGCCTCAGCACCTTCTCTCAACCTCTCAGCTATTACCCTTGCCGCTAAAAATTCTTGAAACGATAAATGCAGAAATTCATACCGCTGTTGTGCTCTTGTTGCATGCCCGACGTGCTTCAATAAGCCTAATGCTTTCAACGCTGGTACATTGAGGTGCTTTAACCGATTCGTTGATAATAATGTCGGGCTATCATCACTGCATTGAATACCTTTTAACCAGATGATGGGCAATTGCGCGGTGTCCTGCCGTAACCCTTCAAACGCCCAGCACCCTAACGTGTCCAATAAACAACGGATACTGGGGATTTCCAATATGCTCTCATCATCTAATAACTTATTTTCATCCAGTTCACCTATTTTCGCGAGATAGCGACGGCACACATTCACCATCAGCGATTCATACAAATGACTTACCGACATCTCACTCAGCTGAACCGGCTTATCCTGTTGACAGCTGGTTTCCCACCAGGTTTTGATTAAATACGCATTAATCGGGATATGCGCTATCGCCCAAAAGTCTGGATTCTGTTTTATCTCTTTAATAAAATTATTGGTATGCTCAGTAGCGCCCCAATGTTTCTCAAAAAACGTGGGCACATCCTCATCAGAAAAGCCTTGGATTTCAACTAACCCGTCATGACCTAGCCATTGTTGCAAATTGTCTATCGCATAAGGCCTTGTCGTCACCAATTTCTTAAACGGTAACTGAAATAGTTGAACCAGTAAATTGTGCCAATACGTCTCTTTAGGTTCTGGCAACTCATCCAATCCATCTAACAGCAGCAAACACTTTGCAGGAGATTGCTCAAGCCTGGCAAGTAGTAACTGCGCATCATCGGTTGATAACCTTAACGAACCCCAACACGCACAGCGTAATAGTTCCGCTATATCCTTCGTTTCTGTACCCAACCCCAAGGCCTCCGGTTGCAAATCACGACACCGGATAATAAGCACCGTCTCAAAATTTGACCACAATCCTGCCTTGCCTACACTTTGCTTAAAAAGTGACCATTGGTAAGCAAGATAATCCATCAAGGTCGTCTTACCAACACCCGCTGCACCGGAAACCACCACCGTGTCAATAGAAGGTGGTGACTGACCATTGGCATCTTGATACGTTGAGGGTTGAAACAAATCATCCTGTGCAATCGCTGTTTTTTTACCGGTCAGTCTATCGCGCTCTCGTAACGGTTTGTGAGAGCCCTTACCGTCATCGCTTTGCATTACCTCATTTGTCTTATCAGCTTTCACCACCACCTGAAGATTGACAAAATAATCCGCTAGCAAAAAGTAATCCGTATCAAATAAGCGCTTTTTCACAAAACTTATCTTGGTATAGCAGGCTGTTAATTGTGTTTGCAAACGCTGTAGCACATCAGGAGAAACAGGCGGCGTTTCAGATAGCTGATATTCAGTTTTACTAAAACTATCCTTAATCGTCAAATGCACATTGACCTGACCTTGCTCTGAGGCAGAAATATTTTTAAAAGGGATGGTAATGCAGGGCGTGTTAGTTGACGGGGATTTTTCTCCGGCTAATTTTTCGGTTGATACGTCAAGTGTTTTATTAGGGACCACTGATGACCTATCTGAGGTGTCTGCTGTCGGTTGTGTCTTAGCACTATTAGGCATCATACCTCCTGTTGCAATATAATCACAAAAATGAAGCAAACTGGCCAATCACAATATGCCGATACTGATGATACCAACAAAGTAATGTTTTATTTTTTAGCTATTTTTAGCTTAACACGTGCAATTGCCAATTTATAATAATACCTTACTCATTGCATAACACAACCAATATTGCTACGGCTTGTTTGACCACTACTCTTTTCAGTATCTTGTGAAGAAAAAAAGCTCATTACCGATTGAGAAAATAAACTCAACTTAGCAAGAAGATTTGCTGAATCGTCCATATTGATTCGATAAGGCTGCATATCTTTCTGGATTTGTTGGATAAGAGGTCGCGGTAATGTTAATTTTTCTGTTTGTCCTGCTTGCGTCACCAGCACAGTGCCTGCTTGTTCATAAACTAATACACGATGTTTTAATAATTGCTCCCTAATATACTGGCGACCCTTATCATGGGTTTTCTTATACAAAGGTAATAGTAAATACACGGGGATATCAACGTGCTGCGATCGGTCATCCCCATCACGGTCTTTGACAAATAAGCTGTCTAGAAAAGCTTGAGCTTTATTTGGCCAATTGAGCAGTTGTTGAATGGTATGTCTCGCCAGCTTTCTGCGAATATATTTACCCACTTGCTCATCCCTAAGTAACGCCAATATCACATCCACACATTCTGGGATGTGTGACAAATGCGCAACGGCGTTTATCGCCAGCTTGCTGCGAACATGATTATTTACCGTCTCATCCCGAAGTAACGCCCATACTGCATCCACATATTTTGGGATTTGTGACACATGCGCACCGGCGCTTACCGCCAACTCGCCGCGAACATATTCATTTACTGTCCCATCCCGAAGTGACGCCCATACCACATCCCCCAATTCTGAGGTTTGTGACACATGTGCAACGGCGCTTAACACTAACCTCCAGCGAACAGAACAGCCTACCGTCTTATCCCGACGTAGCGCCAATACAGCACTCACCAATTCTGGTGTGTGTGACCAATGTGCAGCGGCGCTTATTGCCAGATCGCCGCGAACATATTCATTTACTGTCCCATCCCGAAGAAACACCCATACAGCATCCGCACATTCTGCGGTTTGTGACCAATACTTAATAACGTTCTCCGCTAACACGCGGCGAACACCTTCATCAACTTGCTCATCTCGAAGGAACACCAATAATGCATCCACCAATTCTGGGGTGTGTGACAAATGCGCAACAGCCCTTACTGCCAGCGTGCCGCGAATAGAACCCCTTACCGTCTCATCCCGAAGGAACATCAATAATGCATCCAGCAGTTCTGGGGTTTGTGCCAAGTACGAAACGGCACTGCTCGCTAACGCACGGCGAACAGAACCCATTACCGCCTCATCTCGAAGGAACGCCCATACCGCATCAACACGTTCTGGAACTTTTGATAAATACGCACCGGTGCTTATCGCCAGAGCAACGTGAATATCTCCACACTCTTGCTTATCCCGAAGAAACGCTAATATCTTATCAAAATATTCTGGGGTCTGTGACACATGCGCACCGGCTCTTATCGCCAGTGTGCCGCGAACATCTTCATCAACTTGCTCATCTTGAAGGAACACCAATAATGCATCCACCAATTCTGGGGTGTGTGACAAATGCGCAACGGCGCTGCTCGCCAGATTGCGGCGAAAATAACTATCTAACGTCTGATCCCGAAGGAACGCCCATACCGCGTCTACACATTTTGGGATGCGTGACCAATGCATAATGGCACTGCTTGCCAATTCGAAGCGAACATAACTACTTACCGTCCGAGCCCGAAGGAGCGCCAATACCGTATTCATACACTCTGTGGTTTGTGACAAATGCGTAACAACACTCCCCACGAGTCTGCCGCGAACATATTCATTCACTTGCTCATCTCGAAGAAACACCCATACAGCATCCGCACATTCTGGGACTTTTGACCAATGTACAGCCACGCTTTCCGCAAGAGCTCTGCGAAAATAATCATTTACCATCCCATCCCGAAGTAACGTCAATACCGCATCCACCAATTCTGGGGTTCGTGACCAATACGCAACGGCGCTGCTCGCTAACTTACCACGAATAAAACCAATTACTTTCGCATTCTGAAGTAACGCCCATACCGTATTAGCATTCAACCGAATGAGCTTAGGACACATAGATAAAGTATCTATTGTAGCCTCTTGCCATGCTTGTGGCAGCTCGTTAAGCTGCTTTATACGTTGTTTAATTGCCCACAACAAAGTTTCTTGTAAGCCTAATGCCTTTGCGTCGGTACTAGAGGGCAAGCTTGACTCCAAACAACGCATCAGCAAGTCAGCCTCAACAAAACCAACCCAGTCTTTAGAGCCAGCGACTAACATCGACAAAAAATCATTTAATACTGTCGGATATCCCTTCAACAAACCAGCTACTGCTGGCCATACTAAGGTAAAGTTGAGATGATATTTATACCGATGGATGACTTGCATTAAATGTGTTGTTTGTTCCTCTGCGCCTTCTCTCAACCTCTCAGCTATCACCCTTGCCGCTAAAAATTCTTGAAAAGATAAATGAAGAAACTCATACTGCTCTTGTGCTTTTATTAAACACCCAACGTGCTTTAATAACCCTAATGCTTTCAACGTTGGCACATTGAACTGCTTTAATCGATTCGCTGATAATAATGTCGGACTGTCATCACTGCCTTGAACGCCTTTTAACCAACCAATAGGTAATTGCGCAGTATCCTGCCGTAACCCTTCAAACGCCCAACACCCTAACGTGTCCAATAAGCAACGGATACTGGGGACTTCTAATATCATCTCATCATCTAATAACTTATTTTCATCCAATTCACCTATTTTGGCCAGATAGCGCCGGCACACATTCACCATCAGTGACTCATACAAATGACTCACCGACATCTCACTCAGCAACACCGACCTATCCTGTTGATAGGTAGTTTCCCACCAGATTTTGAGTAAATACGCATTAATCGGGATATGCACTATCGCCCAAAGGTCTGGATTCTGTTTTATGTCTTTAATAAAATTATTGGTACGCTCAGTCGCTCCCAAATGTTTTTTAAAAAACGTCGGCACCTCCTCATTAGAAAAACCTTGGATTTCCACCAACCCGTCATGACGTAACCATTGCGGTAAATTGCCTATTGCATAAGGCCGGGTCGTCACTAACTTCTTAAACGGTAACTGAAATAGTTGCACCAACAAGTTGTGCCAATACGTCTTTTTAGGTACTGGCAGTTCATCTAATCCATCCAATAAAAGCAAACAGGACTCTGGCGCACTTTTCAACGTGCGCAGTAATTGCCTTGCTTCATCTAAGCAGATATCTAACTGACCCCAACACACACAGCGTAATAATTCGGCTATGTCCTTCGTTTGTGTGCCCAGACCCAATGCCTCCGATTGCAAATCACGACACCGGACAATAAGCACCGTCTCAAAATTTGACCACAATCCTGCTTTACCTACGCCTTGTTTGAAAAGCGCCCATTGGTAAGCAAGATAATCCATCAAGGTTGTCTTACCAACACCCGCTGCACCAGAGACCACCACCGTATCGATAGAGAGTGGTGACTTACCATTGGCATCTTGATACTTTGAGGGTTGAAACAAATCACCCGGTGCTATCACTTCTTTTTCACCAACCAGTCTATCGCACGCTCGTAACGGTTTGTGAGAGCGCTTATCATCACCGCTTTGCATTACTTCATTTATCTTGTTAGCTTGCACCACCACCTGAAGGTTGACAAAATAATCTGCTAGCGAAAAGTAATCTGTATCAAATAAACGCTTGTTCAAAAAGCTTGTCTTGGTATAGCAGGCTGTTAATTGTGTTTGCAAGCGCTGCAGTACATCAGGAGAAACAGGCAGCGTTTCAGATAGCTGACATTCAGTTTTATTAAAACTATCCTTAATCGTGAAATGCACATTGACCTGACCTTGCTCTGAAGCAGAAACATTTTTAAAAGGGATGGTAATGCAGGGCGTGTCAGTTGACGGGGGTTTTTCTCCGACTAATTTTTCGGTTGATACGTCAAATGTTTTATTAGGGGCCACTGACGACCTGTCTGAGGTGATTGCATTATCTGCTGTCGATTGTGTCGTAGCACTATTAGGCATCATACCTCCTGTTGCAATATAATAACAAAAATGAAACAAACCGGCTCATCACAATATGCCGATACTGATGATATCAACAAAATAATATTTTATTTTTTAACTATTTTCAGTTTAACATGTGCAATTGCCAATTTAATAGTGATACCTTACTCACTGCATAACCCGCCTGATATTGCTGTGGCTTGTTTGCCCACTACTCTTTTCAGTATCTTGCGGAGAAACAAAGCTCATGACCGATTGAAAAAATAAATTCAAGTTAGAAAGCGTGCTTACTGAATTATCAATATTGATTCGGTAAGGCTGCATATCTTTCTGGATTTGTTGGATAAGCGATGGTGGCAATGTTAATTTTTCTGTTTGTCCTGCTTGCGTCACCAGCACAGCGCCGGCTTGCTCATATACTAATACACAATGTTCTACTAATTGCTTCCTAATATACTGGCGACCCTCATCATGGGTTTTCTTATACAAAGGCAATAGTAAATGCACTGGGATATTGACGTACTGTGATAGATCATCCCCATTACTGTCTTTGACAAATAAACTGTCTAGAAAGGCTTGGGCTTTATTTGGCCACTTAGACAACTGTTGAACTGCGCTGCTCGCCAGATCGTGGCTAACATACTTACTTACCGTCTCATCCCGAAGTAACGTCAATACCGCATCCACCAATTCTGGAGTTGGCGGCAAATGCGCAATGGTGCTTATCGCCAGCTCGACGCGAACATATCCATCCACTTGCTCATCTTGAAGCAACACCAAGACCGCATCCACCAATTCTGGGGCTTGTGGCAAATGCGCAATGGCGCTTTTCGCCAGATCGCAGCAAACAGAACCCTCTACCGCCTTATCCCGAAGGAACACACATACCGCACTCACCAATTCTGGGCTTTGTGACCAATGCGCAACGGCACTGCGCGCCAGCTCGCCGCGAACAGAATCACTTATCGTTTTATCCCGAAGGAACACACATGCCGCACCCACACATTCTGGGATTGGTGACAAATGCGCAATCGCGCTTTTCGCCAGATTACGGCAAACATAACCCTCTATCGTCTCATCCCGAAGTAACGCCCATACCGCATCCACCAATTCTGAGGGTTGTGACAAATGCGCAACTGCGCTTATCGCCAGCTTGCCGCGAACAGAACCACTTACCGTCTCATCCTGAAGTAACGCCAATACCGCGTCCACCAATTCTGGAGTTTGTGACCAATGCGCAACAGCCCTGCGCGCAAGCGCAGCGCGAACATCTCTATCCACTTGCTCATCCCAAAGGAACGCCAATACCGCATCCACCAATTCTCGGGCTGGTGGCCAATGCGAAACGGCGCTTTTCACCAGCGAGTTGCGAACAGAACCACTTACCGTCTCATCCCGAAGGAACGCCAATACCGCATCCACCAATTCTGGAGTTTGTGACCAATACGCAACGGCGCTGCTCGCCAGCGCAGCGCGAACATCTCTATCCACTTGCTCATCCCGAAGGAACGCCAGTACCGCATCCACACATTCTGGGATTTGTGACCAATGCGCAACGACGTTTACCGCCAGATGACTGCGAACATATTTATCCATTTGCTCATCTCGAAGGGACGCCAATACCGCATCCACAAATCCTGAGGTTTGTGACCAATGCACACCGGCGCTGCTCGCCAGCGCGCCGCGAACATCTCTATCCACTTGCTCATCCCGAAGGAACGCCCATACCGCATCCACCAATGCTGGAGTTTGTGACCAATGCGCAACGGCGCTGCTCGCCAGCTTGACGCGAACAAAAAAATCTACCGCCCCATCCCGAAGGAACGCCCATACCGCATCCACCAATGCTGGAGTTTGTGACCAATGCGCAACGGCGCTGCTCGCCAGCTTGATGCGAACATCTCTATTCACTTGCTCATCCCGAAGGAACGCCCATACCGCATCCACCAATGCTGGAGTTTGTGACAAATGCGCAACGGTGCTGCTCGCCAGCTTGACGCGAACATACTTATTTACCGTCTCATCCCGAAGGAACGCCAATACCGCATCCACCAATTCTGGGCTTTGTGACCAATGCGCAACGGCGCTGCTCGCAAGATCGCCGCGAACAGAATGACTTACTGTCTCATCCCGAAGGAACGCCCATACCGCATCCACCAATGCTGGAGTTTGTGACAAATGCGCAACGGTGCTGCTCGCCAGCTTGACGCGAACATACTTATTTACCGTCTCATCCCGAAGGAACGCCAATACCGCACTCACACATTTTGGGCTTTGTGACAAAGGCGCAACGGCACTGCTTGCCAGCTCGACGCGAAAAGAATCACTTACCGTCTCATCCCGAAGGAACACCAATACCGCATCCACCAATTCTGGGGTTGGTGACAAATGCGAAACGGCGCTGCTCGCCAGCTCAACGCGAAAAGAATCACTTACCGTCTCATCCCGAAGGAACACCCATACCGCATCCACTAATTCTGGGGTTGGTGACAAATGCGAAACGGCGCTGCTCGCCAGCTCAACGCGAACATAATTAGTTACCGTCTCATCCCGAAGGAATGCCAATACCGCATCCACCAACTCTGGGGTTTGTGATAAATGCGCAACGGCGCTGTTCGCCAGCTCGCCGCGAAAATAATCATTTACTGTCCTATCCTGAAGGAACTCCCATACCGTATCGGCATTAAAGCGAATCAGCCTAGGACACATGGATAAGGTATCTATTGTAGCCCACTGCCATGCTTTCGGCAGCTTGTTAAACCGATGTATACGTTGTTTAACTGCCCGTAACAAGGTTTGATGTTGTAAGCCTAGTGCATCTATGTCAGTACTAGAGGACAAACTTGAATCCAAACAACGCATCTGCAAATCAAACTCAACAAAACCAACCCAGTCTTTGGGGCCTGCTACTAAAGTCGATAGAAAATCATTTAACGCTGTCGGATATCGACTCAACGATCCGGCTACCGATGGCCATACTAAGGTGAAGTTGGGATGATATTTATACCGATGAATCACTTGCGTTACGTATGTTTTTTTCTCCTCTGCGCCTTCTCTCAGAGCCACGGCTATCACGTTTGCCGCTAAAAATTCTTGAAACGATAAATGCAGAAATTCATACCTCTCTTGTGCTCTTCTTGCATACCCGACTTGCTTCAATAAACCTAATGCTCTCAACGCTGGTACATTGAGTTGCTCTATCCGATTCGTTGATAATAACGTGGGGCTTTCATCACTGCCTTGAATACCTTTTAACCAACTGATGGGTAATTGCGCGGTATCCTGCCGTAACCCTTCAAAGGCCCAACACCCTAACGTGTCTAATAAACAACGGATACTGGGGACTTTTAATACGCTCTCATCATCTAATAACTTATTTTCATCCAATTCACCTATTTTGGCCAGATAACGCCGGCACACATTCACCATCAGCGACTCATACAAATTACTCACCGACATCTCACTCAGCAGTACCTGCTTATCCTGTTGACAGGTGGTTTCCCACCAGATTTTGAGTAAATACGCATTAATTGGGATATGTGCTATCGCCCAAAGGTCTGGATTCCGTTTTATCTCTTTAATAAAATTATTGGTACGCTCAGTGGCGCCTAAATGTTTATTAAAAAACGTCAGCACATCCTCATCGGAAAAGCCTTGGATTTCCACCAATCTGTCATGGCTTAGCCATTGCTGTAAATTGCCTATCGCATAAAGCCTTGCCGTCACCAATTTCTTAAACGGCAATCCAAATAATTGCTTAAGCAAACCATGCCAAGGACTGTCCATCTCAAACATCGGTAACTCATCTAAACCATCTAGCAAAAGTAAATACTTATCAGGATCCTCTCGCCATTGTGATAAGAGTTCTGCTGCCTCAGCAGCCAATATGTCCAACCCATTCCAGCACGTAAGACGCAATAACTCGGCAATACTCCATGCTGAGATATTGGGCCCCATTATCTCTGAACGCAAACTGCGACAACGAACAATCAACACCCCATCAAAATCTGACCACAACCCTTCTTTGCCCACGCCTTGTTTGAAAAGCGCCCATTGGTAAGCAATATAATCCATCAAGGTCGTCTTCCCTACACCTGCAGCACCGGATACCACAACCGTATCGATAGATGATGGTGACTTGCCATTGGCATCTTGATAGGCTGAGGGTTGAAACAAATCACTCGGTGCAATAGCTGCTTTTTTACCGGCCAGTCTATCGCGCGCTCGTAACGGTTTGTGAGAGCACTTATCGTCATTGCTTTGTGTTACCTCATTTGTCTTATCAGCTTTCATCATCTGAAGATTGACAAAATAATCGGCTAGCGAAAAGTAACCCGTATCAAATAGGCGCCTGTTCACAAAGCTTGTCTCGGTATAGTAGTTTGTTAATTGCGTTTGCAAACGATGCAGTAAATCAAGGGAAACAGGCTGCGTTTGATGTAGCTGACTTTGAGTTTTATTAAAACTATCCTTAATCGCTGTACTCACATTGACCTGCGCTTGCTCTGAAGCATAAATATTTTTAATGATAATGCAAGCCACGTCAGTTAGAGAGGGTTTTTCTCCGGATGGTTTTTCAGTTGATATTTCAGGTGTTTTACCAAGGGCCATTGATGACATGTCTGAAGTGATGGCATTATCTGCTGTCGGTTGTATAGTAGAACTATTATCCATAAGACCTCCTGTTGCAATATAATCAAAAAAATTGGTTAAACTGGCTCATCACAATTTTCCGTCTCTTTTTTCACCCAATGGGTGACGGTTGGTTCTTAAAAAATAATTCTAACTCATTTATCTTAGTGAGAAAAGAGAGTTTCTATTTATTTATGAAATATCCACATAATACCTTACTCATTGCATAATTCGCCTAATATTACTGTGGCTTGTTTGACTACTGCGCTTCTCAGTATGTTGTGAGGGAAAAAAACTCATTACTGATTTAGAAAATAAATTCAACTTAGAAAGAATGCTGACTGAATCGTCAATATTTATTCGGTAAGCTCGCAAATCTTTCTGGATTTGTTGGATAAGCGGTGGCGGTAATGTTAATTTTTCTGTTTGCCCTGCTTGCGTCACCAGCACAGTACCAGCTTGCTCATACACTAATACACCATGTTTTACTAATTGCTTCCTAATATACTGGCGACCCTTATCATGGGTTTTCTTATACAAAGGCAATAGTAAATGCACTGGGATATCGGCGTACTGTGATGGTTTATATCCAAAACTGTCTTTGACAAATAAGCTGTTTAGAAAAACTTGGACTTTATTTGGCGACTTTGGTAATTGTTGAATTGCGCTTCTCGTCAGGCTTATCGACAGCAAACTGCGAACACTTCTATTCACTTGCTCATCCCGAAGTAACACCAATACCGCATCCACACATTCTGGGATTTGTGACAAGTGCGCAACAGCGTGTTCCGCCAGTGCGCAGCGAACAAAACCATCTACCGTCTCATCCCGAAGTAACGCCAATGCCGCATCCACCAATTCTGGGGTTTGCGACAAATCCGCAACGCTGCTTCTCGCCAGTTTGCTACGGCTAGAAACCCTTACTGTCTCATCCCGAAGGAACGCGAATACCATATCCACCAATTTTGAGTTTTGTGACAAATGCACAACGGCGCTGCTCGCCAGCTCGTCGCGAACATAATCATTTATCTTTTCATCCCGAAGCAACACCCATACCGCATCCACCAGTTCTGGAGTTTGTGACAAATGCGCAACAGCGCTTATCGCTAGATTGCAGCGAACAGAACCTACTACCGTCTCATCCCGAAGTAACGCCAATGCCGCATCCACCAATTCTGGGGTTTGCGACAAATCCGCAACGCTGCTTCTCGCCAGTTTGTTACGGCTAGAAACCCTTACTGTCTCATCCCGAAGGAACGCGAATACCATATCTACCAATTTTGAGTTTTGTGACAAATGCACAACGGCGCTGCTCGCCAGCTCGTCGCGAACATAATCATTTATCTTCTCATCCCGAAGCAACACCCATACCGCATCCACCAATGCTGGAGTTTGTGACAAATGCGCAACAGCGCTTATCGCTAGATTGCAGCGAACAGAACCTACTACCGTCTCATCCCGAAGTAACGCCAATACCGTATCCACCAATTCTGGAGTTTGTGGCAAAAGCGCAATGGCCCTTTTCGCCAGATCGCAGTGAACATGCCTACTTACCGTCTCATCCCGAAGTAACGCCCATACCGCTTCCACAAATTCTGGGGCTTGTGAAAAATGTGCAATGGCGCTTATCGCTAGATCGCAGCGAACAGAATCATTTAGCGTCTTATCCCGAAGTAACGCCCATACCGTACTCACCAATTCTGGGGTTCGTGAGAAATGCGCAACGGCGTCTTGCGCCAGCATGCCACGAACAGAACCACTTACCGTCTTATCCCGAAGGAATGCCCATACTGCCTCCACAAATTCTGGGGTTTGTGGCAAATGCGAAACAGCGCTTTTCATCAGCTCACTGCGAACAGAATCCCATACCATCCCATCCCGAAGTAACGCCAATACCGCCTCCACCAACTCTGAGGTTTGTGACAAATGCTTAACGGCATTCCTCGCCAGCGCCCTGCGAACAGGATCCTTTACCGTGTCATCCCGAAGAAATGCCCATACCGTATCCATCAATTCTGGGGTTTGCGGGAAATGCACAATGGCGTCTCTCGCCAGCCTACCGCAAACAGCATAACTCACCGTCTCGTCCCGAAGGAACGTCCATACTGCATCCATAAATTCTGGGGTTTGTGAGAAATACGCAACGGCGCTTATCGCCAGCTGGCAGCGAAAAGAATCACTTAACTTCTTATTCCGAAGGAGTGCCCATACCGCATTCACTAATGCTGGAGTTTGTGACAAATGCGCAATGGCGCTTATTGCCAGCTCGCCGCGAACATAACTATCCGCTTGTTCATCCCGAAGGAATACCAATACCGCATCCACCAATTCTGGAGTTTGTGACAAATGTGCAACGGTGCTTATCGCCAGCTTGCCGCGAGAATAATTACTTACCGTCCCATCCCGAAGGAACGTCCATAACGCATCCACTAATTCTGGGGTTGGTGACAAATGCGTAATGGCGCTTATTGCCAGCTCGACGCGAACATAACTATCCACTTGTTCATCCCGAAGGAACACTAATACCGTATCGGCATTCAAACGAATAAGCCTAGGACACATGGACAAGGTATCTATTGTAGCCCACTGCCATGCTTGTGGCAGCTTGCTAAACCGCTGTATACGTTGTTTAACTGCCCGCAACAAGGCTTGCTGTCGTAAGCCTAGCGCATTTGTGTCGGCACTAGAGGGCAAACTTGACTCCAAACAACGCATCAGCAAACCAAGCTCAACAAAACCAACCCAGTCTTTCGGACCTGCTACTAAAATTGACAGAAAATCATTTAATGCTGTCGGATATCGACTCAACAAACCGGCTACCGATGGCCATACTAAGGTGAAGTTGAGGTGATATTTATACCTATGGATGACTTGCGTTACGTGTGTTTTTTTCTCTTCTGCACCTTGCCTAAACGTCACTGCTATCACGTTTGCAGTTAAAAATTCTTGAAACGATAAATGAAGAAATTCATACACCTGTTGTGCTTTTATCCCACAACTAACTTGCTTCAATAAGCCTAATGCTTTCAACGTTGGCACATTGAGTTGCTTTAATCGATTCGCCGATAATAATGTAGGGCTTTCATCATTGCCTTGAACACCTTTTAACCAACTGATGGATAATTGCGTGGTATCCTGCCGTAATCCTTCAAAGGCCCAACACCCTAGTGTGTCCAATAAACAACGGATATTGGGGACTTCCAATACCAGCTCATCATCTAGTAACTTATTTTCATCCAATTCACCTATTTTGGCGAGATAGCGCCGGCACACATTCACCATCAGCGACTCATACAAATTACTCACCGACATCTCACTCAGCAGTACCGGCTTATCCTGTTGACAAGCGGTTTCCCACCAGATTTTGAGTAAATACGCATTAATCGGGATATGCACTATCGCCCAAAGGTCTGGATTCCGTTTTATATCTTTAATAAAATTATTGGTACGCTCATTAGCGCCCAAGTGTTTCTTAAAAAACGTCGGCACATTCTCATCGGAAAAACCTTCGATTTCCACCAACCCGTCATGGCTTAGCCATTGCTGTAAATTGCTTATCGCATAAGGCCTTGTCGTTACCAATTTCTTAAACGGCAATCCAAATAATTGCTTAAGCAAACCATGCCAAGGACTGTCCATCTCAAACATCGGTAACTCATCTAAACCATCTAGCAAAAGTAAATACTTATCAGGATTCTCCCGCCATTGTGATAAAAGTTCTGCTGCCTCAGCAACCAACATGTCCAACCCATTCCAGCACGTAAGACACAATAACTTGGCAATACTCCATGCTGAGATATTGGGCCCCATTATCTCTGGACGCAAACTGCGACAACGAATAATCAACACCCCATCAAAATCTGACCACGGCCCTTCTTTGCCCACGCCTTGTTTACAAAGCGCCCATTGGTAAGCGATATAATCTATCAAGGTCGTCTTCCCTACACCTGCTGCCCCGGATACCACAACCGTATCGATAGATGGTAATGACTTGCCATTGGGATTTTGATAGGCTGAGGGTTGAAATAAATCATCCTGTGCAATAGCTGCTTTTTTACCGACCAGTCTATCACGCTCTCGTAATGGTTTGTAAGAGCGCTTATCGTCATTGCTTTGCGTTACTTCATTTGCCTCATCAGTTTTCACCACCACCTGGAGATTGACAAAATAATCGACTAGCGAAAAGTAATCGGTATCAAATAAGCGCTTGTTCACAAATGACGGCTGCGTATAATACGTCGTATACTGCGCCTGCCAACGTTGCAACAAACGCTGTGGTGCCAATTGCGCCCATGCCTGCTCAAAAACCGCTTGTATCGCTTGGCAATGTGACACCGTATCACGCACCGTCTGGCCTTGACCGTTCCTTACAGTTTCATCCGCTCCGTGCTGCAGCAATGCGATAAACACCTGTTGATAATCGTCTGCACTGCGTCCTTGCCCCAGTTGCCCTCCTCGGGCAGCAAGCTGTAATGGAGTACACTGTGTCCCATCCAACGCATTCACCTCACACTGGAGCACCAAAAACCGCACAATAGCCGCATTACCAAACTCCGCCGCTAAATGCAAACACGTTTTCCCGTTCTCTCCCGCGCTGAGCACCACCGTGGTCTTTGCCTGTAGCGCGGTAAAAATTGCCAACGGCGCATAACAAGCTGCAAGCTGCAACGGAAAATAACCCGCAAGGTTGCGCTGATTGACCGCCGATGGAAAACACCTGAGTATATCTTCATAACAGCCCCACTCATCGCAACCCGATGTACACAATGCGTGCAGTACCGTATCACCCGCCACATTAAGTGGACCGACCGCTTCCGTGCTTACTGGCTTAGCAACCGCTAGTAAATCTGGTACCACCTTGCTGAATCCTTGCTGGCAAGCTAAATGTAAACACGTGTTGCCAGCATCATCGCAACCCGCCGTCGTTGCCCCATGAGTCAGCAATTGTCTACATAGCGCATCATCTCCCGATTGTATCGCCAGCATTAATGGGGTCTTACCCCGGTAACGCGCCTGTAACTGCCACCGATGTGGTTCTTGGTCAAGCAAATAATCAATCAAATGAGGAGCCGGATACGTCGCGATAAAATAATGTAGCCACGTCTCACCTTCCACACTGTTAGGTTTTTGCATGCAGCGCAGCTTTGCATCCGGTGCAAAACCTTTTTGCGCTAACGTGTTCAGCAACCGGCCTATACAAGGAACCAGTGTTGGTGGACGAGGGGATTGATCTTGTAAATGGACACAATACGCCGCCGCATAGCAATACAGCGCCCGCTCCGATGTCCCTGACGCATTAAATCGCTCCGCAAGCTGCATTAATTCCAACGACAACCCTTGACGACTTGACCTCAGTAACGCTGCTAGCTTATCTAATAACGTATCAATCGGAAATTGTGGATCAACTGATAAATGACCAAAAATGAAAATAGTCGAGTTATCAATCTGGCTATAACTCGCGAAGGGATTCGGTGCAGCAGCTGCTGCGCCAGCACCGCGTGAAACCGTGTCACTGCGGTGCACTACTAGCGGCTGAGTTTCCATTGTGCTAGCTGCAAGCACTGCTGTCTCTGCCTGGCCAGATGAAATTTCAACATCGACTTCATGTGGCGATATGATCGGCGCGACAGTCGCTTCAATGACTCCAGCTGTAATTAACTCACCGATATGCCATTTATCCATTTGCGATTCCCACTGCTCAAACAGGCGATGCTCAGTCGCCATATCACTCAAAAGCCCCAAGTGCTCCCGCAACATCGCCATTTTAACCCGCTTAGCCTCATCAATACCTTCTTTATGCGCAATAATTTTGCCGCGAGCCGCTGCCATGATACCAGCAAACGTAAGCTTCGCTGGACAAGCAGGATCGCTACACGTCGGTAGCCGCCTAATCGCAGAAGTAAGCTCCTCACCCAGCGCAGCAATGACTTCACGGCCCCAATAAGAAAGCTGCTTTGTACTGCCATCTTTAACAAATTCCTGCATACACTGAAGAAATCCCGCTTTTTCCTCCGCTGGTAATGTTGGATAACTCCTTAATAACCGATACAACGCTTCATCATCGGGGTAACGTTGACGCCAACCTTGCAATGCAATATTCGTTGGTGAATCAATCGTGATAACTCGTGGTTCATCCGCTATCGTCTGCGTGACTTCACTCGCCTTAAGTAACTTACGAAGTGTGTTGATAGGCTCTGTCTGTAGCGTGCTGAGTTGCGGTTGTAAAGACAACAAATATTGCGCTGCAGTTAAACGCACCAATTGATGACTGGCCTCTGGCTGGTTTATTGACTGTTGGTAATAGTTGATTAATAACTGCACTGTCTTTTTCTGCAAGGTCGCTTTTGTCGCCGGCATCTCTATCCCTTGGATGGGCATATCATAAACTGCCATTAATGTGCGCATGACCCCCACTTGGGCATTGCTATTTTTCAGCCATAACCGGCTTTTATCATTATCTTCAATTGGCAGTCTCAGGGACATCAACGCATTGTCCCACAATGAGTATTGCGGTAATACCTCGTCGATAAAGTGTGCCTGCCATTTTTTTAACGCAGCAAAATAGGGCTGGTTGCAATGGCAGTAACGGTAGATTGTTCCATCATGTCGCCACAAATGTTGTAATAACCCCACCGCTGCATTTATCGCACTACCGGTGGAAGCATCTGGGTCACTCACTGCGCCTATAACAGCGTCACCAATACCCGCAGCCTGTAGCAACAAGGTACCAGTGATTCTGGCATAGTGCGCGCGTTGTTGCCACGGCATTTCCTCCGTGGTAAAGCGCGCCAAGCTATCTAACGCATACTCAATCGTCGCACGGATATCCGTCCACTGAAGCTGATCTAACGCATTATGTGATTTTGTGTCAACAGCTTGTAACCGATGTTTTAAATTATACAGCACCGCTTTAATTGGTGCCAAATGTAATACCTGACTCATATGGCTTACTTGTTTACTCATCATCGTGGCTAACGCTTGGTACAATGTATTGAGCACCAGGCACATCATCGCAATGTCCGGGGCATGCAAGCCTTGCATTTGCTGCACGAGCGATGATGTTATTTTTCTTAATTGCGCACCCGTTAATTTATCCCCTGCTTTCACCATGCCTAGCTCGGTTGCGGCGGATCCAGCTAAAAAGTCTAAAGGATTGTCAGCAATAAGCTTAAACAACTGCTTTATCAGTAATTGCATGGTCTTATCACTTAAACCTGCACCCAATAAGATAACGCCCTGTTTTAGTGACGACTCACTTAATGCCATTTCATTCGCAATGATATTATCCTGAATAATATCTTCAATGTCATGCAAGTGTTGTTTGGCTGACTCATCCTCAGGATGTTGCAAGCAACGATGCTTTTGTAATTGATACGCCAACACCAGTTTCTCGGTATTGGTAAATGGCACCACTGAAAATAATGCTGCTATCTTCGGTGTTAACCCTGGCATTGCTGAGGAGGAAGTCGGGCCTGCAACAACCGGCTGGCTCGTCGTCGCGGTGAGGGGCAGTGAGGTGGCAGGGGCTGCGACAGAAGATGTCTCTTTCACAGCAGTATTTGCTAACGGTGTTGATGCTGTTTCGGATAATCCTACTAAGATGGCTTGGTATTTCTGAATCGTTGCATTGCGCTCTTCATCTCTCCAATTTGTCATTTGATGGCAAGCAGCGATTAATTTTGCTAAACAGTCTCGCTGCCTAGCATAATAGGCTGGATCATGCAGATGTTCTAATAGCTTCCAAGCACGACTATAAGCAAAAAATTGATCCTCAGCATTTGGCTCCTTACTGGCTTTCGCCATATGCTCATCTGCTTTTCTCACTTGTGCTACAGCTGGTAACATAAGCTGGCTCCTTCCTGCTAAGCGAATGATGTATATTCTGCGCCTTTCGCTATGTGCACACGCACCATATTACCAAACCAATGGTCAATTGCAAAGGGGCAATAAAAAAACAACTTAGTGAAGTGATTACGCGAAAAAGACATTCTACCGTTCCAGCACTAAAGTGAAAAAATAGTATCGAGGTTGACCAGGTTGCAGGGTTGCTCTTTTATGTAGAATTAGCGGTTGGCACAGGATTTACCCAGACCCTCCTGCAAATGCTCAAAATAAAAACACAAGGCTGGGATGAAGGTCATGTCCTGATTGCTCAATGGTTAAAAAAATAGCGGGAAACGCTATAAGAAAAAAACCGACAAAAGTTGACTGACGTAAAAAACAGCTTATTGTAAAAGTCGTAAACATTTTATAGAAAAATGGAGAGAACAATGTGGTAAACGCCACTAAAAGTAACGGAATTGTTTAAAAAATAGGGTGTTTTTAAGAAAATTGCTCGTATTGATTATTTAGGCAATCAATTTTGGATCTGCCATCTCTGGAAAACTTAATCTTCCAAGTATATACTGTAAATTACAAGGGAAGGATCATATTATGAAACAATATCTCGTGTTAAACATTATGGCTGAGGATGAGCCAAATGTCTTACTTGATATCACGCGCTTAATTCATAACCACTATTGTAGTATTGAAACCAGCCGCATGATAAATTTAGCAAGTAAATTCACTATGTCGTTATTAGTCGCTGGCACTTGGGATACTATTGCTAAATTAGAAAATAGCATTTCAACTGCTTGCCAACAGATGCCTTATATCATTCACGCTGAGCGCACTCATAAACCTGCTCCTCATCCTGAAAAATTAATCCGATACTCTTTAGAAATGGTTACCTCAGAAAAGCCCGGTGTACTGGTAGAAATCTGTAATTTCTTGATAAAAGAGAATATCCATATTACTGAAACTTACAGTAACACCTATACCAATCGCTTAGGAACATTAATTTCATCCCTAGTCATGCAGTTACACATTCATGCCCATGTGCCATTAGTCGAGCTGCGAGAACGCTTTTTGACATTATGCGAGTCATTAAATATTGATGCGGTGCTAGAGCCGGAAAGACATTAATAACTATTAACAGACAAACAATAGCCTACAATATCTAAACATTATCGCGACTATTCAATATAGAGAACCGCTATAAATCAAACATGCAGTATGTTCAAATGGAAAAACATTCTGTCACAGCAACACCAAAAATTAATATAATACTTCCCTCATGCACCTCAATTTTCACTATTTTATCGGTCACTCTATTTCTTATGCTAGATTGACCTTCTATGGTTAATTGTTGAGATGTGATATTCCATTTTAATCCTTGTGTACTGATATGTGCCGAAGGAAATGGAAGTAGCGATATCAGGCTGTTTTTTGGTAGTTGTGCCTGTAAATTCTGCTTACTAATAATACCATACTGATCAACTGTGTCATCGCTAAAGCTATGAAATAGTAGCGAGTTCTGTTGTGACATGCGAGCGATAACATGCAAATTATAAAGGAAATGATCCAATTGTTTTCCTGATACGCCGCATAGTAAGCAAGGCAATAATTGTCTCTCTTGCAATACATCCATTGATTTTTCAAAATCGGTATAGTTTTGATCTGGCGTTTCTATTTTTTCAATATGTTTGGGCAAAGCATCCAGTGACATCGAATCAAAGTCTCCAATAACTAAATCCGCTGTGATACCTTTTTGTAGCAATTCAGTGCCTGCACCATCAGCTGCAATAATAGGCAGTTTCTTTGAAAAAATCCTTGCCGGTGGTATTTCACCGTTCAAGCACAAGATGCTTTTGATAGCAGAAAATCTTGCATTAATATCAATGATCATTTGATTTTTTTATAATAAAAAGCCAAGATTAACATCCATAATGAAAATATAATCATCAATAGATTGGCAATCAAAACGGCATTGCTAGCAATCATTAAACCATAAATAACCCATAAAATAGAGGTTACAAGGAAAATCAATAACATACCAATCGATAGATCATCGGTTGAGCAAGTTGTGTGTGCCTTGATAATCTGTGGCAACAATGAAACGGTCGAAGTCAATGCAGCTAACGAACCAACTATTTCTACTAACATACACTCATTCCTACGTCAGAATTAACTGTTTCAGGTTCAATGGGTATTTCTCTCAGCTAAAAAAGCACCCCATGAGTCATTAAGAAGGCTATCATAAAATCATTATGCTAACAATAATAACATGGCGACATGCACCACATGACTAATACTAATAACAAGCGCTGCTATGTGGGCCAGCGTCACTGCGCAGTAAAAAAATACTATAAAATGGTGGGTTGGGTCAATTATATCCAATATTAAATTGATGTTTGCGTTGTCGCTGCTCCATCCAACTGTCGCTGCGGCCAAGCATTGATAATCGCTTGCACTAGTGAGGCCAACGGGATAGCAAAGAAAACACCCCAAAATCCCCATAAGCCACCAAAAAATAATATTGCTACAATAATGGCAATAGGATGCAAATTAACCGCTTCTGAAAATAATATAGGAACCAGTAAATTGGCATCTAACAAGCAAATAATCGTATAAACCACCACCAACCAGGCAAAGTCACTGCCCCAGCCCCATTGTAAAAAAGCCACAATCACAACCGGGATAGTGACTATAGTAACACCAATGAATGGGATTAAGACAGATAAGCCGACTAAGACGGATAGTAGAAAAGCATATTCTAATTTTAACAAGATAAACGCAATATAACTCACGATGGCAACAATGAATATTTCTAATACTTTTCCTCTAACGTAATTACCTAATTGTACATTCACTTGTGACCATATGGTTTTCATTACATTACGCTTATGAGGTAAAAACCGGGTGATCCAATGAATAATGGCATCTCTATCAAGTAAGAAAAAAAAGACAACTAATGGAACCAAAACCAAATAAATAATGATACCAATCAAGCCAGGGATTGAGGCAATAGAAAAAGAAACAGCTGCCTTACCAAACTTTCCCATGGATTGTTTTAAATCCCATAAAAATGAATCTATTTGATCTTCTGATACAAATTCAGGATATCGCTCGGGTAATTGCATTAAAATACTTTGTGCCTTTGTTAGCATCACCGGTAATTCAGATGTGAATGTTGATACTTGATTAATAAACAAAGGAAACATAAAAAATGTTGCTATGATTAAACCGCCTAAAAATAAGACGAAAACCAATGCGACTGCGAGCCAATGAAACATACCTAATTTTTCTAGTCTTTCGACTAGCCCTTCTAATAAATAAGCAATCACTAAACCAGCAAAAACAGGCGCTAGTACGGTGCCGGTGGTAGAAACTAATAAAATAGCAAAAAATAATAGTACAACCAGTAACACCGCTTCCGGATCAGATAAATAACGCTCTAGCCAAATTTTAACAACATCTTTCATAACAATTAAACAATTTGCCTTAGTACAGAAACCATTTCATAAACCGTATCAGCACAATACCGACCATAATGTCCGTGCTTACCTCCGATCCGATCGAGTGCTTGTGTTAAATTTTCTGTCGTCAACACACCAAAAACTATTGGCTTATTATGATCCAATGCCAATCGCTGACAACCATAATTAACTTGCTGACACACAAAGTCATAATGATCGGTTTCGCCTTTAATTACTGCGCCTAAGCAAATAACCGCGCTGATTGTCTCTAATTCAGCAAAACGCTGAGCAACTAACGGAATTTCTACTGCACCAGGGACCCACGCCGCGGTAATATCGTCACCGTTGATACCTAATTCCTGTAAACGTGAGACAGCGCCATCAAATAGTGGCTGAGTGATATTTTCATTGAAACGACTCGTCACTATGGCTAATTGGAATGATTGCGATATCATTTCAGCATGAATTTGACGCATTTCTCCCCCCTATCAACTATCATAAAAGTTTAAAATATGGCCCATTTTGTCTCGTTTTGCTTTCAAGTATTTCAAATTATCATTCGTTGTTGGCAACATTTCAATAGGTACACGACTCTCTATTTCAATATTATAACCGCCAATACCGTGGATCTTACGCGGGTTATTCGTTAATAATCGCATTTTTCTAACACCTAAAAAACGCAAGATTTGGCTGCCGATACCATAATCACGGTGATCCGCTTTAAAACCTAAATGATGGTTAGCTTCTACCGTGTCCATGCCTGTTTCATCTTGTAATGCATAAGCCTTTATTTTATTGGCTAGACCAATACCGCGCCCTTCTTGCTTCATATACAGTAAAATGCCACCCTCTTTACCAATAGTCTGCAAAGCTGAACGCAATTGCCATCCACAATCACAACGGCTAGAACCAAAAGTATCACCGGTAATACACTCAGAATGGACACGAACTAAGATTGCTTTTTCAGGATCAATATCACCGCTAATCAAAGCAATATGTTCTAAATTATCCAATTCATTAACCAAAACTTTTATGGTAAATTCGCCATACGGATCCAAGGGTAAACGCGCCTGAGATACTTCCTTAACAAAGTTTTCACGCTGCATACGATAAGCAATTAAATCGTTTATCGACACAATTTTTAAGTCATGCTGCTTTGCAAATTGAATCAATCCCGGTAAACGTGCACATGAGCCATCTTCCTCTAAAATTTCACATAAAACACCTACTGGAGACATGCCAGCTAAACGCATTAAATCAACAGTTCCTTCAGTATGACCAGAACGAAATAATACCCCACCATCTTTCTCACGCAATGGAAATATATGCCCTGGCATGGCAATATCCTGTGGAGTGCTATTTGGATCTGCTGCGACCTTTATAGTGCGGCAGCGATCTTTCACTGAAATTCCTGTTGTGACACCATGGGCTGCTTCTATCGAAACGGTAAATGGTGTATGAAATTTTGAATCATTTTTTTGCACCATCATGGGGATTTGTAATCGATCCGCCACCTCACCAGCCAAAGGCAAGCACATTAAACCACGACCGTACTTACTCATAAAATTTAAAATTTCTGGTGTGATTTTTTCAGCAGCTACAATTAAATCACCTTCATTTTCACGGTCTTCATCATCGACCAATACCACCATACGACCTGCTTGCAATTCTTTTATGGCTTCTTCAATGGAATTAAATAATTTTGTCATAATTTGTCTCTCAAAAGCTCAGCTCAGCACATACATCTTGACCAAAACCACACCATTTTACCTGTTTTGCCTGCCGTAAACAATCATTCTTATTGGTAAATGCAGTCAATGCATCATTTCCTAGTATTTGCAGATTAATGTACAAATAACACGTTGTTAATAATTGTTGCTGCAAAAAACTGTTCAATAATTTACCTCCCACTTCAATCCACGCCGTATGCATACCTTGTTTGGCCAAAACACGAGGCAAACAGGTCAAATTTAACTCATTCTTGCATTCATTGAGTTCAATACAATGTATGCCCGCCGATTGTAACACCTCTATTTTACGTTTATGAGCAGATTGTCCATGCAACACAGTGACTGACTTGCTGGTGGTGACAATGCGAGCCGTTAAAGGAAAATCAGCGAGCCTATCAAGTACATAAATAGGCTTGGCATACTGTGCTTGCTGGCAACGTGCATTTAATTGTGGATCATCATTCACAACTGTCCGAATGGAGGTAACAATGCAATCATGTTGCTTACGCTGTTGTTGCGTTAATGCAGCGATTTCACTGCCTGAAATCGCTATTGGCTGGCTATTTGCTGCAGCAATCTTACCATCAAGTGACAACGCTATTTTCGCTGTCAATGTCGTCTCTTGCTTTACCAGCCATCGCTGATAAGGCTGATAGAATGCATCGATCGCTGCTATATCCACCTGTTGGCAATCAATACCTGCTTGTTGTAATCGTTGCTGTCCCAAACCTAGCACGGTAGGATTAGGATCACGATAAGCAAAAAATACCTTACTAATACCTGCTTGAATCAATGCCTCTGTGCAGGGCGGTGTTCTACCGTGATGATTGCACGGTTCTAGTGTGACGTACGCTGTAGCGCCGCTCGCCAAATCACCTGCTTGCTGTAAAGCATTCACTTCAGCATGTGCACTACCGCATTGCTGGTGGTTAGCTTGACCAATTATTTTACTATCACGTACAATCACACAACCCACACTGGGATTGGGGGCACAAAATCCACGGCGTTGCTGCGCTAATTGCAACGCAAGCTGCATCCAATGTTCATTCATAGGTCAATAGTATTGAAAATAAATCTATTGTAACAGATATCTTGTCAATAAGTTGATTATGTTAACAAAAGCGTCAATAATGGATGCATGAAAATAAGCTGGGTGAAAAATTTTCCGATTAAAAAAGCCATTAAAATAACCTGCACCATTGCTATCATTGCTCTATTAACAAGCAGGTTTACTTTGGCACACCCTATCCCTAGTGCAAATGAGCGTGCTTATCTACGTTTTTATTCTATAAAAGAACAAGCATTAGCCAAACAAATGATGACACGCATTCGTCTATCTGGCATGCTTTATCCGGATCCCATCGTGACTAACTATACAAGCAATTTAGGCAATAGCTTAGTAAGAGCAAGCACGCATAACAAACAACCATTTTATTTCTTTACACTCGCCGATCATCGCATTAATGCTTTTGCTGGTCCCGCTGGCCATATTGGCATTAATGCTGGTCTGATTTTAGCGTGTGAGAGTGAAAGTGAATTAGCATCCGTACTTGCACATGAAGTTGCTCACGTCACTCAAGGCCATTTAACGCAAAGTATTTCACGTGCCGAAGGCGTCAACCTAGGACATGCTGCAACTATTCTGGCTTCCATCGCATTAGGTATCGTTAATCCTGCCCTTGGCGCTGGTGCTTTAAACGTTGGTATGGCTGGAACAGCACAAGCGATGCTGAATTTTTCACGAAGTCATGAGTTTGAAGCCGACCAAATTGGTATACAAACCTTGTATAATGCCGGCTATAACCCTAATAGTATGGTAGACTTTTTTCAACGCTTGCAGAAAGAAGAACGATACTACGATCGTCCACCAGAGCTACTGCTCAGCCATCCCTATACAGAAGAACGTATTGCACAATCAAAAAATCGATTAGCAAAAATGAAACCACAGCTGGTCCAAAACCATTTATCTTTCTATTTAATACAAGAACGCACACGTAATTTGATGAGTCAAAACACACACGATTTACTGACCTATTACCAACGCACAATCAATAATGCAACTTACCAGAATAAAACAGCCAGTCAATATGGTTACAGTCTTGCTTTGCTGAGCAATCAGCAAACTAAAAAAGCAAAAAAGATATTGGAGGAATTACTAAGACAATACCCTAAAAATAGCTTATTTCAAACAGCACTAGGCCATGCGTTTTATGATTTAAAACAACCTAAAAAATCAGTCGCATTATATCAAAAAGCTTATCAACAACACCCAGATAATTTCGCATTGATGTATATGTACGCCAATATTTTATTGGATACTAAACAGCCTAAAAAAAGCATTGCTGTACTGAAAGATTTTATGCGAAACTATCCTTATGATACAAAACCCTATGACTTACTCTCACGCGCACAAGCTCAAGCAGGTTATATTGTCAGTGCGTATCAAACACGTGCTAAATTGTTTCTAATCTATGGCGATAAACAAGCTGCTTTAGCGCAATTACAAGCTGCCCAACAACAACCTGCATTATCTGCTGAAGTCAAAGAGTCAATTGCGGCAAAGATCACTGCGATTAAAGAAGACAAATTATAGCGGTTCCTTATATTGTTGACCTATCCTAAGACTTCATCTAGCACCTGCTTGCGAGGTTTCAAAATCTTATTTACAATAAGTAAACGTTGTTTTTGAAACCTCGCAAGCAAACACTATACTAGAATAGGTCAACAATATAGAGAACCGCTATAACCTAGCTCATTCACCGGCAAAGTGTCAGTGCACTGTTTATAATATAATCTCGACTAGGCAATACATATTGCCACGCTGTGCCTAAAGGAATAAAACTATCTGCTGCTGTTAAACGCTTGACCGCTGGTAATGGCTGACAATTTTCTAGTAATAGTGCCATGATGGCTTCGCTAACTGAACCAGAACAACGTCCTTCGTCAACAATTAAAATGCGTTTACTGGTTTTAACCGCTTTGCAGAGTGCTTCAATAGGTAATGGAGCTAGCCAACGTAAATCAATGATAGTCACATGCACACCGTGCTTTTCTTGTAAAATTTTAGCCGCTTGGCGTGAGTAATAATAGCCATTCGCATAGGTAATAATGGTCACATCATCACCCTGGCCCCATATGCCTATTTCACCTAGCGCAATAGATTGATCGGTCGGCGGATAAACAGATAGCCACCCATGATCCTCGGGCTCATGTAAATCTTTTGTCATATAAAGTGCAATAGGCTCTAGGAAAAAGAGCACTCGACCTTGTTCTGCTGCTAGCTTATAGCAGTTTTCAATATTAATAAGCCATTATAAGCGAGTATAACGCGTGCTTGCGCGGTTTCAAAAGTGAGGTTTACTTACTGTAAATAAGCTTTTGAAGACCAAAGCAAGCGCGTGTTAGACGAAGTTTATAATGGCTTATTAATATTGAAAACTGCTATAACACAAGTACGCATCATTTTTGCAGCATCAGAACCACTACTCGGTGCCGCAATCACAACGCCGGGCAGATCGCGTAACGCGGCAATGGAATTATCATTATGGAAATGACCACCAAACCCTTTCTGATAAGCAAAACTAGCTATACGTATCACCATAGGATTTGCATACTGGCCACCAGAGTAAAACGACATAATCGATGCTTCTCCGCGTATTTGATCTTGGGCATTATGGTAATATGCTAAAAATTGAATTTCAGGAATAGGTAAGAATCCTTGCAAACTCAAGCCTATAGCGGTACCCAGTATCATGGTTTCATCTAATAGGGTATCAAACACACGACGTTGGCCAAATCGTGTTTGTAAGTCTTGAGAAACACGATAGACACCACCTTTCTTACCAACATCTTCACCAAACACACAAATATCCGGATATTGTAACATTAGATCGGTTAATGCTAAGTTAATATTAAGGCATAATCCTTTCGGTTGATCCAAGTGTTCATAAACATCTGCAAAACAGGTCTTTCGCTGTTCTTCTGTCACTGTATTTTGGCGGTAATGCGGTTTATTGTGAGGCAATAGCGCGGAGGTAACATCTTTTTTATCGCGTAAAGGGCCATGCTCCAGAGCTATTGCTTGTTGTTCAGCAACTTCTGCCGCAGCCGTATCATATAATTGAATAACTTCTTTAGGTGTTAATAGATTATTCTCAATTAATTGCCGAGCACTGTGTAATAGTGGATCATTACATTCAGCTTCTTCAATGTCATCCCATGTGTTATATTGCCATTCAAAGTCATTGCCGGCATGGCCCATTAAGCGAACTAATGATAAATGCAAAAATACTGGTTGCTGCTGATGCTTGGCCATCGCAACAGCTTTATTTCCTTGTAAAATAATATCCGCTATATTTAAACCATCTGCTGCAATATACTGTATAGGTTTAAAACCACTGGCTGCTTGTTTGATCCATGTCGCTGGCGTTTTTACTGAAATGCCAAGACCATTATCTTCACAAACAAACAGGATTGGTAAAGGGTAATGATTGTGTCTCAACCAACGTGCCGTATTGAATGCAGACTGTGCAGAAGCGTGATTAAAACTGGCATCGCCAAAACTACAAAAGATCACTTTATCTATTGATGTTTGCTGTTTATTTCCACGTTGCATCGATAGCGCAAATGCTGCACCAACCGCTTTTGGCAAGTGAGAAGCAATAGTGCTAGTTTGAGGAGGTACATTTAACTCTAAACTACCTAAGACTTTATGACGGCCACCCGAACAAGGATCGTCTCGTGATGCAATCATTGCCAATAAGTGATTCACTATATCGGCTTCGCCATAAGCCTGTTTTGCTCTTTGTAGCATAAACGCTGTCCCACGATAATGCAAAAAAGCGGGATCAGATATTTGCAGCACTTTAGCTAACGCGGCATTACCTTCATGACCACTGCTACCAATAGTATAATAACCGTGTTTAGCCTCTTTTAATCGTCGTGCAGCAAAATCCAAGTGACGACTAATAAGTTGTGTATGGAATAAATCAATGAATTCTTCTGAGGTTAAGTTTGCATCTTGCCAAGTTGTTTTACTTTTAGCGGGTGGGAAATTATTTTCTAATACATTTCGATAAAAATTTTCATTGATAATTTTATTTCGTTCATAGCGGCTCATCTAAAATGAATCCCTCGTGTTTTTTGGGATAATCAAAAAACCATCGTTCACCTATACATGCACCTATTGCTTGCCAGGTATCTAAATCCAATTCAATTCCATAAATTCCACAAGTTGGTATATTAGCAATATTATCGCCAGTGAGATAATTGGCAAAAGCGGTAATAGTAGGATTGTGTAATACTAACATGGCGGTATCAACATCATCATTAATACACCCTACTAATTGTCGTATTCCTACCATATCTGTTTGATATAGTGCTTCTTCTATAATAATATTTTCTTTAGGAAAAGAAATAATCGCTGCGATTCTTTTTATGGTATCGTAAGCACGTATTGCTGGACTGGAAATAATACTATCCGGCTTAATATTTTTTGCAAGTAAACGCTCTGCCATAAAATCCGCTGAACGTTTACCGCATTCGTTAAGCGGCCGGTCAAAATCTTTTTCATAATCAGCGTGCCAATCTGATTGGCCGTGGCGTAGCAATAATAATTTCTTCATTCACCTTATCCATTAATCTAAACTACGAGGCACCTTCATGTATTTTTTATCACCCTTTTTATCTAAGACAACCCCTTGCTCGTTAATTAAGTCAATGACAGCACCGTCAGGTAAATGTGTCCCAATACGAACTTCAAAATACGCATCATCTAATTTTAACATCGCTATCCATTTGCCTCGTCTCTTACCCACATAGGCAACACTGACATTGCTAATTTGTTCAGCTTTTGATGCTTCAGAAGGTGACGCAGCTTGTATGGGTGCCGCTTGTTGGCGTTTCAATTCTTTTGAAATCTCTTGTGTTTTCACCATGGTTGATACTGCTTTTAATTTTGAAGCAGCAATCGAAGCATTAGTAGATTCTAATTTTTCTTGCAATTGCGCCATTTGATATTTATTGACTAAATACAAATATTGTTTTTGTAACTGTTGATTTTCTGCGATCATCGCTTTTTCTTCTGGCGTTATCTCAGCTGGCGCTACCTTCGTGACAGATGTATTAGCTGGCTTATTCTCACCTGGCTGTTGTTCCAAGCTTATTTTTGTCGTTGGTGCAGTGTTAGTTGAACTATTATCGCTTACCGAGCTTGGCTGTTTCGTCGTCGATGTTTTTACCGCTACTTGTTTTTGTTTCACAGGTGCTACTGGGGATGAGTAATCACTACCACCAAAAAATGTATCGTACCCATAGTACAAAACTACTATAAATAATATGATAGTAATCACTAATGTTATCTTTTGCTTCGATTCCAATTCATTGAACCTATCTATTAGTGCATTCATGAACTACTTTCTCCTAAATCCTCTGAATTATCAGTATTACGACTATACCCCAAAATTTGCATATCAAAAGAACCTGTCAATAAACCACCACGGATGGTTGCATCGATAGCACCTAAATTAATAGGCAAGTTAGCCAATTGCTTTCCAACTAAGTTCAACACATTCGGTGTAATTTCTGAAAAGGTGACGCTCATACTCGAAGCAACATAATTCTTATAAGTATCATAGTCACCAATGGTCACTGAGCCTGGGGGTAGCACTCTATTTAAAGCATCAAAGACATCAGCAACTAAGAATCTTGCCTGATAAATTTTTTTCGGCGGTGAACGATTAGGTACTTTAGTCGTCACCATAACTGTCGCATTATTTCCCTCTCCATGCATAACAACATGAGTCAATTCGACCCAATCGACAAGCATATGGGTAGTACCACCAATAGATTGTAACGTAGTAATTAACGTTTGTTTAGAATAATTCAACTGGCTAATTTGCCATCCCGGCACTGTGCTCACTTTTGCTATAGCATCCGTCATTGCAGCTATTAACTGGTCTGGTGCAGGGGTAGCTAATGCAGCTTTATAAGCTGCATAGGGATCTCTTGGTGGAGGTTTGAAAATTGAAACAGGCACTTCAACTTTTTCTGCTGGTTTAAATATGTCATATAGACCAAAAAAAACTAATCCGAAAATAACCGCCCCAATGATTATTTGAGGCATTTTAGATTTGGCCACCGATAATTCTTTGAAGGCTTCATTCACTGGAAGTAAAGCTAAATCCTTATCCGGTTCCAACAAAGGAAATACAGGGGTATCTAATTCAGTAAATGATTTTACTAAATCTGGCGGAAATGCATATTTTTCATCCGATGATTTTTGTGCTAGGGGAATACTATCACCAGAGATAAAGATCTCATAGGCATTCTCTGAACCCGCTAAAGAAATAAACTCATCAATTAAGCCAGATACCGGCACTTTGGAGTCTAAAAATATGCTACCACCACGTGCGACAACTAGTATCGCATTCTCATCGTCTGGTAAAGCTTCACAAAAAATGAAGTTATTTGGTTGATCGAAGTAAAACCAAATGGTTTCAGCTAGCAAATAGCTCTGTTCTTGAGCAAATACGACTTCAATATCACCCGTTTCTTGTTCAAAAAAACGAGCGTAATTACCATTTTCTTTTTGTAATAGGGCAAATTCTTGACGTAACAGTGAAGCGCGTTTTGACAGGATTAATTCGCGGTAAGTATATACCGCGAAATGAATACCATCTTCTCGTTCAATGATAGGCATCGCTAGCCTTCTTCCTCAATTTCATCATCGTTGGTTAAAATAACCGGCGTAATCAAAAAGATAATTTCAGCATTTTGTCGTGTAGCACTTTGCGCACCTAAACGATCAAATTCATATAGACTGCTATTCTTTGTTTCATCTTGACCTTGTTTCAAGCCTGCCAATATCAATGTCGTGCCGGTAGGAATCACCGCACGCTGATTGATAATACGTGCATCTATCTTCGGCAATTGAACAAATTGAGGATTGCTTGAACTCGAATCAGGCGTTTTAGGATTGCTATCATTTGATGTAATCTCTCCTGATGAAGTGTTAAAAGAATCCAGTGAAAGTAGATCAGATAATAAGATGCTAATTTGTAAATAAACATCGTTTCCTTTTATCTTCGGTAATAGATACATAGATAAGCCGGTTGATACTGTATCGGTTGTTACACCGGAAGATGAGCTGCCGCCCGTATCTGCTAAAACTGCCGTTGTTTCAGAAATATAATTCACTAATCGTTGCAGACTAAATTGACCAACTTGGTTGTTCAGTGTGATCACTGTTGGTTCAGTTAAAACGCTGAGTTTCCCTTGCTGTTGCAAGGCTTGTATTACAGTATCTGTACCCTTCCATCCATTACCATCGACTTTAAAACTTAACATTGTCGGTGAGAGTTGACTCAGGTTTGCGTTAGTGAAGTTAGATGATGCAAGACCAAGTGCTGTGGAATGGACATAATTTTTAACAATGCTCCAGTCTATTCCATAAGAAAAATCATCATTTAACAATATTTGCAGTATTTTAACTTGAATACGCACTTGTTTAGATAATTCTTTATTCATCTTATTAATATAATTTTCAACTATTTTGATATTTTCAGGACGGTCTGTTACGGTAATGGTTGTCATGGCTTGCGATACAGTGACTTTTCCATCTTCTGATAACAGTGAATTGACAGTGGCCTCTAAGTCATCCCAAACGGAGATCTTACCAGAAAATCGGCTATATTGCTGATCTTCCACCGTATTACTGCTGCTATCACTGCCACTACTACTACTGCTGCTACCACTACTACCACTACTGCCACCGCCAGATGACGATGTTAATGGTTGACCTACCTCAAAATTTGATCCACCCGGCATAAATTGAATGCTGAATGTTTTCGTCATTAATGCTGACCAGTCAATGGTCCCTTTCTTTTTATCTAAGGAATAGTAGTAACCGGATAGCACGGATAACTCATCTAATGCTCCCCTGACAGAGCCCGAATATTCCATCGAAATGAGTTTCTTTTTATCAATCCGCTCATCATGAGTCACTTTTGCACCGGTTTTGTCTAATATTTGATCGAGATAAAAAATGAAAGGTAATTTATTGCCATGCAACACCACGGATTGTTTTAACCAAGCCGGTGTTTTCACTAAACTGATCTTTTTAGTATCCACATAAGGCCCTGACATCGTCACAACAGGCGCAGGAGGAGGCACTTCTTCGGCTTTTTTCTGATTAATTTCTGCTTGCATTTTCGCTACATTGATTTGCGCCATGTCATACACAGGCGGCGGTTTGCAACCGTAAATCAACACTGAACTCAATAAAACACCCAGTAATACGGTTGAAATAAAACGGTTACCCAATGACTTAACCCCTAAACTCATGTATTTCTCCTTGGCGAAATAGCAACGACGTGATTGGCATTATAAAAAACAGCTTGTAATGGATAAGGTTCCAGCAATTTAGTGATGACGCCTTGAATGTCATTGGCTGTGATGGTGACATTGCCTACCCACTTATAATCAAATGATACTTTCCATACAGTTGTTTCCCAGCCCGCTTCACGCATGATGCGTTCAATATTACTTTTCAATGAGCCGTCATTCACTTTCACCTTGATAGGTTCAGCTAAAGTTGTTGCAGTATAACGTGGATCTACTGGCGCTGCACACGCATTAGGCGGCATGGGCCCTTTACCTGAGTAAGGCTCACAATTTTCTTGGACCACTTCTTGTCGAACCACACTTGCGGTTGTTACCGTTTTGGTTTCGACAAAAGGAGGGATTAAGTTTTGTTGTACCGATTGTACTTGACTCTCAGTGGGTACGGCACTTGTCCCCATGTAAACTGCAGCCAATGACAGTGTGGGTAAAAACACCGCACATGTTAAGCTAAACTTCACACATTGTATAAAAAAAACTCTCAAACTCTGTCCCATTGATGTTTTCATCCTGCTCTACTCCCGATGACCTGCTAACATTCTGTAATTGTTATCTTTTATCGACAAAGCATTATCGCGCATTTAATATAAATAGCAATACTGTCGGTAATTTTGCAATATTAATGCCAAAACAACTAAAAACTGCATATGAAATAATCAATTAACGGTTGCTATCCCAGGACTGCAGATCCTGCTGGCCATTAGTGTTCATTGCGTTCACTAAACTGCTCGCATCAGAACTCACATGCCAATTGCCTTCAGGCAAACAAACTGTCATAAAATAGGCAAAACGTTGTAATCTGGCATCAAACACACTGGAGCTATTGTCATAAGTGTTAAAATCTCTCTTCTGCGGTTTAACGCCATGTATGGCTTGCGTAATTTGATTATTAAAAGCAAAGGTATAATAGCGGCCATTTTTTTGGTATAAATCTGACATCCCTGTATAAACAGCTGTCATCTCCTCCGTGTCATTTATTTTTCTAAAGCCTGTGGTAAAATAGGCGGGATTGACAATATAGTGTGGCTTAAAGCCTTTGTCACAAGGTGGTATGTTAAAAGAGCGACTCGCTTTATCACTGAACCGGTTTGTTTGCGGATCATCAGACATGTCTTGTGCACTGACAATACCCGCCGATGTAATATAACCTTGTAGCGAACCAGGCACAGGTACTGAAGCAGTCACTTTATTTCCGGATGAAGAAGTCACAAAACTTGATGGTAACTTTGATGCAATAGTCTTTGCTACCGTACTATCTGGCACCGTCAATGATACAACAAAATATTTGCCATCATCCCCATCTGGCTCTCCTGTGTATTGACTTCGACCGGAACAATTCTTACCACTATTGCTACCTAAAAAAGGAGAACAAATTAATTCTAATGGATAATAATCTGTGCCAAGATCGTCTAGTGTATCAGGCCAATCAGCTGTATCGGCATAATAAGCCAATGCCGCATGTAACCACATTTTCATTTCAATAGCAGCTCTATTGACAGCTGCTTGTCTGGCTTGATTTTTAACCGCGGAAATAGCAAATAATGCTAGCATGGATAAAAATAATGTTGCCACCATGACTTCAATTAAGGTGAAACCTAAGCTCTTTTTTCTTTTATAACTCAATGAATACTCCTTGATTAACCTGTGAGACTGCATGTTCGGCTATTGCCACATTTTTTCAGTGCTGCTTCTAAATCATCACACTGCTTTGTATTATAACTACTCGCCTCACTATTATAATCTTTCCACTTATCACGACATTGCAATACTTGGCCTAACACATTAGGATTCGAACCCTTATTGCTGACGGCTGTATAGCCGGCATTAATTTGCCAGCTGCCATTCGGTATACAAAATGACATGAAATAACTGACTTTGTAACCCACGGTCATACCTGGAAATACATAAAAAATTCCGGGGTTCTTACCGGTAAGGTCAAAGTGCCACGACATCGTATCACAAGTTTGTGTCGGTGATTTATCCTTATAATCAACATTGTTCACTGTGACTTGTGTTGATCCACCCGTCTCACCCGTCGGATCTGACTGAAATGTATTCGCAAATAATTGCAATGTTCGAGCATAGGAACGAGTCCACGCCCAAGAGCCTGACTCATCCCAATAATAAGCAAAAGCCGCTGGACGACAAACGCCTGTACGTAATTTCATATAGCCTAGTATATAATGACCTTCATAACCTGTTGGGCAATTTGGTAACACTATTGACCTATCTTTTTCACTAGTACTAGGACTCGTTGAAGATTTAGGTTTTGATACCCACCCACTCACAGCACCCGCTGATGTAATCCAGCCACGTGTGCCGGTTAACTTACCGTCCGACCCCTGTTTAAATAATAAGGACGGGTTATATCGTGCAACAGGGCGCGATAAATAAGCGGTCACTGTGGTCCCTTCTTGAATTGAGCCTGGTAATTTTACTGCCAACTTAGCGGCTAACTGCGTTGATGGTAATGTGATTTTAACACCCATATACTGTTTTTCTCTATCATATACCAGTTGGTAGGCTTCTAATTTTTTTGATAGCTTTGATGTTGTACCGCAAGAAGAAGAGGAATGACAAGGATTACCCGAAGCACTCCACGGTGAACAAAAGGCATTCCAATTAACATAAGTTCCACCCCCACTTGGGCACAGTAATTCATCGCTTGTTTCTGGCCAAAACTGATAGTAAATTTTTCCATTGTCTTTGACATAAAGAGGTGGATTAAAATTTTTCGTAATGAAATCATCCAAACTTTCGCCATCATTTTTGTTTGTTTGAAAGAATGCATAAGCTGAATAAAATTGATTTTGTCTAAATAAGTAGTAATCAGCAATACCCTGCATGATATTTTGCATTTCCACGCTGGTACGATCAATTTGACGTTCTTGCGCTTGATTTTGAATCCAAATACTAATGTAAAGTACTGCAGAAGCAACAATAACTAACACTAGCATTAATTCCAGTAATGAATAACCTCTTTGATACCTTTTAATCATATAACCATACCCCATAATGGGTTATTTGTACCTAAGTTACAATTACCCGCAGATATCCATGTGCTTTCACATTGCCCATAACCTTTCATAAATGATCCACTTACACTATTTCTTTGCGCATACAGTATTTCAAACAAACGTGTAGTCGGATCATCAAACGCCACTTGCCATTGTTTATAAGGCGTACATAATGATAAATAGTACGCAACTACCGAAGAGGATGTTTTTTGATTGTCGGTTGAACTCCCCCCACAAGTTGAACTACCCGAGCTTTTTGTACTACCAAAACAATCTGCTGATTTTAGCGTAACGGATGTTGGCGGATCTGCTTGTTGATCATCAACAGTCGTACCACTATAAATTACTCTGTATTTAGGATCATGCACAGGAAAAAACACCCATTTTGTCTTCCAATCTAATTTCTTATAAAAATCCGTCAAGCCTTGTTTAAATGCAAAGAAAATATGTTTTTCCATAGGGTGTGCATCCGAGACACTCGCAAGATTACCTAAACAATCACCGGGAAAAGTAACTTTATCACCGTCTGTCACCATTCCTCCCGACATGACATAACCATAGATATATTCCGCCGGTGGCAACGCGATGCGAGCAGTGGTACTGGCACGAATTAAACGAGGACCTGCTAGATCAGATGAGGGTAACCCAGCTGCGATATCTTGTGCTAACTCGTCAGTTGGTAAGCTGAGCATAGCATAAAAAGTTGGATAAATGCGTGGGTCATTTGCTGCAATATCTTGCGTCTTGTCAGGAGCAATACCTACTGAGCCAGCGAGAGGGAGAAAGCCTATAACCGCCCTATTCCGACATGCACTAACGGCATCTCCTGTAGCGGGATCTTTACCGTCTCCTAACCATTGCGTGCAAAAATCTGACTCACTCAGGCCAAAATATTTAACGAAATCTTCTCGACTCTCAGGCCATTGGTCATATCGGCTATGGTAAACTTGTGCGATTTGCAGCATGTCTTTCATTTTTTGTACGGTATTTTGGATGGCTATTTCTTTTTGTTTCGATTTAATAAAATTAAGGGTATAAAGAGAACCCATGCCGATGACAACAATAACGAGCATTAATTCAATCAAGGAAAATCCTTTACTGACTGTTTTTTTTTGCATGCTTAACGCTGTCCTCATCTTATTTGCCGTACTTCCTCAAACTCATCAAGATATTTCTTGTCTGGATTGCTTGGGTCTTTCGCTGCTTGCTGGCGCTCTAATACACTGCAAGGTTGCGTACTTTCACTCGGTCTATATGAACTATCATAATCGCCATAAAAATGAGGCGTATCCGGAACATAAGTTTGTACAGAAAAACGGTTTAAGTCTTCTGTCATGGGTGTCAAACCACCAATTTTCCCCCAGCCCAAGTTAACCGGTTGATGCCACAAGAATGAAGATTTATCAACCGTTCCAGGCTGCAGCAATGCCGCATAAGCATCAAGCATATTTGAATTAATATCAGCAGGAAAAGTAAAAGTCACCGTACCAAGCCAAACGCCCCAAGTAACAGGGGTATCATCAACATTTGGCGAACTGAAGTGCTTGGCGCTTTCTACTTCTTCAAGTTTCCATTCTAGCGACATGGTATAACTTGCCTTTTTCCATGGAAATTTTACCATCGCATCATAAACATTACTGTCAACAATCCCCGCACTGACAAAATCGTTTTTTACAACAGTTTTATCATGAAATGTCTTATCTAAATCTTGGCATGTTGCTTGATAATAACGTGTTAACAGATCCATTAAGTAAGCCACACTGCCTCTAATTTGCTCTGTTTTATTACGCATCCGATAACGCTCAAATTGACGAAAAGAAGCAATAGTAATAAAAGCAATAACCACTAACACTAACAACAATTCAATTAAACTAAAACCTGTGTGGCGTGATTTAATATAATTCATAAGTCACGTCCATATCCGCACCACTGCAAACGCTTTTTTCACTTCTATTGACTAAACGCTTACTTAAGAGTTCACAATCAGCCTTAGGAATATCCATTAATTTTATAACCAATTGATTGGTATTTTCTAGACTGATGTCCACATTACCTCCCCAAGGATTATGTGAATAATAGGTTGGCAAATACTCATTCTTGATTAATACATTCATGGAGAGCGTACCATTGTATTGATTTGATTTAACATACTCACTCGATGCCGTATAAATTTTAGCCAACATTGCATTGGCTGCAGTAACTTTTTGATTGCGAAAAGCAGGCTGAAAATACATGATGGCAACCATAGCCATGACGGCAAGCACCGTCAACGATAGCATTAACTCGAGTAAACCAATTCCTCTTTGTCGATTTGATATAACCATCATGCAGGCTTCATTAATGCTTCGGGTGATTCATAAATAGTATACGTGATCATCATCGTGTTTTTTTTGCACTCAGCTGTTTCTGAATCTGTCAATGTCGCCTTCACACGACCCAACACTTTTTCACATTGCTTTGGCAATATATCGGTTATTTCTATATCAATAGCATCGTTGCCAAAAGCACTAACTATAATGGTATTATCTGATTCATTATCGCCAGCCCACCATGGCGTATGTGCATATTTAGCGCTTAATAGACCGGCAGCAATTAATTTTTCCATCGTTATAGTGGACAATTCATTGCTAGCTACATAGTTTTTTGCAGCACTACGAATATCTGTAACCATTTCGGTCAATATCATTGCTTTTTTACTTTCTGACACGGATTGAAAATACATGACAGACGCTAGCACCATCAACGCTAAAATACTGATTGTCAGCATCATTTCCAACATGCCGATACCATGATGTTTCGTTGGTGTTTTCACAAAGTATTTCACTAACATTCCTTGTTATTACCTGGTAGAAGTACTCATAGGGCTTTCATATAGATTAAATCTAGCGCTCAAGTATTCGGCAGCACATTCCGCACAGCCATTTCCTATCGCTTGCTTGGTACAATCTGCCCCAATAGGCACTTCTGGAAATAACCGTGCGGAGATTCTTTCACAAACTTTTCCTGGCGCCTTAGCACCCAGCCCACCCAATTGAATCATGGTTTGTGGTTGGATAGTATCGCTTTTGCCTGAAGCATTATAAATTTGCACAGCAATATCACCCTTCCAAGGTGTTTTTTCATAATAAGGGCTTAATAAGCCAGCACTTATTAAATCTGGCAAATAATCATACTCATCATTTTCATATTTAAAATCTGGCTTTTTAACATAAGTGCTTACCGCATTCTGAATGTCACCGACCATTTTCACAACATAAACAATACGCCGATTTTCTTTCACGGATCCGTAAAATGCCGTTGCTGCTATAGCCATGATTGACAATATGGCAATCGCAAGCATCAATTCCAATAAACCGATGCCTCGTTGTTTCCCGATTACCATATTGCTCATCTCTCTGTTATTACATTGGGTAATTGGCTGTGACAGTACCGCCACCGGTATCATTACAACCACCATCTTCTACACCAAATTTTATCCCGCCACCTTCTTCTCTGCTCGCGGCGATAGTACTATTAACACGTGATGCAAGCTTTTCACAGACTCCTCCTTCTCCTGGAACCTCATCCATGGTGATCGTGTAATAGCCTGATGCTGGTGTTAACTCAATTTTGCCGCCAAAGGGATTCACTCCGTCACCATCACCATAACTTGGTGGCAAAAACCCCTTCGTTGACAATTCTTCAATAGTGGCATCTTCTGGATCATTATCTATGGCATAGGATTCCATAGCGCCTTGCACACCGGCAAACATATCAACAGCTGTATTGATCTTATTTGACACACTTGCTGACTGGTAATAGCGCGTTGCCATAATCAATAAAATAGCAATAATCGCTAGGGATAACATTAACTCTAATAATCCTATTCCTTTTTGACGCTGCCAACGCTGATAGCATGATATCATTGGTTTACTCCTCAACTTGTCATTAAAACATTTTCACAAAGATAACCATTTCACATCAATGCCAAGCGAAATAGTTAGCCAAACACTCTTAGTTAACAATTTAAATGGGGTACGTAGCCGTCACAGTACCATTGTCATCACATTCCGCACCAAAATCAGTATTATCAGAGCCGCCTCCAATACCACTGCCGACCCGCGATGCCACCTTCTGGCAAACATTACCTGCATCTGGAATCTGATTCATTGCCACGGTGTATTTCCCACCGGAAAAATTACTAATAGTAATCGTCCCGCCAAAGGGATTTTTACCTGGATCGGCCGCACCACCTTCTCTATCTTTCAGGTAAGAAGGAGGCAACAAGCCTTTCTGAACTAACGCACCTACGCTCACTTCATTTTCATCAATTTTTCCCGGATTATCAACTCGATAGTTTTGCACAGCACCCTGGACACCGGCAAACATATCGACACACGCATTGATTTTATTGTTTAAGCTAGCTGATTGATAATAGCGTGTTGCCATAATCAGCAAAATAGCGATAATTGCTAGTGACAGCATTAATTCCAGCAAGCCAATTCCTTTCTGTCGTCGCTGACATCTTAATGTTACTACCATATTCATACTCCTATATTATAAACTAATCATTCAACCCTGTGTCACTGTTAACTCAATGATGATCCGACATTATAAATACCAAACACCATCATAACCGCCAAACCTGCACCTAACGCAAGAATAACCCCACCGATTATTTTTGCTGTTTTTTGTAATGTTTTCACATTTTGAGCCGCTGAAAATTGACCCAATCTCACTAAGGCATGCTCAAAACCTTTCGCATCCGCAATGGCTCGTAACCGAATAACATCCGATTCTTTCACCATTCCCGTATCAAGTACATCGGCAATATTACTACTACCGCGTGATAAACGTCTACCCATTTGCATTAAGTGCCAGGATAAGTAAGGGCTGGCTTTTGAGTGCAAAATTTGTAGTGCTTGTTTAAAAACGATACCGTTAATGATTAATAAGCCTAACGTTTCCATAAAACGCGCCGCTTCTGATGAGCGGTAAATACTTAATAGCGGTATTGAATCAATAATTGATCGACCGGGACCGACGTAATTCGTTAATATTTTAGTCGCTGTAACGATCAATACCACCAGAATACCTACCAGTAGCCACCACCAACTTTCGAAAAAAGTCGCCATGGCCATTAACCGTTGCCCCGTTTCTGGCCATTCCTCAATGGGTTTTATTTGTGCAAATTGTGCAAATACAGAACCTTTCATATAAATCATGACACTGATACCCGTTATCAGCACCACAACAGGATAAGTTAATGCTGAAAACAAGGCCGACACGACTTCATTTTTTTTATTTAACGACTCAGCTGCAACACGGATATTTTGCCCAAGGGTACCACCGGTTTCACCTGCACGTACTAATTCAATAATATGTTGTGGCATCCAACCCACTAAACCATCTGCAATAGGACGACCCTGAGCAATTTTTTGCATAATATGATTGCAAAGCGAGTGAATAGATCCTTTGCTGATACGTTGAACAACTTCAATTGCCTTATTCGCAGGCACGCCATCTTCAACCAGTGTCGCAAAATCTTCTAGAAAGCCTTGCTGTTCATTCGCTGAAAATAATTTGCGCTCAAGCGTATTTGCAAAGGCACTAAAACCATTTACCGGTTTTTTCCTCTTTGCTGATGTTTTTCTAGCCATGCTTGCTACTTATTGTCACTGCCATAAGCCATGTTAAATCCTTTTATAGAGAATGACTGTTACATGTTTCATGAGGGTTGTCAACAAATTAACACATTCATAGCATCACTCACTGTTCCGATTGAGGCTTATTTTCTTCTTGCTTCGCCAAGCGTCTGCGCTCTTCTTCCATTTCCGCGCGAGCCCGTGCGTAATCAAAGCCCTCTTCATCTGTATGCTTAGTAATTTCTCCAATAATGGTTTCACCATCAAACGGATCGGCTAAACCTTCGCGCAAGATTTCTAGTGTACGGTCTTTATAGCTTTTCCAGCCCTTGCTGCGCAAATATTTTTCCCAACCTAATATATCCATGTTTTGAATAAACCGACGGCCTTCTTCATCAACCCAAATCACTTCTGCAACGACGGTTCGACCACCAATACGAGTGTCATGACAATGTTTACATTCTTTTTCGCCTCTAGCCCGCAAATTGTCAAAATCTTCACCAAACAAATCGCGCCAGCGATGCAAGTGATGTTGATGTGCCTTCGCTTCAGACACAGGAATACAGCAGTGACGGCATAAGGTGGGTATTAATCGTTGAAATATTAAACAAACTAAGACATTGCTATCACTTAACATCACTGGAGAAACGCCCATATCAACTAATCGATTAATAATCCCAGGAGCTGAATTTGTATGAATGGTAGAAAAAACTAAGTGGCCAGTAATCGCTGCACGAACCATGACATTGGCCGTATCTTCATCACGCATTTCACCCAGCACAATATAGTCGGGATCCATACGCAGAGCTGCCTTACCAAATGAAGCAAAACTGCGATCATCTTTATCTGTATTCACTGAAATTTGTGTCACCGTGGGCACTACTTTTTCAACCGGATCTTCAATGGTATACACTTTTCGCGTTGGCTTGATTAATTGCATACAACTGGCTAATGTTGTAGTTTTACCTGAACCTGTTGGTCCAGATAATAACACAGCGCCATTTGGCATTTTAATAGCCCGATTGATGATATAAACTTGCTCTGGTGTATAACCGAGTTGTTCTAATGTAACACTGACAGCTTCATTACCAATACCCAATATCCGCATAACAACATCAAATCCGCCATGAGCTGGTACACTGGCTAAACGTAAACGGACTGTCTCGTTATCATCCATGACTAATGGCATAGAGGCATCTTGCGGTACCAGAGGATTGAAATGAGCTGTCGCATGATCAGTTTCTTTATTAAAAGCAACCGAAGCTAATTCTCGACCCAAGCGTGGAAACCACTCAGCATGCAGAAACATTTCACCGTATTTACGAAAACGGATTCGAGCAACATCAGCACGCACTTCAATATGTATATCACTGACATCGGCCTCGGCGGCTTCTGATATTAATATACGCAAACGTTGTTGTTGGCTACTAATGACTTCTTTTTCTTTACGTTTTGCTTCATCCAATTCTTCTTTTGTTGCCACATTCACCATGAGAATATTGATTAATGAAGGTAGCGCTGGCATCACTTTGCCGGGCTTCAATCCACGGTTAATCATCACAATTTTACAATTTTGCACATCACGTGAGGTTGGGTCGCTGGTTAAAATTACTCCACTCCTAAGTACAACAATTTCTTCACGTTGATGGCACCAAGCAGCCATTTCATCCATGGGTCTATCACTGGGGTCCAGATCGGATTGGGATTGCAGTACTTTGGTATTTGCTGCCTTTGCATAACGTTCTAATGCTTCTAGTACTAATGACTTTTTGTCAGGGCTTTCTTCATCCGTATATATATCTTCTGGACTATCAGGCATAATTTATAACCTTACTGCTGCTTGCTATTAACAATTTATTAACATATTGATTATACTGATTTTTCATCGTATTGTCGTCTAGTATCTGTTCACTTCATTATTCAAACGCTTATTGTCACTGTTATTTGCTCATGTATATTCAAAACCTTGGCATTGAGCACAATTTTTACTAACCACAGTCCATACAATCCCATCAATAAGTAAAAACGGAGTACCGCTATCGTTAACTATAGCGTACTTTCCATACTAACGGCGGGAATAAAGGTATAATTATAGCAGTTTTCAATATTACTGAACCATTATAAACTTCCTCTAACACGCGCTTGCTGGTCTTCAAAAGCTTATTTACAGTAAGTAAATAAGGCTTTTGACCAAAGCAAGCAGGCTCTAGATGAAGTCTTAGGATAGGTCAACAATAGAGGGAACCGCTATAAGTTCAACTGTTAGCGCACGGTTGTTGATAGCTCTGTAGGGAATAATTTGCTAAAATACACTGATATTTTCACGGATAGAGTTTAAAAATATGGATACATTCAACACTGATGCTAACAATATGCACAAATTGGCGGCTATAGACTTTGAATTAAGCTGTAAGTTAGCAAATAATAACAAAAAAGTAGCCATGGAATTACTCAGCATAATGCATAATAAATTACCTGATGATCTTGAAGTCATTGAACAATATCAACAAGAAAAAAATTATGCCGCATTAGTAAATGAAGCACATCGCATACACGGTGGCACCTGCTATTGTGGCGTACCGGCATTAAAAGCCACATCAGTTGAATTGGAAAACGCTGCAAAAAGTCAAGATAGCACACGTATCGCTAATACTTATGCTGCGTTCAAAAAAGAAGTTGAACGTTTCTTAGAAGAATTTAAGCAATTGTTCACTTGATTTTTTCACCGATAATTGTCTGCATTTGCTGGTACAGCTGGCGTGTTTGTAATGTTTTTCCTTCAAGTAATACATAAAAAGCTTGCTGTAGTAGACGTTTTGCAGTCAATAACACGCTTGCGTTGTCATTATGGCCCTGTGCAAGGGCTAACAAATCCTGTCCTAAATAGCGCATGGATTCTTGCCCATCCGGCTCATTGTCTATTGCAACATCAAATCCATGACCAAAGTCAAAATAATAATGTTTATCCGTTTGTATTGCGTCTCCCTGCCTGGTTTCCGTTAATGAAAAACCATAACCTAATTTTTGCAATAGTTGCCATTCGAAACGGCGTAATGTCAACTCAGTATCAACATGTGCTAACTCAGCAATGGTGTGATGATATGCTTGAAATAATTCTGGCATTGCCTCGGCTCGTGTTAACAGATGAATGAGTAATTCATTCAAATAGAAAGCGCTAAGCAGCGCTCTTCCTGGGACAATAGTCGCTGTTTGAACACACTCTATTGTCTTAACTGTTTTTAATTCTCCCTTGCCATAAAAGTCAACTAGCAACAAAACAAACATTTGTAATGAATGACGGCCACGCTTCTGTAAACGTCGCTGTCCTTTGGCAATCGCACTGATACGCCCATCTTGTTCAGTAAAAAAATCCACAAGCACACTTGTTTCTCGATACGGCCGCTGATGCAGTACATACGCTTTTTGCATAGCCATTTAATCATACCCTAGACTTTGCAAAGCTCGTTGATCATCTGACCATCCTGATTTTACTTTTACCCATAGTTGCAAATAAACTTTCTTACCAAACAATCGCTCTAATTCCAAGCGTGCTTGCTTACCTATCCGTTTCAAGCAGTCACCTTCTTTACCAATAACAATGGCTTTATGACCCTTACGCTCAACTAAAATAAGCGCTGCAATTTTTACGATTTTTTCTTCATCGAGAAATTGTTCTAACATAACGGTAGCGCCGTAAGGTACTTCATCACCCAAAAATCGCATCAACTTTTCTCGAATCAATTCAGCAACAAGGAATCGTGATGAACGATCCGTGTATTGCTCTGCTGGAAAATAAAACATATCTTGCGGCAACAATGTCTTAATAGTTTGTTCAAATGTATCAATATGCTTATTCTTTTCAGCTGATAGCGGAACAATAGGAACATTTGGCAATTTTTCAGAAATTAATTGCAAGTAGGGCAATAACTTTTCTTTCTGTGGAATTTTATCAACCTTATTCACAATAATGATTTTTCTGGCTTTGCTACGATGAATGATATTAAGCACCCAATCATCTTCCGCCAACCATTGGCCGGCTTCAACCATAAATGCAATCACATCCACTTCTTTGACAACATTATAAACCACGTTATTCATATAGTGGTTTAGCGCATGTTTTTCACCTTGGTGAAGCCCTGGTGTGTCGACATAAATAACTTGCACATTATCTTGTGTTTTAACACCAGAGATACGATGACGTGTTGTTTGTGGTTTTTTCGAAGTAATAGTAATTTTACGGCCCAAAATGCAATTCAATAATGTTGATTTTCCCACATTAGGTCGACCAACAATCGCCGCAAATCCGCAATATGTGTTTAGCTTAGGTTGACTCATCTCATTACTTAACTTTTTTTAGCCTTGGAGTTTTTTTCTAATAAGTTTAACACTTGACCCGCTGCACATTGCTCGGCACGGCGTCGACTGGTGCCTTCACCTGTTGCCTTAATTTCTAATGAACCCACTTCGCAAACCACAGAAAAAGTCTGCTCATGCGCTTCACCTCTGACTTCATGCACAATATATTCAGGTAACTCTATACGCCGACTTTGCAAATACTCCTGTAAACGCGTTTTCGGATCTTTTAATAATACCGTTTCTTGCAAAGTGCTTATGCGTTTTTTATACCATAAAAGTATACTCTTTCGGCAGATTGAGATATCGCTATCTAAATAAATCGCAGCAATAATCGCTTCTATGGCGTCAGCTAATATCGAAGTGCGCTGCTGCCCACCGCTTTTTAATTCACCGCCACCTAAACGTAAAAAATCACCTAAAGCAAACTCACGGGCAATTTCAGCTAAGGTGACACCATTCACTAAACTAGAGCGCTGGCGACTCAATTGACCTTCATGAGCATGTGGCCATTGCTGAAACAGCGCTTCAGCAATGAGAAAATTCAAAATGGAATCTCCCAAAAACTCCAAGCGCTCATTATTCGCACCACGCACACTTCGATGTGTTAATGCAGCTTCTAGTAACGATTTGTCCTTAAATGAATAATTTAAGCGTTTTTCTAAACGTGATAACTCAAGCATTTAATTTTTGACAACTGCCACCACATCATCAAAACTAACTAGAAAATCAACATTCGCCACAGCATTGACTGACACATCATATTTAATTGTTAATTGATACCCTCCTTCTGCAGGCACCATCACAATATTTTCTAACGGCACACTAACAACATTATTACGTCGGAAAGCATCTGCCAAATAATTACGAATTTTTCTCTTAGCGGTAATGATGGTATCATCACGCTTAATTAACTGAGACTTATTAATACCTGCCATAGAATCTTTCACTGCTTTATTTTCTAAATAGATAGGTCCTAATAGAAAAAAAGTATAAGTGATAGCACCAATAACAATCAAATGATAAATCAATCCAAAAAATCCCATCCCTTGTTGCTTGGTCAAACTCTTCATAAAAAACTCCCTATTATCAATGTATAACATTACCAATACGACTAAATCGAATTTTGTCTCGCCATTTTTCTGCAAGACTATTCCAGCTAAACCAGATAACGACTGATTTGCCAACAATATTTTCCTCCGGAACAAACCCCCAATAACGACTGTCGCCACTATCATCTCGATTATCACCCATGACAAAATAGTGCTTCTCAGGCACTTTAAGTGCGTAAATATTTTTACTCACCACATCGGGGCGCTCAAAGATATTATATTTTATAGCAAAAAAATCTTCTTGCTTTTCTATCACCGGCCATTCATTACCATGCTGATCATATTCATAAGAAGGACCAACATATCGCTGAGGAATCAATTTGCCATTAACATACAATTGCTTATTAATATAGCTGATGGTATCACCAGGAAGACCAATCACTCGTTTTATATAATAGATGCTGGGATCAACTGGATAGCGAAATACCATAATATCACCATGTTTTGGTTCGCCTATTGACACGATTTTGTTATGTGTCACCGGTAAACGCAAACCATAATTGTATTTATTTACCAACACAAAATCACCAATCTGTAAAGTTGGCTCTAATGAACCGGTAGGAATAACAAACGGTTCAAATAAAAACGAGCGCAGTAACAATACGATAAGAAAAATTGGAAACAGAGAAGCAAAGAAGTCCATTACCGCATGTTTTTTTCCTGACAAGGTTAATGCCTTAGCATCACTATGTTTAGCTTTTTTAAAGGTCAACCATTTTAAATAGCCCCATAAAAAACCCGTTACCACCGTTAATAAAGAAAGAATAACTTCAAAATTCATTTACCTGCCTCTTCTGTTCATTTTTCAGCATCTGTACTCGGTTAATAGTATGCAATGTTAACCCATTTTTAGCAATTTTGCTTTCATATAAATCATTTGTAGATTCTTTTACAGTACTCATTTTTTCTTTTTATCCACCTTTAACACAGCTAAAAAAGCTTCTTGTGGGATTTCAACTTTACCAAATTGTTTCATGCGTTTTTTTCCTTTCTTTTGCTTTTCTAACAATTTGCGTTTACGCGACACATCCCCACCATAACATTTGGCTGTTACATTTTTGCGCAACGCTTTTACTGTCTGTCTAGCAATAATTTGCGAGCCAACCGCAGCTTGAATAGCCACATCAAACATTTGACGATGAATAATCTCTTTTAAACGCTCAACTAACTCACGACCACGTATTTGTGCTTTATCTTTATGCACAATAATGGCTAATGCATCGACTTTTTCACTATTAATTAATATATCCATACGTATCATACTGTCTGCCTGAAAACGCAAGAAATGATAATCTAGCGATGCATAACCACGTGTGACTGATTTCAATCGATCAAAAAAATCTAGTACGATTTCATTCATTGGCATTTCGAAACTAAGCGATACTTGCCGTCCAGTGTATTGCATTTTAGTTTGCACGCCACGCCGATCAATGCAAAGTTGTATAACATTGCCTATATAATCCTGTGGTAATAACATATTTGCTTGTACAATAGGTTCACGAATTTCAGTTATCTTATTCATTGGTGGTAATTTTGTTGGATTATCTATATTTAATACTTCTCCACTTTGCATTAACACCTCATAGATCACTGTTGGTGCAGTTGTAATTAAATCCAGTTGATATTCACGCTCTAACCGCTCTTGCACAATTTCCATATGCAACATGCCTAAAAAGCCACAGCGAAATCCAAAACCTAATGCTTCTGATGTTTCAGGCTCAAAGAATAAAGACGCATCATTTAAACTTAGCTTTCCTAACGCATCACGAAAGTCTTCATAGTCTTCAGAATTAATCGGAAACATACCGGCAAACACTTTTGGTTGTACTGTTTGAAATCCAGGCAACATCGCATTTGCTGGCTTTGACGCCAATGTAATCGTATCTCCCACAGGTGCTGCATGAATATCTTTGATCCCAGCAATGATGTAGCCAACTTCCCCAGCTGACAATTGCGCTTTTTCAACCCGCTTGGGAGTAAAAATACCTAATTTAGTGACTTCATGCTGGCGCCCTGTTGACATAATTTGAATTTTCTCTCGCTGGTGCAAGCGGCCGTGTTTTATTCGCACTAAGGAAACAACACCGAGAAAATTGTCAAACCAAGAGTCGATAATTAAAGCTTGTAACGGTGCGTCTTTATCCCCTGTCGGTTCCGGGATGTTTTGTACCAAGAATTCCAGTAAATTTTCAACACCAATACCGGTTTTGGCACTGACAGAAATCGCATGACTTGCATCAAGACCAATAATCTCTTCAATTTCTTGACAAATCCGCTCTGGCTCTGCCTGCGGCAAGTCAATTTTATTTAGTACTGGAAAAACTTCTAAGCCTTGTTCAAATGCAGTATAACAAACAGCTACCGTCTGGGCCTCTACGCCTTGAGCTGCATCAACGACTAACAAAGCGCCTTCACAGGCAGCCAATGAGCGTGACACTTCATAGGAAAAATCAACATGGCCTGGCGTATCAATGAAATTAAGCTGATAGGTTTGCCCATTTTTTGCTTGATAGTCAAGTGTCACACTCTGTGCTTTGATAGTAATTCCACGCTCACGCTCTATATCCATAGAGTCTAATACTTGCTCTGCCATTTCACGCTCAGACAACCCACCACACATTTGGATGAATCTATCCGCCAAGGTAGATTTCCCGTGATCAATATGGGCAATAATAGAAAAATTTCGTATATGTTTCATGAGCAACAGTATAAAACATTATGTGAACAATGAATAGTAGTTAAATGTTCATCCGTTGACTAACCAGGAATGTTCAAACATTGATCAAAACGGCTGCTGGAGCATGGATATCCAGGTTCTGAACATTGCAAAGTATGATTTTATTGACTTTTATTCTCTTTCATTATAAATTTAAATCAATAATAATAACAAATTAGCGATATTTTATTATGTACAATGATTCTCAATATACTGAGAGTAAACAGGATGGATAATTCTCGTCATACCCCCCCAGCACCTACTCTGTTTAATAACATTCTAAGCAGCTCAACGTTAAAACTGACTTCGTATTTTAACGGCAAGCTAGCGACTGTTAAAGCATTAAAAGACAAAGAATACCTGGCCGTCTCATTAGAAGAAAAAATACAAGCACTAAACCAAATTAAAGAAGCTCTTAGCGACACACTGACTATCTATAACAAGCTTTGGCAACCCAGAATTGGAAAAAATAACCGATCATCTTATCTTGCATTCAAAAAAATACTGAACGATATCAACAACCATGAAAATAATTTAGAATATGCTGTGAATCGCCTCACTGAATCTTTTAAAACCTCCGCCGGGAAATGGAAAGCCGGTGTATGGTACGAAACAACCTGGCTATGCATCGGTCAACAACGCGTCTACCCGTGCGAACCCTATCCAAAAGCCATGCTCAACAGCGCTGCTAACTGTGATGACATTCCATCCCTTAAGACAATACTCATGAGAAAATTACTTACTATACCTATTTTCAACCGAAAAATTAAAGACAACACCCTGACATTAGTCACACGCACTGAATTAACACATGGCCTTAAATATCAATTGGATTTAACCCAGGATTACTTGGGCGGATGCAGCGTAGGGGGATTAGTTCGTTTTTTTGAAAATGAGTGTAAACATTTTGCTGGGTTAGGCAAGCCTACTACTGATGAAGAGCAAGTCATATCGGCTACTACAGCGTCAGTAAGTCATCTTTGCTAATGCTTTAAGCACAAAATAGCCGCTATCTGATTAAATTTGACTCTTTATCTTATTTTGTGATAGCATAAGTTTTTATATGTTCACCTTGATAATAAGGGTTATGTACATGCAACCCACAACTAAAAAAGCACAAGACTTGATTGATTTTTGTAAAACATACCAGATTAGCGCCAGTGACACACTGCTTAAAACCTTAGTTGAACCTTCAGTAGTTTATGAGCGATTACATCGCATCCTCACACATTATCAATTTTCAACCTTAAATGACGACGAAGAATTAACAACCATTGATACTAATATTCATTCACTTTTTTCTCCCTATTTATTTAAAGATAATGCGTCTTATTCATTTCCTCATGCCTATTTTTTTTCTTACTGTTTAGACACACTGACAGCTAAAAAGAAAGACTATTTCAAAACACTGACTTACTGCCAACGCATGAAGGTGCTACAGCTGGCTGTGCTCATAGGCAATAGTGACTTAGTTGATTTATTACTGTCACTTGAATCTTCACAACATGGAGAAACATTAACTCCTAACCAACAACTATTAAATTTTGCTGCCAGAGCAGGTAACCCGGATATTCTCAAAACAATACTCAGTTACTCAAACACAGATAACCAGCTTTTTGTCTTGCCCACAGAGCTGACTCTCAAGCTGGCTGCTCGCTCTGGCAATATCGACAGTGTCAAACTACTGCTTTCGCTGACTAATAATAAAAATGAGCCATTATTGCATGTTAGCAATAGAGTCTACAAATTTGCCGCTCGATCCGGAAACTTAGCACTATTTAAATTATTCATGCCTGAAGATAAACGATGTGCTAATGAAGATACATTAAATGCAGCTATTATGTCTGGCAACCTTAAGTTAGTTCAGCATATCATAACACATTGGCATCATAAAAAAGTTTTTGATACTGTTGCCTTAGAGCTTGCTATTAATTCAGGAAAAATGCCGCTGGTTAAAAGTTTACTCTCTTTAAAAAACCAACTAGGACAATCCCTTTTTAAATTAGAAAAAATGCATATTTCTGCTGCAACTGGCTCTGGCAACTTAGATATGGTCAAGTTCGTACTGGGCTCTGTTAAACCTAGCGACATGTATGACTTGTTTTCTTGTGCTGCCGCGCAAGGTCACCACAGTATTTTTCAATATTTAATGAAAAAATATAAAAAACAGTTCAGCAAATCAATGACAACCTTTATGCTATATATGTTATTGGAGTATGCCATCACTGCTGGCAATGTCGATATTGTTAAAGATTTACTTGCCTTAACCGATTCTGCAGGTAATGTTTTGCTTAAACCAAGATTAGAAAATTTATGTTTTGCATTTGAGTCTGGTAATCAAGCATTAGTTAGTTATTTACTTTCCTGTAATCCCGAGTTAAGAAAAAACTTATATACATTCAATGCGGACTTGCAGATAGCCGCTGCACAATCAGGCAAACTTGTTCTGATGAAATATATTGTCACTGCTGCCAACACTAGATATAAGCTATTACCATCACCGGATGTGAAAGCATTGATAAAAGCCATAGAAAAAAATCACATTGACATGTGTCTATATTTGTTTACATTAATCAATGACAATACCTTTTCTTATGATGCAATCTTAAAAGAAGCTATTATTCACGATAGAGTCATATTAATTCAACATATACTCTCACTTACTCAAAAAAATCAACTGCCTTTATTGGCTATTGATAAAGAGTTATGGCAACTTGCAATCAGAAATGACTCACTTAACACCATCCAATATTTCTTTTCAACTCTCACGACAGAAAATTATATCCAGCTCGATATATTCGACATGCTAAAAACAGCTATTGCTCATCGAAGCAACTACTTAATTATCTATTTGCTTTCTTTAATTTCTAGCCACGATACTGCATTAACACCACATGTGCACGCAGGCAATAAACTTGTCATACCTGATTTAACTTACATTGACTCTGAAATATCTAATTATATAAAATTTATCCGCTCAGCTTCTTGTTCAGAAAAAAACGGTTACTTTAACCTTGAAAATAAAAATTTACCACACATGTCCAATTCTGATGCAAAACCCAAATCAACAGCAAACGAAAGCACTCTTCGCAACGACCCTATTAGCCCAACACTCGCCAGCTCCATTAGCAAATACTCATCATTAGGTTACAACATTCGACACAATGGTTTCTTGACGGAAGTTAAAACACTAGAAAAAAGCAAATACAAAGCTGTCCCCCGGGAAAAGAAAATCATGGCTTTCAATCAAATTATTGCTGCTACTAGAAAAACACTAGAGAGTTATCGCAATATCTGCTCTGAAATAAATTGGAGGAAAAAAACTAAAGACTCTAAAGCAATAAAAATTCGCCACTTTGGAGCTCATTACAAAAAACTGGGAGAAATCCTATGGGCAAACCAAGTAGACAGCGCACTAGACAAAGCCAGTCTAGAAAAACTTGTAGCTCAGCTTATTCTATTTTTTAAAGACAAGATAGGGCCTTGGAGCACAGGCTCAAAAAATGCTAGCAAGCTCTATAGCAGCAAACCTTCCATTCAAGCACTGCTCATGAAGAATTTACTGACCATCCCATTATTCCATCGTAAGAAGGTCGGCCACATGCTCTCTCTCATTACTCGAACAGAGCTAACGCATGGTATTAAGTACTTATTAAATTTAAGGAAGAATAATTTTGGTGGTTGTGATATCAATGGATTAATTCGCTTCTTTGAAAATGAGTGCAAACGTTTTGCCGGACTAAAAAAACCAGCTTCTGATGAGAAGCAACCCATATTACCACTGTTGGCCGGTGCTCTTCGCGATGACCCCATAAGCCCAACACTGGCAGGCATAATAAATAACAGCTCTGAATTAGGCTTTGCATTTAGACATAGTGGCTTTCTCACTAAAGTGAAGATATTAGAAAAAAATGAATATAACGCAGCTTCTCAAAAAACAAAAGCAATGGCCTTAGAACAAATGAAAACTGCTGTTCTGAGAACACTGAAAGATTATAACCATATCTGGAATCCTCCCCCCGGACACAAAAAAAACAGGGCATCTTACAATGCGTTGATGATGACTCGATTACATAATGTCAGCTTAGAAGAGCTGGTTGCGCAACTGATGCTGTTTTTTAAAGACAAGCCCGGAAAATGGAATGCAGGTCAAAAAGATGCATCCAAAAGGCACTATGTAAAAAACAAAGGGCCTTCGATCAAAACCTTGCTGATGAAAAACTTACTCACTATCCCACTGTTTCATCGTCAAAATATCGGTGATACACTTACCCTTATTACCCGAACAGAGCTGACGCATGGTATTGAATACTGGCTAAATTTAAAGAAAAACAATTTTGGTGGTTGTGATATCAATGGCTTGATTCGCTTTTTTGAAAATGAATGTAAACGTTTTGCTGGGTTCGATAAAGCAGCTATTGATGAAAAGCAATCGGCATCACCATCATTATAGCAGTTTTCAATATGACTAAGCCATTATAAACTTCCGCTAACCCGCGCTTGCTTTGTTCTTCAAAAGCTTATTTACAGTAAGTAAACCTCACTGTTGAAATCGCGCAAGCACGCGTTATACTCGCTTATAATGGCTTAGTCATATTGAAAACTGCTATAAAATGAAATCAAGGCAAAGAGCCAGGCAATGTTTAACCAATTAAATGTGCTATGTAGCAACAATATAAAAATCACATCGTATCGGTTAAACGATCAGAATTAGATATACCAGCAAGATATGTATCCATTTTATTACGAAGCAGATCGCCTTCTTCTCCTTGTAATTGTACCCCTATTCCTGCTGCACGCCCACCTTGTGCACAAGACGGGGTTATCCAGACAACTTTTCCTGCTACATGATATTTTTTAAGTTCATCAATTAATTTTATCAAGAGGAAGACTTCATCACCTAAACTATAGCTTTTCTGTGTTTTTATAAATAATGCACCACCCGCGATAAATGGCATGTAAATATTAAACAGCTCTATCTTATCTTTTACGTCAACTAGTAATACATTATCGGCATCTTCAGTGGAAATATTTTTTTCCATATAACCCTCAATAAGCGATTGTTTTTATTCATTATAGTCTATTAATTAATAATAAAATAAATTGTAAATAAAAAGCATACAAGAAGCAGGTAAAATACTTCTATCTGAGCGAAGCAAAATCAAATGATAACTTGATGATTATTCTAAATAATTTTTGAATTTTGCTAACAGGCAATCGAACAAAGCACACTTGCGTATCGCAATACCTGCAGCACAGAGGAAAAGTGCTCAAATTGTTGCTTGCAATATGCAAATAATATCATTAGCTCATATTCAGAGCTCAACATTTCAAGTACAATCTGCTTGCTGTAATGCTGCTTTGATCAGTGATTGTGTATCCATTTCAGCTTGAAATACTTTTTGTATGGCTTTTTGTGCATCCAAAGCTTTAAAGCCTAATGCTTGCAACGCTGAAATCGCTTCTTGTTTTGCTTGTGTCAACTCAGCATGCACACCTTTGTTGCTTACTGTTAAAACATCCGCTACTGGCACAAATTGCCAATCTTCCACTTTATCTTGCATTTCCACCACTAAGCGTTGTGCTGTTTTCTTACCAATACCTGGAATTTGCATCAGCAATGATAGATCGTCTTGCAAAATACAATGTGCAAATTGCTCAGCATTTAAACCAGATAAAATAGTTAACGCAAGTTTAGCGCCAACACCGGATACTTTTAACAAGGTGCGAAACATAGCACGTTCTTGCTTATCATAAAATCCATATAATGCCTGATGATCTTCTCGCACGATAAAGTGAGTCAACAATACTGTTTTTTCGCCGATCTCTGGTAATTGGCTGTAGGTAGATAAAGGTACTTGTACTTCATAACCAATACCATTGACATCAACAAGAATGTCTGGCAATTGCTTTTCAATAATAGTTCCCGCGATACGCCCAATCATTGATTACCCTATCTATTTTGCTAATGCTTGCTGATATCGTTGTTTAACACGACGACAATGCGCATGACAAACTGCGACAGCCAATGCATCAGCAGCATCACTTGCCGGTATGACAGCTAATTGTAATAATTGTTTTATCATATGCTGTATTTGCTTTTTGTCCGCTGCACCATAACCAACTACTGCTTGCTTAATTTCTCGTGCTGAATATTCTGCCATGGTCTTGCCATATTGCGCGATAGCAACAATTGCTGCACCACGTGCTTGACCCAGCTTCAAAGCAGAATTGACATTTTGTTGCATAAAGACTTGTTCAATAGCAGCTTCTTCTGGTTGATGCTCAGCAATCACTGTTTGTAAACCAGAAAAAATAGCATGTAAGCGTTCTGCCCAAGATTTCTGTTTTATATGCAAACAGCCATGGGCAATATGCTCAATGTTATTTTGTTGAACATTGATCACGCCAAAGCCTGTGACACGCGATCCTGGATCGATCCCAACAATAACCGTCATTTGCTACGCCAACTCTCCTAATAATTCATCCGAAATATTAGCATTCGAATAAACATTTTGCACATCATCTAAATCTTCTAATATATTTAACAATCGTAATACTTTTTCTGCAGCGTCTCGCTCCAGTGTTACCTGAGTAGAAGGTAACATAATCACTTCTGCTGTTTGCGGTGGCAATCCTTGTTCGTTCAATTTTTCTTTAATTTCATGTACATTTTCCCACGCAGTAATCACTTCAATACTGCCATTAGCATTTGTTAACACATCGTCTGCACCCATCTCTAAAGCCATATCCACGACTTGCTCTTCATCAACGCCACTTGAATATAAAATAAGTCCAACTTTTTTGAACAAATACGCAACCGAACCATCAGTGCCTAAATTACCACCACATTTGGTGAAAGCGTGACGTACTTCTGATACCGTACGATTAATATTATCTGTCATGCAATACACCATGACTGCCACACCATTTGCGCCATAGCCTTCATAAACAACTTCTTTAATTTGTTCTGCCGCATCTGATTCTCCGCTGCCTTTTTTCACAGCGCGCTCTATCGTGTCTTTCGGCATATTATTCGATAAAGCATCCATCACCGCTGCCCGCAAGCGTGGGTTAGCACTTTGATCGCCACCTCCTAAACGCGCAGCGACTGTAATTTCACGGATCAATTTAGTATAAATTTTTCCACGCTTTGCATCTTCTTTTGCTTTTTTGTGCTTGATATTTGCCCATTTACTATGTCCCGCCATAATAATTACTCCGTTTTTTTCACAGTAACACCCAGCTCTAACAAATGTTTTAATGGCACCGTCGAAGGTGCATCGGTTAATAAACACTTAGCTGTTTGCGTTTTTGGAAAAGCAATCACTTCTCGAATTGAGTTAACACCTAGCATTAACATGACTAAACGATCCAAGCCAAACGCTATACCACCATGTGGTGGACAACCATAACGTAATGCTGTTAAGAAAAACCCGAATTTTTCGTCAAATTCCTCTTCGGTAATATCTAATAATTGGAAAATTTCTCGCTGCAAATGCTCATTATGAATACGCATCGATCCACCGCCTACTTCAACACCATTAATAACCAAATCATAAGCTTTTGCTAACGCAGCGCTAGGATCAGCTTTCATTGCATCGACATCAAGATGTTGTGGTGCAGTAAAGGGGTGATGTAGTGGATCCCAACTGCCTTCATCATTCAATTCAAACATAGGCCAATCATAAATCCATACCGGTTTCCATTCATTTTCCAGCATGTGATGATCGTATCCTAGCTTATTACGTAGCGCGCCTAGCGACTCATTCACCACTTTGGCATTATCTGCACCAAAGAAAATAACATCGCCTGTTTCTGCCTGTGTACGCTCTAAAATAGCCTGTATAACATTATCTGGTAAGAATTTTAAAATAGGTGATTGTAAACCATCAACACCGGCCTGCTTATCATTGATTCGGATGTAAGCTAAACCTTTTGCACCGTAAATTTTAACAAAGTCTTCATAATCATCCAGCTGCTTTCGAGTCAACTCGCATCCTTTTGGTAAGCGCAATGCAGCAACACGGCCGTTAGTATCATTGGCCGGTTTGGCAAAAACATTGAATTTAACCGATTTGACTAAGTCATTGATGTCAACTAACACTAATGGAATACGCAAATCAGGTTTATCACTACCAAATCGCCGCATAGCATCTTGATAACTTATCCTAGGAAAAGGATTTGGCAAATCTACTGCCAACATTTCTTTATATAAACAACGGACCATATCCTCCATTGTTGTTTGGATCCACTGTTCATCAACAAACGATGCTTCTATATCCAGTTGAGTAAATTCAGGCTGTCTATCAGCTCGTAAATCTTCATCACGAAAACAACGTGCAATTTGATAATAGCGCTCTACGCCTGACATCATTAATAATTGTTTGAATAATTGTGGCGATTGTGGCAAAGCAAAAAAATTGCCTGGCTGTGTACGACTAGGCACAATATAATCCCGTGCCCCTTCTGGTGTTGCTTTGGTTAGCAATGGAGTTTCAATTTCCCAAAAATCTTTTGCGGTTAAATAGTCACGCAACAATTGATTGACTTTTGCTCGGAAAGCTAAATGTGACAACATTTCAGTACGTCGCAAATCGAGATAACGATAGCGCAGACGAATATCCTCATGCGTTTGATGAAAATCATCTAATTGGAATGGTGGTGTTTCCGATGCATTGTGTATCGTTAACGCATTTACAAGCACTTCGACATTTCCAGTCGCTAAACTCGCATTGCGCATGCCTTCTGGACGAAATTGAACCGTTCCAGTTACCTCAATGACATATTCAGAACGTAATTTCTCAGCTTCTTGAAATATGCTTTCACATGTTGGTACAAAAACAATTTGAGCCAGCCCGGAACGATCGCGCAGATCCACAAAAATCACACCACCATGGTCACGGCGTCGATTCACCCAGCCACACAAAGTAACTTCTTTTCCAGAAAAATCATCTCGTAAACTATTGCATTCATGGCTGCGCATCATTCATTATCCCTTATTAACAACTACAGTAATTAAAAACTACTGGTAACGATTTAGCCTTTTTCTCACAACACCTTTGATCTAGGCCACGATAAAAATAGACTTAAAAATACTCATGTTTTTGTAGCGACCCTGATTAGAAATGTTTATTACCAATGCTAAATCGCTATTCTAGCAACGCACACTATGAAGGAAAAGGCACGACGTAAAATAGCTTATTCATCCACTTCTTGGGTTGAGGTAGTCTTACTGACTGTCTCAGTCTTGTCTGTTTTTTTCGTCTTTTGTTTAATATTATCATTATTTTTAGCTTTTTTATCTTTGAAATCCGTTTCATACCAACCACTTCCCTTCAAATGAAAAGCAGCAGCTGAGACTAATTTGTTCAATGCGGGTCGACCACAATTAGGACATATGACCAAAGGTGCATCACCTAGTTTTTGCAAGCTCTCAAAAGAATGATTGCATTCTGAACATTTATATTCATAAATTGGCATGTTAAGTTATCCTCTTTCAAGTCATTCAAACTGGCTTTATAACATTTTTCAAACAAATTTTCTACACAACAGAAAAGATTGTTCACAAAAGACTATTCGCTAAATACCTAATTAAGCAGGAACGGCTGCCTCAATATCAGCATAGCAAATTGGGTATTTGGAAGCTTGTTCATCCTCAAAAGTGACATACTCCCACGCTGCTTGTTTAGCTAATAAGGCACGCAATAGTTGATTATTTAAGGCATGGCCGGATTTATAGCCGACAAATTTACCAAGTAAACTAGATCCTAAGAGGTATAAATCACCAATAGCATCTAATATTTTATGGCGCACAAATTCATCTTGATAACGCAAGCCATCTTCATTCAGGATACGATATTCATCCAATACTAAGGCATTATCTAAGCTAGCACCTAAAGCTAAATTCATTGCACTTAATTTATCATAATCACGCTTAAATCCAAACGTACGTGCACGACTGACTTCTTTTAGGAAAGAGGTTGTTGAAAAATCCAAACATAGATTTTGGGCACTTTCTTTAAAAACAGGATGATCAAAATCAATGGTAAAATCAACTTTGAAACCTTCATATGGCTTAAAGCAAGCCGTTTTATAGCCTGAAGTTCCTACTTCACCACATTCCACTGTTACGGTTTCTTTAATACGAATAAATAATTTCGGCGCATTTTGTACTTCTATGCCCGCTGATTGAATTAAGAAAACAAATGGCCCAGAGCTACCATCCATGACAGGGACTTCAGGTGCTGTTACATCAATATACGCATTATCAATACCCATACCCGCCAAAGCGGATAATAAATGCTCAACTGTTGCAATACGCACATCCTCTTTTGCTAATGTGGTCGCTAAGGTTGTATCACCAACGTATTCGGTTCGTGCAGGAATTTCCACGACAGGATCTAAGTCGGTACGACAAAAAACAATGCCTGTATTCACCGGAGCAGGTCGTAACGTTAAGTAAATTTTCTTGCCGGTATGTAACCCAATTCCTGTTGCCCTGATAACATTTTTCAGTGTACGTTGCTTAATCATAAATCCCACATTCCTTCAAAATCTGAACTATCCTCTACAATATCGGCATAATACAGTATTATATTTAGACCATTATGCCAAACTATTGTGTTACTTACTTAGCTAAATAATACAAAAACCTAATAAAATCAAGTAATCATGTATCTTCTGTCTCTTGTCGACGCAAAAAAGCCGGAATATCTAAGTAATTCATATCCTCTGTTGTCGCATTGACCTGAGCTAATTCCTCTGTCTTGCGGCGTAATACAGCAGGACGTTCATAACGTTGATAGTCAAATGCGTGTTGTTCGCCGGTAAAACGTGAATCAACAAAACGTGATGGCGTATCATACGCTTGGCCTAACCCGGTCACGACAACGGTCACTCTCATTTGATCCGACATTTCTGGGTCAATCACTGTTCCAACAACAACATGTGCACTTTCAGATGTTAAGCCTTTGACTGCATTACCAACTTCTTCAAATTCACCAATAGACATATCTAAGCCCGCGGTAATATTCACTAAAATACCTTTAGCACCACTTAAGTTAACATCATCTAACAGAGGACTATGAATAGCAGCTTCTGCCGCTTCACGTGCTCGATTTTCTCCTCCCGCGCTACCGGTTCCCATCATGGCCATACCCATTTCTGACATCACCGTTCTGACATCAGCAAAATCGACATTAATTAAGCCGGGACGAGTAATCAATTCAGAAATACCTTGTACTGCCCCCATCAAGACATTATTCGCTGCCTTGAATGCATTCAATAATGTGATATTTTTACCCAATACAGTGAGTAATTTATTGTTTGGAATGGTAATTAATGAGTCAACGTATTGACTTAGCGCGGCAATACCATCTTCAGCAACTTGAATACGAACATTTCCTTCAAAAGCGAATGGTTTTGTCACAACAGCAACGGTAAGAATACCCAACTCTTTCGCCAATTTTGCAACAACAGGCGCGGCTCCTGTTCCGGTACCGCCCCCCATACCGGCAGTAATAAATACCATATCAGCGCCAGATAAGTAATCCCGTAATTTTTCAATATCTTCTTCCGCTGCTTTTCGGCCAATGTCCGGATCGGCACCAGCACCTAAACCCTTGGTAATTTCATTGCCAAGTTGCATGACTTCTGAGGTAGCGTTTTTTAATGCTTGTGCATCAGTATTTGCACATAAAAATTCAACACCATCTAATCGCTCAGCGATCATATGTTCTATTGCATTGCTACCACCACCGCCGACGCCGATAACTTTGATAACAGCAACAGGTAAATTCCCTTCCTTCATATCAAACATGCTCTTATTCCCCTTTCTAAAGGTGCATATTAAATGCATTAGCTATAAATTTTGGTGGCTAAATATTATCAGAAAATTGGTAAAAACATAAGGAATATTGCAGAAAAATATTTCTGGTATTATTATGTACAGATCTGATCGGAGTCAATGACCACCTTATGTCTATCAGACTAATAAAAAAATGTTATATATCATTAAGCAGCAAGTAGTCATACTAAAAGGCAACACATTACATGAAGGGAGCAATACATAATCAGCACTTATTATAGCATTTCCCTATATTGTTGACCTATTCTAAGCGAGTATAGTGTTTGCTTGCGAGGTTTCAAGTGTAGACACATCAATTGCTCGATAATTAAATCACCTGTAATGGCTTGCTCTGGGCCTAGCTCAGCCTGCAGCTGTTCGCAGGCTTCCCAAATTTCTTTTTCTCAGCGGGTGCGTGGTGAATTATGCATGAGTTGTGTCACTCCAAAATACAGCTGCTTCCCAATCAGCAGGGAACCCCATTCTATAAAAAGGAACCATTGGATAGTGATCAAATAACGTAAAGAGCTTTTCTTTCCAGGCTGTTTTCGGTGCAATAACCTTCAATAAAGTCCATAATAGCCAAGCAAGCTCATAATACGTGCGTGATGGGATAGCATGAGCTGACCATCGTTTTGGCCGTACAAACTCGAGCACTAACCAGCGATTCCATAATCGGGCATGATGTGCACATAAATTCCTGACATAACGCAGTGCTTGCAACATGCCCATAAATACCTTTGTATGTAATTGAAACGTCTCGGCTATTGCCCTTTTATCTTGTTTGTTAGCCAAATAATTAATTAGATTAATCACACTACCAAATGATAAGCTTTCCATAAGCATCCAGCTAGGTGGATAGTCAGGAGAGTGATAATACTGATAGAAATGGTTAATATGCTCTTCATTTTTTCGATTCTGACAAATGTCTTCTAGATCATGAAAAAAATAATCTCTGGGTGTTTTTCGCTGATATTTTGATGGATTCTTCCAGACAGGATTGAAACATGAGTCATTAACATACCAATTGATGCCATATTTCAACGACATATGATCAGATAATCGCGCTCGAATAGCCACCTCTATTCGCTCAATAGCATCCTGGGTATGTAAACGTAGTAATCGATCAAATTGGTAGCAATCCCATAGATGATTAAATGTTACATTGGGTTGAAATTGATGATGAAGGTCAAGGCTAGTTATTTCAAATGCTTTAAAATAAGCAGACAGACGGTAATAGCCAACGGTAGATAATACTTGAGCTGCCAGTGTGTAATCATCAATGAGCAAATTACGTTTCACAAGCAATTCAATTTGCTGCTGGATGTTAAGTGGCTGCTTAATATAGGACTGATATCGATTCGATGGACTCATACAAATAACCCGCCCTGGTGCGCAGTGCCACTGAGATGCGTGGCGGGTATGAGTAAATATAGTATTGCTGAATTTTCCAACAATTGCAAGTATTTCATCAATATCAACCCTGATTTTTCCCAGTATTGTATATAAAATAACATGTTTCTGTACCTAACTCAAACATATGAACCAATATTGCACGGTTGTGTCCCTATAATGCTGTAAATTCTAGAAGGCTGATAAAAAACAACCCAAATTGAGCTTATTTTTTTGTTAATAAATGAACACTGCTATGCAAGATGTGTTATCTATTAATAAAAATAGCACTGGTTACGGGCATAACGGAATTTGAAAAAGATTTTGATCAACTGCACAGCGATGTGCAAGATGCGTTGCTGGTGGCTTACGCCGTTTTGCTTGAAAAGTTTGGTCCCTCATTGGGGCGTCCTCATGTTGATACGTTATAGCAGTTTTCAAATATGAAAGAACTGCGTTTTTCGGTAAATAATGGTGTGTGGCGTGTTACTTTTGCATTTGACTTACACCGCCAGGCGATTTTATTAATGGCAGGCAATAAGTCGGGAGTCAGTGAAAAGCGGTTTTATAAGCAACTCATTAAAAAGTCTGATCAGAGGTTTGACGACCACATGAATAAGGTATTAACATTGGAAAAATAGCACCATGGCTACGAAACTACATGATAAGATTAATAGTCTTTCAAAAGGGCGAAAAAAGAAAGTGCGTCAACGTGCAAATGATCTTATCGCAAAAGAAATGACACTGCAAGATTTGCGCAAAGCGCTTAGTTTAACGCAGAAACACTTAGCCGAAAAACTTCATCTACGTCAAGATGGGATCTCACGTATAGAAAAACGTTCGGATTTATTGCTATCAACACTACAAGGTTATGTATCGGCTATGGGTGGTGAATTAAAACTAACGGTCGAATTTCCTAGTAGGGCGCCGGTACTATTACAAGGGTTTCGAGATGGAAGCAATACGCCATAGAATTGCAGTTAGTTTCAAAGTGTTACTTTTTGTCAATATCCGGCGTATCAACAAAAAATTCAAACTGGCCCAGTAGGTTCATGTGATTTTGTCAAAACCAAAAAGTTAAACTACGATATGACTCTAGTGTAGTGATGCTACAAGTTGAAAATAATAAGCCATAAAAAATTGTGAAATCTCATCAACCCGGTGGGTTAGTATATGCTTTAATCCTTTTTCAGCACCCAGGCTTTCTTTTTTTAACTTAATACCACAGGTATTTAAAATACCATGTACCTTATTCATAAAATACGTTCTCGTTTTCACAAACTTGCCACGCGTTTGAGATAAACTGCACACTTTCTGCTTGGATAACGTGCTGAACTGTCATTTCAGATCCAGCTAAAAATTACCCTGCAACCAATGCTTTACACGACCAAATAGTCCTTTCATTCCTTCATGCGGAAACGTTTCCGTCATAACGTTTTGTTGTTGCGCGTAAAGCAATAAACCAATACTAGTCGCATATGTTGGATTGCTGGCTATTTCTTCTAGGCCTGTGACTTGTTGCGGTATACCTATGCGTACAGGCATACGGAAAACAAATTCAGCCAAGTCAATGGCGCCTGGTATTAATGACGCACCACCGGTTAATACCATGCCAGCTGCTATTAATTCTTCATAACCGCTGCTACGCAGTTCAGCATGTATCAAACCAAATAATTCTTCATAACGGGCTTGTATCACTTCGGTTAACATACGAGCCGAAATTTTTGTCCCTGGGCGATCGCCAACGGCGCTTACGGCGACTTGGTCATTGCTATTAACTAAGCGTGTCAAAGCACAACCATGATCTATTTTAATGGCTTCTGCCGCTTGTGTTGGCGTACGCAATGCCATTGCAATATCATTGGTTACTTGTTCACCGGCAATAGGAATGACTGCCGTATGCTGAATCGCACCGTGACGGAAAATAGCAATATCCGTCGTTCCTCCACCGATATCAACCAAACAAACCCCTAAGTCTTTTTCATCTTCTGTCAATACCGCATAGCTTGATGCTAATTGCGCTAAAATAATCTCAGCAACTTCAATACCACATCGTTCAACACACTTAGTAATATTTTGTGCAGCACTAACGGAACCTGAAATCATGTGTACCTTGGATTCCAATCTTACACCAGACATTCCAATAGGTTCACGAACCCCTGCTTGATTATCAATAACAAACTCTTGCGGTAAAACATGGATAATTTGTTGATCCGCCGGGATTGCTACCGCTTTGGCTGCATCAATAACACGATCAACATCAAACTGTGTCACTTCTGAATCACGAATAGCAACAATACCATGCGAATTAAGACTGCTGATATGATTCCCCGCAATACTTGTAAATGCGGAATGAATTTGGCAGCCTGCCATCAATTCTGCTTCTTCCAATGCTCGCTGAATTGATTTAATCGTTGCTTCAATATTGACAACAACACCTCGCTTTATGCCATTGGATGTTTGACGTCCAACACCAATCAATTCAACATGACCATCAGCAGACACCTCACCTACCAGTGCAACAACCTTTGATGTGCCAATATCTAACCCAACGATCAAATTCTTTTCTTGCTTAGGCATTGCCTCTTCATCTCCCTCTATGTTATGTTTTTGCCCACTGTACTGCCATACCGTGTTTATACCTTAAGTCTACGTATTGTACCTGATATTGTGCAGGTAAAAACACTTTTGGATATGCTTTTATAAATCGCGTCAAACGAGTCGTGATTTCATCTTGACCCAACAATAATTTTATACCGTTAGCTAGCTCAATATGCCAGGCATGACGTTGATCTAATACTAACTCTTTTATCTTCAAATCTAATGGCTCCAGTAAGGCTTGTAGGGTAAAATAAGTGTCTAATACACTTGTGTGCATACCTTCAGGGCCTCTAAACTGTATAAGATTTTCAGGAATTGTGTTGATATCAGGATAAAATAATTGTTTTTCTTGGCTAAAAACTGCTCTATCATTCCAACGGCCCAGTACTCGGTGTTGGCTAATATGAACATTTAATTCAGAAGGCCATTTTCGATGAATTTCTGCGCGCTTGATCCAAGGTAATTGCTCTAAATCATCTTTGATAGCACGCATTTTGACAAGAAAAAACCCCTTAGTAACGTAAGGGGTAATCACTTGTTGTAGGGTTGTATTACCTGTACGTTGAAAATCTCCAGAAATATTGACTTTTTCAATCGGAAACCGCTCAGCATCGGTTAATTCCATGTATCCCCAAACAATCATGCAGGTAATTAATCCTAGCGCACTGATTTTGTTTACTAAGCGCCAATTAAACTGCCAGTCACTCGATGACTTTTTCCTCGCCGCATGCGTTGACTTTCTGACTGTATTTTGGCGCTTCATCTTCGCTAACCCCCGCTTTCACCTATAATATGCACTTCTGGTTTCAGCATTATACCAAATTTGTCATTCACACTATTGCGCACATAAAAAATTAATTTTTCAATTTCTGCAGCTGTTGCACAACCATTATTAACAATAAAATTAGCATGTTTGCTTGAAACACTGGCATTACCTATGCGATAACCTTTCAAACCACACGCTTCTATCAATCGAGCAGAATAATCACCCTCTGGATTGCGGAAAACTGAACCACAGCTGTGCTCACTGGTCGGTTGTGTTGCCGCCCGTCGATCCAGTAATCCACGTATTTTTGATAAACTGTCTGCTTTATTGCCTGCCCGTAAACGAAGTATACAGGCAATAAACCATTCATCAACTGGTAGTATCACTTCACGGTACGATACACGAAAAGCACTTGTGGATTTCGTCTCTATGTCACCTGAACGGGTCAATATTTCAACAGAATCGACATATTGCCAGGTTTCACCCCCAAAACAACCGGCGTTCATGGCTAAAGCACCTCCCATGGTACCTGGGACACCGGCTAAAAATTCAACATTGCTTAAATTTTGCCTTGCGCAAAATCTAGCTACTTGTGCGCATGAAGCGCCTGCCTCTGCTCTCACATGATGTGCATCTTGTTGCTCAACTCGGTTTAATTTTCCTTGGGTAATAATCACAACCCCTTTGATACCACCATCACGAATCAAAATATTACTACCTAATCCAATCCAAGTGATTGGCAATGACGGCGGCACCAACTGCATGAATAAGGCAAGATCAGCAATCGTTTTGGGGCGATAACTGAACTCCCCTGGCCCACCTACGCGCCAAGAAGTAAAACGCTTAAGCGGCAATGACTCAGTAAATTCACCCGCTAATAACTTTGCTGATGTAACAAAATCTATTCTTTCTTGTTGCGTTAATATATCACTCGCCATTAAAGATTTTTCCTAAGGAATCTAAACATAATTTTTGTTGCGCCATTTGTGCTGAAATATTGCCAATATCCCCTGCGCCTTGAGTAATTAAAATATCACCGTGTTGTAGTGTTTGTGCTAACGACTTTGGTAAGTTTTTACATTGGCCCACATGTATTGCGGTCATTTTTTCATTTGTCTCTACCGTTTGAATTGCTTGACACAAGTGATAACTATCAATGCCCGTTATTGATGATTCTCCTGCACTGTAAACATCCAGCAGTAATAATACGTCCACCCGGCTAAGGGTATCAATAAAATCGGAAAATAAATCCCGCGTACGTGAATAACGATGTGGCTGATAAACCATAACAACACGACGCTCGGGCCACGCAGACCGAACAGTCTCTATCACTGCAGCCACTTCGCGTGGATGATGGCCGTAATCATCGACCAACATCACTTGGCCTTGCTTGGTAGTAAATTCACCATAAATTTCAAAACGACGTCCAACACCTGCAAATGTGCTTAATGCTTTTTGTATTGCAACTGTTGGCACTTCTAAATCGGTTGCAATAGCAATAGCCGCTAATGCATTGAGCACATTATGCTTACCTGCTATATTTAACTGTATATCAATACTATCATTGTATGGCTTGCGTAAAACGGTAAACTCACTACGCACACCCGATTGCTGGCTATTCACTACTTGAAAATCAGCTAATTCTGAAAAGCCATAGGTAATAATTGGCCGCTTTATGTGTGGAATAATCTCAACAACACCTGGATCGTCTTGGCAAAGAACGGCTAAACCATAAAAAGGTAATCGCTGTAAAAATTCAATAAAAGTCTTCTGCAAACATTGATAATTACCACCATAAGTCTCCATATGGTCCTGATCAATATTTGTTACTGTTGCTATCATCGGATTTAAATACAAAAAAGAAGCATCACTTTCATCGGCTTCTGCAACAAAATAACGTCCTGCGCCTAGATAAGCATTGGTTCCAGCACTATTCAGTTTGCCACCGATAACATAAGTCGGATCAAAGCCAGCTTCAGCTAGAATGCTAGCCATTAAGCTCGTTGTTGTTGTTTTTCCATGTGTCCCTGCCATCGCAATGCCATAATTAAATCGCATTAATTCAGCTAACATTTCTGCACGTGGCACAATCGGAATCCGCATTGCTTGGGCTGTTTGCAACTCAATATTATCTTTTTTTATTGCACTAGAAACAACAACAACATCAGCACCTTTGACATGATGTTGATGATGTCCCAATAAAATCTTTGCACCTAAAGCAGACAAATGTTCTGTCATTGCACTGGCATTAAGATCCGAGCCCGTGATGGTAAAACCTTTATTTAATAGAACTTCAGCAATTCCTCCCATGCCGACACCACCAATACCAATAAAATGAATGCTCTTAATCCGGCTAATACGGAAAGCTTTTAACTTTTCTGTGCTTCTCTTAGGCACTTCGTTCTCCTAAACAAAACTTAGCAATTGTCTGCACTGCAGATAATTGTGCTTGCGCTCTGGCTTGTTGTGCCATACGCAATAAATATTGACGATCCTGACTGATTGTCAGTAGACATTGCAGTAATCTATCGGCTGTTAAGACCTTTTGCTGAATGATCTTAGCTGCCTCTTGATTAGCTAAATAAACCGCATTTGCTGTTTGATGATCATCAACCGCATACGGATACGGGATTAAAACACTACTAACACCTGCTGCAGCAATTTCTGCCACCGTACTCGCTCCTGCTCGCGAAATCACAATATCTGCCCATGTATAAGCTTGTGCTATATTATCAATAAAATTTTCCACTTCAGCATTGATATTTTCCTGCTGGTAAATGCTGTTTACAGTTTGCTGTGATTTTATACCTGTTTGATGTTTTACAAGAATAGAGCGATGTTGTTGCAGCCTTATTAACGCCTGCGGCACAATTTCATTCAACACTTGTGCCCCTAAGCTACCACCTAGAACCAGTATATGCAAAACTGTCTTATCCTCTCGCGTTTGGTAACGTATTTCAGGCGAAGGTATGCCGGCTATCTCTTGACGTATAGGATTACCACTGGTAATGACTTTGTAACTTGCTGGAAAAGTATTCGGGAATGATTGAAAAATATGTTTAGCCAATTTTGAAAGTAATTTATTAGTTAACCCGGCAATTTGGTTTTGCTCGTGAATATACAATGGAATATTTGCTAACCAACTTGCTATGCCGCCAGGAGCGGCAACATAACCTCCCATACCTAATATAAAATCAGGTTGAAATCTTTTTATTTGTCTGCGTGCCTGAAAAATAGATTTCAATAAAATCCATGGCATCATTAGTTTTCTGAATATGCCTTTCCCTCGGACACCTTGAATATCAATTGAAAAAAATCGAATCTCTTTACCTGCAACAAGCTTCTTCTCTATGCCTTGCTCAGTGCCTAACCAAGCAATTTCGATCCCTTGATTTTGAAAGTGTTTTGCTAACGCTAATCCAGGCATAATATGTCCGCCTGTACCACCCGCCATTATCATCACTTTTTTTACTGTTTTCATCATCGCTTCCACCGTTCAATTCGATTTTCGTGATCGATACGCAACAAAAGCGCTACAATAATACAATTAGACAAAAGACTACTACCACCATAGCTAATAAAAGGTAATGTTAATCCTTTGGTTGGTAATAAACCTGCATTAACCCCCATATTAACAATGGCTTCAAATGCTAAACACAACCCTAAACCGTAAGCAACATAGCCTGCAAACAAACGTTTTTGCTGACAAGCGGCTCTACCAATAAACAACGCGCGTAAAACTAAAACTAAAAATAAAGTAATGACCAACATAATACCAGCAAAACCTAACTCTTCTGCTAATACAGCAAATAGAAAGTCAGTATGCGCCTCTGGCAAATAAAAAAGTTTTTGTACACTATCACCCAAGCCAACACCCAACCAACCACCACGACCAAATGCTATTAAGGCTTGCGTTAATTGATAGCCACTACCAAACTGATTCGCCCATGGATGTAAAAATGCGGTAATACGTTCTAAGCGATAAGGGGATAGATAAGCTAGCGCAGCTAAGCCAACCATGACTATTAAAGTCAATATGAAAAAATAACGTAAGCGCACACCCGCGATAAAAAACAATCCCATCATTGTTGCTAATAAAACTACTGCTGCACCAAAATCAGGCTCTAATAGCAATAAAAAACAAAGCAGCATTAACACTATCATGGGTTTAATAAACCCTTGTAATTGCCCCTGCACTTCCTGCTGGCGGCGCTGTAAATAACCCGCAAGGTACATAATAATAAATATTTTAGCCAACTCAGATACTTGCATGCTAATTGGACCTAAAATAACCCAACGTGTGCTACCATTAACCTGCCGTCCTATGCCCGGTATTAACACCAACAGTAACAATGCAAAAGATAATAGTAACAAAACCGGATTGATGCGCTGCCAAAAGCGCACATCAATCCGGAAAATAACCAGAGCCATTCCCATGCCCAGTACAACATAAATTAATTGCCGATAAAGAAAATACAATGGCTGTTGATAACTACGCTCAGCTATCATCATGGATGCAGATGCTACCATGAGTAATCCAATCGCGATCAGTGCTAGTGTGGTCAATATTAATAAACGATCGTAAAGCAGTGGTAATTTAATCCCTGTCTCACTGGTCTTAGCCATTCCTCTATTGGTCATTCTGGTAACTCCATCACTAAATGACGAAAAACATTGCCACGCTCTGTAAAATTACTAAACATGTCAAAGCTGGCACACGCGGGACTCAACAAAATAGCATCGCCTTGTTTGGCTTTTTGATCTGCTGTAACAATAGCTTCAGCTAAATCCTTAACAAAAGAAATGGGTACAGCACACATTAAAACCGCTTGTGCAATTTGCTCAGCATCTTGTCCAAACAAAATGATTTCACCTACATATTTTTTCACTACTGGCTGTAATACTGAAAAATCGGCTTGTTTTCCATCACCACCGGCAATCCATATCAATTTTCCTAACGTCATAGCACCGATGCTTTTTAATGCGGCGCATGTTGCTCCTGTATTTGTACCTTTAGAATCATTGAACCAATTGATCCCTTGACGTGAGCGAACATGCTCACAGCGGTGAGGCAAACCAGAAAATGTTTCTAACACTTTTAACAACGGAGACAATGGCCAGTCCAATGCCTGGGCCATTGATAAAGCAGCTAATGCATTTAACCATTGCATACGACTAGCTAGCTTCATATTATCTACAGGCATTAATAATGCTTCACCCCTAGCAAAATAACATTGTTGATTAATAGTGCGCAAGCCAAACATATCGGCAGGTGGAACTTCACCACCAAATGAAATAAAACGTTTTGTCTTAATCCAGGTTTTTTTATCGTCACGATTAAAAACGGCCGTGTGACAATGCCGATAAATTCGTTGTTTTGCTGAGATATAGTCAGAGAAATCACTATAACGATCTAAATGATCGGGCGTAATGTTTAAAATACAGGCAACTCTTGCTTGCAAAGAAAATGTCGTTTCTAATTGAAAGTTAGATATTTCTAAAATATATAAATCAGGATTGTCCGCTAGTAATAAATCTAAGGCAGGTGGTCCTAAATTACCCCCCACTTTTGCGTTAACTGCTACAGCGTTTGCCATCTCGCCTAGCAATGTTGTTACTGTACTCTTGCCATTCGATCCAGTAATGGCAACAATGGGTTTATCTGTTGCTCGTGTAAAAATTTCAATATCACTCACGATAGGAATTCCCGCCTTCATCGCCGCAGTTAATGCGGGTTGTTGCAGTGATACGCCTTGACTCACAATGATTTCTTCAGCTTGGCAAAGCAATTCACGATTGAAACCGTTTAAATAAAGAGGCACATCAGGATATTCCTCTTGAACCTGTTGCTTAAAAGGAGGACTTTCTCGACTATCAGTGACAGCAATAGGTATACCACGCTGTTTAAAAAAACGTACACATGAATAACCTGTTTGCCCTAATCCAACAATGACTTTCGCTATTTTTTCCGCTGCTTGGCTTCCCATGCAAGCGTATCCTCTCAACGCAATTTAAGGGTTGATAACCCTACTAATACTAGAATGACGGTAATAATCCAAAAACGTACAATGACTTTTGGCTCAGGCCACCCCAACAACTCAAAATGGTGATGTAAAGGCGCCATTCGAAAAATACGTCGTTTTGTTACTTTAAAATAACCGACTTGCAAAACGACAGAAAGCGTTTCTGCAACAAATAATCCACCCATAATCAATAAAATTAATTCTTGACGTACCGTAACAGCGACAACACCAAGTGCTGCACCTAAGCTAAGGGCACCAACGTCTCCCATAAATACTTCGGCAGGATAAAAGTTAAACCAAAGAAACCCTATACCGGCACCAACGACAGCTGCGCAAAAGACAGCAACTTCACCAACACCCGGCAAATAAGGTATTAACAAATATTCAGCTTGAATAATATTTCCACTTAAATAAGCAAAAACACCTAAAGCACCCGCCACTAACACAATAGGCAAAATAGCAAGACCATCCAAACCGTCGGTTAAATTAACTGCATTACTTGATCCGACAATGACAAAATAGGTTAAGACGATAAATAACCAACTCAAGTTAAATTGTACCTCTTTAAAAAAGGGAACGTATAATTGTAGTTCAGCTGGCGTATGGGCTGAAAAGAATAATCCAAATGCAACACTAAGACCTATTAATGATTGCCAGAAATATTTTTTTTTGGCTGACAAGCCTTTGCTATTTTTTTGCTTTATTTTTTGATAGTCATCAATAAAACCGACGACACCAAATGCCAAAGTCACTAACCACACCGTCCATAAATAACGGTTAGCTAAATTTCCCCATAATAATAAACTAATTGAAATAGCACCTAATATGATAACCCCACCCATAGTCGGCGTTCCTGACTTAGTTAAGTGGGTTTCTGGCCCATCATCACGTACATTTTGTCCAACTTTATATGATCGTAAGTAAACAATCACATCAGGGCCAAAAACTAACACCAAGGAAAAACCGGTTAGTGCCGCAAAAATAGCTCGTACAGATAAATAATTAAACACACCAAAAACGTGGATATATTGGGTTAAAAATTTACTAAACCATAGTATCATCTGACATCATCCTCTGCATTGAGTAAGGCTTCAACAACATTCTCCATACGGTTACTGCGAGAGCCCTTCACTAAAATACTCATATTCGGCTTAATATCGGATAGCAATTGAGCAATTAAGGATTGTTGATTTGAAAAATGTTGTGCACCTTGACCAAACACATCAACAGTATAGCGAGTTAAATTACCCACAGCATACAATTTTTCTACACCATATTGCAAAACTTGTTCACCCAACTGACGATGGTATTCAACAGCTTGCTCACCTAACTCTCCCATTTCTCCCAATACAAATATCTTTTCCTTATCATTTTTTGCTAATACTTTTAATGCCGCCTCAATACCAACAGGATTAGCATTATAACTATCATCCAAAATATCTATACCCAACTTACCAACACGTTTGACCATACGCTTATCAACCGGTGTGACTGTTTCTAAACCTTGTTTTATCGCTTGCAAGCTCGCACCTGCTGCATAAGTAGCCGCTGCGGCTGCCAAGGCATTGACAACGTTGTGTTCACCAATTAACGGCAGTGTAATATCCACCTTACCCTTTATGGTATGCATAATAAAAGCAGGATGCGATTGGTTATCGATTCGAATGTCATCCGCATAAATATCAGCTTTAGGCGATAAACCAAAAGTTATCACTCGCTTGCCTGCAACCAATTTTTTCCAGAAATCAGCATAAACATCATCTTGATTAATAATGGCAACACCATCTTCTGGTAATCCTTGGAAAATTTCCCCTTTAGCTTGTGCCACACCATCGATAGACTGAAAACCTTCTAAGTGTACTGGTGCGGCCATCGTTAATACAGCAATATTGGGTTGAGTGATTGCTGTTAATTGAGCAATTTCATTAGGATGATTTGCGCCCATTTCAACTACTGCATATTGATGCTTTTCATTAATACCAAGAATTGTTAAGGGCACACCGTAGTGGTTATTAAATGATTTTTTCCCTGCATGAACAAACCCACAGTGACTTAAAATAGAGCCCATCATTGTTTTTGTTGTTGTTTTTCCACAACTACCGGTGACGGATAAAAAAGGAATGTTAAGTTGGCATCGACGAATTTTCGCTAATTGCGTTAACGCCTCCCCGGTATCTTTAACAATGAGTAAAGGAATATCCACATCAACAGCTTTACTCACTATTGCTGCAATAGCGCCTTTTTGTGCTGCTTCTTGTACAAAATCATGTCCATCAAAATTGGGACCTAGAATGGCAATAAATAATTCGTCTGGGTTTATACTACGAGTATCAATACTTACATGGCGAAACACAACATCAGCACCGACGTGTTCAGCCTTCAACTCGGTTGCAACGTCCGATAACTTTAAATCGATCATACTGTCTCCACACTAACCCTGCTGTAATAATTGTTCAATCATTGTCTTGTCCTGCATAGGATATTTTTTATCACCTATCTGCTGGTACGCTTCATGCCCCTTACCAGCAACCAAAATAATATCGCCGGATTTTGCCCTCCCCATAGCATACGCAATTGCTTGCCTTCTATCTAGTTCCACATGCACCTTATTTGTATCTTGGATCCCTAGTAGAATACTGGCAATAATTCCCTCAGGCTGCTCAAAACGTGGGTTATCATTGGTTAAAACAATAGAATCGGCATAATTTGCTGCAATTTTGCCCATAAGCGGCCGTTTTTCGCGATCTCTGTTCCCACCACAACCAAAAACACACCATAAACGATGTGGCTGATACCGCACCAGTGTTTGCAATACTTTTTCTAGCGCATCCGGTGAGTGTGCATAATCAACAACCACTAAAGGCTTTTTATTACCACCAAGCACTTGCATACGACCGCTAACACCCTGAATAGATTGCAATGCAACTAAGGCATCGGGAAATGAAATACCAAAGTGGATTAGTGCAGCTAGCACTGCTAACAAATTTTCTAAGTTAAACTCACCTAACACGGCCGCATCTAACTGACCTTCTCCCCAGGGCGAATAAATGGTTGCAGAAACCCCTTTAGATGAAAATTGAATATTGTCAGCATAGACTAAGGGAATATGCTGCGCTAACGACACTTTATCTAAACTGTATGCGACGATGGGAAAACGTGTAGCAAACTTTTCAATAAAATCTAAACCCGTTGCATCACCAGCATTAATGATAGCGTGCTTTAACCCGGGTTGTAACAATAACAAGCGCTTGGCTTTCGCGTAAGCGTCCATATCCAAGTGATAATCTAAATGTTCTGGCGTTAGGTTAGTGAATATTGCCGTATCAACCGGTATCAGCGCAATACGGCCTTGCACTAACGCATGAGAAGACGCCTCAATTGCAATAGCCGTTGCTCCTTGTGCAGTTAATTCAGCAATTTGTTGGTTTAAGGTAAATATATCCGGTGTTGTTAATGCCGTCGTTTGTAAATGCCCAGGAAAACCATATCCAGCTGTCCCTATTAAGCCACAGCGTCGCTTGAGGGTTTGCAATGCTTGAGCAAAAAAATGGCAAAATGAAGTTTTTCCATTCGTACCCGTTACCGCATAGATAGGCACAATACGTTGACCATCGACAAAAAATCGCTTTGCTAACAATGCTAAAGATGATTTTAAATTAGGCACAGTCAATACTGGGATTGATAAACGCCTTGCTTTTTCTACTACATTTTCTGGCACAGTATAATCTGTATCAACCAATACAGCGGCCAGTGTATGCTCAAGGGCTTGCTCAATAAAGTGACCGCCATGAACACGATCGCCCTGACAAGCACAAAAAACCGTGCCTTTGACGCAAGTCCGGCTGTCTAAAGATAGTCCAGAAACGATAGTATCTTGCGCAGCAGCAACAGAAATCGTATCGCGTAATAAAACCTTCAATCGCATGGATAGTTTGTGCCTAAATAAATACAACTGTTAACTTAATGCCGGCGCTATATTTAAAATCCGTAGCGCTTCAACGCCTACTTTAGCAAAAACCGGCGCTACAACCAAACCACCGTAGTATTTACCTTTCGGATCGGTAAGCACAATCGAAATAACCAGCTTTGGCTTTTCTGCCGGAACCGCTCCTACAAACACGCCTATATGACGATTTTTATCATAACCATTAGGTCCTATCATACGAACTGTACCTGTTTTGCCCAAAACTCGGTAACCAGGAATACGGGCACTTTTCCCCGTTCCTTTCCCTTCCATAACAACGCTCTCTAACATATCTCTCATTTGTTGAGCGACACGACTACTAATCACACGTTTCCCGTGAGCTTTGCCCTGTTGCTTAATTAATGTTACCGGATACTTCATCCCATCTGCCGCTAAGATAGCGTAAGCTTGTGCTAACTGTAAATTGGTTACCGATATACCATAGCCAAACGACAATGTCGCTAATGCGAAGTCGGACCATTTATGCGGTTTTTGTAAGCTGCCGGCAACTTCCCCAGGAAATTGACTACCCGTTTTTTCGCCAAAGCCCAATAATCGAAAATATTCCCATAAAGCATTGGCTGGCAGTGTCAACGCCAATTTGGCTGTGCCTACATTACTAGAGGATTGCAGCACACCTTGTACTGTCAAATTTCCTAGATAACGGTAATCTCGCACTGTTCTATTATTGAGGATCATCCAGCCAGGATAAGTTTTTACCTCAGAATCAGGCGTATACTGCCCCTCTTCTAACACGCGTGCCAAGGTAAAGGTTTTCATCGTAGAGCCGGGTTCAAAAAGATCTGTTACCGCACGGTTACGATAATTATCGCCACGGCTTTTAGGACGCTGATTGGGGTTATAAGAAGGATAATTTGCCATTGCTAACACTTCACCCGTTTCAACATCCAAAATTACAATAGACGCAGCTTCTGCATCAAACTGTTTTGTTGCCTTTTTTATTTCGCGATAGGCAATATATTGAACATTATGATCTAAGCTTAAAGTTAAGTCTTTGCCTGAGCGGGCTTGACGCACTTCATCTAACACTTCAACAATATGGCCTAATCTATCCTTAACAACACGACGCAAGCCTGAGATTCCTTTTAACAAGGAATCAAATGCTAATTCTATCCCCTCTTGTCCCTGTTCATCAATATCGGTAAAGCCAATCACATGTGCATTGACTTCCGCATCAGGATAGAAACGCCGGTATTCATGTTGTGTATGTATACCCGGTACATTGATTTGCTTAATGGCATCAGCAATACTTGGCTCAACTTGACGTTTAAGATAAAGAAACCCACGCCGCTGATTGTGTTGTATCGTCTCTTTTAGTGCTTGAGGTGTTATCTCAAGCAAATCTGCTAACTGAGGTAAGCCAGGATGATCTAATTCAACTTTTTTCGGATCTGCCCAAATAGTAATAACTGGTGAACTAAGCGCAAGTGGATAACCGTGCCTATCCGTAATCGCACCACGGTAAGCGGGTATATCAATTGTCCGAATTGTTCGTGCTTCCCCTTGTTCTTGCAAAAATGCACGATCAATAACGGTTAAGTGAAGAACACGCAAAACAATGCCAGAAAAACCCAACAACAACATGCCTAGAATAAAGTAAAATCGCCATGCTGAATAAACGATTTTTACTTTATTTTTTCGCTTCACGAACTTACTAACACCATTACCTCGTGTGATGGGTTATACATAGCTAATTCCAACTCAGCGATGCGCTGCACGCGCGATTGCCTACCCCAAGTAGATTGCTCCAGCAACAATTGTTTGGCTTCTAACGCTAACTCATGCTGTTGTTGCTCCATACCTTGCAGTTGTGCCAACGTTGAACGAAAAATATTGCGTTCATAGACCACAATAAATGCTGAAATCAACACTAGCATAGCTAACAACAACACAAAAAATGATCGATAACCTAGAAATAATCCCGTTAAGCGCCCATGCACTGCATGAGATTGTTCTAACATTTTAGCAGCTGTATTCATATGATTTTCTCCGCGATTCTTAAAATTGCACTCCGTGCGCGTGGATTAGCCGCCACTTCTTGTTGGCTTGCCTTTACCATGCGCTTAATAATTCTTAATGTTGGTGTTAATTCATCATGCCGAATAGGAAAATCACTCGGATAATCATCACCTTTAGCACTCTGTTGTAAAAAACGTTTAACAATGCGATCTTCAAGAGAGTGAAAACTAATAACTAATAATCGCCCACCTTTCGCCAAACAGTGCAAGGATTGTTGTAATGCCAATTTCAACAAATCCAATTCGCGATTAATAAAAATGCGAATAGCTTGGAAAGTCCGCGTTGCTGGATGTTTTCCTGGTTCCCGTTTTTGCACTGTTTGACTAATCAGCTCGGCTAATTGCGAGGTACGCACAATGGGTTGTTCACATCGGTAGGTGACAATGGCTTTTGCTATTTTCTTAGCAAAACGCTCTTCTCCATAAAGACGAATAATGTGTGCAATATCTTTTTCTTCTGCCTGGTTAAGCCAATCACCTGCACTAAGCGATTGCTTTTGATCCATACGCATATCCAGTGGACCATCACGTAAAAAACTGAAGCCACGCTCAGCTTCATCTAATTGAGGTGAAGAAACACCGAGATCAAAGAATATCCCATTAATTTTTCCTATCCATCCTCGTTGTTTGACTTCGCTTTCCAACATGTCAAAACTGCCTTGCATTAATGTCATTCGTTTATCATTTAATGCTGCCTTACCTGCAGCAATCGCATCCCAGTCCCGGTCAATTGCGAGTAAGCGCCCTTGCTCACTCAAGTTTGATAATATCGCTTGGCTATGGCCTCCACGGCCAAACGTCGCATCGATATAAATCCCATCTGGATTAATATTCAATCCAGCAACTACTTCCTCTAACAAAACGGGTTGATGTTGTTTTTCTTGCTCAACCGCCATAATCAACTACAATGAAATTGACTGTAATTCATCAGGCAGTTCGCCTTCACTATTGGTTCCCTTTTCTAACCACGCATTGCGCTCATTCTGCCAATTACTTTCACTCCATAATTCAAATTTTTTACCTTGCCCCACTAACATGGTGCATTTTTCCATATTCGCATAATCACGTAACAACGCTGGGATCAATATTCTGCCTTGGCTGTCTAATTCCAGCTCAGTTGCATGCCCAATCAGTAAGCGTTGAATACGACGAGCTGTTTTATTAAAACTAGGCAACGCTTCAATCTTACGCTCAATAATTTCCCATTCTGGTTGTGGGTAGAGTAAAAGGCAGGATTCTTCTGTATCAATTGTGACTACAACTTGACCATCTGCTTCATTTTGCAAATGTTCGCGGTAACGCACTGGCATTCCCAGTCGGCCTTTAACATCCAAATTGATTGAAGTTAAACCACGAAACATATTTTCTTCCCACAAAATACCACTTTTCCCCACATAATGACACTATAGGAGTTAAATTAGGGATCTGTCAAGCGAGATTAGGGAAAAATACCTTAACGAGCAATCTCAACATAGGCTAATTTTAAACATATGCAACCAACGAGTGAGTAAATTATAGCGTTTCCCTATATTGTTGGCCTATTCTAAGCGAGTATAGTGTTTGCTTGCGAGGTTTCAAAAGCGACGTTTACTTATTGTAAATAAGGTTTTGAATAACGAAGCAAGCAGGCGCTAGATGAAGTCTTAGGATAGGTCAACAATATAGGGAAACGCTATAATAGGAATGACTATCTATTGATATATCTAGATGGGAAAACATTATCAACCTCTTTGTTTAATATTAAAACAGAAAATGTCTATCTCAGAAAGACACAATCTAGATAAATTAATAAATAAAATAAAAATGCGTTTAAATGATTATTCCTAATACTCAAAAATAAACACAGGACGTGTACATTACTAACGGTGTATTATCATTGGTTAGAGGGTGTCTTTAAACCTTAGTTTTGCCTAAATATTAATCTTTAATTCTAAGACTGATTGAGGATTATTTTCAAATAACGTTTTATAAGGACACCGAATTTTACTTATCTTGGGATTTTCTGATGAGACGTTTCTAACTCGGTAAATGCGATAACGATCACGTGTTTCAGTGCTAAATAGAAAGCGACATTCATTTTGAGAAAATCTAGCAGGCGCATTGGAATTCGAGTCGGTTGCTTTGGTTTCAACAAACCAAACCTTTCGATTAGCTGAAGTTGATTTTCGAGTTAAATTATCATCAATATTAACTTTCTCAATTAGAAAATCAATTGGTTCAGAAGAACGACTTGATTCATGAAAAATTAGATTTTTATTAAACCATTGGACACTAATTTGACGCCATTTAATTCCTTGCTTACTCGGTTTATTATTTTTTGTTCTTTTACCAATCATAGTAAACCCATAATCAGTATCTTCGAATTTACCAGGAGACTGCGTATTGTATCTTTCTTTGTAATGTTTAATTAAATATTGATACGTTACTTCCTCTCCACGATCTCCCCTTTTGATCTTATCCTGAGTTGATAGTTTAGTATACTGCTGCTCTACATTAGCCGTTACATTTATTTTGCTTGGATTTTTGCCAAACTTTGGTATTGCTAATTTATTATTATTTTTTATAGTTTGGAAAGATTCTTCATCAAAACTAAAACGCATAGAGATCGAATTAGATTTATCACCCTGTAATGAAATATTTGATCTACGCCCATTACTATCTGAACAAGTTGAGGAGAGTTGTCCAGTTTGTCTCGTTTCACTCACTCGCTTCTTCTTTGAGTCAATGGTTTGCTTAGCTTGAGCTATAACAGTAAATTTTGATTCTACGTTTGATAGGTTTGGTTTAGTTGGCTCAGCTGACGTGGTTGTGCTTTGTGAAGACTCTTGAGTAATGCTTGGTCTTAAAATATCCTCAAGTTCAGGCTTCGAACGAGCTAATAATGGTTGTTTAGGTTGAGGTAAATGGCTTAATGCATTATCTCGGACAGTATGGTTGCGACTTGGCATTTTTTTAATAGCTTTTTTTCCTGCAGCCCCAATTTTGTTGTCAGCTAAATCCAGGCAAGTTAAGCTTCTACTGTCTGCTAGGGTTTGGGCCCCAGCACCTCTTACCCAATTGTATTCTAAATTCAAGCCGGTGAGTGTAGTATAGTTTATCTCATCAAGTGAATCTCCGCTTTTTAGCAGCCAGTGTACTATCTCAAGGTGACCCTTACGGGCCGCCCATAGCAATGCGGTGAGAACACCGTTGTCTTTCTCAGTGAGAGAGGCTCCTTTTTTCAGCAGCCACTCCATCGTTTTGAATTGACCATTATCAGCCGCACACAGCAAGGCGGTGCGGCCATCGTTGTCTTTCGAGCTAACATCAGCGCCATTATTGAGAAGGCACTTCACTAGAGACAAGCGACCCTTATGAGCTGCCTTCATTAATGCTGTCTGGCCATCTTTATCGGCCGCATTAACATCAATCCCTTTATCAATTAAAGTCTGAACTACTTTTTTAATACAATGGTGGATAGTATAATATTCTGTGTCAACATCAGCCCCGAAAGATTCTACACAAGTATCTGCAGCATCATATTCTGCATCGGATAGCAAGGTTATGCCAATTAGTGCTGTCTGGCTATTCTTATCGGTTGCATTGACATCAGCGCCTTCCGCAATAAGCCACTTCATAACATCGACATCGCCTTCACGAGCTGCCCAGATTAAAGCTGTCCGACCATTCTTATCGGCCGCATTAACATCAGCGCCATTCTCAAGAAGGCACTTAGCTAGGGATAAGCAGCTCTTATGAGCTGCCTTCATTAATGCTGCCTGGCCATCCTTATCAATCGCATTGACATCAGCGCCGTTCTCAAGAAGGCACTTAGCTAGGGATAAGTAGCCCTTATGAGCTGCCTTCATTAATGCTGTCTGGCCATCCTTATCAATCGCATTGACATCAGCGCCGTTCTCAATTAGACGTCTAGCTACATCCACATAGCCCTTACAGGCTGAGCTCATTAATAATGTCTGGCCATCTTCAGCTACCACATTGACATCGGCACCGTTCTCAAGGAGAAGCTGAACCACATCCACGTGGCCCTTACAGGCTGAGCTCATTAATGCTGTTTGGCTATTCTTATCGGTCGCATTGACATCAGCGCCGTTCTCGAGAAGGCACTTAACTAGGGATACGCGGCCCTTATGAGCCGCCTTCATTAATACTGTCTGGCCATCCTTATCAATCGCATTGGCATCAGTGCCGTTCTCAAGCAGATACTGCATGATATTAATATAGCCCTTATTGACTGCCCACGCTAACAACGCTGTCTCGCCGTCTTCTTTTATCGCGCTGATCAGATTGCTTTTGTAGAAAAGGACTTGTACTACGTTTCCATGGCCTTGCTGGGCTGCTATCACTAATGCTGTCTGGCCATATTTATCGGTCGCATTGACATCGGCACCGTTCTCGAGTAGACATTGAACTATCTTCACATGGCCCTGACAGGCTGAGTTCATTAATGCTGTACGGCAACGATATTTATCTGCCGCATTAACATCGGCACCGTTCTCGAGTAGACACTGAACTATCTTCACATGGCCCTGGCAGGCTGATCTCATTAATACTGTACGGCCACATTCATCTGCCGCATTAACATCGACGCCATTCTCAAGCAAATGCTGCACGATTTCTAAATGACCATTCCAGGCTGCTGCCGTTACAGCTGCATGGCCAGACATATCTGTTGTATTGATATCAGCACCATTATCAAGCAGACACTGCACAACTTCTAAATGACCATACATGTAAGCTAAAATTAATGCTGCTTCACCATCCTCATCTCTCGCATTAACATCGGCGCCTTGCTCAAGCAAACACTGCACTATTTTTACATAGCCCTCCTTGGCTGCCTCCTTGAACACTTTCTTGCTATACTCATCTTCTATATTCACTTTAGCGCCTTTCGCGAGAAGACGCTCCACAACCTTTAAATGGTCCTTCTGGGCTGCCTGCACCAACGATGTACAACCAAGCTGATCTGTGGCATTAATATCTGCGCCATGCTCAATTAGACAGTCGAGAACATCAACATTACCCCGCAAAGCTGCTTTCATTAACGCTGTATGGTCATTCTCGTCTTTCGCATTGACCTCAGCGCCTTTCGTGAGGAGGTATTGCACTATTTTTACATGGCCCTCGTAGGCTGCCGCCATTAGTGCTGTCATGCAAGCAATGTTTGTTGCATTGATGTCAGCGCTTTTCTCAAGGAGAAGCTGCACTATTTCTTGATAACCCTGTTGCGCTGCCCACATGAGTGCTGTCCAGCCATACACTTCTTTAGCATTGACATAGGCACCTTTTGCAAGAAGACGCCTCACGATCTCTATATGGCCCTCATAGACTGCCAACATTAGTGCTGTTTGGCCATTTTTCATTTTCGCATTAGCATCAACGCCCCAATCGAGAAGGCTCTCAACTAGGGACAAGACACCCTTATGGGCTGCCGTGATTAACACTACCGCGCCATCATTCTTATTTGTGATTAAACGAGTGGCAGGACCGAGCCCGCCGAAAGAGGACCTTTTCATATAATGTACAAACATCGAGTTTGCTCCTTTGTCCCTATCGTCAACTTAATTTGTAAGCGCCTCACAAACCCTTAGCTTTACCCACAAAGTGTATAATAATCCTCTATTATCGAGGTATAATGAAATTTTGTGTATGGCTATTTTTAGTCATATTAGTTAAACGGTGTCTTCTACCATGCATTTACTGTAAATTATATGGTAATAAATTAACAATTACAATATATAGAGAAATACACTGTTTAATTAAAGATAATATAATTACGTTAGACGATCCAGCAAAAATGGTTGTTAATGGTGGGTTAACGCAATTTTTACGAAAGCAAACACAAACGATACTGAAAGCAGCAATTGAGGCTGAGGTCAATAAGTTTATTAGTGCACATTCAGAAAATTAGACAATAGTGATCAACAAGGTGGTCCGCAATGGTTATTCACCTAGACAGGCTATTCAAACAAGCATTGACCAAGTGCGTATTATTAACATGCTGCACCCCCATTATTGTGATGATGGGCGGGGTGCAATAACGAATTAATTTAGGTTTTTGTTGTGTCATATTGGACGTCTTTAGGCTGTTTTTAATAATACGCACAGATCAAATCACACCTTTTACACCAGTGTATAATGATCATTCGCTCTCTCAGCAGTATGACGGCTACTTCGAACACTACAACCAACTGCCGCTGCACATACAGCAATTGTCAACGCTGTCATTGCCATCCCTGGTAAACAAAGAAATAAAAGCAAAGGGGAAGAGCAACAGAGTATAAGTCCTGCAACACCCGTGATAATCGTAGCAGCGACCACTGCCTTCACAAGTGGAGATGCTCCCTTAGAACGCGAGCAAGTTATACCACTTTGTATCGAACGATTATGCCAATTATCGTTTAATCTAGGTGTTGGTACACGTGGTTGAGTTAGCTGAAAAAATGATTGTTGATTTGTCGCTACCGAATGCACATTCTGTTGCGATGGCATATTAGCATCAGATGGTACATATTGCGGTAACGGTAGTAACAAGTATTCTGCAGGTTGTGCAGCAGGCTCAATAACATAGACCGTTTCATGCACTCCTGGCACTAAATCTGATTCTATTTGATGATCAGCACTTAACAAAAGGGCTCTAAAAGTCTCTACTACGCTGTGCATTTTATTACTAAGATGAATTATACGTCGATTCTGCTCATCAACTGATATGTCTGTATTATTCATCACCGTTTGACGTTGCTGACGCACTTGGTTTAACTTTTCATCTGCCTGGTGAAATGCATTGTCTAACACCGTGTTAATTTCTGAATGTTGCTCTCTGTAAGCATTGTAAAGTGCTGCCAATTCCATCGATTCACGCAATGGTTTCGCTTTTATCGTAGCAACCAATTGAGCGACCTGTTCAGCACTCAGTATTACCGTATCTTTTTGCATTGCTTGACGATTATCTGTTCTAATCAATATCGGAATAAAACCATTGTATGTTTGTATCATGACTAACCTCTTTTGTTTGTATATTAGACAGTTGTTGCTTTTACCGTATCACAAGTGATCATGTATTGCATTAACTGACTTGCCCTGTAACACCATTATGATTCTATAGGATGAATACTTAAGTAAAGATTAAGAGAAGTCAGTAACTGATTATAAAAAAGTTTTCAATAACAAATAGCTGCTAAAAAATAGACATAATGGCCACGAATTAGACTAATCAATACCTGTCTTTTTGACTATATTTTATTTATCTGAATTGCTAAACAAGAATGTTTATAGCAGTTTTCAATATTACTCAGCCATTATAAGCGAGTATAACGCGTGCTTGCGCGGTTTCAAAAGCGAGGTTTGCTTACTGTAAATAAGCCTTTGAAGAACAAAGCAAGCGCGGGTTAGAGGAAGTTTATAATGGCTGAGTAATATTGAAAACTGCTATAATAATAGAGTTAGCCGATAAGCCGGGTTCTGTCGTGGACAGTCATTCATCTGGAGCGCATGTCGCCACACACTTCTTGCGGCCAACCCAAATCCAGTGCGAGCAACACTAACAGATTTCTATTTGGCCTTGCTCCAAGTGGGGTTTACCCTGCCACTGATGTTGCCATCAGTGCGGTGCGCTCTTACCGCACCATTTCACCCTTACCGGCAAACCGGCGGTATCTTTTCTGTGGCACTTTCCGTAGGCTTACACCCCCCAGGCGTTACCTGGCACTTTGCCCTATGGAGCCCGGACTTTCCTCCTTACATAAATGTAAAGCGACTGTCTGGCTAACTCAACAAATATCGTAACGCATTAGCTTGGATCTTTCAAGCTTAATGCTAACTCATATAAATAATTTTTTTTAAAGCCTGTTATTTGTGTTGCTAATGATACGGCTTGTTTCATAGGCAACTCGGCTAATAATGGCTCCAATACGTTTTCTGCTGTTTGAATATCTTCTTCTGCCTCCTTTGCTTTACTACCCGCAACACATATGACAAATTCGCCACGTACTTGCTCAGGATGATTCTGCAGCCATTGCTGAATTTCAAATAAACTGCCAAAATAATAATTTTCATATAACTTGGTTAATTCACGTGATAAAAATCCCTGCCGATCTTCACCAAAAATCGACACTAAATCAGCAAGCATTGCAACGATACGATGTGGCGCTTCATAAAACACAAGCGTTTCGGTAAAGAATTGCAATGATTGTAATGTGCTTTGGCGCTGTGTTGCTTTACTCGGTAAAAAACCGTAAAAGAAAAATTTATCTGCTGGCAAACCACTCATACTCAAAGCGGTAATTAATGCACTAGCGCCAGGAATGGCAATAACGGCTACATTTGCCTGGTGTGCCGCCTGTATTAAATGGTAACCAGGATCACTGATAGCTGGCGTTCCAGCATCACTGATCAACGCTAGTGATAAACCATTTTTTAATTCATGCACCAAATACTCTGTTTGCTTCAATTCATTATGCTGATGTAATGATATTAATCGCGTATCAACAGAAAAGTGTTGCAACAAAATACGACTATGCCGCGTGTCTTCTGCTGCAATAACATCCACCTCTCGCAATGCTTGTAATGCACGTGTGGAAATATCTTGTAAGTTTCCTATTGGCGTCGCCACCACATAAACTGTTCCATTTTTAGCCAATCCGTTCTCCTAAGTAGATAGAACTCACCTGAAAACTATCAATTTGCCACAATGAAGCTATAATTGACAAACTAATAAATGAATGTCAAACGAGATAGAAAATGTGTAAACAATATTTACAAAATATTTTCACCGCAGCTGTTTTCCTAATTCTACTTGGATCGTCAATATCACTAAGTTATGCCAGAATGAGAAGCGACGAAGTCACCCAATATGCCAATATGGTTGGGCGATATTTAGACAGCCCTAGCCATGCGCCAGAATATGAAAAACAAGCACTAGAATTAAAAACCGTCGGTCAGCTACTGCAAGACAAACAATTAACGCAAGCAGAAGCATTACTTAACCATTTGAATATAGAAAAACTGCCTGACAATTTACACACAGAAAAATTAATCCTTGAAGCCAATTTAGCCTTGCTACAGGGCTATGAATACCGTAGCTTAAACATACTCAACCAAATTGAATCTACTCGGCATTTATCGCTTGATCAACAACGAGCTTACTACGAGTTGCTTAGTCAAGCTAACGAGCATAGTGGCAACTATATTTTAAGTGCTGAAGCATTAATGGAGTTAGATCCTTTGTTACAATCTAAAAAAGCGCAAATAGAAAATAATGATAAAATATGGAAAAATTTAAATCAGCTTTCAATAGAAGAATTAAGCACACAAATTCACTATTCCATGTCAGAAAAATTGACTGGCTGGCTTGAGTTCATCTATATTAAAAAAGTCTACGATGACAACCCTGACTTACTGGCTAATGAACAAAAACAGTGGCGCCATCACTACCCTAAACATCCAGCAAATTCTCTCATACCTAAATTCAAATTGTTTTCACGCTTGCATAATCGTGGCAAACAAATGGTTTCAGCAAGTCACAGCTACAAGCCCTTAAGCATTGCCTTGCTATTGCCTACCACCGGCGCACATGAAAAAGCAGGTAAAGCCATTAAGTCAGGATTTATGACAGCTTATTACCAGCAGCAAAATTCTTTTTATGCGCCTACCCGCATCAATACGTATAATACTGATAACACTAATATCCAAGCATTATATCATCAAGCTGTTGCAGATGGCGCTAATGTTATCATAGGCCCTTTGATAAAAAGTAATGTCGCACAAATAGCCAGTCTGGGATCGGTGCCCGTCCCAACCTTAGGTTTAAATATTGTTAGTGCTTCGCGAAAACAGGTAAAAAACTTATTCGAATTCGCCTTATCGCCACAAGATGAAGCCTATCAAGTGGCAAAACGCATGTTAAAAGATGGTTTTGAAGATGTTATTATCATTGCACCTAATTCCCAATGGGGGCAAGGTATTGCAAAAACATTTCAACAAACCTTTGTAAGTGGCGGCGGCAATATTGTTGATACGCTAGCTTACGGTAAAACAAGCACACTGGATTTAGCGATAAAAAAAATACTAAAAGTTGATAACAATGCGTTAAGACGGCCACAAAAAACAGAGAAAGAAGATACAGACGATTTATCTTCTCCACGACGTGATGATTTTTCTGCCATATTTCTAGTTGCTAATCCACAAGTTGCTCGTCAAATAAAGTCGTTATTAAAATTTTATTTCACTGATAATGCTCCCGTCTATGCGACATCAGAAATCTATACTGGAAAACCGGATCCAGGCCATGATAAAGACTTAAATGGCATTATCTTTTGTGACATGCCTTGGACATTGAACACCAGCTCTACTGTTCAACAAGCTAAACAAACCATGCTAGAAATAGCCGCTAATATTAGCACTAGCAAAGAACGTTTATACGCCTATGGTTTGGATGCATACACATTGGCGACTCATATGAACCCTTTCCGACTGCAAGATTATTATTCAATCGACGGCTTTACCGGTAATCTTTATTTAAGTCATCACCACATATATCGGCAATTAGAATGGGCACAATTTACCAATGGTTATCCAAAACATATCAGCAATTAACCTTAAAGCCCATTGTTAAAAAAATAATGACAAGCTTTAAGCCAATGGTTTGTTGTAAAAAACAACAACTGTTTAAAAGAAGGTCTATTGGGCATTGGTCAGAAAGGAAAGCAAACGATTTTCTTCGACGCAGGGGTTTACTTTTACTCGAACAGAATTATTATTGTCGTTGGGGTGAAATTGATTTGATCATGCAAGATAGTCAAACCATTGTTTTTGCAGAAGTACGTTATCGTAAACACAGTACTACTGCCGCATGGCTAAGTATTGCTCAAGAGAAACAACAAAGATTGCATCAAACCGCACAACATTATTTACAAATCCACCCCATTATGAAGCAATTGCCTTGTCGATTTGACATCGTTGCTATGAGTCAGCAACAAGGCCAATTGCAAATACAATGGATAAAAAACGCATTTGAGGCAAAGTAAATGACAATAGAGCGCATTCAACAACTTTTTAAAGATAGCATTCAAACAAAAACTGTTGCGGCGAATCAGCTCCCTGAAATTATTAGCCATGCAGCACAAAATATGATTGAAGCACTGTTGAATGGAAAAAAAATAGTCGCCTGTGGTAATGGTGGTTCCGCAGCTGATGCGCAACACTTTGCTGCAGAAATGATAAATCGCTATGAGCGCGAACGCCCTGAGTTACCCGCTATTGCATTAACCACTGATTCATCGATCCTAACCTCTATTGCCAATGATTATCATTATAATCAAGTATTTGCCAAACAAATTCGTGCGCTAGGGCAACCTGATGATATACTCTTGGCTATCAGCACCAGTGGTAATTCCCCTAGCGTTACTCTGGCTATCGAAGCAGCACACAGTCGCAACATGAAAACAATTGCACTAACAGGAAAATCAGGCGGAGATATTCCCAAATATTTAAAAGAAAATGATATAGAAATTCGTGTGCCATCAGAAACGACGGCACGTATTCAAGAAATTCACTTATTGATTTTGCATAGTTTATGTGATGTCATTGATCAACAACTATTTGGATAGAGGTAACATGATGGCTAAAAAAATACTGATGACTTTACTCGTTGCTTGCACTCTAGTTGGGTGTGTCCCTGCGTTTATTGCCGGCACTGCCTTAGGTGGTATTGTTGTCTATGAAGGCCGCACTGCCCATATCAAAAAACAAGATTTCCAATTATCACAACAAATAAAAAAGCGTATTAATGCCGATCAAGCGATTGCCGAAAATAGCCGCATCATTGTTTCAGCCTATGATGGCGTTATTTTACTCGCAGGCCAATCACCGCAAGCGAAATTAAAACAACAAGCCGGAAACATTGCCCACAGTGTTACAGGTGTGAAGCGCATATACAATGAAATCAGCTTGACCAAGCCGATTTCTTCATTAGCACAATCAAAAGATACATGGATCACAACCAAAGTTAAAAGCGTCTTACTGGCCACAAAAGATTTAAACTCTAGCCAGATTAAAGTCGTAACAGAAAATAGCGTTGTCTATTTATTAGGCAAAGTAACCCACTCTCAAGCAAAAATTGCTTCAGACGCAACACGCACCGTGAGAGGAGTCAAAAAAGTAGTCACTATTTTTGAGTACGATCGATAATGCAAACAGTTCACGCTGTTGTTGGCATAATAATCAATGACAAACAAGAAGTCTTAATTGCTCTGCGGCAAGCCCACCAACATTACGGCGGCTACTGGGAATTTCCTGGGGGAAAAATCAAACAGGATGAAGATGAGTTTAACGCACTAAAACGTGAATGCCTAGAGGAAGTCGATCTCACTATACAACAAGCAGAAATGTTAACAAAGCTTGATTATAGGCGCCCTGAACATCATGTGTTTTTAAGTGTATGGCAAGTAACATGCTTTTCTGGTAAAGCAAAAGGTTGTGAAGGCCAAATCATAAAGTGGGTTAACTTCACCGAGCTAGAAAACTACCAATTTCCTCCAGCAAATCAAGAAATTATTGCTGCATTTTTACATAATAAAAAAAATCATCCTGAAGTTGGTCACATCTAAAAATCGATCATTGAAGTATACGCTGATTGATAAAAATTCAAAGCAATTCATTGTTTAAAATGGTAGCATTTTGGCCTGCGCCACAGGGGAACAACCACTTTGAATCTCCCACTATGATCTGGTAGAATTTCTCCAGATAGTTATGTTATAGCGGTTTTCTAAACTATTGATCATAATATCCTGCATGAGCAAACCACCCTTCCAGATCACGAGGATGAATAGATTGACATGCATTTTTTATTTTCATACTAAAAGTTTCTGTTGTTCTAGCAGCAACTTTGCGCAAATAATTTTTTATTTTTGACCAGATATTTTCTGGTTGTGTCCCTATAATGCTGTAAATTCTAGAAGGCTGATAAAAAACAACCCAATTTGAGCTTATTTTTTTGTTAATAAATGAACACTGCTGTGCAAGATGTGTTATCTATTAAGATGTACGTCGAGATGAAGCGATACGTCCTACGGGTATTTGTATTGTTTATGGTGTTAACCAGGAAGGACAGCGGGAGCCATTAGATTTGCTTTTGGCAGATAGTGAAAATGAAACAAGTTGGGAGTGTTTATTTAAAACACTTAATGAATTGACAGAACAGGAGGCTAGTGAACCGAATAACATTGTAACAATAGCAAAGTGACATGGAAATATTTTGGACAATGAAAATTTACAGCAAAATTTGGACTTGATCTGCTTTCTCCAGCATATTCTTGCAGTGCACGGCTTAAAGGTTGGTATTGAATTCGTGCATTTTTCCCCATGGAAGGGGTATAAGTGGCCATAAAGGCAAAAGGATAATCACGATCGTGTTTATTTTCTGCTAAATGAAAGCAAACTCGACCAACTTGATGCCATTGTGGCAATTTTTCTGCGAAGAACGCTGAAAGTGCACCATCAAACTGTCTGATTTCACACCGGATCCAATCATAAAAATCAGATCATAAATCATATAATACTTGACGAGTACAATATTCTGCCCCTGGCATAATCGATTCAAATATTTTATAGAAAAATCGCGCCAATAATGCAGCACAGATGACCATGCACTGGTGTTCGCTGTACTCGCCAGAGTTAACAAATCGGCTGAAGTGCTGTGAAAAAGCATGGATAATACTTTTATCTAGGATGTGAGGAATATCAGCATCGGTGGATTGACTCACATTAAGATGACCCAATGGAGATATAGATAAAACCGTATGCATAACAGACAATTGCCCTTCTCATTTTTAAGATCCAAAAATCTTATATTGTCAATTCTTGTTCTTCTTGCAATTTTACTGCTTCACCCATAATCCAAGAAATAATCAGTAAAAATAAGGCAAAAACGATGATAGAAATATCATTGATTTTTATGCCGGAAAATAATATTGGGTTATTTGGATCTTGTATTTTTGTTACGACATAAGACAAAAATGGGGTAAGTAATAAATCTGTCATTTTCCCAACAATAATAACGATACTTAAATTGCGAAAACAGACGACATTGCATCGCGTAAAGAATTTACCATTTGCATATAAACCAAAAAGTTTCACTAAAAAATAACAAATCAATATATCAAAACCAACATTGATAAAATCAATGCCCATGCCTGCCAATGTCATACGCCAATGTTGACTAATCTGATTAAAATTTGGCCACCCTATGCTAACCACATTGGATGTGGCTGCTTGTATGGGATCAACGCATAACCAAAGCAGAATGTGTAAAAATGGTAATAATATCATCACGCCAATCAAAAAAACGCGTAAAATATTAGCAATTATTCGGATTTTGTTCACTGTAGTACCTCAATGTTTCGCTATTGCTCGCTATTATAACCTCCGAAGACAATCAAGTTCTACGGCTCATTTTCAAATATTTTTGATGCAACGTATACACACGCGTGAATAACTCATCTAAACTACCTTGATTATCAATCACATCATCAGCAATTTCTAAACGCTGTGCCCTTGTCGTTTGTGCCTGCATAATGTTCTTTACCTGCGTTGCCAACACGTTATCTCGTCGGCTGGCTCGTTCTATTTGTTGTGCTTCAGGAAGATCAACGACTAACACTCGGTTCACTAGATCCTTTCTCTCTATTTCTGCTAATAATGGAGTGACAACAATGCAATAAGGGGCTTGTAAATTGGCAGCAGAGGATTGAATTGAAGAAAGGATGATGGGATGAAGTAATGATTCTAACCATTCACGTTTGCTTTTATCGCAGAAGATGATTTCGCGCAATCGCTTACGATCAAGTGTTTTATCAGCAGTGAGAATATCTGAGCCAAAATACTCAATAATTTTTTCATAACTCGGTTGTCCTGGTTCTGTTAATTGTGCTGCAATCACATCCGCATCAATAACAGGCACATCTAATTGTGCAAATATATTAGCAACCGCTGTTTTACCACTACCTATGCCTCCTGTTAATCCAACGATCATTTGCTACCTAACAGAAAATGATCATAATTAACATATCCTGAAAACCAGGCATGTCCAAAAATTAACAGTAGCCAACCTGATATTGCCAAATAAGGGCCAAAAGGAATAGCCTGACGTAAACTACGCTTTTGCAATAAAGCCTGCAAACAAGTCACAATAATACCAAGCATACAAGCCATCATGATTACCACCGGTAACATTTGCCAGCCTAACCAAGCACCTAAAGCAGCAAATAATTTAAAGTCACCGTAAGCCATACCTTCACGTTGATAAATCAGCTGAAAAAGTTTAGCCACACTCCACAAGCTAACATACGCTGCGACAGCGCCAATAACAGCTGCTTCAATCATTGTGTAAAATCCAAAAAGATTAACAAGTAAGCCTAGCCATAATAAACCTAGTGTTAAGTCATCTAATAAAAATTGATGTTCCATATCAATGAAAGAGAGTACTAACAAATAACCAGTAAAAATCAACGCAGGCCACGTTTGCCATTGCCAACCATAACGCCAAATAACAGCCATTGCTAATAGTGCAGTTAATAACTCAACCAGCGGATAACGCCAAGGAATACGCTGACGACAACAAGCACAGCGCCCACATAGAAAAATAAAGCTCAAAATAGGAATATTATGCCAAGGCTTAATAGCTTGCTTACAATAAGTACAAGTTGAGCATGGAAAGAAAAGATTAAAGCGCTTAGGTAACTCCGGACGTTCTGGCTGCTCTGCTAAATAATTCCGTGCTTCTTGATGCCATTCACGAAATACCATTCGTGGTAAGCGATATATGACTACATTTAAAAAGCTACCAATAATTAATCCAAAAATAGCAACAAAAACGAATAGCAATACTGATAATTCTGACAAGCTCTGACTCAAATAACACCACCTAATTTGAAGATCGGCATGTACATCGCAATGACTAAACCGCCAATCAAAACACCTAAGATGACCATAATAATCGGTTCTAATAAACTACTCAAGGTCGAAACAGACGCATCGACTTCACTTTCATAAAAATTAGCCACTTTTCCTAACATAAATTCAAACGAACCCGATTCTTCACCAATTCCTACCATCTGAACCGCCATATTGGGGAAAATACCTGTTTCTAACATTGCTTGCTGCATTTGCTGACCTGCAGTGACACCATCAATAATGTGCTGTGTCGCATTATAATAAACAATATTACCGGTGACACCGGCAACGGATCGCAAGGCATCAACAAGTGGCATGCCTGCAGCAAAGGTAATGGATAAAGTGCGTGCAAAACGAGCAATTGCTGCTTTGCGTAAAATGAGGCCAACAATAGGAATATGTAAATAAGCGCGTTGCACAAAGTTGTTAAATGTAGTCGATCGTTTTCTTGCCTGAAAAAATCCGATCACCAGGCAAGTTATCATACTGAAAGCGATAAACCAGTGCTCAGTCAATAAACCGGAAAAAAACAATACCAGCCTTGTTGCAAACGGTAACTCAGCACCAAAGCCTGAAAAGATTTTTTCAAACTGTGGCACAATAAAAATAAGTAAGCCCGCTGTCACTGCAAAGGCAATTGCTAAAATAGCAGTGGGATAAACCAATGCTTTTTTTACTTTTTTATGTAAGTCCTCTAATTTTTCTTTATAACTGGCCACTTGATCTAGCATCACATCGAGTTGCCCCGATTGCTCACCTGCTGCCACTAAACTGCAAAATAAATCATTAAAATACTTTTTATGACGTACTAATGCGCTAGAAAGCGTCATGCCTGACTCTACATCCAACTTAATCGTATTAACCACATAGTTTAACGCAGGATTTTCAACACTTTGTGTAATAATTTCTAATGCCTGCACCAATGGAACGCCTGCGGAAAGTAACGTTGCTAACTGACGGGTAAATGATGTCACTTCCATGCTAGTGATTTTTTGCGAAAATAATCGTGAACTAAACAATGGCTTGGGTTTTTTCTTAACTTTAATAGGGGTAATACCTTGATTACGTAATTCTGCTTTAGCCATTATTAAGCTGATAGCTGTTATTTCACCCTTTATTGTTTGACCATTCTTATTTCGCCCTTCCCAACGAAAAACAAATTTTTTACTTTTAGCTGGCATAGATTTCCTTACCTTTTACCATAGACCCTACCATGATTCTCACGAGATACCAAGCAGCGGACTCATTATTCTTTAACTACTAGTTAATCAACCGTTACTCGGTAAATTTCCTCTATACTCGTTTCTCCATCCAACACGCGCAGCATTCCTGATTTTCTTAATGGCAGCATACCTTGTTTCACTGCAATCTCAAGCAAATCTGACGCTGATGCATCCGCTAATATCGCTTTCTGAATTTCAGGTGTCACTTTCATGACTTCGAACAAACCGATTCGTCCAGAATATCCATTTTTACAATATTCGCAACCGACTTCATTTGGCCCATAAATTGTTGTGTTTTTGTACTTTTCAGGCTCAATGCCTTTATCTTGAAAAAATTTCTCTGGCACTTCTTTTTTAATTTTACATTGCTTACATAATAATCTTGCTAATCGTTGTGCAATGACTAAATTCACCGTCGATGCCACATTGTACGCTGGTACTCCCATACTACACATTCGAATTAATGTTTCTGGCGCACTGTTTGTATGCAGCGTTGACAATACCATGTGTCCTGTTTGTGCTGCCTGTATAGCAATTTCTATTGTTTCTAAATCACGTATTTCCCCTACCATAATGACGTCAGGATCCTGGCGCAGAAAGGCTCTTAATGTATTAGAAAACGCTAACCCTACTTTATTATTTACAGCAACTTGATTAATTCCTGTCACATTAATTTCAACTGGGTCCTCTACGGTCGATATATTGGTTTCTGCATTCTTCATCATATTCAAAGCAGTATACAGTGTCACTGTTTTACCACTACCGGTAGGCCCTGTCACTAATACCATTCCTTGCGGTCGACGAATAGTATTTAAAAACATGTCTTTTTGCTCTTGATAAAATCCTAAAGCATCAATACCAATCGTCGCATTGGTTGGATCCAATACACGCAAAACGACTTTCTCACCAAATATCGTCGGCAGTGTACTAATTCTAAAATCAATATTATGTGTTTTTGATAACAGAATTTTAAAATGTCCATCTTGTGGAATACGGCGCTCAGAGACATCCAAGCGTGACATCACTTTCAAACGTGCTGTAATCCGGCTAGCCAGCTTAATGGGAGGAACTGCTACCTCATATAAAATACCATCACGGCGATAACGAATGCGATAAACTTTTTCATAAGGTTCAAAATGGATATCCGATACAGATTGTTTAATGGCATCAAGAATAATCTTATGTACAAAGCGAACGATAGGAGCATCTTCAACACCATCAGCATCCGATTCCTCCGGTGTTTCTTCAATGCCCATAGAAACATCGAGTAAATCTAAATCGGTATCTTCTAATTCATCTAACGGTGCTGTTTCTCGTGCCTCTAATACTTTTTCAATTGCTTTATCTAACTGATCTTCTTCCACTAAAACAGCATGTGTATTAATCCCGGTATGAAACTTAAAATCGCTTAATGCGGACAAGTTTGTTGGATCTGACAATACAATATAAAGACGAACACCGCGCTGATAAATTGGTAAGGCATGATGTTTTCGAACCAGGTTCTCTGAAACAAATTCATGAGGAATTAAATCAAAATCAAAAGCAGAAATATCAATAAGTGGTAGACCAAAATCTTGCGCAGCAGCGAAAGCAATATCTTTGAACGATAAAAGCTTTTTTTCTGCAATGTAGGAGATAAATGATTTACCTTCATCTACAGCGCGTTGAGACGCTTGTTGAGCTTGGACTTCATCTAATAAGCTATCCGCCACTAAACGCTGTGCTAAGCCATTTAATCCTGTCTTTGCTTTCTGTACCATCTTTATCTTCTCCTCACTATATAATAGTCAATTGTAGGGAGAATTGGCTGTTTTTTTATAACTATACAGCAATTTTCTCTCAGCATCGCCTTGAGTCAAGCTAATTATAAAAATCAACTCATAAAAACACTGATTCTCAATGCTAGCACTGAACAGCGCCATTTTTTTTAAATGTGAGCACAAATTATTCTAATCAATTGATTTAACTTTGTTTTTTACAAATTAACGAAGCAAGAAGACGTCAGCCTTCTTGCTTCTCAACTTAAAACAATATTACGATAAAGCTAGCACAGTGATGGATCAGAACACACACTTGCCCAGGTAATACCGCCGTTCACAACTGTTGGTGTTAATGTAATTGTAGATGCAGCACTAAAGCAACCGGTACCACTCACACCTGTTGCCGTAATGACACCATTGGCGGCAACAGAAACACTATCGGTGCATCCAATAGTACCTGGATTCGCAGGTACACCGTTTGTCCCACTGGCACAGCTAGTAATGGAACCTGCGGCAATGCCACCGGTTGAATGTGCACATTGCGCAACATAGTTTTTAAAACCATCACCTGCTTGTACTACTTCTGAAAAACGTGCTTTTTCTGTGTAACTGACATAGGATGGAATTGCAATTGCCGCCAGAATACCGACGATGGCAATCGTAATCATTAACTCTATCAACGTGAATCCGCGTTGACACCTTTCTTTTACATTCATTGTTTTCCTCCCAAAGAAACTATCTACCTATTAAGTGTAATACAATATGAATGCCTGTTTTTTAAACACAGTGATTTTTTGCACTTGAATAGAGTTAACCAATTGATTTTATTTATAATATTTTTTTTTCTTTCACTTGCGATTGTAAAATATATAAACAGAGTCTATTAAAAATTGGCTAAAAAGTGACAAAATTTATACTCATTTAACAAAATTGGGCACTTCACTAAAAAAAGCGATTATTGTCGCCAACTAAGATTCTTTGGTATAATCAGCGTCTTTGTTTTTGTGCCGGGATAGCTCAGTTGGTAGAGCAACTGATTCGTAATCAGTAGGTCGGTGGTTCGACTCCACTTTCCGGCACCAACATGTGAATCTTTGCCACCTGAAAGACAATGATAATCCATTGCATATGACAATCGACATATTTTGTAAAACACTGAATTAACAATGCATAACATATGCTTTTGTCTTATCATTTACTCACTAACACACAGTGATGATGATGCTTTTTGTTAATATTTTTCAGGCAATATGTGATTTTTTTTTATACAATGTAAAATTTATCTTGCATTTGTCTAAAAAATGTTATATCATTGACATGAAATAAGTCATGTATACGTTAACTTTTGTCATTAATCATGCGGAGGTACTTTCTATGTATAAACGCAATCGTCCTCTTTCTTTTCTGCAACAGGCTAAAAATCATAAATACTTAAAACATCTTATAAGGGGAACTACTCATATGTCAAATAAATCAAATATTCCAAGCTATATACCCGCTGAGTCACAAGATCATTATCTTAACATGACAAAACAACGGGAATTAGCTGAGCAATGTCTTCGTAAGAATCAAATGGATGAAGCAACAAAACATATTGAAAAAGCAAAAGAATATTTCAAAGGTATTTCTGGAATAGGCGCAGAGCTTCATGGCCTTTTTGATTCTTTGTCTAAATTGCAAGAGCGTATTGACCATCAAGCTGAAGAATCTGTTAAGATAGAAAAAGTACATATTTCATGGTCTAATGACGCTAAACAATAACAGCATTAACGTATTGAAATAACTACATAAAATAAGTACAGAAAAAAGTATCATAATCATCTAATAAAAAGGAGAGTCATTATGCCACGATTTCAAATACTTACTGCCTTAGGCAGCGCTGTGGGACGAAGAGGTTATTCGTCATTTCAAACTCATCCCAGTCTTAGCGTATACACTTGGTTACCCTCAGCAACTGTCGATGGTAACCGTGAGCGCATTAGTTCGAGAACAGCTAAACTTAAATTTGCTGACCGATCTTCTGCTGTTAGGGTTGAGCCTCTTGGTCATGCTGCATCTAGGTTACAAATGAATACTATTCCTAAAGACGTACAGGAATTGCTTGCTGAATTAAACCTCGACAAGAAAGGAATAACGCAAATACAAGGCGAAATGAGTTGGTTTCCAAGGTCGGATAGTCAAACTAATGAACATATTCAGACAGGGGTAACATTCAGCCAAGAAGAGCGTAACGAATTTGAGGATAGACAGAGAATCATGGTTGGAGACGATCTTGAAAGAGCTCGCTCAGCGATGCCTGCCATACGAAATTTTTTTAGTCGTGAATTGGCAGCAGTAAATAGCTCTATCCAACATGATATTGCTCAATATGGTCCTGTCAGCGAGCAAGGAATACGAGTATTTACTGAATTAAACTTTCGAGAAGTTGTATTATGTTGGCTGAAGATGATGGATCCGGTTATTAAACACACTGAAAATGGAGAAAGGATCCTCAGCATGACGGAAATAGCGCCACACGGAACCTATTATGGAAAAGGAATGTTAGAATTTTTCAGAGGCGCGGCTTCATCAGGGGCTACTGATAATTACAATCCATACTCATCTTTACAGCACGTTTGTACAACAGCGGTACTACAGTCTGTTCAAGCCGGTGTTGGTGTTGAGTTATTTGAGGAGATTGCTCGATCCGTTTTAAAACGCCCTGAGTTTGCCCATGGACTGGCTATCGTAGATGTAACAAGGGCGGTTACAGATGAAGTGGCGGCACAAACACAGGCTCGCTACAGAGTAGGTGATGCTCTGGTCAGTGACGTTGATGAAACAGCATCTTCAGAACAGCAAGAGAATCTATCTCCTTCCCCTCAACGGTGAAGCTAATTTAAACAATAACGTGGGGTTATGCTGCATTGCTAACCCCACATAATCATTTCTTACCGATTAACATCAACTTGATCTGCTTTGTTAAGCTGAATAAATTTTTGCGGAAGCAATACAGCTACACATATTTACAACTAGCCCTATACAACATAGGTTGTTGTCAAAGTTGCCCATGACAATGTTTAAATTTTTTGCCTGAGCCACAAGGACAAGGATCATTACGGCCTACTTTTTTACCGTTGCGACGCATAGGGATAGCTCTATTATCACTTACTTTTTTTTCTTCTTGTGAAATGTTCTGCATACCATGATGATAAGTCATCGGCTGTGGTACTGCTTGACTACGCTTTTGTTCCGCTTGCATTAATGCCTCTGCCGCATTTACTTGTATCCGACAAATAACACCGATAGTTTCTCGCTGAATAGTTTTTAAAAAGTTAGAAAACAAATCAAACGATTCACGTTTATATTCTTGCTTAGGGTTTTTTTGTGCATAGCCGCGCAAATGGATCCCTTGGCGCAAGTAATCCATTGTTGCTAAGTGTTCTTTCCAAAATAAGTCTAAGCTATGTAGCAATATGGTTTTTTCTAAATTCCGCATTTCTGCTGCACCAATCTCTTGTTCTTTTTGTTTATAGGTACTATGTAAACTATCTTTTATACGCTGCAATACAGTTTCTGCAGTAAGATTAGCATCGTCTTGTAACCACTGATTAATATCTACTTTTATAGAAAATTCTTTTTCTAATACATGAGTTAAATTTTCCTGATCCCACTGTTCAACAAAACTTTCTGATGGAATATAAGCGCCAACAACATGACTCGCTACAGAATCAATCATCACTTGTATAGTTTCAGAGATGTCATCAGCACGCATAATATCGGATCGTTGTGAGTAAACTACCTGACGTTGCTCATTTGCCACATTATCATATTCTAATAATTGTTTTCGAATATCAAAGTTGTGCCCTTCTACCTTACGCTGTGCATTCTCAATGACTCGCGATAACATCTTTGACTCTAGTGCTTCGCCATCTTTAACACCCAGTTTTTGCATCATACTGGTTAAACGTTCAGAGGCAAATATGCGCAACAAAGAGTCTTCTAATGCTAAATAAAACCGGCTACTGCCAGGATCACCTTGCCGTCCAGAGCGGCCACGCAATTGATTATCAATACGACGTGATTCATGCCGCTCTGTTCCTAAAACATGTAATCCACCCGCAGCAATGACAATATCATGACGTTTTTGCCACGCATCACGCAACGCTTTGATCTTTTCTTCAGAAGGTTCTTTCAAGGCTTTGATTTCAGCATCAACATTTCCGCCTAAGACAATATCCGTCCCTCTACCGGCCATATTGGTTGCAATGGTCACTGCTCCAGGTTGCCCTGCTTGTGCAATAATCTGTGCTTCACGTGCGTGTTGCTTCGCATTAAGCAATTCACACGGTATTTTTTCTTTCTGCAATAATTGCATTATCAATTCAGAATTTTCAATAGAGGCTGTACCTACTAACACCGGTTGCTGACGCTCACGGCAACTTTTAATTTCAGCAACAATTGCATTAAATTTTTCTTTTGCCGTCATGTAAACTTTATCAGAATTGTCCTTACGCATAACTTGTTGATTAGAAGGAATAACAACAACTTCCAAACCATAAATTTGCTGAAATTCATACGCTTCTGTATCTGCTGTGCCTGTCATACCAGAGAGTTTGTCATACAAGCGAAAGTAATTCTGAAAAGTAATAGATGCTAAAGTTTGATTTTCATTTTGAATATTAACCCCTTCTTTCGCCTCGACTGCTTGGTGCAACCCATCTGACCAACGACGTCCTGGCATTAAACGGCCTGTATGTTCATCAACAATGATAACTTCATCGTTTCGCACGATGTATTCAACATCACGATGAAACAATGTATGTGCTCGCAATGCTGCATAGATATGATGCATCAAGATAATATTATGCGCATCATAGAGACTTTCACCTGGCGTTAATAAATTTTCTTTAACTAACGCCGCTTCGATATTCGCATGTCCCGCTTCTGTCAAAAAAGCTTGTCGCGATTTTTCATCTAATGTGTAATCACCAGGACCATTTTCACCTAATTGTTTTTTTAAGCTAGGTACTAACGCATTAATTTTAATATAAAGTTGTGAACTATCTTCTGCAGCACCTGAGATGATCAACGGTGTGCGTGCTTCGTCAATTAAAATTGAGTCAACTTCATCAACAATGGCAAAACTTAAATCCTGTTGTGCACGTTCAGCTAGCGAAAATGCCATATTATCACGCAGGTAGTCAAAACCAAATTCATTATTGGTTCCATAAATAATATTTGCTTGATACGCTTTTTGTTTATCTTCTTGCGACATATTGGGAATATTGACGCCTACCGTCATGCCTAAAAATTCATAAATGGGCGACATCCAAGCAGCATCGCGTTGTGCTAAATAATCATTAACAGTGATAATGTGTACTGAATTACCTTTTAGTGCATTGAGATAAGCCGGCAACGTTGCAGCTAAGGTTTTACCTTCACCGGTCAACATTTCCGCAATATTACCGTTGTGTAACACCATGCCGCCGATCATTTGCACATCAAAATGGCGCAAATTGAGCAGACGCACAGACACTTCACGTACGACGGCAAAACTTTCTGGCAATAAGTCATCCAGAGTTTCTCCACCTACTAAACGTTGTTTGAATTGTTCAGTTTTTGCGCTAAGCTCAGTATCGGACAAGGCTTGAATTTCAGATTCCAGCAGATTAATACGGCTTACTATCTTATACAATTTCCGTAATACACGCTCATTACGGCTACCAAACAACCTCTTGACAATATTTAACATTCAAAAAACCTTAGCCTGTTGAAAAATATAATTGAAAACGTGATATACTAACACTTTTCTAGCAAACATTTCGAACTTTTTTATGTCTAAAGATACATCAACAAAAAAACACGTTTTGAAGCACTTAGCGCTATCAAGTAATAATATTGTACAAGAGATAAATCATCATTTGTCAGATATTAATCAAGCATTGCAAATTGCATTGGATAAAACATTGGCTAAGCACTGCCGTATTGCTAACTTTCATCAAGGGCGCTTAGTGATTGAAACGGATAGCCCAGCATGGGCAACAAAGTTACGCTTTAGCATTCCTGATCTACGCGAAAAATTAAGAAAAGATCCACAATTTGCTAATTTAAAGCATATTGAGTATTACGTTAATCCAGAAAATACACCGAAACCTGCTGCGAAAGTAAAAAGAAAAAATGGCATGAAAATGTCACCCCATTCTGCTTCTCTATTACATACCATTGCAGAAGGCATCTCAGATAATAAGTTAAGTAAAATATTGCATAAGTTAGCTAAAAGTGGTGAATCATCCACATAAGTAGACCGTCATCAAGCCGGCTAAAAATCCAAATACATGCCCTTCCCAGGATATATCCTTCCCTCCTGGTAGTAAATTTAAAAATAAACCACTCAGATAGTATAGCAAGACAATCGCGAGTAAAATGGTCATTAGACTGACTTGATAATAAGCATATGCTAGGCAATAAGCAAAATATCCCATCACTAAACTACTAGCACCAATGTGAATAGCGCGTCGACCAAATAACCAAATGGCACTGCCACTGAGTAAAACAATCCCTACCGTAACACAATAAAAATGCGACATTGACGGTGTAAGGATTAAAACAAAATTTAATAAGAAAAAGAGTGGAATACTATTATAAAATAAATGATTAAAATCGTAGTGTATCAATGAACTAAGCACGATACCCGGCATTCCGAAAATACACCGAGGCATAATACCTAAGCGGGTCAAACGATAACCCAGCATCGCATTGACAGTGTGAATAATGAGTAACATTAGTAGCGCTAAGAGAACAAAATCAATATTCACTTTGCTTTGCTCAATTAAGAAATCTAATGTTGTTGCTGTATTTTTTAAAATTTGCATAAAAACTATTCTGGTCTTGTTGACACATACACGTATTATATCCTGATTAAGCCAAAATCAACTAGCTTTTTAAGTAAAGCGCGATAACACTTTCATCTGTCATTTAGCCAAGATTTGAGCCTCCTCGTTAAATGCAACCACAAGCCACATGGAGCCTAAGACTATATCTTACCATTTTGAGCAATTAATTGCTTTTTACCTGTAAATCTGATCAAATTTCCTTCTACAGGCAAAATAGAAGAGGTAAAGATGTCTTTTTTAGAGCATTTTTCTATTATAGGCTGCGTTACGGAAAATGTACTTTTAAATCAGCTCGAAAACGCTAAGCTTTGTTATTTTAGTTTATCTAGAACAAGAACACAATCCACTCAAGCACAAAATACTAATGCTCGTGTTGGTACCTTTGCATTTATAGCAGTTTTCAATATTACTAAGCCATTATAAGCGAGTATAACACGTGCTTGCGCGGTTTCAAAAGTGAGGTTCAATTACTGTAAATAAGCTTTTGAAGACCAAAGCAAGCGCGGGTTAGACGAAGTTTATAATGGCTTAGTAATATTGAAAACTGCTATAAAGCTCTGGAGATCATGAAGCTTCGTGCTAAACGTACAACAAAAAGCGATGTATACAGTTTAGCCCTTGTTATGTGGGAAATAGGGTCAAGAAAAATTCCATATGAAGGTGAAGACAACGCTACTATTAAAGAAGAAGTCAAATCGGGGGAGCAAGAGTTACTTGAAGAATTTTCTATGCCTTATAGTTATAAATAGATTATAAAAAACGGTACAAGCCAGCCTTATTCGCTGTAAAGATGAGTCAGTGGGTGCAAAAGCTCGAAAGTATATCCCATGGTGGGCGTAATATTTGTTTGACTGTTGTTTGATAGAAAGGAGAAAAAACCAAATAAAAAAACAGAAATTCATTATTTATCAGTTTGTTATGCATATTGCTTTGTTTGACTGTTGTTTGATAGATGGGGCAATATGAAGCAATGTTTGGTTAGCAAATGCTTGATTATTTAAATTTTCAATAGGCGCTAATGAGTAAGAAATTAAAACAAACAAATGTGAGAGCTGTATTGCCTATCTTCCATCGGGCTGAATACCTAGAGTTCAATGCCACCCTGCCCTCACACCTCAAAGCATACCAAGACTTCGAAAATGATTATCTCTGAGCTCATGCTTTCTTGTATGCACACAAGGACAACAAAGCTACCTTTAATGCTTACCGGCGTAAAGTGGAACGACTGCTACTACATGGTCATTTGTTATAGAAACTTCGAAGTTAATGGCGAAGAAAGACGAGCGACATGAGCGAACACTATTTATTTTTTCAGCACTGTATTTGATATATTTACGTATTTCTGAGTTAATCATTACCGATCGATGGTCACCTAAAATGAATGATTTTAAACGTGATCACCATGGTCTTTGGTGGTTTACGACTGTGGGCAAAGGCAATAAAGAACGACAAATAGCTGTGAGTCGCTCGATGCTTACCACATTAAAACGTTGGTGAAAACATTTAGGATTATCACTCCTGCCCTCACCAAATGAACAAATGCCATTAATACTAACTGGTTGTGCTAAAAGCATGATCAGCACTAATCAAGTTGGAAATATTGTACAAATATGCTTTGATTTAGCAGCAGAACGTATGTTTAGTGAAGGATTAGAAGAGGAAGTTGGTGATTTATACGCTACTGTTCACTGGTTACGGCATACAGGAATTTCTGATAATGTAAAACGTCGTCCAAGAGAGCATTTACGAGATAACGCTGGTCATGGTAGCAGTCAAACTACTGATCGTTATATCGACGTTAATTTACGAGAGCGATATCAAAGTGCAAAAGAAAAACCAATTAAAGATTAACCAGTCAGTAATCGGGTTTGCTTACACTGATTGAAATTGAGCGGGAATATCATATAAACGATAATGTTATAGCAGTTTTCAATATTACTAAGCCGTTATAAGCGAGTATAAAGAAGATAACTATCAAATCCGGCAAAACAATGCAGCGAAAAAATTGGCAATTATGAGACATTTTTCACCCAACCCTGCTCGCTTGCATTCATAGCAAAATAGTATGAAAGGCAAGTTGAGACAGGCGATGTAGAGTGATACTTTTTGTAGCACATTATTGATTGTCCAAATAGAGAGTGAAATATGGTTTTGCGCTGCACAAAGGTTGATTTTGGGTTTCAATTTATGTTAAAATTAGAGATTATTTAATAAGACTTAAGTGTGAAAATATAGCTAAGTAAACTTGTTACAACATAAAGTTTCTGGGCTGGCATATTACTTAAACATGCTTTATTAATAATTTCTTTCAAGGTTAGTTGGAGTACACTTAAAATGGCTATTACTTATGAGGATGCTATAAAAGCACAGCAAGAAATTGAAGATAAAGCTCTATTAGATCCCAATGTTGTTTCTGTTGGTGTGGTTGCAGAACGTGATGCATTTGGAAAACAAACAGGTAATTATGCAGTGCAAGTAGGTGTCATATCTATCGATGCTTATTCTCGTACTCATGACCATGGAGAGTCTGTCATTCCAGATGAAGTTCTTATCCACTCGGATCAAGAGAACGAAGATAAGCATATCCGCATCACTATCGTTAAAGAAGGAAAGATTGAGGCATTAAACGCAACACCTATCCACGAAAAACAAAGTGAAATCCCAAGCGCTATCGATGATTTACCCGAAACAACTAGTACAACCCACCGCACAACATTAAAACATAGACCCAGCCTATGTGGATATAGTATTAGCCACTCTGATATCTCTGCTGGAACTTTAGGGCTATTGCTTGAGTACACAGAAGAACCCCATGTTGGCAAAGCGTTTATATTAAGCAATAACCACGTAATAGCTGCGAATAATACAGCTTTTGCTGGTGATAAAATTACTCAGCCTGGTTCTCACGATTTTGGTCGAGTTGATACCAACACCATCGCGACCTTGCATCGTTGGATTCTACTGCAAGCCTCAACATTTAATTATGTCGATGCTGCCATCGCGCTAGTATGTGGCGGTAACAATTGGAGATCTTTTGTATCACCTTACATTAAACGTATTGGACAGCCCACAGAAATTGTTGAACCGGCTATTGGCATGCAAGTTGAAAAATTTGGTAGGACAACTGAATATACGACAGGTGAAATTATATCTACAAGTTTTTCAACCAATATAGAATACCCAATGAGCACACTAGCATTTAAAAACCAAATTCAAACAACAAATATGTCAACAGGCGGAGACTCTGGTTGCTGTATCGTTAAATGTGGATCAAGAAACTCCATAGGATTGTTGTTTGCAGGTAGTAATACAGCTAGTTACTCTAATCCTATGCTTGCGGTACTTTCTGCGCTTTCACAAAAACACAAAAATAAATATCCATCAGGAAAAGTAGAAAAATTTAAGGCAGACTTTCCATTACAAATTCTTAGGCAGCAGAGGCGTTCTTATTCATTTCACGCTAGAGCTATAGCTGCCAAAATCTCTGCATTAAGCCCTGCTATTAAAAGAGCAAACCGCCACAGAAGCGCCGCAATGTTAGCAGCGAGTATTAGCGTATTAATTTCTGGCGCTGCCAGAAAATGGACTACCCCATCACAACAGCAAACTTCAATGTCTCGTTTTAATCTGTTTGGAAAACAGCCTATAGCAGCAACCAACTTTCCGGATACAAGTACTAAAGCATTTAGCACACTTGGCATGAATGGAAAAAGAAAATAAGCATAGTACCTTTACCTAATGTTTATCATCGACATTGTGCCTGTATAAAGCAGGTTATGATTTTAATATATTTTTCTTAAGTTGCTCTATAATCAACACACTAGTGTTTGTCCTAAGATGTCCTAAGTACTCGTAAACGATATCGCACAAGAGCTCAACATGGATAGTCTATTTGTTCTCCAACTAGACATTGAAGGACACTATAATCAAAGAAAAAGGCATACTGCCATTGGCTATGTGATCTCTTTTGTGTTTGAATATGTAGAGTAATTTTTGTAAGGCTGATTGCCCGCTAAAATGAGGTAAGATTAGTATTGCTGAAGTGTAGTTAACTGAACAACTACTGATAGCTCGGCTAATGGGCCTGTTTAGGGCAACCTGCATTGTGAAATCCTGCTCCATTAGTGCCAATTTCCGAAGAACTTTCTATTATTACCTCACAATCTTGTGAAGAAGATAAATTTGCTGCCTGAGAATTAGAGATTAAGCTATATTCAGGTAACAAACTTGCTGAATGATCGATACCTACATCATATTCATCAAATAAATCTTGCTTTATTCGTTTAATAGCCGATGACGCTAATGATAAGCTGTTAACTTGTCCTGCTTCGATTACCATAATTTTATCTTGCTGTTCAACTAGAACAACATTATTTTTTAATAATTGCTTTATTATATAACGACGACCTTTTGCATCGGTTTGTTCATAAATGGGGACGATTAAATAAGCAGGGATATCAATATCAGAGGATATATCAACGTTATCATGATGACTCTTAAGTAATATCCCTTTTAAAAATAGTTTGATTTTCTCTGGCCACTTGGATAAGTGCGGAACTAAGCGACGAGCAAGTTGAGCGCGATCGCTTACAGTCATATCTTCATACGCAAGCAATCTCAACATTGCATTTATTTTGATAAAATATTGAGTAGTATGCATAACTAAGCCAAGGGCAATTGTAATGCGAACTTCCTTATTCTCTTCTTCATTGTCGAGTAACGCCAATACCGTATCCATTTTATCAGAGTCTTGTGAGACACATAAAACTAAGTTCCTAGCAAGCAAAACACGAATCTCCTTCTCTACTTTTCTATTTTTGATTAAGGCCAAAACCTTATCCATTTTATTAGCAAGTGTGGCACGAATCTCTTTCTTTACTTGTCTGTTGAGCAGCTTCTTCGACGTACTCATTTTCCTATAAACTCCAGAGCGATGCATGATTAAGCCACGAGCAAATGCGACACGAACGTGTTCATTCACTTGCTCATTTTCAAGTAACGCCAATATCGTATCCACTTTTTTTTCACAACCCGGAAGAATATTTGCAGATAAATTATCGACAATATCGAGCAAATCCAAAAGATAACTTCGGATTGAATAGAAATCAAAATGGGCTTCTTCAATGTCAAAGTTATCATGTATATATTCATTTACTTTCTGATTAGTCAGAAAATTCAAGATCACATCTAGTTTGTCAGAACTCATAGGCATGCGCCTAATTAATTCATAGGCAAGCCGGATCCGGATACAGCTAAATACGTACTTGTCTGTCTTCTTATCAATAAGTAGCGCCCATATTGCATCCACTTTATCATAATCCAGAGAAGTATATCTAGCCTGAGATATAGAATCAACTAAGCCAAGAGCAATCTTAATACGAACCTTTCCATTCATTTTATCATTTGCGAGCAACTTACATACTGCATCCACTTTCTCAAAGTCGCTAGAAATATGACTGACAAAATGATAAGCAAGCTTAGAACGAACATTCTCATTCACTCCTTCATCTTTGAGTAACATCCACACTATATCCTGTTTTTCACAGTGCTGGTATAAATACTTGGCTAAATTTTTAGCAAGCGCAATGCGAATATCCTTATTTACTGCTTCGTTTTCAAAGAGCGCCAACACTGCATTCAGTTTGTCAGAAGCCTGAAATTTATCTAAGGCTAAGCAATTGGCGAGTGCAGCACGAACATCCTTATTCACTGTTTGATTTTCAAGGAACGCTAAAACCACACCCATTTTGTCAGAGGCCTGGAGATTATCTAAGACTAAGCGACTAGCAAGCGCAGCACGAACATTTTTATTTAATGCTTCGTTTTCAAGAAACACTAATATCGCATCCATTTCAAAAATTCGTGATATATGCGCAGCTAAACCACGAGCAAGCACAATGCGAATATTCTCCTTCACTGCTTCCTTTTCGAGGAATGAAAACACTACATGGATATCCATTTTGTCAGAATCTTGCAGGATATGCTTAACTAAGCCATGAGCAAGTGTGAGGCGAGCCCTCTGACTCTCTTGCTCATTTGCAAGAAGTATCCATACTGCATCCACTGTGTTAGAGTTCTGGGAGAGATATGTGACCAAGCTAAAGGCAAGTGCGATACTATCATTTGTGTCTAGCACTCTGTCTCTGATTAATGAAAACACTGCATCTATTTTCTTTGAGTTCTCGGAGATATGCATGACTACATCCCAGGCAAATGCAACACGAGACTTTTCAGCCACTTTCTCTTTTTTTAACGATAAAAAGACCTGATTCTTTCCCAGGATGCGCCTAACTAATACACAAGCAATCGTGATGCGAACTGCCTCATTCACTTCGTCATTTTTGATCAACGTCAGCATCGTATCTACTTTATCCGAATCCTGTGGAATATGCTGAGCTAAGCTACGAGCACACATGATACGAGTCTTTCTATTTACCTGCTCATTTTTGATTAATGCTAACACTACATCCAGTTTGTCGGAATCCTGAAAGATACGCTTGATGAAATCATCGACAAGCTGATAACGAACCCGTCTACTCACTTGCTCATTTTTAATTAGCAATAAGATCTCATCCAGCAGTTTGCTAGAACATTGTAAAATTTGTGCGGCTAATTTACTAGCAAATGCGACACGAGTGTCCATATTCACTCCCTCATCTTTCATTAGCGCCAACGCTGTGTCCAATTTTCCAGAATCCAGAGAGAGGCACTTAGCGAAATTACAGACAAGCGCATAACGAACGCTCTCATCCAAATCCTCATTTTTGATTAACGCTAATACTGTATCCATTTTGTCAAAATCCTGTGAGATATATGCGCCTAAGCTCCAGGCAAAACTAACGCGAACAGATTTTTTCACTTTGTTATCTACAAGTAAAGTAGCAATACTATCGAATAGACATCTCTGTATTTGATAACAAGGTTTTAATATGTCTTGAAAACGCTCTTGTAACTTGTCAGGCATCGCATGTAGCTTTTTCAATCGCTGGTCAATAAAACGCATCAGAGATTGTTGCTTTCCTTCTAGTAATTCGATGCTGTTGTCTAGTGACAAACTGGCCTCAAGACAACGTATGAACAAATCTTCTTCAGCAACCCCCACCCAATCTCTTGGTGCTTGCAAGAGTAATTGAAAAAAAGTTTCTTGCGCATCCGGATATGGCTTTAACAACCCCGCTACAAAAGGCCAGACCAGGGTAAAATTTGGGTGATATTTGTAAGCTTTGATCACCTTACCGACAGATAGCTTTTGAGCCTCTGTCCCACAAGATAAATAATCTTTGATCACCCAGGCCGCTAAAAATTCTTGAAATGACAAATGGAGAAACTCATAGGATTGTTGATTGTTTATCTCTTTTCCGATTTTTTTTAATAACCCTAATGTTTTCAAGTATTGTACCTTAATGAAAGGTAGCCTATTCTCCGCTAACAATGTGGGGTTTTCTTCTGCACTTTCGATACCTTTTAACCAACGGATGGATAGTTGTGTGGTGTCTTGCCGTAAGCCTTCAAATGCCCAACAACCTAAGGTCTGTAATAATAGATTGATGACTGGATCTTTCAATATAATCACGTCATCTAATAGCGCATTCTCATCTAAACAACCATCCCGCTCTAGATAGCGTCGACATACATTCACAATCAGCGATAAATACAGCTCACTTACCGATAATTGCGTCAACTCAACCTGCCTCTTGTGTCGACAGGATGTTTGCCACCAGCTTTTTAATAAATACGCATTGATGGGAATGTGTGCTATCGACCACAGATCTTTGTTCTGTTTTAATTTTTCAATAAGCAGCGCTGGTTCTTCCGTATCTTTTAAATTATGTTTGAAAAATACGGAAACATCTTTTTCTGAAAACCCCTGGATCTCTATCAGTCCATCATAGCGCAACCACTGCTGTAAATTTGCTATTGCATACGGACGCGTTGTCACTAGCTTCTTAAACGGTAAGCGAAACAATTGAACCAGTAATTTATACCAAGCGCTACCTCTTGCAAACGTTGGCAGTTCATCTAAACCCTCAATCATAAGCAAACAGTTAGCTGGTTTTTCTCGCAGTCTTGACAATATCTGCTTCGCCTCAGCGATAGATAATTCCAATTCACCCCAGCACGCACGACGTAGTAACTGCACGATATCCCATTCCTGGATATCTGGCCCCAATGTCTCTGGATGCAAACTGCGACAATGAATAATCAGCACCGCATCAAAATCTGACCATAATCCTGATATCCCTTGCTCTTGTTGCGCAAGCGCCCATTGGTAGGCGATATAATCACTCAATGTCGTCTTGCCAACACCCGCAGCCCCCGACACCACCACCGTATTTACCGCCCCAGGCAGCATATCTTGCGTATCTTGATACTGTGCCGGCTTAAATATGTCAGATAATGCAATCGCTGTCTTTTTGCCTTCAAGATCCCTATCGCGTTCTCGCAAAGGCCGAATTAATGGCTTGTTTTGATTGGTTGTAGACGCACTGGCTGACCGTTTCACTTCTTTTACTAGCTGAAGATTGACAAAATAATCGGCTAAGGAAAAATAATCCGTATCAAATAAGCGCTTTTTCACAAATGACGGCTGGGTATAATACGCCGCACACTGCGTCTGCCAACGTTGCAGCAAACGCTGCGGTGCCAACTGCGCCCACACTTGTTCAAAAACCGCCTGTATCTCCTGACATTGTAACACCATATCACGCACCGTCTGGCCTTGACCGTTCGTCAAGGTTTCATCCGCCCCGTGCTGCAGCAATGCAATAAACACCTGTCGATAATCGTCTACATTGTGCCCATGTCCCAGCTGCCTTACTCGGGCAGCGAGATGCAAGGGAGTACACTGTGCTCTATCTAACGCATTCACTTCACCTTGAGTCGCCAAAAGCCTCACAATAGCCGCATTACCAAACTCCGCCGCTAAATGTAAACACGTTTTCCCATCCTCTCCAGCACTGAGCACCACCGTTGTCTTTGCTTGTAACTCAGTAAAAATTTCTAACGGTGCATGACAAGCTGCAAGCTGCAACGGAAAATAGCCCGCAAGGTTGCGCTGATTGACGGCCGATGGAAAATACCTGAGTATGTCTTCATAACAGCCCCACTCATGGCAACCCGATACACACAATGCATGCAGTACCGTATCTCCTGCCGTATTGAGTGGACCCACCACTTCCATGCTTAATGGCTTAGTAGCCGCTAGTAAATCTGGTATCACCTTGCTGAATCCTTGCTGGCAAGCTAAATGTAAACACGTGTTGCCAGCACCATCGCAACCCGCCGTCGTTGCTCCATGAGCCAGCAATTGTCTACATAGCGCATCATCTCCCGATTGTATCGCCAGCATCAGGGGTGTCTTACCCCGGTAATGTGCCTGTAACTGCCACCGGTATTGTTGTTGGTTAAGCAAATAATCAATCAAATGAGGAGCCGGATACGTCGTGATAAAATAATGTAGCCATGTCTCCCCTTCAACATTGTTAGGTTTTTGCATACAGCGCAGCCCTGCATCTGTTGCAAAACCGGTGTCCGCTAACGTGTTCAGTAACCGCTCTATACAAGGAACTAGCGTTGGCGGACAAGGAGATTGGTCTTGTAAATGGACACAATACGCCGCCGCATAGCAATACAGCGCCCGCTCCGATGTCCCTGACGCGCTAAATCGCTCCGCAAGCTGCATTAATTCTAACGACAACCCTTGACGACTTGACCTCAGTAACGCTGCTAGCTTATCTAATAACGTATCAATCGGAAATTGTGGATCAACTGATAAATGACCAAAAATGAAAATAGTCGAATTATCAACCTGGCTATAACTCGCGAAGGGATGCGGTGCAGCAGCTGCTGCGCCAGCACCGCGTGAAACCGTGTCACTGCGGTGCACTACTAGCGGCTGAGTTTCCATTGTGCTAGCTGCAAGCACTGCTGTCTCTGCCTGGCCAGATAAAATTTCAACATCGACTTCATGTGGCGATATGATCGGCGCGACAGTCGCTTCAATGACTCCAGCTGCAATTAACTCACCGATACGCCATTTATCCATTTGCGATTCCCAGCGCTCAAACAGGCCATGCTTAGTCGCCATATCACTCAAAAGCCCCAAGTGCTCTCGTAACATCGCCATTTTAATCCGCTTAGCCTCATCAATACCCTCTTTATGCGCAATAATTTTGCCGCGAGCCGCTGCCATGATACCAGCAAACGTAAGTTTCACCGGACCAGCAGGATCGCTGCACGTCGGTAGCCGCCTAATCGCAGAAGTAAGCTCCTCACCCAGCGCAGCAATCACTTCACGGCCCCAATAAGAAAGCTGCTTTGTGCTGCCATCTTTAACAAATTCCTGCATACACTGAAGAAATCCCCCTTTTTCCTCCGCTGGCAGTGTTGGATAACTCCTTAATAACCGATACAACGCTTCATCATCGGGGTAACGTTGACGCCAGCCTTGCAATGCAATATTCGTGGGTGAATCAATCGTGATAACTCGTGGTTCATCCGCTATCGTCTGCGTGACTTCACTCATCTTAAGCAACTTACGATCGGCCAGTGTGATTAGTGTGTTGATAAGCTCTGTCTGTAACGTACTGAGTTGCGGTTGTAAAGACAACAAATATTGCGCTGCAGTTAAACGCACCAATTGATGACTGGCCTCTGGCTGGTTTATTGACTGTTGGTAATAGTTGATTAATAACTGCACTGTCTTTTTCTGCAAGGTCGCTTTTGTCGCCGGCATCTCTATCCCTTGGATGGGCATATCATAAACTGCCATTAATGTGCGCATGACCCCCACTTGGGCATTGCTATTTTTCAGCCATAACCGGCTTTTATCATTATCTTCAATTGGCAGTCTCAGGGACATCAACGCATTGTCCCACAATGAGTATTGCGGTAATACCTCGCCGATAAAGTGTGCCTGCCATTTTTTTAACGCAGTAAAATAGGGCTGGTTGCAATGGCAGTAACGGTAGATTGTTCCAGCGTGTCGCCACAAATGTTGTAATAATCCCACCGCTGCATTTATCGCACTACCGATGGAAGCATCTGGGTCACTCACTGCGCCTATAACAGCGTCACCAATACCCGCAGCCTGTAGCAACAAGGTACCAGTGATTCTGGCATAGTGCGCGCGTTGTTGCCACGGCATTTCCTCCGCGGTAAAGTGCGTCAAACTCTCCAACGCATACTCAACGGTCGCACCGATATCTATCCACTGACATTGCGCCACTTTATCTTCTGTCTGTGTGTCGATAGCTTGCAATCGGTGCTTTAAATTATGCAGCGCCGCTTTAATCGGGGCCAAGTGTAATGCCTGACTCACATGGATTACCTGTTTACTAATCATCGCAGCTAATGTTTGGTACAATGTATTGAGCACCAGGCACATCATCGCAATGTCCGGGGCATGCAAGCCTTGCATTTGTTTTACTAACAATGACGTTATTTGTCTTAATTGCGTCTCCGTTAACTTGTCCTCTGCTTTCATCAGGCCTAGCTTAGTTACGGCAGATTCATCCAAAAAATCTAACGGGTTGTCAGCAATGAGCTTAAACAACTGCTTTATCAGTAGTTGCATGGTCTTATTACTTAAGCCTGCGCCCAATAAGATAACGCTCTGTTTTAGCGACGATTCACTTAATGTCATTTCATGTGCAATTATGTTATCCTGAATAATATCTTCAATGTCATGCAAGTGTTGTTTGGCCAGCTCATCCTCAGGATGTTGCAAGCAACGATGCTTTTGCAATTGATACGCCTGCACCAGCTTCTCCGTATTGGCAAATGGCACCACTGAAAATAATGCTGTTATCTTCGGTGTTAACTCTGGCGCTGCCGAGAGGGAAGCTGGGCCTATCTCGACTGGCTCATCCACAGAGCCGGCAGGAGTTGCGATAGAAGGTATCTGATTCACAGTAGTATTTGCCAACGGTGTTGATGCTGATTCCGACAATCCGGCTAAAATGGTTTGATATTTCTGAATCGCTGCATTGCGCTCTGTATCTGCCCAGTCTGTCATTTGATGACAAACAGCGATTAATTTTTCTAAACAATCGCGCATCGTTGGGATCAGCGCAGGTGCTTCTTGTTTTTTTAATTGCTTCCAAGCTTGCTGATAGGCAAAAAACTGACTATCCGCATCATGATGACTTGTCATCCCTTCCTCTATAAGACAACGTACTTTTGTCAACAAGGCTTTTTCTTCTGGTGACAGCAACGGCGGCAGTTTGTCTAGCGCAGTTTGATATTTTGCAATAACCGCATCACGTTCCGCATCATCCCAAGATGTTATCTGACGGCAAATAGTGATTAATTTTGTTAAACAGTCTCGCTGCCTAGCATAATACGCCGGATCATCCAGATGCTTCAATAGCTTCCAAGCACGGCCATAAACAATAAACTGACTCTTGGCGTTTGTCTTTTCGCTGGCTTGTGCCATATACTCATCTGCTTTTCTCACTTGTGCTGCAGTTGGTAACATACGCTGACTCCTTCAATGCCATCCTACTAAGCGGACAATATATGCTCTGCGCCTCTTGCTATGTGTGCACACCTCATACTACCAAACCAGTGGTCAATTGCAAAGAGGCGATAACAAAACAGCTTTTTGAATAAACGGCAGCTTAACAAAATAGCAAAAACATTGATTAACTACCTTAGTTTCTCACTACCAATACCCATTTCTTGCATAGAAAAAGTAAATATGAGCTATTTTTATACTGAAAATTTAAAATTGCTGATACATGGCTGCAGTAATGTTGACCGGCTTACTCGACACGCGCCCCTTAGATTTTTATGCTCTGCTCAATAGGGCTGAGTCTTAAAAAAATCTTTTTGTTGATGCTATGAGGTGCGCTAGGGAGTCATCGCTGTAAATAAGCACTGTGGAGGTTGAGAGCGCTGTGTCTCTTGCATATCATCCATTGCTAAACGGCAGAATTTCATATCCTGTTTAATTTTCTCAAACGATGCCGATAATTCTGGCGATAATTCCAACGGTTTGGTCTGCCCAGCTTGCATTACCCATACCTTCCCTTCACGTTCAATGAGCAAGATGCGCTGTTTTAATAATTGTTTTATCAGATACTCGCGGACATCTTCATTATCATTATAACGATCAAGAATTAAGTAAAGCGGAATATTCATGTCTGTCAGTAAGCATCGATTATACATATCTTTATCAAGTAATATGTCTAGAAAATTCTCCCTCTTATTTGGAAACTGAGGTAACTGCTCAGCGATAGCCTTTGCCAGCTGGACACGAAAAAAAACCCTCTATATGCCCATCTTTCAGCAAGTCCAATGCCAAATCAAACATCTCTCCCCTTTTATTCGGCAACAGATGTAACTGGGCAACTAAACCCTCAGCTAGCTTGCAATAAATCATACCATCTACATCTTTATTCTTAAGACATGCCAACACCACATCAATCACCTCTTCCCCTTTATTCGGCAGCAGAGGTAACTGGGTAACGAAATCTTCAGCTAAATTGGCGAGGATGTCACCATTTACTTCTTTATCCTTCAGCAAAGCCAGCACCGCATCGCATGCCTCGTTCACCTTATCTGGGTACTGAGGTAATTGGGTGATGAAAGCCTTTGCCAGCTTGCACAGAATCTCACCTTTTACGCCACTATTTTTCAATAAAGTTATTACTATATTAAACACCTCAACTTTAGACAGCAACTGGAGTAACCGAGCAACTAAACTCTCAGTTAGCTTGTAACAAACCACACTGTCTACATCTTTATTCTTAAGACATGCTAGCACCGCATCAAACACTTTTCCCCCTTTATTCGGCAGCAGGGGTAACTGGGTAACGAAATCTTCAGCTAAATTAGCGAGGATATCACCACTTACTTCTTTATCCTTCAGCAAAGCCAGCACTGCATCGCATGCCTCGCTCACCTTATCTGGGTACTGAGGTAATTGGGTGATGAAAGCCTTTGCCAGCTTGCACAGAACCTCACCTTTTACGCCACTATTTTTCAACAAATCTATTATCGTATCGAATCTCTGTTTCTTTTTATTCAGAAATTTGAGTAACTGGGTAACAAAAGCCTGGGCTATATCACATCTCTCATTCACCTTACTCGGCAACTGGGCGACAAACTTCATTGCCAGCTCAGCACGCACCCTACTATCTACGTCCTCATCCTTCAGCAAGGTGATTACTGCCTCAAACACTTTTTCCTCTCTATCTGGTAACTTGGTAACGTAAGCATTAGTTAGTATGCAGCGAGCCTTTTTATCTATGGCCTCATTTTTCATCAAGGCCAGCACTGCATCATGTATCTCCCCCATTTTATTCGGTAATATATCATGTAAGCCGGGAAACAGATCGACAACAAATCTTTTAGCCAGCTCGCAGCGATACCACGCATGGATATGCTTATTCTTCAGCAGGGCTGTCAATTTATCATATACCTCTTCCCGTTTATTCGGCAACAGTACGAGTAACCGTGCGACAAAAGCCTTTACCATCCTGTAACGGCTTTCATCATACTCATTCTTTAGCAAGGTGATCACTGCTTCAAACACTTCTTCCCATTTATTCAGCAATTGAGGCAACTGGAGAAGCCCTGTAATCCAGAACGCTAGCTCCGTACAAACCAGCACATCGACGTTCTTATCCTTCACCAAGGCCAACACCGCATTTATTGCTCCTTGCTCTTTATCTGGTAATTGAGATAGCTGGGTAACAAAGGCGTCAGTCATTATGCAACGATACCATCTATCTATATCCTTATCTTTCAGAAAATTCATCACCGTATCACATACCTCGGTCGCCCTCTCTGGATACTGGGGTAACTGGGCAAGAAAACTTTCAGTCAACCTGCAGCGGACCCGGTCATCGACTTCCTTATCTTTCAGTAAGGCCAGCACCGCATCTAACACCCCTTTTCCTTTCTCTGGCAACTGGGGTAACTGGGCGACAAAGATCTTTGCCAGTTTAAAGCAAGCTTGCCAATCGACATCCTTATTCTTCAGCAAGGCTAGCACCGCATCTAACACTTCTTTTCCTTTCTCTGGCAACTGAGGTAACTGGGGTAACTGGACAAGAAACCCTTCAGCCAGCTTGCAGCGAACCCATCCATCAACATTCGCATTTTTCAGCAAGCCCAGCACCGCATCGTATGCCTCGTTCACCTTATCCAGAAACCAGGGTAACTGAGCAACGTAGGCTTCAGCCAGCCCGCCGCGAAATCCTTTATCGATATCCTTATCCTGCAGTAAGGCCAGCATCACATCGCATACCCCGTTCACCTTATCTGGAAACTGCGGCAACTGGGTAAAAAAACCTTCAGCCAGACTGCCGCGAACCCATCCATCAACTTCCTTATCCTGCAACAAGGCCAGCACCAAATCAAACACTCCTTTTCCTTTGTCTGGCAACTGGGGTAACTGTGCAACGAAGGCCTTTGCCAGCTTACAGCAAGCCCGCCAGGCGATGTTCTTATCCTTAACCAAGGTCAGTACAATATCGCACCCCTCTCTCATCTTATCTGGAAACTGGGGTAACTGGGTAAGAAAAATTTTAGCCAACTTACAACGAACCCATCCATCGATGTCCTTATTCTTCAGCAAGCCCAGCACCGCATCTAACGTTCCTTGCCCTTCATCTGGCAATTGGGTAAGAAAAATTTCAGCTAGCTCGCAACGAACCCCGCTATCGATATCCTCATCCTTCAACAAGTCCAGCGCCATATAGCTTCCCTTATCCGGAAACTGAGCAACGAAAGCCTTTGCCAGTCTGCTGCGAACCCATTCATCAACATCCTTATCTTTCAGCAAGGCCAGCACCAAATCAAACACTCCTTTTCCTCTACCTAGCAACTGGGGGAGCTGAGCGACAAAGGCCTTTGTCAGCTTACAGCAAGCCCGCCGGGGGATGTTCTTATCCCTCATCAAGATCAGTACAATATTACACCCTTCTGTCATCTTATCTGGAAACTGGGGTAACTGGGTAAGAAAAATTTTAGCCAGCTTACAGCGAACCCATCCATCGACGTCCTTATTCTTCAGCAAGCCCAGCACCGTATCTAACATTCCCTGCCCTTCATCTGGCAATTGGGCAAGAAAAACTTCAGCCAGATCGCAGCGAACCCCCTTATCGATATCCTCATCCTTCAACAAGTCCAGCGCCATATAGCTTCTCTTATCCGGAAACTGAGCAACGAAAGCCTTTGCCAGCTTAATGCGAGTCCAACTAGCATCCTTATCTTTTACCAAAGCCTTTGCCAGCTTAGCACGAGACCAAATAGCAACATCTTTATCTTTCACCAATGTCAGCACTAAATCGCATGCCTTATTCACCTTATCTGGAAACTGAGGTAACCGAGCAACGAAAGCCTTTGCCAACCTGCCGCGAACCCATCCATCAACATCCTTATCTACCATCAAGGCCATTACTAAATCGCATGCCTTATTCACTTTATCTGAATACTGAGGCAACTGAGCAATGAAGTCTTTTGCCAGATCAGCACGATTCCAACGCTCAACATTCTTGTCTTTCAGAAAAGCCAATACCGCATCGTATCCTTTGTCTATCTTATTTGAAAACTGTGACAACTGTGCAATAAAGGCCTTAGCCAGCCAATATCGTAATCCATCTTTTATGTTCCCATTCTTCAACAAGGCTATTACCGTTTCACATCTCTCCTCCATTTTATTCGGAAACTTGAGTAACTGGGCAATAAAAATTAACTCCATATCTATTCTATTCACCTTGTTCGAAAACTTGATTAACTGGTCTACAAAGGCCTCTACCAGTTCGGCACATGCCCTACTATCTAAGCCTTCATTCTTCAGCAAGGCGATCACTTCCTCAAACGCCCCTTCTTTTCCACTCAGCAAATTACCAATGTAGTAAACAACAATAAGCTTGCCAGGAACCTTGTTATCTATGGCCTCATTTTTCACTAAGGCCAGCACCGCATCATGTATCTCCTCCATTTTATTTAGTAATATATTATGAAAGTCGGGAAACAGATCGACAACAAATGTTTTGGCCAGCTTGCAGCGATACCGCACATGGACATCCTTATTATTTAGCAGGGCCGTCAATTTATCGTATACCTCTTCCCATTTGTTCGGCAACAGTACGAGTAACCGTGCGAAAAAGGCCTGTGCCAGCTTGTCATGGGTTTCATCATACTCATTCTTTAGCAAGATAATCACTGCTTCAAATACTTCTTCCCATTTATTGAGCAACTGGGGCAACTGGAGAATATCAGTAACACAGAACCGAGCTATCGTAGCGCGATCCCGACTATCTACTTTCTTATTCTTCAGCAAAATCAGCACAGCATTTAATGCTCCTTGCTCTTTATCTATCAACTGGGGTAACTGGGCAACGAAAACTTTAGCCAGCTTGTAGCGACCCCAACCCTCAGCATCCATAACTCTCATCAAGGCAATCACTACTTCGCACGACTCATTTACTTTATCTGGCAACTGGAGTAACTGAGTGATAAAGGCCTTTGCTAGCTTGTAGCGAACCCATCCACTAACATCCTTATCCTTTAGCAAAGCCAACACCGCATCTAATACCTCTCTTTTGTCTGGCAACTGGGGTAACTGAGCGACAAAGGCCTTTGCCAGCCTGCTGCGAACCCTTCCATCAGCATCCTTATCCTTTAGCAAAACCAGCAACGCATCTAACACTTCTCCTTTGTCTAGTAGCTGAGGTAACTGGGGTAACTGAACGACGAAGGCCTCTGCTAGCTTGTAACGAATACCGCAGACGATGTCCTTATCCTTCACCAAGGTCAGCATCATATCGCATCCCTCGCTCATCTTATCTGGAAACTGAGGTAACTGGGTAATAAAATGTTCAACCAGCTCGCAGCGAACCCTTCCATCGCCGTCCTCATGTTTAAACAAAGCCAGCACCTTATCACATCTTTCATTTATCTTATTAGGATACTGAGGTAACTGGGCCATGAAGGTCCTAGCCAGACTGCCGCGAGCCCATCTATCGATATCCTTATTCTTCAGCAAGTCTATTATTACATTGCAAGCCTCATTTATTTTATCTGGATACTGGGGCAAATAGACAACGACTGCTTCTGCCAGCTTAGCGCGAACTGTACCAGTTACTTTATCATGTCTCAATATTGAGAGCACACCATCGAACACCTCTTTCCGTCCATTCTGCATCTTGGCAATAGCAGTCGTCGCTAGCATAGTGAGAACATTCCCTGGCAAACCCCTAGATTGAAGCATCATTAAAACTTCATCAACACAATAATGTAGAATAAGAGGACAGGATATGAATGACTTGACGAAATAATTTTGAGTATCACTGCGTCTACATCTTAATTGCTTAATGCCGCGCAACAAGCGTTGTTGCATCGGACTTAGTTGGCTATTTGGCAATAAACTCGCCTCCAAACAATGTATCAGTAATTCACCTTCAATTATCCCTACCCAATCCTTAGGTGCTTTTGTAAAAAGCTGTATAAAAAACTCATTTAAAAACTTCTGGATCTCTCTTTAACAATCCTGACACAAATGGCCAGACCAAAGTAAAGTTAGGGTGGTATTTATTGGTGTGAATGATTTGAGATATTAATGCTTTTTGTTCATCTGTTCCTTCTTTTAAACAACTCGCAATCACTCTTGCAGCTAAAAATTCCTGAAAGGTTAAATGAAGAAAACAATAATACTCTTGCCCATCAGACATTTTTTTGACTTGCTTTATCAATCCCGATTGCTCTAAGGCTTCTATATCTATCTGAGCTAAATTTTCCTCCGTTAGTAACGTGTATTCCCCTGCCTGCGGAGTAACACCACCCAACCAGTGGGAGTTCAAATCTGTGGAATCCCGCACTAATCCTTCAAATGCCCACTGGCCTAACACCGTTAAAACAGCCTTCATATGTTCATCGTCAGTTACTCTCTTATTAAATTTCAATTCGGCTTTTTTTAACTCTCGCTCTTCCTCCCTATGAATGGATCGCCGACATAAATCTACTAATAGTGACTCATATAAATCACTCTGTGATAAGTCTGCTAATGTGGTTATATTTTGCTTGCTCTTCAGGCTTCTCCTCCAACGCTTAAGCAAATAGGCATTTATCGGTATATGAGCCATTTCCATAAAGTATTGACTCCTGTTTAATGCCTCAATGAATTCTTTTGTCTCTTTCGTATCGCCTAACACTTTTTTAAAATATACGGGAACATCCTCACTCCTAAACCCGCTTATCTCCACTAATTTCTCGTGATTTAACCATTGACGTAAATTATCAATCGCATAAGGCCGTGTTGTCACCAGCTTCTTAAATGGCAATCGAAACAACTGCCTCAACAAACTGCGCCAATAAGACCTCATCTCCCCAGGTAACTCGTCCAACCCATCAAGCAACAATAGTGTCTTATCGGGTTTCTCTTGAAGTTTTTTCAGTAACGCCCTTGCATGATCCACTGATAAATTTAAATCTCTCCAACAAGCACACTGGACTAACTGTGCAATATCCCATTCTTTAATCTTTGGCCCTAGCTGCTTTGGATGTAACTCTCGGCACCGTACCATGAGCACGGCTTCAAATGCTGACCATACCCCTTTTTCCTTTGTTGCCCCCTCTTTGAATAGTGCCCATTGATAGGCGATATAATCACTCAACGTCGTTTTACCTACTCCCGCTGCACCCGATACTAATACCGTATTAATTTCTTTAGATGCTTTTTCATGGGAACCTTGATAGGTATTTGAATCAAATAATTGAGACAGCTTGATTTCTTTCTTTTCACCGTCTAATCGATCACGCTCCCTTAGCGGTTTGTAAGATAGTTTATTTTGCTTGGATTGCGAGACATTGCTTGACTCTTCTTTTTTAACTACTCGAAGATTCACAAAATAATCTTTAAGCGAAAAATAATCTTTATCAAATAAGCGCTTGTTCACAAACGACGACTGCGTATAATACATCGTACACTCTGCCTGCCAACGTTGCAGCAAACGCTGCGGCGCCAATTGCGCCCACGCTTGTTCAAAAACCTCCTGTATTTCCTGATATTGTGACACCATATCACGCACCGTCTGGCCTTGACCGTTCCTCAAGGTTTCATCTGCCCCGTGCTGTAGCAATGCGATAAACACCTGTCGATAATCCTCTGCATTGCGCCCCTTTCCCAGTTGCCGTCCTCGGGCAGCAAGTTGCAAGGGAGTACACTGCATCCCATCCAACGCATTCACCTCGCCCTGGGGTGCCAAAAGCTGCACAATAGCCGCATTGCCAAACTCCGCCGCTAAATGCAAACACGTTTTCCCATCCTCTCCAGCACTGAGCACTACTGTTGTCTTTATCTGTAACTCGGTAAAAATTTCTAACGGCGCATAACACGCTGCAAGCTGCAACGGAAAATAATCTGCAAGATTGCGCTGATTAACCGCCGATGGAAAGCGCCTGAGTATGTCCTCATAGCAACGCCACTCATCACAACCTGACACACACAATGCATGCAGTACTGTATCGCCCGCTGCATTGAGCGAACCCACCACTTCCGTGCTTAATGGCTTAATAGCCGCTAGTAAATCTGATATCACCTTGCTGAATCCTTGCTGGCAAGCTAAATGTAAGCACGTGTTGCCAGTATCATCGCAATCTGATATCGTTGCACCATGAGCCAGCAATTGTCTACATAGCGCATCATCCCCGGATTGTATCGCCAGCATCAGCGGTGTCTTACCCCGGTAACGTGCCTGTAACTGCCACCGGTGTTGTTCTTGGTCAAGCAAATAATCAATCAAATGAAGAGCCGGATATGTCGCAATAAAATAATGTAACCACGTCTCCCCTTCTGCATTGTTAGGTTTTTGCATGCAGCGCAGCCTTGCATCCGGCGCAAAACCGATGTCCGCTAACGTATTCAGCAATCGCTCTATACAAGGAACAAGCCTTGGTGGGCAAAGGGATTGGTCTTGTAAATGGGCACAATACGCCGCTGCATAGCAATACAAAGCCCGTTCCGATGTACCTGATGTGTCAAATCGCTCCGCAAGCTGCATTAATTCCAACGACAACCCTTGACGACCTGATCTCAGTAACACTGCTAACTTATCTAATAACGAATCAATCGGAAATTGTGGATCAATCGATAACTGACCAAAAATGAAAATAGTCGAGTTATCAGTGTGGCTATAACTCGCGAAGGGATTCGGCGCAACATCCGCTATCACAGCAGCTTTCGTATCAGTACCCCGTGGAACCGAGTCACTGCAGTGCGCTACTAGCGGCTGAGTTTTTTTTGTTCTAGCCACAAGTGCTGCTGCATCTGCCTGGCCAGATAAAATTTCAACATCGACTTCATTTGGCGATATGACCTCCGTGACGGTCGCTTCAATCATCCCAGCTGCAACTAAATCACCAATATGCCATTTATCCATCCGCGCTTCCCAGCGATCAAACAGGCCATGTTGAGTCGCCATGTCGTTCAGGATCCCCAAATGGTCTCGTAACATCGCCATTTTCACCCGTTTAGCCTCATCAATATCCTCTTTGTGCGCAATAATTCTGCCGCGGGCTGCTGCCATAATAGCAGCAGACGTAAACTTCGCCGGACCAGCAGAACCGCCACATGCCGGTAATCGCCGGATAGCAGAAACAAACTCTTCACCCAGCGCAGCAATCACTTCACGGCCCCAATAAGAAATCTTCTTTGTGCTGCCGTATTTAACAAATTCCTGCATACATAAAAGAAACCCGCCTTTTTCTGCCGCTGGCAGCGTTGGGTAACTCCTTAATAACCGATACAACTCTTCATCATCCGGATAACTCTGACGCCAACCTTGCAGCGCAATATTTGTTTGTGAGTCAATGGTAATAACTCGCGCTTCATCTGCTGTCGTCTGCTCAGCCTGGATTGATTTGATCAACTCACGATCGGCCGATGTGATCAGTGTGTTGATATGCGCTGTCTGCAACGCGGTCAGTTGCGGCTGTAAAGACAACAAATGTTGCGCTGCAGTTAAGCGCACCAATTGATGGCTTTCCTCTGGCTGGTTTATTGACTGTTGGTAATAGTTAGTTAACAATTGCACTGTCTTTTTCTGCAAAGTCGCCCTTATCTTGGGCGCATCTATCCCTTGGATGGGTGCATCATAAACCGCCATCAATGTGCGCATGACCCCCACTTGGGCATTGCTATTTTTCAGCCATAACCGGCTTTTATCGTTATCTTCAATTGGCAGTCTCAGAGATTTCAGCGCATGGTCCCACAATGCGTGCTTAGGCAATACGTTTTTGACAAAATCCACCTGCCATTTTTTTAATGCAGCAAAATAAGACTGGCGGCAATGGCAGTAACGGTAGATTGTTTTACCACGCCGCCACAAACGGTACAATAATCCCGCCGCCGCATTTATAGCACCTCCCGCAGATACGGGGTTACCCACTGACTCTACAACAGCACCACCCACACCCACGGCTTGTAGCAGTAAAGCGCCGGTGATTCTGGCGTAATGTGCACGCTGTTGCCACGGTGTTTTCTCCGTGGAAAAGCGCGTCAAACCATCCAACGCATACTTAATCGTCGCCTCGATATCTGCCCACTGAAGTTTCTCTACTGCATTATGTGACTTTGTGTCGACAGCATGCAAGCGGCGGTTTAAATTATACAACGCCGCTTTAATCGGCTTCAAATGCAATGCCTGACTTATATGGCTTACCTGTTTACTTATCATCGTCGCTAACGTTTGGTACAATGTATTGAGCACCAGACACGTCATGGCAATATCCGGAGCATGCAAACCTTGCATTTGCTGAACCAGCGATGACGTTATTTGTGTTAATTGTGTATCCGTTAATTTGTCCCCTGCTTTCATCATACCCAGGTTGGTTGCGGTGAATTCATCTAAAAAATCTAACGGGTTATCCGCAATGAGCTCAAACAATTGGTTCATCAGTAATTGCATGGTCTTATCGATTAAGCCTGCACCCAATAAGACAACGCTCTGTTTCAGCGATGCTTGACTTAGTTTGATTTCATTTGCAATGATTTTATCCTGAATGATATCTTCAATGTCATGCAAGTGTTGTTTGGCCGACCCATCCTCAGGATGCTGCAAGCAACGTTCTTTTTGCAATTGGTAAGCCTGTACCAGCTTTTCGGTATTGGCAAATGGCACCACCGAAAATAACTCGGTTATTTTTGGTGCTAGCCCTGGCATTGCCGAGGAAGAGGTCGGACCGGCTATGACCGGCTGACTCGCTGCCGCTGCTGGGAGCAACGGGGTGGCAGGAGGGGCAGTTGCCAACGGCGTTGAGGCTGTTCCGGATAATCCCGCTAAAATAGTTCGATATTTCTGAATCGCTTCATTGCGCTCTTCTTCTTCCCAATCTGCCATTTGGCGGCAAACAGCCATTAATTTTTCTAAACAATCGCGCATCGTTGGCATCAGCGCGGGCGACTTTTGTTTCTTTAATTGCTTCCAAGCCTGTTGATAGGCGAGAAACTGGCTATTCACATTGTCGCTTGTCATCCCCTTATCCATCAGACGACGTACTTTTGTCAACAAGGCCTTTTCTTCTGCTGACAGCAGTGGCGGCAATTTGTCTAGCGCGGTTTGATATTTTGCAATCGCCGCATCACGTTCCGCATCATCCCAAGATGTTATTTGGTGGCAAATAGTGATTAATTTTGTTAAACAGTCTCGCTGCCTAGCATAATACGCCGGATCATCCAGATGCTTCAATAGCTTCCAAGCACGACCATAAACAACAAACTGACCCTCGGCATTTGCCTTTTCGCTGGCTTGTGCCATATACTCATCTGCTTTTCTCACTTGTGTTACAGTTGGTAACATACGCTGCCCCTCTTCAACCCTACCCTACTAATAAGTGGATGATGTATGCGCTGCGCCTTTCGCTATGTGTACACCTATCATGCTACCAAACCAAATGGTCAATTGCAAAGAGGAGATAATAAAATAGCTCCTCGAGAAAATCAGGGCTTAGATTGATAAAAGTATGCACCACGATAACGCTAACTTTGATCGTTTTCTGTGAGTTCAGCGTACAGATAGCCATAATTGCATCATGTTTTGTAAAGACATAAAGCATAGTTTTACCCTGACATGTGGCTGGTTATCACATGGAAGATTTCCTGCGCTATACTAATATATAAACACCAATTAATAAGGAACATCATGCTCAAAAAATTAACAAAAAATTTCATCATCTTGTTTTGTTCTCTTTTTGCGCTATCTGTGAGTGCTAAGCAAGGAGATTATTATCCCAAAGGTTGTAGCACAAAAAGTGTTGAATATCATTATGACAATGTCACACTAGCAACAAAACCAAGTGACAAAACTTACCGTGTTTTTGTCTTTAGAAATATTTCTAATCAAGCCATACAAATGGATCAAGCGCAAGAACAAAATAGTTTAGGAGCACATTACATATCAACTATAGCTCCTCACTCTTGGTCAGCATTTTTAGTTGAAAATAGTAATATTAAAATGATTTGCCAAGATCTCAGTGGCTATGGCGCACATCAAGTTTCTTGTAAAAATGTCATCAAAGCCTGTGAACTGCGGGTTGCTCCCGTTATGGCAAGTGCTCAAGGACAGTACTGGATTACTGAAAATCAATCCTCTGTTACTAGCTTGTTTTCTGAATTGAGAAGTCATGGTATATTCCCCTAATACAACTTTAGATTTGGAATATCGATGCGAACTCAAGACTATTTTTTTCCTACACTAAAAGAAATACCAAATGAAGCTGACATTGTCAGCCACCAATTGATGCTACGTGCTGGTATGATCCGATCAATTGGTTCTGGATTATACACTTGGCTACCACTAGGATTGCGTATTTTACAAAAAATTGAAAATATTGTGCGAGAGGAAATGAATAAATCAGGCGCAATAGAATTACGTATGCCGTGTGTGCAACCAGCTGACTTTTGGCAAGAATCTCAACGTTGGGATAAGTTTGGCCCACAGCTATTAAAAATAAACGATCGTCATCAGCGAGAGTTTTGTTTTGGCCCGACACACGAAGAAGTCATCACGGATTTAATGCGACGAGATACACACAGCTATAAACAGTTACCTCTGAATTTATATCAAATCAGCACAAAATTCCGTGATGAAATTCGTCCACGTTTTGGTGTCATGCGCTCACGAGAATTTACCATGAAAGATGCTTACTCTTTTCATATCGATGAAGCCAGTTTACAAGCAACTTATCAAACCATGTATGATACTTACAACCGCATTTTTACCCGCTTAGGATTAACATTTAGAGCAGTATTAGCGGATACCGGCGCCATTGGCGGGCAATATTCACATGAGTTTCAAGTCATGGCGGATTCTGGTGAAGATACTATTGTTTATAGCAACAGCAGTGATTATGCAGCAAATATTGAACGAGCCAAAGCCTTGCCACCGCAACCTGCTAACACCGCAGAAAAACCACTTGGCATTGTTAATACACCGGGACTACATACTACGGCTGATATCAACCAGTTTTTAGATACTAGCGCTGAGCAAGTTGTTAAGACTATTATAGTTAAAGGTAGTGAAACACCTTTCGTTGCCTTATGCTTGCGCAGTGATCATGAATTAAATCAAGTAAAAGCTGAAAAGCTCACCCAAGTGTATACACCATTAACCTTAATAGCAGAAGAAGAAGTTTCTCAAGCATTTGATTGCAACTCTCATTCTATTGGGCCTGTTGGATTAAAAATACCTGTTATTGTTGAGGATAGTGTTTTTGTATTAACCAATTTCATTTGTGCTGCCAATGAAAACGATAAATATTGGATTAATGTTAATTGGCAGCGTGACACCAATGTGACTGAAAAAGCAGATTTTCGTAATGTTATTTCCGGCGATCCTAGCCCAGATGGTAAAGGGCATTTACAACTTGCTCGTGGCATTGAAGTTGGCCAAATATTTCAAGTTGGCAGTGGCTATAGTGAAAAAATGCAAGCAACGGTACTCAATGAAAATGGCAAATCTGTTGCTCTACTGATGGGATGTTACGGTATTGGCATTACACGCATCGTTGCTGCGGCTATTGAACAACATCATGATGAACATGGTATCATTTGGCCAGAGGCATTAGCTCCTTTTCAGGTCGCAATCGTACCCATTCAATATCACAAAAACCAACAAGTACGACAATACTGCGATAATCTCTACGAGGCATTACAAAAAAAAAATATCAGCGTTATACTAGATGATCGCAAAGAAAGACCCGGGATCATGTTTGCTGATATGGATTTAATCGGCATCCCTCACCGCATCACAGTGGGTGAAAAAAGTTTAACTGAAAAGACAATTGAATATAAAAATAGAGCAACAAAAGAAGCTAAAAAAATAGACTCGCTAACAGCCGTATCAACATTGAGTAAGCTGATCAATGCATAGAAACATAGAATATATATATTCTATGTTTGTTTTTATCTGCGCTATACTTATTTCAATGTCAATTTAAAAGAAACAAACTAAAATGAAACCAGAATTTTTATTAGAAAATGTCTATTGTTTTACTAAAGATAGTAAAGGACGCTACCTCGGCTGTGATGATAAATTCGCAGCCCGATTTAACCTAACGCAATATAATACCATCCGAAATAAAACGGATGAAACCTTTCCTTGGGATTTTTTTGGTATTGATCACAATGTATTTTTTTCTTTGGATCAAGCACTGCAAAAAGGACAAGCGATGGCAAAAGGACAATGTGCTCCTCCACCTAACTGTAATTTAAACCACACTTTTTCTATCTACGAAATTGCGACTCATGATCAAGAAAACAAATTAAACGAAATTCTCGTTATCTTAGTAGAGCGCCCTATCGAAAGACAAACAGAGCAGACAGAAAGCCAAGAAAAAATTTTATTGGTAGATGATGAAAATATGGCGTTAACTTGCGGCAAACTTGCACTCATGCATGCTGGATTCAGCGTGGACACAGCAACTACAGGGGAAATGGCACTCAATCTTGCTTCAAAAAACACATATCGCGCCATTTTTATGGATATAGACTTGCCTGGAATGGATGGCGCCATTACTGCGCGGGAAATCCGAAAAAATGAGCAAAATTTTCATCGTTCACGTACTCCTATTTTCGCAACAACAGCACATGCTGATGAAAAATATAAAATACATTGCCAATCAATGGGGATGGATAGCTTTGTTGAAAAACCATTGAGTGAAGATAAGATAAAGAATTTAATTAAAAACCACCCAGGAATAAACTTGCCTTCTAGTGCACCTTCGTCGACATCAACAATACCACCCATTGTTTCTAACATGCTTGATATTAATAACATCGTTAAATCCTCTGGATGTGATAAGAAAACCGCGATATCTGTGGCAAAAGGTTTCTTAGACTCTCTGTCAAATACACGTCAAGAGTTAGAAATCTTATTCTATAGTCACGATAAAGAGGCTTTTATGTCATCAGTGCATAAATTAAAAGGCAGTACCGCTTATGTCGGTGCTGAAAAATTACATAATATTACTAATAGAATTGAGGCATGTGAAAGGAGTAAGTCTATTACAGAATTGAAGCCTTTATATCTGCAATTAATATCAGAGATAAGGCGAATTCAAACAGCCAAATTGTGTTGATCCTGCCATTGATAGATTTCAGTTATCCATTCTGAGCATTGTTGACAACGACTGCCACAGCTATCTGTTTTTTTCTGCACGCTGACATAACCTTTACGGATCCAATGATCGAGCATGCTCTTAATCATCTCTTGATCAGCATCAAAATGTGTCGCCATATCAAGTAAATTAGCGCTGTGCCGCTGCTGTAAATAAGACTTTATTTGTAATAAGCTAATCATGGCACACCGGGAATAGCTGATATTGACTTATTAGATGATGCAGACAGTCTCATAGTCAAAATGGTACTAAAGAACAATGTTATTAACATAGTAATCCACAAGCTGGAGGCAATAGGATGAAGAGTAAACGTTGCTATTTGATAGAAGATAACTGCTGTGGCATAAGCCAAGCTAGTTGTCCAACACACAGAAAATACTGTCCAAGCACGATTTAATTCACGCAACATAACCGCTGTTGTTGAAACGCAGGGAAAATACAGCAGTAAAAAAAGCAAATAAGCAAATGCTGCCGCTTGACTACCAAAACTATGGTACATTTTACCAAAAGTCCCCTGTTCCATCTCCGTAGCCGCTTTACTAGCCAGTACAGGATTCTTCAATGAAACAGGTAACGCTTCAATTTTCTTTTTAATAGATGAAAATGCAGCAACCACTCCAGACCATACAGAAAATGGTTCCTCATCAACAATGGTTGTTGTATTATTAATTTGAGAGTATAAGGTATTCAACGTGCCTACCACAACTTCTTTTGCTAACATGCCTGTTGCTATGCCCACTGTTGCTGGCCAGTTCTCTTTAGTAATACCCATGGGCTGAAAGATAGGTGTAACCGCTTTTCCAGCAGCAGATAAAAAAGAGTCTTGATCTCCATCCGCTAATGCTAAACCACCGTGAATAGTCACAGAATTTAATACTCCTATTAACATACATAACGGAATAATTATTTTGCCAGCTCGCACGATAAAATTGCGCAAACGATTCACTGTTAAAAACCATAAACTTTTTAAGGTTGGCATATGATAACTAGGTAACTCCATCACTAAAGGAGAAGCAACCCCTGGCAAAATAGTTTTACGCAGCAATAAACCGGTTAGCACCGCCATGATCACACCAATAAAATAAAGTAAAAATACAATATTTTGTCCACCTGAAGGAAAAAATGCTGTAATAAAAACGGTATATATCGCTAATCTCGCCCCGCAAGACATAAAAGGGCTCATCATAATGGTTAAAATACGATCGCGTCGTGACTCCAAGGTGCGTGTGGCTAATACTGCTGGTACGTTACAACCAAAACCAATGATCATTGGCACAAAAGATTTCCCAGGCAAACCAATAGCGCGCATCACTCTATCCATCACAAAAGCTGCTCTAGCCATATAACCAGAACTCTCTAGAAAGGATAGTGCAAGAAACATGGCTCCTATGACAGGGATAAAAGTTAAAATAGTTGCAATACCCTTACCTATCCCCATAGCAGCTAAACCTGTAAGCCAATGAGGGAAATGAAGGCTTATCATCACATGGCTTAACCCCTCTACAAAAAATGTATTTGCCAAAATATCAAAAAAATCTTGAAAAACACCACCAACGTTAATAGCAAAGACAAACATGGCATACATCACTAAAAAAAATACAGGAATGCCTATGATACGATTTAAGACAATTTTATCTAACCATTGACTAACAGAATGATTTTTTTCTTTCACTCTATGCACACAATGCTGTAATCGTTTTTGGATTGTCATATAGCGTGCATCGGCAATAAGGATATCAAGATCTTCACTTAATTCCTGCGACAATTGCTGACATATGTTGTTTGTAAACGGTAATATTTCTGCGGGTACTAAATAATGCGCAAATACATCTTCTTCGAATAATCGCAACGCCAACCAGCGACAAGGGAGCTGTTTGATCGAATCTATTGTTTGCATACGATGACAAACTGTTAATATCGCCTGCTCAATAGGCTGAGGATATATTGTTGCTATGCCGGTAGCAGAACACGGGGGTTCAGCAATTGCCCGTTTTAATTCAGTAAGCCCCTGCTTTTTGTTCGCTGTCATACCAATAACAGGACAAGCAAATAATTGACTTAAACGCTGTAAATCAACCGTTATATGTTTTTTAGCTGCTACATCTAGCATATTAACAGCGAGAATAACAGGCACCTGCATTTCTAATAATTGCAGCGTTAAATATAGGCTACGCTCCATATGACTCGCATCAACAATATTGATGACTAAATCAGGACGCTGAGTAAGTAAGTACTGGTTAGCAACACGTTCATCTAGTGCTTGATCATCACTGGAAACCGCCAGTGAGTAAATACCGGGCAAGTCGATAATATCAATTGCTTGCTGATTTAAGCATAACACACCACTCTTGCGCTCAACCGTTACACCGGACCAATTACCAACCCGTTGGCGTGCCCCAGTTAAGGCATTAAAAATGGTCGTTTTGCCACTATTTGGATTACCAACTAGAGCAATTTCCATCACTCGACCTTTTCAATAACCAACAGTTTTGCTTCATATTTGCGCAAACCGAGGGTACAACCACGCACTTCGACTTCAACCGGATCCCCTAAGGGAGCTTTTCGTTTCAGAGTAAATTCAGTACCTGGCAATAAACCGAAGGCGAGTAGTTTTTTGCGGTACGCTCGATCACCTGCTTCGATTCTGACTATGCGTGCTTTTTGACCAGCTTGTAATGTGTGCATGAATTACTATTTTCCTTGACTTCCATCATTATCACTAATTCAAATGCCTGTGTCAATACAATTGAGAATAATTCTCATTTAAGTAAGCTCATGCTTCTTGATGGTTTTATCTTATCTAGTCGTCCCTGAAAAACCCTTTATCCTGCTACGTAGCTTATTATTGAATGCTGTTTAGGCACTATTTTTCTCAGGTTAAATGCACAACCTGAAAGCAACGCATTAATTTTATCGCCTTTTGCGCCATGCAAATAATTTCTATTCATCCGATGATCTTGTTTTACATGCCCAATGATAGGCTCAATACCAGAGCGACCACGCAGTAATTTTTTTATTACCTCTTTGAGTCCTTTTCGACCAGTAACATAAACATTAACATCATCAGGGGGGTTGCTTTTTCCTTTGTAACCTTGATCAACAAATTTATCATTTGCGCGAATGCCTGTGTTTTTTTCTGCATTATCAATAGTTGATTTCAATGTGTGGCCATCATAGGGATTTCCATGAATCGCGCTTATTGATACAATCCACGGATCGTTGCATGTTGTGGCTACGGATACTTTACAACCAAATTCATATTTTTTATGCGATTTTCCTTTTGAAATGCATTCAACCTCTGGCACCCATAAACTGTAAATTTTTTGCTTATCGCGTTTCTTTTGGAAAAGTATCTTTTCAGAAATTGATAACAATTTTGATAACTCTGCATCTGGAAAATCAACTTTTCGCTTAATATCACGGATCATTCGACCCAAGTATGTTTTTAGCTTCCTTCTTTCTTTTTTTGCTCGCTTCATTTGTCTGGCATGCAGGTATCTGCTGTGCTTAATAAACGCTTTTTTTCCAACACGCGCATAACTTTGACGCAAACTGACACCTCGCTTTTTTGCTGAAGCGACTAATTTTACTCGTGAAATATGATACAATTTTGAATCTGTCGGAAACGTTATCGCTTTTTCTTGCACAGTGGTACCCACATTCAACCGCTTACATTGCTTTTCCGTTAACAACGCTTCTCGTTTTGCAACGTTAAGCGTTTCCTCTAACATTTGCTCAATCGCTCTTTCACCCACCTTTTTTCGCCATTTCGATAACGTTGTTGGGTGGCACGGCAATTCATGTTGAAATGTTTTAAAACCACAAAAATATTGCCAATACGGGTTTTCACAAAATCTTTCTACCACTGATTCATCACTTTCACCTTCAAGATATTTGATGTAATGCAAACCAACAATCACGCGGACAGGAATTGATGGTCGTCCATTATTTTCGCAATAGTACATGCCATGGTGCTCAATCAGCCAATCCCAATTGATTATATTGGTTAGCTGGTAAAGGCCATGATTCTTATCCAAAAAACTCTCTAATTCTTTGCCTCTATTTACTTCTGGGAGGACTTTTCCTTTCATCATTTTGCAAGTTTTCCTTGTCCTTTTTGACAAAACTTGCAATATTATACCTCTAATTTAATTGATATTTAGTATTTTTTTCCGCGATTTTTTGATGATTAGGGAGTTTTTGAGCGACGACTATGATAACTTTCTGTACGAGGCATACTGCTAGATCTTTTATTCTTTTTTCTCATAGGTTCGCTGGTACTATCATGAGAATGAGATCTTGATGAGCCACTAAAACTGCCGGCACTATCATGAGAATGAGATCTTGGTGAGCCAAGTTCGTATTCGTTTGATGGGTGTCTAGTAGAACGAAAAGATGTTCTTATTGATCTAGCAGGTCTTTGTTCAAAAAGCTGTCGAGACTGTTTTCCTGTTACGCTTGCAGAATGATATGCAGGATCATCTGCACTATTCCCCTGACTCTTTTCACCATAATTTAATAAAGTTCTTTCTGTAAGATTAAGCTCAAAAGGAGCACTCGTTGATGACACTTGATTAGCGATAGGAGTTCTTTGCAAACGATGAATATTTTTATTTTGGTCCATAACTGTTAAACTTTCATGATCAAGATTAAGATGATGTTTCTCAGCATGATCAAGGAGTCCAGACGCGATCTTCTGCGTAGTCGGAGAATATTGTCTTGTGATACCACCATTGCCATCATCTTGTTCCATAAAATCAGCATCAAAATTTGAAATAATAGTCACATTTGTTGGACCATCTCCAGGACGTAAATTAATTACTGATTGAGAGGAAATAGTATTAAGCCCCGAGACAATACGCTCTTGCACTTCTTTAGCTGGCTTTTTGTTTGCTGAATTTGCCTTTGCTGCTGTCTTTACATCATCCAAAAAACGATTTGTTACATAATCTGTTTCTTCTGCGAGTCTATCAGCAAGTTTGTCATGGCCACCTCCGCTTCTGAGCTTTTCTATAGCACGCATCTGTTTTTTACTATCCCATATATTATTCAAAACAGACTGCTTATAATCAGCTAGTTTGTCTTTACTAAAATTTTTTATCAAATCATATATAAAGTAACGTATGCCTCTATCTGAAAATTTATGATCCATATTAATATCATAAGAATTAGTACCGTCTATCTTTCTAGCAATTGAGTTATTTTCTTCATATTGTTCGAGAGCCTGGACAACATCTGGGTGCATATGTTTATCCCGTTCAAAAAATTGAGAAAGTTCTTTCTCAGGTGTGCAATTAATTCTTGATTGCACAGATTCTGGCCAATAGAATATTTCTTCTGCATTACTGTCTCGATCTGTTTTCTTTACTACATATTCGTCTTCATTATCAATAACTTCTTGCTTTAGAAACGCCTCTCCAAATAAATCAAAAAGGCTTACTGGGTTATCTCCCACAAACCCATACAAGTCCAGCCCACCTTTACGACCAATAGGATCAGTAGAAATCCATCGTCCTAAGTGCGGGGCATAATAACGCTCGCCGTAGTAATATAAGTCACTACTCTGATCGCGTTGCTGGGATGAATAACGAAATTGTTTATCCTTCAACATTTGCGCATCTATAGCCACTTGGTAAGCACTATCACCAAAAGGTAAGTAAGATTCTATAACCAACGGTTGACCACGACTATCTGTATCTATGGTCACTGAATTGATATGATCATCCAAATGAAAAATTAAGGTGTTATTACTATTGGTTGATGAGCTCATCATATAGGTAGCTATACAATAACGATCATCCGTTAAATGTAATCGTTCACAAGATGAAACCAACCTCAACTCACCACTTTTTCCCTGCCGCTGGTAGATACGCTCATATTGGTAAACGCCTAAATCAACTAATTCAGTTACTGTCCATATTTGCTTGTCAGGATCTGTCAATTGTGCTGATAATTTTACTCGACGCTGATCCCTCGCATCATAACGATAGTGATCTACTGTTTGATGATATGTGCTATATTCTGGCTTATTTGAAGCTGTTAACTGCATTGTACTTAAACGATTATGATAATCCCAAGTTAACATTTGGTTTGGCACCGTTTGTAATAAATTACCTTGTTCATCATATAATGGATCAGTCGAAATTGTCGTCTTTTCTGCTAATGGGGCATTAGCCAACCGATTACTTGCTTTTTCAGCTTCATATGACAGTGACCATCCCTCTCCCTTACTGCTTTCTGACTGATGGCTACGCTCAGTGAGATTACCACTGTCATCATACTGATATTTCTCCTGCTTTTTCACAAGTATTAATGGATCGGTCTTAGCATCCATTGTTGAGTTATCTTTCTTTGAAATAGCACTCATGATTTTTTCAGTGCTACCGCTTGCTAATCCGGTCTTTTTAGGGGTATTGAACAAACCCGGTTTAACAGGAGATGTCTTCAGCTCAGATGTGGCTGCTTGCACAACTCGGCTTAATGTATCGTAGTTATAGTCAAAACAAACCGAAGATGGCTGAGAAGATGATTGACTTGTCGAATCAAGTGTTAACCAAGGCGCATAGGGCTGATCATAAATACGTATAATATTACCATGTGGATCATGACGATAGAGCAGTTGTTGCAAGTTCTCTTTCAAATTTTGACTGCTAAGTTGAGATAATTTTAGCGTATTTGGCTCGTAATAATAATCCCGGTTGATCTCATTTCCATATAGTACTTGCGTCCGTTTACCGTGAGCATTATAGTTTATTTTTTTGACTAACCAAGTTAAATCGGATTTATTAGATTTTGCCAGTGCGGTACGATTTAGCTTGCCCAGTGCATTATAGCCAGCTAAGTAAACGCTTTCCTCAGCATCGGGATATTTGACCTGGTACATTCGGTTAAGTGCATCAAAACGTCGATGTAGTGTGTATTTTTTTTCACTTAATGCATCATTGGTCGATGGTTTTAGATCCTTCCAATCATAATTTTGAGTAATATCTATTTTAAATAATTGTTCGGTCATATTAATAGCATTCCCAGCAATATCATATGCCTCATAAGATATGGCACCAGCGGTATGATAATGAACTATCCGTTGACCATATTGATTATTTTTTGCAGGATTGCTTAAACTTTCACCATAGATACATGTCTCAGCTATAAAATTTACAGGTTCTTTACCATCCCCACCTTGAACTTGGATAGTTAATAAACGTTGAAATTGGTCATAACTATAGGTATTCAAAAAGTTTCGCTGATTTTTTTGGAAAAGCACCTTACCATCTCGATTAAAACAAGCAATACTTTTTCCATTATCTGCACTATCATAAACAATTTTTCCTCCTAGCTTATTATAGGTATAGCGCATGTTAGGCCTATTGATGCGAGGATCTTTTATACTCAGTATACGGCCGCTTAAATCATATTTATAATTAGTTACTAATGTACGCAAATCAGCATTGTTTTTCTCATCTTTTTCCCTTAAAAGTTCAATCTGTTGCCTTTTTCTGCCTAACGAATCAAGCACTGTTACTTGCGGTGTATCCACATGCAGCTTTGCACTATTTAATACAGTTATAACATCATCTTTAGCGATTGCTTCGGGCATATTTTTTTGTTCTACTGCCTTAGTTGGCTGTAACAATTTCAATAAGTCATCTGCCGCCTTTTCATCAGGTTTGCCTGTTTTTGCATCAAAATAAAGTGTATTTGAATGAGGCGTCGCTGCTTGTAAAATAGTATCATTCTGATCGAATTTAACTTCTACCCAGGGGGATCTACAGATGCATTGAAGAAATCCCGTTGGCTTTGTAACGCGCTCTATACGCCCCAATGCATCATAATGAATATGTGTAGCAGGTAGTAACGTAGATTCCTGGCTATTTTTAGCGTGCGTTTCAAGTGGCAAAAACTTAGCATCATCGGTTCTATAGGGCAAATACTCTTGCACAAGCCAATTCTTGTTATTGTAGACCTTAAAACTAGAAATAATCCAGTATAAATCTTCTTTGCTGTTACTTTTATCTTGAAATGCACTCGCTTGGTGCTTATATTGTAGCACACGATTAAAACCATCTCTATATGCGATAGCGCGCTGAACAGGCTCTCTCGTTAAGACAGGCAATGCTGCTTTTGTTAATGGGTCTAATTCATTGATCGAATAGTCTTCTGCTAATAAGAAAAGTGTCCAGTTAGGGTGTTGATTGTTGGAGTCTTGCCCTGCAGACAAGCTGTAACAACTAAAGGTTTCCACCCCTTGTAAGTCACCTTTAAGTGTGTAATTGAGCGCTGTATCTAAGTCAATATTCTGTGCTTTTTGCAATAAATCTTGGCCTAAAGAAGTTAATTGGCCATTATCACTTTTTCGCAGCACCGCTCCACCCAATGCTTTACCATTGACTGTACCATGGGAACTAGTTGCTACTACTACACCTAATGCATCAAAAAGCACATCTCTTACTGTGCCATTTGCATCGGTACTTTGTCCCACAGCAAACGTATGGTAATCCAATTTAGATTGACTTTTCACAGCAACCTGTTTCGCTTTACCCGAAGTTACCAATGGCTTTTCTTGCTCATTTTTAACCGGATCTACATAAATATATCGTGTGATGGCTTCCATATGGATAAAATAAGCATCATAGTTAATATCAATTTCTTGACTCAGAGAATCGCTGCTTACTAATGAGGTATCGTACTGGGTGATCTTGCTAAGCATAAAATAATGCTGACTTGTCTTATCATAATGCTGTACTGAGCTAGGTGACCAGCAGTAATGTTGATTAGTATCTTTATTTACCTCTATGCGGTAGCCTACCTTATCAGACAGGTAGGGAGTAATATCTTTGTCATCAATAAGTTTTGTATTGGTATAATCATTGATCAATGATTCTTGACAGCCAACTAACTGCTCACTATGATGAAAAAGTGGAGGTGAGCCGCCTATCACATTTTCACCAACTTCCCCTAGCATTAATACTGCCTTCTGTTGAGCATCTTGCCAATAATAACGGCGTTGCCATGCAACGATTTTATCATCAGGCAGTGCTTTATACGTTAATGGGTGCACTGTTTCAGCATCAGGTAAAATGCCTTTTGCTAATAAGTTTGCGACAGTAATTTTTGTAAATTGTGTCGGCAATTTATCATTTGCTAACTCGAAGGTACGATGCTCACTCGCCATACCTAAGTGCTGATAACTATCCCACACATGGTTATTTTTAGACAGATTATTACTCCATGAAGGCGCTATTACATTGATCATACGCGCTTGCTGTACTAGTATATAACCGCGTTTCTGCCAATCTTGAGGTAAATAATAAGTTCTTAATGCATCACGTAAATCGTCACTGTACAATTTACCTAATAGCACCTTAATATCATTAGTATAACGCTCACCATCATTATGTCGTCGTGGATAATGAAGTTGACAACGCATTAAACAATTACCATAATCATCCCAAACCAAGGCGATACTACGTTGGATCATTGGATCACTAATTATCTGTTCATAATCGTAGTTAATATTTTCTCTTGCCTGAATAAAAAAAACTCCATTCGGGTTTTTAGTTAAACTATTCATTTCATCTAAGCTATTATCAGGCTGCTGGATGCAAGTTACAGTATAATTCGCCTCACTAACCTGTAACGGAGGCATGATTGGCCTCTCTTTCGTGTCTATGGCATACGTTTCTGTACGCAGGGTCTTACCACGTAAAGCGTAAGTTGCCTCACGATAGTACTCAGATGTTCTTTTCTTGGGATCTGAGTCATTATTTTTTGCCAAGCTAAGGACGCTATCCGAAAGCTTCTCTGCTAGCACATCACCGGAGTAGTAATCATCTTCATAAAAATTACTCACGTATTTCTTTGGATCAGAAGTCCCACCGCAATGATGCCAAGTTTTAGTATATAGTGGCGGTGCATCAAGAATAGCTGTTCCTTTTTTTGACGATGTACTAACATGAGACACAGACGAGGCTTGTTGCTCACTGTCCCAATGTTCTACCATCCCAAACCCCTGAAACTCTCGTTCTACATCATCATAATAACCATAATGAAAACAAAAACGTTCTCTGGATTGTTGCTTCGTGATTAAATCAGTGGTCATAATGCTAGAAACCACTTGTACCGGAAAAGGCAAGTGTGGTCGGTAGCATAGAGCATTCTTCTTTAAAGATCCTGCTGCAGTTCGATCGGCTAAATACTGTTGGGTCGACGAGACATAGTCAATGTCAATCTGCAACCCCTGGCCATGAGTCACCGAGGTGAGCAAATACGGCTTATCACCTTGCGTTAAGTCATAAAAACTCGGTTGGCCATTATAATCTCTATTGTCCAACAGTGCGCACACACTGCCCTGGCCCAATAAATCAACAAAACGAAGTTTATCAAACCATGTATAACAAATGTCTTTGCCAAAAGGAAATAGCATAGGTGTATCAGAAAATTGCTGACCATTGTTAAGAAAAACATATAAGATGTTGCTAACTTCACCAGCATCTTCGGTACTCACTAGATACGCTAAGTCGGCAGCACCAGAAGCATTGATATCAACTAAATATAAACGTCGGCTATCAAAGTTATCCCTAAGACTTTTAGGTAGTGAGCCAAATGCTTGTTTTTCCCCAAATTGGCCTTGACCTAGATTAGGCCAATAAAAAATACCTTCTGCGCTAATTTTTACACGATGTAGTAAACCATCTCCTAAAATACTAGCAAACTGGATACGATGTTCAAGTTCAAATCCTCTCTGTACAGGAAAATCGTTTGGCAACATTAATGGCACTGAAGCAGCATAGCCACTCATCCCTTGCGCTGGATAATAGTGTGGCGATAGATCATCCATCACCACAACATCAGCTTGCCCTCGGCCTTCTAAATCTATATACATTGCATCAGGGGAGGTAAATTCAGATGGATACTGCTCAAATGCTTGGTAATCCGCCCATAAGCTATCAGAAGTGACTTGAAAGTCATTAGCTTTGCTGAAATAAAATCCACCATAGTCTCTTCTTGCCACAACAAAAGCCATGCTATGGTTACCTGCTAAATCCAATAGAAAATGTTGGTGTGTCGACTGTAAATCACGCTCAGTAGGAAAATTAGACAAAAACTCTGGAGCAAGGTACTGACCATTCCCCGCTGCTCGCCAAAAATAGCTGGTATGATCATCACTGTACAAAATACCAGGGATCCCTTCTCGATATAAATCAACAAATTGGCATGTCGACAGATTGCCAGGCATTTGTCCTACTTCCTTGGGGTTAAGCTCTAATGATCGCCATTTAATATCTTTCTTAGGTGCACTAAATTTTGAATAGTCAAAGGTAATTGCCGGCCGCTTAGAAGATAAATAGGTTTTATCATCTATGCTGCGATAACCAATTTCTTGTACTTGTGTTAACATGCTTAATGCGTTGTGCGCTTTGTCAGCAGGCTGATAACTCAACTCCCATGACTTAACTAAAAAGGGTTTTCCCTCATTTTCATTTTGTAGATGATGCCACAAACGAATATGATGGCAAAGGTATTGCTTCTTTAAGCAAAAACCACTGCTATAGGATGACCATACATCCTTACGTTCAACAGCAGGATGATCTCCAATGCTGTAGTGAGAAAGATTATTAAGCGGTAACGCTTTATCTGAATAATCAAACTCAACCGTGCATGCATAGCAATCGTCTCCACCGTTTTTATCTGGGTAATTACCATACTGGATAGTTGCCAAGTAACGATTAGCTTCTTCCTTCACCTCACGGTAGGTATACTCAACACAGTTGCCATTGGCATCTGTGCTGAGATCAATTAACCAACAAAAAGTTCGTGGTTGATTTGTTGGCGGCTTAGGATCGTTGATTTGCGCTTTCGTGGTATACCCAAAACGGTGATTAACACCATTACGCTCACGGACTAGCCAAAAACTCTCACTGTCAACATCTTCTGAATCTTTCCTGTCACTCGCTTTTGGATTGGCTTTACACCAATATTCAATAACCGCAAAAGTAGACTCAGTACGCGGTTGATAGTTAGTCACACACCAAGATTGGCCATTCATCTTCGCCTCAGTGGGTTTACCCATAGAGACTAAATCTTCACCTCCTAAAATGAAAACATCTTGTTCATCATCATAACTTGGGATCCCATGGCTAGTGCGACGTTTAATTGTCTGAGTACCTAGAAAAAATCCATGTCCAAAAACACCATTGCCAAAACCAGAGCTGTAACTTAACGCTAATTGCGGTGTTAACCCTCGCGCTGATGTCAAGTCTAAAGGAATGTGGTACTGACTCGTCCCGGTGTATAAACCTGCTTGGAACTTTTCACTGATTTTGCGTAACGATCCGCCAGCACCAGGTACACTGACTGATGGAATGTTTGTTGGCATATAAACTCCTTCTCATACAACCTTGCTTAAAATTTTTCACTGATAACACACAACCTTCCCTCTAGAACACTGACGGAAGATATTGTTGCTCTGATCATAATACGTCCTCTTAAAAAGGCTAGTACGGTTACTCTTGCTAAGCTACCGCTTCAACCTACCTACTTTTTTATGATCCTTATGCTCTTTTTCTCCGTCTCCTCTAGCAGGTTTATTCTTTATGGGCTTAATATTATTGTCTTCGTTAGATGATTTATGTATACCATGCTTAGCAATTAATTCAGCGTTACCTTGTTTTTTATTTGGTTTTCGTTTTCTTCCATGATGCTCAATATTTACTACTTTTCCGACTTCAGGTGTATCATTGGCGACATCCTGAGTGTCTAAGCTATCTTGAGTTGTTGATACTGGATCTCCTGTTTCTTTTGCTTTTCCTTGCTGTGTGGGTACTTTATTTCTTATATCTTGAGTATCTGATTGAGGTTCAGTTTCTAACGCTTGTTTTCCTTTTCCTCCTTTACCTTGGCCTCTTTTTCGCCCTTTCATCACAGTCGGATCTTGATCGTCAGCCTCAGGATCACTATTTTTACTAATTGGAGCAGGATCATCAGCATCAGAGTCACTTCCTGCACTCGCTGGATCTGAGACTTCATTGTCAGAGTTATCTCCACCTGTGTTGGTCCCATAGTCTTTTCCTGAGTCACTGTTAGAATTTAATACGGCTGTCAGTTTAAAATGCATAATAACATCAGAAATCATGTTATATTTAAAATCTGTTTTTCCACAAACATTTAAACGCCATTGTGAACCTGCTACTAACAATCCTTCAAAAGGCAAATACTTATCACTAGAAAATGTAGCACTTGAAATACCACTATCCAATGTCCCAGAAGATAATATGACTGTTTTTGGTGTATCAACCCCCAAACTTCTAGCGTGCTGACTGCCATCTGACTCTGGTGATATATTTTTCTCATAACTCAACGACAAGTTCACATTTTCATAAGCTTTAGCCACCGATGGAATTGATACGGCAAAGCTATGTATTTGAATATCGGTCAAGTTGGAAAAATCCGCAAATAAATCTTTACCTAAAACAAAACTGATACCTCGTTCAGCAATCGCTTTTTTGCCATCGTTCAGCTGATCCGTTACTTTAGTCCAGTCTTTTTCTTTTATAATTTCCGGCTCTTTTCCACCTATCGCTACTTGAACACCACTTCTCTTCAGAGAGATATTTTTATCTATTTCCATTCGCCTTTTGTAGATATCATTGTAACTATCTTCTAGATAATTAAGCTCCATTGCCATATTATCACCCGACGTTAGTCCTTTTTGGGTTGCATCCCAAAGATCGGCGTATTGGGCAACACCCTTATAAGGTGTACCAATATCCCACTCATAGGCATTGACTGCTGCTTGATACAACTTATAGGATAATTTGAACGCTTGACTATATAATCCTGTCAATCTATCCACAAACCAGGCGTATAGATCCTCATTAGTAAAGCGAGATTGATAATAATCTAGTACATCCTGTTGATGATTGAGTTGCGCTTGATAATGCTCGTATTGTACTTTTTCCACATCAAGCTGTAGACTCGCCATATTATATCGGGATCTAATGTCATCATATTCGTCAATGCATTGTTGCACTAGTTGCACCCACTCCTCTTGACGACGCTCATAACTCGCTATTGTCTGAGCCTTTTGGGCATCATTTATATGTTTTTCTTCGATACAAGATAAAACATTAGCAATTGCCATTGCGCCACTACATAAATTTGGCCCTCCAAATGTCACTCCTGCCGCCATACCCCAGGTATCAGAAGGAATTACACCTAGCGCATTTGCAGCAGCAGTTGCACCTTGTGCAATTTCATTAAAAATAAAGGCTGTCTGCATGCTAGAGGTGTGTTGTTTTTCATTATCATTCATTGTATACGCTGCATTACTATTTCCAGGTGTTAACGCTTTAGCGCTATCAAATGAATCATCCGAAGAATCAAATTGAGGATCAATTAATTTTTGATAATGATTAAATTTTTTCTTAACTTGTTCACCCTGTTGTTTAAGCAGCTCAAGCTGAGAATTGGCATGCTCAATATTTTTTTGGTAAATCTTATCCATTTTCGTGAGCGCGTCCAACTCAAAACTAAGATTCATCTTGGCCAGTGTTGCTGATTCTTTTTTCTCTATATTTGCCATCAGTGAAGCACCTAGTTGCTGCACATGTTGATTATAAGACCGAGCTCTTGCTAATAGCACTATAAATCGATACTTAGGCTGTTCTAATGCTGCACCAGCCATCAAACTCAACATGTCTATATTACCCATTGCAGCTGCTCTCAGTAAATCATTCGGATCAATATCCGGCGCAAATAAATCTAACTGTTCAAAAACACCGTCAATACTTAATGAATGCCGAATTTTAAACAAACGGTCTTCTACCGTATCCCACAGATCTTGAAATTGTGGATTTTCTTCAATACCAAAGTAAGCATCAATATAATTATAGGGAAACGGCTCATTCTCACTGGACACAGAGGTTATACCATTATCAGTGAGAAAGTCGGATGCTGCGTGTGACGTAGGCCGGTAGCTCGCTGAAATCAAGTTCTTAGGCCTTGGTCCTAGTAATTTAGCAGCTTGCTCGTACAATATCAATGCTGCAGTGATCGTTTCTCGATTGTTTATTTTGAATTCAAAATCTCCCCAATCCAAAAGGTTTTGTATATACATCATAATGATGGCTTTTTTATACGCTAATGGGTTAGCCATCGCAATTTGATGTGGATCGGTCAATCGGTTGTGGTAAATCTGCTGAACATCGGTGTTAGTTAATACCTGTGCTAAACTTTTGTCGTTCGCTGTTTCATTTAGTCCTGGAAATATAAACGGTGCGTCAGGTTCGCGAGGATCAAAAATAAAATGCATCCAATCGCGTGCTTGTTCATATTTTTGTTGGTAATTTAGGTTTTTCGCAATTAGCCAGGGCACATAAAATAGCATTTCCCAGTAATAATCAGCAAAGCCTCCTTGTAAGTCTATGGATCGACGGTATTTATTGATAAAATCATCATTTTGTTCTTTTATTGTCGCTTCATCGAGTTCACTACTGTCCAGAAAATCGGTATCTTTGACTTGTGGCTCTCCATTTAGCAATATAATATTTTGCTCTTTGAAACTGGGCAAATCCCAGAAATTTTGTTCTGCATTATATACTTCTGATTCAAGATTGCTGAACATTTTGTACAAGTCTTTAGTGTTTCCCGTTTGTAATTTTTGATGAAAAATTTTCATTAGTTTATCACCTGACAGCCATGTGCAATTTGTAAGACTACTTATTTTTCCAATGGTATTATCCTCAATACGCCTACTGAACTGCTGTAATAAAACAGGTGAGCGGTAATAAATTTCACCAAAATCTTTATTGCTATCTGATTTTTCTTTAATTGACTGATCACGACCAAAGTTACAAGAGATATCATCATAATTCTCACTACTTTCATTCTTTTCATTATTTTTATCACTTTCGGATAAAAGTTCTTCGGCAATGTGTTTAATTTCAAATGAAAGTGTTTCGGCACTGCAAGGCATACGCAAAGTATTGCGTAAATTCATCATGTCCTGTCTGTTATTATGTAAAAACTCATATGGTTTGCTTGCTGCAGCCAATTTTTTTCCGTCAATTATTCCAACTTTCATAGCTTCTTCCACACCAGGGTCCATACCTTCAGGGAATTCGTTTCCATTTGGCTGAGGCAATTTTTCTTCTAGTTCACCCTCTTCATTATAAGTCATTTCAGCATACTTCAACATCGGTTTTAAAGGCATTGCAAAAGTGGTTTTAAAAAAAATTTTTGTCTTCTGGATATCAGACTCATCACAAACTATATTAAAAGAAGATTTAAAAGCAGAAACCATCTCTTCATCTAAAGGCAACTCATATATACCCTTTTTTTCAGTCCATGGGCTGTCCTCTCTTTTTGAAATATAATACACCTTATAATCTTCAACCCAAAATATATGAAACGCATTAGATGTATTGATTGGAAAAACTATTGCTGAATTAATTCCTGCTGTTGGATCAATATCAATTTTTTCCCATGGTGATGGTGCAGCCTTTTGTTTAGCAATATCATCTTCATTTTTAATTTCACATGTTTTCCAATAATAATCTAAAGATGGAGGTTGATCTTGCTGCTCATTAGACGACTCTGCATACTGACACCCAAGCAAGTATAATTTTTCACCACCAGATGTCCCATTAGGTAATGAATAATATGCTGCTAAGCCAACAACATTTTGACTAGTATTAACTGTTTGCTTCTTAGCAGGTAGCGTATAGTTAATTACAAAAGGTTTGTTGTATTTCCTTGTATACGATTTAACTAACTGTGTACACATAACGGAATTGTCATCTATGTGTAGTTTTAGTGCATCTGATGGTAATATATTTTGTATACTACTTTCTCCTAGATTTTTAGCGTCAACCACATCAAAGTGATTATTCATTATTTTATATTGTATATTGTTAATTCCCATATACCCAGCAATAATACTTAACGCACTTTTTTGATAAGCAATCCCAAACCTATATTTTTCGTCATTTTTTATATCGCCATTATCATCTAGCTCAAGTGTTGTATCATAATGAAAAAATATCTGCTTGCTAGACCATGTGCCATCGATTTGCTGGTAAACATAGTTAACAGTATTTTTCTGACCTTGATCTTTGGCTTGTTGAATCACCTCAACCCAAAATAAATATAATCTATCACCAGTGTGAATGGGAAAAACAATAGGTGATGCAATGACAGTAGTAACTTTCTGCCAATATGACCAATTTGATAGTAGTAATTTCGAGTCAAGTTGCTCATCAGGCGAGTCTAATTTAATGCTATCACTGGTTTTTTTCGGCAGACTGACCGTTCTTAAATAATACTCATACGGTTTATGTCCCGTACGACCCATTAAAAATAATTTACGATAATCCTCACCCATTTCATTTTTTTCATCAATAACATAGCTTCCTGCTATATTCAATCCCGATAAAATTCCTAGTTTATTCACATATTGCCTAAACACCGTGTCAAGCATATCGTCATCCATGCTGGCATGATTTAACGATTTAACTAAGTCTTTATATTCATCTGACTGCTGCAATCGCAGGTCAGGTTGAATGTAGTTCTCAGGATAGATAAGCAGTTTACGGTTCGCTTTCCAGTAAGGGTAACTCTGGATCCACGGCCACCAATTGTCAGATATGTTAACTGATAAACGTGATTCACCATCTTTTTCCAGACCCAGTTGACAACGATGCAAATAAGTTTGCATTGAATAGATAGCCTGAGCAACAGGAGAAATCTGATCTTTAGCAGATAATTCCACATCAACCAATAAATAATCTGTCAAATCACTTAAATTGGTAAAATCAGTCCCTAGAATACCCTTTATATCTCTATCTTTATATTTGCCCTCATCGTCATTTAATTGTTTCAGCAAATAACTTGACAATACATCGCGTTTTAACTCAATTAAATCCGCTTTAGCTGACAGTATCGCTGTACTATTATCACTTAATTGACTATTACTAACAATAGCATTTAATTTATCAGCATCCTTGAGTAATTCCTTACCATCGTTAAGATGCTCACAAAGCGATATAGCAAAATCATAGTGATTCTGGAGTGGGTGGAGTATTTTTGCTAAGGTATGCAAACGTCCAACCACTTTTATGACATCTTCCGCTGTTTTAGTTTTATTGATATCAAAACTATTAACCGTATTTTTGGATTTGGTGTTTTCCTTACCATCCCCAATGAGTGCTTTGATTTGCTCACCACTATGGTCTAGTTTAAGCAATTTTGAGAGGTAATGCGTTGCTTTAGACGCATCTTCCTCGCGCTCACTTAATAGCTTTTTAACAAATTTGTTGTTGGGATCTTGCAAAGCATGTTGTAGCGCCTGAAGCTGCTGGATTGTTGTCACGACACTAAACGGAATAATAAAATTCAATAGCGGTGAATCCTTACCTTTCTTCGACAAATCTTCAGCTTTTAGTAATGAGAATAGAATACCCAAGTCATCCGCTTCTTGATTTCTTTTACTTGCTTTTAAGTTGAAAATTTTTGCTAAAGTCGCTATACGGTGAATAAGTTTTATGGCATCCAGATTGAAAGAAGACTTACCCTGTTTCTTTTTCAACAAAAGCCCGGTAATGTGACAACTGTCTTCTCCACCAAGCCAATCAACTATAGTAGAGACAACTGTCAAATCACTATTTAAATGGCTGGCTATCACTTGGCTCAATGTTTTATTTCTCTGCTGTCTTCTCTTATTCTTAGCCTCCACTGCTTTTTTCATTGCTTGCTTTTTCTCATCCGACGCTGCTGCCTGTTCGTTTGGTTTGTCTTTTTCAATGATTGAATGAAGATCATCCGGAATATCCTTTGACATTTTTTCAACAAGTTTATCCGTTGGTACTTTGATAAAAGGATTAGCAAATTCCCTACCTGTTAATACATAACTCAGCTCAGTCGCTTTTATACTCGCTTCCTGGATAAATTTGTTAATCGTATCAAATGTAAGCAAAGCCTCAACAAGGTTTTGCTCAGAAAGATTAGATCCAATCGAGAGTACTAACGTGGCGAGATAACTCGATAAATCCGTTGTCTTCTTTATGTCTTGCGTAGCTAAGTAGAACACTTCCAGCAACTCAAAGGGCTCCATTTGATAAGCCTTTGATAGAATAGCCAAACGATAGCACGCTTTAAAAAATAAAATACTTTCACTTTTTTCTTTGGCCTGGTTCAGCACGGATGAATCAAGGGAAACCACCCCAGTATATACTATAATAACACTCTTATAATCAATCCCTAGTTGAGTCGCTATTGCCACAATGTTGTCTTTATAATACTGACCCTGCTTTGCCTGATCCCATTTAGAAGGCGTGTAATCAAGCTGCTGACACAAATCCAGCAATGGTTGTGGCATGGTTTTTTTCCAATCATCTGTGGTGAATTCTCTGGTCAACTGGGCAATTTGACGATAGCTTAAAGTACTCTGCTGTGAGAGCTTCTGGCAATTAGCTAATGCAACTAGATTATCCGCTGTCATCTTTGCTGCGGTTAATTGAATGGATTGGAATAACTCACTGAGATCATCGTACGAACAATCCATTTTGGTTGCCATGTAGGATAGTACCCCTAAGCGGTAAAACACATCCGCTGTTAAAGGCAATAGATTGTTCTCAGAAAATGCCGCCCCTGGTCTTATATTGACTAAATACTCGCCCTGATTCTCTGCATTGTTATTGATAGCCAGTTGGTAATTAGCCAGATTCCCCTGCTCATCTTGATTAATATACCAAAGCCCTGCTTGCTGCCCTGCCTCATCGTAACCGAGTAGTTGCTTCAATTGTTCATAACGTAAATGCGTTACTTGCATCACGACATCAGCTAGCATGCCTTTTTCTTCGGTTGATAGAAGCGCTTCCAGTGTCTTTGGCAAAAATGAAGCTGACTCATTTTCCTCTTTAGCGTTTAATTTTTCTTGGCTCAAAATAGACCATATTTCAGCAGAAATATCTAATCGGCAACGCGCTGATACCAAACAGCTATCTTTATCCGTTTGATCAACATTTAGATTATCATACAGATCAACTACATTTAAATCTAACGCCTTAAAATAAGCTTGAATTTGTGCCCACGCCATATCGCAAGGCCAATCAAATAGCTTTTTTGCATCTTTATCGTCTTTAATACACTTAATAGCTGCCGCTTCGTACGCTGCTGCCATTGCCCAATAGCGATCAGCTTCATTAGCACGACTTTGTGACATAACCTTATCTCTGGCAACATCGCTGGCTATATGCCTTGCCATCACGTAATTGATAATTTCTAGCTGCGGTCTGGTGCTTAAAGTTTCCGTTTCATTAAGCGGGATCTCAAATATGTCAGGACGACGATAAATTAATGTTGCCTCAGGATTTAGCTCATTGTCATTCGCTTTATGCTTGACATAAGGTAATATATTAATCAAATCATAGAGGTATGCACCTGCACTGAGAATAGATTGCTGTTCTCTAATAACCGCACTATCGCTATTTCCTATTTGTTTCCTTAAAAAGGTTGCTTCCTTCCCTAGTATTTTTTGCGCAGTATCTGCATTGCTCACAGCAAATGATAGTGTTTTGATATAAGGTGAGTCATTTGACGATTTGAATAATATTTCTGTTGATGTATCAAAATGTTCTCGAGAAGGTACTTGCTTCATGTATGAAAGAAAATTCTGCTTGTTTTCTTTATCCGTATGAAAATCCAGTGAGAGTACGCTAGGGTTGCCACAATGGGGTTTAACACACAATTGATAGACACTGCCATCCCAATAAACAATATTAAAAAATCGAATAGAGTTCTCTGAGCGCGCTTTTTTAATTAGCTTTTCTGATCCCAATTCATTTGAGTTTTTAATGGGTCTATAGTAACTGTCAACAGCGTATTTTGCAGGGTTTATGTTAACAGGCGAATAGTGCTCTTCTGCTAACTGTGCTACAGTTAAAGCGATATTCTTGGGCGTCATAGCTGACTTATTTTTAGCTTGCAGCCAATCGGTTAAATCTAGCAACAAACGTGGCGTACGATGTGCGCTAGACTGATTATCTTGTGTGGTAGCATCAGGCTCTACATCATCGAAGTAAGTCTTCATTTGTAGGATACCCCGAACAATGGCGGGTACGCCTTCTTTTACTGCAGCCACACTTTCAATCAATTTTTCTGGTGTTACTATATTTCCGTCAGATTTAATAATCTTGCCACAAGCGGTATCATCATCCGCTTCAAGTGCCAAACCAGGCACATCGGCTATTTGACGATACCCGTAAATACGATTGTGGTCATTCTCCCAGTGGTTATCAAACCCTACACTATCTTGTAGCCCAGCATGAGCATACTCGAAAGCAACCACTTGAGGTTCACTCAGAATTTCCTTGTCAGCACTACCTCGAAAACTGTACTGGTAAGTAATAAATACTGTCGACTCAATCTCATGACTCAGTGATTGACTCATGTCAGTTGGGATTGGGCTGTTGTAGGTTTGGTGCAAGAAGTTGGCTAAAAAGGCTTGATGGTGAATACCGTTATCATCAGGTGGTTGAAAACCAGGAATAACCTGCTTTTCCAAATCAAGCGTATTAAGTGATAAACGCACTTCAGATAGACTATTGTTTTTATCATATATTTCCGTATAAATACTTCCCCCAGGATATGGTCTGCTTGGCTCTCCCTGGCTAGCAGGGGCTATATTCCCTTTTTTTAAAACAGTAATGCCTTTTTTGCCTGCCTTTTTAATAACCTCCTTATTGCCCCAAATCTTTGACGGATCTTGAGATAAGGCAGCTAAATCTTGGTTTTTACTTCCCTCCAACCAAATATTTTGTATTTGCTTTAGCCATTCCGTAATATCTTGTCCAAGAAATGACGCTGCTAAAATATTGAACTTAGTAACTTTCATATGCTATATCCTTTTGCTAGTTAATCCGTCAGTCACTGCAAAAATGCTAGGCACTCTTGACTTGGCACCAATCATTATTAATCTTGATAACTCTAGAGTCAAGCGCGAGAATTTTCTAATATGAAATGGACCTGAATCCTCAGCAAGGCCATTATTCGGTTAAAACAAGGGCGGTGTTTGACTATCCAGGCTCAGAAATTCTCTCAAACTCAAAATTAAATAACGCTTATAATCTCATTCCATATGCCATCTTGTTCCAGTAAGTAATTAAATAACCACATCAACTTTCTTTTTTCATTCTCAGTAAAATGACAAAAATAATCTGTCATAAAGCATGCCTTGTCTGATAAGAGAATGCGTTCTTGTTTTGAGCGTATTGGCTTTTAATTTTCTACCAAACCCAAATTATTCACCAGCAGCTCCTAATAACGTACGCAACAATGAAAAGTAGCCTATCACGTCTTGCGGGTGATTTTATATGATTTTTTTAAAGCCTAATCCAAATCGCTGATCTTTTATATCACGGAAATAGGATTCTATTTTCCATCGCCGACTGTATAGGCTAATAATTTCTCGTGTTTTTTTCTCTTTACAGTTGCTGACTAAGTACCAAGCATCTTTCATGCTTTTTTTCTTGAGTAACAATTATCTGCCCAACAGGATATCCATCCTGAATAATTTTCGCTTTTTTATAGCGTTTCCCTATAATATTGAGCACACTTCCATTGGTACATAACCATTCTTTCACTTTTTTGGCTGTTTCCTTATAGCTTACCGTTGTTGATGCTTTTAACCGAATAACGTAATCAAATTCTAATTCTTTTTCGATAAATGTAAAAAAACGATATGGATTCTGGGAGGCTAAATAAAACACTGCTGTTTGCTAGTAAGGCAGAAAATCGCATTCAAACTTTGAGAAGTGCGTCAGCAGGGATTAATCATCACCTCGACTCACCAGGAAGATTTGCTTATCAAAGCTTGCTCATATGCAAAAGCTTACAGTTCCAATCGTTGTATCATCAGTAACATCAAAGCCTAGTAAGCCAGAATAAAGTATACGAAGATAAAGTTCCGATGAACAAGTATAAAGCAGGATGATAGATGCTTTGGGATGTGCTATTGTTTTTAGCTAAATTAGAGATCTCAAACAGGAACAATCAGTAGGTTTGTATAAAGAAAACAGTTGAGCATCTTAAGCTAAAAATAGTTAAAAAATAAAACACTATGTTGTTGACGGTCAGCGATACAGCTTGTTAATATCATCAGTATCGGAATATTGTGATGAGCCCAGTTTAGCCAATTTTTGTGATTATATTGCAACAGGAGGTCTTATGGATAACCGTTCTACTACACAACCGACAGCAGATAATGCCATTACCTCAGACATGTCATCAATGGCGCTTAATAAAAAACCTGAAAAATTAGCCGGAGAAAAATCCCCGCTAATTGGCATGCCCTGCCCTGTTAAAAATATTTTTGCCTCGGAGCAAGCGCAGGTCAGTGTGAATGTAACGATTAAGGATAGTTTTAATAAAACTGAAAATCAGCCATCTCAAACTCAGCCTGTTTCCCCTGATTTACTGCAGCGCTTGCAAACACAATTAACGGTCTGCTATACCAAGACAAGCTTTGTGAACAAGCGCTTATTTGATACAGATTACTTTTCGCTAGCAGATTATTTTGTCAATCTTCAGGTGGTGGTGAAAGCTGATAAGACAAATGAGGTAACGCAAAGCAGCGGCAATAAGCACTCTCACAAACCACTACGAGCGCGCGATAGACTGGCCGGTAAAAAAGAAGCGATTGCACTGGGTGATTTGTTTCAACCCTCAGCCTATCAAGATGCCAATGGCAAGTCACCAGTACCTATTGATACGGTGCTGGTATCCGGTGCAGCTGGTGTAGGAAAGACAACCCTGATGGATTATATTGCTCACCGATGGGCGCTTTTCAAACAAGGCGCAGGCAAAGAAGGGTTGTGGTCAGACTTTGAGATGGTGCTTATTGTCCGGTGTCGTGATTTGCAGCCTGAGGCATTGGGTCTGGGCAAAAAAACGAAGAGTATAGCCGAACTATTGCGCTGTGCATGTTGGGGTCAGTTAGATATCTGCTTAGATGAGGCAAAGCAATTACTGAGCACGTTGAAAAGTGCACCGAAGTCTTGTTTGCTTTTGTTGGATGGGTTGGATGAGCTGCCAGTACCTAAAAAGACGTATTGGCGCAACTTGCTGGTACAATTATTTCAGTTACCGTTTAAGAAGTTGGTGACGACAAGGCCTTATGCGATAGGCAATTTACAGCAATGGCTAGGCCATGACGGGTTGGTAGAAATCCAAGGCTTTTCCGATGAAGATGTGCCGACGTTTTTTAAGAAACATTTGAGTGCCACTGAGCGTACAACTAATTTTATTAAAGACATAAAACAGAATCCAGACCTTTGGACGATAGTGCATATCCCGATCAATGCGTATTTACTGAAAATCTGGTGGCAAACCACCTGTGAACACGATAAGCCGGTATTGCCAAATGAGATGTCGGTGAGTAATTTGTATGAGTCGCTGATGGTGAATGTGTGCCGGCGTTATCTCGCTAAAATAGGTGAATTGGATGAAAATAGGTTATTAGATGATGAGTTGGTATTGGAAGCTCCTAGTATCCGTTGTTTATTGGACACGTTAGGGTGTTGGGCCTTTGAAGGGTTACGGCAGGATAGCGCGCAATTGCCCATCAGTTGGTTAAAAGGTATTCAAGGCAGTGATGAAAGCCCCACACTATTATCAGCGAATCGGTTAAAACAACTCAATGTGCCAGCGTTGAAAGCATTAGGCTTATTGAAGCAAGTCGGGCATGCAATAAGAGCTCAACAGAAGTATGAATTTCTCCACTTATCGTTTCAAGAATTTTTAGCAGCAAACTTGATAGCAATGACGTTGAGACAAGGCGCAGAGGAGAAAAAAGCACACTTAACGCAAGTCATCCATTGGTATAAATATCATTCCAACTTCACCTTAGTATGGCCATCGGTAGCCGGTTTGTTGAGTCGATATCCGACAGCATTAAATGATTTTCTGTCGATTTTAGTAGCAGGTCCCAAAGACTGGGTTGGTATTGTTGAGTTTGATTTACTGATACGTTGTTTGGTGTCAAGCTTGCCCTCTAGTATCGATACAAATGCACTAGGTTTACGACAGCAAATCTTGTTGCGGGCAGTTAAACAACGTATAAAGCGGCTTAACGAGCTGCCACGAGAATGGCAGCATACTACAATAGATACCTTGTCCATGTGTCCTAGGCTCATTCGTTTGAATACCGATACGGTATTAGCGTCGCTTTGGAATAAACAAGTGGATGGAGATGTTCGCGTCGAGCTGGCGATAAGTGCCGTTACGCATTTGTCACAAACCCCAGAGTTGGTGGATGCAGTATGGACGCTGCTTTGGGATGAGACGGTAAGGGAATCTGCTCGCGGCTCACTGGCGAAAAGCGCCGTTGTGCATTTGTCACAAACCTCAGAATTAGTGGATACAGTATGGGCGTTACTTCGGGATGAGACGGTAAGTGATTATGTTCGCGGTACGCTGGCAAGAAATGCCGTTGCGCATTTTTCACAAACTCCAGAATTGGTGGATGCGGTATTGGCGTTCCTTCGGGATGAGACGGTAAGTAAGCATGTTCGCGATAGGCTGGCAAAAGAGGCCATTGCGCATTTGCCACAAACCCCAGAATTTGTCGATGCAGTATGGGCATTCCTTCGGGATGAGACGGTAAAGGATCCTGTTCGCAGCGCGCTGGCGAGCAATGCCGTTGAGCATTTGCCACAAAACCCAGAATTGGTGGATACAGTATGGGCGTTCCTTCGGGATGAGGCGGTAGATTATTTTGTTCGCAACGCGCTCGCAAGAAACGCCGTTGCGCATTTGTCACAAACTTCAGAATTGGTGGACGCGGTATTGGTGTTGCTTTGGGATAAGACAGTAAGTGGTTCTGTTCGTGGCAAGCTGGCGCAAGGCGCCGTTGCGCATTTCTCGCGAACCCCAGAATTAGTAAGTGCGGTATTAGCATTACTTCGAGATGAGACGGTAAGTGGTTATACTCGTGTCGAGCTGAGGAGAAACGCTTTTGTAGATTTGTCACAAACCCCAGAATTTGTCGATGCGATATTGGCGTTACTTCGGGATAAGACGGTAAGTGATTATACTCGCGGCAAGCTGGCGCAAGGCGCCGTTGCGCATTTCTCGCGAACCTCAGAATTAGTGAGTGCGGTATTAGCATTACTTCGAGATAAGGCGGTAAGTGATTATACTCGCGGCAAACTGGCGATAAGCACCTTTGCGGATTTGTCACAAATCCCAGAATTTGTGGATGCAATATTGGCGCTACTTCGGGATGAGACGGTAAGTGATTATACTCACGGCAAGCTGGCGAAAAGAGCCATTGCGCATTTGTCACAAAACCCAGAATTTGTGGATGCGGTATTGGCGTTACTTCGGGATGAGACGGTAAGTGATTATACTCGCGGCAAGCTGGCGGAAAGAGCCATTGCGCATTTTTTACAAACCTCAGAATTGGTGGATGAGGTATTGGCGTTACTTTGGGATGAGACGGTAAGTGATCTTATTCGCGGCGAAGTGGCGATAAGCGCGGTTGCGCATTTGTCGCCAACCCCAGAATTGGTGGATGCGGTATGGGTATTCCTTCAGGATGAGACGGTAAGTGATTCTATTCGCGGCGAGCTGGCGAAAAGAGCCATTGCGCATTTGTCACTAACCCCAGAATTGGTGGATGCGGTATGGGCGTTGCTTTGGGATGAGACGGTAAGTAGGTATGTTCGCTGCAAGCTAGCGATAAGCGCGGTTGTGCATTTGTCACAAACCCCAGAATTGGTGGATGCGGTATGGATGTTCCTTCAGGATGAGACGGTAAGTGATCTTATTCGCGGCGAGCTGGCGATAAGCGCCGTTAAGCATTTGCCACCAACCTCAGAATTGGTAGTTGCAGTATGGGCGTTACTTCGGGATGAGACGGTAAGGGATTTTGTTCGCATCGAGCTGGCAAGAAGCGCCGTTGCACATTTTTCACAAACCTCGGGATTTGTGGATGCGGCATTGGCGTTGTTTCGAGACAAGGCGGTAAGTGATTCTGTCCGCTGCAATCTGGTGATGAGCGCAATTCAACTACTTCCTAAGTGGCCAAATAAAACCCAAGCCTTTCTAGACAGTTTATTTGTCAAAGACAGTGATGGGAATGACTTATCACAGCGTGCCGATATTCCAGTGCACTTATTATTGCCTTTGTATAAGAAAACCCATAATAAGGGTCGCCAGTATATTAGGGAGCAATTAGTAAAACATGGTGTATTAGTGTATGAGCAAGCCGGTACTGTGCTGGTGACGCAAGCAGGACAAACAGAAAAATTAACATTACCACCACCGCTTATCCAACAAATCCAGAAAGATCTGCAAGCTTATCGAATAAATATTGACGATTCAGTCAGCACTCTTTCTAAGTTAAGTTTATTTTTTAAATCGGCAATGAGTTCTTTTTCCTCACAACATACTGAAAATCGCAGCGGGCAAACAAGCCGCAGTAATATAGGTCGGATTACGCAATGAATAAGGTATTTCAGCAATTTTACTTTTCATCATTATAGCGTTTCCCTATATTGTTGACCTGTACTAAGACTTCATCTAGCGCCTGCTTGCTTCGTTATTCAAAACCTTATTTACAATAAGTAAACGTCGCTTTTGAAACCTCGCAAGCAAACACTATACTCGCTTAGAATAGATCAACAATATAGGGAAACACTAAATAATAATCCTACGCTTTATGGTTCGAGGATCAGAACTTTTACTGTTTAATGCAATAAGGCACTTTGTTGGACGCTTACTTGATGCCATATCAAAACGCTATGAAAAAGCGGCGTGTATTCTCACAACGAATAAAACATTCGAGTAGTTAGAGGATATCGTTACTGATGCTATTTTGGCTAGTGCTATCCTCATTCACTTAGTTCATCATGCCCAGCTCTTTAAAATTAATGGACCCAATTATAGGGCAAAACATATCAAGGAGGGTAAAACATGGCCTAAAAAATTTTACCCCAACTATGGAATTTTCATTAGTATTGACATTTTTGACTGAAATTTAAACTCCATGTAGATCTGCTGAATAGAAAGTATGTCGTTATTAATATAAATACACTATACTCATTTAACAGAAAACCAATCAATACCAATATGTTTAACATTGATCCAACTGACAGTAATGACACGAGTGAAATTCTCAGCGTATCACAATTAAACAGCAAAACACGCTTTTTGCTGGAAAAAAACTTTTCTATTGTTTGGGTAGAAGGTGAGTTAGCTGACTTTATTCATCATGGATCAGGACATATGTACTTCAGCCTTAAAGATGAAAAAGCGCAAATTCGTTGTGCTATGTTTCGTGGAGCTAACCGTTCGCTGGACTTTAAGCCATCAAATGGCACTAAAGTATTGTTACGTGCCAAAGTCAGTCTGTATGAGCCTCGTGGGGATTACCAACTCATTGTGGAACATATGGAAGATACTGGCATGGGTGAGTTGCGTCGCGCTTTTGAAAAATTAAAAAAACAATTGGCAAAGGTTGATATTAACTCTGCGCAACTAAAAACTCACTACAATATTGAACTCAACCCCATTAGCATTCGTGGAATATGGCTCAGAGAAAATATGAATACCAGTGCCCTTAGGGTATTGCGCTAGGACAAAATCTCTTGGTAATTAGTCCGACAGTTTCCCTCGGTAATCACACTACTACAACTCATGCTAGCTTATTTAAAGAGTCGTTTTCAATATTTTCTTGACGAACTGCTCTCATTTCTTCTCTGAAAAGCTTTATCAATTCAACTTTAGCTTTATTCCTAAATATTCTAAGTCTTTCATCAACTTTTTCTGGAGGAAGAATCTTCTCGAACTCTTCTCTAGCACTTAACATATATTCATCAAGCTTTCTATCAATAAGCTGATCAGCTTCTTTAGCAGCTTGCTTCTTATCAAAGAATGGTCGCATAATTTCACCTTGCTTCATAAATTAAAAGAATCATATTTAATCACTACTTTTCAATTCTTTCTTTTTTGCTTCTTTTTGCTCATCACCACTAGACGAAGTATCGCTGTCTCGTCTTGGCATGTCAAGCGGGACATCCATCACCGCTTGTAGCAAACTCATCCTAAAATTAAGATTAAATTCCCAGCACTCCGCACGTTTCTGTTGCCCTGTTCCCATCAAATGGTCTACTTTTTTGTTATAGCGGTTCCCTATATTGTTGACCTATTCTAACACTTCATCTAGAGCCTGCTTGCTTCGTTATTCAAAAACTTATTTACAATGGTAAACGTCGCTTTTGAAACCTCGCTAGCAAACACTATACTCGCTTAGGATAGGTCAACAATATAGGGAACCGCTATAAAATGTTAATGGGCACCACAATTTTTTCTGAGAGATTCTTTTTTGTCGATATGTAGTTGGTATGGTTCTTTTTTTTAACATCATCTCATTGCTGTTCAGCAGCAATGAGACTGAATTTTTTACAACACAGGTCTAATTTTTGACAAGCGTGCGATAAAATAGAACAGCCTACTTTAACAGAATAGGCTGTGGGTAGTTCCTCACGATTTTAAACAACAACACCTGCATTGATCAGATGTCAAAATAATATTTGTATCACTAAAATTTAATAGAAAATATGTTGTTATTAATACAAATACGTTACACTCAACCTCACAGTAAACTAAACCATACCAATATGTTTAACATTGATCCAAATCATAGTGATGACACAGGTGAAATCCTCAGCGTATCACAATTAAACAGCAAAACACGCTTTTTGCTGGAAAAAAACTTTTCCATTGTCTGGGTAGAAGGCGAGTTAGCTGACTTTATTCATCATGGATCGGGACACATGTACTTCAGCCTGAAGGATCAAAAAGCACAAATTCGTTGTGCTATGTTTCGTGGGGCTAACCGTTTGCTGGACTTTAAGCCCTCTAATGGCACCAAAGTATTGTTACGTGCCAAAGTCAGTCTGTATGAGCCTCGTGGGGATTACCAACTCATTGTGGAACATATGGAAGATACTGGCATGGGTGAGTTGCGTCGCGCTTTTGAAAAATTAAAAAAACAATTGGCAAAAGAAGGCTTATATGATGCTCGACACAAACAAGCAATTCCCCGCTTGCCACACTGCCTTGGCGTCATTACATCAGCAACTGGTGCAGCCATTCATGATGTTTTAACAACATTAAAAAGACGGTTCCCACTATTGCCAGTAATTGTGTACCCAACGAAAGTTCAAGGCAAAGAAGCAGCTGAACAAATTTGTCAAGCTATCGATAAGGCAAATCAACGGCAAGA
>CBDDLJ010000023.1:0-153862 GCA_965230635.1 Gammaproteobacteria bacterium
TCTCCATTTTATTGCTAACCAGCTTTTCTAAGGCAGGAATTTGTTGAATTGCGATGACAGTATCGTAGAGCATGTCGGTATACGTGATACGCGAATTATCTTTTCGCCAAGTTTCGAATACATCAAAGAGTTGGGGTAAGAAGTCAAATTTATTGTTGAGACCAAGTTGATCGAGAGTCTCTTCAGGAGACTGTAAGCTGTTTTTTACGGTCTCGATAAACTGGTGACCTGCTTCGACATAGTCTTTCTTGTTTCGTTTGGCATCCTTTAGCGCTTCGGCATCGAGAACTTGGTTGAGCATGCGCCAAATATGAAAATCAACTTCCTTATCACTCAGAATTTGTTTATTAAAAGCACGGAGATATCCTTCCTGTACAAAGCGATTGTAGAGTCGGTAGCCCATGGCGTGAAAGGTTCTGACTTCAGGGAGCCGAGTTTGCGCTTGACCGATTTTCTGTAGTTTCTCAGCAAAGTCGGCTTTCGCCGCTTTGTTGAACATGAGAATAAGGATACGTTGGGCGTCGAAACCTTGATTCAATAGATAGATAATTCGGTTCGCATGAGTCGTTGTTTTGCCGCTTCCAGCGACTGCGGTGACGACATAGTGTGCGGGGGCGGCCTCAATTACGTTCAATTGCTCGGGTGTTAGCTTTATGTCGCTTGTTTGGGGCATGAAAGATCTATCTGTTATAAATTTTAGTTGAGGGTGAATACAAATAAAGCGAATATCAGGCAGAGCTTTACTGACGCTTAATTATGCATGACAATGGCGCATTAGCAGCATGGGATTAGCTGCCTTTCTCTAACTTATCGATCAAAGACTGACTATATGCTTGTTCGCTTAATGATACTATTCATTTCAGGGATGTTGTTAGCATCATGTAGTGCAATTTCCGGAAATGATAAAGAAACCCAGATAATTTTATCTCGCCTTGATACAACGTCCTACCTAGTCGCGGGAAAAACAGCGATGATGATTGCAGCGGAGAATGGCGATAGCGGGGCCTTAAAAGCATCATTTGCCAAAGGAGACAAGCTTAATGCTATCTCAACCGAAGGAACAGCATTTTCTTTGGCTTTGAAGAATGGCCACGCTTCCATTTGTCGCATCCTGCTAGCTGCAGGAAGTGATTGGCAACCCGGGTTTGATGAAAGACAATCAAGTGCGCTGATTGAAGCTGCATCGCAAGGGTTTGATGATATTGTCAAAATGCTCATAGCCAGAGAAGTGCCTTTGGATCACCGCGACAAAGAAGGCTACAGCGCGCTAGCCAAAGCAGCAATTGGTGGCCATTTGACAACATTGAAGATACTTATCAATGAAGGAGCAGAAGTAAACGCTGAACCCTTAGGCCGTTCTATATTGATGCACGTGGTTGAAGACGAAAATATGCTGATTTCACAGCAGCTCATTGCTGCAGGTGTGGATATTAATTATCAGGACGAAATGGGGGATACCGCGTTAAAGATCGCTCGAAGAAAAGGATATTATGATATTGATTTGATGTTAGTACAGGCCGGTGCAAGACCTTAGAGATATGACTATGCCAGCAAGAAAGAAACTGAATGTCGGGCCGCTGCCTGAACAACGAGAGGACTATAGCGATTACCAAGAGGATGTTGTCCGTTGGGATCGAATTGGTGTTGTCGCTTTAGTTGTGCTAATCGTGCTGATAGCGCTCACTAGCATATTAGCTAGCGATACTGACGAACATGACGTGCAGCAAAGTGCCGAGCACACTGCAACTGACAGCGCAGAATCTCAAGAGACTGATTCCTTAGAGCCTGTCGTCGAGAATAAACTAAAGAACAATGCAGGCGAGCAGAGTTCCGCGGCGCTTCTGGAATTACCCGCAAACGAAAATAGGGCGGAGAGCAAACCGAGTAAGCAAAGCTTGACCCAAGCCTCGGTCACTCAGTCAGTTACAAAAATCTCCCCAGAGAAAAAGGTAGAGGGTGACGAAGTTAGTGAAATGATTAATACGGCAAGCCTTGCTGCGACGACTAGCTTTCGTCCCGCTTCAGTGCTGATCACAAACAGTGCAATCAAAGCCGCAGTACTAAATTTGAGTACCGACAAGGGTTTACCCGGTGAGGTGATCAAACAGAGCATTGTGATGCCTGAACAAGGTTTGATCAAAGTGATGTTAAGCACTGAAATGCATGGCATGAAAGGAAAGAAATTATTTCATGAATGGTACCGCAACGGTAAGCGCATAGCGCGGGTTAAGATTCCGGTAAATACCAATGAACAGGCATCGTACTCCAGTAAGTTTATTGATAAGCATATGATTGGTGAATGGCAGGTAAAAGTGGTCGATACCTCTGCTGAGCCATATATTCTGGCAGACTTCGAGGTACTTAGCGCGCAATAATGGATTCACTTTTTTTCTTAAAAAAGCTGCTCGGTTTGCTACTTATGCCATCAGCTATGATTTTCTTCATTATCTTAATAGCTTGGTTTTGCTATAGAAAAGGCTTAGTAAAATTCGCAAGGTTATTGGGCCTATTAGGATGTGTTGCATACTACTTACTCAGCACCTCGGCAGTGCCAAACATGTTAATTAGCGCTTTAGAGAGAGATTTTCCCGCATATGATGGGCGTAAGGTAGACTATGTGTTGGTCTTGGGTGGCTGGCACGCTTCTTCTCCCGCAAAACCATTAAGCAGTATCTTAGGGAGCGAATCCTTGAATCGTTTGACTGAAGGTCTGATGATTTACAGGTCGAATCCCGGGTCAAAGCTATTGTTATCCGGCTATAAAGCTAGAGATTCGATATCTCATGCTAAAGCGGCGTCACAGGTTGCAGTCGCTTTAGGCGTTCCTGAAGAAGATATCTTCCTGGCAGAGAAGGTTAAAGATACCGCTGAAGAGGCGAAATATTGGGTTGAGTTTATTTCCGGAAAAACCATGGCCCTGGTGACAACCGCATCTCATATGCCGAGGTCAATATATCTGTTTGAGAAAGAATTGAAGCTTCGCAATATGAGTACGCAACTGGTTGTGCCTGCACCCACCCATTTTACCGGATGTATCAATGACTGTTTCGCTTGGCCACATTGGATACCTAGAGGTGATAACCTTGCTAGTGCTGATGCAGCTTGGCATGAATATCTAGGCTTGATATGGGCTCGATTGCAGCCTAATTAACAACTAATTGGAATTGAGACTTATTATGAGTTTTAAAGAGGGTAAGATTTTCGCTGAGGCTGAGGGGCGTGTTGGCGTCTTGCTGACCAACCTGGGGACGCCCGAAGCCCCTACCACGAAAGCGCTACGTGCCTACTTATCGGAATTTTTATCCGACCCGCGAGTTGTTGAGATTCCTCGACTACTTTGGATGATCATTTTGCACGGAATCATTCTTAGAGTGCGGCCAAAGAAGTCAGCACATGCCTATCAGACGGTATGGACTGACAGAGGGTCGCCACTAAAATACCATACGGAGGATCAAGCTTCAGCACTCAAGAATGCTCTGAATTGCAGTACTTTGAACAACAATACTTTGAACAACAGTGCCAGCGAAGAAATACTCGTCGGATATGCAATGCGTTATGGGAGCCCATCGATTAGCCGTCGTCTTGAAGAAATGATGGCCGAAAAGTGCGATAAATTACTGGTATTGCCGATGTACCCACAATATGCAGCCGCGACAACTGGCTCTACTTTTGATGCCGTTGCCAAGGATTTTCAATCCAGGCGTCAACTACCTAGCTTGCGCTTTATTGCCAGTTATCATACTTATCCACCTTATATTGATGCGCTTGCCAAGAGCATTCAGGAGCACTGGGACACTCATGGCAAAGCTGAAAAGCTGTTGCTGTCTTACCATGGCTTACCTAAGTTTAGTCATGACAAAGGTGATCCTTATTACACTCAATGTATGGAGACCACAGCGCTGATAGCGAAAGCACTGGGCTTAGATGAAAATCAATATATGACAGTGTTCCAGTCACGCTTTGGTGCTGCTGAATGGCTTCAACCCTATACAGATGAAACATTGAAATCACTCGCTCAGCAAGGAACGCGTTTTGTTCAAGTTATTTGCCCTGGCTTTAGCGCTGACTGTTTAGAGACGATCGAAGAAATTGGTGTAGAGAACCGGGATTACTTCCTGGAGGCTGGAGGAGAGCGTTATGAGTATATTCCTGCTCTCAATGCAGGAGAGTCGCATATCAAGGTACTGACAGGCTTAGTAAGGGAAAACTTACAAGGCTGGCAGTAAGTCAACTAAGAGGATAACTAACGATGAAGCCATTCAAAATTTTGGTATTGCTCATGCTTGTTTATGCCAAGCCGGTTGTGGCTGATATTTCAGTGAATAATGGGTGGGTGCGTTTGCTACCTCCAACAGTCAAAACAACGGCAGCGTATATGACGATTACCAGCTCTCAGGATGACCGCTTGGTTTCTGCATCAAGTCCTAAAGTAGAAAGGGTGGAGTTGCATCTATCTTCAATGTCGAATGGTGTGATGTCGATGAATCAGGTGGAGAATATTGCGCTTAAACAGGGACAGACATTTGAATTAAAGCCGGGTAGTTACCATATTATGCTTATTGGTCTGAAACAGAGCTTGAGCGAGGGTGAAAAAATTCCTTTAACCTTAAGCTTTGAAAATCAGGGAGAGGTGCAAGTGGAGTTACCTATTCAGCGTTAACTAACCATTAGTAAAACATAAACGGCACATAAGCGACCAATACTAAGGTCGTAGACATTACCATTAATGGCAGCAAAATCCGTTCATGTCGGTAGTAGAAACTATCACCCTCCGTTAGGGCTATGTCCACTTCTTCGCTGCCTACAACCTGTCTTGTTAACAGATGATTTAGCGAGACAGGAGGGCTCAGATACCCAAGTTCAAAAGCCACTAAGCAAGTCATCCAAAAGTGGATAGGGTTAATTCCATATTCATAGGCTAAAGGTGCGACTAGCCCGGATACTAGAATTAGCGCGCCAAAAGGGTCCATTACCATGCCGACAAATACCAGGAAAAGCACCAATACCAGCATGCTTAGGTATAGGGAATCAAAACCTTCTGGTATCGCCAAACCACTGCCACTTCGCTCCAGAATACCACCTATAGTAAAGGAACAGGCCATTAGCATTAGTAGAGCACCGATCTGTACAGACGAGTTTCCGATTGCATTATTAAATGCGCTGGTGACACTAGGGCTAACCTTAAGGGTCTCATTGCTTTGCTTAAAGCTGGCGCTGAATTTACGTTCGTAAACTATGAACGCAAATAAAATGACAGGAAGAATAATTGGCGCTGAGAACTCATCCAAATAAGAATCAAGAAGAAATGCATATATGAGCGCACAAACCGCGAAGATTGCTGCATAAGGTGCTAGCGCTCGAAGTCTTGACAGTGATGGTCGGAATGCTTCATCAAACGGTGCAATGCTGAGCGGTCCGCGTCGGGTGAGCATGGCAAAAACAAAAAACACGGCCAGTGTTAGCATAAAAACTCGGGTACCCCAATAAAAGAGATCATCACTCAGTACTTCTTTGTTGAGTATTGCAATCCCTACCACCAGTAGGCAAGGACGTAATACCACACCAGAGCTACCAGTCATTGCGGTCACTGCTAAGGCCAGCTGGCGTCGGGTTCCGACTCGTCTGAGCTCTTGATAAACCACTGCGCCCATTGCGATGATAATAATACCCGATGCACCGGTATAGGCAGTCGGAACGGCCATTAAGGCAATGGCCACACAGGCCAAAATTTCGGGCGGCAATCGCCATGGTTTGAAAACATCAAACAATTTTGCACCGAGTAAGCTTTCCTTTAGTAGCATGCCTACCCATATATAGAGTCCAATGGTGAGGTGTAGATGAGTTAACTGAAATATTTGTGTGAAGTACATGCTGACACCAGGCACATGATTTTCATTAACAAAGAAATGATAAGCGGCGGCTAACAACATCCAGGTTTGGATAGGAATGGTTAATATCAGCCTGAAAGGTGAAACCTTATGACTGTTTAGGGCCGGTGCTTTCAGCAAATGTGTCAGACTAATCAGCGTTAATAATGCGCTGCCAATCATCAAGATGATTAATAGCTCTGGTGAGCTTAAATTAGCCCCTCTATCTAAAGCATCGCTATAAAATCGGTAGCTCGAATAGAACAAACAAAATGCCGCGAGTGCTTGTGCAGTATGTGAAAAGTAATGCTCTTGTCTTGAACGGATACCACGAAATGCAATGTGTTCATTTCGCCAACTTGCGTAACTCGCGCACAGCAGCAGCAGAATGATTAGCATAGACTTTTGTTGATTGATGGCAAACAGGCTAATCTTTGCGAATGAAGACTCAAGGGTAGCAAACGCCTTGACCCAGGCAGTTGACTGCTGATGATATATCCGAGCAGCTTCGTGTTTGCTTTGGCAAACTTTTGCTTGCTTGATGATCGAGCTATGTGCAGCGTCGCGATTGAACTCATCAGAAAGTAGATCAAAGTCTTGGCTTTCTTCATCGTGCTGGCGTTTGAGTGAATCTAATTCCAGTTTAATATCTGGGTCTGGATTACAACTCGGGTTCGGGGCCTCGCCTCGCAGGATTAGGTAGTCATCCCACAAGTAGAGCCCCAGTTTGAGCATCTGAGAATTAATGTTTTCGCTAGTGCCGGCTGCGACAGTTCCCAGTAAGAGTATTAGAACTGTCAGAGACAGGCAGCGTTTTAGCCAGCGGCTTGCTAGATCCATAAGGCTTGTTTTTGTTGTTTTGCAATCGTGAGCCAAGATCTATAGCAAATGCATATCCAAGAGGAATGCCATAGTCTGGGTAAGTAACTTATTCTTTGTCTTTAGAGGTACATTCAGCCAAATTTGGGTCGACTTTACAGCGAACCTTTCTGAACAAGGTAAGTGCTTTGCCGTTGTAGACTTTCTTATCTCTTAGTGCCAAACGACTTTCTCTAAATAATTCGTTCCATTCGTCTTTTGCTTGATCGGAAATGTTGATCCAATATTTTTCAGGAATGGTTTGTTCGCTTTGCTCAATGGACTTGATGTCAGTGACATATTTGTTGGCAAGCAAGGTCCTGGACTTTTGAGCAAAGCCTTCAGGAAGTTTCTCCCAGCGTACAATCAATTGCATCGTCACTTGAAGACTAGGCCAATTGATAATGCCGCCATTGGGTTCAAGCCCCTTGTACATTTCCATCGGTTCATACGCCAATCCCGGTGCGCCAGTAATATCGACAGCATGGTTGTTAAACTTTTGCAGTGCATTCATGATGCTTGAAGATACGGGCGTGAGACCAATTTTTTCGGCCAGGAAGGCTGTTTCCGGTGCGTTGTCCAGGACAGTCACTTTTTTCCCTGCCAGGTCAGATGGTACGCTGATATTTCGATCTTTCACGAACAGGAATATCGCTCCGATCGGAGAAATACCGATCACTTCGTACTCGCCCTTACGCATAAGCTTACCGGCTTTCGGACTGCTAAGTGTTTTGATAATCATCGCCAAATGATCGTAAGTCGGAATGGCGCCGACGGCATTGATAGAGCCGGTAAAATCGTTGTACTCACGTGCGCGAATGCCTGGCAAGTTGAGCATGTCGCAGACACCGTTCTTAAATTCTTCGGAGGCAACGCGGTCATCTGTGTAGACTTTAAAAGAAAGGTTAACGCCCCAGCGAGTTGCGTCAATTTTGTATTCTTTCATACGCTTATGGACAGGGCCATCATGGCCAACAAAGTCAAATACACACATGGTGATTGGGGTTAGTTGACTTGCTATAGTAAACGTAGAAAATGAAAGTAAGCCGATGATAAGGCTGGCTTTACGGAGTAAGCAGATCGCGGTGTTCATTTTTTTCCCTTTATTCGGGTAAGCTCAGAAATTTACTTGCTGATCCTACCCGATAACTACCCTAAACGGGAAGGGGAGAGGTCTCATTTCGTGACTAACGGTCGATTCTGGTAATCGCTGAAGTCTGGTTGTTCTCGTTGATAGTTCTTCATCAATGGAGAGTGTACGATAAAGTCAGCGGTGCTTTTGTTGCACGCCACTGGAATATTCCAGAGTGTTGCCAAGCGTAACAGGGCTTTTATATCGGGGTCGTGAGACATGGGTTCTAGCGGGTCCCAGAAGAATATTAGCAGGTCAATCTTACCTTCTGCGATCAGCGCACCGATTTGCTGGTCGCCGCCTAAAGGGCCGCTTTGCACTCGGTTGACCTTAAGACCTGTTTGTTCTTCGATTAATTTTCCGCTTGTTCCGGTTGTGGTAAATTGGCAAGTATGTAGCACATTGATGTGTTCATTCAGCCAGTTGATCAGGTTGGGTTTGCGGTTGTCATGAGCGATTAATGCGATACTTTCAATTGGATTCATTGTCTATCCTGAATTAGAGCGCTTATTATTTTCTGGGTGAGAAGAGAAACCGGGCTTTGTTGAGTCGTCTTTTTGCTTGAAGAACCCTGTTGACATAACTTAGCTAAGTCTATTCAGGCTTAAACTACTCAAACGCTATTAGGGTATTGCATGTTTATGACAACTAAATTGCTAAGCTAGCAAAAATACCACCCTTATATTACTTGCTTTGCGATGATCAGATTAGTTAAGTTTGTATTAATTATTAGCAAAAAAAAGCCCCGGAGAACCGAGGCATAACAAGTTACCACACTTGATTAAAACGAGCGGTCAAGTCTATCTACTTGACGCTATAGGTTTAATATAGACCACTTACAGGGAATCCTAATTGATGCAGGTCAAGTAAGCCTGAAACCAGGTAGAGATAACCTCTGTCTATATAATAAGATGCTTATATACCGCTAAAACTTGAATACAAGTTAGGCCCCTTGAATTTAGCTCAGAATATGACTTTACTTATTTGATGATATATCAAATCAAAGCGTTAACTTGGTAATAATAGAGAGAGATATAAAGATGAAAAAACTAGTTACATCGGTTTTGGTAGTGGGTTCAATGGCAATGAGTGGTAGTGTTGTGGCAGGCGATGCTGCGGCAGGTAAAGCTAAGTCAGCTGTGTGTGCAGCATGTCACGGTGCTGATGGTATTGCGGCGATTAAGACGTACCCTAACTTGAAAGGGCAAAATGAAGCATATCTTGTGAGTGCTTTGAAGGCATATAAGACTAAACAGCGTAACGGAGGCATGGCGCCTGTTATGCAGGGTCAGGCTGCTGCATTGAGTGATGCGGACATAGATAATTTGGCAGCTTATTATGCATCTATGAAATAGTTTGGTTTAATACTGCATTGTGGGCGTTGTCGTTCCGGCATGCATGTAAATTGGCATGCCCATGCGTGGCGAGACGCCACCGCCCACATGTATGCTTCCTACCCCTCCTTCTTATTGGTTCCTTCCTTATATTTTCCTTAGTGATTGGCTAAAATCAGGTTAGAATATCCGTCTTTATTTGATAGCCCTGAATAGTTAGCTGAGAGATTTATATGAAGTTTGTCGTGAAGTTGTTTCCTGAAATTACCATCAAAAGTAAGCCGGTTAGGCAACGCTTGGTAAAACAGCTTCGGCAGAATATTAGTGCTGTTCTAAATCGTGAATTTGAAGATGCAAAGGTGCAGGGTTTCTGGGATAAGGTTGAAGTCAACCTAAAGGATGAATCGTTTGATAAAGCAGAGCGAATTGCAGAAACCTTGCAAAGAATCCCGGGTATCGCGAATATACTAAAGGTTCAGCGTTACCAGATTGACAATATCGATGACAATTTTGATGAGATCGTGCGTCTTACCCATGAAGCATTGGGTGAAGAGCTTGAAGGTAAGCGTTTTGTCGTACGTATTAAGCGAGCGGGCCAGCACTCTTTTAGCTCTCATGAGTTAGAGCGTTATGTCGGAGGGGGCTTGTTGAGAGCAGGCAACACTGCTGGTGTTGATCTTCATAAACCTGACGTGACTGTACAGTTGGAAGTTCGGGATTCCGACCTCTATATCATCGAGCAGCGTTATGAAGGCTTGGGTGGTTTTCCTTTGGGCACGCAGGATGATGTATTGTCATTGATGTCGGGTGGCTTTGATTCTACAGTCGCTAGTTATCTGACTATGAAGCGAGGTTTGAAAACACATTTTTGTTTCTTCAATCTTGGCGGTTCAGCCCATGAGATTGGTGTTAAGCAAGTTGCGCTCTATTTATGGGAAAGATATGGCGTTTCGCATCGCGTAAAATTCGTTGCGGTTCCTTTTGAAGAGGTTGTTGCTGAGATATTGGAGAATGTCCATCACTCCCAGATGGGTGTGATTCTGAAGCGTATGATGCTTAGAGCTGCTGAGAAACTAGCCGAACAATTAGGAATTGAAGCTTTGGTAATGGGTGATAGTGTGGCACAGGTATCTAGCCAAACTCTGGCAAACATGAGTGTGATTGATAAAGTCACCGATACCTTAGTATTACGTCCGCTGATTACGATGGATAAGCAGGATATTATTTCCTTGTCTGCTGAAATTGGTACTGAAGAGTTTGCCAAGAATATGCCTGAATATTGTGGTGTTATTTCTGATCGCCCAACCACTCGAGCTAAAATTGAGCGCATCCTGGAAGAGGAAGAGAATTTTAATTTCGAGGTTTTGGAGCGCGCTGTAGAGCAGCGAGTGATCACCAAGATTGATGAAGTTATGTCTAAGATTCAGACCGTCGCCGAGGTGGATCTAGTTAACGTGCCCGCCGTAGATGATGTCATCATTGATATCCGGCACCCTGATGAGATTGAAAAGAGCCCGCTTGTACTCACCAATAACGAAATAAAAACGATTGCATTCTATGAACTCATGTCCAAGTTAGATTTGCTCGAGCTAGATAAGAATTACCTCCTTTACTGTGAAAAAGGCACCATGAGTCAACTCCATGCCAGCCACTTGAAAGGTATGGGGTACGAAAAGGTAGGTGTATATTCTCCTCAATAACATTGTAATCAAGAGACATAACTATGAGCCTTAAAGTTGGCCGGAGAGAACAAAAAAAAATAAACAACCGTAAGGCAATTCTTGAAGCCGGTTTGGAAGTATTTTCTTCCATAGGTTATGAGCGAGCGACCATTAACGATATCGTTAATGAAAGTGGTTTATCTGTTGGTACTTTTTATAACCACTGTGGCGACAAAGATACAATTTTTTCTGAACTTCTGACCGGCTTTTTGATGAAAGTCAGAACGACTCTAAATAACGCGCGTCAAAATGCCACGTCGCTAGAGACCTTCGTCAAAGGTGCGTTCTTGGTGTATGGTGAATTGATTACACAGTACCCAAAGATGCAGTTAATGATTTCCAAGAATGCACCGGAATTCAAACGCGTCATCGCAGAAAAAAAAGAACTGACAGAAATAATCGATGATCTGTCACGTGATATGGAGCAGGCTGTGGAATCTGGGATTGTTCCCAAGTTTCCTGTTTCAATGATGACTGCGGCGATGATTGCGGCAGGTATTGATATTTTTTCAATGAGTGACGAAGAGTTTTCTGCGCAGGAAAGAGCTGAGTTTTTGGGAAATTTATTTGTTGGTGGCATCGAGAAGATGTCAGCTCAGTAACTCCTTGATATAAGAACAACAATTACGTCCTTTTAATATCAGATAACTAGTACAATGAATTCTATCAACTAAAATGATTGGGTTAATTTCTGAACTTTCTGGCTTGGCCTGAGTCTGTATGAATATCCCGAACATTAGATTCGGGAATGACGGACGTTAACACTCACTTTTTAGATAAATCAAACAAGGTTATCACAATGAACAATACAAAAATATTGAGCAAATCTGCAATCGCTAGTATGGTTGCTATGGGCGTTATGGCTACTTCAACAGATGCACTGGCGGGTAAGCCTGGTTTTGAAAAGTGCCAAGGTATTGCAAAGGCGGGCATGAATGACTGCGGTACTTCTAAGCACAGTTGTGCTGGACAGGCAGCAAAAGACGGTGACCCTGAAGAGTGGGTATATGTACCTAAAGGTACCTGTGCAAAAATTGTTAATGGTAAAGTGAAGTAATATTCTGAGCTTTCTATCGGTGGCATAAACTGATGAGCCTTAATTCAATGCAGCGTATGCCAACCGATCACAATCATTTTCATCAGCAAACAATCCAGGGAGCAGGGATTGGTTTGCGTTCCGTACATTATCAAACAATTCTGAGAGATCGGCCCGATATTCCCTGGTTTGAAGCGCTGACTGATAACTACATGAGTGTTGGTGGCCAGGCTTTGGACTATCTTGAGCAAGTGCGTCAATCTTATCCCATCACGTTTCACGGTGTGGGAATGTCACTAGGGTCAACGGATCCTTTAGATCAAGAGTACCTTAAGCGCTTAAAAAAGTTGATCGAACGATTCCAGCCAAGCCTGGTGTCGGATCATCTATGCTGGGCATCTTTTGATGGTATTCATGGCAACGAATTATTTCCCATGCCCTATACGGCAGAGGCGTGTCAGCACTTAATCGATCGAATTGATCAAGTGCAGAACTACTTGGGACAACGAATATTAATCGAGAACGTTTCTAGCTATTTGAGTTTTACCGTTGATGCCATGTCGGAAGTTGCATTCTTGTCTGAGGTAGCTGAAAGAGCTGATTGCGATATACTGTGCGATGTAAACAACATCTACGTTAGCGCAATGAATCACCGCTTTGATCCCTTTGACTATCTTAAAGCTTTACCCGTAAAACGTATCAAAGAAATACATCTTGCAGGTTTTGATGATCAAGGGACGCATTTGCTGGATACCCATGGAGCACGCGTACATGAACCTGTCTGGCAGCTTTATCAGCAAGCACTAAGGCTATTTGGATCTGTACCGACTTTGATCGAGTGGGATACGAATATCCCTGATTTTTCGGTATTGCAAGAAGAAAGGAATAGAGCAGACTTATTGATGCACGCAGCAGATAAAGTGTCTCAGCAAGTCAAAGAACAAGACAGCGAATCGAGTTTCCTCCCATGAAGTTGGCAGAGATTCATCAGGCGTTTGTCTCTGGGATATACAATCTTGAGTCTGAGCTGTCACCCGAATCCTTTATTAAGCCAGGAGAGAGACTTAGCCCTGAACAGTGCCTAGCTATCTATCAAGGCAGTGTATATGGCAACCTCTGCTCAGCCTTAGCGGATATTTATCCGGCGTTTGTGCAGTGTGTGGGGGATGATTTTTTCCAAGCATTGGCGCTTCGTTTTGTCAAAACTCACCCCTCAAGGTCAGCGAGTCTCGATCATTATGGTGAGGCGTTCTCCAGATTTGTAAGCACTTTTGAGCCTTTGGCTGCACTTCCTTATGTAGAAGACTTGGCTAAGTTAGAATGGTCTTGGCATCTGGCATTTCATGCCAAGAATGAATCCGTGCTTGACCCTCGTACTCTGAATACAGTACCCGAAGAAGCTTATGATGATCTGATTTTTGATCTTTCCTCGAGTGCCCGGATAATCAAGAGCCAATTCCCTGTTCGGGAAATCTGGCAGCAGTGCTTGAAGGATAAGAACCAAAGTACTGATCTAGAGAGTCAAGGACAAGAAATTGAATTGTTGTCTGGTGAGCGACACCTGCTTGTCTGGCGAGCTGAAGGTTATGAGATACGTGTTGATACCCTATCCTATATCGAGTACGAATTGCTTAGTTTAATAAATAAAAGGAAAACACTGGGAACTATTTTGGCTGAGCTGCAGTCGAAGTATTCTCAAGAAGACATTAATCAAACACTTGCTTATTCGGTTCAACAAGGCTGGTTTACTGGTTTTAGTTTCGCGGGATAAGTCTAAACCGAGATGGAATCAATATGAGCTATTTAAGCAGTGCGGCCTCCTTATACCTGAATGCCACCAAGTGGGTGGATAAAAGCCAGATCATCATGTTGATTGTTTTTCGTTTATATCTGGCTAAGGTCTTCTTTCTTGCTGGCTTGAGCAAAATTCGGAGCATGGATACAACGTTGATGTTGTTTGAATATGAGTATGCGGTACCCTTGATTCCATTCGATTTGGCTGCTTACCTAGCCACGTTTGCAGAACTCGTATTTCCGGCTCTATTGGTCTTGGGTTTGGCTGGCAGATTTAGTGCCAGTGCATTGTTTGCCTTGAATATCCTGGCAGCAATCTCCTATCCGGATATTAGTCCTGGAGGTTTGAACGATCACTATTTCTGGGGCAGCATGTTACTTGTTTTGATTATGTATGGACCCGGAAAGGTCTCTGTTGACGCTTGGATCCGAAAGAAGTTCTTTTCGCAGCTCGAAGAGCAAAAAATCTAGCTTGAATTATCAAGACCTTAGCGTCAGAATCTGAGTCATAACTTAGATTCTGAATCAGTAGGAAACGCGTATGGATATTGGTGATTATCGCCGTGAGTATATGAGCCAGGGTTTGGAGAGGAATGAATTACTAGACGACCCATTCAAACAATTTGAATTTTGGTTCAAGCAAGCTAATGAAGCAGATATTCAGGATGCCAATGCCTTTAGCCTGGCAACCAATGATCCAGAGACAGGCCCTTCTATTCGCACAGTCCTGTTAAAGTTGTTTGATGAGCATGGCTTCGTTTTCTTTACCAATTACAACAGTCGGAAGTCTCAGCAGATTGGCGCTTTTCCTCAAGTCGCCATGTTGTTTCCCTGGCTGGTTTTGAATCGACAGGTAAAAGTTGAAGGGCGTTGTGAAAAAATCTCCAGCGCAGCGTCACTTAAGTATTTTGCGACTCGCCCCCGTGGTAGCCAAATTGGTGCTTGGTGTAGTGACCAAAGTGAAGTGATAGAGTCGCGCTCCTTTCTAGAGCAGAAGTATCGAGAAGTCGCTGAAAAGTTTAAATCGGGGGCGATTCCTTTACCTTCTTCTTGGGGCGGTTATCGAATCGTGCCAAGCCGAATTGAATTCTGGCAAGGTCGTGAGAATCGACTTCACGACCGCTTCCAGTACACCCGTTTGCATGATAATAATTGGTCTATTGAACGTTTGGCACCTTAGTTTTTCCTTCTTGCGATAGCTTGGTAGCCTGGGCTTTTAACAAGCTATCAAGTTCACTTTGTTTTGCCGCCAGTTGTGCTTGCGCGTCTTTTAATTTTGCTTGAGTCGCCTCAAGTATCGATTGCTTGTCAGCGAGCAGTTCATCTTTTGAACTCAATGCTTGTTCGAGCTGGCTGCGTTGGGCGATCTGTTTAGAGAGTGAGCTCTCTTGTTGACTGATTAATTCCTGTTTGTTGGCAAGTTCCCCTTTCACATTTTGCAGGTGGTCTTCTTGGTAATCGACCAATGCCTCGATAATATCGATGGTTAAGTACTTATCTTCTAACTGAAACTTGAGTTCACTAAGTTGCTGTGAAAGAACCTCCGCAGATTCGGCAAGAGATGCTTTTTCGCTGGCACTGGTTTCTTGGTCACCTTTTAGTAATTGAATTTCATTCCTCAACTGATCGGTACTTGTTCGTAAATCGACGAGCATGCCTTGAGTTTTTTCTAGTTCACTTTTCTTGCTTTCTAGCGCATTGGACTGTGTAAGAACTTCATCCTGAGTCAGACTCAGAATATTGGCTAGCTTCTCGATGTTCTTTGATGCTGAAGCTAACTGGTTATAATGGAGTTGTTTCTTGGCAAGCTGTTGGTACGCCAGGTAGCCGCCAATAACACAAGCAATGAGCAAAATAGGGACCAACAATAAAGACGCAGGATTGCGTGCTTGAGCAGCTTCTTGCGCTGTATTGAACGCTTCACGTTCTTTTTGAAGGAGCGCATTGTCATCTTTGTTCTTGCGCTCACGTTTAATCAGTTCTTGCGCTTTTAGTTGGTTTGCACGCTCCTTCTTAGCAACATTCTCCTGATGTTCTTTAAGGCGCTGTTCGGTCTTATGAAGCTGCGCTGTCTGGCGTTCTAAGGTATCTTCTTTCAGCTTCAGAGCCCGTGTTTTTTGCTCAAGCTGTCGTTCTTCTGGCGAGGCCATTCTGTCAGTTATCCTATATATGTTCGGGAATATCTGTTTAGGATAGCTGAATATTAACGATTTGCTTACTATGCTATTGATTATTCACCAAAAAATAAATCCAAGCTAAACAGCTTCCAGTTTCGCATAAGATAACACAAGCCATTTACTACCGGCTTCGGGAAAATTAACCTGAATACGGGCATGCGCACCTTGCCCTTCATAATTTAGCACCGTACCTTCGCCAAACTTTGCGTGTCGAACGACTTGGCCCAGTTGAAACTGGCTATCATTTGAGCTTGAGTCTGTGATGGATGATGAAGCAAATGAGACCGGCATTGATACACTATTCTTGATGCGGACTTCTTGTATCAGCCCTGCAGGAATTTCGCGAACAAAGCGCGAAACGGGGTTGAATTTTTCCTGGCCATAAAGTCGTCTGGATTCTGCATAGGTCATCACCAGCTTTTCCATGGCGCGTGTCACACCTACATAGCAAAGGCGTCGCTCTTCTTCTAATCTGCCAGGTTCCTCCATCGACATCTGATGCGGAAATAAGCCTTCTTCCATCCCCGCGAGAATGACAAATGGAAATTCCAGGCCCTTCGCTGAATGCAGGGTCATCAGTTGCACGCAGTCTTGGTGTTCATCTGCTTGCTGTTCCCCTGCATCCAGAGCGGCTTGTGCGATAAATGAGGCCAAAGGGCTCAGTTCGTCATCTTCAGCTTCAAACTCCTTTGTCGCTGATAGGAGTTCATTTAAGTTTTCGATACGGGCTTGGCCCTTTTCACCTTTTTCTTTGCCGTGGAACTCCTTTAACTGAGACTGGCCAATCACGCGCTCCGTTAATTGGAATAGGCTCAGGTCATCTTGCTCAGCGCTCAATTCATCAATCATATCCACGAATTGATTCAAAGAGGCATTGGCTTTACCTCTAACTAAACCCAGCTGCAGGCGTTCTACACAAGCTTGCCACAAAGAGGTACCTTGATCCCTGGCATGTTCTCTTATATCACTTAGCGTTTTATTTCCTACGCCTCGTGTTGGAACGTTAACGACACGCTCAAAAGCCGCATCATCATGTCGATAATAAATTAAGCGCAGGTAAGCGACAGCGTTGCGAATTTCCTGGCGGTCGTAGAATCTAAGGCCGCCATAAATTCGATAGGGAACGGCTTGTCGTATCAAGAATTCTTCGATAACGCGAGATTGAGCATTTGAACGATATAGAATGGCACAATGTGAGCGCAGCTGCCCTTGATTTACCCAGGCATTAATTCTGTCTGCAATATAGTTTGCTTCGTCCTGTTCATTGAACGCTGCGTACAGATCTATCGCTTCACCTTCATTGCCTTCGGTCCACAGCTCTTTTCCTAAGCGGCCACTGTTGTTGGCTATTAGAGCATTTGCGGCATTAAGTATGGTACTGGTTGAACGATAGTTTTGCTCTAGTTTGACGACCAAGGGGTTGGCAAAGTCATTTTGGAACTGTTGAATGTTCTCAATTTTTGCGCCGCGCCAGCCATAGATAGATTGGTCATCATCACCAACGACCATGATTGGAATGCGTTCACCCGCGAGCACTCTTAACCAAGCATATTGAATGGTATTCGTATCTTGAAACTCATCCACCAAAATGTAGCGGAAGCGATCTTGATAGTGCGCCAATAAAGCAGGGTTGTTCAGCCATATTTCATGAGAGCGAAGCAGTAGCTCACCAAAGTCGACCATGCCAGATTGCTGGCATTGTTCCTCATAGCGCTGATAAAGAGTTGCCATGACTTGATCAAATTGTGAGTGAGAGGGGGGCAAGTAGGCTGCACGAATGCCCTCGTCTTTTTTTCCATTGATGAACGATTGCACTTGCTTGGGTGGCCATCGACTTTCGTCGACATTCATTTCTCGCATAATTCGTTTGATTATTCTTAACTGATCATCTGAGTCGAGAATTTGGAAATTATCAGGAAGCCTTGCTTCTTTAGCGTGTGCACGTAAAAAACGATGAGCGATGCCATGGAAAGTGCCGAACCAAAGGTTTCGTGCGGGTAAATCTAGTAGCTGCTCTATACGTCCGCGCATTTCCTTGGCGGCTTTATTGGTGAATGTCACAGCCATAATTGAGGATGGACTTAAGCGTTCTATTTCCATTAGCCAGGCAATGCGATGAACGAGTACTCGGGTTTTACCGCTTCCCGCACCCGCGAGCACTAACAAATTTTGCATTGGGGCCGCAACAGCACTGCGTTGCGCATCATTCAGACCATCGAGAATATGGGAAACGTCCATCGGAAATGTATTAACCAAGAGAAAAAGTTGAGAGAAATATGCTAGCGCTCATCTTACAGTAGCTAAAAAAGAGTTCAAGCGATGCTGTTTATCGGAACAGGCTTAAGGTGGCGTATTCAATATTGTCATCAATTGCTGTTAAGCTTTTCTCTAATTTGAGATGTTTCGGGTTATACTAGCGTTATGATTAAGTTTGGCCAGTTAAAAATGCTTTTTAACAAGCACCGTACGAGCACCGATGAAGCGCCGGAGGCTATGCGCAACGCGGAACAAAGCCGAAAACTCTACCAAGCCCTGATTGATGAGCGCAAGTTACGACAATCGTTAGAAATTCAGTTGGCTCAGAAAAACAAGGATCTCGAGTTAGCAATTCGTGATCGTACTAAAGAACTTGAAGACAGCAATACACAATTAAGTGAACAGATTGCACTTCGACAGCAGATTAGCGATGCGCTAGTAAAAAGCCAAACGCGATTGACCCAAGCTATGGATGCTGCTCGTTTGGGCTTGATCGACTGGGACCTTGTTCAAGGTCAATTCTATCAGTCTGATTTTCATGAGCTTTTCGGTGATAAAGAGCTTAGCTCAGATGAGCATATTCATAATCTAAAACTAATTATCCACCCTGCTGATTATGTTGATGTTCGTTCTGCGGTGAACGCCTGTTTAGAAGGTGGTGCAGCTGACTATCAGATTCAATACCGAGCGAAGAATGATGAACAATGGCTGTGGATAGAGGAAAGCGGAAAAGTTGTTGATAGAGACGCCAAAGGACGTGCCTTGCGAATATTAGGGACTCGCCGAAATATTCAGTCTGAACGCGCAAGAGATGAGCAAGTTCGTCTCGCCAAATCAGTTGTCGATCATACCTCAGAAGGTGTTTATGTACTGGACGCAAACTTTTGCTTTCTTTCAGTCAATCCTGCGTTTGAGAAAATAATTGGCCTGAAAGCTTCTGAGCTTGTCGGGACTGCCATCGATCAGTTGAGTGATACGTCGAAGCGCACAGAAGTGTACGCGCAGATATTTGAACAAGTCCAAGCCAAGGATCTTTGGCAGGGAGAGTTGTTAGAGAAGCGACATAGAGGTGATTACTTTCCTCAGTGGACTCAGATCAATGCGATCAGAGATCGAAAAGGGCATGTTCAGTATTATGCTGCGATGCTTTCTGACTTATCAGTAAGGAAGGCGGCGGATAAGAAACTTAATTATCTGCTCAATTACGATGACTTAACTAAACTCGCAAATCGTACTCAATTCAAAGACCAATTATACCGTGCAGTTGTCAAATACAAGGATGACGGTTTACCCTTCGCTTTAGTCACACTGGATATAGACCGTTTTAAGCAGTTTAACGATAGCTTTGGCCACGAAGCGGCTGATGAGATCTTGAGAGAGATTGCGAGACGGCTCTCAGAGAATGTTCAAAAAGTCGATATTCTAGCGCGTGTTGGTGGTAACGAGTTTGCCTGTGTCGTGACTTGTAGCCCAACCTTCGATGTAATGAAGTTCGCTCAGCGCTTATATAAGACCGTTACACATCATAATTACGAAATTGCGGGGGAAGAAGTTGCGATATCTTGCAGTATGGGGGTTGCTCATGTGCCGGAACATACTCAGGACCTGGAAACCCTGATGCAATATGCTGCACTGGCTGTGCAAAAAGCAAAATTTCAGGGTGGCGATCAGATCCAATTATTCGACGAAAATCTAAAACTGTTTTCTCGAGAGCGCTTGGAACTGGAAAGTGCATTGCGAAAAGCGATTCAACGAAACGAGTTAGAAGTCTATTTCCAACCCAAACTTGATCTACGATCTAGACGCGTTAATTCTTGTGAAGCCTTGGTACGTTGGAATCATCCTCAGAAAGGTCTTGTGTCCCCCGCTGAGTTCGTCAATGTTGCTGAAGAAAGTGGGTTGATATCCGAATTGGGCGCGTATGTCCTTGAATTTGCGTGCCGAGAAGCAAAATCATGGCAGGACAAGGGCTTAGGTGAAATTTGTGTGGCGGTCAATTTATCGCCAAGACAAATACATGATCAAAACCTACATAGTGTGATAAAGGAGGCTTTGAAATCTAACGACTTCCCTCCATCATGCCTGGAACTTGAACTTACTGAAAGTGTCATCATAGAAGACTTTCGTACGGGTCTAAGGTGTTTGCACGAGTTGAAGGAGTTAGGTTTGAAGGTATCGATTGATGACTTTGGTACGGGTTATTCTTCACTCAGCTATCTTAAAGAGCTTCCCGCTGATATGTTGAAGATTGATCGCTCTTTCGTTGAAGGCTTGGAGAGTTCAAAAGCTCAACTGGCGATTGTGAAGGCAATTATCGTATTAGGGCAAAGTTTAAACTTACGTGTTGTTGCTGAAGGTGTCGAAAATGAAGCCCAACTAGCTTTGCTGTCACAACATGGTTGTGACTATATCCAAGGCTACCTTGTATCAAAGCCTCTCAATGCCAGCGACATGGAGGCTTTGCTGTTAAATCAAAAACTACCGGAAGGCCCGTCATCTTGAATGCTTAAGCGGTCGGTTGTCGCAGACAGCTGGTTGGGTGACGATGCATTGGCGCCAAGCTTAATCATTAAGCGCAGATCGTTCGCTGAGTCCGCATGAGCCAGCGCATCTTCATAGGTTACATCACCGGCTGCATATAGGTCGTAAAGCGCCTGATCGAAGGTCTGCATGCCAATATCCCGGGATTTAGTCATGATTTCCTTCAGTTTGTGTACTTCTTTCTTACGAATCAGGTCAGCACATAAAGGTGTATTAAGCAAAACCTCAATACAGGCTCTACGGCCTTTGCCGTCGGGTGTAGGTATCAGTTGCTGGGCGACAATTGCCTTTAGATTGAGGGATAAGTCCATCCAAATCTGGTTTTGCTGTTCTGGCGGGAAAAAGTTAATGATTCGATCAAGTGCCTGGTTAGAGTTGTTAGCGTGCAAGGTTGCCAGGCATAAATGACCGGTCTCAGCGAAGGTCACCGCGTAGTCCATGGTTTCCTTACTCCTTATCTCACCAATCATGATCACGTCAGGTGCCTGACGCAAAGTGTTCTTTAGGGCGACTTCAAATGTTTCAGTATCAATACCGACTTCGCGCTGAGTCACAATACAATTTTGATGCTGATGAATATACTCGATAGGGTCCTCGATCGAAATGATATGCCCTTTACTATTTCGGTTTCGGTGGCCGATCATTGCAGCCAGCGAAGTAGATTTACCTGTTCCTGTTGCCCCCACAAATATGATCAGCCCACGCTTGGTCATGGCAAGCTGGTTGATGGTGTTAGGTAAACCAAGATCTTCTATTCGAGGTATATTGGTTTCGATGCGCCTTAATACCATGCCACATAAATTGCGTTGCATAAACGCACTGACACGGAAGCGTCCAATTCCGCGAGCACTGATAGCAAAGTTGCATTCATTTTTTTCGGTAAATTCGTCACGTTGCTTTTCGGTCATTACATCATAAACAATTTCTCGACACTGTTCTGGCGTGAGGGCATGTTTGGTAACGGGAACGAGCTTGCCATGGATTTTGATACTGGGGGCGACACCGACTGTAATAAATAAATCTGAACCGCCTTTTTCAACCATTACTTTTAAGAGTTTTTCAAAGTCCATATAGTGACCTTTCTGTGCTGCAGTGTTGTTCAATTAACTGATCAATAGACGACTTAGGTAAAGTCGTTAACAGTATAGGTTAGCTGACAAACCTATACTTGTTACTAGCGTGTTTTTAAAAATTCTCTGGAATCTTGGCTTTCTCACGGGCTGTATCGCGGGTGATATAACCTTTAGCAAGCAGATTTTGTAGACATTGATCCAGTGTTTGCATGCCGATAGAGGCACCGGTCTGAATCGCACTGTACATCTGTGCGACTTTGTCTTCACGAATCAGGTTACGAATCGCAGGACTTCCAATCATGATTTCATGCGCAGCAACTCGACCACCATTGGTTTTCTTTAATAGTGTCTGAGAAATAACTGCTTGCAATGACTCAGAAAGCATTGAGCGAACCATTGATTTTTCTTCAGCCGGAAACACGTCAACGACACGGTCAATGGTTTTTGCTGCAGAGGTGGTATGCAAGGTGCCGAATACCAAGTGGCCTGTTTCTGCAGCAGTCAATGCCAATCGGATGGTTTCCAGGTCACGAAGCTCACCGACTAGAATGATATCGGGGTCTTCACGAAGGGCCGAACGAAGTGCTTCGTTAAAGCCTAGTGTGTCACGGTGAACCTCACGTTGGTTCATCAGGCATTTTTTACTTTCGTGTACAAATTCTATCGGATCTTCAATCGTCAGGATATGGTCATAACGATTATCATTGATATAGTCGATCATTGCTGCCAGGGTTGTCGATTTACCAGAACCTGTAGGGCCAGTCACTAGAACTAATCCTCGCGGAACTTCAGCGATATCTTTAAATACCTGGCTCATACCCAGGTCTTCCATGGTCAATACTTTCGACGGAATGGTACGAAATACTGCGCCAGCACCACGATTTTGGTTGAAGGCGTTTACACGGAAACGAGCGACACCAGGCACTTCGAACGAGAAGTCAGTTTCGAGAAACTCTTCAAAGTCCTTACGCTGTTTGTCATTCATGATGTCATAGATTAATGAATGGACTTCTTTGTGCTCCATGGCTGGCAGGTTGATACGGCGAACATCGCCGTCAACACGGATCATTGGTGGCAGTCCGGCAGACAAGTGTAAATCGGAAGCGCCTTGTTTGGCGGAGAATGCCAGCAGTTCGGTAATATCCATGATCGTCCTCTAGTACCTATTAGTATTTGTCTGTATTGATAAAAGCTTGTTTCTGCATGTTGTTTTTGCTCAAATGTGACTCGATCCAAAACATGCCACGCAAACGAATATTATGAACTTCAGCATAGCAGACCAGCTCCAGAACGTAAGAAAAAGGATACAAAAAGCCACAATTGCAGCGGAGCGTGAAGAAAATTCCGTTCACTTGTTAGCGGTGTCAAAAAAGAAACCTGCTGAACAAGTTGTAGCGCTTTTTCATCAAGGTCAGATTGATTTTGGTGAGAATTACTTGAATGAAGCTCTGGAGAAGCAGCTTGAGGTCAAGAAGTTGTTGGGTGATAGCACTGAAGAGAGTTTGGTTTGGCATTTCATTGGGCCGATTCAATCGAATAAAACAAGGCCGATCGCGGAACATTTTCCTTGGGTCCACAGCGTTGATCGGCTAAAGATTGCACAGCGATTAAATGATCAACGTCCAGCGTCCCTTCCACCGCTTAACATTTGTATTCAAGTGAATATTGATGAGGAAGAGACTAAATCAGGAATATTGCTTAGCGAGTTGGCCGATATTGCTCAATCGATAGCGTCGTTGCCAAAGCTCCAGCTGCGTGGCTTGATGTGTATTCCTAAAGCTGAACAGAGTGAAGAGCAGTTATGCGCTGCCTTTATGAAGATGAAAGTGGCGCTTGAAGAACTGAAGGAGAACTATCCAAAGGTTGATACTTTGTCTATGGGAATGTCCGCTGATATTGAGCAAGCCATTGCATGTGGTTCAACCATGGTAAGAGTGGGCACGGCCTTATTTGGTGAGCGTGTTGCTTAGTTTGTCTTAAAGATTCATAGAATTTGATTTAGTAAAAAGGTAAGAAGATTAAAGATGAAATTGAATGAACAAAAAATCTGTTTTATAGGCGCGGGCAATATGGCTAGCGCAATCGTGGGCGGTTTGGTAAAGAAAGGGTTTCCTGCGAATAATATTGTTGCTACAGCCCCTGTTAAAGAACATCGTGATGCAATTCAGTCTGCGTGGAATATTGGGGTTGACGAAGACAATGCGCGTGCAGTGAACGATGCAGATATTGTCGTGTTAAGTGTTAAACCACAGGTTCTTCAAGTTGTCTGTGAATCGATTATGGATAGCTTGGACCACAAGCCTTTGATTATCTCCATTGCTGCGGGCATTGGGCTTGATTTGCTGTCTAACTGGCTAGGCAATGATCAGGCAATTGTACGATGTATGCCGAACACCCCTGCCCAGGTTCTTAAAGGTGCGAGTGGTTTAATCGCAAATGAAAACGTCTGTGCTGATCAGAAAGGTCTCGCAGATGAACTATTCCAGGCAGTTGGATTGGTTGAGTGGGTCGACGATGAAAGTTTGATACACACTGTGACGGCTTTATCTGGCTCGGGCCCTGCCTATATCTTCTTGATGATAGAAGCGATGGAAGCCGCTGGTATCAAACAAGGTTTAAAACCGGAGACAGCTCGCCAGCTCGCGGCACAAACAGTAGCAGGCGCAGCTGAAATGGTACTTAGTAGCGATATTGCACCGGCTCAACTGAAGCGTAACGTTATGTCTCCTGGTGGTACGACGGAACGAGCGATCCATACTTTTGAAGAGAAAGGTCTGGTAGATATTGTTGATCAGGCCATGCAGGCGGCGGCGGACCGTTCGGTTAGTCTGGCTGAAGAGTTGAAGGCTTAAGATATGAGAGTAGCGTTATTACTGACAGGCTCAGAGCTCATGACAGGTGACATTGTTGATAGTAATTCCGCAATGATTGCAGAACAGTGTCTCGATCAAGGCTTTCAGGTTGCTTACAAGGTGACTGTACCTGATGAAATGGCGCTACTGATCTCTGAAATTGAGCGTTTAAGTCAACTGTATGAAGTACTGATTGTCAATGGTGGTTTGGGACCCACTCAGGATGATATGACGGCAGAGGCTCTGGCTGAGGTGCTAGGCAAGCCCATTGCAGAACATGCCGAAGCTTTATCTCATTTAACAGCTTGGTGTGAACAAAGAAATTATCACTTAAGTGATGCCAATAGAAAGCAAGCCATGTTGCCAGAAGGCATTGATTTACTGCCGAACTCAATAGGTTCAGCGGTTGGTTTTTGGACTGAGCATAATGGTTGCCGAATTTACTGTACGCCCGGTGTACCTCATGAACTCAAATTAATGCTAAGAGAAGAAATTCTGCCTCGTTTGCAGACTTGCGATAACCGTCAAAAGCAAACTAAGCGTCTTCGATTCAGCACCTTTGGTTATGGTGAATCAAAATTGCAGCAAATGCTTGCAGAGACTTTTCCGGAGTGGCCTGATTATCTTGAACAGGGCTTTCGCGCATCTTTGCCTTTAATTGAGTTAAAGCTGAAGGTCGAAGAAGCCAAGTATCATGCTTCGTTAATGGAATGGGGCAATAAAATTGAAGACCTACTGGGTGATCATATTGTTGCTTCAGATCAACGCTCAATCGCTCAGGTTGTTGTCGATCTGTTGAGTCAAAAAGGTAAAACCGTGACGTGTGCAGAATCATGTACCGGAGGGAAAGTAGCATCTCTGATTACTGAGATAAGTGGTGCTTCCAATGTCTTTGAAGCAGGAATTGTTTCCTATTCTAATGAGATTAAGCATCGCCTGCTGAGTGTTTCGAATGACTCGCTTGAAAAGTATGGTGCAGTCAGTGAAGCGGTGGTTCGAGAAATGTTGAGGGGAGCGCTGGATCTCAGTGGTGCAGATTTAGGTGTTTCGGTTTCAGGTATCGCAGGGCCAAATGGCGGGACAGCAGAAAAGCCCGTGGGGACAGTATGGCTTGCCTGGGGTAGCAAAGAAGAGATCAAAGCACGTCAGTTCTACTTTCCCGGTAGCCGTGTTTTTTTTCAGGAAGTGGTTTCCGCTTTGGCATTGGACTTGATCCGTCGGGAACTCATTGGTTCGAAAGAAGAGCCCGTTTATTTTCGTTCGCGTAAGAAGTGAGCGCTTTGAATTCTCAGACGCCCAATATCAGACGCCTGAACATCTGAGCCTTACTCGTACTTACAAAGGTAAGCCGTTTCACTAGGCACTTGAAGGTCAAAAGACTGATTTGCTTCAACTTCAAATGTTTCGCCATCTTTGAATGAAACGAACTCTTCAGAGCCAGGTAGTTTCACTAACAGCTCGCCGCTAACGACTGTCATGTATTCTTTTTGACTGGTTCCAAAGGTGTAATCACCTGCTGCCATAACACCGACCGTTGCTGGCAGTGTTGGGCCTTCAAATGCGATTGATTTTACTTTGCCGTCAAAATATTCGTTTACCTTTAGCATCTTGTTTCTCCTAAGATAGTTGGGGTGATAATTTACTGGCGCATATTATACGCTTATTCTGTTGCGGGGTGTTCATTTTTGAAAGTGCAAGGTATCATTTTCCCGCTCATGCTTAACGATAATAAAAATTGGATAACTTGGCTTATGCTCAAGAAAAAGCGTACAAAAATCTTACTGGTAGTACTAATTCTTTCTTTATTCCACGCAGGACGCATTGCTAAGGATGCAGGGGTGTTTCGTAGTGTTGAGAATAATCAGGGCTATGGTATTTGTCAGAAGCTTGAGGGCCCTGTCGGGGCAGAAGATATCACTATCGATCATGCTCGTAAGTTGGCTTATATTGCAGCAGATGATCGAAGGGAAGCCTTTCTTAACAGGGGCCTGGAATCGTACAAAAATGGTGGCATCTGGACGCTAGACCTGACAGACCCCAAGGCAGAAGCACAGCCTCTAACAATTAAAATGAAGGGAGCATTTCATCCGCATGGTATCGCATTGCGTCAAGGTCCCGATGGCAAAGCGCTTGAGTTATATGTTGTCAACCATTTAGATATGCAGACTCATGAAATCGACGTTTTTACCATTCTGCCTAATGGTGACCTAAAACTGCGCCGTCGTATTCCTTTTCCAGAGTTGATCTCGCCTAATGATATTGTTGTGACCGGCAAGGATAGGTTTTTTGTCTCCAATGACCACGGTAATCCACGACATACCGTGATGGAAGTTGTTGAAGACTATACAGGTTTGGCGCTGTCTTCAGTTGTCTATTTCGATGGTGAGCAGGGGCATTTTGTTATTGAGGGTTTGCGTTATACCAATGGTCTCGCTCTATCTAAAGATGGCAACAGCATGTTTGTTGCTGAGACAACCGCAAATCAGGTGTCTCGTTATATGAAAGGTGCAGATCTGCGCACTTGGCACTTGATTGATACGCTATACATACCTATGGCTGTTGACAATCTGGAGTGGCTGGATGATCAACACTTACTTACCGCCGGCCATCCAAAAGTCTTCGAGTTTACTGCCCATATGCATGATGGTAATCATTCATCACCTTCGCAAGCATTCAAAATAAATGTTGCAACAGACAAAATGGAGGCTGAGTCTATTTTCTACGACAATGGTGAGCTGATTTCAGGAACGAGTGTAGCTGCTATCTTCGAAAATCAGCTCTTACTGGGTTCGGTATTTGAGCCCTTTGCTTTGCGCTGTAGGAAAGAAGCAGAAGATTAAGTTCTATCGCTAGCCCTAACTCTTTTTCTGGCTAAACCTAAGCCAAAAAGACCAATGAACAATAATGACATGGTTGCTGGCTCAGGTATTTCGTTGATCGAAGGGCTTGCGCTAGCTTGCATTGCTGTGAGGTTAAGATAGCCCAAAAATAACAGGCGGCCTAAAGTATTCATTTTACCTTCCTTAGTATTACTTGCTTCAAAAGCGATGTCTCATGTCCATAAAATTACTAGCCTGGAGGCTGTGAACTGAAGTAGGAGTGCAGTTTAGAGACACTATGTGACAGAATTATGGATGTGAGTGATAAGTTTCGGGCGCGAGTGTAGCCTAGAATGAAGCGAAGTGCGATGTAATTTTCGAGGATCTTGCTCGAAACGCTTCAAAACTCGCGCCAGGTTCAAGAAAGAAGGCGAAGTACCGTATCTCGCTGGCTGTTAGCCTGTCCGAGTATTGCGGCTTGAACTTGATCTCTGATTTGACTGGCTGCTAAATCCGAGGCAGCTTGAGCATAATCTGTATCACTAATTCGGCTTCGTGCTTCTGCTGTGTCAATTCTTGACGACGCGATATTATCAACTGCACTTGATATCCGATTACTCGTTGCTCCTAGCTCTGATTGCCGAGTGATAATCAACTCCGAAGCCTGATTCAAGGTTTCTAGAGATTCACTAGCCGCTTTTTGTGTACTTAAGTCTATGGTATCGAAGCCCAGAGACTTTATATCTTTTGCGATATCTTTACTCTGAATTTGAATAGTCTCACCAGCCTGATCTAGCTGAACACTAAAATCTTCTTCGCTATTGAGTAAAGGTTTTCCATTGAAATTACTTGTTTCAAGTAAACGATTTGAATCCTCAATCAGTAAATTGGCTTCTGCTTGAAGTGCTTGTCGATCTTGCTGAGAGAGCGTGCCATTGCCTGCCTGGATAGTGAGCTCCTGGACGCGACTAATATTATCATTGATGCTACTTAAGGCTCCATCGGCTACTTGCAGCGCAGAAATTGAGTCACTGGCATTTCGGAGTGCTGCATCAAAGCCGCTGAGCTGACTGCTGAGACGTTCAGATACCGCTAAACCCGCGGCATCTTCTGCTGCGTTATTGATTCGCTGACCAGAACTCAGCTGTTGAGCCAACTTATCAGATTGGCTGCTTTGAGTTTGAATACTGCCAAGCGCGTTATTTAGAGAGATAGCCATGATGACGACTCCTATACCGTTATTCTTTCATTATAACGCCATATCCTGGGTTGGTCATATATTAAACAGTAACGCTTAGTAACCCTGCTGGCTTTTTAGAGCGTATGGGGAAGGTTAGAAGGCATAGGAGAAGCATGAAGAAGCAGGGGGCTGGCCTGGTTAACTAGCTTGTTTTATTTTTTCGAGAAACGTAGTGGTTTCTCACCGTCTCATTAAATGCTTCAACGTAAGTGGGATGGAATTGCGTGCCACTTTCTCCATTAATCGACGTCACAGCGCTAAATAGAGACTTTTTATGACTTCTATCGGCACGGACATTCGTGATTGAATAAAAGGTATCCGCTAGCGCGATGAGTGCTGCACCAGCATGAATTTCATCTCTTGATAAACCCTTAGGGTAGCCTTTCCCATCATAGCGCTCATGATGTTGAGCAACCATGGCAGCGGCTTCTGACCAGCCATCCATGCGCTTAAGTAACTCTGCTCCCATTTCAACATGATTATGAATGATACGAAATTCTACATCGGTCAGTTTACTAGGTTTGTTTAACACTGTGGGGGGAACCAAGGTCATACCTATATCATGCAGGTAGACCGCCGCTGTCAGTTGGTCTACATCAACGGGGGATTCCAAGTCCTTATTGGTTGAAAGACATAGTTCAAGGATCGAATCAGTACGCCCTTCCTGATAGATGCCGACAGCGTCAAGTTGCATTGCCAAGCGTCTGAAAAAAGCCAGATCAGGGTGGTCCGCATGTTCTGGGCAAACAGTGAGAGGGTCGGCAGTCGTATCGCTGGGCTTATCTCTCTTTGCGCCAACTAACTTATCCATTGCCTGGTCAAGTGCTTCCAGATCCTGCCCTGCTGCACAGTTGCCAACAATCTGGATTGCATCAAGCATGGTGACTTGCGGCTCGCCTTCTACTTGTCCCTCGCCAATCAGGAAATTAATCATATCCCGAACACGGATGACAATCGCGATGATAAATTCACCGTACATAGGAATGTATGTACGCTGGCCTTGGCGCATGTCAGATACGACTTCTTCCAAGGCGTGAATAGTTTCAACCAATGGGTCAAGAAACACCATACGGCAATTGCCTTTTAGAGAATGAACATCTCTAAAGAGTCGATGAACCAGTTCCATGTCTTGAGAGTTATCCAGTAGGCCAATACAGGCTTCTATTTGCTCAATGTTTTCCTGCAAACATTCAGCGAAGTCCTGGATTATTTCATCATCGAGCTCAGAAAATTGAGGGCAAGTCGTGACTGTCATAGTGCGGCGGCTCTATTTATTCCTAAAGTACATTTCTTTAAGCATAGACCCAAGCAGCGAAAAGTGAATATAATTTTAACTAGTTCACAAACTTGGCGAGGTAAATTAAAGCTCGTTATAGCTTATAGCCCAAACCAATCTGGCTTGATGAGTAGTATTAACAAGACGCTCACTTGGATAGCGATAAATGGCATGACACCTCGATAAATGTCCCTGGTAGACACAGAAGGTGGTGCGACCCCTTTAAGATAGAACAGGCTGAACCCGAAAGGTGGGGTTAGGAAACTGGTCTGTAAGTTCATGGCAATTAGAATTGCAAACCACAGCATGCTGATCCCCAGCATTTCTGCAATTGGAGCTAGAACTGGAATGATAATAAAAGAGATTTCTACGAAGTCGATAAAGAAGCCAAGAATTAGAACAACCAGCATGGTGAGGATCAGGAAGCCCCATTTTTCACCTGGCAGCTGCAATAACCACTCTTCAAGGATAGTGTCTCCACCGGAATAGCTGAAAGTCATTGAGAACGCTGTCGCACCAATTAATATCGCGAAAACCATGGCTGTCACACCGACCGTTTCCTTAGCGCTCTCCCATAACATGTCCAAACTAAATTGCTTATAGACCATTGCTAGAAATATCGCACCAACTCCCCCTAAAGCAGAGCTCTCTGTTGGGGTTGCGATCCCGGCGAAGATAGAACCTAGCACAACAAAAATGAGTGCCAAGGGAGGAACAATAGCTGTCAGCGCTTTACGAATTTGTGCGAGCTTATCTTCTTCTGATATTGGCATCGCTGGCGCGAGTTCGGGATTTCGACTGCTTACAAAAACTATGTATCCGATATACAGGGCGATTAGTAAAACACCGGGTGCAACGGCGGCTTTAAACAGGTCGCCAATTGGCAAACCGAGCACATCGCCAAGGATGATTAAGATAATAGAGGGTGGGACGATTTGACCCAGCGTACCGGACGCGCAGATTGTGCCACAGCTAAGCTGTTTGTCGTAGTTATACTTGAGCATACAAGGTAAAGAGATAAGACCCATTGCAACAACGCTGGCGCCGACGACACCGGTAGATGCCGCTAATAAAGAGCCTACCAAAATGGTACTAATCGCAATACCACCACTCATTCGACCAAATAACTGCGCCATGGATTCCAGTAACTGCTCGGCCAATTTGGTTTTTTGCAGAACGACGCCCATAAAGATAAACAAGGGAATTGCCATTAAAATGGTATTTTCCATAATGCTTTGTATGCGATAGGGCATAAAAGCAAATAGCTCAAAGCCTTCAGCCCAAACGCCGAAGGCCAGTGCAACGCCAGCGAAGGTAAATGCAACGGGAAAGCCTAGCATCAACATTAAAAGCGCAACAACGAACATAACTATGCCGCTCATGACAAACCCGGCTCCTTATTGTTTGGATAAGGTTCTTTGCCAATAAGAACGCGCAAAGCTTGAGTGATCATGCTTAAACTTGCCAAACCAATCAGGATAAAGGAAGCAGGGATCAGCCCCTTGATTAACCAACGATGAGGAAGACCGCCTGGGTCGCCGCTATTTTCACCCATTTCATAGGATTCATAAGCGAAGTCAACGCTGTAATAGGTGACTAGAGTGATGAAAGGTAGAATAAGAATGAGTGTGCCCAATAGGTTAATCCAGGCTTTCGTTTGGTCCTGCCAGCGATCATAGAAAATATCGACCCTGACATGGGCATTCTGCTGAATTGCATAAGGAATACCCAGAAGGAATACGCAGGAGAAAAGGTGCCATTCCAATTCCTGCATACCGATTGATACATCGTTAAAGCCATAACGCATGACAACGTCATAAAAAACGTTTACTAGCAGTAAGATTATGGCTGTCGCTGCAAGCATGCCGCATAAGCGCGTAATGGTGTTAAACAGCGTGTCTAGAGCTCGTATCAATCGCATTTGTCAGAGATTCTATCGTTAACTTAAGGTGCAGTGCTGTCCAAGTAAGCCTTATCAGACATGTTGGTCCAAGCACGGGCTTTCTGTAAATACTCTTTTTGAGACTTAAGCACACGCGCTGCAAATTCGTCTTTAGCTGCATTTTCAGCCAACAACTCTTCATTTGCTTGACGCATTGCACTCAATACCTCGGTTGGGAATGTTTTGACCTGAATATTTGGATATTCAGTGCTAATCGTTGCCCAGTTTTTGGCGCTTTCATGCATGGCTTGCGCATACATGTCGTAAGATGCAGCTTTCATAGCTGCCTTAAGAATTGCTTGCAGATCACTTGGCAATCGTTCGAATTTCTTCTTATTAACCAAGAATTGCAGCTCCGCACCAGGCTCGTGCCAGCCTGTGTAATAGTAAGGCGCAATTTTGTGGAAGCCCATGCGTAAGTCGAGTGAGGGGCCTACCCACTCAAGTGCGTCGATCGTGCCACGCTCCAGCGCTGTATATAGCTCGCCTGGCGGAATATTGGTGGGCTTAGCGCCTAGCTTGGCAATGACTTCACCTGCGAAACCGGGGATGCGCATCTTCAGGCCTTTAAGATCATCGACTGTCTTGATTTCCTTCTGGAACCAACCGCCCATTTGGTTTGCTGTATTACCCCCAGGAAAGGACATTAAATTGTACTTGCCATATAACTCATTCATCAGCTCCATACCACCACCGTAGTAGAACCAGGCATATTGCTCAGAAGCAATCATGCCGAAGGGCATGGTAGTGAAGTACATCGTTGCCGGTACTTTACCTTTCCAGTAGTAAGAGGCTGAGTGGCCCATATCGTACTGGCCTGATTTCACCATATCGAAAATTCCGAAAGGTGATTTATGCTTGTTTGAAGAGTGAATGACGATTTTCAAACGTCCATTGGACATTTCTTCAGCCATTTTCGCCATATTCTTTGAGGTATCGCCAAAGATTGGGAAATTCGGTCCCCAAGTTTCTGCAAGACGTAGTTTGTAGGTTTTCTCTGCTTGCGCAAAACAAGCGACAGAGAGTAGCAGCGTGACAACACAGATACGCTTGAAGATTTGAGAAAATGACATGGTCAGCGTCCTTTTTATTATTAAACGAAGCGTGGAATTTAACAGAACTGGACGGTGCTTAAAAGTCTATCGGAGCTTTTATGAGATGCCCTTGTTGCAAAGAGTTCACTTGCAATACCGTTATCTTTGGGTCTAGTCTTTTTATTCTACATTAAGCTCAATTAGGGAGAGTCAATATGGAAGGTTTTGCAGTCAGTACGTTGGTATTCCTTGGCCTGGCGGTCATCTTGATATTCAGTGGTGCCAAGATTGTGCCACAAGGTTTTTCGTGGACTGTGGAGCGTTTAGGAAAGTACACTAAAACACTTAATCCCGGTTTGAATATTATCGTACCGTTTCTCGATAGAATTGGTGAAAAACAGAATATGAAGGAACAGGTTCTGGATATTCCTCCCCAAGATGTTATCTCTAGTGATAACGCTCAGGTAAATACTGATGCCGTATGCTTCTACCAAATTCAAGACCCCGTTAAAGCTTCGTATGAAGTGAATGATTTGCCCCGAGCAATGCAAAATTTGGTGATGACTAATATTCGTGCCGTTTTGGGGTCAATGGAGCTCGATGAAATGCTTTCGAATCGAGACAAAATCAATTCCTTATTACTGACTAAAGTTGATGAAGCGACTGATCCTTGGGGGATTAAGGTAACACGAATTGAAATCAAGGATATTTCGCCGCCTAAAGACCTGGTTGCTTCCATGGCTCGTCAGATGAAAGCCGAGCGTGAAAAGCGTGCGCAGATTCTTGAGGCAGAGGGCGAAAGAGAAGCTGCGATTAAGGTAGCGGAAGGTCAGAAGCAATCTGAAATTCTCAAAGCTGAAGGTGAGTTGGAAGCAGCAAAACGTGAGGCAGAAGCGCGCGAGCGTTTAGCAGAAGCTGAAGCAAAAGCGACATTAGACGTATCAGCTGCGATTGCACAGGGGGATGCGCAGGCAATTAACTACTTTGTCGCGCAAAAGTATGTTGATGCGTTGGGTAAGCTCGCGGAATCACCTAACAATAAAGTGATGATGATTCCATTAGAAGCCAGTAGCGTAATTGGTTCAATTGCGGGTATTTCAGATATAGCGAAAGACGCAATGAAAGCTAGTAAAGCTGAATCGTAGAGGATAAACAGATGATACTCGATTGGCACTGGTTAGTTCTTGGCTTGGTATTGATTGGCTTGGAGGCATTGGGCGCAGGTGGTTTCCTAATCGGTGCCGCAATTGCAGCCTTTATTTTGTCGCTGCTGACCTACCTGGATGGATTCGCCTGGGAGTGGCAAGTCACGATTTTTGCAGCCTTATCGCTTGTGTTTACAGGAATTGTTTGGAAGTTTTTTAAAAAGACGACTGATGATGGTGAGGCACAGGTTATTAACGATCGAGCATCGCAGCTGATTGGTCGTGTTGAAAAAGCGAGCCAGGAAGTTTTCGCAGGCCAAGGCAAGATTCAGATCGGTGATACTTTGTGGAAAGTCAAAACTGAAGAAAATATTCAAGCAGGTGACTTGATTGAAGTCTATGATGCTGAGGGGATGACTTTGTTGGTGAGGGTTAAGAAGGGAGGCTCTTAAACGAGAGCCTGCACCTGTCCATCACTTTTCTGAGTTAAGACGCTGAGCATTCGGCTGATGCTCCCAATTCACGGATTCCTTTCTTTTGCTCTTTACGTAAAAATATTTCCACTGGAATAAAAGCAAAAGGAATAATCGAAGCAAAGAATATCAAAAGCCAAGTGATCATCGACCATTTCTGCTTATGAGAAACCTGTAGCGACAAAACCATATATGCCATGAAGAGAACGCCATGCGCCATACCAACAGGAAACACAAGCTCTCGACTAACAAATCCGAGAGTGATGCTTAAAATAGCTAAATAAGATAGGCCCTCGAGTAGACTGGCAATTCTGAATATTTTCACTTTTTACCTCGGCAAGGAGTATTGAAAGGGCGCTAGATTATACAGCCCTTCTTTGATTAGGGAAGTACTAGCCTTTTCTCGCGCATATATTTTAGATAGTCGAAGTGTCTATGTTTTGTTTGATCTGTTGATGAAGCCATAGGCTCAATTTGAAGCCAAGCAAACCTTGGGCTTTGGGGTGTATGGTAAGAACGAATAGTGAGATAGGTCGACGGGGAAAGGTATTCAGCCTTGAAAGACAAGGCTGAATGAAGGTAAGAACCTGACTTTTATAGTCCAGGTAATTTGCCCTTAGCCTGCAAAACGCTCTGCAGCAACGTTCCAGTCAACAACGTTCCAGATTTCTTCCAGGTACTTAGGACGCGCATTACGGTAGTCAATGTAGTAAGCGTGTTCCCAAACGTCGATCGTTAGAACAGGTGTTTGGCCGTTAGTTAATGGTGTTTCTGCATCATCAGTGTTGACGATTTCAAGAGCATCACCATTTTTTACTAACCAAGTCCAACCTGAACCGAAATTACCCATGCCTTTAGTGATGAATTGCTTTTTGAATTCTTCGAATGAACCAAAAGCGCTGTTGATTGCGTCTGCTAGTGCGCCTGTTGGCTCGCCACCCGCGTTAGGTGCTAAACCTGTGAAGTAGAAAGTGTGATTCCAGATCTGAGCTGCTTGGTTAAACATGCCGCCAGAAGATTTCTGAACAATTTCTTCTAGGCTCATGTTTTCGAATTCGGTACCAGCGATCAATTCATTCAGCTTAACCACATAAGCATTGTGGTGTTTGCCGTGATGATATTCTAGGGTCTCAGCTGAAATGGTTGGCTCTAGTGCGTTTTTCTCGTAAGGAAGCGCTGGAAGCTCAAAACTCATGGTCTATCTCCTTTTATAGTCATTAATAACTAGTCGGAGTTTAGTCGTTTACCCAAATTGATACAAATCAATTTTAACTATTTTATTGTTAGGTAAGAGTAATAGCTTGCTTCACTTTAGTATAAACTGGCCGGTCGTTTTAATTATGGATTGGGTGGGTGTCGGCATAATTTTTACTGTGGACGATTTCTCATGCAATCATCTTTGAGCTCTCTTTCGCGATGGTGGTTTTCATAGCTTTGGTCACAACCTACATTATGAGCCGTCTGTCGAGCAAAATTCTTGAGTTCTTTTTGACTACATCCGTTAAGTGCGATACCGCTGATGAATATCATCAGTCCGATGATTCTTTTATGGTTAATGCTTTGCATGGTTCTTCCTTTCAAAATTCAGAGTTGTGACAGATTGCTGTGACGGTGATAAGTTCCATTTTTATCAATTACTATCGCGGTGATATTTGGGCCTACGTAAATACTAACATGTTAAAACGAGTTTGTGCTTGGATGCCTGTTTGTCCGATAGATGACTTTGATAATAAAGTGGGCTCTACCAGGATATCTTAATGAAAATCTCTAGAGCGACTCTGTAAATCGGCTAAGTGCTCGGTCATATCTTCCAGCTTGCCAGCAATGATATGAACAACTTCGCCTTCACGTTCGAGAATGCCTTTGATTTTTAATATTTTGGCGCTCAAGTAAGCACGTTTCTGTGCTCGCGCGGTACCCGCCCAAATAACAACATTGATGTTTCCGGTATCGTCTTCCAAAGTCATAAAGGTAACGCCTGATGCTGTGCCAGGAGACTGCTTGCCCGTCACAAGGCCAGCGATATCAACAAACGATTGATGTTTGATATGCCTTAGTTGATTGGCGCGAGTGAACTTACCCAGACAGCCGGACTTTTCCAATAAGCTGATAGGGTGATGCTCAAGGCTAAGTTGTAGCGAAGCATAATCTTCAATTAGGTTATCCACATCACTGGGTTGATAGAGATGTGCAGTGCTGTCACGGATGTGATGATTTGTTTCTATTCGCTCAGCCTGTGAGAGACCAGACTCTAGTGATAAGTCAGCAGGCTTGTCCATTAATGCCCAGCGAGCTGCATAGCGATTATCGGCAAAACACTGTAAGGCATTAGCCGAAGCGAGAGCTTCAATATCTTTTTGATTTAATCCGACTTTAAACAAAGCCCTTGGGTTGGAATAACCTTTGGGTGGGCGCTGAGATATTAGTGCTTTAGCGCCTTTCTCACTAAGGCCTTTAACCAATCTCAAGCCTAATCTCATTGTATAAGGTTGAGAGAGTGAGTGGTCATAAGTCGACTGATTAATACATACCGCTTGAACGTTGATATTGTGACGCTGAGCATCCTGAACCAGTTGCGAAGCGCTATAAAAACCCATCGGTAGGCTATTAAGTAAGGCGGTATAAAACTCGGTCGGAAAGTAATATTTTAACCAGGCCGATGCATAGGCCAGCACTGCAAAAGAGGCTGAGTGACTTTCTGGAAATCCATATTCACCAAAACCGCAGATCTGTTCAAAAATACGTTCGGCAAAGCTTTGTTGATAACCACGTTCAAGCATGCCTTCAATAAGTTTATTTCTAAATTGCATCAACTTCCCGGTTTTCTTCCATGAGGCCATTGCTCGCCTGAGCTGATCAGCTTCACCGCCGGTAAAGCCTGCCGCCACCATGGCGAGTTTAATGACTTGTTCCTGAAAGATGGGAACGCCTAAAGTTCGCGACAGGACTTCCTTAACGTCCTCTGAAGGGTACTCCTCTAGTTCTTCTTTATTTCGTCGCTTCAGAAAGGGGTGCACCATGTCGCCTTGAATAGGGCCTGGTCTGACGATGGCAATTTGAATCACTAAATCATAATAATTGGCAGGCTTTAAACGAGGTAGCATACTCATTTGGGCACGTGATTCGATTTGGAAAATGCCCACCGTATCGGCGCGTTGGATCATACGATAAACCTGAGGGTCATCCTGCATACGAGTAATATCAGCGATGCTTAATTCGTATTGATAGTGTTGTTTGATCAAATCAAAGGTCTTTCGGATAGCGCTCAGCATACCTAAAGCGAGTACATCAACTTTTAATAGCCCGAGACTTTCCAGGTCATCTTTGTCCCATTGAATGACGGTGCGAGCCTCCATGCTGGCATTCTCAACCGGCACAAGTTCGTAGAGTGGACCAGATGAAATCACAAAGCCGCCGACATGCTGGGAAAGGTGGCGTGGAAAGCCCATGATCTCGTTAACCAGGTTAATAAACTGCTGGCCTTTGCTTGTCTCAGGGTTGAGCCCTAGTTCAACGATTTGCGATTGCCAGCTTAAACTTCGATCACGACGATTAACATTCTTAACAAAAAAGTCGAGTTGCGTTTCAGCAATACCTAACGCTTTTCCAATATCTCTGATGGCACTTTTAAAGCGATAAGTAATCACCGTTGCTGCTAAGGCAGCACGTTCGCGACCGTATTTTTGGTAAATATACTGGATCACTTCTTCACGTCGTTCATGTTCGAAATCGACATCGATATCAGGCGGTTCATTACGCTCCTTACTGATAAATCGTTCGAATAAAACCGATATTTGGCGAGGGTCGACCGAAGTGATTTCCAGGCAGTAGCAAACAACTGAATTTGCAGCAGAGCCCCTTCCTTGGTAGAGAATATGGCGTCGCTTAGCAAACATAACGATGTCATGGATAGTGAGAAAAAAATAAGGGTAATCCAATTCATCAATTAGAGTGAGCTCCTTGTCTATGGTGTTTTGTATAGGATCGGGGACGCCTTCTGGAAAGCGTATCGAAGCTCCCTTTTTGACCAGGCTTCTTAAGTAGGACATGGCCGTTTCACCCTCAGGGACTAGTTCACTGGGATACTCATAACGAAGTTCTGAGAGTTCAAACTGACACTGTCGGGCAATGATTAGTGACTCATTTAAAAACTCCGCACAAAATAGTTTGCTGAGTTTTTGTCGCGATCTTAAGCAGCGCTCGGTATTGTTCAGCAAGCGTTTACCCGCCTCAGCAATCGAGACGCCCTCCCTAATCGCGGTCAGTGCATGTTGCAGTGGTAGGCGTGTAGCGGTATGCATTAGCACGCCACCACAGGCTGTCATGGGTAATTCCCAGTTTTCAGATAAAGCTCGGCAATGTTGAATATATTGTTTATCGTTGTGTTGAAGGTGGCGTTGCAAAGCGATCCAGAGACGGTGATGATGATGCTTCTTGAGCCACTTGGCTTGATTTTGATCGTGTTCTGTTCCAGTAGGTAACCAGAGCAGTAAGCAATGTTGAATGCTCATAATATCCCACTCGCTTAGCTGGTATTCTCCCCTTTTTTGCACGACGGCGTGCCTTGCTAATAAGGCGACATAACTCAGCATAGGCTTTACGATGTGGGCAGAGTAATATCAGCTCTAGTTCTTCTAAGCGAAACAAGCTACCAGCGATTAATTTGATCGGCAATTGATGCTCTTTGATGGCAGTATATGCTTTGACTATGCCTGCCACTGAGCATTCATCGGTAATAGCGAGTGCTTGATAGCCTAAAAAAGAAGCCTGAATCATCAATTCATCTGCATGAGAAGCTCCTTCCAAAAAAGAAAAGTTACTTTGGCAAAATAATTCAGCATAGTGGGGTGTTTTGTCCATTTAGCTAAACACTCCATGCAGATACCAATTTTGTTCAGGTGTTCGGAAGACCCACAACCAGGCACCACTATGTGCTCGTGCGATAAAATAGTCTCTGATAACGACGTGGTTATCCCACCAGCCTGTGGCAAGGCGTTCTGGGCCCTCTACTAGTGTGACGCGTTCTCTTAATACTTTGGGTTTTGGAAAAAGAAGACTGGGGCGTAGGCGTGTTTGATCTATTTTGGGGAGGGAAGGGTTATTGCTGTCAGTATGCTGATAAGTGCTAACCCGGGTACTGATTTCAGGACGAGGATCATCAACCAGGCTAATATTTTTTATCGCATCTGGCCCAAGTTTAGCTTGAAGAATAGAGACCAACTCTAAGGATGAAGTCGTGACTGGCTTAGTTGAAAAAAGGTCCATGCTTTCTTCATGTTTAGGTTTGGTTTTATGCGCTGAAAGTGTTAGACCGATAACCGGCGAGGATACCTGAACTGACTCAAAACGCAGACTGAATAAATCCATCCATACGCTTGCTCGGTAGTCGCCTTTAGCTGAGCTGGCAATGACTGTGTATTGTTGCTTATCTCGTAAATGTAGTAGCAAGTGCAACTCATAAGCATAATGGTTTTGAATGCTCAGGAAGGCTTCCAGTGCATGTAATAAAGGGCCCAGAGGTTTTTCGAGTCGCTGTAAATCAGAGATCTCAAATAATAACTCCATATAACGGGCGAATTGCCTGGGTGGGTGATAGAAGTGAACCGCTTGAGGTAGTGTTCCCATTAACTGCCCAACATAATTCACAAGACTTAAGTCAAAGCGTTTGGCTAAGTCTGCAACAGGAATCGCCAATAGTGCTTCCATATTTTTAATGCCAACACGCTGTAGCCTTTCAATTTGTTTATTAGGCAAGCGGCTATCATGAAGCCTCTGTCGTTTGATATAAGTAGTGAGTTGTTGCTGGTTTTCACTTATTAAGTTTAAACCCGACTTGGCTAATAACTCAGCCGCTAAAGGGGAATATCCGGTTGAATATTGATAGTGGACCCCTTGGCTATCTAGGTGTTGTTTGAGGGTAGACCAATAGGGTACTAGCCCTTCATATAGGGTCAGCATGTTACTGACTCGAAGTAGTAGCCCGTTGGTTCCACAAAGACTGATATCCGAGGTGACGACGTACAGCCAGTGTGCGAGCTCAATCAGCTTCTGCTTCTCAATACCAGGGTTATAGGCTTGCACAGATAAATCACGGCATAAAGACGCTGCGCTGCCTAAGCCCATACCCAAATGAATACCTTTTTCGGCGGCACGGTCATTCAGCTGAATAACCGTATTTTTTTTTCCATTGATCACGATGACGGCTTGTTTTGTCGCTGTGTCATGGAGGTGGCCGCTTTCTTCTAAAAATAAACTGTCTACTTGTAACGATGGGAAGTGTAGATAGAGCCATAAAGTCGATACAGTCATCACATCATCCTCGATGATTGCTTTCAACGGCTTTTGAGACAGGGAAGGGGATGATGTTGCGCGCGTTATTCAAACAAAGAGCAGGCCAGTTTGTCGACATATCAAGCGAAAACTCAGCGCTAGGCCAACCGCCCTTTCGTTTGGTAATACTAATACCTATACCCTGTTCTTCTGCTTGTAAATTCAGACTCAGGTTAACAGGTAAAGATATCGTTTGATGCGCTTGTGTACGAAAGATGAATTGACGGCATTCACCTTGATCACTTGCCATTTGTAAACGCTGTACTTGATGCACTTCTAGCTGGTTTTGCCATAGCAGAACGGCCTCGCAAGCACCGCTTTTCAGGCATTGCTCTGATGACCATAATGCTTCATTGGATGAGCGAGTATTAATGATGAGAATGCGTTCTAGTGCGACACCTTGGTGATAGAAAAACTCAGCGCTAAGCAGCCCTGGAGGATTAATAAATACACATAGTCCCTGCTTGTTAATTAACGATGGTAGTAATAGGCGAAGCTCTCCAATACCACAAGATGAATGCAGCATGACAACACCTTTCTTAGGAAAGCCACCGGCAAGTTGATCATCAAGCTCTGAATAACCTGAGCTTTCAAGGCATGGGGTAGATTGCTGTTGTCGGCCGTGCCAGATTAACTGTCTTTTTTCGAGGAGATCAATCAAATTCTGCATAATAAAATACCTGTATATATATACAGTATATTTTTACTATTTCTCCTCTGCAAGTGTAAAATTGTAAGCAGATACAGCCTAGATTAGATAGTAATGCACTTATATAGTTGCATATTGATGCTTCAGAACCTATATTCACTTATATAAGTGCAATTGAGAAAAATCTATGATTTCACAAGATCTCATCAAAATTGGTGCTGATGCGAAACAGCGTAGGAAGTTTCAAGGACTTTCACAGGCAGAAGTGGCGACCCGAATTCAAGCCCATCGAAATGAAATTTCGCGGATAGAGAATGGCAAATATACGGGGAATTTAGCGACCTTCATTCGTTATCTAAACTTACTAGGCCTTTCTTTGCAAACGAAAGTCAGCCGACATCCTCAGCTTCATGATCTAGATAGCTTATTCAACGAGGAGGATGAATGACTATAGATCTCAGTTCCCTTCCTTCACGCATTGATGAGCTAAGGGTCAATACCCCTGATGGACCGAGTGGCTTATTGCGCCATTGAAGAACAACAAAATGCGAACCCTATGATCTAGTTGCGATTAAGTTCTGCAATTGAAGTGAGCGATATAATAGAAAAGAGTGGATTTTATGATTGCAATATTTGATCTAATTCGAACCGGAATACTCAGTTTATTCAGTATGCTCTGTCGACCTGCTCACCATCCTGCTCGTTCTTGGGTCAGTGAGTTGACCTTTCGCTTTATCAAGCGCTTGGTGAATGAAGGCAGTGTTCGACCTAGCCCTTGGTTACGGCAACGTCAGCGTTTACTAAAACTCTATTCGCCAGAGCAGCGTAAAGTGAACTGCCAGTATGAAAATATTGGCGGTGTTGCTTGCCTGGTGACTGTACCAAAGTCCTTACCTGACCCGGAAAATATCATCATCTATTTTCATGGCGGCGGCTATACCGTCGGTTCGGCAGAAGGGTATCGCCTGACTATGGCAAAAATTGCTTTGGCTTCTAATGCAAGAGTTGTTGGCGTCAAATATCGCCTCGCACCGGAACATGAGATTCCTGCGGCACAGGAAGATTGTTTGGCAGTGACAGAAACCTTGATAGACGCCTGTAAGGCTAAGAAGCTTATTCTAATGGGCGATTCTGCTGGAGGAGGTTTATGTCTAGCAACTATGAAAGCTTTATCAAACGCGGATCTACATAATAATATTGTCGCGTGTGTATTAATTTCACCCTGGATCGAGCCCCTTAATATTGAAGCCTTGGCTACTGAGAACGAAGAAACAGATATACTCGGTCGAAACATTACCCATCATTGGAAGCAAAACTTCTATCTCAATAGTGCTCAAGACACCTTTTTACAGCATGCTTATATTGATGCAAGGATTTTGCCTAAACTGTATATTCAGGCAGCAGGCGCGGAAGTGTTTATTGCTCAGATTGATAGATGGGTAAAGCATTTGGAAGAGCAGGCCTGTGACTTGTATTATGAGGTATTTGAAGGTCAGTTTCATGTCTTTCAGACCTTTGCACCTTTAGTTCGAGAAGCCGACGCTGCTCTGGAAAAAATTGGCGCTTTTATTACTAAGCTTCCATCATAATGCCTGATAGAAATAGGCTTATTAAGTTTAAGTTTCGTTTGCCTAAGCCGTATACTTTGGAAAACAAAAAATAAGGTATCAAACATCAATGAGTGACCTGGATTCAGATTCTATCTTATCAGTTATTGAAGCCCGTATTATCGGTGCTTTAATGGAAAAGCAACTGACCACACCGGACGTATATCCGCTAACCTTAAATAGTTTGGTGACGGCTTGTAATCAAAAAACAAGTCGAGAGCCAGTCATGGAGCTTTCAGAAGGCGAGGTGCAACAAAGCCTTTATGACTTGCAAAAGCGAGCTTTGGTGAAGTTCGAATACGGTGCAAGAGCGGATAAGTACGACCAGCGTCTGACGCGAGAATATCATTTGAATGATGCTGAACACGCCATTTTTTGTATGATGCTATTGAGGGGGGCTCAAACAGTTAATGAGCTATTAACGCGCACCCGTCGTATGTATGAGTTTTCGGGTCCTGAAGAATTAAACGCTTTGATTGATAAGCTACTTAATAGAACTAAACCATTGATGTGCCGAATGCCGCCTTCATCTGGACAGCGAGAAGATCGATATATGCATCTTCTTTGTGGCGAGTCGATTGCTAGTCAGCAAGTGCAAACTCAGAGTATAGCGTCCCCCACCAGTACTGACTCTTCAGCCTCTTCAGATGAGCTCTTTGCGCGAATTGAAGAACTTGAAAAGCAAGTTGCCTGGTTAATGGAACAAAATAAGTAGACTAGAGAATGCTGGTATTTACGAAGGCTAAAATACGCCTTCGTGACGGTCGATATTCGAAAGAGGAATGGTAATGAAAGGTAAGCCCAGCGCATCGGTTTTTACCTTGGCTTGAAGCACCTTACTACGATTCTCAGAGCCGGTTTCGCCAATGTAGTAATACATCTCGGCAATGCCATGGAACTTTTCCAAAGTGATGATGTTTAGCTGGGTGTTTTCGGCCACACCTGGTACATATCCAAAAGGAATTGATATACCGAAATTATCCAGATCAGTACCAAGAGAGGTATAAAAAGCGGTCATAACTTGCTCAGACTCTTCTTGTGAGTCAACCACATCAATACCAAAGCGGCCCTTTAGCTCTATAGCTAGGCGTTTGTCGGCATAATTCTTAAGAGCGGAATCATTCAAGAAATAAGAGTTGATATAGACTTTTTTGCCTTTCAATGCTTCAAGCTTCTTATCGTCAATACTGCTTACCAAATCATCGATACTATGTGCGACTAGGCGTTGAGCAGTAGAGCCTCCTAGAGAGTCCTGAAGATCGCGGGTTGAGCAAGCCGAAAGAACTAGGCAGGTGAGTAATAATAAAGAAAGGCGCATGAGCAATATCCATATTCGTTTAGGAAAAGTTGATGTAGCTTAAGCTGTGTGAATAAGGCTAGTCAATGCCAAGTAATTTATGCATCTGTAGCGTTAACCTCCACTGAGGGTGTTGAAGGCAGTACTCAAGGGCTAAACGTGTATTGTTAACTTTATCCGGGTCATCACCAAAGCGCACAGCAGGGTTGGCCATCGGAGACAAAAAGTAATTATCAGCAGGGAAGTCTTGATATATTTCCGGGCTTGCTTCGTGTTGAGGGAACACTAACTTTAATTCATCGCAGCGCTCAAAAACGACCTTTGAATTACCCTTGGGGCTTAAGCAAACCCAGTCGATACCATTGGGAAGAGGGAGGGTACCGTTGCTCTCGATAGCAATTTCAAAACCTAGTTGGTGCATGCAATCAATAAGATTGGCGTCAAGTTGCAGTAACGGCTCCCCACCGGTAAAAATGACGTAAGGCTTGGACTTATCGTTATGACGGGAAGAGCTCGCGAGAAATTGGTGCGAGTTCCATAGTGCTTGAATATCTGATGCCAGGGATTGGGCATTAGCAAACTCACCACCATTCTGGCCATCGATTCCTATGATGTCGGTATCACAAAAATTGCAGACAGCACTTGCCCTATCTTCTTCTCTCCCATTCCATAAGTTGCATTTGCTAAAACGACAAAATACAGCGGCGCGCCCGGCTCGAGCGCCTTCTCCTTGAAGGCTGTAAAACATTTCTTTGACTCGATACTGGGGTTTACTACTCTTTGGCACGTCTTAACTCAAAATTGGCGGATTGATTGGATGGACAATGTATATCGAATGCCTGGATCCAGGTGGTGTTACTTACCGTCACCGACGATCGACTTCAAGGCATCATTGCGAGACTCCATCATATCACGTACCGCCTTCGCATCGCCCATGATATTTAAGGCATCATCAGCGGTGAGTTGACCATCAGCCAAGGTCTCAGACATTTTAGGCTTAGTTTCTTGTTCAAACTCTTTTTCTTCTTCATCTGATTCAAGTTTCAAGCTTTGAATAATATTGGCGTTAGTATTGACGTTCATCGTTGATAAGTTTTTTGCGCTCGGTGGTGGTCTGTCTCCGTAGTGCCACATGCCATCTGCATCTTGCCACTTATAAAACGAGACTTTGTTGCTACTAGAGTTAGATGTTGAGCTAGGAGAGCTCTGATTCCCAGTAATGCTATCAGGTAGAATTTTGTCTGGAATTAAATCGGCTGAAGTAGGCATCGCTAATGTGGGCTTGCCATTTTCTACTTTGAAGAAAAAAGGCAAGATAATCGCAGCAGCGAGTAAACAAATCGTTATAAAGCGAGTAATCAGTTTCATGGTGACAAGTTCCTGTGTCTATAAGAAAAGCGTAGTTATCGCGATACATTCTCAGCGCTGTGTTTACGGATGTGTGACTGAATATCGGTTTCAGAATATATCGGTAAACAAGCTTGAATACATAATAATAGATGCGTTTCAGGTAAGCGGCTAGCGAATAAGTTAGCAATTAACGTATCGATGACAGTATTTGCTGTGTTCTTCTCGAAGCGGGCAGATATCTTAAACAAAATTGCTTGCTCAATTTGCTCTGCGTGTAGTTCGGATTGCTGAACATCAGACTTCAAAGGATGCTTGGGTAAGGTTTTCCTGATTCGTCTTAATGGTGCAACGACTTGCTCATGCCAGCTTTGGGTTTCCTTTTCTATTGACTCCAAGTGCGCAGCGATGAGTTTATTTTCAAGTCCCAACCACATTGAAAAGAGGATCAGGTTGATTCGAAAGCTCTGCTCATCTTGCAAACTGAGTAAACTACTCTGGAGGGCTTTGTTTTTCCAAATGCTTAAAGAAAAGTGCCAAAATGGATTATCGAGCACCAGGGCGTCTATTTCTTGAAGAGATAGTGTATGGCAACTTGCTTCAGTTTGATTCATTGTACAGTAAGCCGAATAATCATATATGAGGATTGATGTTGCTTTTTAGGATTGATGTAAACGGGGATATCCGCTACCTTCTGCGCCATCCAGATTTATCTTACCAGTATAGGTTGAATCACTGAATGTTAAAAATTGACGCATTGACCCTACGAAGAGGCCCGGAACCTTTATTAGAAGAGGCGAATGCCCTTGTTCATGCAGGGCAGCGTGTCGCGATTATCGGGGCGAATGGCGCGGGGAAAACTAGCTTATTTAAATTGATTCTGGGTGAGCTAAGCCCTGATTCAGGCAACTTTTCATTGCCTGGCAATTGCCGAGTTTCACATATGGCTCAAGAGGTCAGTGCGAAAGACCGAGTGGCGAAAGACTACGTCTTAGACGGCCATCAGCAACTGCGAAAACTTGAAGCAGAATTGAGTGCAGCAGAAACAGCTCATGATGATCACAAGATTGCTGAATTACATGGTGAGTTAGAGCACATTGGTGCATACGAAGCCCCAGTGCTTGCAGAAAAACTCTTACATGGCTTAGGCTTTGAGCAAGCTGACATGGGGCGCTCTGTTAGCGATTTTTCAGGCGGTTGGCGCATACGTTTGAATCTAGCTCAGGCGCTCATGTGTCCTTCAGACTTGCTGCTATTAGATGAGCCAACCAACCACTTGGATTTAGACGCCATGCTATGGCTTGAGCAATGGTTGAAGCGTTATGAGGGTACGGTTCTATTTATTTCTCATGACCGAGACTTTATTGATGCCGTTTCAACGCATATTCTTCATTTCGAGCATAAACAGTTAAATCAATATACCGGCACCTATAGTGACTTTGAAAAGCAGCGAGCTCAAAAGCTGGCCCAGCAACAAGCGCAATATGAGAAGCAACAACAGCGTATTACGGAAATTCAATCCTTTGTGAATCGTTTCAAAGCGAAAGCGACCAAGGCTAAGCAGGCACAGAGCAGGGTAAAAGAATTAGAGCGAATGGAGTTGATCGCGCCAGCACATATTGATTCGCCATTTAATTTCAGCTTCCCGGAAAGCGAGAAGATATCCAGCCCTTTGTTGAGTATTCAAAAAGCAGATCTGGGGTATTCAGAGAAAGTGATTTTGGGGGAGTTCACAAGCAGTATTTTACCAGGCACGCGTGTTGGCTTGTTGGGCCCAAACGGAGCGGGTAAATCGACCCTGATTAAAAGTCTGGTGGGCGACCTTCCTCAGTTAAGTGGTCAGCGAGCTGAAGGTGAGCATTTAAAAATAGGTTACTTTGCACAGCATCAATTAGAAGCGCTGGATTTGAATGCGAGCCCTTTCTTGCATCTGCAACGAATTAACCCGCAAGCGACAGACCAGGAAATCCGAAACTTCCTAGGTGGTTTTGACTTTAGAGGTGATTCCGCCCTCGAAACAATAGAGCGGTTTTCCGGTGGTGAAAAAGCACGCCTGGCCTTAGCGATTATTGCTTGGCAGAAACCAAACCTGCTTATGCTCGATGAGCCAACCAACCATTTGGACCTAGAAATGCGCCATGCTTTAACGATGGCTTTGCAAGCATTTCAGGGGGCGATATTGGTTGTGTCTCATGATCGTCACCTCCTGAAAAATACAGTTGATACTTTCTGGTTGGTGGCAAATGGCAAGGTAGATGAATTTAAAGGAGATCTGCACGACTACGAAGTTTGGCTACAAGATTTCCAAAAAGAGTCCACAAAAACCGCTGCGGCACCACTAGACAATGCAGAAAAACAAAACGAATCTGCTGAAGATAAGAAGGAACGTAAACGTCTAGCTGCAGAGATGAGGCAGAAGTTGAGCCCATTGAAGAAAAAGCTCAAAGTAGCAGAAAAAGCAATGGAGAAGCACCAGGCTGCGCTATCTGATTTGGAAGAGCAGTTGGCTGCTCCGGAAATATATCAAGCTGAAAATAAAGATAAGCTAAAAGAACTGATGGATGAACAGGCGGTTCATAAGTCAGGTCTGGAAGAGGCGGAGATGGAGTGGTTTGAGTTGAGCGAAGAGATTGAGGTCGCTGAGAGTCAGTTATAATGGATACAGTGTTTTTGTAGGCAAAACGGCCTTGGCCGTGCTTGATACGCCTGGTGGCAGATTTTAGCAGCGTCATGACGCTAGCCTACAGGCGGTATCGTTCTCTATCTTTTGCTTCGTCCCTAAGGTCACTCGAATACACATTCATGTAGGCAACGGCCATGGCCGTGCTAGTCGCTACCTCGTGGCAGATTACTAGCGGCGCCATGGCGCTCGCCTACAAGTTTCGCATGTGACTGTTTGAAGCCTATTTGGTTTTTAATGCTTCGCCGCTAAACGAAATACCACGCCAACCATGAGTGATAAAATTACGAATATTCTGATGGTCGTCCCCTTCAGGGTTCTTCAATACGTCATCACGATAATACTGGCCAAAGCAGTTAAGGGTTTGCTGTTCATCGAAGCTCTGTAGTTTTGCAAACGCAAACAGCTTACATGAGCCAGAGTTTTGTCCAGCTTCATTATTCTGGTCGCCATTCTGAAAGGCCATCGGCGTGAATTCGTAGAGTTCTTCAATAATGGCCATGGTATCTTCGAACTGAATACTGCCCGCATCCTGGTTCAAACGTTGGACGAAAGTCTCTAAATTAGACAAAGTTAACTCCTTGGGTGGTGAATATGATGAATTTTCTATGATAGCACTTTACTTGCCAGATTTTTCCAATTAAACTTCGCGCCCCTAAGTAAAACTGTGTCTATATTTTAACCGGCTAGTTAAGCATACGCTTAGTTAAAGTATCCGGTAGAGGCCAGTTAGATATTTACAAATAACTTTATGAGTCAGGTAATTTTTAATGCCTTCTGTAAAATTGAAAGAAAACGAGCCATTTGATATCGCTCTTCGTCGTTTTAAGCGTACTTGTGAAAAAGCAGGTGTTTTGTCTGAAGTTCGTCGTCGTGAATTCTACGAGAAGCCAACTTCAGTACGTAAGCGTAAAGCGGCTGCTGCAGTTAAGCGTCACGCGAAAAAGGTTCAGCGCGAAACAAAACGTTTCGAAAGATTGTACTAAGATTTATCACTATTCTTTATTGTCATCTTTCTCTCAGATGAGAAGATGAAGAATAGAGATTTTGTGAGCGATAAAACGACAGGGTCTAGGGTAGTGTATCAAGAGATACAGAGTCCTAGCCTATTGTTGTTTTTTTGCATTTAAGGCGCACAAAAAGCAGGCGTACAGAAAAACTGCAAAAATCAAAGACAGATGGGGTTCAGCGTGAGTGAATTAAAAGCCAGTATTACTTCTGCACAAAAAGAAGCAATGAAAGCGCGTGAAAAAGAGCGTTTGGCAACTATTCGTCTTATTTTGGCTGAATTCAAGCGTATCGAAGTCGATGAGCGTATTGAGCTGGATGATGCTCGTGTGCTTGCCGTGCTAGATAAAATGCTTAAACAGCGTCGTGACTCAATCAGCCAGTACGAATCTGCAGGTCGTCAGGATCTGGCAGATGTTGAAGCGGCTGAAATTAAAGTTATTGAAACCTTCCTTCCTGCTGCGCTAACAGCTGAAGAAATCGATGGCTTAATTGAAGAAGCGATTTCAAGCTCAGGTGCGGAGTCAGTTCGCGATATGGGCAAAGTAATGGGTGTTCTAAAACCTCAGCTTCAAGGTCGTGCAGACGTAGGTAAAGTTAGCCAGCTAGTTAAGCAGCGTTTGGGCTAAATCGCGCTCTTGGATGCTACTGTTGCGGGTGCTTACCAGTCTACTCTTCTTAGACTCTTGCTTAGCTCTACTCCACATCTATTTAAGTTAAGCAAAAATATTGGCTTCCTGCGTTGCCCTAATACCTACATCCATGTAGGCAACGGCCATGGCCGTGCTGGGTGAATCCGGTGGTCGATTCTTAGCAGCACCATGGCGCTAGCCTACAAGTAAATAGTGATATCTAAGCATATAATGACTACATTTCACTTTGTTAGTCTCTTATGTTTTATACTTGGTATTAATTCCTATAAATAACGTGTAATAACGAATGACTGGACTAATCCCACAAGATTTCATTGAAGACCTCGTTGCACGAGTGCCTATCGCAGAGGTTGTGGGATCACGTGTTCAGCTCAAAAAAGCGGGCTCATCTCTAACGGCCTGTTGCCCTTTTCATCAAGAAAAAACGCCGTCATTTCACGTTAATGTCCAAAAGAACTTCTATCACTGCTTTGGTTGCGGTGCCAGTGGCAATAGTATTAACTTTTTGCGTGATCACGATAACCTGGCATTCAATGAAGCGGTTGAAGAGTTAGCCAAAATTGCGGGCGTTGAAGTACCCAGAAATGAGAAAGTCCAAAAGGCCTATAGCCTTCAGGCTAAGTTGTGGGAAGCGCTTGAATACGCAAACCTACGTTATAGAGATGCACTGAAATCTCATGAGAACAAAGCGCGAGCGCAAGACTACTTAAAACGTCGCGGACTGTCAGACGAAATCATTGAGCGCTTTGCTATTGGCTTTGCACCTGCTGAGCGTGATTTTCTAAGTGCGAAAGCTTCCGCTGATACCTTGAAATCCCTTATTCAGACCAAAACGGTACTTGATAAGTATGGAAGTCCTTTTGATCTCTTTCAAGATCGTTTGATGTTCCCTATACGAAACAGTCGCGGTAAAACGGTTGCATTTGGAGGCCGTACTTTAGGGGATGATAAGGCTAAATATATTAACTCTCCTGAATCTGAAGTTTTCCACAAAAGTAATGAATTGTATGGGCTTTATGAGGCAAACAAGGCAAATCGCAATATAGATAAGTTGCTTGTTGTTGAAGGTTATATGGATGTTGTGGCCTTGGCTCAGTATGGTATCAACTATGCTGTGGCGACCTTAGGGACGGCAACAAACAGCGAAAACCTTTCTCACCTTCTTCGGCGTTGCCAGCATATTATCTTTTGTTTTGACGGTGATAGAGCAGGTTTACAAGCAGCTCGAAAAGCAATGGAAAACGCGTTGCCAATGTTTGAAGATGGAATGCAGTTAGATTTTTTGCTGCTACCCGAAGGAGAAGATCCAGATACCTTGGTAAGAGATGAAGGTAAAGAAGCATTTGAAAAGCGGGTTAATGCGGCGCAACCTTTGTCTGAATTTATGTTCAAGATCTATTCAGAAGGTTTGGACTTAAAGATTGCGGAGCACAAAGGTAAATTAAAGCGCCAGGTTGAAGCTCAAATTGAACAAGTGAAGTCGTTTGTGCTGAAAAATGCCCTCAGGCAGAAGCTTAATTCCCTGATGTTCAAGCGTCGCAATAATTATAATCAGGCGAATAAAGAAGACGCTCAGGACCTGGTGTCGGCTAAAGTCATTCCCGATCCGGATACCAGTTTATGTTTAGCGCTATATTACGAGCCGAGCAAAGCTGAATACTATCTTTCCATGATTAATGGTCACGAAGGTTTTATGCAAACGCGTGACTTTGCGGAGTTCCTTTTTCTTCAAAAAATGGCGACTACTCAGGCGCTATTGCTGTTCCTGGCAACCGATGAGAGCGGCTTTCGAGCACGCTTTTTAGGCTTGTTTGATCGCTTGGACTGGGTGCCTGATGCCGCAGAAATCCAAGATGTTGCCAAGGACTTACTCACGCGCCTAAAAAGTAAGCAAACCCAGAATGAAGCATTAAAAGCGACCCGCTTCAATAAACTTCCAAGTGAAATGACTGAGTCCGAAAAGCAGGCATTAAGAGCTATTTCTTTGACGAAAAGTCAATAAAGTTGATCGTAACCTGCAATTTGGCCAAATTTATGGAAGTTATTTCATTTATCACTTGAAAAATCTCATTTTGGAACCATATTGATTTGGTTGAAAACTAAACTTTCTATATAATGGCCGACCATTTTTTGGCCAACAGTAACGAATTCCAATTTATAGGATAGACATGTCAGGAAATTCACAACAGTCTCGTTTAAAAGATCTCATCGCCCGCGGTAAAGAACAAGGGTACCTGACTTACTCAGAAGTAAATGACCACCTTCCAGAAGATATTGCAGACCCGGATCAGGTCGAAGATATCATTCGTATGATCAATGACATGGGCATTCAGGTGGTTGAAGTCGCCCCTGATGCTGACTCTCTACTCATGTCAGATGGCGACTCAACAGATGAAGTTGCCGCAGCAGAAGCCGCAGCAGCACTTGCTGCAGTAGAAACAGAAGCCGGTAGAACCACTGACCCTGTGCGTATGTACATGCGTGAAATGGGGACGGTTGAATTATTAACGCGTGAAGGTGAAATTCGTATCGCGAAGCGCATTGAAGAAGGTGTGCGTGATGTAATGGCTTCACTTGCTCACTTCCCCGGTGTTGTGCAGGGTATTCTCGACAGGTACGACGAAATCGTCGAGGAAGAAGGACGTTTAAGTGATATTGTTTCTGGCTTTGTCGATCCTGAAGTAGATGAAATACCCGCACCCGCTTCAATTGTTGACGAAAACGTTGAGGACGAAGATTCAGCCGATGTTGATGATGACAGCGATGACGAAGAAGAAGGTGAAAAAGGTCCTGACCCGGAAGAAGTTCGTGAGCGTATGGAAGAATTGCGTGCTCAATTAGCGGTTGCGCTCGCTGCAGAAGAGAAGCACACACGTAGCAGCAAAGAAGCGGCTAAAGAGTACAACGAACTGGGTAAGATTTTCGCGCCATTCAAGCTAAGTGCCAAGCAGTTTGATAGCTTGATTGTTGAAGTACGTACCACCAACGAAATCGTTAGGATTAATGAGCGTGCGGTCATGGCATTGTGCTCAAAGCAATGTGGTATGGACAGAAAAGAGTTTATTAAGCGTTTCCCGGGTAATGAAGCAAACCTGGGCTGGGTTGATAGCTTAATTGAAGAAAGCCACCCTAGCTCAGAAAAGTTGAAGATTAATCGCGTAGAGATTACACGAGCACAGAGAAAAATTGCTGAAATGGCGACCGAAACAGGTATGACCATCGCAGAAATTAAAGATGTAAATCGCCGTGTTTCGATTGGCGAAGCAAAAGCACGTCGTGCGAAGAAAGAGATGGTTGAAGCTAACCTGCGTCTTGTTATCTCTATCGCGAAAAAATACACCAACCGTGGCCTACAGTTCCTTGACCTGATTCAGGAAGGTAACATTGGTTTGATGAAAGCGGTGGATAAGTTCGAATACCGCCGTGGGTATAAGTTCTCGACTTATGCTACATGGTGGATACGCCAGGCAATTACGCGTTCGATTGCTGACCAGGCACGTACCATCCGTATTCCGGTGCATATGATCGAAACGATCAATAAGTTAAATCGTATCTCTCGTCAAATGCTTCAGGAAATGGGTCGTGAGCCCACTCCAGAAGAATTAGGTGAGCGTATGGATATGCCAGAAGATAAGGTGCGTAAAGTTCTTAAGATTGCAAAAGAGCCTATCTCGATGGAAACACCGATTGGTGATGATGAAGACTCACATCTGGGTGACTTTATTGAAGACGGCCAGGCAGAATCTCCAGTGGATACAGCAACCGGCCAAGGCTTGAGAGAATCGACTCGTACTGTGCTTTCCGGACTAACCGCTCGTGAAGCAAAAGTATTACGTATGCGCTTTGGTATCGAAATGAACACAGACCATACCTTGGAAGAGGTGGGTAAACAGTTCGACGTAACACGTGAGCGTATCCGTCAGATTGAAGCGAAAGCACTACGTAAACTTCGTCATCCAAGCCGCTCAGATCACCTGCGCAGCTTCTTGGATGAATAGACGAATAAGTTAGCCGAAACGCTAGCATCTTGATACGGGGCACATTATAATGCGCCCCGTATTGATCAAGAGCTCTCTTGATCATCTTTGGTTAAAACCAAGAAATGCCCCTTTAGCTCAGTTGGTTAGAGCACCCGACTCATAATCGGTAGGTCCCCTGTTCAAGTCAGGGAAGGGGCACCATTTATTTCAATGACTTACGGTCTTGGTGTGGGAATCATAACATGGCCAAATGGCCACTTTATGTTATTCAGCTATAACTCTCTTACTTAATAATACCTTTAAAAACATAATCCTAAAAACACCTACATAATTGCTTTATGTTTACAGGTCGCTGTATTTCTATGCAGTTTTTACGCTACATAAAACTGAGGTTTAGAGAGATGAGGGTGAATGCTTTATGAGATTAATTAAAGCCACAGATGATTTTAAACTTAATGGCCAGCCTTACCCTGAGTTCCCTTTGATTGTTAAGACCCTGGCGCCTCCCGAGCCCAGATTACCAGGCGTTTTGACCTGAATGACAACCTCGTGCACAAGTGGTGCATGGATGCCAAGAAAGAGAATTGGCCAAGCCATAATCCTGGTTTTATCAAGCTGCCTCCGCCGCCAATTACTTCATCGGCAGAGCAAACAGTTCTTCTAGAGTTCATGACACCAAGAGGACAACTAAAAGTACATTGGCCACTGAATCAAATCCACCAGTCCGTTCACTGGATCAAGGCGCTCGATCTATGATTCGAGTTGATCAAATCTGGCTAGCCACCGAACCATTAGATATGCGTGCCGGTGCGGATACCGCGCTGGCTTGTGTCGTTAAGCGTTTTGGCAAGGCTCAACCTCATACAGCTTATATATTCCTGAACAAACGGGCTAATCGTATGAAAGTTCTTGTTCATGATGGCTTTGGGGTATGGCTGGCTGCTCGCCGTTTACACAAGGGTAAGTTTGTCCAGGCAATAGCTTGGCAAACTGACAAGCGGCTAGAACTAACTGCCGAACAACTCAGTGCTCTGGTCGTTGGTCTGCCTTGGCATTATGTTGGTAAGAATCAAACAATAGAAGTAGCCTAAGAAGAATCGGCAATTGCTCACATCCTGACAGGCAAATCGGCATACTTACCTTCGTCAATTTGTGGCAAACTGCCTTTATGAATCAGACGCCCAACTTAGACAACCTCTCTGCGGAACAGTTAAAAGCACTTGCCTCACAGTTACTAGGTAAAGTTGACCGTCTGGAGAAAAAGACCCAAGAGCTGACACAAGAAAGTCAACGCTATCAGTTCATCAACGAAAAGCTCACTCACGAACTCGCTATTCTAAAGCGTCATCGCTTCTCTAAAACCAGTGAAGCGCTGAACTCAACGCAGCGACAGTTGTTTGAAGAGTTACTGTCCGAAGATATTACAGCGATTGAAAATGAGCTAGCCGAGTTGGCACCTTCAGCCCAGACAGAAAAACCGAAGCAACAACCGAAACGAAAGCCCTTACCGCCAGAATTACCTCGAACTGTCATCGAGCATGAGCCTGATAATACCAGCTGCTCATGCGGCTGCCAGATGCAGCGTATTGGTGAAGATGTCAGCGAAAAGCTAGACTACACGCCTGGTGAATTTACAGTCGAACGTCATGTTCGAGGCAAATGGGTATGTCGCGACTGCGATACAATTACGCAAGCACCGGTACCCGCGCAGGTGATCGATAAAGGCATCGCAACCAGTGGCTTGCTGGCACATACACTGATTGCGAAATACTGTGATCACTTACCGCTGTATCGACAAGAAAAGATCTTTGCACGAGCCGGTGTGCCAATCCCGAGATCAACGCTAGCGGAATGGGTTGGGAAATGTGGTGTTCAGTTGCAGCCCTTAGTGGATAGACTGCATGAGTTAGTACTAGAACAAAGCATCATTCATGGTGATGAAACGCCGGTATCGATGTTAGCACCTGGACAGAAGAAAACGCATCGAGCCTATGTCTGGGCTTATGCCACACGTAAAGATGCTGACCTGAAAGCAGTTGTGTATGACTTCAGTGAAAGTAGAGCTGGCAAGCATGCTCGCGAGTTCTTAGGAGACTGGAAAGGTAAGTTAGTCTGTGATGACTATGCAGGCTACAAAGCCAGTTTTGAAGGTGGCGTAACCGAACTAGGCTGTATGGCCCACGCACGACGCAAGTTCTTTGACCTACACGAGTCAAACGGCAGCGAGACTGCCAAGAAAGCGCTAGATTATATCAAACATCTTTATGATATCGAGCGCGAGGCAAAAGACCTGTCGCCAGACAAACGACTGGCGATCAGACAAGATAAAGCCAAGCCAATTATCGATGAAATACATAAATGGATGATTGCTCAACGCCAACGAGCAAGAGATGGCTCGGCTATCGCCAAAGCCTTCGATTACAGTCTCAAGCGATGGGCTGCGCTAACTCGATATCTCGATGATGGCGCTGCGCCTATCGATAACAACTGGGTGGAAAACCAGATACGCCCGTGGGCGCTTGGTCGATCTAACTGGTTGTTCGCTGGCTCTCTTCGCAGCGGTAAACGCGCTGCCGCGATCATGTCACTCGTCCAAACAGCTAAGATGAATGGCTTAGAGCCGTATGCCTACCTGAAAGATGTGCTTAACCGACTACCGTCGCATAAGAATAATCGGCTGGATGAGTTATTGCCACATAACTGGCGGGCAGATCAATAGGTAATGGCCGGACGCTTACGCAAGAAGTTAAGAGTAGAAGGTCGATCTGTGCCAGGAAGTAAAACGCTCAAGTGAAGAGTGGTCAGCTGAATCTAAGTTAGCGGTTGTGATTGAAACGACTTCGTTTTCCGAGGCGGAATTGAATCAATATTGCCGAGAGAAAGGGCTTTATCCAGAGCAGGTTAAGCAGTGGAAGCAAGATTGTTTAGCCGGTCAACCCGTATTTTCGCCACAAAACAAACAATATTAGTTAAATAATTAAAGGGGTCGCTTCCTCGTCGCTTTTAATGCAGCATCCTTATCGATAATGAATGTATCTCCTATCTTGTTACACTTAGCCGGCTTATCAATTGGCGTAACAATTAGATCTTCTCTGATCAGTGGAACTAAAAGATCATCAAAATAGTCTATCTGTTTAATATTAGAGTTTAAGCCACATATTAACAGCTTTCTCTATCTTGCCAAGGTAGCATCAGCGGCAAAGACTTCGGATGAATAGCTTGAAGCTTTTGATGAGGCGGTAGTGTAATAATCGACGCTGAATAAACTAACTCACCGGTAACCTTATTCAGCCATTCTCTATACACACCACCAAAGGCGATTGCAGACTCGGCCGGACGAATATGAAAGTAAGTTTTCTTATCACCAAGCCCTTCGACAAAGCCTGAAGCAGGAATAATACAACGACTCGTTCTAAAGGGTTTCATAGGCGAGTGAACGGGGGCTGATTTAGCTTATCGCTGCGACTGTTAAATGAAGCGTATTTATAGTTGGGTTTGAGAGAGTCACCATCCAGTAACAACCACCACTTAGCATCATTGACTAAACGTTTCGTCATTACTCTCTCTAATGATGCTGAGCGAAGCACCCGGCGCAACATCATTTCGACTGCTTCACCTTACGAACCGAGACACCGAGCGTATCACATAACCCTTTAAGCAAAGGAATCATCCGTCACGTTAAACCTTCCACACATAGTCGCCTACCCCTCACCCCACATACCCAAAACAGATTTTTTGATGTCCGCGATTGCTTCTTTAGCTACCTGCTTTTTCTCTATCACTTGGATCTCGCTTTGGGTAATGACTTGATTCTAAATACTCACACACCGTCTCAGTTAAAAAAACGACTCTTGGCACCATAGACATGTTTGTCGCCAAACTTCTGTTGTCCGGGCACCCAATACTTTCAAGGGGCTAATCAAACTCAATTCATCTTTTGCTCGGGTCATTGCGACATACAGTAAGCGCCTTTCTTCTTCTAGTGCTTTCTTATCGCCCGCGGCATATTCATTTGGAAAGTTTCCGTCAGCGACATTCAGAACATGAACATTATTCCACTCCTGCCCCTTTGCACTGTGAACAGTGGACAAAATAAGATAGTCATCATCAATTAAGGACGGGCCCGATAAGTCGCCAGTGCTGTGTGGAGGGTCTAGCGTAAGTTCCGTCAGGAAACGCTCTCTTGTCGCAAACTGTTGTGAAATACCAGCTAACTGCTCAATATCGCCATGCCGCACAAAAGTGGGTCTTCATAGTTCGCTTCTAACAAAGTTTTTATAGAACTCGGCAGCCGCATTTGTCTGCTCTGACCAGGGAAGCTGCTCATGATGAATCATGTTTATTAGTTTAACCAATTCCGTGAAGGTATCCTTTGCAGTTTCTGGAACACCGCAATCCTTTAGCTTTGAAACTTGAAACTGATTGACCTCCAGGAAACTAAACACCCTATCAGCTATCTTGGGACCAATACCCGGAATTAACTTGAGAAGCCTGAAAGCAGAAATTTTTATGCTTGGGGTTGTCAGCCCAACGGAGAATAGAAAGTAAATCCTTCACATGAGCGGCTTCTAGAAACTTGAGACCACCATGTTTGACGAAAGGAATATTGCGTCTGGTCAATTCCAGCTCCAAGCGATCACTATGATGACTTGACCTAAAAAAGTACCGCCTGTTTTCTTTAGCTCAACTCCGCTTTCTCGCGCGTCAAGGACACTTTCAACAATGTATTCCGCTTGCTTTGCATCATCCTCTACCGTAACAAGTTTAGGCTTGGCCCCTTCGTTACGATGACTATATAGCTTCACCCTATAACCTTCGTTGCTTTCTGAGAGTAATGCATTAGAAAGATCCAGTATGCTCTGGTGAGAACGATAATTCTGCTTAAGCGAGATAACCTTACCAGGCAAGTCAAATTCATTTGGAAAATTGAGAATATTATCAACCGTAGCGGAGCGAAACGAATAAATTGACTGCGCATCATCACCCACTACCGTTAGCCCTTCCCCGCTAGGGAAAAAACCTTTCAGAATACCCGCTTGCAAAGTGTTTGTATCCTGATACTCGTCAACCAGAATATAATCGAACTGCTCCCTAACCTGCGTCGCGATACTCTCTACTTGAGACATATGAAAGCAATATAACAATAAATCATCATAATCGAGACTCACCTGTTCGATCTTCTCCTTGGCATAACGAGCGAAAAGCTTTGTCAGCTCCTGATCCCATTCTCGACAGTAAGGAAAAATGCTTATCAAGAATATCTTGAATTGGTGCCTGTGAATTAACACACCGAGAGTAGATATCTAAACAGGTTTTTCTTTTTAGGAAAGCGTCGGGGCAAAGCGCTAAACTCGAGTTCATGACGAATAAGGTTCAATCAGGTCTGCACTATCATTTCGATCCATAATCGTGAAATCCGGATCCAAGCCAATTGACTGGGCATGCTCTCTCAGTAATCGTGAGGCAATTGAATGGAACGTCCCAATCCAAGGTAGTGTGATGGGTTTGGTATTTTCTTTTTTCTGACTTCTAAGCTTCTGTTCGACAATACGATTAGCTCTCGAGCTTAAATTCTGATGCCGCTCGCCTGGCAAAAGTCATCAATAAGATTTTTTCGGGAGACACACCTTCCAGAATAAGTTGTGCTGTTTTATGCGCTAGCGTATTGGTTTTACCAGTGCCCGCTCCGGCAATAATGAGTAAAGGTTGATGACGCCCCCCCTTGGCTAGCCCAAAATTTACCGCTTCTTGTTGTTCACTATTGAGTTGGATAGTTGAGTGCATACAGACAAAACCTTCTTGATAGATTCTGTTTATAGAATAGTACAAACAACTGTATATATAAAACAGTCAAAATAAGAGTTTTGTTGGCACTCTACAAGTTTATCGATAAGAGACTTCAATTAGGACGGCTTTGACCTGGAAGTAACTGTTTCATCTAAAGAAAGATCACCAATAGCATAGCGGTGTAATGCTTTGACCGGATTTCTGAATCGGCCAAACATTCGCTTTATTTGATGATAACGGCCTTCGGTCATACACAGGTCCGCAACATAAGGACTGACAATTTTCAGGTCAACCGCCTGGGTGGTAATATTTTAATATTTTGGGGTCAGAGTAAAATTAGGCAATATTTTACTCTGACCCCAAACAAATACTATTAGCGTTTAGGCCGGCAAACTAATTTCTACAATCAACCCACCTTCGGCACGGTTTTCTGGCGCTGATCTTACCTAGATGAATGGTGACAGCACGATGCGCAATCGCTAAACCCAAGCCAGTGTTGCCTTCTTTCGAGTCGAAACTTCTACCGCGATAAAAAGGGTTTCAAAAATCGAGTCCAATTTTGTTGTCGTGTACACCGGGTCCTTGATCAATCACGGTAACTTGTACGCAGTTTTGTTCCTTTACTTTGATAGCATTTACCTTGATGCCAGAACTATGGGGGCTGTATTTGATCGCATTTCTCACGACGTTTTTCAATCGCTCTGGATAGTAGCTCTTTGTTTTCCCTTGAGTAGCAAAGTTTTTCTGCTATCTCATCATCAATCCTTATTTGCTTTTCTGCTGCTTCGAAACGGGCATCATCGATAACGTTGAAAATAATATCTTGTAGGTTAAGCGCGGTGAAAGGCGAGTCCAGATCGCCCGATGAGATGCGTGACAAGGTCAGTAGCTCGCCTACAAGCTTATCTATGCGATTGGATTCTTTTTTCGACTCGCTTTAGCATTTCCTGGGATTTTAAACGGCTTGTTGCTGAATTATTCCGATTGCAGCTTGCATCCGCGCTAAAGGTGACCTGAGCTCATGGGAAACATCATGTAAGAGGTTTTGCTGCGAATCGACGAGTTGTTGCAGTTTGCCAGCCATGTGATCAAAGTCTTTGCCGAGTTGCGATAGCTCATCTCCTCGTGATGCCATGGCGGGAGCGACCCTGACATCCAGGTGGCCCTCGGCAGCGCAGTGGAATGCCGAACTGAGCTGTCGGATGGGTTTCGTGAAATACCACGCCAGCAAGGCGCTAAATAGAAACACCACCCAGCAGTGCAGTCAGTATCAACAAATTATGTGGCTTAGGCGGTGGGCCCATATTATTCGGATAGGAACCGGGAGGCGGTGGAGGTAAAGGCGCGCTTGAGGAAGCAATTTCCGAAGGGAAGTTTGCTGAATCGAGGTGTGTTGCCGAAGTAGGGGTGACTGTTTCAGGTGTCTTTTGGGGTGTTTTTATGGAATTTGTTATGGGGATTGTGATAGTTGATGTGGATGCCGTGTCAGAGCGCTGTTTGATCGGGAAAACCGGGGTGGAAAGTGGCCGGGCCTGTCAAATTGCAGCCACATGTAAAACCCGACAGTACCTCCTGCTAACAGTAGTGCCAGGCAGAATGCGGTGAAGAACTTCCAAAACAGGCCGTTCATTATACGTCCTTGATAAAATTGGTAGCCTTTACCACGAATGGTGCGTATACAGGAAAGGTCCTCTCTGTCACCATCCAGTTTTTGCCGAATACTACTTACGTGAACGTCGACACTTCGGTCATATCGTGAGAGCGTTCTGCCTAAAGCATGTTGCGATAATTCACTCTTGCTAACAACCTGACCTGCGTTTAACGCAAGTAAGTTCAACATATCAAACTCAGTACTGGTAAAATTGCGTCGCCTTGCCCTGCCATACTACACTTCGGTTGCTACTGTTTATTTGTAGTGTACCCAGCTCCGTTTTTTACTTCCTTAAGAGTGGAAACAGGCAGCGTTGGTTGTTTCGACGCATAATCGCTCTTATTCTGGCGACCAGTTCTCTGGGGGTGCAAGGTTTGGGAACGTAGTCGTCCGCGCCAGTCTCAAGCCCAATAATTCGATCAATGTCATCCCCCTTCGCCGTAAACATAATGACGGGCACCTGACTTTTTTGGCGAACTTGCATCAGCACTTCTGTACCAGGCATATCGGGCAGCATGACATCCAGAATAACCAGATTCATATTGTCCTGACAAAGCTGCGTCTAATCCGGCTATTCCGGCATGTACGAGACTGACGTCAAAAAACTCTTGTTCCAGATAATCTTTGAACAGCTCAGATAATTCGACATCGTCATCAATAATCAGAATGGAGCTGGCAGGATTGACCTTAGACAGCTCGACGTGTGTAGCGCTTGATAAAGAATTTGATAATGTCATGTTTAGATATTGAGTAGGCAGTGCAAGTCAAACAATAAGTGTAAGGCTTTTGAGATATCACAGCCACCGGCTCAAACCAGCTTTACCAATCTTTACATTTTCCTAATTCGCAAAGCGGAAAGATGATGCCTCTGCCTCAATGCAAGGTATTGAATCCACCACCAAATTCAATCGTGAATCGGCGGTGGATAATTAGCAATGTTTAAATCATGAGGTGAGGGATACACCTAATGAGGAGGTTTTCCTGATTCCCATATGCTGCCATTAACATGGATAGGTTTCTGGATACCTGTGATTCAGCTATAGAGTCTGCATTGATCCACTCACCAGGTTCATCTTCCTTGTTGGATTGATCAAAAGCCATCGCTTCCTCGCGAGAGATTTTGCCATTTCCATCCGCATCTGCGGTGTCAAAGTCATCAATGAGTCGGCTGAACAAGTCGTTGCGCTCATCATCAAACTCTGCGCTTTCAAGCATGTCACTGAGTTCTGCCTGACTGAATCCCTCCTCAGCGTTCATTTCGGCTCCAGGACGCTGCATGCCCGGTGGTGGACGGCACCTCGTCGCCAGCAAAGGCCATCGCTTCGTGATGAGTAATCTTTCCATCGCCATTTGCATCAGCTTCGTCAAAGTTGCTGGCTAGCTGGCTGAATACCTCAGACATGGGGTCGTTGGCGTCACCGTTTGTAGCCATTTCAGACAATTGTTCCTGAGTGAAGCCTTGGTCCTCCATCCCCCCAGGTGGTGGCGGAGGAGGGTTCCCGTTAGCACGCATTTTTACATCCATTTCCGCGAGCATGCCTTCAAAGGCGCTGACGAGTTCGGTTTGAGTCAGTTGGCCATCACTGTCACTATCCAAGGCTGAAAATAGTGCTTCAGCACTCATATCGCTATCCGAGCCTTCAATATTATTTACCGCGCTTTGCATATCGGCCTGAGAAATATAGCCTTGCTGATTGGTATCAAGCTCGAGCATTAAATCTTCTGCCATTTTCTCTGCGTTAGGCGCTTGTCGCTGCATCCCGTTGTATTGGGGAGCATGACCTATTCCACCCATGCTGTTTATATTCATAATCTTTTTACCTCTTAGGTTTTGCAAGGAATAAAAGCAGCTTGAACTGCACCCATGTTAGTGCAATTGATGAACCATAAGATATTGAATAAAAAGAAAAAATATGATAACAAACGTTAAGATACGTAAAGGTTTTGAATGCATAGAGGCTTGATGATGGCCGGTTTCTACGGGAGAAGTTGAAGTATATTGGCGTGATAAGAGTTTTGGACAGACATTGCCGCCAAACAGCGCAAGGCCTACCTTGTTAGTCTTTACCTAACTTTTGCGTTCTGTTGGACTGAAGTCCGACCTAATATAAGAAAGTGCCCCGGGAGGCACTTTCTGCCGTTCATAATTTACGACGGTTTATGTTACTAAACCAAATCAAAGCGATCGGCATTCATTACCTTCACCCATGCTGATACGAAATCCTGCACGAACTTCTCCTTCGCATCGTCCACACGCATACACTTCAGCAATCGCTCGGAGTTGCGAATTTGAACCAAAGACAAGGTCAACCCTCGTCGCAGTCCATTTCAGCTCACCAGTGCTTCTGTATATAAACAGTCTAAATAAAAGTTTGTTGGCGCTCTACGAGTTTATCGATAAGAGACTTCAATTAGGCGGCTTTGACCTGGAAGTAACTCTTCATCTAAGGAAAAATTACCAATAGCATAGCGGTGTAATGCCTTGACCGGATTTCTGAATCGACCAAACATTCGCTTTATTTGATGATAACGGCCTTCGGTCATACACAGGTCCGCAACATAAGGGCTGACAATTTTCAGGTCAACCGCCTGGGTGGTAATATTTTCATAAGAGAAGAACATTCCTTCTGCAAATGCTTGGACATACTCCTCAGATAAGGGCTTTTCTACGGTCACTCTATAGCGCTTTGAAACCTTATTTTCCGGATCAGTAAGTTGTTTAGACCAACGACTATCGTTTGTTAGCAACAGCAAGCCTGAGGAATTTAAATCTAAGCGACCGGCTATATGGAGCTGTTCACGGAAGCTGTAATCCAACAAGTCTATAAACGGTTTTGATGCTCGGTGTCCTGAGTCCGCACTGACCACGCCAACAGGCTTATTGAGCATTACATAGTGAGGTTTTATTATCTTGTAATACTTCGCCATCGAGCACTATTTTTGAAAAGTGATTAACAGAGTGCGTACCGTCCTGAACCGAAACCCCATCTACTTGAACCCTTTTCTGTGCCAGTAAACGACGTACTTCATGTTTACTCAGACTAGCTTGGGAACGTAAAAAAGCGATCTAATCGAGCGCGAGATAATGACATTAGAGCTCTACATATTTCATAAATATATGCCGAACAAAATACCAGAGCCCGTCATTGTTGTCATGCTAGATTGATCGCTATCAATCCCTATTTGCCGCGAGAGTGATATCCTACCGGCACCACATTCAAAAACTACTAAGCGAATATCGTTTTTATGTCAGCTACTACCAACTTCTCTCAAATGCTCATTGATATCAGCGGCGACCTACTTGAATCTGTGCCTAACAGTCGAGAAATGCAATCTCGTGTTGATATGGTTGTGATGGGCTGGAACATGTCTCTTCTCTCAAAAGCAGAACGACAACTTAAGATGAAGCGCTTTCTACGCAAGTTGAAAGGTACCGCCCCCAGCAAAGAAGCATTAAAAGGACTGGAACAGGAGATAAAAAAAGTCGTCAAGCACAAGCTTAATCTCTATCCGGATAATGATACTGAATTGCTAAGAGCCGAAGTGCTTGAGCACTCTCAAGGAAATCACGAACTCAAAGTCTATTTTAAAGACAAGGAAGAAATGGCAAAACAGCAACTGACACAGCACACTGTATTCAAACTGAACCAAAACATGGCTAGAGCCCAATCCGACAACTAAGGAATCGATAAAGCTAACATGGATCACTCACTCTATTTTTATCGCGCAGCAGTCTATACAGAACTTGACGGAGACGTCGCGCTCACAGATATCAACAACCCACAACTAAGATCCCCTCTGGAACCTTGGTTTGGTGTCGTCATTCAACTAGCTGATGGTCAGCACACCTTGGGGGAGCTCCTACAGTGTATTGCCCAGCGATATCAAGGAAGCCCACCTGCTAATCTTGAAGCAACCCTTGCCTCGGTAGTCGAGCGATTAGTAGAGGGAAAGCTACTGGTACTCACTGAAGCTGTGGTCGAACTGCCTTATTACCTATCTCAGCCACTTGAGTATCTCGACTTGGAGAAGGCTCGTAAGTTAATGGCAGAGGATGGGATAACTTATCATTAATCAAACAAACGCATAAGCAGAGCAAACAGTTTTCAAATGTTTGCAATTCAAAAAGACGGTACATGCTAAAATTCTATAACTAATGTTCAGTTGTTTAGTGAATCAGCCTCCTGGTTCACTTAGTGCTAAGTTTACGGAGAGTTTATGCGTCATTTTTTTAAGAAGGTTGCTTGTGCAGCGATACTTACCAGTACAGCATTATCTGCTAGTGCAGCAGTAATCACTTCTGGAGACCTATCTTATGATGACCAAACGCGGCTTATCACGGGTGGCGGAAATACTTATCTCTCTTGGGACATAGGGGCTTCGTGGAACTATGCAACGACACTGGCGATGACTTCTGACGGTGGCCTTTATTCAGACTTTCACATAGCCTCGCAAACAGAGGCTTATGATTTTTTCAATTTGGCAAGCACTGGCAGTGATGCAATTGACTATTCTGGCTATCAAGCACATCACCGTACCACATCAAATTTTTCTCAACACCGCTTTGGTAATAACTACAATAATTATTACTCTTACGCTCTATTTCTTTCTGACGAAAACTCAGAAGCAGGATTTATACGCAGTTCGTCGTTTCTGAAAATATCTGATCAGTGGACCTCGATCGCAACAACAGACATATTCTCCGGTAGCACGTACAACAGCATGTCATGGCTCTTGGTGAAAGACTTCGACACGGCTGCCGTAACTGAGCCATCCACACTGGCGCTTTTAGGGCTTGGTATACTTGGGCTTGCTGGCACGCGAAGAAAAGCTAAGGCCTAGTTAGGGATTCGAATGCAAGTATTCTTTGGCAACTGAATCGAGCTTGTTTATGAGCTGCTCAGCCTCTGGCGCTTTCTTGGAAACAACAAAATAGACCGGATATTCAAATATTGTGGTCTTATACAGCTTCGGACTTTCGTACTGGAGCACTTCAGCCTCGTAAGCCATCAGACCGTCAACTCTATTAAGTTTCAGCATATCCATGCCCTGCTTAATCGACTTGTACCCATCCAAATGGATGTTAGATGAGCTCGCCTCAAGCTTTTGCCTAAGCCCCATGTAATTGTAAAACTTATTCAAGGCCAAACGTTTGCCCTTAAAGTCTGCGAGTTGCTTGAAGGAAGTATCAAAACTAAAAATCGTTACCTTAACATTTCGCAGCAAGGTTTTTCCTATATGCACGTAGCTTACCATATCTGCGATTTTATCATTGCCCAAACCAATCTGAATTTCGCCATTTTCCAGGTTTCGGGAGTAGCGAGGTATTGGCAGTTCGACGGCTACATATTCATTTTCCAAGCTATCTAAGCAGTGCTTAACTAGCGAAGCCAAATCACCGTCCATCGTTTGGTTTTTTGGGTTTGTATACGCTAGGGGCGGTATGCTCGCATAAGCAAAGGTTAAACGTGATTCAGCTATGGCGGTGCTTGCAAAACATAATAATGACAAGACTAGCAGAAATATTTGAGGCCCCACTTTATACAATTTAGTTCTGCCTCGCCTGTAGCCACTCTGATATGTCTTCCAAGCTTTTCGGTTTACAGAGCCAATAGCCTTGTAATTTATCACACTTTAAAGACTTCAAAACATTCACTGTTTCCTCATCTTCAACCCCTTCTGCTACCACAGGGCAACCTAGACCGTGAGCCATATCAATCGATGCCTTGACGATTAATCGGGAGCTTTCACTCTGGGCAATATCTTTGATTAAAGAGCGGTCAAACTTGATTTCTGATGCGGGAAGCTGCTTCAGGTAAGACAATGAAGAGTAGCCTGTACCAAAGTCATCAATGGATAGCTTTAAGCCTAGGGAGGCTAAACGGTTTAAGGCATTCAAGCCCGCTTCAGGCTCATCCATTGCCGCTGTCTCGGTTAACTCTAGAAAGATTTTAGAAGGATCAACTTCATTGGTCTTCAGGACTTTTTCAATCTGAACGATTAACTGTTCACTTAATAAATCTTTTGCAGAGATATTGATTGAAACATTTCCCTCGTAGCCTTTGCTCCGTAAGAACACCAAGTCCTTGACAGCACGTTCAATCGCCCAAGACGTGAGCTTGCGAATAACGCCCGTTTTTTCAGCAATTGGGATAAACTCCGCTGGCGAGACCATTCCTCGCTTTGGGTGCTGCCAACGCACCAAGGCTTCCATCCCAACCACCTGGTCAGTATTTAAATCCAATTTTGGCTGATAGTGTAGGAACGGTTTCTGGGTATCTAGCGCATTCTTTAAGTCTGACATAAGGGTTAAACGGCTTGCGCTATAAATATCCAAAGAGATGTCGTAAAAGCCTATTTGATCAGGTTGGTGTGAGCTTTCCATTGCGACAATTGCGTTTCTAATCAATTTAGCTGCGTTGTTACCATGATCTGGATACAGTGCACAACCTACCCTAGGTTCTAGGTCTATAGAGAGGGAATCCATCTCTACGGGAAGTGAAAGCTCCTTAATAAAATTATGGTATAGGCTCATGTTTTCTCGCGTCACATTACTGTCGACCAAGATCCCAAAGGTATCGCCGGTTAACTGAAACGTTGCATCACTTCCTCCTTGAGAGTTAGGGGAAGAAATCACACCCGGTAATTTTGCCACCTCTGCATTCACTCGTTCAGCAACAGCGCCCAAAACAGATTCAACGCTTGAAATCCCGAGCGTCCGAGTGATATCCCTAATACTGCTGATCTTTGCGGTACACACCGCAAATGCTTGGGTTTTGTTGTCCGCGATCATGTCATTAACAAGCAGCTCAAAGCGTGTCCCATTTGCCATCGATGTCACTGAATCGCGCATCATGGCTTCGGATAACTGATTTTGTGCTTCGATTCGTTGCTTATCTATTTGAATACTGACCGCTTGAGCGCGCACCTTTTCTTCCCTTTCTCTATACAAGCGCTCTGCTAGGGCCAAGGTTAGAATAAATGCTTCTAGGCCAGAACCTATCTGCATGGCATACTCTGTGAGAAAATTATTTGGTAATAAACCAGAGGTCCGACCTGCGGTGGCAAAACACCCCAGGGTCAAGGGTATCCAAGCGACTGTGAAGAACACACCGGCCCTTCGCTTAGCATGCCAAGTTACAGGCCCCGCCAAGAAAAGCACAAGGAAAAAAGCCAGGGCAGATACAGCAGAAATCTTCACCGCAATGTTGTAGTCGAGTAGCAGTGATGCAGTAATATTGAAATACTCGAAGTAGATCATAAACCGTAAGGCAAGATCCATTTTTGGACTGTGCTCGTAGGTTCTCAAAAAACCACGGGCAAACAATAATGAAAATAAGGCCAAGAACGGCATTGAAGAAAGAAACATCTGCGTATTAATGGCAGGCAAGTCAGCGAACATTAATTGATGAGCGTATCCTCTTGATGTTAAGAAAAACATCAAATAACCCACTGTCGATAGCGCATAAAACAGGTATAGTTTTTCGCGCAAAGTAAACGAGATTGCCAAATTAATCAGCACAATGACGCCCAGGGCGCCATAGTAAAAGAAGTGAAATTTCTGCTCACTCGCGGCATGCTCATAAAATCGGTCTTGCTGCCAGATTCTGAGAGGTAAAATGATTGACCCGTCGGACTGTACTCTGGCATATATATCTATCGCTTCCCCTTCTTGCAATTGTACCGCCAGCACAATAGCAGGGTCCTCTGCATCACGTGGGTAAAAGGGTTTGCTATCTCCCAACTCTAATTTGCGAGTTTCACCTCGTCTATCTACGGAAAAAAAGGTGACATCATCCAAGAGCGGGTAAGCCAGCTCTACAGCAAAGTTTTTCGTTCCTTCTAGCGCATTGAGCACATTTAAACGCACCCAAAACTGTGATTGCGTAAAACCAAGTGAAGCACTTCCACTCTCAACTGTGGTCCATTGTTCATTTGAGAATTCTCGAACTTCCTTTAGGGATAATGATCGTTCAGCATCTTCCAAATACTGAAATTCGGCATTGATCATCATCAGAGACGAATCTTGAAAACGATTAACTGGCAAGCTATTACCAAGAGAAAAAGAAGAAGAAAGCAGCAAAATGATGCCAAGAAAAGTGCTAGTGAATAAGGTTCTAGAATACCTGAATCGAGATCTTGTCATGTATTTAACATAGCCTTTCAAAAATCAGTAGACTGAAACCGTGTAGACAGCACTCTATATCTAGTCAGATCAATACAAAAGATAGAAGCCTAACATTTATATATAGACGAAAGTTTCCTTATTCGCTATTTAAAACGGCTCCAATCACAATTAATTTCTATAAGAAAGCATAAGCGGAACGATTAGAGGAAAGACTTCCTTTTAAAGGAGTATATCGCTCTGGATCAATCAGGTTAGTCAATTCTTACTGATAGAGAGCCTGCACTAATTCTTTTGAGATCTTCGACCTGAGAAAATTGACCTAAGTAATTAAACTTTATAGGAATATCGATGAAATCACGTTGGGCAGATTGACCCAAATGATTAAATAATAAAGGTAAAAAACCAAGCCCTCGGTGAGGAATTTCATTTAATTGTGACTGAATATGGCAAACCTGTTCTGCAAGTGCACCATCAGGTATTGTTAACGCTACTGGAAATAAAGAAGTAAACCAACCTAATGTTCCTGATAAATCAACATTTTTAGGAGCTCCTATATTCGATTCTCGTCCATGTCCTTCGCAAACAAATACGATTTGATTAACATGACATATTTGCTTCCAACTTAAACTCATTGCAGTCAATAATAATGCATTAATGTTAGCGCCATAGAAAGAAAGGCATTGATGGAGCAATTTGTCTGTTTCTTCAGGTAATAGTTGAAAACAATTGAACGAGCGCATCGACTGTTGGTTCGACAATTTTGTTAATGTTGATGGTAATGTAGTTACCTGCCGCCATTTACTCTTCTGCCAAAATTTTTTAGCCTCATCAGAGACTAACTTATTACAATCAGATAAATACTGTGACCAATGCAAATAACTATTATTGGTCACAGATATTACAACTTCATTTTTATCACCTTTTTCATATAATTCATTGACAGTATCAACTAGCAGCCGCCAAGAAACACCATCGGTAATGATATGATGCATGGCAATATGTAATAAGGCCGCTTCATCATTTTTATATGAAAAAATATTACAAGCAGCTAACCTTCCTTCACTAATATCTAATTGTAATTCCGTCAACTCAATAATACGCTGGCAAGATGAACTTTTCAGTATTTTTTTTCGTGAAATTTTATGAATATTGACAGGCACACAATGACTTTGAGCATGATGCTTGATCTTCCATCCTGCATCAGATTGATGCCATGTTAAATTCATCACACCTTGCTGCTTAAAGAATTGTTGTATAGCACGCTCTAATCGATTAATATCAGTGCCGGGTTGAAGGGTTAATATAAACGATTGATTAAAGTAATTATGATTTGTAAAAAATTGAGCAAAAAACCATTGTTGTATAGGCATTAATGGAATAACCCCAGGCAATACTCCCTGTTCATTTTTTTCTGGCCAGTTTATTTTTTGACACTTTGCTGCCAACGCTTGTAACGTTGGTGCAGAAAATAATACAGCAGGATTAAATACAATACCTTGTTTTTTTGCTTTCCCTGCTATCTGTATCGCAATAATTGAATCACCGCCCAAAGAGAAAAAATTATCTTGGCATTTTACTGTACTTAATCCAAGGTGTTCACACCATAATGCTGCTAATACTTTTTCACATTCTGTCATCACCTCTTCAGTACTAGACACAGCAGCAGGAATAGGTAATTGCGTACGATCAACCTTGCCTCGAACGGTCAATGGTAATGCATCCATCACAGTTATCGTATTTGGGATCATATGACTAGGTAAATAAGATTTAATAAACGCTTCTAGCACAGACGCCTCAACTTGCTTACCAGGCTTTAGCACAATATAAGCATATATCAACACAGATGGTTTTCGTTGCGCATTAACAATGGATTGTAGAACAGCTGGGTGTCGCATAAAAGCCTCTTCAATTTCACCTGGCTCTATTCGTTTACCTTGTCGTTTGAATTGGTGGTCAATTCTACCAACATAATAAAAATTACCATTGTCGCCTTGAAAAGCAATATCCCCAGTTCGATAGGCACGAATCTTCTTATCATTGATCATCAGTGTTAAAAATCGCTCATCCTGTTGAGCTGCTCCGATATAACCTAGAGATAAATTATCACCCGCTACATATACCTCTCCATTCACTCCTGGTCTCACTGGATTATAATTTTCATCCAGTAAAAGCACTTCAACACCTTTAATAGGTTTCCCTATAGGAATATCTTCTGGTACAGATTGACGAGACACCATGCGATAATATGTACTATTGGTTGTATTCTCTGTAGGACCATAGGTATTAATCACGGTGGGAGCCCTTATGCTATTTTCTTCAAAGTAACGAAAAAAGTCTTGTACTAGCTTAGCACTAGCTTTTTCTCCACCTAATATAATTGTTTTTAATCCTGTAAATAATTGACGGTTAACCTTGACTAACTCATGAAATGCTCCCGTAGGAATATAGGATATCGTTACTTTTGCAGCCTTGATACGTGTCTCAAAATAATCAATATCAACTAATGCCTGAGGTTTAAACACAGCCACTGTTGCACCATTTAGTAATCCACCCCAAATATCAAATAAAGATAAATCAAATGACACATGAGAGGCATGGCTAATAATATCCTCTGTCGAAATATCTATATAATTTGTATCAACCACCAAATTAATAATACTGCTTTTCCTAATAAGAACGCCTTTCGGCCATCCTGTAGTACCTGAAGTAAATAGGATACAGGCAGCTAAATTTTGGGGTTGTTTTATGAATACAGCTCTATTAGCAGGCTGAACATTGTTAATCAATAACAGCATGTCTGTTACATTCATTTCAATGACTGTCTGCTTTTCAAAATTTGTACTATCTAACTCAGCAATATAATTGACTTTTGTGAAGATTAATTCTGTACCTGTTACATGTAACATATGCGCTAATCGTTCTTTGGGGTATTCAACGTCCAACACCATATAAGTGCAATCTGCTTTTAAAATACCCAGCGCGGCAATGATTAACTCGGCGCTACGAGAAAGATAAATTCCAATAGTTATATTCGAAGGCTTGCGTAATCGCAGTATTTGTCGTGCAATATTGTCAGAAAGAATATCCAATTCACGATAAGTATAACAACTACTATCTGTAGTAATAGCCATCTTGTCTGGGTTCTTTTCTACCCAGTAAGAAAATAAATCAATGATATTCTGCTGATCAATTTCAGTCTTACCCACCACTGTAATTGTCTCCTACCCAATTTTTACTATAAGAATGCATAATCGCTAACCTAGCTATATGGTCAATAATTAATATTTATCATAATAAGACACATTGACAAAGGCAAACCACCGTTTGATTATAGCGGTTCAGCTTTTCCTATAACATCCCTATTTTACTCCATCTTAGTCAAAAAAAGATTTAAAAATGTTCATATTACCATCTAGATGGCATTTTTTATACCATTTCGTGGCGAGATTGCTCAAATACTACCAATGCTAACCACGCTTAACATTTAGCAACGTAACTATTTTACAAATGCTTAATTTTATAGTTCTCTTTGTTTTATTGCGAGTAAGGAAAACAGTACGAACCCAATTAAATGTATAATTTTATGACAACTTATAAAAAATACGCATTCTAGTCTAGCTCCCCTTAACAGAAGCTGTTACAATCAGCGGCCGTGTATGCCGGAGTGGCGGAATTGGTAGACGCGCCGGATTCAAAATCCGGTGATGGCAACATCGTGTCGGTTCGAGCCCGACCTTCGGTACCAACTATAGTTGTCTAAATGATATGTCAATACAGAAACCATCAAAAAGCTTATTAACCAATATAATCGCCTTACTTGTATTAGGCTGTGGCTTTTTTTGGGGTAATTTATACCTGTTTTCTATGGGTAGCTATGCCCTATCTGGTGCCATTACTAATTGGTTAGCTATCTACATGCTCTTTGATAAGATTCCATTTTTATACGGTTCAGGTGTCATCCCCAATCAATTTGAAGACTTCAAAAAAGGCATTAAAAATCTTATTATGGATCAATTTTTTACCGAGAAAAATATCGAACGCTTTTTTCAAGGTAGTACCGATAATGAAATCCATCATATTAATATTGATCCTTTACTTAGCCTAATTGACTATGATCAATTGTTTAATAGCTTAGTTGACACTATTGAGCAGTCATCGCTAGGCAGTATGTTTAGCTTAGTGGGTGGACGTAAGGTGTTAACGCCTATAAAACAACCGTTTCAAACAAAATTACAACAAAAATTACGCGAAATTAGCCAATCAGCCGATTTTGCACAAGCACTGGCACAGCAACACACCTTATTTCACCCAGAAAAAGTCTGTGAAAAAGTATCCTCTATTGTTGATCAACGTTTGAATGAATTAACACCAACAATGGTGAAAATCATTATTCAAAATATGATTCGCCATCACTTAGGATGGCTGGTCGTTTGGGGTGGTATTTTTGGTGCAATAATTGGCTTAATTGCAAGCAGTTTTTCTCACTAAAACACCTAAATACACATTATCGCCATTTTCAATATGAATGAGTACATATAACAATGTACTTACAGGACTTTAAAAATAATGTTCACAACTGCCAATGCGCTTTTATAGCAGTTCCCTAAACTGTTGATCACAATATCCTGCATGATCAAACCATCCTTCCAGATCATGAGGATTATAGCAGTTTAGGGAACTGCTATAATAGATTGAAATGCATTTTTTATTTCCATGCTAAAAATTTCTGTTATTCTAGCAGCGGCTTTGCGCAAATAAGCACAGCGGGCTCCCGCCTCGGCAGTCGCTTCTGATACACCGGCTACTTTATGAAAAGAGGCATTGTCTATAATGACAATTTGTGACGGTTTTAGTACAGGGCAAAGACATTCTTTATAGCGTTTCCCTCTATTGTTGACCTATTCTAAGCGAGTATAGTGTTTGCTTGCGAGGTTTCAAAAGCGACGTTTACTTATTGTCAATAAGGTTTTGAATAACCAAGCAAACAGGCGCTAGATGAAGTCTTAGTATAGGTCAACAATAGAGGGAAACGCTATAATAAAAGTCAGGAAAAATCTCGCCACTGGCTGACCATTCTCCATAAGCGCTGCTTCAACTTGACGAATACTGATAGCACTGAGCAATGTCATTCGATGTCCTCGATGATAAGAGACTGATAACGTAATACGCTGACCTCCAATTACACGTCTATATCGTGTGTGGGCCATAACTAGGCTTGACAATAGATCATTCTAAAATACTCCATATAAGTAAGACAATGCTATAAATATGTGGACAGCAATTTTAAATTTGCCTAGCGAATAGATCAAATACCCTGACTGTTAGGAAAGTTGTCGCTTGTTATAAATTAGGCAGCCTAACACAGCAAGAAATAGCTAAGCGATTTAGCATTAGTCTATCGACTGTGCGGATCATAACTAGGCTTGACAGTAAATCATTCTAACATACTGCATAATAGGTAAGATCTTGCCCTATACATTAGGAACAAAGCTGTTTACATTAAATTTATCTTGCTCTACAATAGAGAAAAATGAGAAGTGATGATAGAATATAACACATATGGGTAAGACAGAAGATAGTGTAACAAATAATTCTTCGACTACTTGCGAAAAACCGGTCAATTTTCTTGAACTATTACCGCCAGAATTACTTTATAATAACATTTTTCCTTGCTTGAAAATACCTACCCTCAAAAATTTACGTTTGCTTAACTGGGCTATTAATACACGAGCTAATGAATATATTTCTTCTTCGAAAGCGCTTTTCCTTTGTATAGCGACCAAGGCGCAACTTAATGGAGTGATTGGAAGCCTAACCCTGGGAGATGATTTTCCCTATGCGCTTATTCTCAATAAAGAAATGCTTGACGCTATATCCTCTATCATGGAAAGCAATGAGAGTGAACAAAAACAAGAGAAAGCCTTATTAGCTAAGGTTTTTTATATAAACGTAAAATATACTACAATAACCAATAACGATATGTACGCTATCAATAAGATAGTGCAATGTGGGAATGTCCACACGCTGGACCTTCACTGTACCCAGGTCACCGATGTGTCGGCACTGGGGCAGATCCACACGATGGACCTTTACCGTACCCCCGCCACCGATGTGCCGGCACCGAGGCAAGTCCACACGCTGAACCTTAGCAATACCCCGGTCACCGATGTGTCGGCACTGGGGCAGGTCCACACACTGGATCTTAGCAGTACTCCGGTCACCGATGTATCGGCACTGAGCCAGGTCCACACGCTAGACCTTAGCGAAACCCCAGTCACCGATGTGTCGGCACTGAGTCAGATCCACACGCTGAATCTTTGCGAAACCCCGGTCACCGATGTGTCGGCACTGGGGCAGGTCCACACGCTGAACCTTTGCGGTACCCAGGTCACCGATGTCTCGGCACTGGGGCAGGTCCACACGCTAGACCTTTGCAGTACCGAGGTCACCGATGTGTCGGCACTGAGGCAAGTCCACACGCTGAACCTTAGCGAAACCCAGGCCACCGATGTGTCGGCACTGGGGCAAGCCCACACGCTGAACCTTAGCGGTACCGAGGTCACCGATATGTCGGCACTGGGGCAGGTCCACACGCTGAACCTTTGCGGTACCGAGGTCGCCGATGTGTCAGCACTGAGGCAGGTCCACACGCTGGACCTTAACAGTACCCCAGTCACCGATGTATCGGCACTGGGGCAGGTCCACTCGCTGGACCTTCGCGGTACCCAGGTCACCGATGTGTCGGCACTGGGGCAGGTTCACACGCTGAATCTTTGCGGTACCGAGGTCGCCGATGTATCAGCACTGAGGCAGGTCCACACGCTGAACCTTAACAGTACCCAAGTCACCGATGTGTCGGCACTGGGGAAGGTCCACATGCTGGACCTTCGCGGTACCCAGGTCACCGATGTGTCGGCACTGACGCAGATCCACACGCTGGACCTTAGCTATTGTACATCGGTCACTAGTGTGTCGGCACTGGGTCAGATCCACATGCTGTCCCTTAGCAGTACCTGTGTCACCGATGTGTCGGCACTGAGCCAGGTCCACACGCTGGATCTTAGCTATTGTACCGGTATCACTGATGTGTCAGCACTGAGTCAGATCCACACGCTGAACCTTAGCGGTACCCCAGTCACCGATGTGTCGGCACTGAGCCAGGTCCACACGCTAGACCTTTACAAGGCCTCTGTTATTAAAGAATTGTCTGAACTACCCCCAGATAAAGTTAATAATAATAAAAATCTTGCCGCATTATGCCATATTAGTCATTTAGGATTAGATAATCTACATGTTCAACAAATGCTTGACCAAAGACGAGAGCAGGAGAAAAATGAACAAACCAGCAACCGAGGCTATAGTGGACCCCATTAGCTAGACTTTAAGTTCAATCGCCTGACTAATACATAGTTAATTTGCTGGTTTTAGCAATGTGATTTCTCTAATAGTTGCTCATAATGATTTCTAATAACAGTGCTATTATAGCTGTTTACATTAAATTTATCTTACTCTACAATAGAGAAAAATGAGAAGCGATGATAGAATATAACACACATGGACAAAACAGAAGATAGTGTAACAAATAATTCTTCGACTACTTGCGAAAAACCGGTCAATTTTCTTGAATTATTACCGCCAGAACTACTTTATAATAACATTTTTCCTTGCTTGAAAATACCTACCCTCAAAAATTTACGTTTGCTTAACTGGGCTATTAATGCGCGAGCTAATGAATATATTTCTTCTTCGAAAGCGCTTTTCCTTCGTATAGCGACCAAGGCGCAACTTAATGGAGTGATTGGAAGCCTAACCCTGGGAGATGATTTTCCCTATGCGCTTATTCTCAATAAAGAAATGCTTGACGCTATATCCTCTATCATGGAAAGCAATGAGAGTGAACAAAAGCAAGAGAAAGCCTTATTAGCTAAGGTTTTTTATATAAACGTAAAATATACATCAATGACCAATAACTATATGTCCGCTATCAATAAGATAATACAATGTGGGAATGTCCACACGCTGGACCTTTACTCTAACCGTGTCACCGATGTGTCGGCACTGACGCAGGTCCACACGCTGGACCTTAGCTATTGTGCCCGGGTTACTGATGTGTCGGCACTGACACAGGTCCACGCGCTGTACCTTTGCGAAACCCCGGTCACCGATGTGTCGGCACTGGGGCAAGTCCACACGCTGGACCTTAGCGATACCGAGGTCACCGATGTATCAGCACTGAGGCAGGTCCACACGCTGAACCTTTACGAAACTCCGGTCACCGATGTGTCGGCACTGGGGCAGGTCCACACGCTGGACCTTTGCGGTACCCCGGTTACCGATGTGTCGGCACTGGGGCAAGTCCACACGCTGGACCTTTGCAGTACCGAGGTCACCGATGTGTCGGCACTGACGAAGGTCCACACGCTGAACCTTGGCGAAACCCCGGTCACCGATGTGTCGGCACTGACGCAGGTCCACACGCTGAACCTTTTCGGTACCCCAGTCACCGATGTGTCAGCACTGAGGCAGATCCACACACTAGACCTTCGCGGTACTGAGGTCACCGATGTGTCGGCACTGGGGCAAGTCCACACGCTGAACCTTTGCGGTATCCAGGTCACCGATGTGTCGGCACTGACGCAGGTCCACACGCTGAACCTTAACAGTACCCCGATCACCGATGTGTCGGCACTGACGCAGGCCCACACGCTGGATCTTAGCTGTACCCAGGTCACCGATGTGTCGGCACTGAGCCAGGTCCATACATTGAACCTTTTCGGTACCCAGGTCACCGATGTGTCGGCACTGAGCCAGGTCCACACGCTGGACCTTAGCTATTGTACATGGGTCACTGATGTGTCGGCACTGGGGCAGATCCACACGCTGTCCCTTAGCAGTACCTGTGTCACCGATGTGTCGGCACTGACGCAGGTCCACACGCTGGATCTTAGCTATTGTACCGGTATCACTGATGTATCAGCACTGAGTCAGATCCACACGCTGAACCTTAGCGGTATCCCAGTTACCGATGTGTCGGCACTGAGCCAGGTCCACACGCTGGACCTTTACAATACCTTTGTTGTTAAAGAATTGTCTGAACTACCCCCAGATAAAGTTAATAATAATAAAAATCTTGCCGCATTATGCCATATTAGCCATTTAGGATTAGATAATCTACATGTTCAACAAATGCTTGACCAAAGACGAGAGCAGGAGAAAAATGAACAAACCAGCAACCGAGGCTATAGTGGACCCCATTAGCTAGACAAAATATCAAGTATTTTATAGCGTTTCCCTATATTGTTGACCTATTCTAAGCGAGTATAGTGTTTGCTTGCGAGGTTTTAAAAGCGACGTTTACTTATTGTCAATAAGGTTTTGAAACCTCGCAAGCAGGCGCTAGGGCGCTAGATAATGTCTTAGGATAGGTCAACAATATAGGGAAACGCTATAAATTCAATCGCCTGACTAATACATAGTTAATTTGCTGGTTTTTAGCAAGGATCCACCTTTCATCACCGCAAGCATCCACTTCATCACCACCTAAAGGATCCAGTTAAAAAATTACTCAACTCCGGTGTTCCCGCTCACTAAATACGGGACTATTTTAAAAAACTGCATCAAGAAAATAAATTAGAACCGGAGAAAATACTACCACCGAAATTGAAGCAGAACATGGAAGTAGAACGCATTCGAGAAATCAAAGGAAAACGGCAAACTCAAACCCACTACTATATTAGTTATTACCTCTACAGATTAAGCAAATCGCTAAGGCGATTCGATGTCATTGGCAAGTAGAAAACCAAGTACATTGGGTATTGGATGTAACTTACAAAGAAGATGACTGTCGCATTCGTCGGGAACATGCCACTGAAAATCTGGCCGTTATGAGACGATTTGCATTGAATATGGTGCATCTGCATCCTGAGAAAAACAGTATGAAAAGTAAACTAAAAAAAGCTATATGGAATGATCACTTTAGCAGCGAATTAGTTGAAGGACAAAAAATAGTCAAAGTATGATTTTGCCCTAAGATACCAGTAACTTCCCATTGCTTTTTTGCATACGATAAACTAATCTAGTACATATCTTGAGCCCAGCTTTTCTACCAGCGGCGGATTAAGAATACGATTGTATGATAAATATAGCATAGCAGTCAGTGAGAAAAATAGCTAAATTTATCAATGCATTGTACTATTCACCTTAGTACAAAAAGTAGATTTTAGTAAACAAGTATACCTAAGGATGGGAATAACTTATGCAGCAAGATAAAGCCAAATTTGCTAATTTATATACGACGAAACCAGCTCAACCAAATGATCCTGAAGGCATCCGTCAATATTTTTTGCGTATCATTGAAATGATGCCGAATAGTGTTTATTGGCTTGATCGTAATTGCGTAACACTGGGATGTAATAAAAATGTTCTCAATGAAGTTGGACTAAACAGCCTCGAAGAATTTGTTGGCTTAACTTATGAAGAATTAGGTCAAAAAGCGAATTGGACAGAAAATCAAGCCTCATTATTCAAAAAATATGACATGGAGGTCATGGAAACAGGTAAACCCAAAATTAACATTGAAGAACCGCCTCTCTATGATAAAAACGGTAAACCTATCTACTCAATGTCCACTCGTGTTCCTCTGTTTAATGATGACAAAGAAATCATTGGTATCGTTGGTATTTCAGTTGATATTACCGAATTAAAAAAAATGCAAGAAAAATTGGCTATTGCCCAAGCAAAAGAATTAGCCAATGAAGAAAAAGCAGCTTTTATCGCGAATATGCGCCATGATTTTCGTACACCGTTATCAGAATTAACGCATACAATTGAAGTGTTAAAATCATCACAAGATCTTGATGAGCATGAAGTACAATCTCTGATCTCTTACATGGATAGCGCCGTTGGTCGATTATCTCACTTGATAGAATCTGTTGTTGATTTTGCTAGAATCAAATCAGAAAACTTCTCCTTGATCCTGAATGAATTTGACTTACGTCAAGTACTAGAAGCTGTTGTAGATACCTTTGCCGAAAAAGTAAGATTAAAAAAAATAAAATTGCTCGTTGATTACCCAGAAACAGTAGCACATCTTGTCATCAGTGACACTCCTTGTGTCACCCGAATTCTATACAATCTTATTAGTAATGCGATTAAATTTACTGACTCTGGTAATGTAACAATTCGTGTAGAAGAAGCGGGCTATGAAGGCGACAAAATTAATTTACGTCTATCGATCAAAGATACAGGTATCGGCATTAGCCAAAAAACCATCGAGTCACTATTCGAAGACTTTAAACGTTTAGAGCCTTCTTACAAAGGCTTAACAGAAGGACTTGGCATTGGCTTACCTATAACAAAAAAGTTTGTAGATAAAATGGGTGGTCACATTCAGATTGACAGTCAAAAAGAGCAAGGAACTACCGTAACGGTGACATTGCCGTTTACTCAACAACCCATTAAAAACATCTTACTGAGCTGGCAGAAAAACAATCAATCTGCTAGCATTATGCTGGTAACCGATGATCCTGAAGAAGGACAAATACTAAAAAAACAATTAACTGGCAAAGAAAAACAAACCAGTTTTATCGTTGTTCCCAGTAAAGAATTTTTAAAAGCATTTATGCAAGCTGCAGTAAAGAACATGACAGTAGATATTTTAATCATTGATGATAAAATTAATGCATTCAACTATAAAGAATTAATTCATGTTCTTAAAACAATGGCTGTAGATACTATGCCTCTATTCTTACTGATCACAGATAATTCTGATTTAGTTTCTACTTATTCTGCCAAAGAAGCCGGTGTGGAAGAATGCTTTGTTCGGCCAATAAAACCATCGATCTTTTTAACACGTCTATCTCAGCTTTGGAAGTCTCATCAAACTAGATAAAATAAATTTTAATTATGTTAATTTTACTTGGCCATACAATGCATCAACTCTGATGGTCACTCAAGATAGACCCAGGCGTTTAAGCAATTCCCCCGGAGACATGGCCACTGAGGAGCCTATCGGTAGAGTATAAACCTTCTGATTACTATCTATTTTTTCAATATCATCATGATACTGTTCAGCAAACGAATTTAACCGATCAATATATTTACTTCGCCCCAGCTCTTGTGCACATTGCAATGTCTGATGAAACACTTTTACAACACTATCGGCATGATGCATTAGCAAATAGTCAAACATTTCCAGATTATTTTTATCGATAATAATCTCGATTGATGTGCGCATATCAGTTTCACGTACTGCAGTTGGATCAGCACCATTTTGCAAATAAAACTTAACTATTTTATTCCATCCCTGTTGGCAAGCATATGACAACGGTGTACCTCGCATGTTTCTAGCGCCTTGCATAAGATCAAGAAAAAAAATAGAGCGTGATGAGCTTTTTATAACTTTATTAAGAGTGCTTATACTGGGCTCTTTTCCTGGTTGGAATGTTAAATATCCGAAAGCGGTATATCCTTCATATGAATATCTTGTTAGGCTTGCTCCATGTTGCAAAAGCAAATGCATAGGCTTTTCTTTTTGAGCGATACAGCTTTTTTGTAATAAAGTGTAACCTTTCTGATCTATACAGTCTGGAAAACAGTTTAGCTGCTCCAATAATAATGAAAAACCTTTCCAATAACTTCTTTCATAAGCTAACTGTAATGGTGTTAGCCGGAGGCTTGGAATAGTTAAATTCAAATTTAAGTTTGGAGCTATTTTGTGAATAAGCAGAAGTAGATCGTCACAATGAAAAAGCAATGCTTGGCCAAAATCATCTAAACTTAAATCTATCAATTTAAGCAAAGGTATCAATACCTTTGCTTTATGCTCATCTTGCAACAAGTGAACATAATGAGACTTATTTCTTATTACATAATTTAGTTCAGCACGTGCCTGTTTAACTATTTGACGCTGTTGGATTATGCTGTTTAAAACATCATCATCATTTGAGCTAATTTCGAACAAATCAGAATAGAGAGAGTGTTTTTTTACTAGGTTAGCTGCTCTTAACAAAGTAACATTAATGGCAGCTTGTTGCTTTTTATTTTTACGAGAGACAGTTAATTGTTTATCGAGAATGATAATCTCTTGTTTGATTTCTGAAATTCTATTTTTGACTGCAACTGTTTTCGAAAGAGCAGGAGATTTTTCTTTTGAGGCAACAGTAAGCCTCTTTTCTTCATCATCCTTTTTACTCACTTTAGCGGCTAACATTTCCTTAGAATTCACTTTGCTTTCTGTCTCTTCTCTCTTAACACCAATCTTCTCTTGCATTGCTTTTTTCTCTTTAATTGCATTCAAGTGCCGTGAAAAAAAAGTAATAAGGTTATCATTAGACTCTAATAAAACCGACTGATATTTTTTTAGTAATGTAATAATTTCATTTGTTGACTGTTCTATCTCATTTAACATTTCAGATGACTTCTTATCAGAGGTGGTTTTTTCGCGCTCCATATGCAACTGACTTAATTCATCTAGTTTCGGCTTATAATGTTTATCGAACTGCTGCTTATATAGATTGTGCACTGAATTTGCTACAGAATAAAACTGACTGGCATAGCTGATAGCAATATTTATTAACCGTGGCTCAAAATTAATTATTTCTTTTGCCACTTTCTTCACATCATTTGATAAATAGTTACCATAACGATCAAAGTAAAAATGCATCCTCTTACTAGACTCAAACGCTAGTGTTACATGCGTGCTCGAAAGCTTGCTTATCTCATGTTTTGATTGATACTCATATATAGAAATATGTTGATCAGATAGTTCAACGAGCTCTTTATCGATTAAAAACTGCTCATTAATGCATTGAGCAGGTGTAATCATATAGTATTGTTGTTGTTTGTATTGTGTTTCGTCGTCTGGACGTGTTGTCTTTAAGCTAATAGAACCCATATTAGCAAATTTTTTTTGCGCTGCCTGTATGAAAAAAAAATTAGGATTTTTCATTTGTTTACCCTCGACTTTATTGTATATGAAAATTGCTATTCATCCCTGCTAAAATTTTGATATACCAAAACTAGCAGAAAAATAGTAGCACGTAATAGCATCATCCAAATGTACTGTCCAATATCAGTAATTCCATGTTTAATTAAAACGCCAATTCGGAGTTTAAGCTGTTATAAATCAACACGTTAATAAACGTTGGTTGTTGGAACTAGGACAATCTGGTGATATCTTGTGCAATTTTTTACTATCTAAAGTAAGGAAATTGATATGGATATCAATCAACTCGCTTATATTTTCTACGAAATTGATAATTTTTGCAAGGCGTTTTCACAGTATAGGGAACAAAAATTATTACCCGCGCCCAGCTTGCAAGGACAACGTGGGCCCAAATGTTGTCTCAGCGATAGCGAAATAATGACCATCATTATCGCTTTTCAATTTTCAATTACCGGGGTATCGACATTTTAAAACGCTTTATACCGGTCACTTGGTATGTTTTTTATACCAAGCATTTCTTAAACTGCCTAGTTACAATCGCTTTATTGAGTTGATGGGGCATGTTATTTTTCCCTTAGTTCTGTTTTCTCAATTATAGCGTTTCCCTATAACGGGTTACGAACTTCATGTGCAATACTTATGGATAAACGACCCAAAGAAACTAATTTAATTTGCTGGGCATGTTGAGCAATACGGGCTGTATCCTCTAGAAAAATCACATTAACATAAACATAGCCTTTTTCTTCTCTTATTTTTTGTTATTTCTTAGTAAATGGTTTGCCTAATAATATCCAAGCAGAATGATTCATATAGCAGATATGATCATTTTTATCAACAATAATACCCGAAGGCATGCGCTGAATAATTAATTCATTGAGCTGCTTTAATTCTGCAACTTTAATACTTTTTTCAATGATAGCCGATTCACTTAAGTATAATCGTTTTGGCAAACTATACGCTAAAATTGCCGTAGCAAAAAATGTTGCACCTAATATTCCACTATGTATATAAGCACTGGTTGTTAAAAATGAACCTAGATCTAACATGGCATGCTGTAATATAATAGTGATACTGGCAATAGCGGCAAAAACAACGGCTTAGAGATAATGAACTGCTTGGGTATATACTGATCCCAGGTATAATTTAACTAGAGTAAGCCAATGAAAAAATTGTTTATTTTATATGCTTAAGTGAAAAAGGTTAACAAAATGTCTAAAAAACTAACAATTGTATTAGGGCAACTGAATTTTCTTGTGGGTGACGTTGTTGGCAATATAGAAAAAATGAAACAAGCGATAGCAACAGCCCAACAACAGTGGCAAGCTGATCTCATCGTTTTCCCTGAACTCGCTCTCTGTGGCTATCCTCCAGAAGATTTACTCTTTCATGATGGTTTTAAACAACAAATTAAGCAAGGCTTACAATATTTAGAAAAAGTCTCTACCAATATCGCCATTATTGTTGGCTTCCCAGACTATATTGATAGTGATATTTACAATGCGGCCGCCTTTATACACGCTGGTCACATCAAACAAGTCTACCATAAGCAATTATTACCCAATTACGGTGTCTTTGATGAAAAACGTTATTTTGTAGCTGGCAAAAAAAACAGTATCATTGAATTTAAAGGCATTAACATTGGCCTATTGATCTGTGAAGATTTATGGTATGACCACCCCATAACTGATTGCGTTGCAAAAGACGCAGAAATGGTTATTTGCATCAATGCATCTCCCTTCCATTTTGAAAAACTATCGGAAAGAAAAAACCAATTACATTATCATGCAACGAGATTAGCGCTTCCCATCATTTATCTACAAACGATTGGTGGGCAAGATGAATTAGTCTTTGATGGTGGTTCTTTTGTTATTAATAATGTAGGTGAAATTACTCATAGTAGCCCTTTGCTACAAGAACATTTACTACCAGTCAACTACTGTTTTAATAGAAAATCTTTTCACCAACCTTATATAACACGTCCAGAATTAGCACTAGACGAACACATTTATAAAGTGCTGGTACTAGGTGTCAAAGATTATGTAACAAAAAACAAATTCCAAGGTGTAGTACTAGGATTATCTGGTGGCATTGACTCAGCGCTAGTATTAGCTATTGCTGTTGATGCATTAGGTGCTGATAACGTTCAAGCCCTGATGATGCCCTCTCGCCACACTGCTGACATGAGCATAGAAGATGCACAAATACTAGCAAAGCAAGCCGGGGTTTCTTATCGCAGCATTTCCATAGAGCCTATGTATAATGCTTTTCTTATACAGCTGGCAACTGAGTTTACCGGTTATGACGTTAATACTACTGAAGAAAATATCCAAGCGCGCATCCGCGGTATGATTTTAATGGCGATTTCTAATAAAAAAGGAAGTTTAGTGTTAACAACGGGAAATAAAAGTGAAATGGCTGTTGGTTATGCAACACTCTATGGTGATATGGCAGGCGGTTTCTCTGTGTTAAAAGATGTGCCTAAAACATGGGTTTATCAATTAGCAAATTATCGCAATCGGCAACAACCCCTAATCCCGGAGCGGATTATTACCCGCCCTCCTTCAGCGGAACTTTCACCGGACCAAGTAGATGAAGATTCTCTGCCACCTTATTCTATACTGGATGACATCTTAGCACTGTACGTCGAGCAAGATAAATCACGTGAGGCTATCATTGCTGCTGGGCATGAAGCAAATATAGTGGATCAAGTGTTAAAGATGGTTGACCAAAATGTCTATAAGCGTCGTCAAGCGCCACCTGGCATACGAATAACACGCCGCGCATTTGGTCGAGAACGACGTTTCCCTATTACCTCAGGTTTTCAACACGGAGCATTTAATGAAAAAGATTGAAGCAATCATTCGTCCTTATAAATTGGAAGAAGTACGGGAAGCATTAGCAAAACTGGACATTATGGGCATGAGCATTATGGAAATTAAAAGCTTGGGCCAACAAACTAGTCATACTGAAATTTATCGTGGGCGTAAAGTAAAAGTTGATTTCTTACCAAAAATAAAAATTGAATTAATTGTACGCGATGCTATTTTAGATGACGTGGTAAACCTGATTATGGATACAGCTAGAACAGGTAAAATCGGTGACGGCAAAATCTTTATCAGCAATATCGAAACGATCTACCGCATACGAACTGGAGAAAAAGATGAAGATGTAACATAGATGTGATTGTCACTACATAAGAATATGAATTTGATCTTATCCATTATCATTTACTACGTTTTTTTTATCTTTGTCACAGGAATCTGAGCAACACCTTCTTCATTAGCAACAAAAGTATGAGATTCTTTTGTTTTCCAAGCATGACCATAAATAATTTCATAACTTGCAGGATAATAGCCATTGGCTAACTGAAAAGATTGATATGCTGTTAACATTTTTTGTAGCTTTCCTTTTCCCGTTAATGTGCGTTGTCGCTGCTTTAATACATTATGTGCGCCTAAAGATTTTAATTCTCGCATCATCACATTGATATCTGCGTACTCTAACTGGATCATTTCCATATCCATCACAGGATCAGAAAATTGACAATGTAATAATAAATCACCTATATCATGCATATCAATAAATTCATTCACATGTTGCTCGTTATCTGCCGCTGCCCAGCTGGCACGCAATTCTTTCAAGGTATCAGGCCCCATGCTAGTAAACATGAATAACCCTTCTGGCATCAACACGCGCTGCACTTCTCGTAACACGTCAGATAAATGATTACTCCACTGCAATGCACAGTTAGAATAAATCAAATCAACGGAATGGTCAGGTAATGGAATGTGATGCATATCTGCACATAAATAGTGGCTTTTCATCAGTAAGGATTTCTTCCTTTTAGCGTACTGCATCATAGCTTGTGCAAAATCTAATGCAATCACATTGGCTTTACGATACCGTTTTGTTAATTTATGGGTAAAATAACCCGTTCCTGCACCTAAGTCGATGATTCGTTGGGGTTGCATTGTCATAAAATCCAAGCGTGACAGCATACGCTGTCCGACTTCCCGTTGCACTCTAGCAACGGAATCATAACCATTTGCTACTTGATTAAATGCAACTTGTAGTGCTTTTTCATCAATCATACTGTTTCACCCAATCATTAATAACATTGACACACTCTGCTAGATGTGAAATAAAAGCAGCATGCCCGGCTTTTTCTATTACTTTGGTGCTAATATGCGGATTATACAATAACAAATCTTCACTGACTTGTTTAGGCACCATGGCATCCATTTTACCAAATAATGCTAACATAGGCTGCTCTATTTTTGATAAACTGCTGCGCAAATCGGTTTTTTCTAATAAAGTTAAGCTTGCTGTTAGCACATTGATACTTGGCGGAGGTGCATATGTTAACAACGATTGTGCTTGACGTAGATACAATTTGCTAGATTCCACTCCGTGAAATTGTAATGCGAGAAACCGTTTTAATGTGGTGGAATAATCTTCATGCAATTGTTGTGCAAATGCATAAAATTGCTTAACTGCCATGCCTGGCCAATCATTCTGTGCTATAAAACAAGGATTGCTCGCTATAGTAATAAGCCCTTTAACATATTGTTTATAACGTAAAGCCAATTCTGTTGCGATCATACCTCCTAAAGACCAACCAACAATGATACTGTTTTTTGGTATTTCAGGCACAAGCAGGGATAATACCATATCCATAGAGTAATCTACTGGTGAATGTTGACTTCGACCAAAGCCAGGCAAGTCGATTAACGTTATACGAAATTGACACTGCAACGCAGTAGCAAACTCATTCCATATGGCACTATTTGCACCCCAACCATGTAATAAAACCAAGTCTTGGTTACCATCACCGATGACTTTTTTATAAAGAGGTTTCGACAGCATAGTGTGTATCCTGTAAGTAATGAGCTAATGCTTTCACCAATGCTAAGATCATAGCTTCCGTGTGTAATGCTGATAACACAATTCTTAAGCGAGAAGTCCCTTTAGGCACAGTAGGAGGACGCATGCAACCTACCAAAAAACCAGCTTTTAATAAAGCTTTTTGTAATAAATAAGCTTTATTAGCTGCACCAATAATAATTGGCTGTATCGCTGCTTTCGCTTTTGGCATACAAGGTATTCGATGCGCCTGTGCAAACTGGTGGAATAGTTGAATATTTTTCTGTAATGCTCGCTGTAGCTCACCTTGTTGAATAATTTCTAGCGACATTAAACTCGCTGCAGCCATAGCCGGAGGTAATGCGGTAGAAAACATGTAAGTCCTTGAAAATTGGCGAATAGCTTCTATGATTTTCTGAGAGGCTAATACAAAAGCACCACTGGTCCCAAATGCTTTACCAAACGTCCCTACTAACACATTAATGTGTTTAGATGACAAACCATAATGTGATAATGTTCCACGGCCATTATCACCTAATACACCAAAAGCATGTGCATCATCTAAATAGGTTAATGTATTAGCATCGTCAGCTAAACGTGTTAACTCTGGTAATGGTGCCACATCACCATCCACGCTAAAAACACCTTCAGTGATAACTAACTTAGGCTTATCTTGATATTTTTGCAAAAAATTATCTAGCCTTTTCATAGAAGCATGTGGATAACGAAACATGTTACCGCCTGATAAGCGACCTGCATCTAATAAGGATGCATGATTTAATTTATCTTGCAAAATAACACTATCTTCACTGACTAGTGCATTAATAATCCCTATATTTGCCATATAACCACAGGGAAACAGCAAGGCACTGTCATAACCCATAAATGTTGCCAACGCTTGTTCTAATTTTTCGTGATCATCCGTTAATCCAGCTACTGCAGGAGATGCCGTAGCACCGACACCAACTCGTCTTGCAGCATCAACCAAGGCATTAATGACACGTGGATGTTGGCTTAAACCCAAATAATCGTTACTGGAAAAATTTAATTTTTTTTGACCTGAAATAATGGCAACAACACCGTTACGTTGTTCACTGACAACACGATGTCGAACTAAGTCTGCCTGCTGCCAGTCATGCAGTTTTTTCTCTATGGTTAAGCGCACTCTTCACCTGCAGTTGTTGCTGCATTATATGCGTTTAAGTCTAATGATTTCATGCCCAATTCAGCAAATAACTGTCTGTCATCGTTCATATCTGGGTTATCTGCTGTCAATAATTTTTCACCTAAAAAAATCGAATTAACACCAGCAAAAAATGTCCATGCTTGCATTTCCTGACTCATCTCAGTGCGCCCAGCACTCAAACGTACAAATGATTTTGGCATCATAATACGTGCCATTGCCACGGTACGAATAAATTCAAATGGATCCAATGGTGTCGCATTTTCTAATGGTGTCCCTGGCATTGGGATCAACATATTGATTGGAACGCTTTGTGGATGTTCTGGTAAGTTAGCTAACTGTTGTAATAAACCGGCACGATCTTCGCGTGCCTCACCCAAGCCAACGATACCGCCACAACATACATTAATACCATACTCACGAACATGCGCTAATGTATCTAAGCGATCTTGATATGTCCGTGTACTTGTTATTTTTCCATAGTATTCCGGCGATGTATCTAAATTGTGATTATAATAATCCAAACCCGCCTCCGCTAATTGCTTCGTTTGCTCAGCGGTTAACATACCTAAAGTTGCACATGTTTCCAACCCCATGTCTTTAACTTGTTTAATTGTTTCTAACACAGTGGACAAATCTTTTTCAGGCGGCCCACGCCAAGCAGCACCCATACAAAACCGTGTCGCCCCCGCTGCTTTTGCTTTTTTTGCTGCTGCTAAGGTTTCTTCAATCGGCAGTAATTTTTGTTTTTCAATGTTAGCATTATGATGTCCACTTTGTGAGCAATAGCTGCAGTCTTCTGGGCATAAGCCAGTTTTTATACTGTGCAAAATACACTCTTGCACTTCATTAGGATTAAAATAACGACGATGAACAGTTTGTGCTGTATATAATAAGTCCATAAAAGGCCAGTTAAACAAGTCAATAATCTCTGACTTAGCCCAGTCATGGCGACATATTCCAACTGTATAATCATAAAACATATGAAGTCTCTCCTTGAATATAGAATGCAGCAATATTTAGCTATTTATTGTTTTTTGTCAACCAAAATTCGATATGTTAGTTGACAGTGATGATTTTTTTTCGCATCATTTTGCTACATCCTATATGGAGCAAACAATGACGCATGTTTGGCACCCTTGCACACAAATGAAAGACTATGAAAAATATCCACCATTGGCTATCAAATCAGCGCAAGATTGCTATTTAACCCTAAAAGACGGTAGGCAGTTAATTGACGCCAATGCCAGCTGGTGGTGCAAAATTGTGGGTCATAATGATCCACGCTTACAACAAGCTTTAATTAAACAAGCCCAACAATTTGAACATGTGATTTTAGCCGATACCACCAACGACTCCATTGAACAGTTAGCCGAAAAATTAAGTACTCTCACTCCGCATTTACATCATGTGCAATTTGCTAGCGATGGCGCCTGCGCGATTGAAATTGCGTCTAAATTAGCATTACATGCTCAAAGTATTCGTGGACAAAAAAAACGAACCCGTTTTCTTGCCTTACAACACAGTTACCATGGTGAAACAGCATTGGCTTTAAGCCTAAGCGATGAAGGCCGCTTTCGTGCACCCTATGAAGCCATCTTACTGGACACACCTTTTCTAAACAATATTCCTTATGTCAATCAACGTCACGACCCATTATGGCAAAATTGTCAAGCTATGTGGCCAGCAATAGAAGCACAATTAACACCACTAGCTGATGAACTCTGCGCTATTATTGTCGAGCCGATTGTTCAAGGCTCTGGTGGCATGCGAATTTATAGCCAAGACTTTCTAAGTAAATTGGCAGCTTGGGCCAATGTGCATGATATTTATCTTATTGCTGATGAAATTATGACAGGATTAGGACGGACAGGCAAAATGCTTGCTTGTGAACACGCAAATATTAAGCCAGATTTTATATGCTTATCCAAAACTCTCACTGCGGGTTATTTACCCTTAAGTGCCACGCTGACAACAGATGCCGTCTATGATTTATTTTACGACGATTATGAAACAGGCAAAACGTTTATGCACTCACATACACAAGCAGGCAATGCCTTAGCCGTTGCTGTTGCCAACACAGCACTAGATATTATCTCGCAAGAAAAATTATATCAACGTGCACAAACACTAGAAATAGACATGTTAACTGCCATGACAAAAGTTGCGAAAAAAACAGGTGTTTTAACTAACTTACGTGCTATAGGCGGCATTGTTGCTGCTGATATTATCATCCCCCATGATAAAAAATCATTACGCTTAGGCTATGCTATTTACCAAGAAGCGGTCAAGCGTGGGGCCTTGCTAAGACCGTTAGAAAATACCTTATATTGGCTACCTCCTTTGACAATTAAAAACAACACTTTAGCTGACTTGGCTGACATAACAGAGCAAGCCATAGTGGCTGGCTATCACAATGTAAACTCACTGTAAGCCGTTGCAATATTACCAAAAAAATTAACATTAGCACGTTAGAAAAATATTCTTCTTTATTTTCAATCAAGCAATGTCTATTTATAGAGAAGCTCATGAGTTACTGCAGATCCTGCTACACAATATTCAGATGAGAGAACATTTATAGCGGTTCCCTATATTGTTGACCTATTCTAAGCGAGTATAGTGTTTGCTTGCGAGGTTTCAAAAGCGACGTTTACTATTGTAAATAAGGTTTTGAATAACGAAGTAAGCAGGCGCTAGATGAAGTCTTAGAATAGGTCAACAATATAGGGAACCGCTATAAGCAACGATAGTACAGCAAGATATATATATATTCTGTTTTTTTATTGAGAAGGAAGAGTTATGGTGTTCATTTCAAAACAATATAGGGAAACGCTATAACACAGTGATTGCAGCAAAAGGATTATTCTGTTCTGTATACATACAGCCATCGAAACTGACACTGTTGGCGTATGCCAGCAATCGGTAGAAAAGAGAATACACGACATGCTGCGTAATGTAGGCGTATCATGCAACAACTGGGTGATATTATTTATGCTATAGTAAACATTCAATTTCCAGCAATGAAAACCTAGCTATGTTAAAAAAAATATCTTCTTTATTTGCAATCAAACAATGTCTTTTATGCCAACAACCTTTGCTAAGACAAAACATTCACAGCCCGTTCTTTTGTGATACCTGTTACCTAGACTTGCCTTGGCATTCACAAGCCTGCTTTCGTTGTGGAAACGTCTTTTCTATAACAGATGATCAACCAATTTGTGGCCAGTGTCTATTACAACCCCCGCCGTACCAGCGACTCATTGCCACATGGTATTATCATTCACCTATACGTGAAATTATCGCTGCGTTAAAGTTTAAACATAACTTTTGTTATGCAACTGCATTAGCTCAACACTTATTAACTAGCATCAATAATAATTATTTGCATGACTTGCCTGACCGTATTATTCCTGTACCGTTACATAGGCACCGATTAAGACAAAGAGGTTTTAATCAAGCTCAAATAATCGCAAAAAAGATTGCAAAAAAACTACAATTGCCCCTGGATATTCATAGCTGCCAGCGCATCCTAGCAACCAAAGCACAAGCAAATTTACCATCAGATAAAAGAAATCGAAATGTTCTAAACGCTTTCCAATGTAAAACACATTTGCATGGTGAAACCATTGCTATTGTTGATGATATTGTCACCACGGGTAGTACCGTGTCAGAATTAGCACGTTGTTTCTACCAAGCAGGAGCAAACAATGTTCACGTTTGGTGTTGCGCTAAAACATAGCGCAACAATATAGGGAACCGCTATAAGTTAGTCTTTAAAAAATGAAGAACAACCTTATGACGACGCAACGATATCATTCAATTGCACCATATTAATGCAGCCATCTTCGCCCAAAAAACACTTACCAAATACTTGGCTAAGTATTTCATTTCCAGCACTAGCAATATCGTCATCTTTACCTAAAATAACTAGATTTAATAACACTAATGCTTGCTTTTCTGACGATTCAACCACATCGGCAAGTTTCTGTAATTGATATTTTTCAAATAGCTTTGGCATGAGTGATCGATTACCAGCTGGCACACAATACCAAGCTAAATACAATGCCAATAATTGATTGCCTTGCATTGCTTCGTTAAATAAACGATTGACTAATAAGCCAACTGGCATACGCCAAGCATCACGCTCAAAGCCGCGACAAATAAGGAATAAGGCATGCTGTGCTAATTGTAAATTGTCACTCTTAGCAATGCGTAATAACAATTGTAAACTTTTTTCTTGGTTACGAGGCAAACTCACAGCCGACGCTAATGGCTCTTCACCTAACACTGTCATACCAACTAACCATGCTGCATAGCCAAGCATTGCTGGATAATAATCCTTTTCTGTTAGTTGTTCGCACAAAAAAGCCAATTGATTAACATCTTGCTCAATAATACCGCGCCCGTAGGAATATGCCATAATAATTTCTTCAATGGCAGGTCGGTGCTGTTGCGCAACCGCCTGTTCAAAATAATAAATCGCTAAACGGCGACGTTCTGCTAATGAAAAATTAGCAAGATAATTAGCTGCTGCTGACTCTAATAGCTTAAACTTGCCAACACCCGCATAACAGCAAGCCAAACGATAAGCCGCTTCTGCATGACCACGTTCTGAGGCAACTTTTAAAAAAGCAACTGCCTCCCTTGGTGGAAAATTTACATGATTTTTGCTGTCTAGCACACGTAACGCCAAAATAAATGGTGCTTCTTTTGAACCAAAATCGGCCGCAATCAACAGTTCTTCATTAACCACTTTGTGGATATCTTTATCCAAATCAGTGGCCAATAATTTCAGCGCTTCATCTAAGTGGAGTTGGGCTCGCTGTGCGGCAACTTCAAGGTTAATGACCGGGTATTCTTTATTACCAATACGTAAAGGGTTATAGACGGAACAATACCGTCTGGTTTCATCACTACAATCCATTGTATCCTCTTTTCATCCAATGACTACACAGGATAATCCTAATCTCTGTGCTCAATTTGCCCACCTTTTGTCAAAGACAAACTCATCAATATCTCTTTTCTACCACGTTCTTGAAAAAGTTGTCAAGAAAAATCAAAAACTTGTCTGCATTTGGACGATTTGCGATAATAATAGCCGTTGTTTAAGACCGGTGAAATCGACTCACCCCATTTAATCGATTGTTATAGTCGACTGCTAAGACGAGACAGGTAAAGAAGATACCATTGCTGTAACAAACGAGAAAACCGTCACGGCAAAAAAGTGCAATAATTGCACAATCAGTGGGAAGGTAAAAATAGCTTTAGAAACATTATAGCACTGTTGTTAGAACAATCATGGGCAACTATTAGAGAAATAATATGATTAAAAACCAGCAAGCTGACCATGTATTGATCAGGCAGTAGCCCTTAAAATACCTGATATTTTGTCTAGCTAATGGGGTCCGCTATATATGATATAATTGGTGTGTACCAAAAGTCCGGATACATTTATGGAAAACAAACAATCCTTATATGAATATAAAAAAGAAATTACTTGCTACCAACGACGAACCATTGTTGTCAGTATCATTATTCTCATAATGACAACAGCATTAATCACACGTATCCTTTATTTACAAGTCTGGGAACATCAACATTACACAACGCTTTCAAAAAACAACCAATTGACTTTATTACCACTACCCCCTAACCGTGGTATCATCTATGACCGCAACGGCACTGTTGTAGCAGAAAATAGAGTCAGTTACAGTCTGCAAGTGATACCAGAAAAAATAGATGACATTCCAGCAACCGTGCGCGCATTAAAATCGATTATTGATATCACGCCTACTGACATCAAGCGGTTTGAAAAATTAAAACAACATCAACGACGTTTTGAAAAAGTGACACTTAAGCAAAAGTTAACAGCTGAAGAAGTAGCGCGCTTTTACGTCAATCAACCTTTTTTCCCCGGTGTTACTGCTGAAATACAGTTAACTCGATATTACCCGTATCCCAATGACATGGTAGATGTCATTGGCTATGTTGGCCGGATCAATGAAAAAGAATTAGCACACATCGATCTAAGCAACTACGCCGGGACACATTTCATCGGAAAAAATGGCATTGAAAAATATTTTGAAAATATCTTACATGGCAAAGTTGGTAACCAGCAAGTCGAAGTCGATGCAAGTGGTCGTATTATTCGCGTTATCAAAAGTGATGAGCCTATTCCTGGACATGACTTATATTTAACTATTGATTTGCCATTGCAGCAAGTAGCAAAAAAACAGCTAGAAGGTGGACGCGGCGCTGTTGTTGCTATACAGCCAAAAACAGGAGAAGTGCTAGCCTTAGCCAGTTATCCCAGTTACGATCCTAACTTATTTGTTCAGGGTATGAGTGTATTAGACTATACCAATCTACAAAACTCGCCAGACAAACCTCTCTATAATCGTGCAATACGTGGCCAATATCCACCTGCATCAACCATCAAACCCTTTCTAGCTATGCAAGGATTAGATACAGGATTTGCTGATACACAAAGTACCATTCACGATCCCGGTTGGTATAAATTAAATTTCAGTACACAAATTTATCGTGACTGGAGAAAAGGAGGGCATGGTATTATCAACTTATCCAAAGCCATTGTTATGTCCTGCGACACATTTTTCTATGATTTAGCTTATCGAATGGGTATCGATCATATCCATGACATTCTCTCACGTTTTGGCTTCGGCGAGACAAGCGGTGTTGAAATACAAGAAGAATTGCCCGGGTTAGTGCCTTCACCACGTTGGAAGTATGCAACTTACGGTCGCGGCTGGTATCCTGGCGATACAATTATTACAGGCATTGGACAAGGATATCTACTATCAACACCAATCCAACTCGCTGCTGCTACCAGCATTATTGCCAATCGTGGCAAACGTATGTTGCCGCATTTACTATTAAAACAACATTCGTCTGATAATACTGAAATTTATAATCTTCCAACAGAATTATCTGGTGTGGATATCCCACCGAAGTATTGGGATTACGTTATAAAAGCCATGCGAGATGTTGTGTTGTGGGGAACTGCACGTGAACGTTATGGCGCAGCTCCTTATACTATTGCAGGCAAAACAGGTACCGCTCAAGTCGCCAAATTAAACACACTAAAGGAGCTTTATGGTAAGAAAATCCCGGAACACTTACGCGATCACACATTATTCATCGCGTTTGCTCCAATAGAAGATCCTAAAATTGCAGTTGCAGCAGTTACTGAAAATAGCCGTACTGCCGTTAATATCGTGAGAAAAGTTATTGACAGTTACCTATTAGAAGAGAGAGAGAAAGATGTTAGCAAAACTCAAGCAATCCCTGAACACGCGAGATGAGCCTCGGGTTAAAACGTTTTTAGCTGATTTCTGTCATATTGACGGATGGCTTATGTTAAGTTTACTGATGTTAATCGGTTTAGGTTTAATTATTTTGTATAGTGCCGGCAGCGAAGATATACGAATCATCTTGCGACAAACTGCTCGTTTAGGCATTGCCGTAGCTATCATGTTAGTATTTGCTCAAATTCCACCAAAAACATGGCAACTTTGGGCCCCGTATATTTATATCTTAGGTGCAAGTTTGCTGGTGGCTGTCCTTATTTTAGGTGTTATCGGTAAAGGCGCGCAACGCTGGCTAGATTTAAAAGTATTCCGTTTTCAACCCTCAGAAATAATGAAGCTGGCCATTCCTTTATTACTTGCTTGGTATTTTAATCGTAAATCAGTTCCACCAACACATGGGCAATTATGCTTAGCCAGTATTGCTATTCTTATCCCTGTCATTATGACCGCTAAACAACCAGATTTGGGCACGGCTATTATGCTTACGTGCTCTGGTGCTTGCGTACTATTTCTTGCTGGCCTCAGTTGGCGTTTAATCTTAACGCTAGGCACCTTAGCAACATTTGGTATGCCCATTCTGTGGATGTTCATGCATGACTACCAGCGCCAACGCGTATTGACCTTTCTCAATCCTGAAAGCGATCCTTTAGGATCAGGTTATCATATTATTCAATCAAAAATAGCTATCGGCTCCGGCGGAATTTGGGGTAAAGGCTGGATGCAAGGAACCCAATCTCAACTTGACTACTTGCCAGAACACACCACAGACTTTATCTTTGCTGTAGCCAGTGAAGATTTTGGTTTATTAGGCGTCTTAGCACTGTTAGCCATTTACCTATTAATTGTGTTCCGCGGCTTATACATTAGTATACAAGCACAAGACACTTTTGGACGTTTGCTTGCAGGCAGTCTCAGTCTTACTTTCTTTTTTTCATTCTTTGTCAATATCGGTATGGTTTCAGGCATATTACCTGTTGTTGGTATACCCTTGCCATTAGTTAGCTATGGAGGCACATCCATGGTGACATTACTAGCAGGCTTCGGTTTAATCATGTCTATACATACGCACCGAAAAATTATTGCACACTAAATAGCATATAGTTCAGCAAGCTAAAAAGTTGCAATCTACTGTACAATAACAGTGATTAGTTAACGTTGCTCTGTTCCTCGTCAAGTGACGCCTTAATATGACCTAGCATTTCTGGTGTTAATTCTGTTAAAAGTAAAATTTGCTGTTCACTCATGCCCTGCTCCAGCATTAATCTAGCCATTCGTATACAGGTTTCCCGTCTACCTTCTTGGATCCCTTGCTGGAGCCCCTGCTGAAGCCCTTCCTCTCTTAATCGATCAGCTATTGTTCTCATCTTATCCTCCTCTATTGGTAATCTGCAGGTAATTCGTGATAATTCCTCATCAGGCAGATTGGGATACTGACTTAATAAATAGTGTACCATACTTTGCACATAACATTCCACTGCCGTGAGAACATCTGGAGAAATGTATTTTCCTAGAATATCAATGCACTCGGTAAAATCACTCATCCGAACATGCTTTAAGGTAAGCAGTAAAGGTGATAAAAGAGGGTTTTTGCTCAACTCTTTATCTGATAATTGCGTAACATCTATCAAGGGCATGATGCCATTGAAACACTGCACTGCAGTATCTCTATCTGCAGTATGAAACAACTCGAAGAAATTTGTCGGTTCACTATATGGTTTTTTACCATTATGCAGCACCACAGCAAACACTAATGGCAATGTCTTTCTGCCCTTTTTCTCTACCGATCGACGCATTATCGCCAACATATATTCCCACATTCGCAACGGCATTAAGCGATCACCCCGACTCAAATGTTCTGCCACAAAATAGACATAACTAGGCTGATTGCTGTATGGAACACAATAAAGGCTGTCAACGTAACGTTTCCCACCCAAATTAGGGCTGATAAATTCGGTTGACTCCAGTGCCAATGCCGATAAATCCATCTTAGCCACAACCTCTGCCGGTAAGTGTGTCTCGATAAAAGCACGTGCTACTGCTTTTTGTTGCATGACGTCTTTAAAAAACCCATCATGCGGTTGGTTCTTACTTATTTTAGTGATCATTCATTAAATCCTTTAATACACCCAATGAAACCGGAAACATAAAGAAGACATTGCTTGTTTTTTGGTAAAAGTAGCATAGCATCTTGATAAGTCAATTCTGATGATTCATTTTATCTTCAACATAGCCTCTAGCTCTGGCTTACACTTAATTTTCGTGGCTTGGGTTCAGTGTGTTAAATCATGCTTTGTTGAGATTAATATCCTATATTTACTGCTAATATTTCAGCTCGCTCTTTCTCTGTTATAACCGAATATCAACTAGCATTAGAAACCACTGTTGCTACAATTCACCAATAAATCATCATTTATAGATAATGCCTATTTAGCTTTCTAGTGAGAAATGATGAATAATTTAAATTAACAGCTTGTTGAAACCAACATAGTAGACGTCAATATATTTAAACATAGCTATTTTAAAATAAACATAAGCAAGTGCGTGTTACACAGTACGGTAAAAAACATATAAGAAACTAAAGAGAGTATTATCTTTTACAAACTAATTTTGTTACAATGAATCAATACTTACTTGAATATGAAAATAGAGGAATTCATGAAAATCTCGCCAGCTGTAAAAATAATAACCATGGCGATTGTTTGTTTATTTTTATCCCAAGCACTTGCTGGCAATAAAACTTCTTGTGAAGAAAAAGAAATTGCTCTATTTATCAATAAAATGGTTGGCTTACATCATTTTGACAGACACTACTTAACCAACTTATTCAAGCAAGTTAATATTCAGCACCGTGTTATTAATTCAATGAATAAACCTGCAGAAGCCAAACGTTGGCATCATTATAAAAATATCTTTGTGCTTGATAAGAAAAAATTTGAGGCAGGCCTTGAATTTTGGTCAAAGCATAAACAAACATTAACTGAAGCTGAACAACAATACGGTGTTCCAGCGGAAATTATTGTGGCAATTTTAGGCATAGAAACAAAATATGGAGACAATTTAGGTAATCATCGCATTATTGATGCCCTTTCAACACTGGCGTTTGCCTATCCGGCACGAGCACCTTACTTTAAGCGAGAATTAGAAGAATACCTGTTGCTTAGCCGCGAAAATGGTTTTGATCCGATTGAACTAAAAGGTTCCTACGCCGGTGCGATTGGCTTGCCACAATTTATGCCTAGCAATTATCGCCATTATGCCATTAGCTATAAGGGTGCAAAAAAGAAAGATTTGTTACACAACCCTGACGATGCTATCTTTAGCATTGCCAATTTTCTAAAAAAACACGGATGGGATAAGAAAAAAACTATCGTTACACAAACAACCGTGCAAGGCCAACAATACCAAAAAGTTTTACCTAGTCCTAAAAACTACAAACCAACCTTATCACTAAAGGAATTAAGCGAATACGGTATTAATACTACTGGTTCGACGATCCCCGCATCGACTAAAGCGATTATTCTGGAGTTAGACGCAGGGACAAATAAAGAATATTGGCTAGGATTTCAAAATTTTTACGCGATTACACGCTATAATGTCAGTGAAAACTATGCCATGGCAGTCTATCAGTTAAGTGAAAAAATTAAGTTAGGCCACCAAAAACAAACAAACACTCAATCGTAATTTACATCCTCAAACTTGTTAAATGCAAAAGAAGACCTTATATTTAGTTAAGTAATACCAATTGAGGATAAAATAATGTCTATATTCATAGTTTTTCTATTCATTATTGCAGCAATTTTTGCTTATGTCATCATGATTTTTAACCGTCTAATCCGTTATATTGAGGCAATTAACAATAATCAAAAGCAAATTGACATACAATTAGACAGACGCTACAAAGTATTCGAATCACTGATTGAAGTGGTAAAAAAATACATGGATTATGAAAAAACAACACTAAAAGACGTCGTTGCATTGCGAAACCAAGCACAAACCGCGCATGAGCAAGGAGATGAAAAAGAACGTATTGCTGCAGAAAATGGCATCTCTAAGATTGCTTCGGGCTTACACCTTGTTTTTGAACAATATCCTGACTTAAAAGCCAATCAAAATGCATTACAATTACAAGAAGAAATCGTTAACACTGAAAATAAATTAGCTTTTGCAAAACAAGCACTTAATGACAGTATAGAAACATACTCAGCAGAGAAAAAATCATTTTTTCAATCGTTTATTGTCAGTTTATTTAACGCAAAACTGAATAAATACTTCGAATATTGGCAATTAAGCGAAAACAAAGCTGCAGAACAAGAAGCATATAAGGTAAAACTTTGACAGGGCAAGCCATAACCAATAAAGCAACTGACTGGCGAGCAGCACTGCGAAAAAATGATTGTCGTACAAAATGGGTGATAACATTATTCGTGCTGATCTATCTGTGTATTGGTTTTATTATCGATACTTTCCTTTATTCCGATGCAAATAATCCAACTCAGGCAATACCCTTTCCTCAAGCAATGCATGAATTACTCACTTTTCAAACCATGCCTTATGCCACGATCAGCATGGGGATAGTGGCTATTATAGCCATTCTGATTACGCTAACATGGCACAATCGCATCATGTTACTCGGGACCCAATATAAAGAAATTACTTCTAATGCAAAAAACTTACAAGAAAAACAATTGTTCAATATTGTAGAAGAATTAAAAATTGCAGCCGGACTGCGTTACATGCCAAAAATCTACCTTATTGAAGCGGGGTATATGAATGCTTTTGCTAGTGGTTATAGCGAAAAATCAGCGATGGTGGCTATTACCCGCGGTTTATTGGAAAAATTAGAACGCACAGAAATTCAAGCAGTCATGGCTCATGAATTGTCTCACATTAAACATCATGATGTTAAGTTGACCTTAATCGTCTCGGTTTTATCAAACATTATGCTTGTGGCGATCGATCTATTATTTTACAATATGATATTTTCTACTCGAAGGAATAACAATAAATTTCGAATGGTCATTGTACTGCTGCGTTATATTCTTCCGTTGATTACTGTGCTACTGATGCTGTACTTAAGCCGAACTCGTGAATATATGGCTGATGCAGGTTGTATCGAATTAATGCGAGATAACAAGCCTTTGTCTACTGCTTTATTAAAAATTCATCAAGACTATAAACAAAACAGTGACACATACAGTCAAACTGATGCTACCACTGCACACGAAAACATTCGTCGCGCAGCTTATTTATATAACCCACTCGCTTTTTCTTCATCTCATTCAACATCATTTATCGATATGTTTTCAACCCATCCCAGTTTAGAAGATCGCTTAGCTGCAATAGGATATCATGAATATAAAACGCAACAATCTAAATAAAATTTTTTATTTGATCTGCTTCTTTTTTGCTATTACAGCCTATGCAAAAACGCCAGCATTCTATGCGCCTGTTGTCACACCGCTAGCATTTTCTGAGGTATCCGATGGCTTACCTAAACAAGATATTGATGTCAGTCACATTAGCAATCCCATCCCACGCATTGAAAATGCTAGCATAACAGGTAACCCACCTTTTTATGAAGTAATGGGTAAGCGCTATACCATTATGCAAAGCAGCCAAGGCTATATCAAAGAAGGCATAGCATCGTGGTATGGCACTAAGTTCCATGGTAAGCGCACGTCTAGTGGTGAAGTCTACGACATGTTTGCGATGACCGCTGCCAATAAAACATTACCCATCCCCTGCTATGTTAAAGTGACTAGTTTATCTAATGGCAAAGAAATAACCGTTAGAATTAACGATCGCGGACCGTTTCATGATAATCGCATTATTGATTTGTCTTACACTGCAGCAAAAAAACTGGGCATTATAGACAATGGCACATCACGTGTTCGTGTAGAAGCAGTTCCACCCTATCAAACATTGTCCATTTTTAGCAACGAACAAGAATATATCATGAAAAAAAAGCCAATGTATTTACAAACGGGTGCATTTAAAGAAAAAAAAAGTGCCGAACGATTTGCCAGCCAAACCCAGCAAATCGTACAATTATTTCCTGTGAGCGTGGAAGATAACGCTTATCATTTTACAAGCATTTTTCGGGTAAAAATCGGCCCTCTCGAAAATGAGCAAGAAGTAGATTTGATTAATAATTTACTCATTAATGCAGGACTTGGCAAAGGCATGCTGGTTACATGAAACAGACTAGCTTGCACCCTCTATAATGTTTATTTTTTAGCCATATTAGACGTGAAATTGATTAAAATAAAAACGTTCATTATCAATTCAAGTTATAGTTCACAGTGACCTTTAGTCTATAATCAGACTATGTTAATCTTGGACGCTAAACCGGTTTTAAACATCAGGAAGTCATCTAAATGAACAAAAATATTTTCGCACTTGCTTTAAGTATTATGCTCTTATCAAGCACTTTTGCTGCTACAGCCGCCAATTTCTCCATTGAGTTAGCACAACCCAGTAGTATAATTTCTACTCAAAAACCAGTACCAACGCCTCCTAAAGTCAAAGCAGAAAGTTATATCGTTATATCTGCTGAAAGTGGTAAAATATTAGCAGAAGAAAATTCACATGAGCGCATGCCGCCTGCTAGTCTCACCAAAATTATGACCATGTATTTAGTTTCACAAGCCTTAAAAAATAACCAAATCACCTTGGATGAAAAAGTACATATTAGTCGTAAAGCAAGCCGCGCAGAAGGTTCAAAAATGTTTTTACGCGAAGGAGAGCGTGTCAAAATTAAAGATTTAATTCTAGGCGTCATCGTCGATTCCGGCAACGATGCCTCTATTGCATTGGCTGAACACCTGGCTGGTAGCGAAGACACCTTTGTTAGCATGATGAATGCAGAAGCCAAACATTTGGGCATGAATGAGTCGCACTTCACAGACTGCACTGGTATGCCCGATGCAGAACATTATTCAACTGCTTACGATTTAGCTATTTTATCCAACGCACTTGTCTCCCACTTCCCTGAGTTTTATCCATGGTATTCGCAAAAATGGTTTACATTCAATAACATTAAACAACCGAATCGAAATCGCCTGCTTTGGCGTGATGAATATGTTGATGGCATCAAAACAGGACATACCAATGAAGCTGGCTACTGTCTCGCAGCATCAGCTAAAAAAGATGGCATGCGGATATTCACCATTGTCATGAAATCACCTTCAGCGTCAGCGAGAGCAGATGCAACTCAGCAATTAATGACTTATGCTTTTCGCTTTTACAAAACCTACAAGCTATATTCAACGGATGACACTGTCTCACAACCACGTGTTTGGAAAGGTGATAGTAAAACAATTCCTTTGGGTGTAAATAAGAATATTGTCTTGACCATCCCTAAAGGACAGTATAAATCATTAAAAATTTCGACAAGCTTACCAAAACCGTTAAAAGCGCCTATTGAAAAAGGTAAAATAGTTGGCACACTGACTATCAGTCTTGGAGGCGATACGCTAGTTGAAACCAATTTAATCGCAAAAGAAACGGTAGCTAAAGGCAGTTTATTGAGTCGTATGTCTGACAGCGTTAGCATGGCTATCAGTGCCGATGATGATGATCAAGACTAATCATCATATCAAAATGTGATAAGACACAATAATGTAAAAAGACATTGTCGTGCAGTGACCGATCCAGACACAACTGAGAAAAATCTTCTATCGTGTCAATTGATGAAAAATTGCCTTAGATAAAATTAGAAGTCACTGGCTAACCATGATAATATAGGAAAAGTTGGCTAGAGCAGCAGAAATAAAATGGCAGAAGATGCAAGTACATTCATGCAATTTCCCTGTGAAATCACCGTAAAAATCATGGGATTAAAAACAGCAGCCTTTGAAGCAGAAGTTTTTTCTATTGCAAAAAAACACTTCCCCTTAATAACACAACAAGATATGATTTTACACCCAAGTAAGAATGACAAATACTTATCCATCAATATCACAATCACTGCTGAAAGCAAAGTAAAAATGGATAGTTTGTACCGGGAGTTCACTGCGTCAGAACATGTCATTATGGCCTTATAACCCACTACAACAGTTTGATAAATGTAAACTAATTGAACTAGTCGTTAAGCTTTAAATAAGGAGTAGGTATCTACAAAGGTTTGTTGATACAGTCTCCCAACACCTTTGAGCGTCCCTACAGAAAATGTATCTTGAGACCCTAGGTAGCCTGGATGATGCGTCTCAATTTCACCACACGCTAGGTCAGGAATTATTGAAATGGCTATTAGTCATTTTAAACACTATTATCATATCTAGCATACCAGATACCACTCTATTGTCAATGCCATGACTCACCTTATCGCCGCCATTGCTGCTTATACCATTGAGCCACTAAAAATTTCTGCAATTAAAATGTTAAATGCTGATAATTAGTTGCCAGAAACACCGAACTCAGGTTTTAGTAAGGTAACACAATCACTTGGGTTCCATGCTTGATAAAATTTTTACTCAACCACTTAGCTTGAGTAGGCTTAACTCGAATACAGCCATGACTTGCATTGTACGCGGGCACATGTGATGAACCATGGATCCCATACCCACCACGAAAAAACATACAGTATGGCATAGGTGCTCCTCCTGTAGGTATCGGATATTTTGATGATTTACAACTCGCACTGCCTTTTGAATAAACTGAAAAGCGACCAACCGGTGTCTTACAGGCTCTTTTTACATCTTCACAATAGCTTTTCCCACCAGATGCAACACCTGTTCTGATTAATTTACCATTTGTATTGTAAGCAGCCCAAGCAAATCGCTTAGGATCAAAGATAAACGTCCTCTTACCGCCAGTTGACATTGTTGCAGGAAAATTAAGCTTTGGCCGTACTATCGTCTTGTGATAGTATTTTATACTTTTCGATTGATTGGCTGATGGAGTGTCAGTGCTACAAACACGACCGCCAAATAATCCCATGCGACAATTTTTTTTTGCAGCTGTCGCCACAAGTGGTGCTGACACAAAAGTTAATGCCGCAGCTAAGACAAGTCCTGTTGTTAATCCTTTCATATACTATACCTCCATTATTATTTTCATTTTTCAGGGACTGCGCTATGTCAAAATATCTACATATTTTGTTAACATATGTACCAGTATGGTCAAAGTTTTACTAATTTGCCAGGAAAAAATTGTATTTTTATGGCAGTTCCCTATATTGTTGCTCTATCCTAAGCGAGTATTGTGTTTGCTTGCGAGGTTTCAAAAGTGACGTTTACTTATTGTAAATAAGGTTTTAAATAACGAAGCAAGCAGGCGCTAGATGAAGCCTTAGGATAGGGCAACAATATAGGAAACGGCTATAATGCATAAAGAAAAGATGACGCCGTTAGCAAGCGAAAAAAATGAAGGATTTATTATCCAAAGCTTAAGGTAAAATTAATAGCTGTTAATGAAGAACTCTGCCATTGGTCCTTGCCGTTCACTTGACTATACACAAGATCAATAGCGGCACGATCAGCAAAATTATACCCTACACCAACGCCATACTTTGCCAAAAGTTTCTGTTCATGTGTGCGCTGTGACTTTAATCGGATATTTAAAGAAGGAGGATTGAAAGTGTCAGTGATGATAACATCCACTGTTTTAGGCGTATTGATGTCAACATAGGCGTAGCCATATTCCAGAAAAACATCAAATAAATTCAAAATGGGAATAAAGATTTTTCCCAGTAGATCGATTGACTGTGTTTCCACGCGAGTGTTTGCTCCCAGCAAGTCAATCGTTAAGTTGTTATCAGTGATTTTCAACATTGAAGAACTATTAATGCCAAAAATATGAGTAAAAACCACATCAGCATAGCGCGTATAACCCCATTCTAGCGCAAACATTTTCTCAAACTTATAGCCCATATACAAACGAGCGCCAAGATAATCTTCATCGGTTTCAACGGGAACTGAACCGGGAAAGTTAGGAATCGTATCTCCTATGGCTATGTCAGTTAAGGATAATTCGGGAATATCAACTGTGACATTATTTTTAGAGTAACCACTATTTGAGTAACCTAACTCTAAACCTGAATAAAAACCATCATAAAGCGCGAAAGCCCCTGCTGCCTTGACTAACAAAATACCGCCCAATAACAGTTTCCCTACTTGCCTGTACATCCTTTAACCTTATATTTTTCAACGACAATTACCATCAATTTTTCATGATAAGTGAAATCTTCTCTAAAATGCAAGTTATCATACTATCTAATGCCAAAATAGGTAGTTGCCCCACGAATTCTCACACAAACAAGCTTGAATTTGGCTTAATAAAGAACAAACGGGGGAAAACATCAAAACAAGATAGGGGCATCACTGTGAACGACAAAACACGAGGAGGCAATATAGCGTTATAGCAGTTTTCAATATTACTAAGCCATTATAAGCGAGTATAGCGCGTGCTTGCGCGGTTTCAAAAGTGAAGTTTACTTACTGTAAATAAGCTTTTAAAGAACAAAGCAAGCGCGGGTTAGCGGAAGTTTATAATGGCTTAGTAATATTGAAAACTGCTATAACTATCTGTATTCCGGTATTTTCTCGTAGCATCCAGTGAAAATAAACACTAGCCGCTAAATTTTATCCGGGTCCAGACCTAAATTTATCAAAATTTATAATCTAATAGCCCCTCAAATTGCATCGATGAATGATATGACACCGGGAAGATTATTTTTGCTTAGCAACCGTTAATAATTACCTGCATTTGGGCTACGCTATCACCTACTGGCGCACTCACCAGGATGAGCAAATGAATGTTATCTGTTATTGTCAGGGGCCTGTAAGTGTTTAACATGAAAAACTTTTTTAGAATCAAACCTAAGGATACTACACAGTTTACAAGCCTTTATAGCGGTTCCCTATCAGCAATGCTATACCACTTATCACAGCGATCTCGCATAATACTAAGCTGATACTGCAGCAGTAACGCAAACATAGTACTGGAAAAATGCCTGATGTGCTTGATGATATGATGGTTAAACAAATGGAAAAAAATATTACTAATCAACATAATAATTTTACTTATCCTAGACCAATATTTTATTGGCTTTTACCTACCGCCTATGATATAATAATTATAAATGGACTTTAGTAAAAATAATAATGATGGATAGGATAGTCAGTGGTATAGTACCGCTGCCTGTGTTTTACCAAAAAACTATACTGAAGGGGTAACATTAATGCCAACAATAGAAAATACGCAACATAGTCTTATCCAGGGTGTCATATCAACCTCTCAGCAACTAATGAGCGAGCTACCTACCTTTCAGGAATTAATAGAAAATCAAGAAAACATTTTAATTGACAATATCACTAATGATGAACCTTTCACTCAATTGCAGTTACTCTATAATGCTGGCCTTCATCTCCCAGGTATTGAATCATTAAGAAAAGATCTCAACAAGCTTTATAATGATGCAACAGCAGGCATGTGCCTCTTAGATAGATATTTAGGTGAAAGGGCTAGGTACAGTGACTTACGACAGCGCTTACAAGAGATAGCCTGTAATGTAGAAGATGCTGACATGATGCTAAGCTCATTAAAAGGTCAAATAACGGAAGGAATGATACATCTAACATTAAGTTTTTATAATGAAGAAAACCGTACCTTTCAAATCCCTGACCAAGTCCAAACTCAGCTGAATAATGCACCACGCATTGCTGAATGGTTTTTACCATGGCATAAAAATAAACATGTATACCATGAAGATGATCAATTATCTGCAGATGAAGCCATGGAAGCTAGCTTGCGGATAAGTGAACAACACAACACATCAACACTACCCAGTGTTGTCATCACCACAGCTCCAGCTGCTTAATTAATGTTAATAATAGCTTAACGTGTACTGCTTACGGACAATGATGCAGTAGCAGTAGGCACGTCATCTAATGCACTATTTACTGGTTGCTGTTCAGCTTCTTTCGCTGCAGCGGCGGCTAATAAGGCTTCCCATTCAGACTGCATACTTCTAAAAACAGCCACATGTTCTCCTAGCTTCGCATAAAGTTGGGAACAGCCTAAACGTGTTTCACGAAATGCTCGCACCATATTGCCTCTCACTTCATTTACTGTTTCTTGCTGCTGTGGTGTTAATTGGCGAGACGATAAGCCATTGTCTGATTCCTTCATCACTATCTCCTTGTTTATACTATTTATCTATGCATATATACTAATGAGGCTAACCGGAAAAAGCAACTTTTTTCTCTTATTTTCAATATGTTATGAAAATATACTGCAGAGGAGAAATGCGTTATTTTTAAATCAATTTTTGCAATGAAATTGTTCAAAAAAGAACACTATAAGAACGATGCTGAACAAAATAATACCCATATACAGCATTACTGCTATACGCTCCTTGCTAGCAAGCAGATAATATCCTAAGATTGTGCAATCATTTTATTAGGATAATTCCACACTATAATGGATCTCGCAACTATTAATTGTAAAAAATTAGGACAAAAAGATTATCAAACCGTCTGGGATGATATGCAATTGTTCACAAAAGAACGAACAATCGATACACCCGATGAAATTTGGCTACTTGAGCATCCTCCTGTTTTTACGCAAGGATTAGCAGGCAAAGAAGAGCACCTATTATTTCCTGGTGATATTCCCGTGATCCATGTCGATCGAGGTGGTCAAGTGACTTATCACGGTCCAGGCCAATTGATTGCTTATATATTGATTAATATTAAAAGACGCCAGATGAATATACGACAATTAGTCTCTGGTATTGAAAATGCCGTCATAGATGTATTACAATGCTACGGCGTACAGGCGAAAACTCGCGCAGATGCACCTGGTGTCTATGTAAATGGTGCAAAAATTGCCTCGTTGGGATTGCGTATTCGACGTGGCTGCTCCTATCATGGACTAAGTTTTAATATAGCAATGGATATCACACCGTTTAAGCGTATCAACCCTTGTGGGATGAAAAATTTGCCAATCGTACAGCTGCAAAATTTTGTGCCAGCTATCTCCATAGGCAAAATATTACCGCAGGTTGAACAAGCCTTGCTATCACAGATAAGTCGATTTCCCATAAAACCTATGAAAAAATCAAAACAGACATGTTAAGGGACCAGTCATGACAAAAGCAACATATAATCCCACAGAAAAGCAACTTGGTGCTGCCAAAATGGCTCGTATTCCGATCAAAATTGAAAATACAAAGCCTGCGCTAGCAAAACCTTCTTGGATACGTGTAAAAATTCCAACAGGCAATAAAATTAATCGTATTAAAAGTATGTTGCGCGACAAGCATCTTTATAGCGTGTGTGAAGAAGCTTCCTGCCCTAACTTAGCGGAATGCTTTAGCCACGGTACAGCGACCTTCATGATCATGGGTGATAAATGCACTAGGCGCTGTACTTTTTGTGATGTTGGCCACGGACGTCCTGATCCGCTAGATCCAAACGAACCGTTACATTTAGCCGAAACAATCAAAAAAATGGGCTTGCGTTATGTTGTGATTACATCAGTTGATCGAGATGATTTACGCGATGGCGGTGCAAGCCATTTTGCTGCCTGTATTCATCAGGCACGGCTATTAACACCCAATATAAAAATCGAAGTGTTAGTCCCTGATTTTCGTGGCCGTTTAGAAAAAGCATTAACGCAATTAGCAAAACATTTACCTGACGTCTTCAATCACAATATTGAAACGGCGCCCCGATTATATAAATCCGTACGTCCTGGCTCAGACTATGCCTGGTCTTTACGTTTATTGAAAGAATTTAAACAACAACACCCCGACATACCTACAAAATCGGGAATGATGCTAGGTTTAGGTGAAACTGACGATGAAATTGAGCAAGTACTAAGTGATTTGCGTGCACATGACGTGACTATGTTAACCTTAGGCCAGTACTTACAACCATCACAATATCACGCACCGGTGGATCGCTATGTTCATCCAAAACAATTTGATTATTTTGCTGAAATCGCAAAAAAAATGGGCTTTACCAATGTTGCCAGTGGTCCACTGGTGCGTTCATCGTATCACGCTGACCGGCAAGCTGCTGGGGAAACAATTTCATAGGTAAATAGGATTTTACATGGAATTTTTTGAGCACATCAAGCCCTGGTTAGAATGGCTACATAATCACCCTCACCTGGCTGGCTTCGCAACCTTCATTATATCACTTGCAGAATCGCTTGCCGTGATTGGGCTAATCATACCTGGCACTGTCATGATGACAGCTATTGGGATCTTAATTGGTGCTGGCGTTATTGATTTTTGGCAAACTATTATTGCCGCTATTTTAGGCGCCATTGTTGGTGATAGTTTAAGTTATCGCCTAGGTTATCATTTTAATGATCAACTACGTAACATATGGCCTTTCAAAAAATATCCGGTCTTTATAGAAAAAGGCGAAGCTTTTTTTCGACGTCATGGCGGGAAAAGTGTATTTCTTGGACGCTTCGTTGGTCCTGTACGCCCTATTGTACCGGTTATTGCCGGCATGTTATCGTTAGAACGTAGCCGTTTTTTAATATCTAATATCACCTCTGCATTTTTATGGGCACCTTTTTACATGTTGCCTGGCATGTTAATCGGCTATGCCTCACTTGAATTAGAGCCTGCCATGGCTACTCGATTTGTATTATTCATCGTCACAATGTTAATTATTATTGGATTAACTGCATGGTTTTTCAAAATTATTATCCTCTCTCTATTGCGTTTCGCTAACCACTGGTTAGACAAACTGTGGGCTTTTATGAAAAGTCATCGAGGCACTCGCCCACTTTGCCGTGCTCTGGCAGATCCCTACCATCCTCGCGAGCACGGACAATTAACACTGGCCATTTTTTGTTGCTTATGTTTGATCGCTTTTGTTGTCTTCTCAACATTAGAAGTATCAGCAGATTACTTTTTGAATGTAAAACTGGCAACATACAATTACTTTCAAAGCTTTGGTAATCCCAAAATACTCAAAACCAGTATCCTTATCACTTTTTTAGGTGACAAAATAAATCTTATTCTAGCTGGTTTAACAACGACTTTATTTTTATTCTGGCAAAAACGCCCTAGGACAGCGTTTCATTTTCTTACCCTAATCATACTGACAGCTGTTTGCATTTGGATATTGAAAACTGGATTCAATTCCCCGCGCCCTGCAATGCTTGCCTATGAGAAAGACTCTTTTCCTAGTGGACACACCGCATTAAGCATAGCAATTTATGGTTTTCTTGCTGTATTGCTTTGTCGCAATCTAAATAGCTATTGGCGCATTATTATTTACTCATTAACTGTACTCATTTGCGCTGCAATTATATTCACACGTCTATATTTAGCAGCACATTGGATCACTGATATTATCAGTGGATGCCTACTAGGCTTTACTCTCTTAAGTGCCATCACTATTTCTTATCGGCGATTAAAAATTCGACGAATTCCAGAATTTTGGACCTTTTTAGTTTTTATTATTGTATTAATCGCCGGAATAACTTGGCACTACCATCATCAATATGCAACACAGCTCAAAACATTCAGCATAGAGATCCCTGAAAAGAGTTTATCTATGCAGCATTGGTGGCAGCCTGCTAACAATGACAGACCACGGTTTCGCACGTCACGAGCAGGCAAGCCCATTCAGTTATTTAACGTACAATGGGCAGATTACCCTGCTGAAATTATAGTACAATTACAAAAAGACGGTTGGCAAACACTCCCAGCGCTATCCTTAGCTGTGATGATTAATAATTTAACTACAGATGATAAAGAAGAGTCATTACCTTTTATTCCAAAATACTACAGTGGCAAAAAGCCTCTACTAATTATGTTTAAAGCTGCTGAAAAAGGCAATGTCTTACTCGTGCTACGTTTGTGGAGTTCAAAAATTAAATTTAAAAACTCTGACTTACCATTACTATTTGGGACAATAACGTATGAAATGCCACGCCAACATCAATTCTGGAAGCACAAAGCACACCGTTTACTAAAAGAAACATTTCCTCCTGCAATAAACATGTTAATGCCAGCTCTGTCTCGCTATAAATGGAAACTGCATGTCTATCCTGATAAGGTAAAACCACAAAAAAATTACTTAAACAATGAGTGGAGTGAAACTTTATATATAAGACCAATAAATTGGTCCGAGCACACTGTTTCCAGCTGATTCATACCTTTATTACTGAGTATTTATAATATCGACAGTGCCTGTTGTTAACTGAGCTATCACATCGATTATAGTCAAGAATCCATCCCCCAAGGTGGCAGTAAATTTTGCGGGATTTTTAATTGATTCAATACGCGAGCAACAATAAAGTCGACTAAACTATTAATATCTTGTGGTTTATGGTAGAAACCTGGTGAAGCTGGTAACACGGTAACACCAATACGCGCTAATTTTAACAAATTTTCTAAATGGATGACCGACAACGGTGTTTCTCGATGCACAAGGATCAATTGTCCTTGCTCCTTCATTACCACATCTGCTGCTCGCTCTAACAAATTATCGCTGGTACCATGCGCAATCGCAGAGACACAACTGCTACTACAAGGACAAATTACCATTTTGGAAACGTTTGCTGAGCCACTAGCAACGGGAGCAGTCCAGTCTTTTTCATCAAAGACAGTGATTAACTCCGATGCTACTTGACAATGAGCGGCAAAAAAATCAGTTATTGCACTTGCTTCACTAGGAACAGACAAACCTTCCTCTAAACGAAATACCGTGCGGGCCGCTTTGCTCATTAATAAATACACTGGATAATTGGCTTGGGTTAGGCACTGGACTAAACGCATGCCATAGCGCGCACCCGATGCACCACTTATTCCAACAATAATAGGTTCAATTGACACGCTTTAGCTCCTGTAAAAATTTATCATGCACACCAGCAAAGCTTTTATTGCTCATTATCAACACATGGTCGCCTGCTCGTGCTTGCACACTTAACTCTGTCACTAACGCTGAAATATCGCTAAAAACACGTATAGGCTGCTGATATTGCGTCGTTACTGCATCTAAAGTCCAACTGCTTTTGGCTGGCTTTGCTAAAATAATGCTATCGGCTTCACGTAAAGCGGATCCCATTTGCGTTAAATGTACTCCTGCTGCCATTGAGTTTGAAGCAAATTCAACGACCGCAATAATACGCTGATTTCCAACACGTTTACGTAAGGCATTGATCGTCATAGCAATGGCTGTCGGATGATGGGCAAAGTCATCGTATACCGTCACACCACGCACTTGCCCGCGAACTTGCATACGTCGTTTCACCCCAGAAAATTCACATAAAGCCTCGCATGAAGCTTTAATGGAAATACCTACATGCTGCGCTGCAATTATGGCAGCCAGTGCATTTTTGACATTATGCTCGCCAAAACTTTGCCAAGCAACTTCCCCAACTTTCCTCCCACAATGATGAACAGCAAACTGACTACCATCCACGTTGATATAATCTGCCGTATAACCCTCATCATGATCAATAAACTGCACCGGAGACCACACTCCTTGCGAAAAAACTTGTTGCAAGTTTTCATCCTTGTCAGGACTGATAATTAAACCATTGCCGGGCACCGTACGCACTAAATAATGACATTGCAATTGAATAGCGGCTAAGTCTTTATATATATCTGCATGATCAAATTCTAAATTATTTAAAATTAATGTGCGGGGGTGGTAATGAATAAATTTAGGTCGTTTATCAAAAAAAGCGGTATCATACTCATCAGCTTCTATGACAAAATAAGGTGCTTTACCTACAGTTGCAGAACAAGAAAAATTTTCAGGAGCACCACCTATCAAATAACCAGGATTTTTACCACAATAATTCAAAATCCACGCCAGCATACTGCTTGTTGTTGTCTTACCATGTGTCCCCGCTACCGCTAAAACCCAGCGCGTTGACAATACATTAGCAGCTAACCATTCAGGCCCAGATTGATAAGGCAAGTTTTCATTTAAAATATATTCAACAAAAGGATTACCTCGACTCAATGCATTACCAATAATAAAGCAATCCGGTTGATCTTCTAATAATGCTGGATCATAACCTTCGTATAATGAAATACCTCGTGCACGTAACTGATCACTCATAGGAGGATAAACATTCGCATCTGAGCCTGAAACTTGCCACCCCATTTCTTCTGCAATGACGGCAATGCCTCCCATAAAGGTACCACAAATACCAAGAATATGTATTCTCATGACACGCCTCCGATGAACATAAACAGTAAAGATAATATCAACAGATACGACTTGATAAAAAAAGTCAAAATATTGCCAATCTTTAGCACTGTTAGATTACCTTACCACTGCGTAACCAGAATAAAAAATATAGTTTAGCAGGAAGATCAAACAAAATAAATGGCAACAATAATCGATTCGCGTTACACTATTTGCCAAGAAATCTGTTATGGAAAATGCAAATGAGCGCAAAAAATATCTTTTATGCCCAATCCGGCGGGGTCACTTCGGTTATTAATGCATCAGCATGTGCTGTCATTGAAACAGCTAGACAATATCCTGAACAATTTGCGAAAGTCTATGCTGGCTCAAATGGCATTATTGGCGCGCTACGAGAAGAATTAATCGATACTAGCCAAGAAACTGAGCAAGCAATCCGTGCGTTAAAACACACGCCTGGCGGTGCATTTGGGTCTTGTCGCTACAAATTAAAAGGCTTAGATGAGAATAAAGCAGAATATGAACGCTTAATTCAAGTTTTCTCTGCGCATAATATTGCTTATTTTCTTTATAATGGCGGCGGTGATTCACAAGATACCGCCCACAAAGTCGCTCAAATGGGACAGCAACTTGGTTACCCTATTCAATGCATCGGTATCCCAAAAACAGTTGACAATGATTTAGCCATTACCGATAACTGCCCTGGCTTTGGCTCTGTTGCGAAATACGTTGCCGTTTCTATACGCGAAGCCGGACTGGATGTCGCGTCTATGGCTGAAACGTCAACGAAAGTTTTCATTATGGAAGTGATGGGACGCCATGCTGGCTGGATTGCTGCAGCAAGTGGTTTAGCCGCTGAAAATGAAGCTGATGCTCCCCATATCATTTTGTTTCCTGAAGTGCCTCTTCAGCAACAACGGTTTTTGCAAAAAGTTGAACAATGTGTGCAGCAATACGGATACTGTGCCATCGTCGTATCAGAAGGTTTGCTCAATGAACAAGGCAAACTGTTAAGTGATACTGGATTAACCGATGCGTTTGGCCATGCGCAATTAGGCGGTGTTGCCTTAACTATCGCACAACTTATTAAACGCGAATTAAACTATAAATACCATTGGGCGGTTGCCGATTATTTGCAACGATCCGCCCGCCATATCGCATCGCAAACCGACGTTGAACAAGCTTATGCATTGGGAAAAGCCGCCGTAGAATTTTGTCGACAAGGAAAGTCTGGCATCATGACAACCATCGTGCGCGAATCAAATAATCCTTATCGCTGGAAAATTGGTGAGACCCCACTAGACCATGTTGCTAATATTGAACAACCGCTACCTAGCCACTATATCAGCGATGATGGCTTTCATATTACTCAAGCATGCCGTCATTATTTACAGCCACTGATTCAAGGTGAAGCTTACCCACCCTATCAGCACGGATTACCTGATTACGTAAAATTGAAAAATACAATAGTGGCAAAGAAGTTAACCGATGATTTTGTCACCAGGTAAGATCGATAGCCAATATTGCTATTTGTGTTAATTTTTGCACCGAGTCTTGTGGATTAAAGACAACACCAAAAAATGCTGAATTGTTATCATGGCTTTTGACTAAAATGACTGCGCTACACTAAAGATCCAATTCAATGCTAAAACCAACGTCCCTAACATAATAACGGCTAGCGTTAAGCCGGAACCTGCTTGGCGCAATGTATCCGTTGGCTTCACCCGAGCTTCCATAAATAACACACCAAATAAATGACAAAAGCGGCCGGTAATTAACATGATAAATAACACATGCGTGATCACACTCATGGAGCGAATGTCGACTCGAATAAGCAAAGTAATTTGTGAAATAATTAATAGCAGAATCAGACAAAAAGGAACATAGTGACAAAAATCCGTATGCGCCTGTATCGCTCGCTGCATGATAGGATTATCACCACTATCCCTTTTATTCAGTTTCAATGCACGCCGTGTCGAAGAAACATTCATGCTTAAATAACAAAATATGACTGCTAACACAACAAGATAGGCTGAATAAGACACAAAATTATCCAAAACGGGAAATCCTTCCATCTTCAATTCTCCTACAAAATGACTTGGCTTGTGATTTTGTTTATACTATACCCATATGTATCTGAAAATGCGAATTTTCAGATATAATAAGCATGTCTAATAATCGGAGGCAAATTATGACAAGAAAAAAAACAAAAACGCAACATTTTGAACAAGCATTGCAAGAATTAACTACTATTGTTGAACAGATGGAAAAAGGTAATTTGAGCTTAGAAGATTCACTAGCAACGTTTGAACGCGGTGTTAAATTGGCGCGAGAATGCCAACAATCATTACAAGAAGCCTCGCAGAAAGTACAAATCCTTACCGAAAAAAATGAATTAGAGGCATTAACTAACCTATCCTATGAAGAAGATAACGAGGATATGGATGAATAACACGATTCAGTTTGATGAATTTTTAAGCAGATTAAAATCTCGTAGTACCCAAGTATTGCAGAAATTTCTTCCAGAAAAAACCGGCATGTTAGAACAAGCCATGCATTATGCTGTTTTTAATGGCGGCAAGCGCTTGAGACCGATTCTAATTTACACCATTGGCCAAGCATTAGACATAGATTATCATCACCTTGATGGCTGTGCAAGTGCCGTGGAATTGGTGCATGCTTACTCCCTGGTACACGATGACTTGCCAGCCATGGATAACAGCGACTTGCGCCGTGGAAAACCAACATGCCACAAAGCATTTGATGAAGCAACTGCGATACTAGCAGGCGATAGCTTACAAACACTAGCATTCACTATTTTAACTGAGCACACTAACGATCGATTAAATGCTGATAAACGCTGCACCATGTTAGCCATTTTAGCACATGCAAGTGGCACCCATGGCATGGCAGGTGGTCAAGCACTTGATCTAGCTTATACAGGAACAAAACCCACGCTTGCACAACTAAAAACAATGCATAGCTTAAAAACAGGCGCCTTAATCCGAGCTTGTGCTCTATTACCAGCTAGTTTAAAAGGCGTCGATGAAACCATTCAAAACAAACTTAACCGCTATGCACATTATTTAGGGATAGCATTCCAAATTCACGATGACATTTTAGATATTGAGAGTCCTAGTACTCTGTTAGGTAAACCTCAAGGTACCGATGCCAACAATGCAAAAACTACCTACCCGGATCTCATGAATATGGAGAAAGCGAAAGCCGTTGCACACGATTATATTGACAAAGCAAAAGAAGAAGTCCAATTTTTACATGAAAAAAACCAACGACTGATGCAATTAGCTGACTACATAGTTCAAAGAAACTACTGATCAGTTAAGCACATCGCCATCGCTCACTAACTCATTGTAAAATAATTATTTTTCGCACAAAACCTCTCCTTCTTCCTGCTTTCAAAGCAATTTAGAAATGTCCGCTTAGTGAGTTCATTGAACCTATGTTGGTGCAATGTCAAGAATGATTGCTCTTGATATTACCGAGATATAATGAAATTTTGTGTATGACTATATTTTAGTCATATTAGTTAAACGGTGTATTCCACCATGCCTTTGAAGTTGAAGTCAATGCGTTTGTGAGTGCCCATTCAGCTCTAAAATTAGATAATGGCCATCAACAAGTGGTTCGCAACGATTATTTACCCACCCGGGCCATTCAAACAGGCATTGGGCCAGTGAATATTACCATCCCGCGTGCGCGCGATCGTGGTCATGAGCCAAAAGAGCGGATTCAGTTTACCACTTCCTTGATTCCAACGTATGTGCGTCGCACCCTAACACTGGATGTCTTGTTGCCGCTACTTTACTTAATACGTCTATTGGTGGATAGATAGAATCTATCTCAAAGCTCGGATGGAAAGTGATAAAACGTGTTTGTTAGTGATTATTGGTGCCGATGAGGACGACAGAAAAGAGCCGGTTGCTTTTATTGATGGCTTTCGTGAAAGTAAAGAAAGTTGGTTATCATTACTACGCGACTTGCAAAAACGTGGATTAATACAAGGTCCAGTTGCCACGATCGGAGATGGTGCCCTGGGGTTTTGCGGAGCATTAGAAGAAGTCTATCCTAAGACAAAAGTGCAACGTTGTTAGGTACATAAAACAGCAAATGTATTGGATAAATTACCCAAATCAATACAAGCAAAAGCTAAATCAGATATACACGATATTTACTTAGCGGAAACATTATAGCGGTTCCCTATATTGTTGACTTATCCTAAGACTTCATCTAGCACGACTTTACTAAACCTCTGACTCTTATTTGGTCAATAATTTAATATTAACTTATTAATCAAATAAGAGTCAGAGGTTTAGTAAAGTCGCGCTAGAAGGGACATTTCTATTGTGCTCTAAAGAGGACATTATCATTGTGCTATGACACTCCCCCTTCTTCCTGCTTGACAAAATGTAAAAAATAGCATATGATTTTCACTTAAAAATCTTAGGGAACAGCATGGCTACGTACTCTTTTGAAGAAGATGAAATATCTTTTCAAAAAGAAGAACAAGAACTTATTATTAGTCCTGACTCCGCGAATTTGGCATTGGCAATAGCAGCCTATGAAGCTAAAAAGGCATTCGCAGAAACATTCAATAGTACCTTTCCCTCCCCTCCGAATATCCACGATTATATTCAAGAAGAAATCATCACCGAAACCATCACATACTTTATTACATCAATAACGATCGTAAATCTCAACACTGAGCACTCGTTTCCCCAAAATGAACCTGAAATATGCGTGACTTTTGCTGCCAATCCGACAAAAATGCGGCTTCCTCCGAAATACACAGACACCAGCGGAAACAAAGTAGAATATTTGGAAAAAAAAGATTTTCTCTCTATTTTTCTTCTTAACAACTTTGCACATATCAGTCAACCTCGTAAAAAAATCACTGAAAAACACTGCATAAACGTAAAAAGAAAAGGTACTTTTCACTGCTATCACTTTGTTATCAAACTTATTACACTTTTCCCTGATTTAATAAAAAATGATGAACTAAAAACCGAATTAATGAAAATAAAAGAAAATAAGCCACCACAGCGACCAGAGTTACCTAAAAGAATCAATATTAAAGCAAAACACTCTATTGAAAAAACACTTCTTTCTTCAAGGCCAATCGTAGCGGAAGCGAATACAAACACTGATACAACTGACGTTGATGCTAACAGCCCCGCTTGCTCTTCTCTGAGTGAACCTTGTTCAGACATTGATGATGAAGAAATATATGAAGAAAAAAACGAAGATCAAACAGGAAATATCCTAGGCAACAATGAAAAACCCACCGTATACGGTTTATTTAATAGCAATAGGTCATCAGCACACTGTACCCGCCAACAACCAACGAAAAATGAGAACTATCAACCATCCGTGGCATCCTCTTCTCAACAACAAACTTTCCCTTATGCGATAACCTTTGAAGAAAGATTGAAGCAGCTTACACTTTATGAAAAACTCAAATACCAAACAGAAGGCGGCATGGCGTTTGTCAAGCGACAAAATAGTAGCAAATTTTCTAAAAAAACTTCCTCTGAAGAAGGTAAAACAATCCTGCTCGAAACGATCAATAATACACTGATTGACTATAATCTGTTTTGGAAGGAATTTAATGTCAAAGCATGGGGTTCACCAGCACATCATTGTTCAGAAGACAGTAATCGCAAGTCTTATACAACATTAAAAGGATTGTATGATGATGCCACCATTAATAACCTAGATCTCAATGAAATTTTTAATAAAATCAATCAATTTTTAAGAGGACATATTGGAAAATGGGAGCCCGGAATATTGGAAAAATCCGATGTTGCCGAAATATCATCACCACGCTATGAGAAGAAGCACGCACCTTCTATCAAACATCTATTAACATGGCGTTTATTAACCGATGTTCTCGGCTTTGCAGAATATGAGAGTAAAACACTGACATTAACAACACGAGAAATTAAGCAGGGACTCACTTACACACTCCACTTTCACAAACAGCTGATCAAAACACCCTTGCAACTTTTTAGCCAACCGAGTTATCATTTGAATTTGATAGGATTGCTAACATTCATTGAAAATCAATTCAAACAGCAGTATGACTGCACACCTACATATTCTCATTTTACAAGTAATGCACACTTTGCCTGATAGCCCCTGCAAAATAATCAATGTAGGCGCATATTTTTAAAAAACACTGATTACATGATTGTTTTTTGGTCAGATCTTGGCTTTTTGTAGTAAAATTCATAAAAAAATATTAATTTTTGCATAAAGATTGAATGTTAGCATTGCCAAATCGTTTTAGCCTCTATATAATGCGAATTAATTTTAAACAAACATGATGACAATGTTTGAATTTGGAGACTAAAACACAGCTGATTTAAAACATAAACCGGCTGAAAAAATTCAACAATCAACTCAACCATAATAGGAGATAGTATTATGATTAATGGTGACGCTGAAACAATCGAAGATAATGACGTTCAAGTAAATGTAGAGGAAGTACAGGAAGTAGAAGAAGTTATTGATGAAGACGAGTTCACACAAGATGAAGAAATTACTGAGCAACAAAATGGCGTCAAACATGCACTCTCCCAGGACTATAATAACACCCCTGACGATAATGCTGTCGATAACAACGTCGCTACTATACAAGAAAAAGACAATATAAAGATAATGCCTTTAGCAAAACGATTCTTAGGTCTTTTTGATAAAAGCATGCATGGCATCACACCTCTTAGTACTGATGAACTAGGAGAAGTAGATCACGAGCGTAGATCAAATATGCGATATATGTTATTAATAGCACTAAGAGAAGCTAACAAAACATACAATACGCATTGGAAAGATTATAATCGGAATGCAATGGGATCTAGGGCTCCGACAACAGCCGACGAAGAAAAAACAAATAGATCTTCTTACATCAAAGCTGATGAATTGTATAATAACCTGGAAACACAACTACAAAACAACGATATCCCGCTAGAGGCAGTATGGGAAGGTATAAAAGATTTTCTTCTGAAAGGGAAAGGAAAATGGAACGCCGGTAGGTTAGAAAAAAACACTGAGGAAGATATAGGAAACGCTGATAGTTATCAACCAGCAAAAGCCCCTTCTTTGAAACACTTTCTTGTGTGGAATATCATTACTAATGTCCTCAGCTACGAGCCTAATGACAAACAAGAAATTAAAGTAATAGGTGAAAAAGCTGACACGCCGGAAGAGAAAAACATTGAGTATACAATAGACTTTCACAAAGGCTTTGACACTTTTGACAAAAAAGGGTTAGTAACTTGGATAGAAAATGAGCTTAAAACTTTAGGATTAAGACCTGAAGCGGAAGCTAAAGCGGAAACGGCACCTGCCATTCTTCCAACCGTTAGTCAATAGTCAATTAATCTAAAGCAGTAAAATAGAAAAGCCAGACATAATGTCTGGCTTTTTTTTATTTATGCAGTTTTTTAACTATTTGCGATTTACTAAGACCAAACAAGACAACACAATATGATACAAGGCGATTAATCTACTACCTCACTATTGCGTGGTAACGGCCATGATGCTCGACGCCGTGTCGATGCTTCATCCGGCACAGTTGCTTTGGCATTACTCTCAAGACTTCTGCGATTACTTTTGGCTGGTACGTATTGTTTGCCTTCGCTAGCTAAAAATACGTTAGGTCGAGTTACCGCGCCCTGTCCCTCAGAATTCAAGACGGATTGTAATGCGCGTACTGCTTGACCTTGCCCTTGATTAGCAGCTTTCTGCATCCACATAATTGCGGCTTGCCGATCGTACCTTGTTCCTAAACCATAGTAATACATATAACCAATCGCATATTGAGCATCCGCATTACCACGTTGTGCTGCAGGATACAGGCTTTTAAAAGAAGCGTTGTAATTACCATCTAAAAAGCTTTGACGACCTTGATCGTAGCTAGGTTCAACAAAACTGATACAACTTACCATCGACATGACAGCTATCATTAAAAACAGTACACGAATTAATTTATACATTACTATCCTTCCTTATCGTTACAATCCCACATTATACTTACTATCAACTATTTTATTAGCCTAATAAACTTGTTTCATCAATGTTTTGACATCAAATAATGTTTTATTAGCTATTTCATTTGCTTGTATATTACCTTTACACAACACATCCAGCACATAATCCATATTATTCTCTAATTGAACTCGCCGCTGTCGTTTCGGTTCAATTAACTCAACAAGCACATCAATTAAACGCTTTTTGCATTCAACATCACCGATTGCCCCTTGGCTATAGCGCTCTTTTGCCATTTTTACCCATGTTTTATCTGGGTTAAATGCATCATGAAAAATCCACAATGGATTGTTTTCTATACTTCCCTTATCAGTAACGCGTATTCTATTCGGGTCCGTATACATTTTTTTCATAATTTTATCATTAATAGTATCCGGATCATCGCTGAGAAAAATGGCATTATTCAGTGACTTACTCATTTTATATAATTGACCTGCTTCATTGGGTGCACCGGTGCCAACAAGCCGCTTAACCCGCCCCTCTTTTATCTTGGGAATAGGAAACAATCCTCCTTGATCAAGGTGGCTACCATCTTCTGTATGTGGATCTACTCGACAATAAACTTGATTAAAACGCCTTGCTACCTCACGAGTCATTTCAATATGCGGTAACTGATCCTCTCCGACTGGCACAAGAGATGGCCTGAAAGCTAAAATATCAGCGATTTGTCCAACAGGATATAATAAAAAACCAAAAGAATAATTTTCACCTAAATTTTTAGTAATCAGTTCTTCTTTAATTGTTGGATTACGCATCAACCGAGGATATGGCAATAGCATACTCAGTAAAATGGTTAATTCAGCAATAGCCGGTATTTCAGACTGAACAAAAATCGTGCATTTCTGTGGGTCGATACCCACACTCAAATAATCTAACGCAATATCTAACACACTCTGACGTATCTCACCTGGTTTATCATAACGTGTGGTAAAGGCATGAATATTGGCAATGAGAAAAAAACAGTCATACTGGTCTTGAAGCTTCAGGCGGTTCTCAATGGAACCAACCCAATGGCCCAAATGTAAACGACCCGTCGGCGTATCACCCGTTAACAACCGCTCTTGTTTTAACATATTTTATGTTCCACCTGTTTAAAGCAACAAGACTACCATAGAAATCAATGTGATTGAACAACCGTCACCGCGATATGCTTGGAATAATACCACAAGCGACACGCGCCCCTCCGCCTCCTAAGGCATTAGGGCTATCTTGATAATTGTCTCCATTTCGATGAATAATTAATGCATGTCCTTCAATATCTTTTAAACGTCAACCGTGGTGCTAATACCGGCAATGTCGCCATGCCGTCTTCATTTACTACTAAAACTTGTATATCACCTAAATGTCCCTGTTGCACATAAGGACCACGATGTTTATTGGTTTTCTGCGGATCAAAATGCCCTCCCGCGGCGAGGCCAAAGTTACCACAGTCCGGATTTTCATGCACATGAAAACCTCTTACTGCCATACTAGCATCTAAACCCGTTAATTGTGGTGTAAATAATACACCGTATGGTGTTTCTGTTGCCGTAATAATTCCTAATCGCTTGCCAACACCAATATCAACGGTTGCATGCATCGAAATGTTAATACTATTTTCTGCTTGTGCAACAAGTGATATCGCAACCATCACATAACCCATTATTATCTTTCGAATCATCTTATCCTACGCTTTAAGTGAAAACTGTATACCTTGAGCTAATGGCATATCATTGCTCCAGTTAATCGTCGTTGTCTGACGACGCATATAGACTTTCCACGAATCAGAACCTGCTTCACGCCCACCACCGGTCTCTTTTTCTCCACCGAAAGCCCCTCCAATTTCTGCTCCCGATGTGCCTATATTCACATTTGCAATACCACAATCACTACCGCAGCTGGAAAGAAATTGCTCTGCTTTTTGCAAATTACCGGTAAAGATAGCGGAAGATAATCCTTGGCGAACACTATTCTGAATAGAGATAGCATCTTCTAATTGCTGGTAAGGCATCACATATAGAATAGGAGCAAATGTTTCTTCTTGAACAATTGGCATTTCTGGCGTCACTTTGACAATCGTAGGTTGCACATAATAACCTGGGCCCGGTAATCTTGCACCACCTGATAACACATCACCTCCTTGTTGCTGGATTGCTTTCATGGCAGCTTCAAATTGCTCTACTGCCTTAGCATTGATCAATGGTCCCATTAATCGCCGTTTATCTAATGGATCGCCAATAGAAACTTGGGCATACGCATGGCACAAACGCTGGACTACCTCTGAAAAAATAGTGTCATGAACGATTAGTCGACGCGTACTGGTACAACGTTGCCCTGCTGTTCCAACAGCACCAAAAACAATCGCGGGAATGGCTAATTGTAAATCTGCATCGCGATCAATGATGACAGCATTATTTCCTCCCAGTTCTAACAAATATTTTCCCATACGATTAGCAACGAGACTTGCCACATGTTTTCCCACACGGCAGGATCCGGTAAAGGATACCAGCGCAACTCGCTGATCACAGACAAATTGTTCCGCGATATCATTGCTGCTAATAAAAAGACTAAAAACACCAGAGAAACCAGCCTCCTGCATGACCTGATTACATAATTTTTGCACTGCAATCGCACATAATGGCACATCATTCGCAGGTTTCCAAATAACAGTATTACCACAAACAGCCGCAATAAAGGCATTCCATGCCCACACCGCAACAGGAAAGTTAAAAGCAGAAATAACACCAACAACACCTAGTGGTTGCCATTGCTCATACATACGATGCTGAAACCGCTCTGAATGCATTGATTTACCATACAGCATCCTCGCTTGACCCACTGCAAAGTCAGCAATATCTATCATTTCCTGTACTTCACCATCGCCTTCTTCTTTTGACTTTCCCATCTCCATTGAAACAAGTGTTCCTAGCCAATCTTTATTCGCACGCAGTGCCTCTGCCATTTTACGCACAAGTTCTCCACGCTTTGGTGCTGGAACTTCACGCCAGCTAAGAAATGCTTGCGTTGCATCTTGTATCACGGTTTCATACGCGTGCTGATCCGCTAAGTAAACTGTTGCAATGGTTTCTTCATTTGCTGGATTGATTGACACGAGCTTTTCTTGTTTTTTGCCAGAAAGCCATTGGCCACTGCCAGTGCAAGTACCTAGGTTATCTGACTGTATTTGCAATGCTTGTAGCACACTATTTTTATCCATAGCTTTTATCCTTTTCTTCTAGAGATAATACTGTCCAAAACGATTCGCTAAAAATGCATCCAAAGATATTGTTTCTTGGTAAACATAGCCACGATAATCGTTGATATTATTCAATATAATATCAACAACTGCACACACACTTGAGGCAGTTGTCACTTGAATGGCTGACCAGGTTGAGCCGACAATGTGTTGCGGATATATCTTTCGAACAACATTCTCTTCAAACAAATCTTCATTTCGCTCACCAATCACTGAAATATAAATAATGACGACATCTTGATAACTTTTGGGTATTGCATTTTCAAGAATATGCTTCAACGTGCCTCTATCATCTTTTAATCTTAAGTCATTAATTAATAAGCGTATTTTTTCACAGTGACCTGGATATCTTACACTTTTATAATTCATTGCATTGACTTTTCCAGCGTATAATTCCACTAGGCTACCCAAACCGCCCGATGTATTGAATGCTTCATACATGACACCATCGATTTGTATGGTTTCTAAACTCTGTAACGGCAATAATGATACGCGTTGTCCGTTTTCAATAGCATCGCATTGATTAGCATACTCATTGATCAAACCATCTGTTGACCAAGTCAAATAATAATTCAGCGCATTACTTACATTCTCAGGTAAAGCACCGACTCGCATTTTTATAGTATCCACTGTTGAAAATTTTTGTGCTAAAGAATTGGCTGCAATACCAATAAAACCGGGCGCTAAACCACATTGAGGCACAAAAACATTATTGATTGATGTTGCCGCAATATCTTTGACACGATTAGTGGTTGCAACATCCTCGGTTAAATCAAAATAATGCATATTGCATTCACTTGCCACACCGGCCATGGCACTATTATGAAAATAAGGTAAACAAGAAATCACGGCAACAAATTTTTCGTTTCGACAAAAAGCTTGCATTGTTGCTGTGTCACAAATATCCATCGTGGTTACATTGACACTACTAATTGCTTTTAGTCGGTTTAGATTGCTATTGTCAAATGCACAATCGAGTAGTGTTACCAAATAATCTCCGGTTTGCGCAAGCAATGCAGCTGTTAATGTACCAATTTTTCCCGCACCGGCCACTAATATTTTTTGCACAGTTGACGCTCCCTGTTGACTGACATTAACTAATAACCGTAACTTGCGAAACTCGTGCCAGAGACAGCCTCATAAAGTGCTATGATGCCAATTACTTTAATTCACTGTTTAAAATTGTAGCTAAACGATAACCTGCCAAAGCCAATTGTAATTCAACAATATCTCGTCCTTGCTGCAAATATTCTCTGCTTAAGCGTTGATCAGACAATGCCTGATAAACAAAATCATTTGCAATTTGAGCTGATTCATCTAACCATTGTTGAGGGCGTAGCCGATTTATTTGCTGACGTAAATGCAGTGGCGGATAATCTTTTGTAATCGCTTTTGCCATGCTATTAATACGGTTCTTCCCAGTATAGCGTCGAAAATACCCGACACCATTATCCCAAACAGCATGTAAATTGTCTCCATATCCCGATTGCACCGTATATAAATTGCCTCCTGCATCACCCTTAGGATATTGTTCACTGTATAAACTCACACAATGCAAGGGTTGATGGATATCCGCAACTAAATGAATTAGCATGCGTAAAAAAAATGCTTTTTCAAAATCATTACTTTTATCGGAGTGCAACACTTTGCGACTTTGTTGAATAGCCCACACCACATTTTGCTTATGTTCAGGCACTGTTTCAATCTTAACTCCTCTATGCAAAAGGTTTATTGGCATAATGCCAACGATTAAATGCAGTCACCCCATTTGCTTTTATTTGATCAGCCCAAACTGAAGATTGGATAAATGTTTTACTATCTGGATAATATTTTTGCATCAATCGAATTAATTGATCAGCCCGTTGACGTGCTTGTGGTGTCATTTGGCTGTAAGCGATATTAGCAACAACCATGTGTCCAGTATAATTCCAAGCCCAGCAAGCAAAACTGAAGCAAAAAAATAATACAGCAATCAAGCTCCGTGTAAATTGTTTCATGACAACACTCTTTTCACTCACTGTTTTTATGTTACTATTATCATAGATTTATAGCAGAAAAGACAATGATGAATCACCGTTTTATTTGTACCCTATGTGTTTTTCTATTTGCTGTACTTCAGCCTATTGTGAGTTATGCCGCTCAGCTGGAATTCGCTATTTCTGGATTACGTGATCCAGCTTTATCTAATGCCTTGTATATTCTTGAAACAGAGAAAAAGCTGCAAACACCATTAACTAACGAAAAAATTGAAAAACTATCGGAGCAAGCTCCTGCTCTCATCCTAATGGGCATGCAACCTTTTGGTTATTTCAAAGCAAAAATTCAATTGGTCAGTTTAAAAGAAGTCAACGACGATCAATGGGGTCGCAACATATCAAGTTGAACGTGGCCCTAAATTAAACATCACACAGTTAAATGTTGCCATTACTGGCGCAGGCCGTCACTTAAAACCGTTTCAAAAACTGTTACAAGATTTTCCCCTTGAAAAAAGATCAAGTATTTAAAAGTGAAGCGTATCGCAACGCAAGAGATAGTCTAACTGAACTTGCTGCTGAGCTGGGCTTTCTAAATGCACGTTTACATAAACATAGCGTGGTTATCGATAGAAAAAAAATATACTTGCTCCATTGAGTTAATATTGGATACTGGCCCACAATTTTATTTTGGGTCAGTGAATTTTCATGACAGCAATTATGATACCCATTTCTTGGATCGTTACGTGCAATTTAATGTCGGTGATAAATACACATCAAGTGCACTGCTGCAATTGCAGCAAAATTTAAATAATTCTGTTTATTTTTTCCTCCGTTTCTGTGCACCCACAAGAAAAAAAGGCGCAAAACAACCAAGTGCCTATCAACATCGCGTTAAAAGATCGTAAAAGCAAGTACTACAACCTAGGTCTTGGTATTGGCACTGATACTGGCCCACGCACAAACAGCTGCGTTTGATTGGTTTCGGATAACCGATACAGGCCATTATTTCACATCCTTTTTACAATTCTCTTCAAGTTCAAAGCCAGCTTGCAAGCCCGCTATATCATTCCCGGAAAAAACCCGGTCACTGACGAGTACTTCATTGGTAGCAGCATTGAGCAAGAAGACATTAATCACAACCGTGGAGAAACACAAAAAATTAGTATTGGTCGCATTGATGGTATCAATGAGTGGAAACGCACGCTATCACTTAGTATTCAACATGACCACTTTAGCATCAACAAGGCTGCTTATGAGACAACCGAGTTGTTGCTTCCTAGCATCAGCTTTCAACGCAGCTATGTTGATAATATTATTTTTCCCCGCCGTGGCTACAGCATCAAGGCAAAAACATTAGGCAGCGCAAGAAGTTTAGCGTCTAGCATTAACTTTATTCAAGCTAAAATGGATACACAATGGGTCTACAGCCCCTGGGATAAAAGTCGTATTTTACTCCGCGGTAACCTTGGCGTCACCGGCAGCGATACTATAGAAAAAGTACCACTGTCATTACAGTTTTTTGCAGGCGGCTCGCAAAGCATCCGTGGTTATGATTACCAGGAATTAGGCCCTGGCCGTTATCTTATGATTGGCAACCTTGAATACCAACATCAAGTCAAAGGCAATTGGTGGGGTGCACTATTCACTGACGCAGGTAATGCAATTAATTGCTTCCACAATGCCGCCGAATGTTTTAATGGCGACGTTACCCCATCAAGCATTCATTTGGGGCACATTTTAAAATACAGTATTGGCGTTGGAGTTATGTATGTGTCACCCATTGGCCCAATAGAAGTCACTTTGGCAAAACCAATGGCTGATCGTAACAAGCCAATAAAAATCCAATTTACCATGGGAGCAAATCTGTGATCAAAAAGATGCTGTACAGTTTCCTAGTTTTCGTCATGGCTTTAATTCTTATTGTCTACCTCTGCCTTACTACTACTGTTGGTAATCAAATATTATTTAACATCGCTAAGATTAGCCTGCCTGGAAAAATTACCTTACAACAATTACAGGGTAATTTGCATTCAGGATTACATTTAAAACAGCTAAGCTATAAAACAAAAACGCTATCTCTCTCTCTTGATGAATTACATGGCAGTATAAAAATCACTGCCCTATTGAATAAAACCATTGCAATTAAGAACTTGACAATAAAGCAATTGCATATTAGCCAAGCAAAAACGATGAGAAAATCTGACAAAAAGAAAGCAGCTTCTACTTTTTTACCTTTTCATTTATTGATACAGCAAACCCAATTAATAGACAGCCTGTACCAATACGGTAAGCAACGATGGTCACTGCAGCAGTTAAACATCGATTCAACACTCCCACTGAAAGACGATGTCATATTGACTGAATTGAAATGGCAGAACTTAAACTTACAAACCACTGACTTGACTCCATTAACCAGCAAATATGGTCAAGCTGCTATTAAAACACAAGGAAAGCTGCATAAGAAAAATATTAAAATGCAGTTACAACAATTGTCAGGACAATGGCAAGATCAAGTATTTTCTGGTCATGGTAGTATCGCGATTAATAATAACACATGGAACCTTCAAGACATCATCATTAAAGCTGGTAACGCCTATTTATCCCTTAGTGGTAATATAGGAAAAAAATGGCAATTAGCGTGGGACGCCAACATTCCTAATTTGGCTAACTTTTTACCTAAAACCAAAGGCCAAATTAAAAGCCAAGGCAGCTTAACTGGAAAACGTGCATCGCCTCAAATCAGCACTAGCTTGTCAGTAAACAATTTGGCACTAAAACATATACAAATAGCCAAACTCACCATGGAAGTACAACCGAATCAGATAACATCTATTACTGGAAATAACATTATGTTAGCACAGTGGCAATTGGATAACCTTCATATTAATATCAAACAACACAACAAACAACATACTGCTCAATTATCTGTCCAAACGCCCACCTCAAACTTGGAAGTACTGCTGTCTGGAACTGAACAACCACAGCAATGGCCTATTTGGCTAAAAAAATTCACGTTCTCCAGCAAAGAATATGGCACATGGAAGTTAAATAAAACAGCACGATTCCTTGCTTCAAAGCATGATATTAAACTCAACCGTTTTTGCTTAAAAAACAATAATCAGGCATCTATTTGCGCCCAAGCCTACTGGAAACCTGAGGAAAAATGGCGGACGCATATACAAGCCCATGCGGTTCCGCTGGAAAGCTTACCGATAAAAAAACAACAAGATATTCAATTAGATGGTAATGTATCACTTGATATCAAGTTATCACAAATATTAGATCAACTCACTGGGCATTTTGCTATATCATTATCGCAAGGTAACATCCGTTCTGCTTTCATAGAAGAAGAAAGCAGATTAAACTGGCAAAGTGGTAACTGGCAAGGAAAAGTGGATAAAGAGGGACTCAGCTCACATTTCAATTTAACCATCACAGATGATTCTGCTATTAGCGGAACACTTAACTTACCCAAATTAAGTTCGTTAGCTACGGATATTAACAAACAAGCAATACAAAGCCATATTCAAGCAAATATCACCCAGTTAGCATTTATTCATTTGATTTTTCCCGATATTCAAAAGGCCAAGGGCCATCTTAGCGCAAACTGGCAAATGACAGGCACAGTTGGCTTGCCTGAAATTAAAGGTGATGCCAAATTAACACAAGCTAGTTGCCACCTACCCAAAGCAGGCATTACGCTTGATAATATTGATGTCAATATCTCTAGCCCAACATTCAAACAAGTCAATTATGTCGGTTCCATGCGTGCCAATCAAGGCACCTTGAATATTCAAGGAAATACTAGCTTGTCTACAGCTGGCTTTACAACTAAGCTACATTTGACTGGAAAAAATGCATTGATTCTCGATAATACAATTGCTAAATTAACCATTGATCCTGACTTGCAATTGACAATGAAAAATAATCATATTGATTTAACAGGAGACATTCACTTGCCGATGGCTATTATCACACCGAAAGATTTCTCTAATGGTGTAACACTATCTGATGATGTCGTCTTTGCTAGTGATATAGATGAAGCACGACCTAAAACACATTTTTCTAGTCAAGTGACCTTAACGTTAGGTGAGCATGTCTTTTTAAATTATTTGGGCTTAAGCGCACACTTAGGCGGCCATATTTCTTTATATGAAAGCTCTTCTAAAATAACCACAGCAATCGGTGAGCTGTATGTAGCAAATGGTTTTTATAATGCTTATAACCAGAAACTCAATATCAGTCAGGGGCAATTAATGTTCACCGGTGGCCCTGTGACTAATCCCGGTGTTAATATCAAAGCAAGCAAAGAAGTGAATACATTAGCACAATCTAGCGCTTCAAATGCAAATTACACATCAAATCGTGCTATTGTTGGCATTAGCATTACAGGCACTCTTAAAAAACCGCAACTTGACTTTTTTTCCGATCCGCCTGGCTTAAGTCAATCTCAAATTTTATCAAATTTAGCCTTGGGAGCCTCTTTAGACGATAGTAAAGGCCGTGAAAAAGAATTAACAAAAGCGCTTTCTTCATCTAATATTAGTAAAAGTCAAGCTGCTATGCTAAAAGAACAATTACAGTATTCACTGGGATTAGACGAATTGAATGTCACCTCTGGTGATGTCTATGATGCCAATAAAAATTCCATGGTTCAAAACACATCATTAACACTAGGGAAAATGCTATCTCCTCGATTATACATGAGTTATAGTATCGGTTTAATTGAATCGATCAATATTTTTAATGTTAATTATAAAATCAATGACGAATGGAAGCTGCGCAGTCAAACAGACTTAAATGCTAGCGCCGTTGACTTAATTTATTCTTTTGATAAGAATTAATGTCTAATCCGTTTGCTTTTTTCTAATAAGTAAACATTGGCAAAAAACAATAGAATGGCAAAACCACCCAATACGATAAAAGAAATACTAACTGGCACATCAGACACCCCTAGCATGCTGTACCTAAAGGTGTTAACAATATATAAAATAGGATTAAACAATGAAATGTTATGCCAAAATGGCGGTAAAATATCAATCGTATAAAAAACACCCCCTAGATAAATTAAGGGTGTGAGCACAAAAGTTGGGATAAAAGATATATCATCAAAACGTTTAGCAAATATTGCATTGAAAAATCCTGCTAAGGAGAAGACACTAGCTGTCAATAATATGATCCAAAACAATATACCCAAATAGGCGAAGGATAAGGAGATATAGAAAAATGCAATAACTGTGACAATCAAGCCAACTAACAATCCTCGTAGCACACCACCTAACACATAACCTAGCAAAATAATCACGGAAGGAACAGGTGCAATCAATAATTCATCTAAACTATTTTGAAACCGCTGAGTAAAAAATGAAGAAGACACATTTGCATAGGCATTGGTAATGATTGACATCATAATCAATCCTGGTGCTATAAATTCGGTATAACTAAAACCAGAAAAGAAACCCAGCCGGGAACCAAGCAAATCGCCAAAAACAGCAAAATATAACATCACCGTAATAGCCGATGGCAATAACGATTGCATCCAGATACGTATAAATCGGGCAACCTCATGACCGACGATTGTTGAAAAAGCGATAGAATAATGGCGCCAGTTATTATTTTTCTTCATGCAGTGTTTTTCCTGTTAATGATAAAAATAACTCTTCTAGTGGATTTATTTTGTTTCGAATACTGATAACCTGAATATTTGCCTCTGTTAAATCGGCAAACAAGGGATTTAATGTTTTACCTTTTTCTACCTGAACTAATAACATATTCTCATTGATGATTTCTATCACATATCCTTCTACCGTAGGCAGTTTCTGCCATCGCTTTTCAATCATTAATAAAAATGTTTCCTTATGTAATTTATTGAGTAGTGTATTTTTATCAGCATTTTCAATCAACTCGCCTTGATTAATGATTGCAATATTACGACAGAGTGATTCTGCTTCTTCTAAATAATGTGTTGTTAAAATAATCGTAACACCACTGTCATTTAATTCTTGCAAAAAATCCCATATAAAATGTCGTAATTCAACATCCACACCAGCCGTTGGCTCATCCAAAATTAATAATTGTGGCTCATGCACTAATGCTCTGGCTATCATCAAACGCCTTTTCATACCACCAGATAAATGATGTGCAGGAGAATGACGTTTATGCCAAAGACCTATTTTATTTAAATAATATTCTGCTTTCTCTCGTGCTATTTTACGAGGAATACCATAGTAGCCTGCTTGATTAACAATAATTTGAATGACTTTAGCAAAGATATTAAAATTAAATTCTTGCGGCATTAAGCCAATCATACGCTTCGCTTCGGTATGCTGCAAATCGATGTCATGCTGAAAAATAGCGATTTGACCGGCTGTTTTTCGTACTAACGAAGTAATAATCCCTATTGTTGTTGACTTGCCCGCTCCATTTGGCCCCAGCAATCCAAAGAAATCACCTTTTTTTACGGTAAAAGAAATACCTTTTAACGCTTGATCGCCAGCTGCGTATGTTTTAGTTAGATTTTGAACAGACAAAGCATCCATAATTACTATTAAAACCCCTTACTCCGACAAAGCATAATAACACACTTATTCTACTTTTATGAGCCAAAAATCATGCTAACAACGAATACTAGTATAATTTTTAATCTCCAAGATGCTTATCAGTGGCAGCATCCTCAGAAATCCACTCAGTAAATAACACATAAAACCTTGTATTTTAAGCACTGTAGCAATTTTTAACATTATTGTTACAATCCCAGGTGAGCTTGGGAGGATGGAATTGAAGCTGTGTAAAACCTAAGGATGCGATCCTGTTAGTCAGGTTTTGCTCTTTTCGGCCCATGACAAATTAACGGAGTTGCTCTACCATGACTGGTTGGCATATTAAGGCAAAGCGTTTTTTGCTGGTCATGCCAGAAGCTGATCCAATCTAAGGCAACTTCAATCGCTTTTCAACCACCAATAATGTAAGGTAGCCAATTAGCGGCAACACCCCAAATGTTAAGTTTGGGGTTACCCAGTAATTATTCAACTTGTTTAGTCGCATGTTTTTTGTCCAGTTCTTTAAACAAATATCAAGCAGGATGATGGATGGTTTGGGATGTGTTATTATTTCTTGGCCAAATTAGGAAGCTCAAACAGGAACAATCAATAGGGTTGTATAAATAAAACACTTGGGCGCCTTAAGTTAAAAAATAAAACATTATTTTGTTGATGGTCAGCGATACAGTTTACTAATATCATCCGTATCGGAATATTGTGATGAGCCAATTTTTGTGATTATATTGCAACAGGAGGTCTTATGGATAACCGTTCTACTAAGCAACCGGCAGCAAATAATGCAATCACTTCAGACATGTCATCAATGGTCCTTAATAAAACACCTGAAATATCAACTGAAAATCTAGCCGGAGAAAAATCTCCACTAACTGACATGCCTTGCATTAACATACCTTTTAAAAGTATTTCTGCTTCGGAGCAAGCGCAAGTCAATGTGAGCCTAACGATTAAGGATAGTCTTAATAAAACTGAAAGTCAGCTATCTCAAGCGCAGCCTGTTTCCCTTGATTTACTGCAACGCTTGCAAACACAATTAACAGCCTGCTATACCGAGACAAGCTTTGTGAACAAGCGCTTATTTGATACAGATTACTTTTCGCTAGGGGATTACTTTGTCAATCTTCAGATGGTAGTGAAAGCCGATGAGACAAATGAAGTAACGCAAAGCAATGACGATAAGTACTCTCACAAACCGTTACGAGAGCGCGATAGACTGGCCGGTGAAAAAAAAGCTATTGTACCGAGTAAATTGTTTCAACTCTCAGCCTATCAAGATGCCAATGGCAAGTCACCAGCATCTATCGATACGGTTGTGGTATCCGGGGCAGCAGGTGTAGGGAAGACAACCTTGGTGGATTATATTGCTTACCAATGGGCGCTTTTCAAACAAAGCACGGGCAAAGAAGGGTTGTGGTCAGATTTTGAAACAGTGCTTATTGTCCGGTGTCGTGATTTACAACCTGATCCATTGGGGCCAGGCACACAAGTGAAGGATATAGTCGAACTATTACGCTATGCGTGTTGGGGTCCGTTAGATATTCACTTAGATGAGGCAAGGCAATTACTGACCACGTTGAAAAGCGCACCGGAGTCCTGTTTGCTTTTATTGGATGGATTGGATGAACTGCCAGTACCTAAAAAGACCTATTGGCGCAACTTGTTGGTGCAATTATTTCAGTTACCGTTTAAGAAGTTGGTGACGACAAGGCCTTATGCGATAAGCAATTTACAGCAATGGCTAAGCCATGACGGGTTGGTGGAAATCCAAGGCTTTTCCGATGAGGATGTGCCGACGTTTTTTAAAAAACATTTGGGAGCAACTGAGCGTACCAATAATTTTATTAAAGGCATAAAACGGAATCCAGACCTTTGGGCAATAGTGCATATCCCGATTAATGCGTATTTACTGAAAATCTGGTGGAAAACCACCTGTCAACAGGATAAGCCGGTACTGCTGAGAGAGATGTCGGTGAGTCATTTGTATGAGTCGCTGATGGTGAATGTGTGCCGGCGTTATCTCGCTAAAATAGGTGAGTTGGATGAAAATAAGTTATTAGATGATGAGATGGTATTAGAAATCCCCAGTATCCGTTGTTTATTGGACACGTTAGGGTGTTGGGCCTTTGAAGGATTAAAGCGGGATAGCGTGCAACTACCCATCAGTTGGTTAAAAGGCGTTCAGAACAGTGATGAAAGCCCCACATTATTATCGGCGAATCGACTAAAGCAACTCAATGTGCCAGCGTTGAAAGCATTAGGTTTATTGAAGCAAGTCGGGCGTGCAATAGAAGCACAACAAATATATGAGTTTCTCCACTTATCGTTTCAAGAATTTTTAGCGGCAAAGGTGATAACCGTGACGTTGAGACAAGACAAAGAAAAACAAAAAACACACTTAACGCAAGTGATTCATCGGTATAAATATCACCCCAACTTCACCTTAGTATGGCCATCGGTAGCCGGTTTGTTGAGTCGATATCCGGCAGCATTGAATGATTTTCTGTCGATTTTAGTAGCAGGTCCCAAAGACTGGCTTGGTATTCTTGAGTTTGATTTGCTGATGCGTTGTTTGGAATCAAGTTTGCCCTCTAGTATCGATACAAATGCACTAGGCTTACGGCAGCAAACCTTGTTGCGGGCAGTTAAACGACGTATAAAGCGGCTTAACAAGCTGCCACAAGCATTGCAGTGGACTACAATAAATACCTTGCACATGTGTCCTAGGCTCATTCGTTTGAATAACGATACGGTATGGGCGTTCCTTCGGGATGAGACGGTAAAGGATTTTGTTCGCGGCAATCTGGCGAGAAGCGCCGTTACGCATTTGTCATCAACCCCAGAATTTGTGGATGCGGTATCGGCGTTACTTCGGGATGAGACGGTAAAGGGTTCTGTTCGCGGCAATCTGGCGATAAATGCCGTTACGCATTTGTCACAAACCCCAGAGTTAGTGGGTGCGGTATTGGCGTCACTTCGGGATGAGACAATAAGTGGTTTTCTTCGCAGCAAGCTGGCGATAAGGATTGTTGCACATTTGTTGCAAATTCCAGAATTGGTAGATGCATTATGGGCGTTCCTTCGGGATGAGAAGGTAAGTAAGTATGTTCGCTGCGATCTGACGAGCAGCGCCGTTGCGCATTTGTCACAAACCCCAGAATTTGTGGATGCAGTATGGGCCTTCTTTCGAGATGAGCAAGTGGATAGATATGTTCGTGGCGCGCTGGCGAGCAGCACCGTTGCGCATTGGTCACAAACCCCAGAATTGGTGGATACAGTATTGGCATTCCTTCGGGATGTGCAAATGAGTGGATATGTTCGCTGCAAGCTGGCGAGCAGCGCCGCTGCACATTTTTCACAAACCCCAGAATTGGTGGGTACAGTATTGGCATTCCTTCGGGATGTGCAAATGAGTGGATATGTTCGCTGCAAGCTGGCGAGCAGCGCCGCTGCACATTTTTCACAAACCCCAGAATTGGTAGATGCGATATGGGTGTTCCTTCGGGATGAACAAGTAGGTATAGACGTTCGCTGCAAGTTGGCGGAAGTCGCCGTTGCACATTTGTCACAAACCCCAGAATTTGTGGATAAGTTATGGGCATTCCTTCGGGATAAGACGGTAAGTGATTATGTTCGCACCACGCTGGGGATAAACGCCGTTGCGCATTTATCACAAACACAAGAATTGATGGATACGGTATGGGCGTTACTTCGGGATGTGCAAATGAGTGGATATTTTCGCAGCACGCTGGCGAGAAAAGCCGTTGCGCATTGGTCACAAACTCCAGAATTGGTAGATGTGGTATGGGCGTTACTTCGGGATGAGAAGGTAAATGCCTCTGTTCGCTGCAAGCTGGCGAGAAGAGCCCTTGCACATTTTTCACAAACCCCAGAATTGGTAGATGTGGTATGGGCGTTACTTCGGGATGAGAAGGTAAATGATTCTGTTCGCTGCAAGCTGGCAAGAAGCGTCGTTGCACATTTGCCACCAATCCCACAATTGATGGATGCGGTATGGGCACTCCTTAGAGATGAGCAATTGTATAGAAGTTTTCGCTGCAAGCTGGCAAGAGGAGCCGTTGAGCATTTGCCACCAACCCCAGAATTGGCAGATGTGGTATCGGCGCTCCTTCGGGATGAGAAGACGCTAAGTAGATATGTTCGCGGCAAGCTGGCGGAAAGCGCAGGTGCGCATTTGTCACAAACCCCAGAATGTCTGGATGCAGTATTGGCGTTACTTCGGGATGGGAAGGTAAGTAATCATGTTCGCGGCTATCTGGCGAGAAGCGCAGCTCAACAATTACCAAAGTGGCCAAATAAAGTCCAAGCCTTTCTAGACAGTTTATTTGTCAAAGACAGTGTTGGGGAGGACCTATCGCAGCGCGCTGATATCCCAGTGCATTTACTATTGCCTTTGTACAAAAAAACCCATAGTAAGGGTCGCCAGTATATTAGGAAGCAATTAGTAAAATATGGTGTATTAGTGTATGAGCAAGCCGGCACTGTCCTAGTGACACAAGCAGGACAAACAGAAAAGTTAACATTACCGCCACCGCTTATCCAAAAAATCCAGAAAGATCTGCAATCTTACCGAATAAGTATTGACAATTCAGTAAGTACTCTTTCTAAGTTGAATTTATTTTCTAAATCAGTAATGAGTTTTTTTTCTTCACAACATACTGAAAAGCGCAGTAGCCAAACAAGCTGCAGTAATACTCATCGGGTTACGTAATTATTTCGCTTCTTAAAATTGACTAAACATCAATTAAAATATGTGAAATAATTGTTGCTGAATACCATTAAATGCTAAAGAGGTTGTTAACATATTAAACTCCATTGATAACGATCAGAGCAGTATGATCCCATTTAAAAAATTTTCAATAGGCTATTTCGAAAAAATAAGATGGGCTAAAAGCTATTTCTTTAAAAATATCGAGATTTATCGATACCTTACTACGAAATGTCATTAAAATGTACGGATCTCTAAGAGGTCAATTTGCATGTTACTAACAAACAAATCTAAAGCAAGATGATAAATGCTTTGGGATATGTTATTATTCTTAGCCAAACTAGCGATCTCAAACAGGATCAATCAATAGGGTTGTATAAATAAAACACTTGGGCGCCTTAAGTTAAAAAATAAAACATTATTTTGTTGATGGTCAGCGATACAGTTTATTAATATCATCCGTATCGGAATATTGTGATGAGCCAATTTTTGTGATGATATTGCAACAGGAGGTCTTATGGATAACCGTTCTACTAAGCAACCGGCAGCAAATAATGCAATCACCTCAGACATGTCATCAATAGCCCTTAATAAAACACCTGAAATATCAACTGAAAACCTAGCCGGAGAAAAATCTCCCCTAACTGACATGCCTTGCATTAACATACCTTTTAAAAGTATTTCTGCTTCGGAGCAAGCGCAGGTCAATGTGAGCCTAACCATTAACGATAGTCTTAATAAAACTGAAAGTCAGCTATCTCAAACGCAGCCTGTTTTCCCTGATTTACTGCAACGCTTGCAAACACAATTAACAGCCTGCTATACCGAGACAAGCTTTGTGAACAAGCGCTTATTTGATACAGATTACTTTTCGCTAGCGGATTATTTTGTCAATCTTCAGATGGTGGTGACAGCTGATAAGACAAATGAAGTAACGCAAAGCGATGACGATAAACGCTCTCACAAACCGTTACGAGCGCGCGACAGACTGGCCGGTGAAAAAAAAGCTATTGTACCGAGTAAATTGTTTCAACCCTCAGCCTATCAAGATGCCAATGGCAAGTCACCAGCATCTATCGATACGGTTGTGGTACCCGGGGCGGCAGGTGTAGGGAAGACGACCTTAATGGATTATATTGCTTACCAATGGGCGCTTTTCAAACAAGGCGCGGGCGAAGAAGGGTTGTGGTCAGATTTTGAGGCGGTGCTTATTGTCCGGTGCCGTGATTTGCAACCTAAGGCATTGGGGCCAGGCACACAAGTGAAGGATATAGTCGAACTATTACGCTATGCGTGTTGGGGTCCGTTAGATATTCACTTAGATGAAGCAAGGCAATTACTGACCACGTTGAAAAGCGCACCGGAGTCCTGTTTGCTTTTATTGGATGGGTTGGATGAACTGCCAGTACCTAAAAAGACGTATTGGCGTAACTTGCTGGTGCAATTATTTCAGTTACCGTTTAAGAAGTTGGTGACGACAAGGCCTTATGCGATAGGCAATTTACAGCAATGGCTAAGCCATAACGGGTTGGTGGAAATCCAAGGTTTTTCCGATAAGAATGTGAAGACGTTTTTTAAGAAGCATTTGGGAGCGACTGAGCGTACCAATAATTTTATTAAAGACATAAAGCAGAATCCAGACCTTTGGGCGATAGTGCATATCCCGATTAATGCGTATTTACTCAAAATCTGGTGGGAAACCACCTGTCAACAGGATAAGCCAGTACTGCTGAGTGAGATGTCAGTGAGTAATTTGTATAGATCGCTGATGGTGAATGTGTGCCGGCGCTATCTCGCTAAAATAGGTGAATTGGATGAAAATAAGTTATTAGATGATGAAATGGTATTAGAAGTCCCCAGTATCCGTTGTTTATTGGACACGTTAGGGTGTTGGGCCTTTGAGGGGTTACGGCAGGATACCGCGCAACTACCCATCAGTTGGTTAAAAGGTGTTCAAGATAATGATGAAAGCCCCACATTATTATCGACGAATCGGTTAAAGCAACTCAATATGCCAACGTTGAAAGCATTAGGCTTATTAAAGCAAGTCGGGCATGCAATAAGAGAACAACAGAGGTATGAATTTCTCCATTTATCGTTTCAAGAATTTTTAGCGGCAAACGTGATAGCCGTGATGTTGAGACAAAGCGTAGAGAAGAAAAAAACACACTTAACGCAAATTATTCATAGGTATAAATATCATTCCAACTTCACCTTAGTATGGCCATCGGTAGCCGGATTGTTGAGGCGATATCCGGCAGCATTGAATGATTTTCTGTCGATTTTAGTAGCAGGCCCCAAAGGCTGGGTTGGTTTTGTTGAGTTTGATTTAATGGTGCGTTGCTTGGAGTCAAGCTTGTCCTCTAGTACCGACACAAAGGCACTAGGCTTACGACAGCAGACCTTGTTGCGAGCAGTTAAACAACGCATAAAGCGGTTTAACGAGCTGCCAGAAGAATGGCAGTCGACTACAATAGATACCTTGTCCACGTGTCCTAGGCTCATTCGCTTGAATGCCGATACAGTATGGGCGTTCCTTCGGAATGAGACGGTAAGTAATTATTTTCGCGGCAAGCTGGCGAGCAGCGCTGTTGCGAATTTGTCACCAATTCCAGAATGTGTGGATCTGGTCTTGGCGTTACTTCGGGACGAGACAGTAAATAAATATGTTCGCGTCGAGCTGGCAAGCAGCGCCATTGTGCATTTGTCACAAACCCCAGAATTGGTAGATGCGATATCGGCACTCCTTCGGGATGAGACGGTAAGTGGTTATGTTCGCGGCACGCTGGCGAAAAATGCCATTGCGCATTTGTCACCAAACCCAGAATTTGTGGATGTGGTATTGGTGTTACTTCGGGATGAGACGGTAAAGGGTTATGTTCGCTGCGACCTAGCGAGAAGCGCTGTTATACATTTGTCACAAACACCAGAATTTGTGGATGTGGTATTGGCGTTACTTCGGGATGGGACGGTAGGTAAGCATACTCGTGGCAAGTTTGCGAGCAGCGCTGTTGCGCATTTGCCACAAACACCAGAATTTGTGGATGTGGTATTGGCGTTACTTCGGGATGAGACGGTAGGGAATTATGAGCGCAGCAAGCTGGCGAAAAACGCCATTGCGCATTTGTCACCAAACCCAGAATTGGTGGATGTGGTATTGGCGTTACTTCGGGATGAGACAGTAAATGATTATGTTCGCTGCGACCTAGCAGGAAGCGCTGCTGCACATTTGTCACAAACACCAGAATTTGTGGATGTGGTATTGACGTTCCTTGGGGATGAGACAGTAAATGATTATGTTCGCAGCACGCTGGCGTGCAGCGCTGCTGCACATTTGTTACAAGCCCCAGAATTTGCGAATGAGATATTGGCGTTCCTTAGAGATGAGACGGTAAATGATTATGTTCGCAGCACGCTAGCGAACAGCGCTGCTGCACATTTGTTACAAACCCCAGAATTTGCGAATGAGGTATTGGCGTTCCTTGGAGATGAGACGGTAAATGATTATGTTCGCAGCACGCTGGCGAGCAGCGCTGCTGCACATTTGTTACAAACCCCAGAGTTTGTGAATGAGCTATTGGCGTTCCTTCGGGATGAGACGGTAAATGATTATATTCGCAGCACGCTGGCGAGCAGCACTGCTGCACATTTGTCACAAACTCCAGAGTTTGCGGATCTGGTATTGGCGTTCCTTCGGGATGAGACGGTAAGAGTTTCTGTTCGCATCGAGCTGGCAAAAGGCGCTGTTGTGCATTTGTCACAAACCCCAGAATTTTCAGATAAGGTATTGGCGTTCTTTCGGAATGAAACGATAGGAGATTTTGCTCGCTGCAATCTAGCGATAAGCGCCATTGCGCATTTGTCACAAACCCCAGAATTGGTGGGTGCAATATTAGTGTTCCTTCGGGATGAGACGGTAAAGGATTCTGTTCGTATCGAGCTAGCGAGCAGCGCCGTTGCACATTTGTCACAAACCCCAGAGTTCGTGGATGCGGTATGGGCGTTACTTCGGGATGAGACAGTAAGGGATTCTGTTCGCGGCAATCTGGCGAGCAGAGCTGTTGCGCATTTGTTACAAACCCCAAAATTTGTGGATGCGGTATGTGTGTTCTTTCAGGATGAGACGGTAAGTAAGTATGTTCGCGGCTCGCTGGCGATAAGCGCCGTTGCGCATTTGTCACAAACTCCAGAATTTGTGGATGCGGTATGGGTGTTCCTCCGGGATGAGACAGTAAGCAGGCATATTCGCGGTCGGTTGATGAAAAAAGCAATTCAACTATTACCCAAACGATCAAATAAAGTCCAAGCCTTTCTAGACAGTTCATTTGTCAAAGGCAGTGATTGGGATGTTCTATCACAGTACGCCGATATCCCAGTGCATTTACTATTGCCTTTGTATAATAAAACCCGTTATGGGGGTCGCTATTATATTAGGAAGCAATTATTAATACATGATGTATTAGTGTATGAGCAAGCCGGCACCGTGCTGGTGACGCAAGCAGGACAAACAGAAAAATTAACATTACCGCCACCGCTTATCCAACAAATCCAGAAAGATCTGCAAGCTTACCGAATAAATATTGACGATTCAGTCAGCACTCTTTCTAAGTTAAATTTATTTTTTAAGTCAGCAATAAGTTTTTTTTCCTCACAACATACTGAAAAGCGCAGTAGCCAAACAAGCTGCAATAATACTCATCGAGTTACGTAATTATTTCGCTTTTTAAAATTGACTAAACATCAATTAAAATATGTGAAATATGTGAAATAATTGTTGCTGAATACCATTAAATGCTAAAGAGGTTGTTAACATATTAAACCCCATTGATAACGATCAGAGCAGTATGATCCCATTTAAAAAATTTTCAATAGGCTGTTTCGAAAAAATAAGATGGGCTAAAAGCTATTTCTTTAAAAATATCGAGATTTATCGCTACCTTACTACGAAATGTCGTTAAAATGTACGGATCTCTAAGGGGTCAACTTGCATGTTACTAACAAACAAATCTAAAGCAAGATGATAAATGCTTTGGGATATGTTATTATTCTTAGCCAAATTAGGGAGTTCAAACAGGAACAATCAATAGGGTTGTATAAATAAAACACTTGGGCGCCTTAAGTTAAAAAATAAAACATTATTTTGTTGATGGTCAGTGATACAATTTACTAATATCATCCGTATCGGAATATTGTGATGAGCCAATTTTTGTGATTATATTGCAACAGGAGGTCTTATGGATAGCCATTCTACTACACAACCGACAGCAGATAATGCTATCACCTCAGACATGTCATCAATGGTTCTTAATAAAACACCTGAAATATCAACTGAAAATCTAGCCGGAGAAAAATCTCCGCTAACTGACATGCCTTGCATTAACATACCTTTTAAAAGTATTTCTGCTTCCGAGCAAGCGCAGATCAATGTGAGCCTAACAATTAAGGATAGTCTTAATAAAACTGAAAGTCAGCTATCTCAAGCGCAGCCTGTTTCCCCTGATTTACTGCAACGCTTGCAAACACAATTAACAGCCTGCTATACCGAGATAAGCTTTGTGAACAAGCGCTTATTTGATACAGATTACTTTTCGCTAGCAGATTATTTTGTCAATCTTCAGATGGTGGTGAAAGCTGATGAGACAAATGAAGTAACGCAAAGCAATGACGATAAACATTCTCACAAACCGTTACGAGAGCGCGATAGACTGGCCGGTGAAAAAAAAGCTATTGTACCGAGTAGATTGTTTCAACCCTCAGACTATCAAGATGACAATGGCAAGTCACCAGCATCTATTGATACGGTTGTGGTATCCGGTGCTGCGGGTGTAGGGAAGACAACCTTGGTGGATTATATTGCTTACCAATGGGCGCTGTTCAGACAAGGCGCGGGCAAAGAAGGATTGTGGTCAGATTTTGAGACGGTGCTTATTGTCCGGTGTCGTGATTTACAACCTGATCCATTGGGGCCAGGCACACAAGTGAAGGATATAGTCGAACTATTACGCTATGCGTGTTGGGGTCTGTTAGATATTCACTTAGATGAGGCAAGGCAATTACTGACCACGTTGAAAAGCGCACCGGAGTCCTGTTTGCTTTTATTGGATGGATTGGATGAACTGCCAGTACCTAAAAAGACGTATTGGTGCAACTTGCTAGTGCAATTATTTCAGTTACCGTTTAAGAAGTTGGTGACGACAAGGCCTTATACGATAGGCAATTTAAAGCAATGGCTAAGCCATGACGGGCTGGTGGAAATCCAAGGCTTTTCCGATAAGAATGTGACGACGTTTTTTAAGAAGCATTTGGGGGCCACTGAGCGTACAAACAATTTTATTAAAGACATAAAACAGAATCCAGACCTTTGGGCGATAGTGCATATCCCGATTAACGCGTATTTATTCAAAATCTGGTGTAAAACCACCTGTCAACACGATAAGCCGATACTGCTGAGTGAGATGTCAGTGAGTAATTTGTATGAGTCGTTGATGGTGAATGTGTGCCGACGCTATCTCGCTAAAATAGGTGAATTAGATGAAAATAGGTTATTAGATGATGAGATGGTATTAGAAGTCCCCAGTATCCGTTGTTTATTGGACACATTAGGGTGTTGGGCCTTTGAAGGGTTAAAGCGGGATACCGTGCAACTACCCATCAGTTGGTTAAAAGGCGTTCAGAACAGTGATGAAAGCCCCACATTATTATCGGCAAATCGACTAAAGCAACTCAATGTGCCAGCGTTGAAAGCATTAGGTTTATTGAAGCAAGTCGGGCGCGCAATAGAAGCACAACAAATATATGAATTTCTCCATTTATCGTTTCAAGAATTTTTAGTAGCAAATGTGATAGCAGTGACGTTGAGGCAAAGCGCAAAGGAAAAAAAAACACGCTTAATGCAAGTCATTCATAGGTATAAATATCATCCCAATTTCACCCTAGTATGGCCATCGGTAGCCGGTTTGTTGAGTCGATATCCGGCAGCATTAAATGATTTTCTGTCGATTCTAATAGCAGGTCCCAAAGACTGGGTTGGTATTGCTGAATTTGGTTTGCTGATGCGTTGTTTGACATCAAGCTTGCTCTCTAGTACCGACACAAATGCACTAGGCTTACGACAGCAAACCTTGTTGCGGGCAGTTAAACAACGTATACAGCGGTTTAGCAAGCTGCCAGAAGCATGGCAGTGGGCTACAGTAGATGCCTTGTCCATGTATCCTAGGCTCATTTACTTGAATCCCGATATGGTATGGGCGCTCCTTCGGGATGAGACGGTAAGTAAGTATGTTCGCGGCGCGCTGGTGAAAAGCATCGTTGCGCATTTGTCACCAACCCCAAAATGTGTGGATGCAGTATGGGCGTTCCTTCGGGATAGCCAAGTGAATGGAGTTGTTCGCGGCGCACTGGCGAGCAGCGCCGTTGCGCATTGGTCACAAACCCCAGAATTTGTGGATGCGGTATGGGCGTTCCTTCGGGATAACCGAGTGAATGGATATGTTCGCGGCAAGCTGGCGATAAGCACTGTTATGCATTTGTCACCAACCCGAGAATTGGTGGATGCGGTATGGGCGCTCCTTCGGGATGAGGCGGTAAGAAATGAAGTTCGCGACGCGCTGGCGAAAAGCGCCATTGCACATTTATCACAAACCCCAGAATTTGTGGATGCGGTATGGGCGTTCCTTCGGGATGAGACGGTAAGCAAGTATGTTCGCAGCGATCTGGCGAGCAGCGCCGTTGCACATTTGCCACAAACCCCAGAATTGATGGATGCGGTATGGGCGTTACTTCGGAATGAGCAAATAGATGGATATGTTCGCAGCGATCTGGCGAGCAGCGCCGTTGCACATTTGCCACAAACCCCAGAATTGATGGATGCGGTATGGGTGTTACTTCGGAATGAGACGGTAGTAGATTATGTTCGCGGCCATTTGGCGAGAAGCGTCGTTGCGCATTTATCACAAACTCCAGAATTGGTGAATGCGGTATTGGCGTTCCTTCGGGATGAGCAAATAGATGGATACGTTCGCGGTGATCTGGCGAGCAGCGCCGTTGCGCATTTGTCACAAACCCCAGAATTGGTGGATGCGGTATTGGCGTTCCTTCGGAATGAGCAAATGAGTGAATATGTTCGCGGCAAGCTGGCGAAAAGCGCCATTGCGCATTTGTCACAAACCTCAGAATTGGTGGATGCGGTATTGGCATTCCTTCGGGATGAGCAAATAGATGGATATGTTCGCGGCAAGCTGGCGAGCAGCGCCGTTGCGCATTTGTCACAAACTCCAGAATTGGTGGATGCGGTATGGGCGTTACTTAGGGATAAGACAGTAAGTGATGATGCTCGCTGCGACCTAGCGGAAAGCGCTGTTGCGCATTTGTCACCAACCTCAGAATTAGTGGATGCAGTATTGGTGTTACTTCGGGATGAGGCGGTAAGTGATTATGCTCGCTGCGCGCTGGCGGAAAGCGCAATTCAACAACTGCCCAAGTGGCCAAATAAAGCTCAAGCCTTTCTAGACAGTTTATTTGTCAAAGACAGTGTTGGGTATGACTTATCACAGCGCGTCGATATCCCAGTGCATTTACTACTGCCTTTGTATAAGAAAACCCATGATAAGGGTTCGCCAGTATATTAAAGAGCAATTAATAGAAAATCGTGTATTAATGTATAAGCAAGCCGGCACTGTGCTGGTGACGCAAGCAGGACAAACAGAAAAATTAACATTACCGCCACCGCTTATCCAAAAAATCCAGAAAGATCTGCAACCTTACCGAATAAATATTGACAATTCAGTAAGCACTCTTTCTAAGTTGAATTTATTTTCTAAGCCAGTAACGAGTTTTTTTTCTTCACAACATACTGAAAAGCGCAGTGGGCAAACAAGCTGCAACAATACTCATTGGATTACGTAATTATTTCGCTTCTTAAAATTGACTAAATATCAATTAAAATATATAAAATAATTGTTGCTGAATACCATTAAATGCTAAAGAGATTGTTAACATATTAAACTCCATTGATAGCGATCAGAACAGCATGATCCCATTTAAAAAATTTTCAATAGACTGTTTTGAAAAAATAAGATGGGCTAAAAGCTATTTCTTTAAAAATATCGAGATTTATCGATACCTTACTACGAAATGTCGTTAAAATGTGCGGATCTCTAAGGGGTCAATTTGCATGTTACTAACAAACAAATCTAAAGCAAGATGATAAATGCTTTGGGATATGTTATTATTCTTAGCCAAATTAGGAAGCTCAAACAGGAACAATCAATAGGGTTGTATAAATAAAAACACTTGGGCGCCTTAAGTTAAAAAATAAAACATTATTTTGTTGATGATCAGCGATACAGTTTACTAATATCATCCGTATCGGAATATTGTGATGAGCCAATTTTTGTGATTATATTGCAACAGGAGGTCTTATGGATAACCGTTCTACTAAGCAACCGGCAGCAAATAATGCAATCACTTCAGACATGTCATCAATGGTCCTTAATAAAACACCTGAAATATCAACTGAAAATCTAGCCGGAGAAAAATCTCCACTAACTGACATGCCTTGCATTAACATACCTTTTAAAAGTATTTCTGCTTCGGAGCAAGCGCAGATCAATGTGAGCCTAACCATTAACGATAGTCTTAATAAAGCTGAAAGTCAGCTATCTCAAGCGCAGCCTGTTTCCCCTGATTTACTGCAACGCTTGCAAACACAATTAACAGCCTGCTATACCGAGACAAGCTTTGTGAACAAGCGCTTATTTGATACAGATTACTTTTCGCTAGCGGATTATTTTGTCAATCTTCAGATGGTGGTGACAGCTGATGAGACAAATGAAGTAACGCAAAGCAATGACGATAAACATTCTCACAAACCGTTACGAGCGCGCGATAGACTAGCCGGTAAAAAAGAAGCTATCGCACAGGGTGATTTGTTTCAACCCTCAGCCTATCAAGATGCCAACCGCAGGTCGCCAGCATCTATCGATACGGTTGCGGTATACGGGGCAGCAGGTGTAGGGAAGACGACTTTGGTGGATTATATTGCTTACCAATGGGCGCTTTTCAAACAAGGCACGGGTACAGAAGGCTTGTGGTCAGATTTTGAGACAGTGCTTATTGTCCGGTGCCGTGATTTGCAACCTAAGGCATTGAGTCTGCAAACAAAGGATATAGCGGAACTATTACGCTGTGCATGTTGGGGTCAGTTAGATATCCGCTTAGATGAGGCAAGGCAATTGTTGACCACGTTGAAAAGTGCGCCGGAGTCCTGTTTGCTTTTGTTGGATGGATTGGATGAGCTGCCAGCACCTAAAAAGACATATTGGCGCAACTTGCTGGTGCAACTATTTCAGTTACCGTTTAAGAAGTTGGTGACGACAAGGCCTTATGCAATAGGCAATTTACAGCAATGGCTAAGCCATGACGGGTTGGTGGAAATCCAAGGCTTTTCCGATGAGGATGTGCCGGCGTTTTTTAAGAAACATTTGGGTGCCACTGAGCATACAACTAATTTTATTAAAGACATAAAACAGAATCCAGGCCTTTGGGCGATAGCGCATATCCCGATTAATGCGTATTTACTCAAAACCTGGTGGGAAACCACCTGTCAACAGGATAAGCCGGTACTACTGAATGAGATGTCGGTGAGTAATTTGTATGAATGGCTGATGCTGAATGTATGCCGGCGCTATCTAGCCAAAATAGGTGAATTGGATGAAAATAAGTTATTAGATGATCAGATGGTATTAGAAGTCCCCAGTATCCGTTGTTTGTTGGACACGTTAGGGTGTTGGGCATTTGAAGGGTTACGGCAGGATACCGTGCAATTACCCATTAGCTGGTTAAAAGGTATTCAAGGCAGTGATGAAAGCTCCACATTATTATCGGCGAACCGGCTAAAGCAACTCAATGTGCCAGCGTTTGAAAGCATTAGGCTTATTGAAGCAAGTCGGACGTGCAATAAGAGAACAACAGAGGTATGAATTTCTCCATTTATCGTTTCAAGAGTTTTTAGCGGCAAACGTAATAGCAGTGACGTTGAGACAAGGCGCAAAGAAACAAAAAACACACTTAACGCAAGTGATTCATAGGTATAAATATCATTCGAGCTTCAACTTAGTATGGCCATCGGTAGCTGGTTTGCTGAATCGATATCCGACAGCATTAAATAATTTTCTTTCGATTTTAGTAGCAGGTCCCAAAGACTGGCTTGGTATTGTTGAGTTTGATTTGCTGATACGTTGTTTGGCATCAAGCTTGTCCTCTAGTACCGACACAAAGGCACTAGGCTTACCGCAACAAACCTTGTTGCGGGCAGTTAAACGTCGTATAAAGCGGTTTAATGAGCTGCCACAAGCATGGCAGCGGACTACAATAGATACTTTGTCCATGTGTCCTAGGGTTATTCGTTTGAATGCCAATGCGGTATGGGCGCTACTTCGGGATGAGACGGTAAAGGATTTTGTTCGCGTCGCACTGGCGAGAAGCGCTGTTGGCGCATTTGTCACAAACCCCAGAATTGGTGGATGCGGTATGGGTATTCCTTCGGGATGATACAGTAAGGGGTTCTGTTCGCAGTGCGCTGGCGAGAAGCGCCATTTCGCATTTATCACAAACCCCAGAATTGGTGGATACGGTATGGGTGTTCCTTCGAGATGAGCAAGCAGATGGGTATGTTCGCAGTGCGCTGGCAAAAAATGCCGTTTCGCATTTTTCACAAATCCCAGAATTGATGGATGCGGTATTGGCGCTACTTCGGGATGAGACGGTAAGTAAATATGTTTGTTACGAGCTGGCGGAAATCACCGTTGCGCATTTGTCACAAACCCCAGGAATTGTGTATGCGGCATTGGCGTTACTTCGAGATGAGACGGTAGATAATTCTATTCGTGTCAAGCTGGCGAGAGGTGCCGTTTCGCATTTGTCACAAACCCCAGGATTTGTGGATGCGGTATTGACGTTACTTCGAGATGAGACGGTAGATAATTCTATTCGTGTCAAACTGGCGAGAGATGCCGTTTTGCATTTGTCACAAACTCCAGAATTGGTGGATGCGGTATGGGCGTTACTTCGGGATGAGATGGTAAATATTTATGTTCGCGGCGATCTGGCGATAAGTGCAGGTGCGCACTTATCACCAACTCCAGAATTGGTGGATACGGTATGGGTATTCCTTCGAGAGAGCAAGTGGGTGAATATGTTCGCGCCGAACTGGCTAAAAGCGCTGTTACGCACTTGTTACAAACCCAGAATGTATGGATGCGGTATTGGCGTTGCTTCGGGATGAGACGGTAGGGGGTTATGTTCGCGTCAGGCTTGCGATAGGTGCCGTTTCGCATTTGCCACAAACCCCAGAATTGGTGGATGCGGTATTGGCATTACTTCGGGATGAAACAGTAAAGGATTATGTTCGTGGCGATCTGGCGAGAAACGCCGTTACGCATTTGTCACAAACCCCAGAATTGGTGGATGCGGTATGGGTGTTCCTTCGAAATGAGCAAGTGGATAAATATGTTCGTGCTGAGCTGGCTGAAAACGCTGTTGCGCACTTGTTACAAACCCCAGAATGTGCGGATTCGGTATTGGCATTGCTTCGAGATGAAAAGGTAAGAGGTTATGTTCGCGTCAAACTGGCGAGAGGTGCCGTTTCACATTTGTCACAAATCCCAGAATTTATCGATGTAGTATTGGTGCTCCTTCGGGATGAGCAAGTGGCTGGATATGCTCGTTGCGATCTGGCGATAAGCGCCGTTTCGCATATATCACAAACTCCAGAGTTGGTGGATGCGGTATGGACGTTCTTTCGAGATAAGCAAGTGAACGGATATGCTCGCTGCGATCTGGCGATAAGCGCGATTGCGCATTTGTCACAAACCCCAGAATTGGGTGGATACGGTGTTGGCGTTACTTCGGGACGAGACGGTAAGGTATGATGCTTGCGGCGAGCTGGCGAAAAGCGCCATTGCGCATTTGTCACAAACCCCAGAATTGGTGGATGCAGTATGGGCGTTACTTCGGGATGAGACGGTAGATAATTATGTTCGCGTCCATCTAGCAAGAAGCATAATTCAACAATTGCCAAAGTGGCCAAATAAACCTCAAGCCTTTCTAGACAGTTTATTTGTCAAAGATAGTGTTGGGAAAGACCTATCACAACACGTTGATATCCCAGTGCATTTACTATTGCCTTTGTATAAGAAAACCCATGATAAAGGTCGCCAGTATATTAGGGAGCAATTAGTAAAACATCGTGTATTAGTGTATAAGCAAGCCGGCACTGTGCTGGTGACGCAAGCAGGACAAACAGAAAAGTTAACATTACCGCCACCGCTTATCAAAAAATCCAGAAAGATCTGCAATCTTACCGAATAAGTATTGACAATTCAATAAGTACTCTCTCTAAGTTGAATTTATTTTCTAAATCAGTAATGAGTTTTTTTTCTTCACAACATACTGAAAAGCGCAGTAGCCAAACAAGCTGCAATAATACTCATCGGGTTACGTAATTATTTCGCCTCTTAAAATTGACTAAACATCAATTAAAATATGTGAAATAATTGTTGCTGAATACCATTAAATGCTAAAAAGGTTGTTAGCATATTAAACTCCATTGATAACGATCAGAACAGTATGATCCCATTTAAAAAATTTTCAATAGGCTATTTCGAAAAAATAAGATGGGCTAAAAGCTATTTCTTTAAAAATATCGAGATTTATCGCTACCTTACTACGAAATGTCGTTAAAATGTACGAATCTCTAAGGGGTCAATTTGCATGTTACTAACAAACAAATCTAAAGCAAGGTGATAAATGCTTTGGGATATGTTATTATTCTTAGCCAAATTAGGAAGCTCAAACAGGAACAATCAATAGGGTTGTATAAATAAAACACTTGGGCGCCTTAAGTTAAAAAATAAAACATTATTTTGTTGATGATCAGCGATACAGTTTACTAATATCATCCGTATCGGAATATTGTGATTATATTGCAACAGGAGGTCTTATGGATAGCCATTCTACTACACAACCGACAGCAGATAATGCTATCACCTCAGACATGTCATCAATGGTTCTTAATAAAACACCTGAAATATCAACTGAAAATCTAGCCGGAGAAAAATCTCCGCTAACTGACATGCCTTGCATTAACATACCTTTTAAA